>NZ_AXAZ01000014.1 GCF_000473065.1 Bradyrhizobium sp. WSM1743
CGTTGCTAGCGGCTTGAGCTTGCGGGGGCCAGGTTTGGGTCCGGGCTTCCGGTTCAAACCGTCCGGCCCATCGGCGTTCCAGGCTTTGATCCAGTCATGAAGAATCTTGCGGGATATCCCAAGCTCGCGGGCCACAGGAAGGACGCCTTCGCCCCGCTCAACCCGCTTGATCGCCTTCAATTTGTAAGCCGTCGGAAACTGACGCTTCTTTCCTGGTCCTGCCACAGGTCATCCTCGAAATGCCTGTCACTGTAATTATCGTGTCTCACTTCAGGGGTGCAGTCCAGCACTGTCACCGTAACCTGCATTAGCGAATTCGCTTCGCTAAACCGGCTCACGCGAGGGTTTCAACGCCGTGAAGGAATATTGCCCCACGACTATCTTGGGCCAACCCCGCCCGTCCACTGCATTCCGGTGGTGCATGCAGATACGTTCCAGCTCTTCGGTCTCGACCGCGATCGTGGTCGGCCGATTTGCACAGCCCGACTGATGGCGAACCGATCGGCCAAAGCGGCAAGAGCGCTGGAGCCTGCCTTCTCCCGCTTGCCGGTCAACGCATGGCATCGACCAAGTTGCTGACCTAACTCTAGCGCGCAGCGTGTGCCTACGCGCGGCGGCCGATCTCGGTAGAAACATCTGCGGTCGGGGAGAACGGGCTCTCGCTTTCGCTCTCCGTATCCGCTTTCTCGGACAGCCGGCATTGGCCGGCGTATTCAGCGGAAATGGTCTCGTCTCGCTCTAGAGGCAGGCTGAATTGAAACACCGCGCCTCGAGTTTCATTCGCGCCCGCCCATATCCGCCCCCCATGCGCTTCGACGATCGAACGGCAAATTGATAATCCCATGCCCATGCCACTGGGCTTGGTCGTGTAGAATGGGTCGAAGACGTGCTCAAGGCTCGCCGGATCCAGCCCCGGCCCCGAATCTCGCAAGCTGACGAGCACGCCATTCAGGGCATCTCTGTCCGTGCAGATCAGCAACTCACGTGGCTCCTCGCGGACGGCGCTCATCGCTTCGACGGCGTTGATGATTAAGTTGAGGACCACTTGTTGCAGTTGGACCCGATCTACTCGAATGAGCGGCAAGCCCTCCGCGAGGTGGGTCCGCACCGAGACGCCGTTCTTCACCACTTCGCCACGGGTCAGAGCTATGATCTCAAGCACTGCCGCGTTGATCTCCATTTCCTCTCGCCGCGGAGGCGCCTTCTTGATAAGCCCCTGGATCCGACCAATGATCTCGCCGGCTCGCAAGCTATCACGTATTATCCAACCGAGCGTCTGGCGAACCCGATTTAGTTCTGGCGGTTGAGCATCAAGCCAGTTCAACGCGGCCTCTGCGTTGGCCACAACCGCCCCTATCGGCTGCTTCATTTCATGTGAAATCGAAGCCGTCAGTTGCCCCATTGTCGTGACGCGATTGACGTGCGCGAGCTCCATCAGCGCTTCGCGGTAGCGCCCCTCGCTTTCGCGGGCTTCCGCTTCCGCCTGCTTGCGCTCGGTCAGATTGAGCACGAACGCGACGCCTTGGTCTCGCTGTTCATCGAACGCCGCCGAGCCGATCAGCACGGGCACGCGGCTGCCGTCCTTGCGAAGGTACTCCTTCTCAAAGGGTTGCACCGCGCCAGTCCTCTTTAATTCTTCCTGGGCGCGTGCGGTGCGATCGCGCCATTCCAGCGGCGTGAGGTCCGTCCAGCGCACACCACCTGAGATAAGATCCTCGCGATCGTATCCCACCATACGCAGAAACGTATCATTGGCCTCAAGGAGCCGACCGTCGAGCTCCCAGATGTAGATCCCGATGATGTTGGCGTCGACCAGACGCCGGATCTTCGTCTCACGTTCTTCGAGCTGTTTGTGCTGTGCCGCTAAACTTTGCAAATCAATCTGCACCGCGTCGCGCAACTGATGCAGCAGTCTGAGGTAGGGCTTGCTGTACTCGTTCCTTTTGTTGTCGAGAACGCAAATCGTTCCGAATACCTCGCCATCGGGCCAACTGATCGGGACGCCGAGGTAGGAAATCATCCCCAGCTTGATGTCAGGGTTTGATTTCCACGCTTCATCGCGAAGGGCGTCCGGAACGAGCAGAGGTTGGCACGTTTTCATCACCGTTTCGCAGTAGAGCCCGGTGTTAAGCGGTGCGAGCTCGTCCGCTTCGTAGGGGTTCCCCTTGGACTCGCTGGATACGAAAACTTTGATGTTGGGCGGCTCTACTCGCATGATCAAAGCTGAGGGGACGTGCATGATCTCGGCAAGCACATCCACGATCTCTTGCCATTTATGGATAATTTCAGAAGGTACTTTGATCGAGTTGTAGAGCAACGGTTGACCCCACCGAATGGCCCGCCGCGGACAACGTGGCCGGGATAGCCTTTCGCTTGCCATCGGCGCGCCCGGCGCCCTCTCGGGCAGAAGTCTTGCTCGACATGCCCGCTGGACCTGGGAGCCACTATCGCTATCAGCGCCGAGCCGAAAAGACGGGCCAAATTGCTGGACTCCGCCGTCAGGCAAGCCACTGAGAGGGACGCCGATCTTCGTCCGGCCGGCCAAGGCGCGCTGAAAAGCAGCTTATCACAGCCTCGACCAGGATGTCCCAAGAGAAAGGGCGGTGCCAGGCTGGTTCAGCTTGAGGGCTTTGATCCTGAGCAGGTTCCAATGCTCAAGTCGAGACCCGTCTTGAGAAGCTTGGCAAAACGCGACGCCTGTGTATTCCGAGGTCATCGCGCGCGACGTTCATCCGAAGCGATGTATTTACGAAGTGATGTATTTAGGTCGATGCCGTCCGTTCCTTCCGACGAGGGAATCGCGCCGGGTGAAGTGACGGAATGCTTCAGCGCCAATGCCGCCGGATTTCTGCAAGACCGAGGAGGAGCGTACAATGGGGTCGTCATCGCCTGCCTCTCCTATCTCTCGACAGCAACGCGCGTCGCCAGCCCCGACCGTCAGCGCGTGCTCGGTACGGAAGCGTTCCACGTTACGTGGGGACCGGCGCGGGAAAGACTTTGTCGCCGGCCTTGAGATCGAGCGGGCGTTGGTAAGGGCCGGAGACTTCGATCATGGCGGGCACAGTCGTCGCCTGTTCGATCTGTTGCCCGATCGCTCGCGCCCGGGTCGTGGGACGCTCATCTGGGGACAATCGGTCGGCTCGCCGTTCGTTCGCCGGCGTTAACTTTCGGCCTGCCATGGCAGCTTTGGGGCTACCTTAGGGGGCTACACCAGAAGCTTCTGGCGTGCAGAAACGCCTTGTTTTACGGGCTTTCTCGAAGTCGTTCTATTATGGCGGAGAGGGAGGGATTCGAACCCCCGATAGGCTTGCACCTATGCCGCATTTCGAGTGCGGTGCATTCAACCACTCTGCCACCTCTCCTGAAGGCGCCATATAGGAGCTGCGGCCCCTGTGGTTGGGGGCGTTAATAGGCGAGGATGGCGGGCCAGACAAGGCGCCAAAGGGGAAAATCCGCTGCCTCTTTCAGCCCTTGTCGTCCCCCTTGGCCTTTAGCTCCGCTCCGATGAACCGGAACGGAGCCCTGGATTTTTGTTTTGACGCGTTTTCTTGACGCGAACCGGCGGCCACTTCGCTGGAGAACGCTTCTGCCCCGAAAGGAACTGCCATGGAGCATCTGACGATCTCGGCCAATGGCGCCGATTTCCACCTGGTCAGCGCTGGAAAGGGCAAACCGCTGCTTCTGCTGCATGGCTGGCCGGAATTCTGGCTGACCTGGGAGCCGGTGATGGCGCGTCTTTCGGATCGCTTCATGCTTGTAGCGCCCGATCTGCGCGGCTTCGGCGGCAGCGACAAGCCCGAAGGGCCTTACGGGCCGGACGGCCACGCGGCGGACATGCTGGCGCTGATGGACGGGCTCGGCATCAGCCGATTCGGCGTGGTCGGCCACGATGTCGGCGGTGCGGTGATGCAGCCTCTGGCCCGGCAGGCACCGGGGCGGCTCGCTGGGCTGTTCTTCTTCGATTTCGTCCATCCCGGGATCGGGCCGCGCATGGCCGCGCCTGATAGACTCAACCACATCTGGTACCAGTCCTTCCACCAGATGGAGATGGCGCCTGCGCTGATCGGTGCGAGCCGCGAAAGCTGCCGGCTCTATATCAGCCATTTCCTCAAAGGCTGGGCTCATCGCAAGAATGCTTTCGACGATGTGCTCGATGCCTTCGTGGACAATTTCCTTGAGGACGGCAATCTCGCCGGCGGCTTTGCGCATTATAAGGCCTCGCATGCCGGGCGGGTCGCGATGATGAAAGGCGAGGCGCCAAAGCTGCCGCCGATCGAGGTGCCGACCTGCGTGCGCTGGGCCGAGCACGATCCGCTGTTTCCGTATGCATGGACCGATCGGCTTTCCGAGACCTTCAGCGATCTCGATCTGGCGATGTTTCCGGATGTCGGCCACTTCCCGCATCGGGAAGATCCGGATCGCGCGGCCGCGGAGATTGCGCGGTTCTTTGCGCGCATCGGCTGGAGCTGAGGTGCGGTGGAAGGTCGAACTCGGGCATCAATGGACGTGTGCTCCCTCTCCCGCTTGCGGGAGAGGGTCGGGGAGAGGGTGTTTCGGCAATGGGATTATGGATGGTCGAGGACGTCCCTGCGCGGCGAGAGCCCTCACCCGCCGCGCGCGTGCGATGCTTCGCATCGCCCGGGGCGCGTCGGCCTCTCCCGCAAGCGGGAGAGGCGAAGAAAAAGGGGTGGGACCGCCAGACGCGGTAAACACTGGCGGTCCCGTGCCGCTCATTGAAATACTGGCCGGGAAGGGCGGCTTCGCCGGCCGAGTGGAAGCGACGATTCGACCGTAGCGTGCGGCTGGCATCCCGCAACGCAATCCGTCCCTTAACCTAACCAGTCAAGGTTACTCCTTGTCGTTCTTACCCTTTTTCTTCCCGTTCTCCGTGGAATCCCGGTCTTTTCCGTTGCCGTTCTCCTTGCGGCGGTTGGTGAAGCGCGCATTGCCGAGCCCGGTGCCGATGGTGAGCACGCCCCAGCGCTGGACGTGCTGCATGAACGGCACTTCCGAGAGGCCCTGAACGACGCCGTCATTGTGCATCATGATCGCGGTGTCGTGCTCGCCGATCACAGGGATCGCCTCGACGAGGCTCGCCGGCAGGTTGAACTTGCTGCTCTCCCAATTGCCCGGCAGGTTCTGCGCGCCCTTCTCGATCGAGCCATCCGCGTTGATCACGCCGGGACAGGCGATGCCGATGAACGGCGCGAGCTTGAAGCCTTCGGCCTCGGCGTCCTCGATGAGGCCTTCGAGCATCTTGACCAGCCGCTTCACCGCGGCTTCGCGGCTCGGCTCGTCGTCGGCATGGCGCCACAGATCGGATTTGAAGACGACGGCCTTGGACAGATCGGGCGCCTTCTTCCAGCGGGTCTCGACGATGCCGCAGCGGATGTTGGTCCCGCCGATATCGACGGCGAGGATGCTGTCATAGGCTTCAAAAATCCAGGACGGCGCGAGGTGCAAGGCGCCGATCAGGCCGGCATCGTCAGGATCGGTGCGGATCGGCACCAGGTCGACCTTGAAGCCTTCCGACTTGAGGATGATCTCGGCCCGGGCAATGGCAATCTCGCCGAGCCGGCTGGCGCGAAAGCCGCCGCCGACCACGATGCATTCGGTCTTGGCCCAGGCCTTGGTCTTGAGGAATCGCCGCGTGACGTAAGCAAGCTCCTGCGCGAAATCCTCGATCGCGCTGTGCACGACGGCCGTGGCCTCCGTATCGTCGCCGACCAGAACGGCATCGAGGGTCTTCTTGCTGAGCTGGTCGGACGCCTCGTCGCCGAACGGATCCTCGCCGCTCTTGCGCAGCGGCTTGCGCCACTCTTCGAGGATGTCGCGAAATGCGCCCTTGCTGGCGCGGTCGCCCAGAAAGCCTTCGTCGTCCTTGAGCTCGATGTTGAAGCTGTCGACGTCGACAGACGGCAGGCGACTCGCCCCGTGCTGGGCGATGCCCGTCGTCTTGACCAGTTCGTCCGTTGCCATAATAGCCCTTGCCCGCGTGTCGGATTTGCGAGGACACAACGGGGAGGGAACCCGTTGGTTTCAAGCCGGCCGCAGATTCGGCCCACGCGCCGGAATGGACCCAAATCCTTCAAATCCGGGCCGTTCTCGCTCGCTTTTCCTTGACTTGCGGCTGTTGGCCGCTATAAGTCCCACAGCCGGCGCGGGGCGTTTCTCGCGCCGCTTGTTTTTGCGTGGGTTTTCAAAGGGATAACTCCCGCCCGCACAAAACGCGCATAAACCCTTAGCGACTGACAAAAAGCCGGCCCGGACGATGCTCGTCCCGAGGCCGGGATTGAACACGAAGGAAAAAAACGATGTTCGCAGTCATCAAAACCGGCGGCAAGCAATACCGCGTCGTGCCGGATGATGTCTTGGAAGTAGGCAAGATCGAAGGCGAAGTCGGCTCGATCGTGCAGTTGAACGAAGTTCTGGTGGTCGGCGGCGACACGCCGGTGCTGGGCGTTCCCACGGTGGCCGGCGCGTCCGTCGCGGTCGAGGTGCTCGACCACAAGCGCGGGCCGAAGGTCATCGCCTTCAAGAAGCGCCGCCGCAAGAACTCGCGCCGCAAGCGCGGCTACCGCGACGAGATCACCGTGCTGCGCGTCAGCGAGATCCTGACCGACGGCGCCAAGCCCACCAAGGGCCCGCGTCCGAAGAAGGAGAAGGTGGCCAAGGAGCCGGCAACGGAAGCCGCCGAATAAATCGAATTGATCACGCCCATTCACGAATTGGGGCGTGAGAAATTTTGAAATGATTCCGTCAAGGAATTGATCTAGAAATACGCAGGATTTCGGAGACGAGCCATGGCTCACAAAAAAGCAGGCGGTTCATCGCGCAACGGACGCGATTCCAAGGGCAAGCGCCTCGGTATCAAGGCGTTCGGCGGGGAGATCGTCACTCCCGGCAACATCATTGCGCGTCAGCGCGGCACCACCTGGCACCCCGGCCTTAATGTCGGCATGGGTACGGACCACACTTTGTTCGCCAAGATCGAGGGCCGCGTTGCGTTCCAGGCCAAAGCCAACGGCCGCACCTTCGTATCGGTACTCCCGATCGCAGAGGCTGCTGAATAGACGGTGGATCAAATGGAGTCCGCCGGTCCCGACTGAACCGGCGGAGTCCTAAAGATCATAAGAGATCGAAGGCTCCAGGGGAGGCGGGAAACCGGCCTCCCCTTTTCTTTGCTCACTTTGACCTTAGTGACTTTCACGGAGCCGGACATGTTGCAGGACTTCTCGAGCGTGACCTTGCAGGAGGCGAGACCCAGCGTCGTCGCCACCGAGCGGCTGACCTTGCGGCGGCCGACGCTGGCCGACGTCAGGACCATCGCCCGGCTCGCCAATGACCGCCGTGTCGCCGAGAACACGCGCCGCCTGCCGCATCCCTATTCGCAGGACGACGCCGCCGAATTCATCCGCGCCACCGCCGAGCTCGGCAGCGAGACCGTGTTCCTGATCGAGCACGATACCGGGCCGCTCGGCATGGTCGGCATCGATTGCTCGAAGCCCGACAATGCCGAGCTCGGTTACTGGCTCGGCGTCGAGCATTGGGGCCAGGGCTTTGCCACCGAAGCCGCGCGCGGCGCGATCGACTTCTTCTTCGAGGAGTTCGAGGACGAGCATCTCTACGCCGGTGCCCGCGTCACCAACCCGGCCTCGCGCAAGGTGCTGGAGAAGTGCGGCTTCCAGTGGAGCGGCGTGCAGCTGCACCGCTTCCTGGCCCTGGGCTCCTCCACGCCCGTCGACTGCTTCCGCCTGTCGCGCGGGGTGTGGGCCTCGCTGAAGAGCTGGAGCAGTGCAAGACGGGTGCGGTAGGGGGCCAATCACCCTCCCCTGGAGGGGGAGGGTCGATCGCGCGAAGCGCGAGCGGGGTGGGGTGATCCCTCCACTCGGGCACTGTTGGACGTGGGGAGACCGTCACCCCACCCCGCTACGCATTTCGCTTCGCTACATGCGCAGCGACCCACGGGCGAGCTACGCTCGTCCCGGACCCCTCCAGGGGAGGGTAAGAGCTACGCTGGCGGATTCACCTCCGCGGCTTCGCGCCCCAAATCCCGCTCCCGCAAGTAGATATAGAACCCCGCGCCGATGATGATGGCAGCGCCGACGAGTGTTGCGATGGATGGGACGTCGCCGAACACGACGAAGCCAAAGATCACGGCCCAGACGATCATCGAATATTGATAGGGCACGACGACGCTGGCCGGCGCGAGCTTGAGCGAGCGATTGACGCAGAACAGCGCCGTCACCGAGACGCATCCTGCGAGCGCGAAGATCACGAGGCTGCCAGGGGTCGGCGGCACCCAGTGGAACGCTGACAGCACAGCCCCCAGCGAAAACGTGCCGACGAATTGCGACGACGCCATCACGATGTCGGGCGTCTTGCGCAGGCTGCGCGTGATCAGCATCAGGGTTGCGAAGGAGAGGCTGCCGCCGAGCGCGATCAGCGCCGGCAGGCTGACGGTCTGCGCCGACGGCGGCAGCGCGATCAGGACGCCGCAGAAGCCGATCAGGATCGCGGTCCAGCGCCGCCAGCCGACCCGCTCACCGAGAAAGATCGCCGACATCGCGGTAACGAAGATGGGGCCGGCGAGATAATAGGTGATGACGTCGGCGAGCGGCAGATAGACCGTCGCGAGAAAGAAGGCGGCGACCTCGAGCGTCGAGAGCACGACACGAAACAGCTGCAGGCCGGGCCGCTCCAGATGCAGGAACTGGTGACGCTGCTTCCAGATCAGCGGCGCCAGCAGGAGCAGCGCGGCGCAGGCGCGCAGGAACAAGAGCTGTCCCACCGAATAAGTCCCGACCAGGAACTTGCCCATGGCATCGCCGAACGAGAACATGAAGATCGACAGCACCATCAATGCAATGCCGGCCAGCCGCGCCGAGCGGTCGTCATAGGCGGAGAGAGACTTGAAGAAGGGCATTGATCGGACTGTCAGAGGTCGTCATTGCGAGCGCAGCGAAGCAATCCAGAATCTTTCCGCAGCGACAGTCTGGATTGCTTCGCTGCGCTCGCAATGACGGGGAAAGAGCGTCGCCAGTAATCTTGCTTGCGGTCGTTTTAATGACGTGAGCTACAAGGACAAGCCCGCTTGCGCTGAATTGAATGGATTGTCGCACTCTTCGCATCGCGGTAGCGATAAACGCCACGCCGAGAAAAAGAGCCCTGACATGACCGACTTCGATCCAGCCCAGCATCGCATGATCCCCACGCAACGCTGGTTTGAGGATTTCGTCGTCGGCGAGCGTTTCGTGCTGCCGAGCCGAACCCAGACCTCGGCGGTGTTCGCCGCATTCCAGACCGCGAGCGGCGACACCCATCCGGTGCACTATGACGTGGAATATTGCCACGCCCGCGGCATGCCGCATCTGCTCGCCCACGGCTTCCAGACCTTGATCCACACCGCACCCGGCGCGGGCCTGTTTCCATTCATGGTCGAGGAGTCCCTGGTCGGCTTCCTCGAGCAATCGAGCCGGTTTCTCAAGCCGGTGTTCGCCGACGACACCATCTATCCCGCGCTCGAGGTCACCGAGCTGGTGCCGGGGCGTTCGACCGGCGTGGTGACGCTCACAAGCACCGTGTTCAACCAGCGCAAGGAGCTGGTGCTGGAAGGCACGCAGAAATTCCTGATCCGGCGCCGGCCGGGCTAGCAGAGCCGTCTCGCGCGAGCGAGGCAGGCCGCACCACGTGAACCACGGCGGAGAAAGTGCCGACCAATCCCGTGCACGCTCCGCCCGTACAATGATGGCCCGCTATGGCACTGCTTCCGCCCTGCTCCGAGACATTCAAGCGTTCGCTCCAGCGCGCGACCTCGGCCGCCCGGGCGCGGGGCCGCACGCATCCCGGCCCGCAGGATTTGCTGATCGCCTTGATCGAGGACGACGAGGCATCGCCGGTAATGCAGGCCTGTGGCATCGACCTGACGCGCTTGCGGCGGGATGTCGAGGCCGCAGGCGCGACGGAGCCAACGACAGGCCTGGGTCATGTGCTCCAGCTTGCCCTCAACGAGGTACAGCTGTCCGAACGGACGGTCGTGACGGGCGCCGACATGCTGGTCGAGCTGTTCGCCGAGCCGATCGGACGCTTCCTTTCGGCACAGGGCGCAACCCGCTACGATGCCTTGGTTTATCTGAGCCATGGCATCGGCAAGGGTGCAACAGCGGATGTCGAAGCCGATTGCGACGAGGCGGCTTATCTGGAGCTCGTTCTGCTGAACGACCCCTATACGCCGGCGGAGTTCGTGACCTTCGTTCTCGAACACGTCCTCGGGATGAGCCGCGAGCGCGCCACCGCGATCATGTTTTCCACCCATGCGCGCAAGCGCGGCTCCTGCGGGATCTTTCCCCGCACCGAGGCTATGGCCTTTCGGGAAACAGTCCAGAGCCTTGCCGCGGCCCGTCAGCACCCGCTTCGCTGCGTCCTGCTGCCGGCCGGCGATGCGCCGGCTCCGGACCGGCCGTCGCCAAATTGAGGCGAGAGCGGGATCGCGGGGTTAAGCAAGCACCGAAATTTGCCGAATTTCCTGGTTTTCACGGACAGGTTCGGGTTGCCGCTTCCCCGCCCCTGGCCTACCTATGGCCCATGAAATTCCTCGACGAAGCAAAGGTCTATATCCGCTCCGGTGACGGCGGGAACGGCTGCGTGGCGTTCCGCCGCGAGAAGTTCATCGAATTCGGCGGTCCCTCCGGCGGCAATGGCGGCCGTGGCGGCAATGTCATCATCGAGGTCGCCGACGGGCTGAACACGCTGATCGACTACCGCTACCAGCAGCACTTCAAGGCCCAGAAGGGCGAGAACGGCATGGGCTCCGACCGCCACGGCGCCAACGGCAAGAACATCGTGCTCAAGGTTCCGGTCGGCACGCAGATCTTCGACGAGGACCGCGAGACGCTGATCCACGACTTCACCAAGGTCGGCGAGAAATTCGTGCTGGCCGAGGGCGGCAATGGCGGCTTCGGCAACGCGCATTTCAAGTCGTCGACCAACCGCGCGCCGCGCAACGCCAATCCCGGCCAGGTGGGCGAGGAGCGCTGGATCTGGCTGCGGCTGAAACTGATCGCAGACGCCGGCCTGGTCGGCCTGCCCAATGCCGGCAAGTCGACCTTCCTCTCCAAGGTCAGCGCGGCGAAGCCGAAGATCGCCGACTATCCCTTCACCACGCTGCATCCACAGCTCGGCGTCGTGAATGCCGACGGCCGCGAATTCGTGCTGGCGGATATTCCCGGTTTGATCGAGGGCGCGCATGAAGGCGCGGGCCTCGGCGACCGCTTCCTCGGCCATGTCGAACGCTGCCGCGTGCTGCTGCATCTCGTCGACGCGACAAGCGAGCACGCCGGCAAGGCGTACAAGACCGTGCGCAAGGAGCTCGATGCCTATGGCGGGCAGCTCACCGACAAGGTCGAGATCGTCGCGCTGAACAAGATCGACGCGGTCGAGCCGGACGAGCTGAAAAAGCAGAAGGACCGCCTCAAGCGCGCCGCCAAGAAGACGCCGCTGCTGCTGTCCGGCGTCACCGGTCAGGGCGTCAAGGAAGCGCTGCGGGCGCTTGCGGATGTGATCGGTGAAAGCCCGGTCTCCGCCAAGGCCAAGAGCGCGGCCGAAGCGGAGCCGTGGTCGGCGTGAAGTAAGCACCGCTCTCTCCACACCTCTCCCGTAGGGAGAGGTTTTCTTCGCATCATCGATAGCGCAATATCCGGCAAGCGAAGGGTGGAGCGAAACGCATGGCGCGCGCGAAGAACGTACTCTGGATCATGTGCGACCAGCTTCGCTATGACTATCTCGGCTGCACCGGTCATCCCACGCTGAAGACGCCGAACATCGACGCCATGGCCAAGCGCGGCGTGCTCTTCAGCAAGGCCTATGTGCAATCGCCGATCTGCGGCCCGTCGCGGATGTCGTTCTACACCGGGCGCTACATGCGCTCGCACGGCTCGCACTGGAATGGCTGGCCCTTGCGTGTCGGCGAGCCCACGCTCGGCGATCACCTCAACAAGATCGGCGTGCGCAACGTGCTGGTCGGCAAGACCCACATGGCGCCCGACCTCGAAGGCATGAAGACGCTCGGCATCCCGCCGGAATCGATCATCGGCGTGCATGTCGCCGAGTGCGGCTTTGAACCATACGAACGTGACGACGGCCTGCATCCGACCGGGCGGCCACGGCCGAAATACGATGAGTATTTGCGCCAGCAGGGGTTTGAGGCCACCAATCCCTGGGAGCATTGGGCCAATTCGGGTGCGGCTGACGACGGCTCGCTGCAGAACGGCTGGCTGCTGGTGCACGCCGACAAGGCCGCGCGCGTGCCGGACGAGCACTCCGAGACGCCCTACATGACGCGGCGCGCGATGGACTTTATCGGCGAGGCCGAGACCGACGGCCGGCCGTGGTGCCTGCACCTGTCCTACATCAAGCCGCACTGGCCCTATATCGCGCCCGAACCCTACGCCAGCATGTATTCGACGTCGGAGATGATTCCGGTGATCCGCTCCGAGCTCGAGCGCCAGAACCCGCATCCGGTGTTCGGCGCCTATATGGACATGCGCTACTCCCGCAACATGGCGCGCGATGAGGCCCGCGAGAAGGTGATCCCGACCTACATGGGCCTGATCACCCAGATCGACGACCAGATGGGCGTGCTGATGAAGTTTTTGGAGGCGCGCGGGCTGCTGGACACCACCATGATCGTGTTCACCTCCGATCACGGCGATTATCTCGGCGATCACTGGATGGGCGAGAAGGACCTGTTCCACGAGCAGTCGGCCAAGATCCCGCTGATCATCATCGATCCCTCCAGAGAGGCTGACGCCACGCGCGGCACACGCAATGACGCGCTGGTCGAGGCCATCGATCTCGCGCCGACCTTCGTCGACTATTTCGGCGGCAAGGTGCCGGGACACATCCTCGAAGGACATTCGCTGCTGCCGCTGCTACGCGGCGAGCGGCCGAGCGACTGGCGCAAGGTGGCATTCTCCGAATACGACTACGCCATGCAGGACGTGCGGCTGAAGCTGAACCAGCCGATCGAGCGCTGCCGCCTGTTTATGGTGTTCGACGGCCGCTGGAAATATATCCACGCCTCCGGCTTCCGTCCGATGCTGTACGACCTCGAAACCGATCCGGAAGAGTTCATCGATCGCGGTGACGATCCCGAATGCGCCTCGATCATCGCGCGGCTCCAGGCCGAGCTGTTCGACTGGGCGCTGCATCCCAACGACCACATCACCACGCCGCGCGAGAAGATCGCGAACTATGCGGATAATCAGCTCCAGGTGAAGGGCGGGATTTTGATCGGCATCTGGGATGAAGCGGAACTCGCCGCGATCAAGGACGGCATCGCGCAGCGCGCGAAAATGTAGACCCTCATGGTGAGGAGGCGCGAAGCGCCGTCTCGAACCATGCAGGCCCTGCTCTAACAGCCGGGTCTTTCATCCTTCGAGACGCGCGCAAGAGCGCGCTCCTCAGGATGAGGGGATAGAGCACGCGGCTAGCTAGCGATCAACCACGCGCCCCTCAAATTCCGGTTTGCCGGGCACCAGAAAGAGCCGGTACCACTCAACATCCCTTCGCTCGGCAATTTCGGAATCCGACAGTTTCGCGGCTTCGCCAAGGCTCAACTGATCGATGCCGAGGTTTTGCGCCGCCGCGTAGACTGCATAGTCTCCGCTTTCGATTTCGGCGGAGAGTGCTGGATCATGATCGATCACCGACATGACGTGGATCCGTCCGTTTCCGGAATGGAAGTGCACGCAGGTGATCCGCTGCCATTCGGCCGGGGAAGGAGGCTCGCTGCTCAGCACGAGCTCAACCCAATGGTTGTTGAGGTCGGCTTCCGTGCCGATCATCCGAAACGTCGGCACGCCGGCAAAGCCGCGTTTGGATTTCGCAGCATCCCAGTTCCAGTCGTCCTCGCTGCCAAGCGAGCTCAATGGATCGTCGCACACGACGATCTGATAATTGCTGGCAAATACGCGCGCAGCGCCGAGTGACTGCTGAGTCATGTCAGGCAACCTGGCCTCAATTCTCGATCTTGTATCCGGTCGCCTTCACGATCGGCTGCCACAGCGCGATGTTCGCTGCGAGCTCCTTCGTCAATCCCTCCGGCGTCGACCCGACCGGGATCAGCCCGATCGCGGTCAGCTTCTCCTTCACCTCCGGCTTGGCGAGCGCCGCGCTCGCGGCCGCGCCGAGCTTGGCCGCGAACTCCGGCGGGCTGCCGGCGGGAAGCCACATGCCGTACCAGGCATCCGCAACGAGACCGATGCCGCTCTCCTTCAGCGTGGGCCCCTCAGGCGCGAACGGCGAACGTTCCGCGCTCGACACCGCGATGATCTTCACACCCTTGGCGCGGTGCTGCGGCAGCGCGTCCGCCAGCGTGGTGATCCCGAAGGAAATGTGGCCGCCGACCAGGTCGTTGAGGATCGGCGCACTGCCGCGATAGGGCACGCGGGTCAGGGGAATACCGAGGTCCTTCTCGAGCTTGGAGCCCATGAAGTGCGGAATGGTGCCGTTGCTCGGCACGCCGAACGAGGTCTTGTCCGGGTGCGCCTTGAGCCATGTACCAAAGCTCTTGAAATCGGTGGCGTCGACCGCCGGGTTGATCGCCAGCGCAAATTCGAACCGCGCCAGCAGCGACACCGGCACAAAATCTTTGGCGGTGTCGAAGCTCGGTGTCGTCTCGACCATCGGCAGCAGGTACATGGTCGGCCCCGTCGTCACCAGCACCATGCTGCCGTCGGGACTTGCGCCCTTCACCGCCTTGATACCGATCAGGCCGTCGCCGCCGGTGCGGTTCTCGACCACGATGGTCCGTTGCAGCACCGGCGCCATCTCCTGCGCGATCAGCCGGCACAGCGTGTCGCCGCCAGCTCCAGCCGCGAACGGGAAGATGACCTTTGTGAGACCGGCCTGCGCTTGCGCCCCGCTCGCCTGCGCCAACAGCGGCAGCCCGAGACATCCGGCCATGAATTTGCGGCGATCCATTCGTTTCCTCTCTTGGCCCCATTATCGTTGACCGCAGTTAGAGCCAGGCGGACGCCTGGCACAAGGCCGACATGCGCCGTTTACCATGCCGGCTGCCTTGCGCCGGTCACCGTCCTGCTGCAAAAGCAGGGCTCATCGGCGCCGCCTGTCGCTCCGCCGTTTCCCCGAGCAATTCGCATCCAGCGCCATGGCCAGCCCCGAACTCAGTCAATTCCGCCGCATCGTGGTCAAGGTCGGCTCCGCGCTGCTGGTTGATTCCGACAAAGGCGAGGTGCGGGGGTCCTGGCTCGCCGCGCTCGCCGACGATATGGCCAAGCTGCACAAGGAAGGGCGCGACGTGCTCGTGGTGTCCTCAGGCTCGATCGCGCTCGGCCGCAGCCGGCTCAAGCTGCCGCGCGGCCCGCTGAAGCTGGAAGAGAGCCAGGCCGCCGCCGCAGTCGGCCAGATCGCGCTGGCGCGGATCTGGTCGGAGGTGCTCGGGGCGCACGGCATCGACGCCGGCCAGATCCTGGTCACGCTCCAGGACACCGAGGAGCGCCGCCGCTATCTCAATGCCCGCTCCACCATCGGCAAGCTTTTGGAATGGCGTGCCATTCCCGTGATCAACGAGAACGATACGGTCGCCACCACCGAGATCCGCTATGGCGACAATGACCGCCTCGCCGCGCGCGTCGCCACCATGGCGAGCGCCGATCTGCTCGTGCTGCTGTCCGACATCGACGGGCTCTACGACGCCCCGCCGAAGAACAACCCGAACGCAAAACTCATTCCCGTCGTCGACAGCATTTCGTCAGAGATCGAGGCGGTGGCGGGCGATGCCGAGTCCGAGCTGTCGCGTGGCGGCATGCGCACGAAGGTCGAGGCGGCCAAGATCGCGACGACCGGAGGCACGCACATGCTGATCGCCTCCGGCAAGATCGAGCATCCCTTGCAGGCGATCGCCGATGGCGGCCGCTGCACCTGGTTCCTGACGCCGGCCAATCCCATCACCTCGCGCAAACGCTGGATCGCGGGCACGCTGGAGCCGAAGGGCACGCTGACGATCGATGCCGGCGCAGTGACGGCGCTACGTGCCGGCGCCAGCCTGCTGCCGGCCGGCGTCATCAAGGTCGAGGGCCAGTTCGCCCGCGGCGATGCCGTGATCGTGCGCGGCCCCGACGGTAGCGAGGTCGGCCGCGGCCTGATCGCCTATGACGCCGATGATGCCGAGCGGATCAAGGGCCGCTCCTCCCCGGACGTGATGACCATCCTCGGCATCAGCGGCCGCGCGGAGATGATCCACCGCGACGATCTGGTGGTGGGCGGGTAAGGTCGCCTCCGTCATTCCGGGATGGTCCGAAGGACCAGACCTCAGGTGCGCAATTGCGCACCGGGGAATCTCGAGATTCCGGGTTCGGTGCTAGCGCACCGCCCCAGAATGACAACCCACCTGAGGCCCGTGGATGGTCGGGTCAAGTCTGGCCATGACGTCGGATTGGGCCAGCGACCCAGCCGGCCCGCCGCCGGGAGACCTGCCATACCCGCTCCGCCCTTCGCAGAAGCGGGATTTCCGTGCTAGGACACCGGCTTAGCAGAAGGTTTTGACCCCATGGCCGCCCCCCTTAAAGCCGTTGACGGCAATGCCGAACTCCAGGCGCTGATGTCCGATCTCGGAACCCGTGCTCGCGCTGCTGCCCGCGTGCTGGCGCTGGCGCCGCCGGAGCAGAAGAACCGGGCGCTCGAGGCCATGGAGCGGGCGATCCGCGCCAACGCGGCCGCGATCCTTGCCGCCAATGCCGAGGACGTCGCGGAAGCCCGTGCCTCCGGCAATGCGACCTCCGCCTTCATCGACCGCCTGACGCTGACGCCTGCACGGGTCGAATCGATGGCCGAAGGCATCGGCATCGTGCGCGGCATCGCCGACCCGATCGGGGTCGTCATCGAGAGCTGGCAGCGGCCGAACGGCATGACCATCGAGCGCGTGCGGGTGCCGCTCGGCGTCGTCGGCGTGATCTTCGAGAGCCGTCCGAACGTTGCGGCGGATGCCGGCGTGCTGTGCCTGAAATCCGGCAATGCCGTGATCCTGCGCGGCGGCTCGGACAGTTTCCGTTCCTGCCGTGCCATCCATGAGTGCCTGGTGCAGGGCCTGCGCGAAGCCGGTCTGCCTGAAGCTGCGATCACGCTGGTGCCGACGCGCGACCGCGCCGCGGTCGGCATGATGCTGTCGGGACTGAACGGCGCGATCGACGTGATCGTGCCGCGCGGCGGCAAGAGCCTTGTCGCGCGCGTCGAGCAGGAAGCGCGCGTGCCTGTCTTCGCGCATCTCGAAGGCGTCAACCACGTCTATGTCGATGCCAGCGCCGACCTCGCCATGGCGAAGTCGATCGTGCTCAACGCCAAGATGCGCCGCACCGGCGTCTGCGGCGCGGCCGAAACGCTGCTGGTCGATCGCGCCGCTGCTGCATCGAGCCTGAAGCCGCTGGTCGAGATGCTGCTGGATGCCGGCTGCGAGGTGCGCGGCGATGACGCCGTGCAGAAGGCCGATGCGCGCGTCAAGCCTGCAAACGACGAGGATTGGGACACCGAATATCTCGACGCGATCATCGCGGCAAAGGTGGTGGACGGCGTCGACGACGCGATCGCACACATCCAGAACCACGGCTCGCATCATACCGACGCAATCGTGAGCGCCGATGAGCGTGCGGCGAAGAAATTCCTCAGCGAGGTCGATTCCGCGATCGTGCTGCACAACGCCTCGACACAGTTCGCCGATGGCGGCGAGTTCGGTTTCGGTGCCGAGATCGGGATTGCCACCGGCCGGTTTCACGCCCGCGGCCCGGTCGGCGCCGAGCAGTTGACGAGTTTCAAATATCGCGTCCACGGCACCGGACAGACCCGGCCGTAGACGTCGCGAGGCGCGGGCATTGAGCAACAATTTCGTCGTGCCGCGGTTCGTGGCGCAAGCGGTCCCGCCCCACACGGAGGGCATGCGCATCGGCCTGCTCGGCGGCTCCTTCAATCCGCCGCATCAAGCCCATCGCGCGATCAGCCGGTTCGCGCTCAAGCGATTGCAGCTCGATCGCATCTGGTGGCTGGTCACACCAGGCAATCCGCTCAAGGAGAACGGCAATCTGCACGAGCTCGGCGCGCGCATGCAGGCCGCGCGCAACGTCGCCAATGATCCGCGCATCGAGGTGAGCTGTCTCGAATCCGTCATTCGCACCCGCTATACTATCGACACGATCAACACCTTGCGCCGCCGCTTCCCTGGCTTGCGCTTTGTCTGGATCATGGGCGCCGACAATCTCGCTCAATTCCATCGTTGGCAGGACTGGCGGCGCATCGCCGCCCAGGTGCCGATGGCAGTGATCGATCGCCCCCCGCAAAGCTTTCGCGCCCTCGCATCGCCGGCCGCCCAGGCGCTATCGCGCTACCGTCTGCCTGAGCAAAAGGCAGCCCTGCTTGCAGATCGGCCGGCGCCGGCCTGGGTATTCCTGACCGGATTGAAGCTGAATCTCTCCTCGACGGGCTTACGGAACCCGGATGGGAGCTGGAAAGGTACGAAGTGAGACGGATGTGCGGACATGGTGTGGACTACGGGCTCTCTGGCATATTGAAACCCTTAACCCCACATGATGTAGTGTAACCAGTGAGCGTCGGATTCGGCGTTTCGCGATACAGTGAAAGGAATGGTCCCTGACCGCATCTGTATTGTCCAAGCCTGTTTTACCCAAGGTTGCCAAGCCTACGCGTAAAACATCGACCAAAGCTGCGGTCTTGAAGGCGCAACCCGACGCCGACAAGACCCTGAGCCTGATCCTCTCCCGCCTCGAGGACATGAAGGCGGAAGAGACGGTCACCATCGACCTTCGCGGCAAATCGGCGTATTCCGACTTCATGATCGTCACCACCGGCCGGGTGAACCGGCACGTCGGCGCGATCGCGGAAAACGTCACCAAGAGCCTCAAGGAAAACGGCATCAAGAACATCCATGTCGAGGGCTTGCCCAATTGCGACTGGGTGCTGATCGATTCCGGCGACGTGATCGTGCACGTGTTCAGACCCGAGGTCCGCGAGTTCTACAATCTCGAGAGGTTGTACATGCAGGGCCCAGGGGCGGCGAAGGCGATCTAGGCTCATCGAGCCGATTTCGAATCGGCTAACGCGCATGCTAGCGTCGTGCGCGCGCGGGATGCGCGCGGTCTGGAAACCACGGCGCTGAAGCCATCATGCGTGTTGCTGTCATTGCGGTGGGCCGACTGAAGCAGGGCCCCGAACGGGAGCTTGCCGACCGTTATCTTGAGCGGTTCGACGAGGCCGGCCGCAAGCTTGGATTCCGCCCGCTCAGCATCCACGAAATTCCCGAGAGCCGCGCACGCGACACCGCGACGCGGATGGCCGAGGAGGCCGCGGCGATCTCGGCGCATATCCCGGAAAAATCGATCCTGGTGGCACTAGACGAGCGCGGCCAGAATCTCGACTCAACCGTATTCGCACGGCATCTCGGGCGCTGGCGCGACGAGGGAGCCGGACATACTATCTTCGTGATCGGAGGGGCGGACGGACTTTCGCCCGAATTGCGCCGTAAGGCCAAGCTCGCGATCGCGTTCGGCTCTGCGACCTGGCCGCACCAAATGGTCCGCGTCATGCTTCTGGAACAGCTTTATCGGGCCGCCACCATTCTGGCCGGCCACCCCTATCACCGCGCGTGATGCGCGCCATAACGAGCACCTTTGCCGACACGATGCGAGCGCCGCTCCTCTACCTGCTGCTGATCACAAGCGTTGCCGGCGCAAGCTTCGCACAAGCTCAGACGGCGACGCCTCCGCAAACCGCGGCGGTCTCGCCCGATGCGATCAAGCAGCGCGAGCAGGAGTTGGAAGCCGCGCGCGCGAGGCAAAAGAGCGCGGAAGAAGCGCAGGCCAAGCTCAAGGCCGAGATCACCGCGCTCGGCCAGGACCGCACCCAGCTCAATCAGCAGCTGATCGAGACCGCCGCCAATGTGCGCACCGTGGAGAGCAAGATCGACGAGGCCGAAGCGCGACTGCGCGCGCTGAACGGCCGCGAGCAACAGATGCGCGCTTCGCTCGATTCGCGCCGCGCCGACATCGTCGAGGTGCTGGCGGCCTTGCAACGCGCCGGCCGGCGCACGCCGCCGGCGCTGCTGGTGCGGCCCGAAGATGCGCTGCAGTCATTACGCACGGCGATGCTGCTGGGCGCCGTCGTCCCGGAATTGCGCGGCCGCGCCGAGAAGATCGCGGGCGAGCTTGGCGAGCTCGTGGCCTTGCGCAAGACGATCGCCATCGAGCGCGACCAGCTCGCCTCCGACCGTGACAAGGTCCGCAACGACCAGACCCGGCTCACCGCTTTGGTCGACGAGCGGCAGCGCCAGCAGGCGGCACGCGAAAAGGATTTGGACGCCGAGAATTCGCGCGCCATCGCGCTTTCGAAGCAGGTCGGCGATCTCCAGGGGCTGATCGCCAAGATGGAGCAGGACCTGCAGAGCGCCGCCAAGGCGGCCGAGAAGGCGGCTGAGGCTGCAAAGCAGGCCGAGGCCAAGGCGGCCGCCAGCGCCAATACCAGTGCCAAGTCGGGCCCGGGCGCTTTCAAGGACAAGTCCCGCACCACCCCGGCGATCGCGTTCGCCTCCGCCAAGGGCCTCCTGCCGCTTCCGGTTAACGGTAACAAGATCAGGGATTTTGGCGGTTCCGACGGGGTCAGCGGGGTCCAGAAGGGTATTTCGCTGGCCACCAAGCCCGGCTCCCAGGTCACGACACCGTGCGATGGCTGGGTGGTCTATGCCGGCCCATTCCGCAGCTATGGACAACTCTTGATCCTCAATGCCGGGGGCGGGTATCATGTCCTGATCGCCGGGATGGAGCGCATTTCGGTCAACATCGGACAGTTTGTTCTCACGGGGGAGCCGGTCGCGACCATGGGGTCGACATCTCAAGTCGCCTCCATTCTCGCCACGAACGCGAGTCAACCTGTGCTGTATGTCGAGTTCCGTAAAGACGGCACTCCAATCGATCCAGGCCCATGGTGGGCCGCAAATGAAGGCGAGAAGGTTCGCGGATGATGCGCAAGACTTCAGTAATCCTCCTCAGCGCGGCCACCGGTGCGGCGCTGACGCTGTTCGTGACCCAGCCGCGTGCGGTGTTCATGGGCTCCAGCGCGCGGGCCGCCACCGCGGACA
Organism: Bradyrhizobium sp. WSM1743; assembly: GCF_000473065.1. Classification (GTDB taxonomy): domain Bacteria; phylum Pseudomonadota; class Alphaproteobacteria; order Rhizobiales; family Xanthobacteraceae; genus Bradyrhizobium. The sequence goes on from NZ_AXAZ01000014.1 coordinate 21,158, forward strand.
CCTATCGCCAGCTCAACCTGTTCGGCGACGTGTTCGAGCGCGTGCGCTCCGATTATGTCGAGAAGCCCGACGACACCAAGCTGATCGAATCCGCCATCAGCGGCATGCTCACCGGCCTCGATCCGCATTCGAGCTACATGGACGCCAAGAGCTTCCGCGACATGCAGGTGCAGACCCGCGGTGAGTTCGGCGGCCTCGGCATCGAGGTCACCATGGAGGACGGCCTGATCAAGGTGGTCTCGCCGATCGACGACACACCGGCCTCGCGCGCCGGCGTCATGGCCAACGACATCATCACCAATCTCGACGACGAGGCGGTGCAGGGCCTGACCCTGAACCAGGCGGTCGAGAAGATGCGCGGCCCGGTCAACACCAAGATCAAGCTCAAGATCATCCGCAAGGGCCAGGACAATCCGATCGAGGTCACCCTGGTCCGCGACAACATCCGCGTCCGCTCGGTTCGTGCGCGCGTCGAGCAGGACGACATCGCCTATATCCGCATCACCACCTTCAACGAGCAGACCACCGAAGGCCTGAAGCGCGAGGTCGCCAACCTCTCGAACCAGATCGGCGACAAGCTCAAGGGCTACATCATCGATCTGCGTAACAACCCCGGCGGCCTGCTCGAGGAAGCTGTCACCGTCTCAGACTCGTTCCTCGAGAAGGGCGAGATCGTCTCGACCCGCGGCCGCAATGCCGAGGAGACCCAGCGCCGCACTGCGCATGCGGGCGACCTGACCAAGGGCAAGCCGGTCATCGTGCTGGTCAATGGCGGCTCGGCCTCGGCCTCCGAAATCGTCGCCGGCGCGCTGCAGGACCACAAGCGCGCGACGATCGTCGGCACGCGCTCGTTCGGCAAGGGCTCGGTGCAGACCATCATTCCGCTCGGAAGCGGCAACGGCGCGCTGCGGCTGACCACGGCGCGCTACTACACGCCGTCGGGCAAGTCGATCCAGGCCAAGGGCATCGTGCCGGACATCGAGGTGCTGCAGGACGTGCCGGACGAGCTGAAGTCGCGCACCGACACCAAGGGCGAGGCTTCGCTGCGCGGCCATCTGAAGAACGATGGCGACGAGAAGACCGGCTCGCAGTCCTACGTGCCGCCGGATGCCAAGGACGACAAGGCGCTCAAGCTTGCCGGCGACCTGCTCCACGGCATCAAGAACAGCGCCTCGGCGGCGCCCACGCCCGGCAACGACAACAAGGCGACGACCGACAAGCCCAAAGCGGCGAACTAAGTCGGCGCCACGCGCGATCTCACGAAAAGGGCGGCTCCTCGAGCCGCCCTTTTTGCTTGGAACTCCTGCCGTCCTCGGCCTATCCCGGCCTGCCGCCGCTTGACCGCGGCGTGGTATCGTCGGCTGGAGTGATTCGGGATCGCGCATGACTGAAACGGCCGATGATCTGAGCGCCCCGCTCGGACAGGACAAGCTGCGCCGGAAACGCCGGCTGCGGCTCCCGTTCACCGCCATGCAGCTGCTTGCCTTGCTGCTCGGCCTGTTCCTCGTCGCCTTTGCCGGCTTCGCCATCTTCAACAAGGATCCGCTCGGCGGCGAGCCGATGACGCGGATCGCGATCCGCGAGCCCAACGCAACTGACAAGGCCGCGGACGAGAAACCGGCGGCCTCCGGCCATGGTCAGGAGAGCAAGCAGGACACCAAGGAAGCGCCGAAGCAGGCCGTCCCCGGTGAGCAGAAGACCATCACCATGATCGACGGCTCGACCGGCGCCCGCCACGACGTGGTGATCGGCAGCGGCGATGCCGCCGACAAGGGCGAGGCAGCGTCCGCCCCGCCGCCCGTCATGGCCGGGATCAATCCGAAGCTGCTGGAGAAGTCGCGCTATGGCATGATCCCCGTGGTCGCCGACGGGCTGAAGCCGTTCAACGTCTATGCGGCAGACGCCGACCGCGCCAAGGCCGCCAAGATGCCCGTGGTCGCGATCGTGATCGGCGGCCTCGGCGTCGGCGCCGCCAAGACCCTAGATGCTATCATGAAGCTGCCGGCGGCGGTGACGCTGGCCTTCACGCCCTATGGCGCCGACCCCGGCAAGCTCGCCGAGCGGGCCCGCGCGCAGCGCCACGAGATCTTCCTCCAGATCCCGATGGAGCCCTACGACTTCCCCGACAACGATCCGGGGCCGCAGACGCTGCTGACCTCGCTCAGCCCCGACCAGAACATGGACCGCCTGTACTGGCATCTGAGCCGGATGCAGGGCTATGCCGGCCTCACCAATTTCATGGGCGCCCGCTTCATCGCGACTGAGCCCGCGATGCAGCCGATCATCCGCGAGGCGGCCAAGCGCGGCCTCGGCTTCTTCGACGACGGCTCCTCGCCCCGCAGCATCGCGCCGCAGACCGCGGCGAATCAGGCGATGCCGTTCGGCAAGGGCGACATCGCGATCGACGTGGTGCCGACCCCGACCGAGATCGACCGCGCCCTGAACAAGCTCGAAGCGACGGCGCGGGAGCGCGGCATCGCTGTCGGCACCGCGTCCGCCCTGCCCGTCTCGATCGAGCGCATCGGCGCCTGGACCAAGACATTGGGCGACCGGGGTATCCTTTTGGTGCCATTGACAACCGCGATGCTGAAATCAAAATCCAGCTAAATCAACGAATTGGTACGGCACGGGTCTCGCGGGGCCGGCATGCCTTCCAAAACGCAGGCGAGAGGTCTGGCGGAATGGCGCGTTACGAGGATCTGCCCTACCGGACCTGCGTCGGTGTGATGCTGATCAATCCAAAGGGACTGGTGTTCATCGGCCGCCGCGCTGGCGGCATCGAGCATGTCGACGACGCCCATGTCTGGCAGATGCCGCAGGGCGGCGTCGATCCCGGCGAGGACACCTGGGAAGCTGCCAAGCGCGAGCTCTACGAGGAGACCAGCGTACGCTCGGTCGAGCGGCTCGGAGAAGTCCCGGACTGGCTCACTTACGACATTCCACGCACGGTTGCGGGGCGCGCCTGGAAGGGCCGTTATCGCGGCCAGCGCCAGAAATGGTACGCGGTGCGCTTCACCGGCAAGGACAGCGAGATCAACGTCGAAAAGCCCGGCGGCGGCGGCCACAAGGCGGAATTCGTGAGCTGGCGCTGGGAGCCGATGCAGAATCTGACTGGGCTGATCATTCCCTTCAAGCGCCCGGTCTATGAGCGCGTGGTGCAGGAATTTTCCGCGCTGGCGGACCAATAATCTCTATTGTCATTCCGGGGCGCGCGAAGCACGAACCCGGAATGACGACGAGAGATATTTGCAAGTGACCAATCAAAAACCCTACCGCCCCAACGTCGGCATCGCCCTCTTCAACACCGATGGCCGTGTGCTGATCGGCCACCGCTTCAAGGGCGACGGGCCCGAGATCATCCTGCCGGGCCTCGACTGGCAGATGCCGCAGGGCGGCGTCGACGAGGGCGAGAACTTACGCGATGCGGCGATGCGCGAGCTCTGGGAGGAGACCAACGTCGTCAGCGCCGACTATCTCGGCGAGACCGACTGGTTCACCTACGAATTCCCGCCTTACGACGGCCCACAGACGCACCGTCTGGCAAAATTTCGCGGCCAGCGGCAGAAATGGTTCGCGCTGCGCTTCACCGGCAAGGACGAGGAGATCGATCCGCTGACGCCGCGCAACGGTCAGCCCGCCGAGTTCGACGCCTGGCGCTGGGAGCGGCTCGACCGTGTCGCCGATCTCGTGGTGCCGTTCCGCCGCGAGGTCTATCGCGCGGTGGCGCGAGAGTTTGCGGCTCTCGCAAACTGAAACTGCGAAAACAACCCCATGCACAGTAGCGATGGGGTTGAAATCGCTGGAGAATTTTCGGCCGGAAATTTCGGCGTGAGTGGACACCGTTCTTCGGAGCGCTAGTCGCGTCTAGTCAGGGCAAATCCTAATTGATCGGGCCCACCGTGAACGGGCCGATGGCGATGACGTGGCAGTCGCTGTCGCGCTTGGCGCAGTCGGCGAGCGCGGAGGTGACGGCGGTCTGCTCGTCGGCGGCCTTGAGGCCGAGGCCGGGGCGGCCCGCGGTGCCGACGGCGATGGCGTTCCAGCCCGTGGCGTCGGTGAGCTTGCGTACGACCTCACCGCGCGCGTCGGCCACGATCGAGGCGTTGGAGGCGGCATTGAAGAAGCCGGTGATCCTGAACAAGGTCGGGATCGGCACCACGAAATTGTCGTCGATCGCGACGACCAGGCAGGCGACGCCGGCGATCGCACCACATGATTCCAGCGAGCGCCGGGCGGCATCGTCGGCGGACGAGGCGCCCAGCACCATGAAATATTGTCCGCCCGGACCGAGTGCGATCGAGCGGGATTTCGCCGCAGGCACGAACATGTTCTCAAGCCGGACCTTTTGCGGAGCGCGCACGATGGGAAAATCCTTCGAGGCGAATGCCCGCTCGGTCGTGGCGTCATGCCGGAAGTACGGGGCCGGCGGCATCGGCGGCTTGCCGTGGCTGTAGACGACGTTGTTGCCGACCACATAGAGCTCGCAGCGCCGCGGCGATTGCGCGGCATCGGCGCGCTTCTGGCACTGCTCCAGCGCCATGCTGCGCGCGGCCTCCTCGTTCGGCTGGTTCAACGCCGAGCCGGTGAAGCCGCCGACATTGAGCGCGAAAGCCTTGTAGTCGCCGGCAGCGGAATAGTCCCCGGCCAGGAAGTTGCGAACGCGCTCGTTGATAAAGGGCACGCTGTCGGCGGCAAACTTGCCGACCACGGGCGAGGCGGACGGCGACGGCATCGGAGCCATCGCGGCGCTGGCGTTCGGCGGCGCCGTCGGCGCCTTTGCGACCTCGGTCGGCGTCGGGCTCGTCGGCACTGCACTTGCAGACGGCGCGGCGCTTGGCGTCACGGCGGGCGGCGATGCGGCGGTCGCAGTCTGCTTGAGCTTGGTATTGTAGAGAAAGCCGGTGACAACGATCCCGACGATCGCGACCACGGCGACCACCAGCGGCCACATCCACACCGGTGCGGCGGCCACCTTCGCAGCTGCCTTTTTCAGCTGCGGCTTGGAATAGCTGCCGTCCTCGCGCCGCATCGCCACCATATAGGCGTGCACCGGCGTCGGGATGTTCTTGACCTCCTGCGCGCCGATATCGGCGAAGTGCACCGACAGCTTGTTGGCGACCTGCTCGTGCACGGCGCGGGAGACGCAGATGCCGCCGACCTCGGCAAGCCCCTCCAGCCGCGCGGCGATGTTGACGCCGTCCCCTAACAGATCGCCGTCGCGCTCGACCACGTCGCCGATGGTGATGCCGATCCGAAACGACATCTGCCGGCTCGGCGGATAGGCCATGTTGCGGGTCCGCAAACTTTCCTGGATGTCGATCGCGCAGCGCACCGCATCGACCGCGCTCGGAAATTCCGCGAGCACGGCATCGCCCGCCGTGTTGAAGATGCGCCCGCCAGCCTTGGCGATGAAATCGTCGACGACCTCGCGATAGGAGGCGAGACGCCGCAGCGTCTCCTCTTCGTCTTCCGCGACCAGCCTTGAATACCCTGCAATATCGGCTGCGAAAATCGCTGCGATCTTGCGTTTCATCTGCCACCGGCCCCCGGGAACAAATCCGCGAGCGCAGAATGCCGCCATCGGCGGCGCGGTGCAACAAAGTTTCAGCGCCCGCCACGGTGGTGACGAGCGCTGAACCTGTTCAGGGATGCTTTTGCAGGAATGTCTTTTTCGAGCCCCGGAGCGGGTGCCCCGGGGCCTAGTGCATAGCCGTGGAGTTGAGCTGGTGCTGGATGCTCTTGAAGTGGTCCAGCCGCTCGATGGCCTGATCGAGCTCGCTGCCTTCGTGCTCCTTCAGATTCTCTTCCATCTCGGCGATCGTCTCGGCGAACTGGGCACGGTCGAGCTCGGCCAGCGACGTCGCGACGTCCGCGAGCACGGTCAGGCCCCTGTCGGAGACTTCGGCGAGACCGCCGAGTACGATGATCTTTTCGTGGCGGCCAGCCGTGGTCACGGTGAGGATGCCCGGCCGGATCGCTGCCACGACCGGCGCATGCCCCGCCAGCACGCCGAAATCACCCTCGACGCCGGGGATGTCGACCTGGTCGACCTCACCCGAGAAGGCGAGCTTTTCCGGAGAGACGAGATCGAAGTGGAAGGTGGCCATGGTGTACCTGCGAGTAGCGAATAGCGAATGGCGAGTAGCGAACCGGGTGGGAGCAGCGCTATTCGCTACTCCCTATTCGCCATTCGCCCTTAGGCGGCTTCCGCCGCCAGCTTCTTGCCCTTCTCGACGGCTTCTTCGATGGTGCCGACCATGTAGAAGGCGGCTTCCGGCAGGTGATCGTACTTGCCTTCGACCAGGCCCTTGAAGCCCTTGATGGTGTCGGCGAGGTCGACGAACTTGCCGGGAGAGCCCGTGAAGATTTCGGCGACGTGGAACGGCTGCGACAGGAAGCGCTCGATCTTGCGGGCGCGGGCCACGGTCAGCTTGTCCTCTTCCGAAAGCTCGTCCATGCCGAGAATGGCGATGATGTCCTGGAGCGACTTGTAGCGCTGCAGCACCTGCTGGACCTGACGGGCGACGGCGTAGTGCTCCTCGCCGACGACCAGCGGGGAGAGCATGCGCGAGGTCGAGTCGAGCGGGTCCACCGCCGGGTAGATGCCCTTTTCCGAGATCGCGCGCGACAGCACCGTGGTCGCGTCCAAGTGCGCGAACGAGGTCGCGGGCGCCGGGTCGGTCAAGTCGTCGGCCGGCACGTAGATGGCCTGCACCGAGGTGATCGAGCCCTTCTGCGTGGTGGTGATGCGCTCCTGCAGCGCGCCCATGTCGGTCGCGAGCGTCGGCTGATAACCCACGGCGCTCGGAATACGGCCGAGCAGCGCCGACACTTCCGAACCCGCTTGCGTGAAGCGGAAGATGTTATCGACGAAGAACAGCACGTCCTGACCCTGGTCGCGGAAGTGCTCGGCGACAGTCAGACCGGTCAGGCCGACGCGGGCGCGGGCGCCCGGCGGCTCGTTCATCTGGCCGAACACCAGCGCGCACTTCGACTTCACGCTCGGATCCGGATTATGCGGATCGGCGTTGACCTTGGATTCGATGAACTCGTGATAGAGGTCATTGCCCTCGCGGGTCCGCTCGCCGACGCCGGCGAACACGGAGTAACCGCCGTGCGCCTTGGCGACGTTGTTGATCAGCTCCTGAATCAGCACGGTCTTGCCGACGCCGGCGCCACCGAACAGGCCGATCTTGCCGCCCTTCGCATACGGAGCGAGCAGATCGACGACCTTGATGCCGGTGACGAGAATTTCGGCTTCGGTCGACTGGTCGGTATAGGTCGGCGCCTCCTGGTGGATGGCGCGGGTGCCTTCCGACTTGATCGGGCCGGCCTCGTCGATCGGCTCGCCGATGACGTTCATGATGCGGCCCAGCGTACCGGCACCCACGGGAACCGAGATCGGCTGACCGGTGTCGGTCACTTCCTGGCCGCGCACCAGACCTTCGGTGGCGTCCATCGCGACGGTGCGGACGGTCGACTCGCCGAGATGCTGCGCGACTTCCAGCACCAGGCGGTTGTTGCCGTTCTTCGTCTCCAGCGAGTTGAGAATGGCCGGCAGGTGGCCTTCGAACTGCACGTCGACGACGGCGCCCATGACCTGGGTAACGCGACCGATCTGTGTGGCTGCTGTAGCCATTTACTGTCTCCTTCGATCCGAATTTCGTGTCCGGTCAGACTGCTTCTGCGCCGGAGATGATTTCGATGAGTTCCTTGGTGATCTGAGCCTGACGCGTGCGGTTGTAGACCAGCGTCTGCTTGCGGATCATTTCGCCGGCGTTGCGAGTGGCGTTGTCCATCGCCGACATCTGCGCGCCGTAGAACGAAGCGTTGTTCTCGAGCAGGGCGCGGAAGATCTGCACCGCGAGATTGCGCGGCAACAGGCGCGTGAGGATCTCGTCCTCCTCCGGCTCGTATTCGTAAGAGGTCGCGCTGCCGTTCGCAGCGCCTTCCTCGACAACCAGCGGAATGATCTGCTGGGCGGTCGGGACCTGTGCGATCACCGACTTGAATTGCGAGTAGAACAGCGTGCAGACGTCGAACTCGCCGGCGTCGAAACGGGCCAGCACCTTCTTGGCGATGTCCTCGGCATTGACGAAGCCGAGCTGGCGCACGCTGCGCAAATCCATGTGCTCGACGATCTGCTTGTCGAACTGGCGGCGCAGCTGCTCGTAGCCCTTGCGGCCGACGCAGAAGAACTTCACGTCCTTGCCCTGCGCGATCAGCGCGAGGGCGCGCTCGCGCGCCAGGCGCACGATCGAGGAGTTGAAGGCGCCGGAGAGGCCGCGCTCGCCGGTGCAGACCAGCAGCAGATGCACCTGATCCCTGCCGGTGCCGGCCAGCAGCGCCGGCGCGCCGGGCGAACCCGCCGCGGCGCTGGCGATGTTGGAGATCACCGCGCTCATCTTGTTGGCATAGGGACGCGCCGCTTCCGCGGCGGTCTGCGCGCGGCGCAGCTTCGAGGCTGCGACCATCTGCATGGCCTTGGTGATCTTTTGCGTCGCCTTGGTGGAGGCGATGCGGACGCGCATGTCTTTAAGTGACGCCATTCTTCGTTCACCCCGGCGGTTCGACCCTAACGATCAAGCCGCTAGCCTATCCCAGTCGTCATGCCCGGGCTCGTCCCGGGCATCCACGTGCCGCCTCACACGTCGATAGACGTGGATGGCCGGGACATCAAATGCGAAGACGCGCTTCGCGCTTTTGCCCGGCCGTGACGCCGCTTACGCGAAGCTCTTCGCAAAGCCTTCGACCGCCGACTTCAGCTTGGCAGCGATGTCGTCGGCGAGATCGCGGCTATCGCGAATCGCGTTGAGGATGTCGGCGTGCTTGCCGCGCAGCAGCGAGAGCAGGCCGTCCTCGAACGCGCGCACCTTGTTGAGCGGAAGCGGATCGAGATAGCCGTTGGTGCCGGCCCAGATCACGCAGACCTGCTCTTCCATCTTCAGCGGCGAGAATTGCGGCTGCTTCAACAGCTCGGTGAGACGCGAACCGCGGTTGAGCAGGCGCTGCGTCGAGGCGTCGAGGTCGGAGCCGAACTGCGCGAACGCCGCCATTTCGCGGTACTGCGCGAGCTCGCCCTTGATCTTGCCGGCGACCTTCTTGGTGGCCTTGGTCTGCGCCGAGGAGCCGACGCGCGACACCGACAGACCGACGTTCACCGCGGGACGGATGCCCTGGAAGAACAGGTCGGTTTCCAGGAAGATCTGCCCGTCGGTGATCGAGATGACGTTGGTCGGGATGTAGGCCGACACGTCGTTGGCCTGGGTTTCGATGACCGGCAGCGCCGTCAGCGAGCCCGAGCCCTGGTCCTTGTTCAGCTTCGCCGCGCGCTCGAGCAGGCGGGAGTGCAGATAGAACACGTCGCCCGGATAGGCTTCGCGGCCCGGCGGACGGCGCAGCAGCAGCGACATCTGGCGATAGGCGACGGCCTGCTTGGACAGATCGTCATAGATGATGACCGCGTGCATGCCGTTGTCGCGGAAGTACTCGCCCATGGTGCAGCCGGTGAACGGCGCGATGTACTGCATCGGCGCCGGATCGGAGGCGGTGGCGGCGACGACGATCGAGTATTCGAGCGCGCCCTGCTCTTCCAGCACCTTCACGAACTGCGCGACGGTCGAACGCTTCTGGCCGACCGCGACGTAGACGCAGTACAGCTTGATGTTCTCGTCGGGCTGCGCGTTGAGCGGCTTCTGGTTCAGGATGGTGTCGAGCGCGATCGCGGTCTTGCCGGTCTGACGGTCGCCGATGATCAGCTCGCGCTGGCCGCGGCCGATCGGGATCAGGGCGTCGATCGCCTTGAGGCCGGTCGCCATCGGCTCGTTCACCGACTTGCGCGGAATGATGCCGGGCGCCTTGACGTCGACGCGCATGCGCTTGTCGGCCTGGATCGGGCCCTTGCCGTCGATCGGGTTGCCGAGCGCGTCCACGACGCGGCCGAGCAGGCCCTTGCCGACCGGGGCGTCCACGATGGCGCGGGTGCGCTTGACGGTCTGGCCTTCCTTGATCTCACGGTCGGCACCGAAAATAACGACGCCGACGTTGTCGGTTTCGAGGTTCAGCGCCATGCCGCGGGTGCCGTTCTCGAATTCGACCATTTCACCGGCCTGGACGTTGTCCAGACCATAGACGCGGGCGATACCGTCGCCGACGGACAGCACCTGTCCGACTTCGGAGACTTCAGCTTCCTGGCCGAAATTCTTGATCTGGTCCTTGAGGATCGCGGAAATTTCCGCGGCGCGGATGTCCATCAGCCTGCCTCTTTCATCGCGTGCTTGATCGAATTGAGTTTGGTGCGAAGCGAACCATCGACCATGCGGCTGCCCAGCTTGACGACGAGGCCACCGATGATCGCGGGATCGACTTTCACGTTCAGCGCGACGTCCTTGCCGGTCACCGACTTCAGGGCAACCTTGAGAGCGTCGAGATTCTTGTCCGAGAGCGCTTCCGCCACGGTGACGTCGGCCGTCGTCTCGCCCTTGAACTTGGCGACGAGAGCGCGATAGGCGCGAATGACGTCGGCCACCGCGAACAGGCGGCGGTTGGCGGTCAGCACTTTGAGGAAGTTGGCGGAGATGCCGGCGATGCCGGCCTTGTCCAGCACGGCCGAGAGGGCCCGGGACTGGGCGTCCGCCGCGAACACCGGGCTGCGAACGAGGCGCTTCAGATCGGCGCTTTCGTTCAGCAGGGCGTCGAATTTGTCGAGATCGGCTTTGACCTCGTCGACCACTTTCTGGTCGCGGGCCAGTTCAAACAAGGCCGTTGCATAACGGCCGGACACACCTGAAACGGACGTATCTTCTGCAGCCACAGACGCGCTCTTTTTGCTGTCAAACTCGCAAGGGAAAAACCGTCGCCACGAAGCGGCGCCTAGCGATCCAAGCCCTTGGAATTCAAGCGGGACTTCGATTTTCGACCAGCACGGGAGGTGCCGGGCTCGTTAAAATCGCGGCTTTGCTAACATAGCAGGCGCGCAGGTGCAACATGACGCCAAATTAAAGGCATGAGGTTCTGTCGCCAGTTCGTCGCAGCCGGCGACGCCTCGAGAGCGACGGTGACGAGCTGGCACCGACGTCCTCCCACGTTGCGGAAATTGGGCGAGAGCCTTGCCGCGATTCCCTCCGTTGGTTCCTGCCGCCAGCGCATAGCGGCCATGAACACGAATCGCTGAGGCGTGAATCCGACCTCGCCAGTTCCACGCGCCGAATACTTACCCAATTCTAAACGATCGAGACGATGACTTCGTTTTACAGTATTTCTGAGTAATCAATAGATTAATAAATCGTTAAAGCCGAAGATTACGGAACATCGGCTGAATATCCTGCCCCGGTAACAAGATATTTCACGACGAAACATTGCAGATTTACTGCCTAATTCACGCCTCATTAGGAATCGAAACGCCAACCCGCTCACAAACTGATGGGGGCTCCACTAGCCACATATGTGGCAATACTAGCTTAGGGACCACTAAATGCTGTCTTTGAAGACGCTTGGCTCTGTGACCCGGCCGCGCACGGCGATTGCTTTCGTAGCCGCAACTCTCCTCGTCGGTGGAACTGCCACCGAAGCTTCCGCCAAATCCAGGCATCACCGGCATCATCACCGCCACCACGCCCAAGCTGAGACCAACGCCGCCTCCGATTGGCGGAATGCCAATGCGTCGATGACGCCGACCTCCGGCACCGGCCACAGCTTCTCCGGCATGGCCTCCTATTACGGCAACGAGTCCGGCAGCCGGACCGCCTCGGGCCAGCGCTTCAACCAGAACGCCTTGACCGCGGCGCACCGTTCGCTGCCATTCGGCACCAAGCTGCGTGTCACCCACCGCGGTCAGAGCGTGGTCGTCACCATCAACGACCGCGGTCCGTTCATTCGCGGCCGTGTCCTCGACCTCTCCACCGGCGCTGCCCGCGCCATCGGCCTCACCGGCGCCGGCGTCGGCCGCGTCACCGCGGAAGTCGTCTCCTAAGGCGTTCGCCTTAGTTCGCACGCGCAGTTTTCATCAGTTTGATGCGCGCACGAAACAAGCCCGTGGTCTTGGGGGACCGCGGGCTTTTTTTGTTGGCCGTGATCCCGCACGTGTCCCGGACAAGCTGCAATGCCGCACGGCATTGCAGCGCAGAGCCGGGACCCAGAGCAACACCGTACAACGCGGCGACATGGGCCCCGGCTCTGCAGCGCATTGTCGAAGAGACGCTGCGCTGCGTCCGGGCACGAGCGGAGAGAGTGATCCCTACAAAAAGCTCTGCGGATCGACGTCGACCTCGAGCTTCAAATTGCCCGTCGGCTTCGGGCAGACCGCGAGCCAATTGCGCAAGTAGTCCGACAGATCGAAACCGCGCGCCGATTTCACCAGAATGCGGAAGCGGTAGCGGCCCTTGATGACGGCGAGCGGGGCTTCGGCCGGGCCGAGCACCACGACGCGCTCGTCGCGCGGCGCGAGCGCGACGAGCTTGCGGCCGAAACCGTCCGCGCTCGGGCGGTCGCCTCCGGAAATGATCAGGCTCGCGAGCCGGCCGAACGGCGGATAGAGCGTCTTCTCGCGCAGATCGATCTCGCTGTCGTAGAAGGCCTCGCGGTCGCAGGCGATCAACGCCCGCATCACGGGATGATCGGGCTGGTGGGTCTGCAGATAGCCGACGCCGCGGCCCTGCTCGCGACCGGCGCGGCCGATCACCTGGTTGAGCAATTGCCAGGTGCGCTCCGCCGCGCGCGGATCGCCGTTGGAGAGGCCAAGATCCGCATCGATCACGCCGACCAGATTGAGCCGCGGGAAGTTGTGACCTTTGGCCACGAGCTGCGTGCCGATGATGATATCGACGCGGCCCTCCGCGATTTCGGCAAGCTCGCTTCGCATCGTCTCGATCGAGGTGATGAGGTCGCTCGACAGCACCATGGTGCGAGCTTCCGGGAACAGCGCGGCCGCCTCCTCCTGCAGGCGCTCGACGCCGGGACCGACGGCCACCAGCGATTCCTCGGCCGAGCAGTTCGGGCAGATATGCGGGCGCGGCATCGAGAAGCCGCAATGGTGACAGACCAGGCGCTGGCGAAAGCGGTGATCGACCAGCCAGGCGTCGCAGATGGTGCAGGCGAAGCGATGGCCGCAGGCACGGCACAAGGTCAGCGGCGCATAGCCGCGACGGTTGAGGAACAACAGCGCCTGCTCGCGCCGCTCGATCGCGGTTCTGATCTCGCCGGCAAGCCGCGGCGAGATGAAGCGGCCACGCGCCGGCGGCTCGCGGCGCAGATCGATCGCCTCGATATGCGGCATGTGCTGGCCGCCGAAGCGCGAGGGCAGCGCGATGCGCTGATAGCGGTTCTTGCGCGCATTGACCTCGGACTCGACCGAGGGCGTGGCGGAGGCCAGCACGATCGGGATCTTGGCGATATGCGCGCGCACCACCGCCATGTCGCGGGCGTGATAGTGCACGCCGTCGTCCTGCTTGTAGGCCTGGTCGTGCTCCTCATCGACGACGATGAGGCCGAGATTGGCGTAAGGGAGAAACAGCGCAGAGCGCGCGCCGACCACGACCGGCGCGGTGCCTGCGGAGATCGCGGCCCAATTGCGCGCACGGGTGCGCGGGGTGAGCTCGGAGTGCCACTCGATCGGCCGCACGCCAAAACGCTGCGCGAAGCGATCGAGGAACTGGCCGGTGAGCGCGATCTCCGGCATCAGGATCAGCGATTGCTTGCCGCGGCGGATCGCTTCCGCGACCGCCTCGAAATAGACCTCGGTCTTGCCCGAGCCGGTGACGCCGTCGAGCAGCGCGACGTGGAAGGTGCCATTGGCCGCGAGCGCGCGCATCGTATCGACCGCGGCGCGCTGCAGCGGGGTAAAATCCGGCCGGCCGAATTCCGGATCGGGCGCCGGCGGCGGCGGAGGCGGCGGCATCGGCTCCACCGTGAGCGTGCCTTCATCGACCAGGCCGTCGATCACGCCTGAGGAGACGCCGGCTTCCTTGGCCGCCTCGGACTTGCCGTGCAGCAGCCGGTCCGACAACAGCGCGATCACCCGCTGCCGCGCCGGCGTCAGCCGCTTCGGGGGATCGCCGGTCAGGCGCACGCCGGCGCGCGCCCGCTCCGGGCCGAGATTCTCGCCCATGCGCAGGCACATGCGCAGCACCATGCCGCGCGGGCTCAGCGTGTAATTGGCGACCCAGTCGACCACCTGGCGCAGCTCGGGCTTGAGCGGCGGGATATCGAGCTTCTCGCTGACCTCCTTGAGGCGATTGTGCAGGCGTGGATCGGGATTGGCGTTCTCGCCCCAGACCACGGCGAGCACCTCGCGCGGGCCAAGCGGCACGCCAACGAGATCGCCCGCCTTCAGCTCCATGCCGCGCGGCACCTTGTAGGAATAGGTCTGGTCGAGCGCGACCGGCACCAGCACGTCGACCATGCGGGTCGCGTTGGCGGGGGCGGTGTTGCTACGCGGCGATTGGTCCATGAGCTGAGAATCGGAACCCGGGGCATTGAGGCTAGCGCCGCGCGGCGGCCTTAGCGAACGATAAACGAGTGTGATGCGATATACTGTGCGGAATCACCACGTCCAGAGCGCATGAGCAAAGCGGCCGCACCCTTAATCGAGCTCGCCAGCGCCGATCCCTCGATCGCGCAGGAGATGACGCGCTGGCTGGCGCATCTCGGTGCCGAACGGCGGCTGTCGCCGAAGACGCTGGAGGCCTATGGCCGCGACTTGCGGCAGTGCCTGGATTTCCTTTGTGCCCATTGGGGCGAGCGCGTGACACTCAAGCGTTTCGCCGCGCTGGAGGCCACCGACGTGCGCGCCTTCATGGCGATGCGCAGGGCCGACGACATTGCCGGCCGCAGCCTGATGCGGGCGCTGGCCGGCCTGCGTTCGTTCGGCCGTTTTTTGGAGCGCGAGGGCAAAGGCAAGGTCGGCGCATTGTCGGCCATCCGCGCGCCAAAAGTCGCAAAAAGCTTGCCGAAGCCGCTGCCGATGGCTTCGGCAAAGCGTCTTGCCGATGCCGACGAGCGCGCCGGCGAGGAACGCGAGACCTGGATTCTGGCGCGCGATGCTGCGGTGATGGCGCTGCTCTACGGCTCGGGCCTGCGCATCTCCGAAGCGCTCGGCCTGCAACGCCGCGAGGTGCCGCGGCCCGGCGAAGGCGATGTGCTGGTCGTGACCGGCAAGGGCAACAAGACGCGCATGGTGCCGGTGCTGCAGAACGTGCTGGAGCTGGTGCAGGAGTACGTCGCGATGTGTCCGTATCCGCTGCCGGCGGAAGGTCCGATCTTCGTCGGCGCGCGCGGCGGCCCCTTGAGCCCGCGCATCATCCAGCTCGCGTTGGAGCGGCTGCGCGGCGCGCTCGGCCTGCCCGACAGCGCCACGCCGCACGCGCTGCGCCACTCCTTCGCCACGCATCTGCTGTCGCGCGGCGGCGACCTACGCGCCATCCAGGAATTGCTCGGCCATTCCTCGCTTTCGACCACGCAGATCTACACCGGCATCGATTCCGAGCGGCTGCTCGAGGTCTATGCGAGCGCGCATCCGCGGCGCTGAAGCCTTACAGGCTCTCGTGCCCCGGACGCGGCGCAGCGCTCCTTCAGCGGTGCGCTGCGGGGCCCGCGCTACCGCGCAATCGTCTGAAGCTTCTGGGTCCCGGCTCAGCGTCGCAGCGTTACACGCTGCGCCGCGTCCGGGACACGAGCGCCGACAGACTGACATACTCTCGTCATAGCTCGCGTGCCTCTTGCGCGTCGCGCGCGGTTCGGTCAATCGTTGCGGAACCGAGGCAGGAGGATTTTATGAGCGCACATGAAAGCATGGAGCATGCCGAGCACGCCGAGCACGCGTCCGGCTCGAACAAGAAGATCGCGCTCCTGATTGCCGTGCTGGCGCTGTTCCTGGCGATCTCGGAGACGCTCGGCAAGGGTGCCCAGACCGAATCGATCAGCAAGAACGTCGAGGCCGCCAATCTCTGGGCGTTCTTCCAGGCCAAGAGCATCCGCCGCACCGTGGTGCTGACCGCGGCCGAGCAGGGCAAGCTGACGCTCGCCGGCACGAGCGACGACGCGCTGAAGGCGTCGGTGCAGAAGCAGGTCGAGGACTGGACCAAGACCGCGCAGCGCTACCGCTCCGAGCCCGAGACCGGCGAAGGCACCGAGCAGCTCGCCGAGAAAGCCAAGCATGCCGAGCACGATCGCGACGAGGCGACCGCGAAATACCACCATTTCGAGCTGGCCTCGGCCGCCTTCCAGATCGGCATCGTGCTGGCCTCCGCCACCATCATCACCGGCATGCTCGCGCTCGCCTATGTCAGCGGCGTACTGACGCTCGCCGGCCTGATCATGACCGCGCTCGGCCTATGGTGGCCGCACCTGTTGCATTTGCATTAGGACGCGCTTCTACGCGCGCTTGAAACCACACGAACAGTGTCATGCCCCGGCTTGACCGGGGCATCCAGTACGCCGCGGCCTATCGATTCAATAACGGCCGTCTCTGGAATACTGGACCGCCCGGTCAAGCCGGGCGATGACAGCGAGTGTGTGGTGAACAGCGAAGATGTTGCAGGCAGCTATCGCGCCTGGTGCACGCTCTTCCTAAAACGCTGGATCAGGCGCAGCGTGCGGGAAGACCAGCCCTCGCCGTCGCCGGCGATCAGCTCGCGGATGCGGCGCTTGATCGGGTCGACCAGCTGAGCGGCCCTGGCGCGCACTCTCAGCACCAGATCATAGATCCGCTCGAACCAGTGCATCTCCAAGAGCTTGGCGCGCGTCACGTCGAACACGAAGGCGGTGACGCCGACGCCAAGCATCTTCGCGAATACGATCGTGACGACGGCGCTGGTCCAGTATTCGTGCGCGAGCAGCCACAGGCCGACCAGCTTGAGCGGAAACAGCGGGATGATGGGGACCGCGAACACGATCAGCGTCATGGCCGGCGACAGCGCATCGACGCGCTCCGTCAGCCAATGCTTGAAGCGCGCGAGCGGGATGGCTGCGACAACCCGCGCGACGATCGGTTCGAGATGGTCCCAGAGCCAGGCTTCGATCAGGAAGACGATCGCAAGCAGGACCCAGACCGGTTGCAGAAGGCGGCGCAGCATGTGTTTCCCGCCCGGTTCGGTGCTGGGCGCTAGCCTACATATGGATGGCCCGCTTGCCGACTGCAAGCGCGGCTTCCTTGACCGCCTCCGAGCGGGTCGGATGGGCGTGGCAGGTGCGCGCGAGATCTTCCGCGCTGCCGCCAAACTCCATGAGAACGCAGGCTTCATGGATCATTTCGCCGGCTTCGCGGCCGATAATATGCACGCCGAGCACGCGATCGGTCTTCGCATCTGCGAGAATCTTCACAAAGCCGTCGGTGGTCTGGTTGACCTTGGAGCGGCCGTTGGCGGTAAAGGGAAACTTCCCGACGGTATAGGCTGTGCCCGCCTGCTTCAGCTCCTCCTCGGTCTTGCCGACGGAGGACACTTCCGGCGTGGTATACACGACGCCCGGGATCACGTCGTAGTTCACGTGGCCGGCTTGCCCTGCGATGATCTCCGCGACCGCAACGCCTTCGTCCTCGGCCTTGTGCGCGAGCATCGGGCCGGCGACGACGTCGCCGATGGCATAGACGCCCTTCAGGCTGGTGGCGAAATGCGGATCGATCTGCACGCGGCCGCGATTGTCGAGCGCGACGCCGGCTTCCTTCAGGCCGAGCCCGTCGGTGTAAGGCGTGCGGCCGATGCAGACCAGCACGACGTCGGCTTCGATGGTCTCGGCGGTCCCGCCGGCAGCCGGCTCGATCTTCGCGAGCAATGCCTTGCTGTTCGCTTCGACGCCGGTCACCTTCGAGCCCAGCTTGAATGCAAAGCCCTGCTTTTCAAGCATGCGCTGGAATTGCTTGGCGATCTCGCCGTCCATGCCGGGCAGGATGCGATCGAGGAATTCAACCACCATGACCTCTGATCCGAGCCGGCGCCACACAGAGCCGAGTTCGAGCCCGATCACGCCGGCGCCAATGACCAGCAATCTGCCTGGCACCTTCTCCAGCGACAGCGCGCCGGTCGACGACACGATGCGCTTCTCGTCGATCTCGATGCCCTTGAGACGCGCGATGTCGGAGCCGGTGGCGATCACGATATTCTTGGTCTCGACCACCTGCGACTTGCCGTCGGCGGAGACCTCGACCTTGCCGGTGCCTAAGATCTTGCCGGTGCCCTTGAGCACGTCGATCTTGTTCTTCTTCATCAGGAACTCGACGCCCTTGACGTTGCCGTCGATGCCCTGCTGCTTGAAGTTCATCATCGCGGGCAAATCGAGCTTCGGCGCGGAAACGCTCACGCCCATCTTGGCGAAGGAATGGCCGGCTTCCTCGAACATCTCGGAGGCGTGCAGCAGCGCCTTCGACGGCATGCAGCCGACATTGAGGCAGGTGCCGCCGAGCGTTGCGTTCTTTTCGACCACGGCGACTTTCATGCCGAGCTGGGCCGCGCGCACCGCGCAGACATAACCGCCCGGTCCGGTGCCGATGACGACGAGATCGTAGGTAGCCATGAGAGAAAGTCCCGTAAGGTTAGGCGTGATGAGGATGTGTCAGCGTCCGCAGGTGCATCAGCGTCCGCCGGACACATCGAGAGTGGCTGCGGTGATGTAGGAGGCCTCGTCCGACATCAGCCAGACGATGGCATTGGCGATTTCGTCAGCGGTGCCGACGCGCTTCATCGGCACCATATGCGCCAGACGATGGGCGCGATCGGGCTCGCCGCCGGCGGCGTGGATTTCGGTGTCGATCAGGCCCGGGCGAATGCCCGCGACGCGAATGCCTTCGCCGGCAACCTCGTAGCCGAGGCCGATGGTGAAGGAATCGATCGCGCCCTTGGACGCGGCATAATCGACATAGGTGTTGGGTGCGCCGAGCCTGGCTGCGACCGACGACAAATTGACGATGACGCCGCCCTTGCCGCCATGCTTGGTCGACATCCGCTTCACCGCCTCGCGCGCGCAGAGGATCGAGCCGGTAACGTTGACCGCCAGCACGCGCTGGATGCGCTCGGCCGACATCTCGTCGACGCGCACGCCACTCTTGCCGACAATGCCGCCATTGTTGACGAGGGCGCCTAAAGTGCCGAACTTGTCGGCTTCCCTGAACAGGTTGAGGATGTCGCTTTCCTCGGCGACATCGCATTTCACCGCGATGGCCTTGCCGTTGCTGGCCTCGATCGTAGCTACGACCTCTTCGGCGGCCGCCTTGTTGCTGGCATAGCCGACCACAACGCGAAAGCCGCGCGCGGCCGCCGCAAGCGCGGTCGCCCGCCCGATGCCGCGGCTGCCGCCGGTGATGACAACGACTTTATCCGTCACGCGCGCCTCCATGGTTCGACACGCGCCGCCGCGAATGGCGACGGCGCTCGCAGAGCATCAGGGATCAGAGATCGAGCACCAGGCGTGCCGGATCTTCCAGGCTCTCCTTGACACGGACCAGGAAGGTGACGGCTTCCTTGCCGTCGATCACGCGGTGATCGTAGGACAGCGCCAGATACATCATCGGGCGGACCTCGATCTTGCCGCCGACGACCATCGGCCGTTCCTGGATCTTGTGCATGCCGAGGATACCGGACTGCGGCGCGTTCAGGATCGGGGTCGACATCAGCGAGCCGTAGATGCCGCCATTGGTGATGGTGAAGGTGCCGCCCTGCATCTCGTCGATCTTGAGCTGGCCATCGCGGGCGCGGCGGCCGAAATCGGCGATGCTCTTCTCGATGTCGGAGATCGACTTGTGGTCGCAGTCGCGCACCACGGGCACGACCAGGCCCTTGTCGGTGCCGACGGCGACGCCGATGTGATAGTAGTTCTTGTAGATCAGATCGCTGCCGTCGATCTCGGCGTTGACGGCCGGGATGTCCTTCAGCGCCTGCACGACGGCCTTGGTGAAGAAGCCCATGAAGCCGAGCTTGGCGCCATGCTTCTTCTCGAACGCATCCTTGTAGTGCGCGCGCAGCGCCACGACGTTGGTCATGTCGACCTCGTTGAACGTCGTGAGCATGGCCGCAGTGTTCTGCACGTCCTTGAGGCGGCGCGCGATGGTCTGGCGCAGGCGGGTCATCTTGACGCGCTCTTCGCGGGCGGCGTCATCGGCCGGCGACGGCGCGCGCACCTGCACGGCGGCGGCGGGCTGGTTCACCGGGGTCGGCGCGGATGCGGCGCGCTCGATCGCGGCCAGCATGTCGCCCTTGGTGACGCGACCGTCCTTGCCGGAGCCCGGAACCGTCGAGGCGTCGATGCCGGTCTCGGCCGAGAGCTTGCGCACGGACGGGGCGAGCGGCGCATCGGCCGGCGGCGCCTTCGCGGCAGCGGGAGCCGGCGCGGGAGCAGCGGCAGCAGCAGGAGCAGCAGCCTTGGCAGGCGCGGCGGCGGGCTTGGCAGCACCGGCACCATCGGTGATCTGGCCGAGCAGCGCGCCCACGGCAACGGTCGCGCCATCGGCGGCGATGATCTCGCTCAGCGTGCCGGCGGAGGGCGCGGGGACTTCGATGGTGACCTTGTCGGTCTCGAGCTCCACCAAAGGCTCGTCGACGGCGACGGGGTCACCGGCCTTCTTGAACCAGCGGCCGATGGTGGCCTCGGTGACGGATTCGCCGAGCGTCGGCACACGAATTTCAGTCATGGTCTCTTCCTTAAGGGATCGCTGGTAGCGGTCATGAATTCAAATGTCATCGGCCGGCGAAAAGCAGGCCATCCAGCGAGCCGGGGCGTTTGCAATCACGCCGCGGCTACTGGATGCCCCGCTCCGGTGCGCTGGTTGCGCACAAGGCGGGGCATGACGCAGTTCAAAAAGTTCAGCTCAGTGCTTCGTCCAGGAACGCCTTCAGCTGCGCCTGATGCTTCGACATCAGACCCGTGGCGGTCGCGGCGGAAGCGGCGCGGCCGACATAACGCGGACGCCGGCTCGCACCGTTCACCTGGTTCAGCACCCATTCCAGATAGGGCTCGATGAAGTGCCAGGCACCCATATTGCGGGGCTCTTCCTGGCACCACACCACTTCGGCCTTCTTGAAGCGGGACAGCTCGACCACCAGCGCCTTCAGCGGCACTGGATAGAGCTGCTCGACGCGCATCAGATAGATGTCGTCGATGCCGCGCTTCTCGCGCTCCTCGTAGAGGTCGTAATAGACCTTGCCCGAGCACAGCACGATGCGGCGGATCTTCTCGTCCGGAACGAGCTTGACGGCTTCGTTCGGCAGCATCTGGGCGTCATCATAGAGGATGCGGTGGAAGGTCGTGCCCTTCGCCAGCTCTTCGAGACGCGACACCGCCCGCTTGTGACGCAGCAGCGACTTCGGCGTCATCATGATCAGCGGCTTGCGGATCTCGCGATGCAGCTGCCGGCGCAGCACGTGGAAGTAGTTCGCCGGCGTGGTCGGGTAGACCACCTGCATGTTGTCTTCCGCGCACATCTGCAGATAGCGCTCGAGGCGCGCCGAGGAGTGCTCCGGTCCCTGGCCCTCATAGCCGTGCGGCAGCAGGCAGACGAGGCCGGACATGCGCAGCCATTTGCGCTCGCCCGAGGAGATGAACTGGTCGAACACGACCTGCGCGCCGTTGGCGAAGTCGCCGAACTGGGCCTCCCACAGCGTCAGTGTGTTCGGCTCGGCGAGCGAATAGCCGTATTCGAAGCCGAGCACGGCCTCTTCCGACAGCAGCGAGTTGATGACCTCGTAATGGCCCTGCTCGTGACCCAGATGGTTGAACGGCGTGTAGCGGCTCTCGTCCTCCTGGTCGATCAGGACCGAGTGGCGCTGCGAGAAGGTGCCGCGCTCCGAATCCTGTCCGGACAGACGGACGTGGTGGTTTTCGTTGAGCAGCGAGCAGAACGCCAGCGCCTCGCCGGTCGCCCAGTCGATGCCGGTACCGGTGTCGATCGCCTTCGAGCGGTTGTCGAGGAAACGCTGGATGGTGCGGTGAACGCGGAAGCCGTCCGGCACCTTGGTGATCTTGCGGCCGATGTCCTTCAGCGTGGCGATGTCGACGCCGGTGACGCCGCGCCGCGCATCCTCTTCCTGGTCGGCGATCTTGAAGCCCGCCCATTTGCCGTCGAGCCAGTCGGCCTTGTTCGGCTTATAGGAGGTGCCAGCCTCGAACTCGGCATCCAGCCGCGCGCGCCAGTCGGCCTTCAGCTTGTCGACCTCGCCCTCGGTGACCACGCCCTCGGCGATCAGGCGCTTGGCATAGAGCGACAGCGTCGACGGATGAGCCGCGATCCGCTTGTACATGACCGGCTGGGTGAACGCCGGCTCATCGCCCTCGTTGTGGCCGTAGCGCCGATAGCACCACATGTCGATGACGACGGGCTTGTGGAACTTCTGCCGGAACTCGATCGCGACCTTGGCCGCGAACACGACAGCTTCCGGATCGTCGCCGTTGACGTGGAAGATCGGCGCGTCGATCATCTTCGCCACATCCGACGGGTAAGGCGAGGAGCGCGAGTAGCGCGGATAAGTCGTGAAGCCGATCTGGTTGTTGACGATGAAGTGCACGGAGCCGCCGGTGCGGTAGCCCTTCAGGTCCGACAGGCCGAAGCACTCCGCGACCACGCCCTGGCCGGCGAACGCGGCGTCGCCATGCATCAGGAGCGGCATCACTGAGATGCGCATATCTGGCGGATCGCCGTGCTGGTCCTGCTTGGCGCGGACCTTGCCGAGCACCACGGGATCGACGATCTCGAGATGCGAGGGGTTGGCGGTCAGCGACAGGTGAATGCGGTTGCCGTCGAACTCGCGGTCCGAGGAGGCGCCGAGGTGATACTTGACGTCGCCGGAGCCTTCGACGTCCGCCGGGTTGGCGGAGCCGCCCTTGAACTCGTGAAACAGCGCGCGGTGCGACTTGCCCATCACCTGCGTCAGCACGTTGAGGCGGCCGCGATGCGGCATGCCGAGCACGATCTCCTTCACGCCGAGATTGCCGCCGCGCTTGATGATCTGCTCCAGCGCGGGGATCAGCGATTCACCGCCGTCGAGACCGAAGCGCTTGGTGCCGGTGAACTTGGTGTCGCAGAACTTTTCGAAGCCCTCGGCTTCGACCAGCTTCATCAGGATGGCTCTACGGCCTTCGCGCGTGAACGAGATCTCCTTATCGGGTCCCTCGATGCGCTCCTGGATCCAGGCCTTCTGCGCGGCATTGCTGATATGCATGAACTCAACGCCGAGCGTCTGGCAGTAGGTGCGCTCGCAGATCGCGGTGATCTCGCGCAGCGTGCCGTATTCGAGACCGAGCACGTGGTCGAGGAAGATTTTGCGGTCGTAATCGGCTTCGCTGAAGCCGTAGGTGCGCGGGTCGAGCTCTTCGCGATTGCGCTGAGCTTCGATGCCGAGCGGGTCGAGCTTGGCGTGGAAGTGGCCGCGCATGCGGTAGGAGCGGATCAGCATCAGGGCGCGGACGGAATCGCGCGTCGCCTGCAGCACATCGGCGGAGGAGATGTCGGCGCCCTTGGCTTGCGCCTTGGCGGCGATCTTGGCGCCAACCGCCTTCTCGACTTCGGCCCAATTGCCGTCGAGCGCGGAGGTGAGGTCATCCTGCGGGGCCAGCGGCCAGTTGGCGCGCTCCCAGGACGGCCCTTCCGCGTTCTTGCTGATGTCAGCGGGCTGGTCGTTCAGGCTCTTGAAGAACTCCTGCCACTCGGCGTCGACCGAGGACGGGTCCTTCTGGTAGCGGGCGTAGATTTCGTCGATGTAGGTGGCGTTGGTGCCCTGCAAAAAGGATGACAGGGCAAAGGCTGCGTTCGCGTCCTGGCGAGACATACTTGAGTTCCTGGCGATTTCGGTTCGCGCATAACAAACGGCGCTGGCGCCGAGCTCCCCCGACAGGGCTCGACGCGACAGGCACCCTTTACCCTATTTGCTGCGAAACTTCGCCCGGAAAAGCACGAAGAAGTGAATTAGCTCTTCAACTTTTCGGCAAGGGTATGGCCGAGGCGGGCCGGCGACGGAGACACTGTAATCCCTGCCGATTTCATCGCCTCCGTCTTGGAACCGGCGTCGCCCTTGCCGCCGGAGATGATCGCGCCGGCATGACCCATGCGGCGGCCGGGAGGAGCGGTGACACCGGCGATGAAGCCGACCATCGGCTTCTTGCGGCCCCGCTTGGCCTCGTCCTTGAGGAACTGGGCGGCGTCCTCCTCGGCGGAACCGCCGATCTCGCCGATCATGATGATCGATTCGGTCTTGGGGTCGGCGAGCAGCATCTCCAGCACGTCGATGAACTCGGTGCCCTTGACCGGGTCGCCGCCGATGCCGACCGCGGTGGTCTGGCCGAGGCCTTCCTGGGAGGTCTGGAACACGGCCTCATAGGTCAGCGTGCCGGAGCGGGAGACGATGCCGACCGAGCCGGTCTTGAAGATGTTGGCGGGCATGATGCCGATCTTGCACTCGCCGGCGGTCATGACGCCCGGGCAGTTCGGTCCGATCAGGCGCGACTTGGAGCCGATCAGCGAGCGCTTCACGCGCACCATGTCGACAACAGGAATGCCCTCGGTGATGCAGACGATCAGCGGGATCTCGGCATCGATCGCTTCGCAGATCGCATCCGCCGCGCCCGGCGGCGGCACGTAGATCACCGACGCGTCCGCGCCGGTCTTCTCACGCGCCTCGCGCACGGTGTCGAACACCGGCAGGCCCAGATGCGTCGCGCCGCCTTTGCCCGGCGAGGTGCCGCCGACCATCTTGGTGCCGTAGGCGATCGCGGCCTCGGAATGGAAGGTGCCGTTCTTGCCGGTGAAGCCCTGGCAGATGACCTTGGTGTTCTTGTCGATCAGGATGGACATGAGGTCTGCTTTCGCGAAACTAACAGAGTGAGAGGGTCAGTGGATGCGGCGGTAGACGCCGGTGAGGACGTCAGCCCAGCCTTCCGCGTCCGGCGAGAACTGGATCTTCAACGAATAGGAATTGTCGTCGATGATCTCATAGACGTGGCGCGCATTGCCGCGGAGCGAGCCGCGCACCAGCGTCAGGGTCTTGCCGACCCACCCGCCGGAGGCGGGCGAGGGCGGCGTGTAGCCGAGCGAGTCGTACCAGAACAATTTGTAGGTCCGGTCGTCGCGGTCGAAGGTGAAGATGCCGTGGGTGGCGAAGACCTGCTTGCCGTCGCGCATCTGGACCGAGTCCTGGATCAGATAAAATCCATTGAGGTCCATGCGCGCGACGACGTGAGAGGTCGCCGGCCCGCCCGCCGTCCAGCGCGACGGGAAGACCATCTCTTCGCCATCCCATTCGCCGGCGAGCGCGGCGAGACGCGCATGCTCGGGGAGCGGAGATGATGCGGCGAGATGGTCCTGGGCCATGGCGTTAGCCTCCCTTGACGGCCTTCACGATCTTCTGCGCGGCGTCGTCGAGATTGTCGGCGGGCACCACGTTCAGTCCGGATTCACGGATGATCTTCTTGCCGAGCTCGACATTGGTGCCTTCCAGGCGGACCACCAGCGGCACGCTGAGGCCGACTTCACGAACGGCGGCGGTGACGCCCTCGGCGATCACGTCGCACTTCATGATGCCGCCGAAGATGTTGACCAGGATGCCCTTCACGTTGGGATCGGCGGTGATGATCTTGAACGCGGCCGCGACCTTCTCCTTGCTGGCGCTGCCGCCGACGTCGAGGAAGTTCGCCGGAGACATGCCGTAGAGCTTGATGATATCCATCGTCGCCATGGCGAGACCGGCGCCGTTGACCATGCAGCCGATGTTGCCGTCGAGGGTGACGTAGTTGAGGTCGTGCTTGGACGCCTCGATTTCCTTGGCGTCCTCCTCGGTCTCGTCGCGCAGCGCGAGCACATCAGGGTGACGGAACAGCGCGTTGTCGTCGAACGACACTTTTGCGTCGAGCACGCGGAGCTGACCCTGCTTGGTCACGACCAGCGGGTTGATCTCCAGCATCGACATGTCCTTGGCGACGAACGCCGCATAGAGCTGCGCGGTGAGCTTCTCGGCCTGCTTGGCGAGATCGCCGGAGAGTTTCAGCGCGTTCGCAACCGTGCGGCCGTGATGGCCCATGATGCCGGTGGCGGGATCGACCGAGAAGGTGACGATCTTCTCGGGCGTATTGTGCGCGACGTCCTCGATGTTGACGCCGCCCTCGGTCGAGACGACGAAGGAGACGCGCGAGGTCTCGCGGTCGACCAGGATCGAGAGGTAGAATTCCTTGTCGATGTCGGAGCCGTCCTCGATGTAGAGGCGGTTGACCTGCTTGCCGGCGGGGCCGGTCTGCACGGTCACCAGCGTCGCGCCCAGCATCTGCTTGGCGAATTCGGCGACCTCGGCGGCCGACTTGGCGATGCGGACGCCGCCCTTGTCGCCGGCGCTGGCTTCCTTGAACTTGCCTTTGCCACGGCCGCCGGCATGGATCTGGCTCTTCACCACCCAGACCGGGCCGGGCAGGGCCATGGCCGCAGCGTCTGCGTCGGTGGCACTCAGGACCGGAACGCCCTTGGAGATCGGCACGCCGAACTCGTTCAGCAGCGCTTTGGCCTGATATTCATGGATATTCATATGGTCGCTCCCTGAACCCGCGGGCGGTGACCTCTAGGGCCCACCTCAGTCTTGTGGCTGGCATACCATATACCACAGGAACTGCAACCCGGATTCTTTGACTTCGAGATCTCTGGACTGCGAACCGGAACCCCCATCAGCCGGGGCCCGGAAGTGAAACCGCCGAAGACCGGTTTTCGATCTTCGGCGGGGTATTGTCTGCGCCTTAGCGGCCGAGAAGATCGGGTGCGATCTTCTTGCAGGCGTCGACCAGGCCCTGCACGGCGCCGACCGACTTGTCGAAGGCTTCGCGGTCCTTGCCGGCGAGCTCGATCTCGACCACGCGCTCGACGCCCTTGGAGCCGATCACGACGGGCACGCCGACATACATGTCCTTCACGCTGTATTCGCCGTTGAGATAGGCGGCGCAGGGCAGCACGCGCTTCTTGTCCTTCAGATAGCTCTCGGCCATCGCGATGGCGGACGCGGCCGGGGCGTAGAAGGCCGAACCGGTCTTGAGCAGGTTGACGATCTCGGCGCCGCCGTTGCGGGTGCGGTCGACGATCTCATCGAGGCGCGCCTGCGAGGTCCAGCCCATCTTGACGAGGTCGGGCAGCGGAATGCCGGCGACGGTGGAGTACTTCACCAGCGGCACCATGGTGTCGCCGTGGCCGCCGAGCACGAAGGCGGTGACGTCCTCGACCGAGACGTTGAACTCGTCGGCCAGGAAGTAGCGGAAGCGCGCTGAATCCAGCACGCCGGCCATGCCGACGACCTTTTTGTGCGGCAGGCCCGAGGCCTTCTGCAGCGCCCAGACCATGGCGTCGAGCGGGTTGGTGATGCAGATGACGAAGGCGTCGGGGGCGTACTTCTTGATGCCGGCGCCGACCTGCTCCATGACCTTGAGGTTGATGGAGAGGAGGTCGTCGCGGCTCATGCCGGGCTTGCGCGGCACGCCGGCGGTGACGATGCAGACCTTGGCGTTGTCGAGCGCCTCGTAGGAGTTGGCGCCGGTGTAGTGCGCGTCGAAGCCGTCGACCGGCGAGGACTGCGCGATGTCGAGCGCCTTGCCCTGCGGCACGCCCTCGGCGATGTCGAACATCACGACATCGCCCAGTTCTTTCAGGCCGATGAGATGAGCCAGCGTTCCGCCGATCTGACCGGAGCCAATCAAAGCAATCTTGTCGCGCGCCATGTGAACCTGTCCTTTAGACACGTAAGGAGGGGAAAACTGAGACGGGTGGTTATCCCTTTCGCCTCCCCCGTTCAAGTCGGTGGATGCCCAATTGTCGGGTTTGCCGAGATTCCGGCCAGCAGACCCTCAGCCGTCATTCCGGGTTCGCGCTGACGCGCGCCCCGGAATGACAGCGGTACCTTTCGACGGGAATAGGACTTAAGTCTCCACCAGGCCCTTGGTCGAGCCGCTCGCGGTGGAATCCTTGCGGCCGTGAGGCAGCGCCAGATAGGTTTCCGAGCTCATTTCGATCAGGCGCGAGGCGGTCCGTTTGAACTCGTTGGCCTCGTTGCCCTCGGTGGCGAGGTAAAGCGAGATCGGATTGGCATCGGCCGAGGCCATCAGCTTCACGGCGTTGTCATAGAGCGCGTCGATCAGCGTGATGAAGCGCTTGGCCGCGTTGCGCTGGGAGAAGTCCATCACTGGAATATGGTCGACCAGGATCGTGTGATAGTCGTGCGCCAGCCTGAGGTAGTCGGATGCACCGAGCGGCTTCTCGCAGAGGTCGGCGAACGAGAACCGCGCCACGCCATGGGCCGAGCACGGCACGTGCAGGATGCGGCCCTTGATCGAAATGTCGCGCGGCTTGCATTGGGCGCCGCCTGACATCCGCTTCCAGGCGCGGTCGAGCGCGGCGTCCGCTTCAACGTCCGCCGGTGTCAGCCACATCGGCACGCCCTGCAGTTTCTCCAACCGGAAGTCGGTGCGCGCATCGAGCCGCGCAACGTCCATGTGGTCCGTGATCTGCTTGATGAAGGGCAGGAACAGCGAGCGGTTGAGGCCGCCCTTGTAAAGATCGTCGGGCGCGACGTTGGAGGTCGCGACCACGACGGTGCCGAGCTCGAACAATTTCGCGAACAGGCGTCCGAGGATCATCGCGTCGGCGATGTCGGTGACGTGGAATTCGTCGAAGCAGAGCAGCCAGCTCTCCTCGAAGATCGCGTTCGCCGTCAGCGCAATGACGTCGCCATCGGCGATCTCGCCGCGCGCGATGCTCTGGCGGTAGTCGTAGATGCGCTCGTGCACATCCGCCATGAATTCGTGGAAATGCGCGCGGCGCTTGTGCTCGACCGAGGCGTGCTGGAAGAACAGATCCATCAGCATGGTCTTGCCGCGGCCGACCTCGCCATGGATGTAGAGGCCGCGCGGCGCATCGTCCTTGCCATTGCTGCTGAACAGGCGGCCGAGCAGGCTCTGCTTGCGCTGCGGCTTGTAGGTGGCGAGCCGCTGGTCGAGCGCCGCATAGGCCTCGGCGACCTCGGCCTGCGCGGCATCCGGCTCGATCGCGCCAGACGCGATCTCGGCCTGATACGCTTCGCTGAATGGGGAACTGGGGGTCGAGAGCATGGCCCTTTACCGCCAGAGACCGCGGCAAATTGCAAGCCGTGAATCGAGGCCAGAGGTATGCGCTTTCGTGTCCCGGACGCGCTGCAGCGCTCTTGCGCTGCTGCGCAGAGCCGGGACCCACTATTTCGTTCATCGCGGAGCGCTGGGCCCCGGCTCTACGGCCCGGGCACGAGAGCGAGGCTACTCACACAGCTCGTAGGCGTCCTCGACCACATACGGGCCACCGCCCGTGGATGCGCGCGAGGAGAACAGCACGAACCGCTCGGCCATGAACGCCTTGCTCGGGAAGTAGCCGCGCAGCGAGAGATAGTCGGCGACGTCGCGGTCGGAGGCGTCGTGCAGGCGGGCCAGCGTCACGTGTGGGATGAACTTGCGCCCTTCCGGGTCGAGGCCGATCCGCTGCATCATGCGTTCGAGCTCGGCCTGCAATTCCATCAGCGGCTTGCTCGGCGCGATGGTCGCAACGACCGCGCGCGGCTTGCGGCCGCCGAAGCTGGTGAGGCCCTGCACCTTCACCTCGAACGGCTTGCGGTCGACGCGAAACAGCATCGAGGCGATCTCGTTGGCGGAAGCGCCGTCGATATCGCCGATGAAGCGCAAGGTGACGTGATAATTTTCGGGATCGATCCAGCGGGCGCCGGGGAGGCCACCTCTCAAGTTGGAAAGCGACTGGCCGATCTCGGCCGGAATTTCCAGACCCGTGAACAAACGCGGCATCGTTTCGCACTCCCGATGCTTGGGTACAGCCCTCGAGCTAAGGACCATATCCAAATTAGAGCCGGCGACGAATCACCGGTACCCTGATTCCTATCGCAGTTGTGTGACTCTGCGAAGCTTCGCCCGCCTCGCCCCCGTAAATCCCTGGGAATTAGGGTTGGCGCTGCCTGCTTTTCAACGCCGCTGCTCAGCGATCGTGCCAACGAATGCCTCCACCATGGGCATGATGTTGCCGACGATGATGTCGACGCCGGCCGCAGTTGGATGAATGCCGTCGGCTTGGTTGAGCTTGGCGTCGGCCGCGACGCCCTCGAGGAAGAACGGATAGAGCGGCACGTCGAATTGTTTCGCCAGATCCGGATAGATCGAATTGAAGCGCGCGGCATAGTCGGCGCCGTAATTCGGCGGCGCCAGCATGCCGCACAGCATCACCGCGATCTTGCGCGCCTTGAGCCGCTGGATGATGTCGGTCAGCGCGGCGCGCGTCAGGTCCGGATCGATGCCGCGCAGCGCGTCGTTGGCGCCGAGCTCGACGATCACACCATCGGTTCCATCGGGCACCGACCAGTCGAGCCGGTCGCGGCCGCCGGAGGTGGTGTCGCCGGACACCCCGGCATTGGTCATGTCGACCACTAAACCTTTGGCCTGCAAGGATTTTTGAAGCCTTTGGGGGAACGCCTCCTGGGCCGGGAGGCCGAGACCGGCGCTCAAGGAATCGCCGAGAACGACAAGCTTGACCGGTTTTGTCGCGCCCGCCCAAGCGGGGGGCGCGATCGTCATCAAGGCGAGCATCAACACGGCTATGTGCATGAACAATCCGTAACGCCTCTCGACCCCGCGTGCGGAGTTGCCATATGACCGGACCATGGACACTCGCATCGATCCCTCTTCGCTCGCCACGACCGCGATGGACACCATCGCCATCTCCAACGTCAATCTCTCATTGGGCGCGGGCGCGGCACGCGTTCACATCCTCAAGGATATCAGCCTGCGGGTCGCCTCGGGCGAGACGATCGGCCTGATCGGCCCGTCAGGCTCGGGCAAATCCACGCTGCTGATGGTGATGGCGGGGCTGGAGCGTCCTGATAGCGGAGAGGTGGTGGTATCAGGCACGGCTTTCAATGCCCTCGACGAGGACGCACTCGCGCGCTTCCGCGGCCGCCAGGTCGGCATCGTCTTCCAGTCCTTCCACCTGATCCCGACCATGACGGCGCTGGAGAATGTCGCGGTGCCGCTCGAGCTTGCCGGCAATCCCGATGCCGCCAAGCGCGCGGCGCAGGAGCTGCAATCGGTCGGGCTCGGCGACCGCCTGCATCACTACCCGACCCAGCTTTCCGGCGGCGAGCAGCAGCGCGTGGCGCTCGCGCGCGCGCTGGCGCCCGATCCCGCGATCCTCGTCGCGGACGAGCCGACCGGCAATCTCGACGAGGCAACCGGAAAACAGATCGTCGATCTCCTGTTCAGCAAGCACGCCGAGCGCGGCATGACCTTGGTGCTGGTGACGCACGATTCCTCGCTCGCGCATCGCTGCGATCGCGTCATCCGCCTGCGCTCCGGGCGCATCGACACACAGTCTGCGCCAGCATGAGCGCAGCAGTCGAACCATTGGCGAAGCCGGGCGGCGTCGCGCTGTCGCTGCGCTACGCGGTGCGCGAATTGCGCGGGGGCTTGCGCGGCTTCTATGTCTTCATCGCCTGCATCGCGCTCGGCGTGATGGCGATCGCGGGCGTCGGCTCGGTGTCGGCGAGCCTCTCCGATGGTCTTGCCCGCGAAGGCCGAACGCTGCTCGGTGGCGACGTCTCCTTCGTGCTGTTCCAGCGCGAGGCCAAGCCCGAAGAGGTCGCCTTTCTGCGCTCGCGCGGCACCGTCTCGACCGCCGCCACCTTGCGCGGCATGGCACGCTCGGCTGAAGGCAAGCTCGCGCTGGTCGAGATGAAGGCCGTCGACGACACCTATCCGATGCTGGGACAGCTGACGCTGGCGCCACAGCTGCCGATGGCCGATCTGCTCGCGATGCGTGACGGCGCGTTCGGTGCCGCCGCCGATCCGACGCTGCTGGCACGGCTCTCGCTTAGGAACGGCGACCGCGTCACGATCGGGTCCGCAACGTTCCAGATCCGCTCCACCGTCGAAGCCGAACCTGACAAGCTCGCCGGCGGCATCGGCTTCGGGCCGCGCTTCCTGATCAGCGAGGCGGCCTTGCGCGCCACCGGCCTGATCCAGCCCGGCAGCCTGGTGCGCTGGGTCTACCGGGTCAAGCTGCCCGACACCGCGAACAACGAGCGCGCCACCGAAGCCTTCATCGCGGACGCGCGCAACGCCGCGCCGCAGGCCGGTTGGGAGATCCGCAGCCGCTCCAACGCCTCGCCGCAGCTCGAACGCAACATCAACCGCTTCACGCAGTTCCTGACCCTGGTCGGGCTCGCCGCGCTGCTGGTCGGCGGTGTCGGCGTTGCCAATGCCGTGAAGAGCCATATCGATCGCCGGCTCGAGGTGATCGCGGCCCTCAAGGCCGTCGGCGCGACCGGGCGCGACGTCTTCGGCATCTATCTTGCGCAGGTCATCCTGCTCGCGGGCATCGGCTCGGTGATCGGCCTTGCGCTCGGCGCCGCCATGCCCTTCGCCATCGTCGGCCTGTTCGGCAAGCTCTTGCCGCTGCCGGTGGTGCCGGCCGTGCATGCCGACGAGCTCGCGCTGTCCTTCGTTTACGGCCTGCTGACCGCTCTCGCCTTCGGCCTGTGGCCGCTCGGCCGCGTGCACGACGTGCCGGTGGCCGCACTGTTCCGCGACATCATCAGCTCGGAATGGCACCGGCCGCGCGCGAGTTATCTGGGGCTCATGGGTGTGGTGATCGCGCTGCTCATCGCGGTCGTGATCGGCCTGTCGTTCGACAAGCGCATCGCCGCGGTGTTCGTGGCCTCCTCTGTCGTCGTGTTCGCTCTGCTGCGCGGCATCGCCGCCCTGCTGATGACAATCGCGCGGCGGCTGCCGCGGACGCGGCTGCCGATGCTGCGGCTTGCGATCGCCAACATCCACCGGCCGGGTGCGCTGACGCCCTCGGTCGTGCTGTCGCTCGGCCTCGGGCTCGCCGTGCTCGTCACCATCACCCAGATCGACGGCAATCTGCGGCGGCAGTTCCTCGCCGCCCTGCCCGACCGCGCACCGTCGTTCTTCTTCATCGACATTCCGAGCACACAGGCCGAGCAGTTCGACGCCTATCTGCGCCAGATCGCGCCCGGCGCGAAGGTCGAGGACGTGCCGATGCTGCGCGGCCGTATCGTCGCCGCACGCGGCGTGCGCGCCGAGGAGCTCAAGCCGACCACGGATTCCGAATGGGTGCTGCAAAGCGACCGCGGCCTGACCTACACAGCTGAGCTGCCGAAGGGCTCCAAGGTGGTCGAGGGCGAGTGGTGGAGCGCGGACTATTCCGGCCCGCCGCTGGTCTCGATGGAGAAGAAGATCGCCGACGGGCTTGGCCTCAAGCTCGGCGACGAGGTGGTGGTCAACGTGCTCGGCCGCGACATCCCGGCGAAGATCAGCAATCTGCGCAACATCGACTGGCAGGGGATGGGCATCAATTTCGTCCTGGTGTTCTCGCCCAACGCCTTCAAGGGCGCGCCGCATACCCATATCGCGACGCTGACAGAGACGGGCGGAAATGCGGCAGGCGACGGCAAGATCATCAAGGAGGTCGCCGACGCCTACCCCATGGTGACGAGCGTGCGCGTGCGCGAGGTGATGGAGACGGTCGGCTCGGTCGTGACCAATCTGGCGCTGGCGATCCGCGGCGCCAGCGCCGTGACCCTGATCTCGGCGATCCTGGTGCTGGGCGGCGCGCTCGCTGCGGGCCATCGTCACCGGGTCTATGATGCGGTGATCCTGAAGACGCTGGGCGCGACGCGGCTGCGGCTGCTCGGCGCCTATGCCCTCGAATACCTCCTGATCGGGCTCGCCACCGCGGTGTTCGGCGTGATCGCCGGCAGCATCGCGGCCTGGATGATCGTGACGCGGCTGATGACGCTGAGCTTCGTCTGGCAGGCCGGCAGCGCGGCCGGCGTGGTCGCGGCCGCCCTGGTCGTCACCGTCGGGCTCGGGCTCGCCGGCACGCTGCTGGCGTTGAACAAGAAGCCCGCCACGGTGTTGCGGAATTTGTGACAAATGGTAGCGGCTGGCCGTGCGGGAGCGAAATCGCACGATTCCTGCGATTAACCAC
Organism: Bradyrhizobium sp. WSM1743; assembly: GCF_000473065.1. Classification (GTDB taxonomy): domain Bacteria; phylum Pseudomonadota; class Alphaproteobacteria; order Rhizobiales; family Xanthobacteraceae; genus Bradyrhizobium. Next base: position 55,131 of record NZ_AXAZ01000014.1, read on the forward strand.
GTCCGCCCGTCAGGATTGTGGGCGAGGGCGACATTCGGCCGCGCGTGGACGGTTGCAGCGAATGTGTTAGTTTCCCACATATCGAATGGGTTCGGAGACCCGATTGTTAGCCAAAATTTAGTCGGCTGGCATCGGTATCCGAGATAGAATTTGACGAACCGGCGGCATGGCGACCCTCATGCCGGACCGGACCAACCAACGGGAATTCGACCATGTCGGACCTAGACCGTAACTACGCTTCTCCTTTCGGCAGGGCCGCCGGGCGTGTTGACGCCGCGACGGTCGATGCCGGCCTGCGCGCTTACATGCTGCGCATCTACAACTACATGAGCGTCGGCCTCGCCATCACCGGCCTTGCCGCGCTCGGCGTCTACATGGCCGCCGTGACCGACGTTCCGACCCCGGAAGCGGTCCGCGTCGGCAAGCTGTTCCTGACGCCGTTCGGCTACGCCATGTTCGTCAGCCCGCTGAAGTGGCTGTTCATGCTCGCGCCGCTCGCGATGGTGTTCGTGATCTCGGCGGGCATCAACCGTCTCGCCCCCTCGACCGCCCAGATCCTGTTCTGGGTGTTCTCGGCGCTGATGGGCATCTCGCTGTCGTCGATCTTCCTGGTGTTCACGCACACCTCGATCGTGCGGGTGTTCTTCATCACCGCGGCGACCTTCGGTGCGCTCAGCCTCTACGGCTACACCACCAAGCGTGACCTGACCGGGATGGGCTCGTTCCTGTTCATGGGCCTGATCGGCATCATCATCGCGAGCCTGGTGAACCTGTTCCTGGCCAGCTCGATGCTGCAGTTCATCGTGTCGGTGGTCGGCGTGCTGGTGTTCGCGGGCCTCACCGCCTGGGATACCCAGCGGCTGAAGAACGACTACATCTACGGCTACGCCTCGGCCGGCGGTGAGATTGCAGAGCGTGCGGCCATCACCGGCGCCCTGTCGCTGTACCTGAACTTCATCAACCTGTTCACGCTGCTGCTGCAGCTCCTCGGCCAGCGCGATTAAGCGCAACGACGAGAGAACGGACACGAACCCCGGCCGAGAGGCCGGGGTTTTTGTTTGGCCCGTGGCCCACCCACATGCGCCGTCATTGCGAGGAGCCCTTGCGACGAAGCAATCCAGAGCCCCTCCGCGGATGCATTTCTGGATTGCTTCGCTACGCTCGCAATGACGGGAGTGGAGACGCCGAGGCCCCTTCCAGCAGCCGGGCGAAGGTTCTAATCTTCCCCTTATGTCCGCCCCCGAAATCAGGCCCACGACCGAGGCCGACCTTCCCGCCATCACCGCCATCTACCAGCAGGCCGTCCGCGAGGGCACCGCGACGTTCGAGCTGGAGCCGCCCGACCTTGCCGAGATGACGCGCCGCTATCGTGTGCTGATCGACGGCGGCTATCCCTACTTGGTCGCCACGCTGGACGGCCGCATCGCCGGCTATGCCTATGCCGGCGCCTACCGCCCGCGGCCGGCCTACCGCTTCACGGTCGAGAACTCGATCTATCTCGATCCCTCTTTCCACCGCCGCGGTGTCGGCTCTGCGCTGCTGGAGCGGCTGATCGCCGAATGCGAGGCGCGCGGCTTCCGCCAGATGATCGCCGTGATCGGCGATTCCGCCAATGCCGGATCGATCGGCGTGCACACCCGGTGCGGCTTCAAGATGATCGGCACGCATCCCAATGTCGGGCTGAAATTCGGCCGATGGCTCGATACCGTGATGATGCAGCGTGACCTCGGCGAGGGCGCGCGCACGGTGCCGGGGAATTAAGGGCGCCTGTCATTCCGGGGCGCGCGAAGCGCGAACCCGGAATCCGGAAGTTATGAGCGAGCGATATGGATCGAGATTCTCAGGCGCGCAATCGCGCGCCGGGGTTCGCAACTTCGTCGCGCCCCGGAATGACGACCGAAGGTCGTCACACCACCGCCAGCTTCCGATCGATCACCAGCAACACCCGCTCGAGCTCATGGCCGCGGCGCAGGATCAGGCCCGTCGCCGAGATCACGCTGTACATGCCCTGTTTGCGCGCGAGCCGCGGATCCTTCTCGATGCGATAGATCGGCACTTCGGAGGCGCGGCGATAGACCGAGAACACGGCGCGGTCCTTCAGAAAGTCGATGGCGTAGTCGCGCCACTCGCCGTCGGCGACCATGCGGCCATAGAGATTGAGAATACGGTGCAGCTCGAGCCGGTTGAAGGTCACCCGGTTCGGCTGCGCATTCGCGGCGGGGCGCGCCGCCGCGCGATGCTCGCTCGGATCGGCATCCTCCGACATCAGGCTCATGGGAAGCGCCTCCTCATCGCACGGCAATGACCCGCGTCCGCGAAGACCGTCCCCGGAAACCGCGGATCATGACAGTTGCATGATTGCGCCAACCGCTGTCCTCCGCAAGGCCTCTCGATGGAACTCGGCTCAGAGCCCAACGAGCCGAGCGGCTCAACCGGTGGAATCGGGTGCCAATCGGACCACACGCAGGGGTGGAACTCTTTCGCGGCAAACCGTCACGGGATCGTGCTCAAGAATCTTAGTCTCGCCGCTTTTCCGCCAAGCGCCTGCCGCCCTGCATTGCGAAAAGGTGCACGTGCGTTGACCCGGTCCTTTCGGTTCCGGATTCCTCAGCCCCCAGCCCCCCGGGGTCGAACAGGATCGGGTCTGTACGCACGGCAAGGAGGGCCAACGCAAGTTGGTCCTTTTTTGTTTGTGTCGGGATGGTTCCGGCCTTCGTCTCATCAGCGCGAGAACTCTCTCCCCTCATTCTGAGAGCCGCGCTCTTTGCGCGGCGTCTCGAAGGATGCAGGGCCGAGCTGCATCGGCGGGGCCTTTCATGGTTCGAGACGCGCGCAAGGGCGCGCTCCTCACCACGAGGAGTGAGAGCGAACGCAGCGCTGGAAGGAAATTCGAATCAGTGCAGCGACGTGTACGCCGCGCCGAGCATCGGGCCCGGCTTCTCCCGGCTGCCGTCCTGGACATAGACCACCGCGCCATCGACGCCGTCGCGCGTGAGGTTCTCGATCGGCACCGTCCAGCTTTCCGGACGGCCGGTCCAGTCGCCGACCTTGAGCAGGTTGCGCACCACGTTGTGATAGGTGACCTGCTGTCCGCGATTCTCGCCGCGGGTGATAGCGATCGGCACCGACTTGGCGATCGAGCAGATCCAGACTTCGCCGCGCGAGACCGCGGGCTCCTTGCTTGCGGCCACCGAGACGTTGATCTGCTTGCCCGAGAGTGACATCGTCACCGGCACGCTCATCACGCCGGTGCCCTTGTCGGTCTTGCCGATCGCACCCTCGATGCCGGCGCGGTCGCTGCCGATCACATGCGTGGAGCCGTTGACGACGACTTGCGGTGTATAAACTTCGCGGTCGCCGCGCATGCGCGAATAGGCACGCTGCCGTGCAGAGAAGCGCGAATCCGCCAGCGTGTCCTTCCAGCCGAGATAGTCCCAATAGTCGATCGGCATGCTCAGCGCGATGACCGAGGGATCTTTGGAGAGATCGCCGATGATCTGGTCGGCCGGCGGACAGGACGAGCAACCCTGCGAGGTAAACAATTCGACAACGGCGCGGGGATCAGCCTCGGCGGGGCGGATGACGGCGATGATCGCACAGATGCCGAGAGCTCCCGACCAGAGGGCACCAGACCAGCGCGAAATCGGATAAGTAGCCGTCATTGTTGTCATGTCGAACGCCGCACACCATTGCTCGTGAGAGGGAAAATCTTATCGCCTGATGGTCACCGTAGTCTTACGGGGGCGCGGCACTTTCGTCCGTCCAGGCAACCGTCCAAGGGAGGTTTTCCGCCGGGCGGGCCCGTCTGAAGCATGCCGCAAACGCGCGAAGGCGGCCTTTGATAGGCCGCCTTCGTTTAGGCTTCTACTCACTTCGCAGTGAGCCATCGTTCACAAATCCGCGCTTACGCCGCGAGCTTGCGCAGCACGTAGTGTAGGATGCCGCCGTTGCGGTAGTAGTCGAGCTCGTCCAGCGTATCGATGCGGCAGAGCAGCGAAACGCGCTGCAGCGAACCGTCGCCGGAGACGATCTCCGCGATCAGCTTCTGGCGCGGCTTGAGGTCGCCGACGAGGCCGCGGATGGTCACCTTCTCGTCGCCCTTCAGGCCCAGCGACTGCCAGGAGGTGCCTTCCTCGAAGGTCAGCGGCAGCACGCCCATGCCGACCAGGTTGGAGCGGTGGATGCGCTCGAAGCTCTGGCAGATCACGGCGCGCACGCCGAGCAGGCGCGTGCCCTTGGCGGCCCAGTCGCGCGAGGAGCCGTTGCCGTATTCGGCGCCGGCGAACACCACCAGCGGCACCTTGTCTTCCTGGTACTTCATCGCGGCGTCGTAGATCGACATCTGCTCGCCGTCTGGCCAGTGCTTGGTCAGGCCGCCCTCAGGGATGTTTCCATCCGCGCCCTTCAGCATGAAGTTCTTGATGCGGATGTTGGCGAAGGTGCCGCGCATCATCACTTCATGGTTGCCGCGGCGCGTGCCGTACTGATTGAAGTCTGCGGGGCGCACCTGGTGCTCGCTGAGATATTTGCCGGCGGGCGAGGTGAGCTTGATCGAACCGGCCGGCGAGATGTGGTCGGTGGTGATCTTGTCGCCGAACATGGCGAGGATGCGCGCCTCGACGATGTCGGTGACCGGCTCCGGCTCCTTCTTCATGCCTTCGAAGTAGGGCGGATTCTGCACATAGGTCGAAGACATGTTCCAGCGATAGGTCTCGCTCTCGACCGTCTTGATCTTGCGCCAGTTGGTGTCGCCCTTGAACACGTCGGCATATTTCTTCTTGAAGATCGACGCGGTCACGAACTTCTTCATGAAGGCGTTGATCTCCTTGGCCGTCGGCCAGATGTCCTTCAGGTACACCGGCTTGCCGTCCTTGCCCTCGCCGAGCGGCTCGGTGGCGAGGTTCTTGGTGACGCTGCCGGCGAGCGCGTGCGCAACGACCAGCGGCGGCGAGGCCAGATAGTTCGCCTGCACGTCCGGCGAGACGCGGCCTTCGAAGTTGCGGTTACCGGAGAGCACGGCAGCGGCGACGATGCCGTTGTCGTTGATCGACTTCGAGATCTCCTCCGGCAGCGGACCGGAATTGCCGATGCAGGTGGTGCAGCCGAAGCCGACCAGGTTGAAACCGACCTTATCGAGATCCTTCTGGAGGCCGGAATTGGCGAGATACTCCGCCACGACCTGGCTGCCCGGGGCGAGCGAGGTCTTCACCCACGGCTTCGCTTTCAGGCCCTTGGCCGCCGCGTTACGCGCGAGCAGGCCCGCACCGATCAACACGCTGGGATTCGAGGTGTTGGTGCAGGAGGTGATCGCCGCGATCACGACGTCGCCATGACGGAGATCGAAGTCCTTGCCTTCGACCGGGAAACGCTTCGCCGGCTCCTCGGCCTTCTTGTATTCACTGGCGAGCGCGAGCGAGAAGCCTTCGGCCACCGAGGGCAGCGCGATGCGGCCTTCGGGACGCTTCGGACCGGCCATCGACGGCACGACGTCGCCGAGGTCCAGTGTCAGCAATTCCGTGAACACCGGATCGGGCGATTTGGCAGTGCGGAACAGGCCCTGCGCCTTGGCATAGGCCTGCACCAGCGCGACGCGCGCCGCGGCGCGGCCGGAGGTCTTGAGATAATCGAGCGCGGCGGCGTCGACCGGGAAGAAGCCGCAGGTCGCGCCGTATTCGGGCGCCATGTTGGCAATGGTCGCCTTGTCGGCGACCGAGAGGTGGTCGAGGCCGGGGCCGAAGAACTCGACGAACTTGCCGACGACGCCGAGCTTGCGCAGCATCTGCGTCACCGTCAGCACGAGGTCGGTCGCGGTGACGCCTTCCTTCAGCGCGCCCTTCAGCTTGAATCCGACGACGTTCGGCAGCAGCATTGACAGCGGCTGGCCGAGCATGCAGGCCTCCGCCTCGATGCCGCCGACCCCCCAGCCGAGCACGGCGAGACCGTTCACCATGGTGGTGTGGGAATCGGTGCCGACCAGCGAATCGGGATAGGCGACCTCGAAGGTGCCGGTCTTCTTGCCGACCGTCATCTTCTCCTTCTTGGTCCAGACGGTCTGGGCCAGATATTCGAGATTGACCTGGTGGCAGATGCCGGTGCCGGGCGGCACGACGGAGAAGTTCGAGAACGCCTTCTGGCCCCACTTCAGGAACTCGTAGCGCTCCTGGTTCTGCTTGTATTCCTCGGTGACGTTCTTGCCGAAGGCCTTGTTGTCGCCGAAGAAGTTCACGATCACGGAGTGGTCGATGACGAGGTCGACCGGCACCAGCGGATTGATCTTCTCCGCATCGCCGCCGAGCTTCTGCATCGCGTTGCGCATCGCGGCGAGGTCGACCACCGCCGGCACGCCGGTGAAGTCCTGCATCAGGACGCGCGCCGGGCGGAAGGCGATCTCATGCTCCAGCGACTTCTTGCGCAGCCATTTCGAGACCGCGACGATGTCTTCCTTCTTGACCGAGCGGCCGTCCTCGTTGCGCAGCAGATTCTCGAGCAGGACCTTCATCGAATAGGGAAGTTTGGAAATTCCCTTCAGACCATTCTTCTCGGCCGTGGGCAGGCTGTAATAGACATAGGTCTTGGCGCCGACCTTGAGGGTCTTTTTGCATTTGAAGCTGTCGAGCGAGGTCATGAAAGGAGATCCCAATTGTTAGTTATACCCGGCAGGGTATTTTAACACCGTCAGCGTATCAGGCTGGGCCGCTTGCAGGGGCAGGTTGAGTTGCTGCATCAAGTAGTTCCGGGCTTATAGAAGCTTTCTAACCGCGCCGCCACAGCCACAATCGTGCCGCAGCAATTGCTGAGCCAAAAATTCCCATGCGCTACCCCAAGATTTCCTGAGGCCTGGCCGTGAGCGGGTTGAAACGAGGCGAGATGCGGCTGGCAGGTCACGGGCTCAGATGCGTGCGGGGCGGCCGCGAAGTGTTCGCCGGGCTCGATTTCGCGGCCAGCTCGGGCGAAGCCCTGGCGGTGATGGGCCGCAACGGATCGGGCAAGACCTCGCTGCTGCGGCTGATCGCGGGCCTGCTGATTCCCGCCGGCGGGACGATCGCGCTCGACGGCGGCGACGCCGAGCTGACATTGCCGGAGCAATGCCACTATCTCGGCCATCGCGATGCCCTGAAGCCGGCGCTGAGCGTGGCCGAAAATCTGACGTTTTGGGCTGATTTTCTCGGCGGCGAGCGTTTTGACTTCGCCGAGAGCCTCGCGACTGTCGGCCTTGACCATGCCACCCATCTGCCCGCGGGCTTCCTATCGGCCGGCCAGCGTCGCCGGCTGTCGCTGGCCCGGCTGCTGACCGTCCGCCGTCCGGTCTGGCTGCTGGATGAGCCGACCAACGCGCTGGATGTGGCCGGCCAGGACATGTTCGGCGGCCTGATGCGTGAGCATCTGGCCGCCGGCGGCATGATCATCGCGGCGACCCATGCCCCGCTGGGGATCGAATCGCGGGAGCTGCGGATCGGGGGTGTCGCGTGATTCCGATGCACCCTCAGCTTTCCAAGCGGCTGGGCCCGAAACTCTCCGTTCCCTCCCCCCTCTTGTCCGCCGAAGCTTTAGCGAAGGCCGATGCAGAGAAGGAGGCGTCGCCGCGGGCTCCCTCGCCTCTCCCGCTTGCGGGAGAGGTCGGCATAGGCGGCCCTTGGCCGCCGTCCCTTGAAAACGCCGATGCTTTGCATCGGCTATGGCGCCGGGTGAGGGTTCTCTCCTCTGGGGAAGTCTTCGTTGTCGAGACACCCTCTCCCCAGCCCTCCCCCGCAAGCGGGGGAGGGAGCACACCGCCCTTGGGGCAGAACGGGAGCCCCCAATGACCGCCCTGTCCGCCCTGATCCGCCGGGATATCAGGATCGCGCTCCGCGTCGGCGGTGGGGCGCTGATCGGAGTGCTGTTCTTCCTGACCGTGGTGGTGCTGATGCCGTTCGCCGTGGGCCCGGATCTGGCGCTGCTGTCGCGGCTGGGACCGGCGATCCTGTGGCTCGGCGCGCTGCTGGCGAGCCTGCTGACCCTGGATCGGCTGTTCATGGCCGACCATGAGGACGGCTCACTCGACCTGATCACGATGAGCCGGACCCCGCTGGAACTTGCCTGCGCCGCCAAGGCGCTGGCGCATTGGCTGGCCGCCGGCCTGCCGCTGATTGTCGCAACCCCTGTGCTCGGCCTCTTGCTCAACCTCGACATGGTCGCCACGGTTGCGGTGGCGCTGACGCTGCTGGCGGGCACGCCGGCCCTGACCTTCACCGGCATGATCGGCGCGGCGCTGGCGGTGACGCTGCATCGCGGCGGGCTGCTGATGGCCGTGCTGGTGCTGCCGCTGTCGATTCCGGTGCTGATTTTCGGGGTTGCGGCCTCGCAGGCGGTGATCGTTGGTCCCATGACCTTCGGCGCGCCGTTCTCGATCCTGTGCGCACTGTCGCTGATCAGCCTCGTGATCGGCCCGTTCGCGGCGGCGGCGAGCCTGCGGCATGGACTGGACTGACCTTGACCCCGATCAACTTTCGCTGCCCGCTTTTATGCTGATTGCCTGAGCGGCCCCCGGTGATTATCAGGTTTACCATGTCGCTGATCGACCTCGCCAACCCCACGCGGTTCCTCGCGCTGACAGCGCGGGTGTTGCCGTGGCTCGCGGCCACGACCGTCATCCTGCTCACCATCGGCCTTTATCAATCCGCATACGCGCCGGACGACTATCAGCAGGGCGCGACCGTCAAGATCATGTTCATCCACGTGCCCAATGCCTGGCTGTCGATGTTCGTCTGGGGCGTGATGAGCATCGCATCATTGGGCACCCTGGTGTGGCGGCATCCGCTCGCCGACGTCGCGGCGAAAGCGGCAGCGCCGATCGGCGCCGCCTTCACCTTCCTCGCGCTGCTCACGGGCTCGTTGTGGGGCCGGCCGATGTGGGGCACCTATTGGGAATGGGATGCGCGGCTGACGTCGGTGCTGATCCTGTTCCTGATGTATCTCGGCCTGATGGCGCTGTGGCGCGCGGTCGACGATCCCGCGCGCGCGGCGCGCGCCGCGGCGGTGCTGACGCTGGTCGGCGCGATCAACCTGCCCATCATCAAGTTCTCTGTCGACTGGTGGAACACGCTGCATCAGCCCGCGTCGGTGATGCGCGTGGGCGGCTCGACGCTCGACAAATCCTTCCTGATTCCGCTGCTGGTGATGGCGATCGCCTTCACGCTGCTGTTCGTCACGTTGCATCTGGCCGCAATGCGCAACGAGATCCTGCGCCGCCGTGTGCGCTCCCTGCAAATGATGCAGGCGAGCCAGAAGGCCGCATGACGATGTCACTTGGTCCTTACGCGTCTTTCATCGTGACGTCTTACGCAGCTGCCGCTCTCGTGGTCGTGATCCTGATTGGCTGGGTCATGCTCGATTATCGCAGCCAGACGCAGCGCCTGCGCGAGCTGGAGGAGCGCGGCATCACCCGCCGCTCAGGCCGCAACGCGACGGAGCTGCGATGAGCGATCAGTCGGGCTCCACTCCGCCGCAGCGCCGCACCTTCCTGATGGCGCTGCCGCTGATCGCCTTCCTCGGCCTTGCGCTGCTGTTCTGGTTCCGGCTCGGCAGCGGCGATCCCTCGCGAATTCCTTCGGCGCTAATCGGCCGGCCGGCGCCGCAGACCATGCTGCCACCGCTCGAGGGCTTGCAGGCCGACAATGCGCAGGTGCCGGGGCTCGATCCCGCCGCGTTCAAGGGCCAGGTCAGCCTCGTCAATGTCTGGGCGTCCTGGTGCGTGCCGTGCCACGACGAGGCGCCGCTGCTGACCGAGCTCGCCAAGGACAAGCGTTTCCAGCTGGTCGGCATCAATTATAAGGACGCCGCCGATAACGCACGCCGGTTCCTCGGCCGCTACGGCAACCCGTTCAGCCGCGTCGGCGTCGACGCCAACGGCCGCGCCTCGATCGAATGGGGCGTCTACGGCGTGCCGGAGACGTTTGTCGTCGGCCGCGAGGGCACCATCGTCTACAAGCTGGTGGGCCCGATCACGCCGGACAATTTGCGGACGGTGTTGTTGCCGCAGCTGGAGAAGGCGTTGAAGGCGGGGTCTTAGCCAAGTCCGTCATTGCGAGCGGAGAGACCGTTACCCCTTCCTTACATCCCCCGCTTCCGCCTCGCTCGCTTCCAGCGATGCTGGCGCGATCCCGTAGCGCTTGGTCAACGGCATCTGGGCGATGGCGAAGATCATCGTGATCGGGGTGACGCCGAACACCTTGAAGTTCACCCAGAAGTCCGTGCTCTGGGTACGCCAGATGATCTCGTTCAGCACCGCAAGGCCGGCGAAGAACAGCGCCCAGCGCAGCGTGAGGATACGCCAGCCCTGCGGCGTCAGATTGAACATCTGGTCGAACATCACGGCGATGAAAGAGCGGCCGAATAACAGGCCGCCGCCGAGGATCGCGGCGAACAGGCCATAGATGATGGTCGGCTTGACCTTGATGAAGGTCTCGTCGTGCAGCACCAAGGTCAGCGTGCCGAACACCAGCACGATCACGCCCGTCACGATCGCCATGATCGGGATGTGGCGGGTCACCACATAGGAGGCGGCCATCGCCGCCACGATCGCGACCATGAAGGCGCCGGTCGCGGCGAACAGATTGAACTTCGCATTGACGAAGAAGAACACGAGCAGCGGACCGAGCTCGGTCGCAAGCTTGAACAGCGGATGCGGCTGGGTCTTGTCCATTCTCTCTTCCGTCTCTCCCATCCTTCGAGACGACCGCTTCGCGGTCTCCTCAGGATGAGGACCTCTTATGTGGCACGACCTCATCCTGAGGAGCCGCGCAAGCGGCGCCTCGAAGGATGAAGCTATTCGATTCCGGCAATGGCGCGGGCGAAATCGCGCGCGGTGAACGGCGCGAGATCGTCGACGCCTTCGCCGACGCCGATGAAATGCACCGGCAGCTTGAACTTCTCCGCGAGCGCCACCAAAATGCCGCCGCGCGCGGTGCCGTCGAGCTTGGTCATGACGAGGCCGGTGACGCCAGCGGTGCGATGAAAGGCCTCGACCTGCGACAGCGCGTTCTGGCCCACAGTCGCGTCAAGCACAAGCAGCACCGCATGCGGCGCAGTGTCATCCACCTTGCGGATGACGCGCACGACCTTTTCGAGCTCGTTCATCAGCTCGGCCTTGTTCTGCAGACGGCCGGCGGTGTCGATCAGGAGCACGTCGATGTTCTGTTCCTTCGCCGCGGTGAGCGCGTTGAAGGCGAGGCTGGCCGAATCCGATCCTTGCGCGCCCGCGATGACCGGCGTCTTGGTCCGCTCACCCCAGACCTTGAGCTGCTCGATCGCGGCGGCGCGAAACGTATCGCCGGCGGCGAGCATGACCTTGCGGCCTTCGGACGCGAATTTCTGTGACAGCTTTCCGATGGTGGTGGTCTTGCCGGAGCCGTTGACGCCGACGACGAGAATGACGAACGGCTTCTTGGCTGCATCGATCTCGAGCGGCTTTGCCACCGGCGCCAGCACCTTCTCGACCTCGGTCGCGACGACGTCCTTGACCTCGTCCGCCGAGATTGCCTTGTCGTAACGCCCTGCACCGACAGCGTCGGCGATCCGCACCGCGACCTGCGTGCCAAGGTCGGCGCGCAACAGCACGTCCTCGATGTCGTCGAGCATGGCGCGGTCGAGCTTGCGCTTGGTGACGAGGTCGGCGACCGCGGTCCCGAGCGAGGACGAGGTGCGCTTCAGCCCGTTGGACAGGCGGCGCCACCAGCTCAGTTTGGGGGTGTCGGAGGTGGTATCGTTCATGGTGGCGTGTTAGCCGTTCCGGCCTGTAAACGAAAGTCTTGACCGAAAGTCGTTATCCTTGCTCGATGTTCCCCAATTGACATCAGACGAAATCCTGGCGCGCGTGCTCCATCGCGACGGGCTGATGCTGGTGATCGACAAGCCGGCCGGCCTGCCGGTGCATCGCGGCCCCAAGGGCGGGCCGAACCTGGAAGCCTGCTTCGACGCGCTGCGCTTCGGCCTGCCGCGGCCGCCGGTGCTGGCCCACCGGCTGGACAAGGACACCTCGGGGTGCCTCGTGCTCGGCCGCCATCGCAAAGCCACGGCGTCGCTCGGCCTGCTGTTCAAGCACGGCAAGATCGGCAAGACCTACTGGACCGTGGTCGAGGGCGGCCCTGCCGAAGACGAAGGCACCATCGACATGCCGCTGGGCCGGCTCAATGCCGAGCGCGGCTGGTGGCAGAAGCCGGATCCGGAGGGGCAGAAGGCCATCACCAACTGGAAGGTGATGGGCCGGGGCGACGGTTTCACCTGGCTCGCCATGGAACCCGTCACCGGCCGGACCCATCAATTGCGGGTGCATTCGGCCGAGAGCGGATGGCCGATCTTCGGCGATAACATTTACGGCAACGGCCCGCGCTTCGGCGAGCCGAAGCTGCACCTGCATTCCCGCGAGATCGTGGTGCCGATCTCCCGGAACAAGGAGCCGGTCCGCGTGGTCGCTCCGGCCCCGCCCCACATGCACGAGAAGCTCAGGGCTTGCGGGTGGAATGGGGAATAGCGGCGCGTGCCGCTGTCGTTCACCTCTCCCGCTTGCGGGAGAGGTCGGCGCGTAGCGCCGGGTGAGAGCTTTCTCCTCTTGGGGATAGTCCCGTTGTGGAGACACCCTCTCCCCAACCCTCCCCCGCAAGCGGGGGAGGGAGCGCACCGCTTTCGCAGCTGCATCTCGCCGAAGCGTCCCAGCCGTCGGCCCCCCATGGTTTACCAAACCTTCAGCGCTCGCCTCTAATGATCACGGTTGCTTAGAAAAAGCTTCCGTAACCGCTCAGGACGAGCCGCGCGTGATGACCAAGGCCGGGCTATCGATCATCGACGAGGTCGAATCCGCGATTCGGATGGGCTCGCCGGACAAGGGGCTGGAGACGGCCCGGCGCGTCACCGACCTGTTCCTGTCTTCCGCCGGCAATTTCGACGACGAGCAGATCGCGCTGTTCGACGACGTGCTCGAGCGCCTGATTGGCACCATCGAGCTGCGCGCCATTGCCGATATGGGCGCACGCGTGGCACTCGCCGAGATCAGCGCGCAGCTGGCGCCGATCGCCCAGGCGCCGCCGTCCGTGATGCGCCGCCTCGCCAACAATGACGAGATCCGCATCGCCGGTCCCGTGCTGCAGGAATCCGCGCGCCTCGACGATGGCGAGCTGGTGAAGATCGCCTCAAGCAAGGGCGAGCCGCATCTGCTCGCGGTCGCCGGCCGCTGGTGGCTGAAGGAGATCGTCACCGACGCGCTGCTGGCGCGCCGCTATCCCAGCGTCAGCCGGCGGCTCACCGCGAATCCCGGCGCACGCGTCTCCGGAGGCGGATTTGCCATCATCGTCGGCCAGGCCGAGAGTGATCCTGAGCTTGCCGTGAGCGTCGGCGTTCGCGTCGATTTGCCGTCGGATCTGCGCCGCCAATTTCTGCGCTCGGCGACGGATGCCGTGCGCACCCGCCTATTGTCGCGCGCCCCGGCGCATCTGTTCGAGGAAATCCAGAGCGCGATCGCAGCCGTCACCATCGGCGTTGAGCGCGAGATGTCCGGGGTGCGCGATTTCGAAGGCGCCAAGCGCGCGATTGCGAATCTCAAGGCGAGCGGCCAGCTCAATGAGGCGACGCTGTTCGGCTTCGCCAGACAGCGGCGCTATGAGGAGACGGTGGCGGCCCTGGCGGCGTTGTCCGGGTCGACGGTCGAGGTGATTCGCCCGCTGATGCAGAGTCTGCGCGAGGACGGTCTGCTGGTGCCGTGCAAGGCCGCGCAGCTCGGCTGGGAGACGACCGTGGCCGTGCTCGAAAGCCGTTTTGCGACAGGTGCGATGAAGCCGGCGGATCTTGCAAGAGCGCAGGGGCATTTTGCGAAAATGACGACGGAGACCGCAAAGCGGACACTGCGGTTCTGGCAGGTAAGGGCGTTGTAGACTCTTGAGGTGCACTGCGCACCACATCCGCGGTGTCATCCCCGCCTTGTGCGCAATCGCGCACTGGAGCGGGGAATCCAGTTTCCAGAGACGTCAGCGATTGAATCGAGAAGCCGCGGCGTACTGGGTCGCCCGGTCAAGCCGGGCGACGACACCGACTATGTAGTGAGACGCTCGCCGTCACAGCCTGCGATCCTTCGCGGCACCACGCTCCCCACCCGCTCGCCTGCAATCGCCACCGGCAGATAGTGCTCGGTTCGTCCCTGCCTCTCGCTCTCGATCAGCACATCGCGTGTCGCGCCGACCTCGGCTTGCAGCCGCCGCCGCAGCGCCGCTTCGCCCGTAGCGCGCAACCGCTTCGCACGCTCCTTGATCGCACCGCCCGCCACCTGCGGCATCCGCGCGGCCGGCGTGCCGGGACGCGGGGAATAGGGGAAGACGTGGAGGAAAGTCAGCCCGCATTCTTCGACGAGGTCGAGCGAGCGCGAAAACATCTCCTCGGTCTCGGTCGGGAAGCCCGCGATGATGTCGGCGCCGAAGGCGACGTCGGGTCGCAGCCGGCGCACCTGGTCGCAAAACGCGATGGCGTCATTGCGCGAATGCCGCCGCTTCATGCGCTTCAGGATCATGTCGTCGCCGGACTGCAGCGACAGGTGCAGATGCGGCATTAGGCGCGGGTCGTCGGCGATGGCGTCGAGCAGATCGCCATCGGCCTCGATCGAATCGATCGAGGAGATGCGCAGGCGCTTCAGCTCCGGCACATGCCGCAAGATCTGCTTGGTCAGCATGCCGAGTTTCGGCGCGCCGGGCAGGTCGGTGCCATAGCTGGTGAGATCGACGCCGGTCAGCACGATCTCGGCATGGCCGCGCTCCGCCAGCGTCCGCACCTGCTCGACCACTGCGCCCATCGGCACCGAGCGTGAATTGCCGCGGCCATAGGGGATGATGCAGAAGGTGCAGCGATGATCGCAGCCGTTCTGCACCTGCACGAACACGCGGGGCAGACCGCTCGCATAGCCGTCGATGAGATGCGGCGCCATCTCCTTCACCGCCATGATGTCGCTGACGGCGATCTTCTCGCTCGCGCCGATGGCAAATGCATCGCGGGCTTCGCGCCAGACTTCGGCACGCATCTTGTCGTCATTGCCGACGACGCGATCGACCTCCGCCATGTCGGCGAACATCGCGCTTTGCGTCTGCGCCGCGCAGCCGGTGACGACGATGCGCGCTTCGGGGCGCTCGCGCTTCAGCTTGCGGATCGACTGGCGCGCCTGCGCCACCGCCTCGTTGGTGACGGCGCAGCTGTTGATGACGATGGTGTCGGAAAGCCCTGCGCTCTCCGCTTTGCTGCGGATCACCTCGGCCTCGAAGGCGTTGAGGCGGCAGCCGAAGGTGACGATGTCGACAGCCATCAGCCGACCGGCGCGAACAGCGCCGGATCGAAATGGCCCTCGTATTCCAAGGTCGCGGTGCCCGTCATCAGCACGTGATCGTCGCGCTCGCGCCATTCGATGCCGAGCTTGCCGCCGGGCAACGTGATCTCGACCTTGCGCTCGGCGCGCTTCAGCCGCGCGGCGGCGACCGCCGTGGCACAGGCCGCCGACCCGCACGCCTTGGTCAGGCCGGCACCGCGCTCCCAGGTGCGGATCGTGATGTGCTCGCGATCGACGATATGGGCGAGCGTGATGTTGGCGCGCTCGGGGAAGATCGGATGGTTTTCCAAGAGCGGACCGAAGCGGCCGAGATCATAGGCGTTGACGTCCTCGACCCAGAACACCGCATGCGGATTGCCCATGCTCACCACGGAGGGCGAATGCAGGATGGGATTGTCGATCGGCCCAATCTGCAATTCGATGTAGCGCGTATCGCGAAACTCTTCCGCCAGCGGAATGTCCTGCCAGCCGAACTTCGGTGCGCCCATGTCGACCGTGTAGAGATCGGATGCGGGGCCCTGCCAGGCATTGAGCAGGCCGGCGGCCGTCTCGAAGGTCGCGGTGGTCTGCCCGGTCTTCTCGAAGATGCGGCGCACGACGCAGCGCATGCCGTTGCCGCAGGCGCCGGCCTCGGAGCCGTCATTGTTGTAGATGCTGATGAAGGCCTCGGTGCCGTCGAGCCGCGGCTTCTGCAGCACCATGAGCTGGTCGTAGGGAACGCCGCCATGCGCCGACGCCACGGCGCGGGCGTCGTCCGGCGTGACCCGGCCTGCGGAATCGCGCATGTCGACAACGACGATCTCGTTGCCGATGCCGTTCATCTTGGCAAATGCGTGGTTGGCCAGCGCGCTCATGAAAATTCCCGAATTTCGCCTGCCTTATATGGCGATCCTCGGCCGCTTGGCCAGTGATTTGCGGCCGCGAGCCAGGACATCGGCCAAGGTGCCTGCCATGACGCATCTGTCATGGGACGAATTCGGCGCTCGCGTGTTAGAACGGCACGGTTCGCGCAAACCGGGACGCGCGGCCGGGTTGAGGCCTTGGTGGGTAAGGCCTTGATGAATTAGGGCCTTGATGGATCAAGGCCTTGGGGAGAACAGAATGATTGGTTTTCGTCGTCTCGCTCTGGCCGCGCTGATCCCGGCGGCGGCCATGTCGATTGGCCTGTCCGCGGCTCCGGCACAGATACCCAGCCCGGCGCCGGCCGCGTCGGCGAGCCCCTCGCCTGCGCCATCGGCAACGCCTGCCCCAGCCGCGAGCGCTTCGCCAGCCCCGGCGGCGAGCCCGTCGCCGGCGGCCAGCGCCTCGCCTTCGGCAACGGCGACGCCTTCGCCCGCAGCGAGCGCTTCACCGTCACCCGCCCCGACGGCCCCGCCGCCCGCCGCGGCCGCGACTCCTGCCCCGGTGCAGACTGCGGATCCCTTTGGCCTCGAGACCACGCTCGAGGCCAGGAGGGTCGTGATGGTCAAGGGCACTGCCAATTGGGACTCGGCCTTCGACACGTTGATCGACGCATTCAAGGCCCTGAACACGCTGCTGGACAAGCAAGGCATCAAGCCATCAGGCAATTCGATGATCGTCTACACCTCGACCGACGACACCGGCTTCACCTTCCTCGCCGAGATCCCGGTCGACCAGGATCCCAAGAACCTGTCCAAGGACATGAGCATCGGCAAATCGCCTGAAGGCAAGGCGCTGAAATTCGTCCATCGCGGCTCCTACGACAACATGGACAACACCTATGAGGCGATCACCAATCACCTCGACGACAAGAGACTGGAAGCCAAGGACACCTTCATCGAGGAGTACCTCACCGATCCCCTGAAGACGGCCGAGGACAAGCTCGTGATCAACGTTTTCGTGCCGCTGAAGTGAGACTGATGAAAAAGCCTGCCCTACTTGCCGCCGTCCTTGCCACCACGCTGCTCGCCGCGCCCGTACGCGCCGACGATTTTCCGTCCGCCATCACGGTGAGCGGCGAGGCCATGATCTCCGTGGCGCCAGATCTCGCGCACATCGATGCCGGCGTCGCCAACGACGCCAAGACGGCGAAGGAAGCCTCCGATGCCAACAACGCCGCGATGGGCAAAGTGCTCTTGGCGCTGAAGGGCGCAGGGATCGACGAGAAGGATTACCAGACCTCGCGCCTGTCGCTGCAGCCGCAATACGGCCAGAACAAATCCACCGGCGCCTCGCCCGTGGTCGGCTTCCGCGCGAGCAACCGCGTCACCATGAAGATCCGCGACGTGACCAAGGTGGCCGGCATCATCGACACGCTGGTCAGCGCCGGGGCCAACGACATCGGCAACATCTCGTTCGAGGTGACGCAGGCCTCAAAACTGCTCGACGATGCGCGCGAGCAAGCAGTGGCGGATGCGCGCCGCAAGGCGGAGATCTACGCCAAGGCCACGGGAGTGACGTTGGGACCGCCGCTCAACGTCGCCGAAGGCGGTGGCCCGGTGCCGCTGTTCAAGGGCCGCATGGCAACAGCTCCGATGGCGGCGCCTGCCGCAGTCGCGCCCGGCGAGGAGACGCTGACGGTAACGGTGAATGTGAGCTGGGCGATCAAGCAGGGGCAGTAGCCTCTTTTGTAAGAGGCGCATCGCCGCAACACCAATCGGCCGGCGACCCGATCATACGTCCGGCGGCAGGGGATAGCATTGTTGCCTGATCAATCATTCGCGCTGATATCAGTAAAAAGGAACCCCGCCGGCGTCTTGGTAAAGACGAAGATGAGCTCGCCGCAGAAGACGAAGTAACTGTCGTTCTTATAGTCATCGCGATTGTAGACGGCCTTGCCGCGCTGGATACACTCGCGATTTTTCGCCGTGAACGAGGTCCGATAGGTCTTGGCGCCAAATTGCGCGGCGTCGCGAATTGCGTCGTCGTTCATGAACGGCAATCGTGTCATACCGGCGACGGCGGCGGAATCGTTTGCCTTCAGCGCCGCGCGAAACTTCTCGATGAAGCCATCGAATTCCTTCTGCAAGGCAGGAGAAGCGATGGCATTCTTCGCCTGGGCGACGGCCGGAGCAAGGTTCACGAGAGCGGTTGCAAGCACAATTCTCAGCAAAAATCCCACAGGCCGGCTCCATCCATCGATTAATCTAGGTCTTCCGACCAAAAGAAATCCATGGTGGTTTTGTTGCGTCATGGGCTTTCTGGTTCAACGGCGCAGAGCCGCACGCACTTGTCGCTATGGCAGCAAAGCGGACATTGCTTTCGTCGCATCAAGCCGCCGGGTTTATGGATACACGACCTAAATCTCCACCACCTGTCCCGGCATCATCGCCACGAACCGCTCCTGCG
The DNA here is from genome assembly GCF_000473065.1 of Bradyrhizobium sp. WSM1743. GTDB lineage: Bacteria > Pseudomonadota > Alphaproteobacteria > Rhizobiales > Xanthobacteraceae > Bradyrhizobium. Next base: position 73,774 of record NZ_AXAZ01000014.1, read on the forward strand.
GAATCTTCGCCGTATCGAGCGCTTCGACCAGCGCCTTGGCCGGCGCTTCGATTGCTTCGTCCGTCAGCTGGAACGTGCCGTGGTGATGCCCGAGCGCGGCCTCGGCGCCGCAATCGGCCAGCGCCTTCACCGCGTCCTCGGGGTTCATGTGCTGGTCGCGCATGAACCAGCGCGGCTCGTAGGCGCCAATGGGCAGGATCGCCAGGCGCAGCTTCCCGTGCTTCTCGGCGACGCGGCGAAAGTGCCGGCCGTCGCCATAGCCGGAATCGCAGACGACGTAGATCTTTCCGGCCGGCGTCTCCAATACGAAGCTCGCCCACAGCGCCTTGTTGCGGTCGAACAGGCCGCGCGCGGTCCAGTGCCGGGTCGGCACCAGATGCACGGCGACGCCTTCGCCGAGCTCGACACGATCGTGCCAGTCGAACGCTTCGACCTTGATCGTGGGATCGGCGCTGCGCATCGTGACGTCGTTGCCGAGCGGGGTGACCACGCGCGGAGCGAAATTCTTGGTGAGCCGCGACAGCGTCACGATATCAAGATGATCGTAGTGCCCGTGCGAGACCAGCACGACATCGATCTTCGGCAGTCTCTCAAAGGCGATGCCGGGATCGTTGTGCCGCTTCGGTCCGGCCCAGGCGACCGGCGAGACCCGCATCGACCAGACGGGATCGACCAGGATGTTGAGACCGCCGGCCTGGATCAGCCAGCTGGCGTGGCCGACGAAGGAGAGCCGCACCTTGTCACCGTCGACACGCTCCGGCGGGGTGTCGGCATGAGGGCTGGGGGCCCAGTCCGGCCATTTCGCGCGCTGCCGTCCGCCGCCGAACTGCCAGCGCAGCACCTCACGAAGCGACTTCGGCGGCGCCCCGTCCGGATCGAAGAAGTGCAGGCCGTTGAAATGGTCGGAGGCGGGGCCGTCATAGGTTTTCATGCTGGACATCCAGAAGGAGGGGACGCCGACCAGAGCACCGGCTCCGGCGAGCAGTCCGAATAGGCGGCGGCGGGTGACGGGCACGACGGGCTACTAGGGATGGTCGGAACGGTAAGGCATCAGCGGCTATATGGGCGGGCCCGACGGAAAAGGAACCCGTCGCCAAAAGGATCACATTTTCAGCATCTTGCCCTACCAAAGGCACGCCGGCACCCTAACTTTCCTTGACTTTTGGGCGTGAGCGGCGTTTAACCCCGCCACTTTCTCGGAAAGGCTTTCTTTTCGACCCGCCGACCGGCCCTCGAGGCTGGAGGTCAACGCCCGACAGCGCTGTGCGCCCTCGGGCGCAAAGGTGTTTGGTTTCTTCTCCCTCGCCCCGCTCTTGCGGGGAGAGGGCCGGGGTGAGGGGCTCTCTCCGCGTGTAATGCGCGTGGATGGTCCCGTACCCCCTCACCCGGATCGCAAGGGCGATCCGACCTCTCTCCGCAGGCGGGGAGAGGTTAAACAGGACAACGGTATTGTTCGACAATCTGTCGGAACGGCTTGGTGGCATTCTCGATCGTCTGACGGGGCGCGGTGCGCTGACCGAAAAGGACGTCGACGCCGCGATGCGCGAGGTGCGCCGGGCGCTGCTGGAGGCCGACGTCGCGCTCGAGGTGGTGCGCAGCTTCACCGAGCGCGTCCGCGAGCAGGCGATCGGCGCCACCGTCGTCAAGTCTGTCACCCCCGGCCAGATGGTGGTCAAGATCGTCCATGACGAGCTGATCAATACGCTCGGTGCCGAAGGCCAGACCATCGACGTCAATGCCGTGCCGCCGGTGCCGATCATGATGGTCGGTCTGCAAGGCTCCGGTAAGACCACCACCACCGCAAAGCTCGCCCGCCGCCTGGTCCAGCGCGACAAGCGCAAGGTGCTGATGGCCTCGCTCGACGTCTACCGTCCGGCGGCGATGGAGCAGCTGGCCGTGCTCGGCCGCGACCTCGACATCCCGACCCTGCCGATCGTCGCCGGCCAGCAGCCGCCGCAGATTGCCAAGCGTGCGCTGGAAGCCGGCAAGCTCGGCGGCTACGACATCGTGCTGCTCGACACCGCCGGCCGCACCACGCTCGACGAAGAGATGATGGCGGAGGCGGCGGCGATCAAAGCCGCGGCCAATCCGCATGAAGTGCTGCTGGTCGCAGACTCCCTCACCGGCCAGGACGCGGTGAACCTCGCCCGCTCGTTCGATCAGCGCGTCGGCCTCACCGGCATCGTGCTGACCCGCGTTGACGGCGACGGCCGCGGCGGCGCCGCGTTGTCGATGCGCGCGGTCACCGGCAAGCCGATCAAGCTGATCGGCACCGGTGAAAAGACCGACGCGCTGGAAGATTTCCATCCTGATCGTATCGCCGGCCGCATCCTCGGCATGGGCGACGTGGTCTCGCTGGTCGAGCGTGCCGCCGCCAATATCGATGCGGAGAAGGCCGCGCGCACCGCCGAGCGCATGCGCAAGGGTCAGTTCGACCTCAACGACATGCGCGAGCAGCTGTTGCAGATGTCCAACATGGGCGGCATCAGCGGCCTGATGGGCATGATGCCCGGCATCTCCAAGATGAAGAACCAGATCGCCGCGGCCGGCATCGACGACAAGATCCTGAAGCGCCAGGTCGCGATCATCGATTCCATGACGCGCGAGGAGCGCCGTCATCCGGACCTGCTCAAGGCCAGCCGCAAGAAGCGCATCGCCGCCGGCAGCGGCCAGAGCGTCGAGCACGTCAACAAGCTCCTGAAGATGCACCGGAACATGGCCGACGTGATGAAGGCCATGGGCTCGGGCAAGCGCGGCCCGCTCGCCGGCATCGCGCAGGCGATGGGCTTCGGCGGCGGCATGAAGATGCCCTCGCCCGAAGAGATGAAGGCGCTGCAGGAGAAGATGCAGAGCGGCGGCGGGCAAGGCTTGCCCAACCTGCCGAAGGATCTGCCGCCCGGCCTTCGCAGCGGCCTGCCCAACCTTCCTGGACTGACCGGGCTGAGCGGCAAGCCGACGCTGCCGGGCCTCGGCGGTTTCCCAGGCAAGAAGAAATGAGGAATTCGTCGCGAGGGACCGCAACAGGTCTTACGTGACGCGGAATACCAATCAACCGAACAAAACGTACTTTGAAGGAGAACTGAATGTCCGTTGTTATCCGGCTCGCCCGCGCAGGCACCAAGAAGCGTCCCGTCTATCACGTCGTCGTCGCCGATTCGCGCTTTCCGCGCGACGGCCGCTTCATCGAGCGTCTCGGCTATTTCAATCCGCTGCTGCCGAAGGACAACGAGGCGCGCCTGAAGCTCGACCTGGAGAAGGTGAAGGCCTGGGTCGCCAAGGGCGCGCAGCCGTCGGACCGCGTGGCGCGTTTCCTCGATGCCGCCGGCGTCAAGAAGCGCGAAGCACGCAACAATCCGCAGAAGGCCGTGCCGCGCAAGGAGCGCAAGGCGCAGGCCGAAGCCGCCGCCAAGGGCTAAGGCTAAGACATGTCGGCGCTGGTCTGCGTCGCGCGGATCGGCGCCGCGCATGGTGTGCGCGGTGCGGTCAAGCTGTGGACCTTCACCGAAGATCCCTTTGCCGTCAGGCGCTATGGTCCGCTGCTGTCCAAGGACGGCAGGCGCCAGTTCGAAATCGCAGAGGTCCGCGAGGCCAAGGACCATCTGGTCGCGACGTTCAAGGGTGTCGCGACCCGCGATGAGGCCGAGCGCCTCAACGGCATCGAGCTCTACGTCCCGCGCGAAAAACTGCCCGCGACGGACGCGGACGAATATTACCACACCGATCTGATCGGGCTCGCCGCCGTCACCACCGACGGCGAGACGCTCGGCCGCGTGCTCGCCATCCATAATTTCGGCGCCGGCGACATCATCGAGATCGCGCCCCTCAAGGGCCCGACGATGCTGCTGCCGTTCTCCAACGCCGTGGTGCCGGAGGTCGACCTCAAAGGCGGCCGCGTCGTGATCGCGTTGCCGCAGGAGATCGAGGGCGAGGAGCGGGACGAAGCTCTCGCTCCGAGTCGTCCCCGCGAAGGCGGGGACCCATAACCACAAGCCGTGGTTTTTGGCTAAGCTGGAGGCTTCAACCATCGCAAAACTGGCTGCGGTGGTTATGGGTCCCTGATCTGCGTGCGTGAGGCGCGCTTGTCCGGGACGACGAGAACTGAGATCGAATGACCCACCCTTCACCCTGGCGCGCGACCGTGCTGACGCTGTTTCCGGAGATGTTTCCGGGACCGCTCGGCGTGAGCCTGGCCGGCCGGGCGCTCGCCGCCGGGCTCTGGGCGCTCGAAGCGCGGGACATCCGGGCCTCCGCGACCGACCGCCATCGCAGCGTCGACGACACGCCGGCCGGCGGCGGACCGGGCATGGTGCTGCGGCCGGACGTTCTGGCGGCCGCGATCGATGCAGCCGGGATCGGCCCTGAGCGACCCCGCCTGCTCATGAGCCCGCGCGGTCGGCCACTGACTCAGGCCCGTGTCGTCGAGCTCGCCAAGGGCCCCGGCCCCCTGATCATCTGCGGACGATTCGAGGGGGTGGACCAGCGGGTGATCGACGGGCGCGGGCTGGAGGAGGTCTCGATCGGCGATTACGTGCTCTCGGGGGGTGAAATCGCGGCCCTGGCCCTGATCGACGCCTGCGTCCGGCTGCTGCCGGGGGTGATGGGCAAGGAGGCCTCGGGAACCGACGAGAGTTTTTCGGACGGGCTGCTCGAATACCCCCAATACACGCGTCCCCAGCTGTTCGAGGGGGCTCCGATCCCTGACATCCTGACCTCCGGCGACCACGCCAAGGTCGCCAGCTGGCGGCGGGCGCAATCCGAGGCCCTGACGGCGGCCCGGCGGCCGGATTTGTGGGCCCAGATACCACCCAAGCCCCCGAATCGGGCCGGCCGCCAAAAAACGCCAAAAAACAAGACAGACGGGTGACAAACGCTCCGGCTTGCCTTATAGGAGCGGCCAAATCCGCAATGGCTGGATAGACGAATTTCGCGCAGCCCCCGTTTCAAAGGCTGGGCGCGCCGATGGAGATTTACCCATGAACCTGATCAAGCAGCTCGAACAAGAGCAATTCGACAAGCTGTCCGCCGGTAAGGACATCCCGGAATTCGGCCCCGGCGACACCGTGATCGTCAACGTGAAGGTCGTCGAAGGCGACCGCACCCGCGTGCAGGCCTATGAGGGCGTCTGCATCGGCCGTTCCGGCGGCGGTCTCAACGAGAGCTTCACCGTCCGCAAGATTTCCTATGGCGAGGGCGTGGAGCGCGTGTTCCCCGTGATGTCGCCGATGATCGACTCGATCAAGGTGGTGCGCCGCGGCAAGGTGCGTCGTGCCAAGCTCTATTACCTGCGCAATCTCCGCGGCAAGTCGGCCCGCATCGTCGAGAAGCAGGACCGCGCGGCTGCCGTCGGCGAGTAAGCTCCGCCACCAGGCGAGTTTTTCGAAAGCGCGGGGCTCGGCTCCGCGCTTTTTTGTTTGCCCTGTCATTGCGAGGAGCCCTTGCGACGAAGCAATCCAGCCTGTCTCCGCGGATGCATTTCTGGATTGCTTCGCTGCGCTCGCAATGACGAATTCGAAGCTCTCGCGCTTTAATTTCCGCGTGCTATATAGCTTCTAGAATGTTTCCAGATCTGACCAGCTTCGCCCCCGTCCAGCGCATCGTCATCGATGATCGCTCGCGGCTGCCTGGCCGGTTCTTCGGACGCTTCGCGACCTCGGCAACGTCAGAGCTTAGTCGCGCAGCCTAAAAGCTGCGCTGACGATTTTGTTGCCCGCGCGGCCTGCCGCGCTCATCGCTTACACACATTCTTCGGAGCTCAAGCTCATGTCCAAGCCGACCACCCTTTATGACAAGATCTGGAACGACCACCTGGTGCACGAAGCCGAGGACGGCACCTGCCTGCTCTATATCGATCGCCATCTGGTGCACGAGGTGACCTCGCCGCAGGCGTTCGAAGGCCTGCGCGCGACGGGGCGCAGGGTGCATGCGCCCGAGAAGACGCTCGCCGTCGTCGACCACAACGTGCCGACCACCGACCGCACCAAGCCGAACCCCGATCCTGAAAGCATCGAGCAGATCAAGGCGCTGGCCGAGAATGCCAAGGAATTCGGCATCGAATATTACAACGAGTTCGACAAGCGCCAAGGCATCGTCCACGTCATCGGCCCCGAGCAGGGCTTTACCTTGCCGGGCACCACGATCGTCTGCGGTGACAGCCACACCTCGACGCATGGCGCGTTCGGCGCGCTCGCCCACGGCATCGGCACCAGCGAGGTCGAGCACGTGCTGGCGACGCAGACGCTGATCCAGAAGAAGGCCAAGAACATGCGCGTCACCGTCGACGGCAAGTTGCCGGAGGGCGTGACCGGCAAGGACATCATCCTCGCCATCATCGGCGAGATCGGCACCGCCGGCGGCACCGGCTATGTGCTGGAATATGCGGGCGAAGCGATCCGCGCGCTCTCGATGGAAGGCCGCATGACGGTCTGCAACATGTCGATCGAAGGCGGCGCGCGCGCCGGCCTGGTTGCGCCCGACCAGAAGGCGTTCGACTTCCTGCGCGACCGGCCGAAGGCGCCGAAGGGCGCGGCCTGGGACGCGGCGATGCGCTATTGGGAGAAGCTGCGCTCCGACGAAGGCGCGCATTTCGACCACGAGCTGCGCCTCGATGCTGTAAAACTGCCGCCGATCGTGACCTGGGGCACGAGCCCTGAGGACGTGATCTCGGTCACCGGCATCGTGCCCGATCCCGACAAGATCGAGGACGAGGCCAAGCGCATCTCCAAGCATCGCGCGCTGAAATACATGGGCCTGACCGCAGGCACGAAAATCACCGACATCAAGCTCGACCGCGTCTTCATCGGCTCCTGCACCAATGGCCGCATCGAAGACTTGCGCGCGGCAGCCAAGATTGCTGAAGGCAAGACCGTTTCAGCGAACGTCAACGCCATGGTGGTGCCGGGCTCCGGCATCGTGAAGGAGCAGGCGGAAGCTGAGGGCCTCGACAAGATCTTCATCAAGGCGGGCTTCGAATGGCGCGAGCCGGGCTGCTCGATGTGTCTCGCCATGAACCCGGACAAGCTGAAGCCGGAAGAGCGCTGCGCCTCGACCTCGAACCGCAACTTCGAGGGCCGCCAGGGCTTCAAGGGCCGCACGCATCTGGTGTCGCCGGCGATGGCGGCGGCCGCGGCGATCGCAGGTCACTTCGTCGACGTCCGGGACTGGCGCTAAGCCAGTTCCTGCAATTGTAGCGATCGCGGCAAACCGCCGTTAATCGGCGGCGCCGACAGTGTCCTCGCGACGGTTTCGCGAGGACACGTCATGGCCAACAAGCCGGAATATGTCGATCTGATCAGCGAGGCCACGCGCCAGCACCGGCGGCGCGCGGCGCCATTGCGCATCGTCGCGAAGCCGGAGGTCGAGGAGACCTCCAAGCTCAGCCGCTGGCCGCCGGCGATGTTCAAGCAGTGGAAGCTCGAGAATTTGATGCGGTGGAAGGCTTCGTCCTGGAAGCTGAAGGATTGGCTTTAGGCAACGCTGTCATTCCGGGATGGCGCGGAAGCGCCAGACCCGGAATCTCGAGATCCCGGGTTCTCGCTCCGCGAGCCCCGGGATGACGTCAACTCACATCACCAATAGTACCGGTACGGATAGTGCCAGCGGGGCCAGCGGCAGACGCGGCGCGGACCGTAATAGGTCCAGATGATCCGGCAACGGCGCGGATAGTGGTAGTAGGGATAATAGCCGCCGACATAATAGCGCCGGTGGAAGTGGCGATAGCCGTAGTGAGGACGATAAATCCCATAGCGGTGATAGCCGCCGTAATGACGAAATCCGCCGTAGCGAATGCCGCCGCCGTGAAATGCCGGCGCAGCGCGGAAGCCGCCGCCATGGAAGCCGCCGCCGCGGAAGCCGCCGAAATGTCCTCCGCCACCGCGGAAACCACCGCCGCCGTGAAAATGTCCGCCACCACCATGCCCGCCGCCGCCGTGACGAACCTGCGTGACGAGATCGCCGGCCGCGGCTTTCGTCGTGGGCGACGTTGCCGGATTGATCAAGCTCAGTGCTTCAGCGCGACGCGCGGTGCCGGCCGACAGCATCAGCGTCGCGGCGGCCGCGATCCCGAGCACGCGCATCGGGCTAGCCCTACGACCCAACATCCTCAGCATGGAATCCTCCCTAAATCTGGACAGCAGAGCTGCGACGCGCACGTCTCGGCCGCGCCATTGCTGTTCAATTGCGGTCGCTCCCAGGATTAAGTTGCGGACAGCGATGTGAACGCGCCATGAATGAACGACACTGGGCTCCGCGATGCGACGCAGTGCCGCTATGGGAAGGAATTTTGCAGATGACTGTCTACGCCATTGCGCAATTGAAGATGACGGACCGCGCAGCCTATGACCGCTATCAGGCGCGGTTCTTCGACGTGTTCAGAAAGTACAACGGGCGGCTGCTCGCCGCCGACGAGCAGCCGCGCGTGCTCGAAGGCGCATGGCCGCATGACAAGCTTGTCATGATGTCGTTTCCCGACGAGGCCGCATTCCTCGCCTTCTCGAACTCGCCCGACTACGAGGAGATTTCGCGGGACCGCAAGGCCGGCGCGCAGGCGACCGTGCTGCTGGTCAGGGGATTTTCGCCCGCCGGCTAGCGCGTCCAAAACGGCCCGTAGCCGAACACGAACGGGGCGGGCACGCCGTAAGGATAGGGATGGTAGTAGACGGGCCGCGCGTAATAGCGTGGATCATGGCGGACAGCAGGTGGCACCAGGTGTTGGGTTCGCGCGTGTCGTCGCACATCGAAAACCGCGATCCCCGCCGAGGCCTCCGGCATCGTCACCCTTGGTGCCGCGGAAGCGCGAGGCAGGCCGGCGGCAAGCGCGACGGCAACGGCCAATGCAACCCATCTCGCCATGACGATCCCCACGAGGCTTCCGCGCTGTGCGCTGGCGCGGGCACTGAACTGGTCAGCCCCGGCGCCAGTAGCAGCTCACGCGCGGCACGATCACCGTGCCGCTCGGCCGGTATTCCTGCACATAGGTTGCGTTGCAGACGCGGACTGCGTCGGGGCCGGGATTGTAGCGCGGATAGACGCCGTCCGGGCTGTAATAGGGCGTGACGCGCAAGCGCGCCGGGGGCCGCTTGCGTGGCGGGGGCATGTCGTCCGGCGACACCGCCTGGGCGAGGCGAATCTCGGGGCCGGCGGCCTGGGCTTCCGCGCCGACGCAAAACTGTGAAAACAACCCCATGCACAGTAGCGTCAGCGCTGTTTTCGCTCGCATTTTTCCGCCCACCTGAAACGTTCCATTGACGGCCCCACGCTCCCCGTTTTGGCGGCGCCCGTCAACCTCGCCGCGCTTATAATGCGGGATGCATCGGCGCGGAACCCACGGTAAGAGGGACGCATGTGGACGGAATTGAAAGCGCCCTCGCTGGCCGAGATGGAAGCGATGGCTCACGATGTGTTCGAGCGCCTGCCGGCGGAATTTCGCAAACTCTGCGAGGGCGTGATTGTCCGCGTCGACGACTTCCCGACCGAGGAGGTCCTGGACGAGATGGAGTGCGAGAGCGAGTTCGACCTGCTCGGCCTGTTCCAGGGCGTCGGCCTGCCCCAGCAGAGTTTGGGCGACGTGGCGCGGCTGCCCAACATGGTCTGGCTCTACCGCCGGCCGATCCTGGATTATTGGGCCGAGCACGACGAAAGCCTCGGCCATATCGTCCGCCACGTCCTGATCCACGAGATCGGCCACCATTTCGGCCTGTCGGACGACGACATGGCGGCAATTGAGGCTAAGGCGGATTGACGGCTGCGTCGCGCGGGAGGTGCGCTCCCTCCCCCGCTTGCGGGGGAGGGCTGGGGAGAGGGTGTCTCCTCCACGGGACACTCCCCAGAGGATAGAACCCTCACCCGGCGCTACGCGCCGACCTCTCCCGCAAGCGGGAGAGGTAAGGCATGCCCAATTCGCCCTAGGATTCCCGGCCCGATCGCGATAAACACCTGTTCCCCTAGACCCATCCGGGAAAGCGCAACCATGGACAAGTTCACCACGCTGGAAGGCGTCGCGGCGCCGCTGAAGATCATCAATGTCGACACCGACATGATCATTCCCAAGCAGTACCTCAAGACCATCAAGCGCACCGGCCTTGGCAAGGGGCTCTTCTCCGAGCAGCGCTACAAGGACGACGGCAGCGAGAACCCGGATTTCGTCCTCAACCAGCCCGCCTATCGCAACGCGAAGGTGCTGGTTGCCGGCGACAATTTCGGCTGCGGCTCGAGCCGCGAGCACGCGCCCTGGGCGCTGCTCGACTTCGGCATCCGCTGCGTGATCTCGACCTCGTTCGGCGACATCTTCTACAACAACTGCTTCAAGAACGGCATTCTGCCGATCCGCGTTTCGCAGGAGGATCTCGACAAGCTGTTCGACGACGCCGAGCGCGGCGCCAACGCGACGCTGACGATCGACCTGCCGAACCAGGAGATCCGCGGCCCCGATGGCGGCAAGGTCAAGTTCGAGATCGACCCGTTCCGCAAGCACTGCCTGATCAACGGCCTCGACGACATCGGTCTCACCATGGAGAAGAAGGCCTCGATCGACAGCTATGAGGACAAGCTCAAGCGCGAACGCGCCTGGGCCTGAGATCGCTCTTCGCTTCGAGCCCCGGTGCCGCCAGCGCCGGGGCTTTTTCTTTGCCCTGCTTATCCCGTATAGCTTTTCTTCATGCTCCCCGAGATTGTCACCTTCTGGCATGGCCCGATGGATGCGCTGCGCCAGACCTGTCTGCGCTCGCAACTCGCTGCCGGCCACAAGGTCACGGTCTACAGCTTCGACCCCATTCCCGGCCTGCCGGCGGGCATCGCAAATGCCGAGGCCGAGGCAATCCTGCCGCACGCGTTCTCCGAACGCTTGCGGCCCCCGCAGCCGGACGGCAGCTGGCGCGACTGGACCACGCTGCAGTTCAGCGATTTCTTCCGCATGAAGCTGATGGCGAAGGGCCTCGGCCTCTGGCTCGACGCCGACGTGCTGCTCTTGAAGCCCGCCGAGATCGATCCGGCAAAGCCGTACTTCGCCTGGGAGCGGCCGCGCCAGCTCGGCAATTCCGTGCTCTATCTTCCGCCCGAGCACGGCATCGTTGCCGCTTTCGAGGAGCTGATGGAGCAGGAGGAGCTGACGCCGAACTGGCTGTCGGTGCGCCATCGCATCACCTTCATGATGCGCCGCCTGCGCGGCGGTTCGAACCGCCTCTCGGACATTCGCGTCGCGATCTACGGCCCTGCCGCGCTCACGGCGCTGGCGCGCCGTACCGGTGAGCTGCAGAACGCCCTCCCGAAGCAGTCGTTCTACGCCGTGCATGCCGAGCCAAAACTGTTCTTCGATCCCTCGAGCTATCTCGGCCTCGTCACCAACCCCGAGATCATCGGCCTGCACATCTCGCCCAAGGGCCGCGGCGGCGAGCAGCCGATCCCCGGCAGCCTGTATGCGTGGGCGGCGGAGAGATTTGGCTAGCCGCCGCGCTGGAGGTGCGCTCCCTCTCCCGCTTGCGGGAGAGGGTCGGGAAGAGGGTGTCTCCGCAGAGGGAGGCCCAATGAAGAGCTCGATCGCGCCGACCTCGCGCCGCGCTGAATTGCACCTCGCACGAAGTCACCTGGCGGCCACGAAATAGAAGTCCTGCCGTCCGGAGATCGAGCCGTAGCTGAACGGCTTTTGCCTGCGGCCGGTCGCTTCCATGACATCGTCGCGAACGAAGTCGAAGAGCCTGCGGACTTCGAGGCCCGGCGTCGGAAGGTTCTTGACGAAGGCGGTGGCGAACGGACTGTTGATCCCGTCACCGTCGAGCGCGGTCTCGCCGTCCTTGGCGGCATAGACCACCAACGTTCCCGCCTCCGGCTCGACAGGCGCCAGGCCTCGCGACACCGAGCGCGACGCGACGGTCATTGTGCGCTTCATCTGGCTTGCGAACGGGTTGTCGCGGCAGGCATCAAGGATGACGAGGCGCAGCTTCCTGGCGCGCTCTGCCGCATTGAGAACCTGATCGACCGGCACGGCTTCAAATCCGATCTCGCGATCTGCCGCGATCTTCGCGTCCGTCGGAATGAGATAATTGACTCCGCCGACCTCCATGCCGTGTCCGGCATAATACACGACGGCCCAATCCGCCGTCTCCGCACGTGCCGCGAACTCGCGCAAGGCATTCACCAACGCATCCTTGCGGAGATTGGTCAGCAGAGTCACGGCTTCGAATCCGGTCAGTCTCAGCACGTCAGCGACGAGGGTTGCGTCGCGGACGGGGTTCGGCAGGGCGGCGACGTTTTCATAAGCCGAATTGCCGATGACGAGGGCGATGCGGCGTTCACTGCTCGGCGCCTCGGACGCCACGACAGTCGGGGCGATGCTGGGTTTCTCGACCAAGACCGTTGCCGGTCGCGAAGGCAGGACAGCAAGCCGCTCGCGTGCCTTGTCCTGTGCCCATCTTGTGACGCCATGGGTCAATCCAAGCGTGGCGTTGAAGTCGGCCCTCGCCTTGGCGAAATCGCCGCGCTTCTCGTAAGCCAGCCCACGATTGACATAGGCGTTCGCATAGGTGGGATCCACGCGTATCGCGTCAGTGTAGTCGGCGATGGCGTGGTCCGTGTCGCCTTTGGTGCCGTAGGCGTTTCCGCGATTGAAATACGCGTTCGCATTGGAGGGCTGCAGGCGCACTGCTTCGGTGTAGTCGGCAATGGCGCGATCCCTATCGCCCTTGTTGCTGTAGGCATTGCCTCGATTGTAGTAGGCGTTGGCATAGGCCGGATCTATCCGGATCGTGGCCGTGTAGTCCGCGATGGCCCGGTCCATGTCGCCCTTGTTGCTGTAACCGTTGCCCCGGTTGTAGTAGGCGTTGGCGTAGGCCGGATCGAGCCGGATCGTGGCGGTGTAATCGGCTATGGCGCGATCCGTATCGCCGCTGGCGGCATAAGCATTGCCTCGGTTGTAATACGCATTCGCGTCCTTGGGATCTCGCCGTATTGCCTCGGAAGCGGCGGCGATGGCGGGGTTGGCGTCGCCCTTGACGCGATCGATGGCGGCCGCGGGGCCCGCGAGGACAAGAATTGCAAAGCAATAGAATAATTTGCGAAGCATACGAAAGCCTGCTCGTCATAGCGGGGGCGGGAAGCAGTATTCAAACAACGCAAATTTATCGGAGTAACCAGCCGGACTGTGTGATCTAAATTACAGGAATCCCGGCGCACCCGGCGAGCGGCTTATCGATACTGACGGGAAATCCGCGCCAGGCGGATATCCAGAGCCAGGATCTGTCTTCAGCCCTTCATCGCCGCGATCGCGTCCGCGATCTCGATCGTGCGGCGGGCCATGTCGGCGTGCAGGCGCTCGACCATGGCGCCGTCGAGCCGGATCGCACCGCGCGAGGCGTTCTCCGGCAGCTCGAACGCCGCGATGATCTTTCGGGCGCGCGCGACTTCCTCTTCAGGCGGCGTGAAGATCGCGTTGCAGGCGTCGATCTGGGAGGGGTGGATCAGCGTCTTGCCGTCGAAACCGAGATCGCGGCCTTGCGCGCATTCGGTGGCGAAACCGTCGGAATTGGCGATGTCGCTGTAGGGGCCGTCGAGGATTTCGAGGCCATGGGCGCGCGTCGCCAAGATGCAATGAGTGATCATCGGGATCATCGCGGCGCGGCCGGGCAGCATGCGGATGCGCGTCTCGCGCGAGATGTCGTTCGGGCCGAACACGAAACCGGAGAGGCGGCTCGATGGATCGCGGCCGGCGGCGGCCAGCTCCTCGGCATGCAGCACTGCGCGCGCGGTCTCGATCATGGCCCAGACCTTCACCGTTGGCGCGGCGCCGAGCTCGGCCAGCTTGCGGCCGATCGTGTCGAGATCTTCGATGCTTGAAACTTTTGGAACCAGGATGCCGTCGGGCGAGGCCTTGGCGACCATGGCGACGTCATCGGCCCACCAGGGCGTGTCGAGGCCGTTGGTGCGGATCAGGATCTCGCGCTTGCCGAACCCCTTGGCGGCGATCGCAGCGGCGATCCCGTCGCGGGCCACCGCCTTGGCCTCGGGGGCGACGGAGTCTTCCAGATCGAGGATCAGGCCGTCGGCGGGAAGATTGCGCGCCTTTTCCAGCGCGCGGGGGTTGGAGCCGGGCATGAACAGATGGCTGCGGCGCGGGCGGGTCATGCAAGCGTTCCTTCCTCGTCTGTCGTCTGACCTCAGCCGATAGCACTTGGCCTGCCCATTCGAAAGGCTTGTTCACCCCAGCGGTATATGGTTAGGCATAGGCCATGACGACATTCCCGAAGCATTTGCTGGAAGGCTACAAGGCATTTGCCACCCAGCGGCTGCCGACCGAGCAGAACCGCTATCGCGAGCTGTCGGTGAAGGGGCAGTCGCCGGAAGTGATGGTGATCGGCTGCTGCGACAGCCGCGTCTCGCCGGAAGTGATCTTCGACGTCGGCCCGGGCGAGCTCTTCGTGGTCCGCAACATCGCCAATCTGGTGCCGACCTATCAGCCCGACGAGAATGCGCACGGCGTCTCGGCGGCGCTGGAATATGCGGTGACGGTGCTGAAGGTGAAGCACATCGTCGTGCTCGGCCACGCGCAATGCGGCGGCATCCGCGCCTTCGTCGACAAGATCGAGCCGCTGACGCCCGGCGACTTCATCGGCAAATGGATGCAGATGTTCATCAAGCCCGGCGAGGTGGTCGAGCAGCGCGCCCACGAGACCATGGCGCAGTTCGTCGAGCGCATCGAGAAGGCCGCGGTGTTCCGCAGCCTCGAGAACCTGATGACCTTCCCGTTCGTGCGCAAGGCCGTGGAGAGCGGCCAGATGCAGACCCACGGCGCCTATTTCGGCGTCGCGGAGGGATCGCTGTTCGTGCTGGACAAAGAGGCGAAGGAATTTCGCAACGCGCAAAGCGTGGCTTGAGCGATTTCGTAAACTGGCGCGTCAAACGAGATCGTCGTCCCGGACAAGCGCAAGCGCCGATCCGGGACCCATAGCCACAGGCTTGCGTTGTCGCGCGAGCTGGTCACCACGAGTCTTCGCCAAACCACGTCCTGTGGTTATCGCGACGAGCGCAAGCGCTCGCGCTGGGGTCCCGGATCGGCGCGCGCTTTTGGCGCGCTTGTCCGGGACGACGAGAGTGACAGCCGAACGAAGCCTTACGCCGCCTTCTTCTTCGCGCTGATCAGCTTGCGGTTGATCAGCACTTCCGCGATCTGGATCGCGTTGAGCGCTGCGCCCTTGCGTAAGTTGTCGGACACGCACCACAGCACGAGACCGTTCTCCACCGTCGCGTCCTCGCGGATGCGGCTGATGTAAGTCGCGTCCTCGCCGGCCGCTTCGTAAGGAGTGGCGTAGCCGCCGGGCTCCTGCTTGTCGATGACGAGGCAGCCGGGCGCCTTGCGCAGGATCTCGCGCGCTTCGTCCGCGCTGATCGGATTCTCGAACTCGATGTTGACGGCCTCGGAGTGGCCGACGAAGACAGGCACGCGCACGCAGGTGGCGGAGAGCTTGATCTTGGGATCAAGGATCTTCTTGGTCTCCGCCATCATCTTCCACTCTTCCTTGGTGTAGCCGTCCTCCATGAAGACGTCGATGTGGGGAATGACGTTGAAGGCGATGCGCTTGGGGAATTTCTTCGCGACCAGCTCGTCATTGGTGTAGACGGCCTTGGTCTGGGAGAACAATTCGTCCATCGCGTCCTTGCCGGCACCCGACACCGATTGATAGGTCGAGACCACGACGCGCTTGATGCCGGCCTTGTCGTGCAGCGGCTTGAGCGCGACGACGAGCTGCGCGGTCGAGCAGTTCGGGTTGGCGATGATATTCTTCTTCTTGAAGCCTTCGGTCGCGGCCGCGTTCACCTCCGGCACGATCAGCGGCACGTCCGGGTCCATGCGCCAGGCGGAGGAATTGTCGATCACGACCGCGCCGGCGGCGCCGATCTGCGGCGACCATTCCTTCGACACCGAGCCGCCCGCCGACATCAGGCAGATATCGACGTCGGAGAAGTCGTAGTGCTCGAGCGCTTTGACCTTCAGGGTGCGGTCGCCATAGGAGACCTCGACGCCGACGCTGCGGCGCGACGCCAGGGCCACGACCTCGTCCGCGGGGAATTTGCGCTCGTCGAGGATGTTGAGCATTTCCCGACCGACATTGCCGGTCGCGCCGACGACTGCGACTTTGTAACCCATCGTTCACTCTCCGATGAAAAAGCCCGTTCCTGAAGCTGACGCTTAAACAGGAAGAGCAGCGCTTCTATGCGAGAACCGGCCGCAAGACAACGTGGGACCATGCCTGAAGGCCGTGGATGCAGTCGCCTGAGGCCAGCACGGCCGTTAGCCCTACCCAGATCCAGCTGACGCTTTTAGCCTTCGCCGACGAGGTCGTCGGCACGCTGGCGCGCCTGATCGCCTATGTGGGGGCGCTCGCCCTGTTTGCCATCCTCGCCCTCGCAGCGCTCGGCCAGCTGCCTGACTTGCACGACGATGAGCCGGCGGACAAGCCGGGCTGGAGCGTGGCCGACCGTTCGCACCCGGCCTTCGCCATCAGCCGGCTCGATTCATCAGAGAAAACAGCCTCTTACACCATCCTCAGACATCCCGAAGGCGGCCGACGGGACGTGCTGCGCTGGACCGACACGGCGGACAAGCCTGTGGCCGAGCTCGAAATCTACCGCCAAGGCGCCGAATTCGACGTGACACGGCCGGCGGCCGCGGGTCTGGCCGCCCGGATGGGCTTGGGTACGGCCACCCTGCTCGAGCAGGCTGGCCTGATCGACACCAAATTCGGGCCCGCCGTCCTGTTCCGGCCAATCGGCACGGCGAAGGGGGCCTGCCTCGGCTACCTCAAGCGCAGCGAGGAGCCGGGCTTGCAGATCTCCGGCTTCTCCTGCCAGGGCGGCAGCGTGCCCGCGACGCGCGCGGCGATCGCCTGCACGTTGAACCGGCTGACGCTGCTGGCCTCGGGCAACGAGCCGAAGCTGGCGGAAATGTTCGCCCATGCCGAGCTGAAGCGCCGGTCCTGCGATTCGCAGGGCTCGTCGGACTGGCTGCTCGGCGCGGCGAATGCGCAATTGCGTGGGGCGCTTTGACCGGCATCAAGCTCAAGTGGCTGGTTTGCATGCAACTTTTGCCGGCACGCACGATTATTCCGAGCTGGTGTGACCCAATTGACCTAGTTGCGGTCACCCCGGGCGGGCTAGTATGGGGTGAAATCGACTGGCGGCTTGCCGCCTGAAGGGGACGTGATGAGCTCGAAATTTTCTGCGGCGAACAAATTGGCGACCTGGCTTGCGGCGGGCGCCGTGATTGCCATGTCCGTCGCGACGCCGGCCTCCGCCGACACCAGGACCAAGCGCTATGACGAGCGCGGCCGCCCCTATTACGGCCCGAGCGGCCCCAACGCGGTCTATCAGCAGGGCCGCACCCGCATCTATGTGAGCAAGCGCTCCTGGCTCGACGGCGGCACCGAGGTCAATCCGGGCGACCGCAAGTTCTCCGACTACGCCTTCCCGCCGGCAGTGGGCTATCCGTCCTTCGCCCGCGAGAACCTCAACCGCCCGATCGACCGCCAGCCGCTCTCGCCGCCGCAGGATGTCGGCGGCTATCCGCAGAACTTCCCGCTGTACTGAGCGACGGATCTTTCTGAATCAAAATGGCCGGGCGCAACGCCCGGCCATTTTTGTTTTTTCTCGCACCGTCATTCCGGGATGGTCCGAAGGACCAGACCTCAGGTGCGCAATTGCGCACCGGGGAATCTCGAGATTTCCGGGTTCGATGCTACGCATCGCCCCGGAATGACGGCGAGCGCCGCTTACGCGTGCAGCTTCTGCAATTCCTTCAGGATCGCTTCGCCCATCTGCGTGGTGGACGCAGCCGTGGTGCCCTCCGACTTGATGTCGGCGGTGCGGAGGCCGCTGGCGAGCACGGCGGCGATCGCCGCGTCGACCTTGTCGGCGAGATCGCCCATGTCGAAGGAGTAGCGCAGCGCCATGCCGAAGGACGAGATCATCGCGATGGGATTGGCGAGGCCTTTGCCGGCGATGTCGGGCGCCGAGCCGTGCACGGGCTCGTACAGCGCCTTGCGCTTCTTGGTCTTGACGTCGACCTCGCCGAGCGAGGCCGAGGGCAGCATGCCGAGCGAGCCGGTCAGCATCGCCGCGATGTCGGAGAGCATGTCGCCGAACAGATTGTCGGTGACGATGACGTCGAACTGCTTCGGCCATTTCACCAGCATCATGCCGCCGGAATCGGCGAGCTGATGCTCGAGCGTCACGTCCGGATATTCGCGCTTGTGAACCTGGGTCATGACCTCGTTCCAGAGCACGCCCGACTTCATGACGTTGCGCTTCTCCATCGACGTCACCTTGTTCTTGCGCTTCCTGGCAAGCTCGAAAGCGACGCGGCCGATGCGCTCGATCTCATAGGTGTCGTAGACCTGGGTATCGATGGCGCGCTTCTGGCCGTTGCCGAGGTCGGTGATGGTCTTGGGCTCGCCGAAATAGACGCCGCCGGTGAGCTCGCGCACGATGACGATGTCGAGGCCCTCGACCGCCTCGCGCTTCAGGCTGGAGGCATCCGCCAGCGCCGGATAGCACACGGCGGGACGCAAATTGGCGAACAGCGCGAGATCCTTGCGCAGGCGGAGCAGGCCGGCTTCGGGGCGCACCTCATAGGGCACCGCATCCCATTTCGGGCCGCCGACCGCGCCGAAGATCACGGCGTCAGCGTCCTTGGCCTTGGCCATGTCGCCCTCGGAGATCGAGACCTTGTGGGCGTCATAGGCCGAGCCGCCGACGAGGCCGGTGTCGGTCTCGAACTTGGCGATCCCGGCCGAATTGAGCCAATCGATCAGCCGCTTCACCTCGCCCATCACCTCGGGGCCGATACCGTCGCCGGGGAGCAGCAGCAATTTGTGGGTCGCCATGGTCGATTTCCTTCTTAACTCTGCGTCGTCATTCCGGGGCGCGAGCAAGGCGAGCGAACCCGGAATCCATCGGGCCACAGCGCAAGCGGGGAAATGGATTCCGGGTTCGCGCCAAGAGGCGCGCCCCGGAATGACGGGTGGCCGGAGTGCTAGAGCGGCGTTGCGCGCTTGGCAAGACACCATTGCCGCCTCGCGGCTGTGCAAGACGGGCAGGGCCTGCCACACTGCGCATGCCGGAGTACCCCTTGCACGCCCCTGACCGTCCACCGAACCCGCATCCTGCGCGGCTGATCCTGACGCTGTCGCTGGCGGCGACGGTCGGGCTCGGCATCGGCCGTTTTGCCTATGCGCTGGTGCTGCCCGACATGCGGGAGGACCTCGGCTGGTCCTACTCGGCGGCCGGTTTCATGAACACCATCAACGCTGTCGGCTACCTCGTGGGCGCGCTTGTGGCATCCAGGCTGATCCAGCGCGTCGGCTGGGCGGCCGCGATCCGCGGCGGAACCCTCGCCTGCGTTGCCGCGCTCGCCACCTGCGCGCTGTCAGGCAATTTCGTCGCGCTGAGCTTGGCGCGCCTCGTGCTGGGCTTGGGCGCGGCGGCGGGCTTCGTCGCCGGCGGCGCGCTGGCTGCGACCGTTGCGCAGTCGCGGCCGGAGCGGGCCAATTTCCTGCTGAGCCTGTTCTACGCCGGCCCGGGCATCGGCATTCTCGCCTCGGGACTGATCGCCCCGTTCACGCTGCAATATTTCGGACCCGGCTCATGGTGGATCGTGTGGTGGGCGCTGACGCTGCTGTCGGTCGCGATGACGATCCCGTTGTTCCTGATCCGCATCGAGAGCAGTGTCCGCTTCTCGGAAGGCGGTCACGCGTCGTTCGCGATTTTGCCTGTGCTGATTTATCTGGCCGGCTACTTCCTGTTCGGCGCCGGCTACATCGCCTACATGACCTTCATGATCGCCTATGTGCGCGACGGCGGCGGCGGGGCCGCGGCGCAGGCGGCGTTCTGGAGCCTGATCGGGCTGTCCGCCTTCGTAACGCCGTGGGCCTGGCGCGGCGTGCTGGCGCTCGACCGCGGCGGGCTCGCCACCGCGATCATCCTCGGCACCAACGCGCTGGGTGCCGCCTTGCCGATGCTCGGACATTCGCCGGCCTGGCTCGCGGTCTCGGCCGTCGTGTTCGGCGTCGCCTTCTTCGCCGTGGTCGGCTCGACCACCGCCTTCGTGCGCTTCAACTATCCGCCAGAGGTGTGGCCGACCGCGATCGCGGCGATGACGATCTCGTTCGGCGTCGGCCAGACGCTCGGCCCGATCGTGGTCGGCGCGATCACGGATGCGCTGGGGAGCTTGAGCTACGCGCTGAATGTGTCGGCCGTGCTACTGGCGTTGGGGGCGGTGGCGGCGCTATGCCAGCGCAAGGTGGGGCCGGCCAAACAACCGGTGCCGTAGGGTGGGTGAGCGCCAGCGTAACCCACCACTTCTGTCACCGCAGAAACCAAAGAGGTGGGTTACGCCTTGCGGACTGCGCTTCGCGCATCCGCAAAGCCAACCCACCCTACGGCAGCCTCGCTAGCTCCCACTAAACGAATTGTACCCCTGGTCTTCCCAATAGCCGCCCTTGTAGTCGTTGGTGACTTCCATCGAGACGACGTATTTCGGGTTCTTGAAGCCGAGCTTTGTCGGCACGCGGATCTTCATCGGGAAGCCGTAGGCGCGCGGCAAAATCTCGTTCGCATATTTGAACGTCATCTGGGTCTGCGGATGCAGCGCGCTGCGCATGTCGAGCGGCGAGTTGTAGCCGTCCTTGTCGGCACACTGGAACCAGACGTACTTGGCGCGGGTGTCGGCGCCGATCAGTTTTAAGAAATCGCGCAAGGGCGTGCCGGTCCAGCTGCCGATCGCGCTCCAGCCCTCGACGCAGATGTGGCGGGTGATCTGCGTGACCTGCGGCAATTGATAGAGTTCGTCCAGCGTCCAGGACTTCTTGTTGTCGACGAGGCCGCGCACCTCGAGCTTCCAGTCTTTGCCATCGATATCGGGCGCGTCGTCGAGATCGTAATAGGCGTTGAACGGGAACGGCTTCGTGATCGCGCTTTCGGGGAAGGTCGGCGCCAGCGCATCGGGATTGAAGATGAAGGCCTGCACCGCGTCGTTGAATTTCGAGACCTGCTTCAGCATCTCCTCGGCCGAAGAGGAATCGACGACGTCGCAGCCGGTGAGCAGCGTCAGCGCGCCGAGGCTGGCGCCGCCCGCGATGAAGCGGCGGCGGGTCACGTCGGGCATCGTCTTGATGGAGTCCTTGATCAAGAGGCGTTTGTCGACGCCGGGGATCAGGAATGAGCGCTTGGCCATGACTTACTCCCTTAACGCCCGATGATCATCGCGCGCAGGCTCTTCGGGACCAGCAACGCGAGCAGGACGTGGATGACGAGGAAGGCGCAGATCGCGGCCATGCAGAAGAAGTGGACGTAGCGCGCGGTCGGATAGTCGCCGAACAGCATCACCAAATAATAGAGCTGCACCGGCTTCCACAGTCCGAGGCCGGAGAGCACGATCAGCACGCCGACGACGATGATGCCGGCATAGAGCAGGCGCTGCACGTAATTGTAGACGGTGAGATCGTCATGGCCGAGCTTGAAAGTCAGGGCGGCCCTGACATCGTGAAGCACGCCCGATGGCGTGATCGGCAGCAGCTTCTTGCGGAAACGGCCGGTGGCAAGGCCGGTGACGAGATAAGCGAGGCCGTTGATCATCAAGAGCCACATCGCGGCGAAGTGCCAGAGCAGGCCGCCGCCGAGCCAGCCGCCGAGCGTGTACTCGCGCGGGAAACTGAAGCCGAACAGCGGCGAGGCGTTGTAGATCTGCCAGCCCGACAGGATCATCAGGATCATGGCGAGGGCGTTGATCCAGTGCATGACCCGCACCCAGGCCGGCTGGATCACTTTGGCCGGGGTGGCCCTGACCTGCTCGTCGGTGACTGTGAGGCTCGCCATGGTGGTTCCGTCCTGAAGGTCGCGTGACAACAATTATACGCCGTTGCGTCCGCTTTCGTTACGCCCTGTCAGCCATCGAATCGATGCCGTGAGGCTATTGCGGTCACAAAAAAGCGAGCCGGGGGCCCCCGGCTCGCCGTCTCAAAGCGCCCTGTTCGGGGGATGAAACAGGGGCACGCGGTGTTACGTCGCCGGCATCAGCACGGTGTCGACCACATGGATGACGCCGTTCGACTGGTTGACGTTGGAGATCGTCACCATGGAGGTGCCGCCCTTGGCATCGACGATCCAGGTCTTGCCGTCCATCTTCTTCACGGTCAGTTCCTCGCCCTCCGCTGTCTTCAGCTTCTTGCCGTCGGTGAGATCGGAGGCTTCGAGCTTGCCGGGCACGACGTGGTAGGTGAGGATCTTGGTCAGCGTGGCCTTGTTCTCGGGCTTGACCAGATTGTCGACGGTGCCGGCCGGCAGCTTGCCGAAGGCGGCGTTGGTCGGCGCGAACACCGTGAACGGGCCCTTGCTCTCCAGCGTCGGCACCAGGCCCGCCGCCTTCACCGCCGCCACCAGCGTGGTGTGATCCTTCGAGTTGACCGCGTTCTGAACGATGTTCTTGGACGGGAACATCGCGGCGCCGCCGACCATGACGGTCTTCTCCTCGGCGCGCACAGGCGCGACCACGGTCGCGGTGATGGCGAGGGCACTGAAGGCGGCGGCAGCGAGATAGGCAATGCGCTTCGACATGGAAAGTCTCCCGATTGAATTGTGACCGGCGGGGCCGGTGTTGAGTTGGGCAACAACGGCGGCTGCGACAGTGTGAAGTGATGCAGCAGTGCCGTCGTTGGACCGAACTACGGGACGGTTTGCGATGCGGTTTCGGGGAAAAATTCTTTGTGATGCGTGAAACTATAGGCGCGGATGTTCGTGGGGTGGATGCGCGATCCACATACTCCGCCGTCGTCCCGGACAAGCGAAGCGCTGATCCGGGACAACGAGCGGAGATTGCGGCGTGCTCTACGCGCCTCAATCCCTGTTGTTCGGCGTCTGAATGAATCCGCGATTATGCGTGGGGCTGATCAGCAGCTCGTTGATGCAGACGCGCGGCGGCATGCTGGCGATGAAGGCGATGGTGCGGCCGAGGTCTTCGGGTTGCAGCATCTTGGCCTGCTCCGCTTCGCTCGGCACCACGGGACGCAGCTTCAGGATCGGGGTGGCGACTTCGCCCGGCATCAGGCAGCAGGCGCGCAGGCCGTTGACGCATTCGTCCATGTTGAAGGAATGGGTCAGCGCCAGCACCGCGTGCTTGGTCGTGGTGTAGGCCGGGCCCGGCATCTTCGAGACGTGGCGCCCGGCCCAGGACGAGACGTTGATGATCGAGCCATCTTGCTGCTTGCGCATCGTCGGCAGCACCGCGCGCATGCAATAGAGCACGCCGTTGAGATTGACCTGGACCAGCTTGTCCCAGCCCTCCAGTTCCATGTCCTTCCAGCTGCGCTTGGGAACATTGATGCCGGCATTGTTGACGAGGAGGTCGATGCGGCCGTGCCTGGCGACGATCTGATCGGCCGCCTTCTGGGCCTCTGCGGCGTCGGCCACGTCGAGTGCAATGGCCTCGGCCGCTCCGCCCGCGTTACTGATCCTAGCAATCACCGTATCCAGGGCGTCCTTGCGCCGCCCGGATACCACCACCGTCCAGCCGTCGGCAGCTAACGCCTCGGCGCCAGCCTCCCCGATCCCGCTGCCGCCGCCCGTGACCCAGGCCACGCGTTTCCCGTTTCTTGTCATGCCAACTGTCTCCGTTGCTTCATCGGGGCGGTTTTTGCTAATCCAGCCCTCGGTTTTTGACCGGCCTTCGCCGGCGAGGAATGTTGCATGAACCAAGCTGCCAACGCCAACCTGTTTTCCCGCCTGTTCGACGGCGTGAACGATCCCAAACGGCTTGCGATCGAGACGCATGATGGCGCCCATATCAGCTATGGCGATCTGATCGCGCGCGCCGGGCAAATGGCGAACGTGCTGGTCGCGCGCGGCGTGAAGCCTGGGGACCGCGTCGCCGTGCAGGTCGAGAAATCCGTCGCCAATATCGTGCTGTATCTCGCCACGGTGCGGGCCGGCGCGGTCTATCTGCCGCTCAACACCGCCTACACGCTGAACGAGCTCGACTACTTCATCGGCGATGCCGAGCCGTCGCTGGTGATCTGCGATCCCTCGAAGGCGGACGGGCTCGCGCCGATCGCCGCCAAGGTGAAAGCCAAGGTCGAGACGCTCGGGCCCGATGGCAAGGGCTCACTGACCGAGGCCGCTGACAAGGCGAGCAGCGAGTTCACGACCGTGCCCCGCGCGAATGACGATCTCGCCGCGATCCTCTACACGTCGGGCACCACCGGCCGCTCCAAGGGCGCGATGCTGACACACGACAATCTCGCATCAAACTCGCTCTCGCTCGTCGGCTACTGGCGCTTCACCGACAAGGACGTGTTGATCCACGCGCTGCCGATCTACCACACGCACGGCCTGTTCGTGGCGACCAACGTGACGCTGTTCGCCCGCGCCTCGATGATCTTCCTGCCCAAGCTCGATCCGGACCTGATCATCAAGCTGATGGCGCGCGCCACGGTGCTGATGGGCGTGCCGACGTTCTATACGCGCTTGCTGCAAAATCCGGCGCTGTCGCGCGAGACCACAAAACATATGCGGCTGTTCATCTCGGGCTCGGCGCCGCTGCTCGCCGAGACCCATCGCGAATGGTCGGCGCGCACGGGCCATGCCGTGCTCGAGCGCTACGGCATGACCGAAACCAACATGAACACGTCGAACCCCTACGACGGCGAGCGCGTGCCCGGCGCGGTCGGCTTCCCGCTGCCTGGCGTCTCCCTCCGCGTCACCGATCCCGAGACCGGCAAGGAATTGCCGCGCGAAGAGATCGGCATGATCGAGGTGAAGGGCCCGAACGTCTTCAAGGGCTACTGGCGCATGCCGGAGAAGACCAAGGCTGAATTCCGCGACGACGGCTTCTTCATCACCGGCGATCTCGGCAAGATCGACGCCAAGGGGTACGTCCACATTCTCGGCCGCGGCAAGGATCTCGTGATCTCCGGCGGCTTCAACGTGTACCCGAAGGAAATCGAGAGCGAGATCGACGCCATGCCGGGCGTAGTGGAGTCCGCCGTGATCGGCGTGCCGCATGCCGATTTCGGCGAAGGCGTCACGGCGGTGCTGGTCTGCAACAAGGGTGCCGACGTCAGCGAAGCCTCGGTGCTGAAGGCGCTCGACGGGCGCCTGGCAAAATTCAAGATGCCCAAGCGCGTCTTCGTCGTCGACGAGCTGCCGCGCAACACCATGGGCAAGGTGCAGAAGAACGTGCTGCGGGATACGTACAAGGATATTTACGCGAAGAAGTGAGGGGATTCGGCTCTTTCCCCGTCATTGCGAGGAGCCCTTGCGACGAAGCAATCCAGACTGCCCGCCGCCGAAAGATTCTGGATTGCTTCGCGGCGCTCGCAATGACGGAGTTCTACGGCTACTGCCCGCCTACCAGGCTCATCACAAACCGGCTGCCAACGATGAACAGATAGCAGCCGAACGCGACTTCCAGCGTCCGCTTCGACATCGCATGCGCGGCCTTCACCCCAAGCGGTGCCGTGACGAGGCTCATCGGCATCACCAGCACGGCGCCGATCAGCGAGACGTAGCCGAGCGCGAACGGGATTTGCAGCGCGGCGACGGCCGGATAAGTCGTCGCCGCGGGCCAGCCGGCATAGATGTAACCGAGCGCGCCGGGGATCGAGATCAGCACCGCGAGTGCCGACGAGGTCGCGACCGCCTGGTGGATCGGACGGCTGTAGAAGGTCATCAACAGATTCGAGAACAGGCCGCCGCCGATGCCCATCAGCGTCGAGAGTATTCCGACGCAAAAGCCGTAGACGCGCATCAACGGGCCCTTCGGCAGATTATCGCCGAGCTTCCAGGTCTCGCGCGCGAAGATGAGCCGGACCGCGGCGGACCAGGCGACACAGACGAACACGATCTTGAACAGCCGCTCCGGCGCGTAGCGCGCGACCACGCTGCCGGCGACGACGCCGATCAGGATCGGCAGCCACCATGCGCGCAGGATGCTCATATCAACGGCGCCGCGCTTGTAGTGGGCCTGGAACGAACGGATCGAGGTCGGGATGATCACCGCGAGCGAGGTGCCGACGCAGAGCGGCATGCGCACCTCGAGCGGCACGCCGGCGATGCGGAAGCATTCGTAGAACACCGGCACGAGAATAGCGCCGCCGCCGATGCCGAACACGCCGGCCAGGAATCCGGAAAGTGCGCCGGTTGCGATCAGCAGCAGCGCGAGCTCGATGATCTCCCTGATATCAAGACCCGCAATCACCCCTGACCTGCTCCGGCGGCGCGCCCGAATCGTCCGCTCGGATTCGGCCGCAGGTCCAGCTGTAGGGGATCTGATTTGCCCGGTCGACACGTCGCGCCCGCGGTCGGGGGTGGGATGCAGGTCGCGCATATCCGCCATGGCGCGGAGATCGGTGCACATGGCGGAAACCGAAGATGGCTTGTGGTTTGCCTAAGCGGCGTCCGGCGTCATGACGTGGCTGGCTCGAGCGACATTCGAACCGCCGGCGCTTAGAGGCGTTCCAATAGTGATTTCAATGCGCCTTGGCCGGCCCGCAAGAGATGAATCAATGCTCGATTGTTTGCTGGCGGACCGGCGGCCTGGTATACCAAGGCCCTGATTGGCCTTGGTTCATCAAGGCCATAGAGCTGAACCCACGTTCGATTTATGGCCATTTGGTGATTGCGCAGGCGAAATCGACTCCGTAAATAGAGCCGACCTTTCGCGATCCCCGCGCGCGCCCTCAAGGGCCGCCATACAACATCAAAGCCCATGACCGCACGGATCGAACGACCGCTTTCACCACACATGCAAGTCTACCGCTGGACGCTGACGATGGCTCTGTCCATCGTCCATCGCGCCACCGGTATCGCCCTCTATGTCGGAACTCTGCTGCTGGTCTGGTGGCTGATCGCCGCGGCCTCCGGCCCGGCCGCCTACGCGCACGTCCAGGCCTTCACCGGCAGCATCATCGGCCGTCTGATCGTGTTCGGCTACACCTGGGCGCTGATGCACCATATGCTGAGCGGCATCCGGCATTTCGTGTGGGATCTCGGCTATGGCTTCAAGGCCAATGAGCGGGAAGCGCTGACCTGGGGCGCCCTGATCGGCGGCATCGCATTGACGGTGCTGATCTGGATCATCGCCTATGCGATCGGAGGTGGACGATGAGCGCAACCGATACGCCGAAGCGCAGCATGCGTACCCCGCTCGGCCGCGTCCGCAATCTCGGCGCCGCGCATTCGGGCACGTCCGATTTCTGGCGCCAGCGCATCACCGGCGTCGCGATGACGCTGCTGATGATCCCGGTGCTGGTGATCATCATGATGTTGCTCGGCCGCAATCAGGTCGGCGCCGCGCAGATTCTCAGCTCCATTCCTGTCGCGGTGATCCTGCTCCTCTTCATCCTCGCCTGCGCCTGGCACATGAAAATCGGCATGCAGGTGGTGATCGAGGACTACGTCCATAACGAGAAGCTGAAGCTCAGCGCGATCATGCTCAACAACTTCTTCTCGGTCGCCGTGGCGCTCGCCTCGACCTATGCGATCCTGAAACTTTCTTCCGGAGTGTAACCATGGCCGCCACAACGAATGGCACGGGCGCTCCCGCCACCAACGGCAAAGCCTATCCGATCGAAGACCACACCTATGACGTCGTCGTGGTCGGCGCCGGCGGCGCCGGCCTGCGCGCCGTGGTCGGCTGCAGCGAGGCCGGACTGCGTACCGCCTGCATCACCAAGGTGTTTCCGACCCGCTCGCACACGGTCGCGGCGCAGGGCGGCATCTCGGCCTCGCTCGGCAACATGCACAAGGACGACTGGCGCTGGCACATGTACGACACCGTGAAGGGGTCGGACTGGTTAGGGGACCAGGACGCGATCGAATACATGGTGCGCAACGCGCCGGAGGCGGTCTACGAGCTCGAGCATTGGGGCGTGCCGTTCTCGCGCACCGAGGACGGCAAGATCTACCAGCGCCCGTTCGGCGGCATGACCACCGAGTTCGGCACGGCCCAGGCGCAGCGCACCTGCGCCGCCGCCGACCGCACCGGCCATGCCATGCTGCACACGATGTACGGCCAGTCGCTGCGCCACGCGGCCGAGTTCTTCATCGAGTTCTTCGCCATCGACCTGATCATGGACGATCAGGGCACCTGCCGCGGCGTCATCGCGCTCAAGCTCGACGACGGCACGCTGCACCGCTTCCGCGCCCAGACCACGATCCTGGCGACCGGCGGCTACGGCCGCGCCTATGCCTCCTGCACCTCGGCGCACACCTGCACCGGTGACGGCGGCGGCATGGTGCTGCGCGCCGGCCTGCCGATGCAGGACATGGAGTTCGTGCAGTTCCACCCGACCGGCATCTACGGCTCGGGCTGCCTCGTCACCGAGGGCGCCCGCGGCGAAGGCGGTTATCTCGTCAACGCCGAGGGCGAGCGCTTCATGGAGCGCTATGCGCCGTCGGCGAAGGACCTCGCCTCGCGCGACGTGGTCTCGCGCGCAATGACGATCGAAATCCGCGAGGGACGCGGCGTCGGCAAGAAGAAGGACCACATCTTCCTGCACCTCGACCATCTCGATCCCGCGGTGCTGGCCGAGCGGCTGCCGGGCATCTCCGAATCTGCCAAGATCTTCGCCAATGTCGACG
Source organism: Bradyrhizobium sp. WSM1743 (assembly GCF_000473065.1). Classification (GTDB taxonomy): domain Bacteria; phylum Pseudomonadota; class Alphaproteobacteria; order Rhizobiales; family Xanthobacteraceae; genus Bradyrhizobium. The sequence goes on from NZ_AXAZ01000014.1 coordinate 102,385, forward strand.
TGACGCGCGAGCCGATCCCGATCGTGCCGACCGTGCACTACAACATGGGCGGCATCCCCACCAACTATCACGGCGAAGTGCTGACCAAGAAGGACGGCGACGACAACGCGGTGATCCCGGGCCTGATGGCGATCGGCGAAGCCGCTTGCGTCTCCGTGCATGGTGCCAACCGCCTCGGCTCCAACTCGCTGATCGACCTCGTCGTGTTCGGCCGTGCCGCAGCGCTCCGCCTCGCCGAGAAGCTCACCCCCAATGCCAAGCAGCCGGAATTGCCGGCGAACTCGGCCGAGATGGCGCTCGGCCGTCTCGACCATTACCGCTACGCCTCCGGCGGCACGCCGACCGCGAAGCTGCGCGAAGGCATGCAGCACGTGATGCAGAACAATTGCGCGGTGTTCCGCACCGGCGAAGTGCTGAGCGAAGGCCAGAACCTGATCGCAAAAGTCCACAGCGGCATCACCGACATCGCGGTGTCCGACCGCTCGCTGGTGTGGAATTCGGACCTCGTCGAAACTCTGGAGTTCGATAATCTGATCTCGCAGGCGGTGGTGACCATGAACTCGGCCGCCAACCGCACCGAGAGCCGCGGCGCGCATGCCCGCGAGGACTTCTCCGAGCGCGACGACAAGAACTGGATGAAGCACACGCTGGCCTGGCTGGACGACACCGGCAAGGTCAAGATCGAGTACCGCCCGGTTCACGACTACACCATGACCAACGACGTGCAGTACATCCCGCCGAAGGCGCGCGTGTATTGATCGAACATTAGCCGTCATTCCGGGATGGTCCGAAGGACCAGACCCGGAATCTCGAGATTCCGGGTTCGATGCTGCGCATCGCCCCGGAATGACGAAAGGTTAGAGCAATGGTTGAATTCGCACTTCCGAAGAACTCCAAGATCACTGGCGGCAAGACCTGGCCGAAGCCCGCGGGCGCGACCGAGCTCCGCGAGTTCAAGGTCTATCGCTGGAATCCGGACGACGGCAAAAATCCGAGCGTCGACACCTATTACGTCGACACCAATGATTGCGGTCCGATGGTGCTGGACGGCCTGATCTGGATCAAAAACCACATCGACCCGTCGCTGACCTTCCGCCGCTCCTGCCGCGAAGGCGTCTGCGGCTCCTGCGCCATGAACATCGACGGCCAGAACACGCTGGCCTGCACCCGCTCGATGCACGACGTGAAGGACGGTGCCGTGAAGATCAATCCGCTGCCGCACCAGCCGGTGGTGAAGGACCTCGTCCCTGACCTCACCAATTTCTACGCGCAGTACGCCTCGATCGAGCCGTGGCTGAAGACGACCTCGCCGACGCCGCAGAAGGAATGGCGCCAGAGCCACGAGGACCGCGAGAAGCTCGACGGCCTCTATGAGTGCATCCTGTGCGCCTGCTGCTCGACCTCCTGCCCGAGCTATTGGTGGAACAGCGAGCGCTATCTCGGTCCCGCCGCGCTGCTCCAGGCCAACCGCTGGGTCTCGGATTCGCGGGATGAAGCGACCGGCGAGCGGCTCGACAATCTCGAGGACCCGTTCCGGCTCTATCGCTGCCACACTATCATGAACTGCGCCAAGGCATGCCCGAAAGGCCTCAACCCGGCCGAAGCCATCGCCGAGCTCAAGCTCAAGATGGTCGAGCGGCAGATCTGAGACGAAGGCCATCCCTTCCACCCGGGCCAGACCGGCCGGGGTGTTCTGCAATTGCGATCAATTCGAGCAGAATTTTCTCCGTCCCGCTTCGCGGGCAAATTTTCGGATCGCAACCAGCGGTTCCAACACAAGCTACTTCCTCCCCTGCACAAGATTCGGTTAAGCTCCTACCCGGGACGGAGCGACTGTGCAGAGGGCGCAACGCAACTCGCTGAGGCTGTTGCAGTGGATGATGGCGGCATCCCTGGCGCTGCCGATTGCGCTCTTCGTCGTTGCCGCCACGATCTCCTACACATCGACCAAGGATATCGCCGACCGGGAGATCGAGCGCACGGTCGATGTCGCGCATGAGCACGCGCTCAAGGTGTTCGAGACCATCGACCGCAGCCTCGCCGAGCTCAACGAGGTCGTGCGCGGCTTGCCGGACGAGGCCATCCGCGCGCGAGAACCGGCACTGCATCGCCGGCTGAAGCGCCTGACCGATTCGTTGCCGCAGCTCAAATCGGCCTGGATCTTCGATGCGGACGGAAAAGCGCTGGTCAACAGCCTTGTCTCGCCACCGCCGGACCTGAGCTTTGCCGACCGCGATTACTTCTATGCCCATATCGACCAGAGCATCGGCACTTTCATTGGCATGGCCTTGACCCCACGTCCGCCCTACCAGGGGGCGCGCTTTTTTGGCATGAGCCGTCGCCGCGACTCCGATGACGGCCGCTTCATCGGCGTGATCCAGGCCTCCGTCCTGCCGGAATATTTCGAGAGCTTCTACGCCAGGATCGGCTCCGATCCCGGCAGCTTCTTCGCGATGGGTCGCACCGACGGCGTCGTGCTGGCGCACTTCCCGCGGCTCGACCGTGACCTCCGCCTCGATCCGGGCGGACCGGTCGGCCGCGAGATCGCCGCGCACCCCGCGCAGGGGCTCATGACCATCGCCTGGCCCTCGGACGGCATCGAGCGGCGCATCGCCTACCGGCGTGTCGCCGAATATCCGATCTATGTCAGCGCCGGGCTCGAGACCTCGGCGATCCGCGCGCGCTGGTTCGCCACCATGGGCCAGCATCTGGTGTTCGGCATTCCCGCCACCGCGCTGCTGTTTCTGCTGCTGGCGCTCGCGTTGCGGCGCACCCAGCATCTTCAGGCTGAAGCTGCAAAGCGGCGCGAAGCCGAGGAGGCGCTCAAGCACAGCCAGCGCCTGGAGGCGCTCGGCCAGCTCACCGGCGGCGTCGCCCACGACTTCAACAACCTCCTGACCGTGATCCGCGCCTCGGTCGATCTGTTGAACCGCCCGCAGCTGACCGAGGAGAGACGGCAGCGCTACATCACGGCGATTGCGGATTCGGTGGCGCGCGCGGCCAAGCTGACCTCGCAGCTGCTCGCCTTTGCGCGGCGCCAGACCCTCAAGCCGGAGGTGTTCGACGTCGGTGCGCGGGTGCAGTCGCTGCACGATATGCTCGCCACGCTGCTGGGTCCCGCGATCGAGATCGTCATGCAGCTGCCGGCGGAACCGTGCCTCGTCAATGCCGATGCGAGCCAATTCGAGACCGCGCTGATCAACATGGCGACCAATGCGCGCGATGCCATGCAGGGCAAAGGCAGGATCGTCTTCAAGGTCGAGGCCACAACGACCGTTGCGGACACGCTGGCGCAGCTTTCGGCCGGCCAGACCTCAGCAGACCATGGCTTCGTCCGCGTGACCGTCAGCGACACCGGCGTCGGCATTCCCGCCGCGCGATTAGGGCGCATCTTCGAGCCGTTCTTCACCACCAAGCAGGTCGGCCACGGCACCGGTCTCGGCCTGTCCCAGGTGTTCGGCTTCGCCCGGCAGTCCGGCGGCGAAGTGACCGTGACGAGCGAGGTTGGGCACGGCAGCACCTTCTCGCTCTACCTGCCGCGCGTGCCGCCGGACCTGCTGCCGCAGCGCCAGGCGCCCAACACTGCGCCGGCGGTGGCCGGCAGCGGCATGTCGGTGCTGGTGGTCGAGGACAATATCGAGCTTGCCAATTTCGCCGCCGATGGCCTCACCGGACTCGGCTACACCATCACGCTGGTCGATAATGCAACCGACGCACTCGCCGAGCTCGCCGTGGACGCAGATCGTTTCGATGTCGTGTTCTCGGACGTGGTGATGCCCGGGATGACCGGGCTCGATCTGGCGCAGGCGATCCGCGGCCGGGGCATCGGCGTGCCGGTCGTGCTGACCACCGGCTACAGCCAGGCCCTGTCACAGGACGGCGCCGCCGGCTTCGATCTCGTGCAAAAGCCCTATTCGATCGAGGAATTGTCGCGCGTTCTGCACCAGGCTGCGCGGCCGCGGCGCGTGCGCGACGGCGCCGCCGAGTGATTCGCTGGCCGGAACTCAAGGGAACCGTTTGATTTCCCTTTGCGTTGTCAGCTCATGCACAAGCCGGCCGCGACGCGCGAACAGAGTAAACAGCCGCCCATTGTCGAGACCAAAGGCGAGAACGGCGATGAAGTGACACCGCCGCCGCCCGAGCTGGTCGAACCCGACCCCGAGCTCTCACCCGAGGAAGCCGAGCAGGCCCGCAAGGATTATCTGCTGACGCGGTTCTGGATCAGCGCGCGCGGCTTCTGGGGCCACAACGGCGACCGCCTCGCCTGGCCGTTCTCGATCGGTCTCGGCGTGCTGATCGTCCTCACCGTCTGCTTCCAATACGGCATCAATGTCTGGAATCGCGCGATCTTCGATGCCATCGAGCAGCGCGATGCGACGAGTGTCTTCCATCTCACGGCGGTGTTCTTCCCGCTCGCGATCGGCAGCATCGCGCTCGGCGTCGCCCAGGTGTTCGCGCGCATGGGAATCCAGCGGCGCTGGCGCGCCTGGCTGACCGCGAGCGTGCTGACGCGATGGCTCGCCAACGGGCGCTACTATCAGCTGAACCTCGTCGGCGGCGATCACGGGAATCCCGAATACCGCATCGCCGAGGACCTGCGCATCGCGACCGACTCGCCCGTCGATTTCCTCGCCGGCGTGACGTCCGCGCTATTGTCGGCGGTGACCTTCATCGTCGTGCTCTGGACCATCGGCGGTGCACTCACCGTCACGCTCGGCGGCTCCACCATCACCATCCCCGGCTTCCTGGTGATCGCCGCGATCCTGTACGCCGCGATCGCGTCCGGCTCGATCGTGGTGATCGGCCGGCGCTTCGTGCAGGTCTCCGGGGACAAGAACCAGGCCGAAGCCGATTTCCGCTACACGCTGACGCGCGTGCGCGAGAACGGCGAGAGCATCGCGCTGCTCGGCGGCGAGCAGGAGGAGCGCGACGGCCTCGACCGCAACTTCACCAGCGTCTTGCGGCAATGGGCGCGGCTGGCCGGTCAGCACATGCGCACGACGCTGGTGTCGCAGGGGTCGGGCCTCGTTGCGCCGGTCGTGCCGCTCCTGCTCTGCGCACCAAAATACCTCGACGGCAGCATGACGCTGGGGCAGGTGATGCAGGCGGCCTCCGCCTTCACCATCGTGCAGAGCGCGTTCGGCTGGCTGGTCGACAATTATCCGCGGCTGGCCGACTGGAACGCCTGTGCGCGCCGCATCGCCTCGCTGATGATGTCGCTCGACGCGCTCGAGCGTGCCGAGCAGGGCGACGGCCTCGGCCGCATCAAGCGCGGCGAGACGCACAAGGCGATGCTGGAGCTGCGCGATCTCTCCGTCACGCTCGATGACGGCACCGCGGTGGTCGGCGAGACCGAGGTGGTGATCGAGCCCGGCGAACGGCTGCTGGTCGCCGGAGAATCCGGCACCGGCAAGAGCACGCTGGTGCGCGCCATTGCGGGGCTATGGCCGTGGGGCGACGGCAGCGTCAACTTTCATCCCGACCGGCGGCTGTTCATGCTGCCGCAGCGGCCTTACGTGCCATCCGGATCGCTGCGCCGCGCCGTCGCCTATCCCGGGGCTGCGGAGGATTGGACCGTCAGGGAGATCGGCGAGGCCCTCCACAAGGTCGGCCTCGATCATCTCAAGGAGAAGATCGAGGAAGAAGGCCCCTGGGACCAGACGCTGTCGGGCGGCGAGAAGCAGCGCCTCGCCTTCGCGCGGCTGCTGCTGCACCGCCCTGATATCGTCGTGCTCGATGAAGCGACCTCGGCGCTCGACGAGAAGAGCCAGGACAAGATGATGAAGATGGTCACCGACGAGCTGCCGAAGGCGACCATCGTCAGCGTCGCGCATCGCGCCGAGCTGGAGGCTTTCCACAGCCGCAAGATCGTGCTGGAGCGCCGCAAGGGCGGCGCCAAGCTCGTCAGCGACGTCGACCTGATTCCGCGCAAGGGCAAGCGCAAGCTGCTCGGGCGCTTCCTGCGCCAGCGCAAGCCCCCGAAGAAGGCGGCGTGAGGCTCTCTCCATCGTCCCGGACAAGCGCGCGCCGATCCGGGACCCAGCCACAGGATTGGTGTGGCGAAGACCCGGAGTGGGCATCTCGCGCCATAACGACGTCCGGTGGGTATGGGTCCCGGATCCGCGCTTGCGCTTGCCCGGGACGACACCGAAATTGTGGCCCCCATCAAAACCGGCTATGCATGCGCCGCCTGCAACGAGGACCTGCTGCTTGACGTCCGACAACGCCCATTCGTCCGCGCCATTCGGCGCGTTTGCGCCCAACGCGGCGCAGGCTGCAATTATTCGCCTCGCGCAAGCGTCGGGGCTGAAGCGCGGCGCGTTCCGGCCGTGGATGTCGCGGCTGGTCAATCTGCTGCGTAGCGGTCCGGTCGACGTGCTATATCAGGGCGCCTCGTTCCGCTTCTATCATCAGGGCAGCGCGACCGAGCGCGGCGCGCTGTTCAACCCCGACTACAATCTCGACGAGCTCGATTTCCTGCGCCAGCACACCCCTGCGGGCGGCGTGTTCGTCGATGTCGGCGCCAATGTCGGCACCTTTGCACTGGTGATGGCGCGGCAGGTCGGGCCATCAGGCAAGGTGGTCGCGATCGAGCCGCATCCGCTGACGTTTGGGCGGCTCTCCTTCAATCACGCCGCCTCGAAGACGCCGCAGGTGCGCCTGGTGCAGGCCGCGGCCGGCGACAGCGACGGCGAGCTGATGATCGAGAGCGGTGGCGGCAATCTCGGCGCCACCCATGTCGTCACCGGCACGGCCAGTGCCGAGGCCATCAAGGTGCCGTCGCTGCGCTTGATGCGCATTCTCGAGGAGGCCGGCGTCGGCCAAGTCGATTCGCTCAAGATCGACGTCGAGGGTTTTGAGGACCGCGTGCTGATCGGCTTCTTCCGCGACGCGCCGCAATCGCTCTGGCCGCGCGCGGTGGTGATCGAACACCTGTCACAAAACGAATGGCAGCAGGATTGTATTGCCGACATGGTCGCGCGCGGCTTTACGATCGCACGCAAGACACGGAGCAATACGTTCCTGTCACGCTGACAAGGACAAACAAGGGAGGCTAGCGATGATCGACCATTTGGGTTTCTCGGTCTCCGACTATGAGCGCGCGAAAGCGTTCTATGCAAGGGCGCTGGCGCCGCTCGGCTATGGCCTGATCATGGAAGTGACGGCCGAGCAGGCCGGTCACGCTGCGGCCGCAGGTTTCGGCGCCGACGGCAAGCCGGACTTCTGGTTCGGCGCGGAAGGCGCCATGAACAAGCCGGTGCACATTGCGATCGCAGCCAAGGACCGCGCCACTGTGGATGCCTTCTACAAGGCGGCGATCGCGGCCGGCGGCCGCGACAACGGGCCTCCGGGCGTCCGCCCGCATTATCATGCGAACTATTACGGATCGTTTGTGCTCGATCCCGATGGCCACAATATCGAGGCCGTCTGTCACGCGCCCGAATAAGCCGCGTTCCAGGTCACGCGTAAAGGGAACATCGGCACGGCATCATCGTTATCGTCCTCTGGACAATTGATCACGAAGGTGCCGATGCCAATCGAGCCGCCTGAGATTCCGCCGGCAACACCGGGGACTCCGACCGAGCCGCCTCCGGGAATTCCGCCGGGCAATCCGCAACCCGACATCGCGCCGCCGACGCGCGAGCCCGGCGAAGCACCGCGGCCGGATGAATTGCCCGGCCATATGCCGGAAGAGATTCCACGACGCGGACCGAACGGTCCGCTCACGCCAAATCCTGCGACGGACGCAACTCCGCAGGATCGCGTATGAGGCGAAGCATCACAGGTGAGGCGATTGCAACCTGCGTCTGAATGCGCAATGAACGTCACCATAGTGAGGTGATTTGCGTGCAGAAATAAATCGGGCCGCGGTCGCTTCGCCCGCCACAATGCGGCCTAACGCGTAGCTGTTCATCCCAACACTTCGTCAAAGAACCTTCCGGGGAAGTTCACCACCATGACCAACCTTCGTTTCGTGCTGCTTGCGACGACGGCTCTGACCGCGATGCAATTGGCCAACACCGCATCGCATGCGCAAGGCGCTTCGCCGCTCGTGGTCGCGCAGGCCCAGCCGGCCCAGCCTCAAGAGACGGGCCCTGACGGAAAACCGAAGCAGCCGCCGAAGGGACCGCCAGGGGCCGCTCCGCCTGCAGCACCCGCGCGCCCGGCGGCACCGCCGCCCGCGGCTGCGCCGCCTCACCCGCCCGCAGCGCCCCCGCCGGCAGCCGCACCGCCACGCCCGGCAGCGCCGCCACCGCCTCCACCTGCGGCCCGTCCGGCGCCTCCGCCGCCCCCGCCGCCAGCCGCTCCGAAGCAGCCTTCACCGCCGCCGCCGGCCGCCGCCCCGAAGCAGCCTTCGCCGCCGCCGGCTGCAGCGCCGCAGCAGCACGCCCCGACGCCGCCCCCTCCGGCGCCGCCGGCCGCGCGCCCGACTCCCACGCCGCCGGCACCGCCTCCTGCCGCGGCTCCGCAGCAGCACGCGCCCGCCACGCCGCCGCCTGCGGCTCGCCCGACTCCGACGCCTCCGCCGCCCCCGCCAGCGCCTCCATCGGCTCGACCGACGCCTGCGCCCACGGCAACACCGCCTGCTCCGACAGCTGCGCCCACGGCCCGCCCCGGCGCGCCTGCGCCGGCAGCCACGCCTGCTCCGACGGCGACACCCACGCCGACACCTGCGCCGACTGCAACGCCGGCTCCGGGCAGCACGCCTGGCGCGCCGCCGGCTGGCCGCCCCGGCGCACCTCCGCCCGGCGCACGCCCTGGCTCGCCGCCGCCGGCGGGATCGCCGGCCCCCGGCGCCACGCCCGCTCCAACCGCGACGCCGGCTCCCGGCAGCACTCCGACGCCGCCGGCCGGACGTCCGGGGTCGGCAACGCCCGCTCCCGGCGCAACCCCGACCCCGACGGCGACGCCAACCCCCGGCCAGCAGGGTGGAACGCCTCCTGCCGGTGCGCCCGCTGCCGGAACTCCGGCTGCGCCGCCTCAGGCCGGCAACCTCCCGCCCCGGCCCACAGCTCCGGCCGGCGCCGCGGCGCCGACGGTCGTCCCCGGCTCGCCCGCCGCAGCACCGCCGCCGAACCGGGCGCAATACGCGCCGCCGACGGTCGCACCGGCGTTCCAGGCCGCTCCCACCGTTGCAGCACCGCTGCCGCCACCGCCGCGTCCGCCGCAGCGTGACCTGACGCCGCTCGCGATCGGTGCAGGCGTGGTGGCCGGCGCCGTGATCGGCGCCACCATCGCCGATCTCCATAACCAGCGACGCGAGGTCGTCGAAGGCGGCCGCACCGTCTACACCGAGCCGGACCGCATCATCATCCGCGATCCGGGCGGGCAGGCCTATGTCCGCGGCAACGATCTCTATCGCTTCCGCTATGGCGCCCGCGACATCCGCACCGATACCGTCGGCGGCGAAACCCGCACCGTCGTGATCCGCCCCGATGGCAGCGAGGTGATCACCGTCGTCGGTCCGGACGGCTCGCTGCTGCGTCGAATCCGCAGGGACCCCGGCGGACGCGAGATCGTCATCATCGACAACAGCTACCGCGATCCGCGCGCAGTCGGCGGCTTCTATGTCGACGTGCCGCCGCCGGTCGTGAACATTCCCTATGATCGCTACATCGTCGACGCCGAGGAGGCGTCGCCGGACGTGATCTACGCGACCATGCAGGCACCGCCGGTGCAGCGGATCGAGCGGCGTTACTCGCTCGACGAGATCCGCTACAGCCCCAATGTCCGCATGCAGATGCCGAGCATCGACGTCAACACGATCAACTTCGAGACGGGATCGTGGACCATCCCGCCGGACCAGGCGGCCCGGCTGCAGGTGATCGCCGACGGCCTCAACCAGGCGATCCAGCGCAATCCGCGCGAGGTGTTCCTGATCGAGGGACACACCGATGCGGTCGGCAACGAGGTCGACAATCTGTCGCTGTCGGACCGCCGTGCGCAGGCCGCGGCCGAATTGCTGACGCAGCAGTTCGGCGTGCCCGCGGAAAACCTGACGTCGCAGGGCTATGGCGAGCAGTATCTGAAGGAGCAGACGCAAGGGCCGAGCCTGATCAACCGGCGCGTCACCATCCGTCGCATCACGCCGCTGCTCAACGGCGGCACAGCCTCGCTGCCGCCGCCCCCGCCCGGCACCGCGCCGCCGCGGTAACGGCACACAAACGCAAATGGCCGGGAGCGATCCCGGCCATTTTGTTTGAAGCGTGTGTGGCCGCTACTGGCCGGCGGCGAGCCCAAGCGCCTCGGCCATGACACGGAACACTTCGGTGTTGTCCATCGAGCCGCGCACGCGCTCGCTGCCCGGTCCGGTCGCAGTCAGGATGACGTCCTCGCCCGAATGCACGCTGGCGCCAATCAGCGCCGACAGATTGCCGGGGCGCAGCACCGCGCCCGGGACGTCCTTGTATTTGTCGTTGGCCTTGAACGTCCCGTCGTCGCCAGCCTTGACGGTCGGCTCGTTGGGATTATCCAGCTTCGGACGAAACGTCTCGTAGTGATCCGGCAGGCTGGCCGAGAAGATGGCGAGCCGTCGGCTGACGTCGATGCGTGCCGGATAACCTTCCGCATCCGGCGCCGGATAGTTGGGAAATCCGGCTTGCTCGTAGACGCCGACGCGCTCGCGCAAGGGAACGTTGGGCGCGGTGCCCATGTCGTCATTCACCGTGCCGACCAGACTGTTGGGATGATTGTGGTCCGCCAGCACCAGGATCAGGGTGTCGTCGCCACGCGCCCGCGCCCATTCACGCGTCTGGTGCACCGCGTTATCGAGCATGATCGTGTCGTAGACGGCGCGCTCCATGTCGAGCAAATGCGCGTATTTGTCGATCATTCCGGATTCGACCATCAGGAAGAAGCCGGCCTCGTTCTTCGAGAGAATGTTCAGCGCCGCCTGCACCTGCTCGGTCAGATCAGGCTGCTCGGGGAATTTCTTGACGCCACCGCCCTTCAGGAATTTGCGGTCGAGCACACCGTCCATGTTGCCGGTGGCGAACAGGCCGAGCAGCTTGCTCTTCTCCTGTTTTGCGGCAGACGCGCTAAGCTCAGTCGCGGTGGTCGCCACCTGATAGCCGGCATCGCGAAACTTCGCGATGTAGTCGGTCTCGTCCTTGCGTTTCGAGCCGGCGGCCGACTTCGGCAGAAAATTCGCGCTGCCGCCGCCCATCAGGACATCCGGCTTCGCCGTGAAGAATTGCTCGACGATCTCGTCATAGGCGGCGCGCCGGCGGGTATGCGCGACCATCGCCGCCGGCGTCGCGTCTTCGATCTCCGTATTGGTGACGATACCAACCGCCATGCCGAGCCGCCTTTTGGCGAGGCTCGTGATGGTTTCGACCTTGGGATCGTCGAACGGGCTTGCGGTGCGGTCCGCATAGACGCCGAGAGCGTTGACGGCACTCTTGTGCCCGGTCGCATAGGCGCTGGCCGAGTTCGCGGAATCGGTGATGATCGAGTCCGAGCCCGCAGTCGCCACCAGTGCCATATGCGGCATGTCGTCGATCGCGAGTTTGCCGCGGCTCTTGCCCTCGGAAATCCCCTTGGACAGGATTCTCGCGGCGACCCGATGCGCCGGCGACATGCCGTCACCGATGAACAGGATGACGTTCTTCGCCTTGCGCGGACCGGTGTCGTAGACCGTCCATGTGACGCTGCGCTGGCGCGTGCCGTCGCTCACGTCCACCGCAACGGTGCCCGGCGTGGTCAGCATGACGTCACGCAGGATCAGGGACGATTGCTCCTTGCCGTCCTCGCGCTCGACGAACGTTCCGCTGCGGCCGAACGCGGCGGCATAGTCCGCGCCGTTCACCGTCACCTTCAGCTTGGCGGGATCGACCGGCCCGGGGAGCTCGACCTTGAAGTCGAACTTGGCCCCTGCGAGGATCTCAGCACGATCGATCGGATAGATCGCCTGCGCCGACAGCGACGACGTCCAACAGAGGACGATGAGAGAGGCGAGTGCCGATCTCTTGACCATGTTCGATGCTCCGTGATCCCGCTCCGATAGAAACAGGAAGCGTAGCGATCGAGAATGACACCGTCATTAAGCTCTTGGCGCGTAGCCCGGATGGAGCGCAGCGCAATCCGGGACTCTATCGGCTTGGCGAGACTTCCCGGATTTCGCTGCGCTCCATCCGGGCTACGGAAATCTCACCCCTTGTCGCTCTCGAGCCGGAAGATCTGCGAGCCTTCGCTGCCGGAGAGCAGGCCGGTGTCGCTGTAGAGCTTCAGCTTGGTGCGGGTGTCGGCGATGTCGAGGTTGCGCATGGTGAGCTGGCCGATGCGGTCGGCCGGTGTGAAGGCGGCGTCCTCCACCTTCTCCATGCTGAGCCTTTCCGGCGCATAGGTGAGGTTGGGGCTTTCGGTGTTGAGGATCGAATAGTCGTTGCCGCGGCGCAGCTCCAGCGTCACCTCGCCGGTGACGGCGCGGGCCACCCAGCGCTGCGCGGTCTCGCGCAGCATCAGGGCCTGCGAATCGAACCAGCGGCCCTGATAGAGCAGGCGTCCCAGGCGCATGCCGCTGATGCGGTACTGCTCGATGGTGTCCTCGTTGTGGATGCCGGTGACGAGGCGCTCATAGGCGATGTGCAGCAGCGCCATGCCGGGCGCCTCGTAGATGCCGCGGCTCTTGGCCTCGATGATGCGGTTCTCGATCTGGTCGCTCATGCCGAGGCCATGACGGCCGCCGATCGCGTTGGCCTCGAGGAACAACGCGACGGGATCGGAGAAGGTCTGGCCGTTCAGCGCCGTCGGCTGGCCCTCCTCGAAACGCACGACGACCTTCTCAGGCCTAACGTTGCAGTCGTCGCGCCAGAACGGCACGCCCATGATCGGGTTGACGATCTTGATGCCGCTGTCGAGGCTCTCGAGATCCTTCGCCTCATGGGTGGCGCCGAGCAGATTGCTGTCGGTCGAGTACGCCTTCTCGGCACTCATCTTGTAGGCAAAGCCCTGCGCCGTCATGAACGCCGACATCTCGGCGCGGCCGCCGAGCTCGTCGATGAACTGCTGGTCGAGCCAGGGCTTGTAGATCTTCAGGCCGGGATTGGTGAGCAGGCCGTAGCGGTAGAACCGCTCGATGTCGTTGCCCTTGAAGGTCGAGCCGTCGCCCCAGATGTTGACGCCGTCTTCCTTCATCGCCGCGACCAGCATCGTGCCGGTGACTGCGCGCCCCAACGGCGTGGTGTTGAAATAGGTGATGCCCCCGGTCGAGATGTGGAAGGCGCCCGACTGGATCGCGGCGATGCCTTCGTGGACGAGCTGCGTGCGGCAATCGACGAGGCGCGCCTTCTCGGCGCCGAACTCCATCGCCTTGCGCGGGATCTCGTTGTAGTCGGCCTCATCGGGCTGGCCGAGATTGGCGGTGTAGGCGTAGCAGCGCGCGCCCTTCTGCTTCATCCAGAGCAGCGCCGCGCTGGTGTCGAGACCGCCCGAAAAAGCGATGCCGACTTTCTCACCCTTGGGCAGGCTTTTCAGGATCGTGGTCATGGGGCTTCCAATCGGGCTCAAGGGGCTGATGAAGGTGCGAACTTGACCGCGCGAATATCAAATTTCGCAGGGCTCGGCACCCATTTAATGGGCTCAAACCGAGGGCTCGGGGCCGGTCTTGCGGCCGAACAGGCGCTGGCGGAGCCGGTAGGCGGGCATGTTCAACCGGGTCAAGGCGGCATCGACCGCCTCGTCCGAGAACCGCGTCCGCGGCCAGCGGTAAATCAGCGCGTAGGCGAACCAGATGACGACGAAGGTCACGAGCCCGGCGATGGACACGTCGGTGAAGAAGTGGCCCCCGAAAGCCATGCGCAACCCGCTGGTCACGGCGCCGAACACCACGGCGCCGGCATAGGCGAGTGGCCGCCACGCCGGCGGCGCCAGCGCGGCCGGCGCAAGCGTCCAAAATGCCGTTGCCCCTTCGCCGGAGAAGAACGAGCAGTTGCGCCCGCAGCCGCCGCGCGGATCCCACCACGGCACGAATTGCTGATCGCCGGCAAACTCGGTCACCACCACCGGACGCGGACGGCCCCAATAATTCTTGAACGTCAGGTTGGTCAAAATGCCGGCCGACATGGTCAATGTCACCAGCAGGAAGATCACCGTGCGCCCCGCCACCATCAGCGGCCGGTCGGGCCGGATCATCTTGACCACAAGCGCGACGAGCGATGGCAGCGCGAATGCCCAGGCGATCCACATCGCCGCGTCACGCGCAAAACCGGCCCCGCCGTTCAGCTTGAGCGGGAACGTCCTGGTCTGGGGGTCGAAAAACAGCGAGGCGAGCTTGAGATCGAGCTCGGGATAGAGGCCGAAGACGACGCCGATCACGAGCCACAGCGCCAGGGCGATGAAGAGTCCAGTCCGGTTCATGGCGCGCGGTTTAGCGGAGTGGGAAGGGGATGGAAACCCTTGCAACCGTCATTCCGGGGCGGTGCGCAGCACCGAACCCGAAATCTCGAGATTCCGGGTCTGGTCCTTCGGACCATCCCGGAATGACAGCGCACACTAGCGGGCATCCGGCCTTGAATTCGACGGCAACGGCGGCGGCGGTTTCCGCGGGGGCGGCGGTTCGCGCCAGGCGCCGGCGTTGCGGCCGGCGATCAGCCAGTAGACCACGCCGGCAACGATGCCCGCCCCCGTCATGATTTCCAGGTGACGCCGCACGATACCTTCGAACTGCAACGTGTCGGAGTGAAAGGGAACAAGGCCGAGATAGCAGGCCAGCCCGACGAGGCCGCCGCCGACGGCATAGGCGAGCGCGCTGCGGATGTAGAGCGCTTCGGTGATCGCGACGATCACCGCCGCCGGCACCAGCGCGAAACCCGAGACGAAGATGAAGCCGAAGCCGAGCAGGATGTCGAGCGTGCCCTGGTCGACGGGACCGGCGCCGAGATCGGCGAATTCCGGAAACAGCAGCGCAACGACCACGATCATGCCGCCGACGAAGCAGGCGGCGAGGAAGCCGATGAAGATGACGACGAGGCGGCCGATCAGGGACATGACAGAAATGCCAACTCCGCCGTCATTGCGAGCGCAGCGAAGCAATCCAGGCTGCCTCAACGGCTAGATTCTGGATTGCTTCGCTTCGCTCGCAATGACGATACCGCGAGAGCACGGTCACAACCATCAATCCGTCATCGCCATGGCGCGCAGCGCCTGGCGCTCGCGTGCCGAGAGCTTCTCGGTCTCCGACTTGAGCTGGCCGCAGGCGGCGAGGATGTCGCGGCCGCGCGGGGTGCGGACCGGGGAGGAATAGCCGGCGTTGAAGATGTATTCGGAGAACTTTTCGATCTGGTCCCAATCCGAGCATTCATAGGCGGTGCCGGGCCAGGGATTGAACGGGATCAGATTGATCTTGGCCGGAATGCCCTTGAGCAGCTTCACCAAGAGCTTGGCATCGTCGAGCGAATCGTTGACGCCCTTGAGCATCACATATTCGAAGGTGATGCGGCGCGCGTTCGAGGCGCCGGGATAGTCGCGGCAGGCCTGCAAGAGCTCCTTGATCGGATATTTGCGGTTGAGCGGCACCAGCTCGTTGCGCAGCTCGTCGCGCACTGCATGCAGGGAGATCGCGAGCATCACGCCGATCTCCTCGCCGGCGCGCACGATGTTCGGCACCACGCCCGAGGTCGACAGCGTGATGCGGCGGCGGGAGATGCCGATGCCTTCGTTGTCGCCGACAATGAGCAGCGCATCGCGCACCGCGTCGAAATTGTAGAGCGGCTCGCCCATGCCCATCATCACGATGTTGGTGACGCGGCGCGTGCCGTCCTCGCGATCGGCCCAATCATTCAGACGATCCCGCGCGACCATCACCTGTCCGACGATCTCGCCGGCGGTGAGGTTGCGCACCAGGCGCTGTGTGCCGGTGTGGCAGAACGCGCAGTTCAGCGTGCAGCCGACCTGCGAGGAAACGCAGAGCGTGCCGCGATCGGTCTCAGGGATATAGACGCACTCGACTTCATGCGCCTTCTGGACGACGTCGCCGCTCGGCAGCCGCAGCAGCCATTTGCGGGTGCCGTCATTGGAGATCTGCTCGGCCACGACCTCGGGCCGATCGACCGTGAAATGCTGGGCGAGGTCGGCGCGGATGCCCTTCGAGATCGAGGTCATCTCGTCAAAGCTCTGGGCGCCGCGGAAATAGATCCAGTGCCACAGCTGCTGCACGCGCATCTTGCGCTGGGCCGGCGCGACCCCGATCTCGCCGAGGCGATCGGCGAGCTCGGCGCGCGACAGGCCGATCAGCGACGGTTTTGCCGGCGGCACATAGGTTTCGAGCGGAGTCTTCTCCACCAATGTTGCGTTGTGCGGCTCGGTCGAGGTTTGCATTGAATGGACCCGATTAGGTGTCGTTCCAGGCGATGCGGAGCATCGAACCCGGAACCTCGAGATTCCGGGTCTGGTCCTTCGGGCCATCCCGGAATGACGGAAAACTTGGAACACGCCCTATATAGCAACCGGAACCGCCGATTGCGACCTTATCGCCTGCGGCCTTAACGCCGACAGTCCTGGGCGATCTTGTCGAGCGCCTGGGCGAGGCCCTTCAGCGAGAAGGTGTCGGTCGTCTCCGTGCCCTTGGCCGACACGCCCTTGACCACGAGATCGGCGGATTTGCGCATGGCCTCGACCATCCGCTCCTCCTCGGCCGCGTTCTTGATCCAGAGGCCGTCGCCCTGCGTGTACATGGCGAAGGAGGCGCCGCCGACCTCGACGGTCGATTCCGAACCCGGCTTCAGCGCGTAGCCGATCATGACCGAGACCTCGTTGTTCACCTTCTCCGCCGGCCGGGTCGACACGAAGGCATAGGCGGGATCACGCGGCCGGTTCGGCGGGTTGGTCTTCGACGACGACGGCTTTGCCAGCGCGAAGCAGACCTTCTTGCCGTTCGGCGTCGCCGAGTATGCTCCCCACGTGCCGAACTGCCCGATCAGGGTCGGCTCAGCGCCACCCGCAACTCCCGCGGGCGGGGCCGCCGGTTTGCTCTCGGGCTTGGACGCCGCCTTTGCAGTCGTGTTGGCCGCCGGCGCCGCCGGCTTCGGTGCCGTCTCTTTTGGAGCAGCCTCTTTCGGGGCGGCCTTGGGCGCCGGTTGCGCCGTCTGCGCCCGCGCGGAATCGGCAATCCCCCCGGCCATGACGCCAGTCATCAAAGCTAAAATCAGCACCCGCCACATGCTGGAGTGGTTCCCTCAATATTGTGACTGGAAGATGGCCCGAGCGCGCTTTGTCCCCGGGCAGGGATAGCCGGGAAAGTCCAATTTGGGAAGGCAGTTAGCGGTATCGGCGGCGGCTAGGCCCTGGATCGCGCGGCGCGTTGCTCGGCCCATTGCGTCTCGGTCCAGCCGAGCAAATCCTCGGCGCCGGAACTGCGCAAATGCGCGCCACCGTCGATCACCACCATCTCGCCATTGATGTAGGCGGCGCGGTCCGAGACCAGATAGCTGGCGAGATCGGCAAGCTCGCCGTGCTCGCCGGTGCGGCCGAGTGGATTGCGCGCGGTCCAGCTGTCATCGCGGCCTTCGGGACGGAGCTGCCCGGTGGCCCCTGCCGTCGGAAACGGGCCCGGCGCGATCGCGACGGTGCGGATGCCCTTCGGGCCCCACTCCACCGCAAGGCTTTTGGTCATCGCCAGCACCGCCGATTTCGCCATCGCCGAGGGAACGGTGAAGGCGCGGCCGGTGATGGTGGAGGTCGAGAGGATCGACAGCACGACGCCGCCATGCTTGGCCTCGATCCAGCGCCTGCCGGCGGCGAGCGTGCAATACATCGCACCATGCAGCGTCGGCGCCAGGATCGCATCCGCGGCGCGGAAGGAGAGATGCTCGCTCTGCGCGATGAAGGTGGCAGCGGCATTGTTGACGAGGATGTCGAGCGGCGCCTCGCGCCAGATCGCATCCATCATGCTGTCGACGGCCGCACCATCGCGGATATCGCAGGCGATCGTCGTGACTTTGCCGCCGGTCTGTTCGCGCATCGCACGCGCGGTTGCCTCCAGCCGGTCGAGTTTGCGGCCGCAGATCACAAGCTCGGCGCCAAGCGTGAGGAAGCGACGTCCCATCGCAGCGCCAAGGCCCGACCCACCGCCGGTGACGAGGATGCGCTTGTGCTTGAGCAGGCTTGTTTCAAACATCGTTTGAATCCTCGCTGTTTCCACGCACTCCGTCATTGCAGGCGCAGCGAAACAATCCAGACTATTTCCGCGGCGCGGATTCTGGATTGCTTCGCTGCGCTCGCAATGACGAGGATAGGCCGATGCGTGGTCGCTGACAAAGAATCCTGATTGTCGATCCGCTCTAAATCCGGCAGAAACGACCCAACTATAATTCCACTCGAAACGCTTTAGGTGCCGCCATGAAAGCCATCCTCTGCTCGCAATATTGCCAGCCCGACGATCTCGTGCTCGCCGACGTGCCGGATCCCGTGGCGGGCCCCGGCGAAGCCGTGATCGCGATCAAGGCGGCGGCGCTGAACTTCTTCGACATCCTGATGATCCAGGGCAAGTACCAGATCAAGCCGCCATTCCCGTTCTCGCCGGCGGCGGAAGTCGCGGGCGTGATCGAGGGCATCGGCGCCGGCGTGACTGACCTGAAGGTCGGCGATCGCGTGGTCGCGTCCTGCGGCCACAACGGCGCGCGCGAGAAGATCGCGCTGCCGGCGGCGTCGATCGTGAAGATCCCCGACAATCTCGACTATGACCGCGCGGCCGGCATCATCATCATCTACGGCACCGCGCTGCATGCGCTGGAGGATCGCGCCAGCCCGAAGCCGGGCGAGACGCTCGCGGTGCTGGGCGCTGCCGGCGGCACGGGCCTTGCCGCCTGCGAGCTCGGCAGGCTGATGGGCCTGAAGGTGATCGCCTGCGCCTCGTCGGACGAGAAACTTGAATTCGCCAAGGCGCATGGCGCCGAGCTCTCGCTGAACTACGCCAAGGAAGATTTGAAGGAAGGCCTGCGCAAGCTCACCGGCGGCAAGGGCGTCGACATCATCTTCGATCCCGTGGGTGGTGCTTACGCCGAGCAGGCGCTGCGCTCGATCGCCTGGGAAGGCCGCTTCCTCGTCATCGGCTTTGCCGCCGGCGACATTCCGAAAATGCCGCTGAACCTCGCGCTGCTGAAGGGTTGCGACATCCGCGGCGTGTTCTGGGGCGCCTGGACCCGGCTCAACCCCGCCAAGAACCGCGCCAATCTCGAGAAGCTCGTGAAGTGGACCGCGGAAGGCAAGATCTCCTCGCATGTCGACCGTACCTTCCCGCTGGCGCAGACCGCGGATGCACTCAAGGTGCTGGCGGGACGCCAGGCCATGGGCAAGGTGATCCTGCATCCGTGAGGATGTAGTGGCGAATGGCGTCGCGACGCCATCGCCACATACCCAACTGTCATCGCCCGGCTTGACCGGGCGATCCAGTATTCCAGAGACCCCAGTGATTTAGCCGAGAAGCCGCGGCGTACTGGATGCCCCGGTCAAGCCGGGGCATGACAGCTGACTTTCATGGCACGCCGCTCGCACGCCGTCATTTGGTAAAGTCTCCTCAACCACTGCTGGCAAGATTGCGGTGCATTCCGCAACCTCGCCCGAATCAAACCCAAAAATTTCCCGATTCGTCCCAACCGTTGTCGCTTTTTGGGCTGATTCAAATTGCGATTTACCGGCTCCAGTTTGCTGGGCGCTCCTGGACAACAACAAGAAAACTGAAACCGGTATGCCCCGCGTTGTGTCAGTCCAGGGGGAGCATCACCATGGAGACGACGGCATACCGCCCGTCCAGGGAATCGAGGGCCTTCGATTCCGATCCAGCCGCGTCACATCCATCCACCGCATCCTACATCCGTGCGCGCGCCGCACGGATTGATCTGTCGCCGGACGATCCAATACCACTGTTCCTGTCCGATCCGCTCGGTGCGCCGAACCCGGACGAATATACCCCGCTGGAGTTGCGGCCCCGGGGCAGAATTGTCCCGCGTGTTCTCGCGGGCGTTCTCGCAGCCGTTCTGGTGGCATCCAGCCTGGCAATTCTGGCCGCGCTGTTTCAGTCCGACCTTCGCGGCATCTTCGCCGCCGTTGGCTCGGCGGGCATCGCGCTGGAGCAGGTGGCGGCCTCGGCCAGCGCGCCGGCCGTACCGCAATCTCCGCGCAAGGATCCGGGGCGCGTGACCGACGCAACCCTGGCGAGCGCTGACGCGCAGGATCTCCCTGCACCGTCAACGCCGAGCCGCGAAGCGATCGCGACCGCCTATCAGACCGCGCTGCAAGCCCAGACGCCTGTGCCTCAGCCCGCGCCGGTGACCACACCGCCCGCGCCCCCTCCGCCCGTGCGGACGCTCGACGCCGACACGGTGGCCGGGCTGATGGCGCGCGCGAAGAGCCTGTTGACGATCGGCGATATCGTTGCAGCGCGCCTGTTACTCGAGCGCGCGGCCAACGCCCAGGATGCGACAGCGGCGTTTCTGCTGGCGCAGACCTATGATCCGGCCGTGCTGGGCACCAGCGACACGCGGCGCATCGCCGCCGATGCGACCGCTGCGCGCGACTGGTACGAGAAGGCCGCGGCACTCGGATCGACGGAGGCGCGGCAGCGCCTCGCCCAGCTTCAGAACTAGTACTTTTTAGAGGACATCATGCATAACGCTTTGAAAATGGCGCTTGCCGCCATCATGACGATCTGTGCCTTCGCGGCACGTGCTGAGCAGCAGACCGAATACGATCCGGCCAAGGTCTCCGACAGCCTCAAGGCCATCTTCCAGTTCGGCTCGACCTCGACCAAGCAGGCGCTGAACGCCAACACCGTCACGCTGATCACCGGCACGATCGGAGGCACCTATGTGCAGTTCGGCGCCGACCTCGCCTCGGTGCTCGACGACGGTAACAAGATCCGCGTGCTGCCGATCGTCGGCCGCGGCTCGGTGCAGAGCGTCGCCGACATCCTGTTCCTGCAGGGCGTCGATCTCGGCATCGTGCGCGCCGACACGCTCGACTATCTCGAGCGCAAGGGATTCGCCAAGGACATCAAGCGCCAGTTCACCTATGTGACGAAACTCTACAACGAGGAGATGCAGGTGATCGCGCCGAAATCGGTCGCGACCCTCAAAGATCTCGAGGGTAAGACGGTCAGCGTGGACCTGCCCAACGGCGGCACCTTCGTCACCGCGCTCACCGTGTTCGAGCGGCTCGGGATCAAGGCGAAATTCGTCTATGTCGAGCAGCGCATCGCGATGGAGAAGCTGAAGGCCGGCGAGATCGACGCCGTCATCGTGGTCGGCGGCAAGCCGTACAAATCGGTCTCGACATTCGGCAATGACGGCCGTTTCCATCTCGCGAAGGTAGACTACGCAAAGCCGCTGCAGAACGACTACCTGCCGGCCACCCTGACCGCGAAGGACTATCCGAACCTGATCAAGGAGGGCGAGAGCGTCGACACGATCGCGGTGCCTGCGGTGCTCGCGGCCTATAATTGGGCGGCCAACACCGAGCGCTATCGCAAGCTCGCGCTGTTCGTGGACGCGTTCTTCACGAAATTCCCCGCGCTGCAGAACCCGCCCTTCCATCCCAAGTGGAAGGAGGTCTCGCTCGCGGCGCCGCTTTCCGGCTGGAACAGGTTGCCGGTGGCGCAGCAATGGCTCGACAAGCACGGTATCGAGCCGGTGACGCGCCAGCGCTTCGAGGCGTTCCTGAAGCAGAGCCCCGCGGCCGCCAAGGTATCGGACGCCGACAAGGAGACGCTATTCAGGCAATTCCAGGCGTGGGACGCGGAGAAGGCGCGGGCGGAGGCGGGGAAGAAGTAACGAGCGGCGTTGCGGCCGATGGTGTCGCAAGCGCTACCCACACACTCGCTGTCATCGCCCGGCTTGACCGGGCGATCCAGTACTCCGTGACGGCAGCGATTGAAACGAGAGGCCGCGGCGTACTGGGATTCCCCGCCTGCGCGGGGAATGACAGTGTGGCTGGGGGCTACGGCGTGCCGCCAACGCCTACTGCTCCGTCTCCTCCGCACCTACCCCACGCTTCAGCGCGGCGCGGGCGGCCTCGCGGTGCTCGATCGTGATGTGGCTGGCGACCATGCGGATGGCGGTGGCGAGGACGGCGGCGTCATCGGCGAAGCCGAGGACCGGCATCACGTCCGCGACGAAGTCGAATGGCAGGATGAAATAGGCGATCGCACCCAACAGCGAGGCCTGGACGTGGCGCGGCGTCTGCCGATCGAACGCGCAGTAATAGGCGGCAAGCAAATCCTCCGCGAACGGCAGCTGCGCGGCGACACGCTTCAGCTTGCGCCAGAAGCGGCGGCGCACGCTCTCGCGATCTTGCGCGAGCCGATCGGCTGGCTCGAAGCCGACGCTGTGCTCGGCAGCCATGCTCAGATGCTCCCCGTTCTGCCGGAGGCGGCGGATCGCCCATCCCGGCTGATCACAAGATGGGGATGCGGCCGGCCCCTGCAAGACGTCAGCTTGGTGTCAGCCTGCGATGGCGTTCATCGCCTTGGCCAGGGCGGTGTCGCGCGCGGTGACGCCGCCGGCGTCGTGGGTCGACAGCACCACCTCAACCGTCTTGTAGACGTTGCGCCATTCGGGGTGGTGATCCATCTTCTCGGCGACCAGCGCGGCGCGGGTCATGAAGCCGAACGCCTCGTTGAAATCCTTGAAGACAAAGGTTTTCCCGATGGCGTCGCGGCCTTGGGCTTCAGTCCAGCCC
Source organism: Bradyrhizobium sp. WSM1743 (assembly GCF_000473065.1). GTDB lineage: Bacteria > Pseudomonadota > Alphaproteobacteria > Rhizobiales > Xanthobacteraceae > Bradyrhizobium. Next base: position 125,056 of record NZ_AXAZ01000014.1, read on the forward strand.
GGTAGTCCGCCGAGCGCCTGCTTGCGCGCCTCCGCCGAGAGCCGTTCTGCCATGCTCGTCTCCGTCCTTTAGGGGAACTTTACTCTAACACCGCCCCGGCGCCCGGGTTCATACCGGATTTCCTGCATCCGCTAACCATGACGGAGATGTAACCCCGCCGGACAAGAAATTTGCTACAATTGCGAGCGTAAATCGCCGGCCAAGATGAAACTGAGCCTGAAGCGCCTGTTTGGGAGATCGATGACCGGGGGATTGGACCTGGCCGAAACGCCCCCTTCGCCGCGATCCGCGGCGCGGAAGACGGCGCTCGTGTCTCTGGCATTCGTGCTTGCGATCATCGGCGCACTCGCCGGCGGCTATTACTTCGCGATGCGCCCCGTGACGCTCAGGATCGCGGTCGGCCCCGCCAACAGCGACGACGTCAAGGTCGTGCAGACGCTGACGCAGGCCTTCACGCAGAGCAAGGGCCAGGTGCGGCTGCGGCCGATCCAGACCGACGGCGCCACGGCCAGCGCCAACGCGCTCGCGGAAGGCAGGGTCGATCTCGCCATCGTGCGCGGCGACCTCGATGTGCCGAAGAACGCGCAGGCGGTCGCAACCCTGCGCAAGAACGTCGTGGTGCTGTGGTCGGTCCAGGGCAAGGGCAAGAAGAAGGGCGCCAAGATCACCAAGATCGCGCAGCTCGCCGGTCATCGCGTCGGCGTGGTCGGCCGCACCCAGGCCAACGTCAACCTGCTCAAGGTGATCCTGCAGCAATATGGCGTCGATCCCGCCAAGGTCGAGATCGTGCAATTCCCGGCAAACGAGGTTGCCGAGGCGATCAAGGCGCAGAAGGCCGACATCTATCTCGCGGCCGGCCCCGTCAACAGCAAGATCACGGCGGACGCGATCGCCGCCTCCACCAAGGATTTCGGCGCGCCCACCTTCCTCGCGATCGATTCGGCGGACGCGATCGCGCAAAACCATCCGGTCTACGAAGCGTCCGAGATTCCCGCCGGCACCTATGGTGGCTCACCCGCCCGCCCGGAGGACGAGGTCAAGACCATCAGCTTTTCGCACCACATCGTGGCGCGCAAGGGCGTGTCCGAAACCACCATCGCGGCGTTCACGCGCCAGCTGTTCGCCGTGCGCCAGCAACTGGTGACGGAATTCCCGCTGGCGGCGAAGATCGAAACGCCCGATACCGACAAGGATGCGGTGATCCCGGTGCATCCGGGTGCGGCCGCCTTCGTCGACGGCGAGGAAAAGACCTTCCTCGACAAATACAGCGATTACATCTGGTGGGGCCTGATGGCGCTGTCCGCCATGGGCTCGATCGGCGCCTGGTTCGCCGGCTATCTAAAGAAGGACGAGCGCAACAGCAACAATCATCAGCGCGAACGTCTGCTCGACATGATCTCGGCGGCGCGCAAGTGCGAGACGATCGACGAGCTGGACCAGATGCAGACCGAGGCTGACGACATCCTGCGCGATACGCTGCGTTGCTACGATCACGGCGCGATCGAGGAAGGCGCGCTCACAGCGTTCAACATCGCGCTCGACCAATTCCACGCCGCGGTCGCCGACCGCAAGGCGCTGCTGATGAGCCTGCCGCAGAACCTGCAACGCGCAGGCGCGCAGTTCCGCGCCGCCGGTAACGCGTGAGCGCTCAGGCGCGTTATTGCTGCGTCACATTGTCTCAATATAGGTTCACTGTCATTCCGGGATGGTCCGAAGGACCAGACCCGGAATCTCGAGATTCCGGATTCGCGCTTCGCGCGCTCCGGAATGACAGCGAAAGATGCGCCAGCCAGCGAACACACCCATGAACATCAAATTCTCCCGCCGCCGCTTCCTCGCCACCAGCGCCGGTGCGCTCGGCACGATCGCGCTGCCGTATCTCTCGCGCGCAGCCGACCGGCCGGCGGTCACTCACGGCGTGCAGGCCGGCGACGTCACCGTCGACGGCGGCGTGGTATGGGCGCGCGCCGACCGTCCATCGCAGATGCTGGTGGAGGTGGCGACGACCGAGTCCTTCAAGGACGCCCGTGCGCTACCGCCGATCGCGGCGCTGCCCGAGAGCGACTTCACCGCAAAGATGCTGATCGAGAACCTGCCGGGTGGACAGGACATATTCTACCGCGTCCGCTTCCGCGATCTCTCGCACAGCGCGGTCGAGTGCGAGCCGGTCGTCGGCCGCTTCCGCACCGCGCCGGCCGACCGCCGCGACGTCAGCTTCGTCTGGGGCGGCGACGTCGCAGGGCAAGGCTGGGGCATCAACCCCGACGACGGCGGCATGTTCACCTTCTCGGCAATGCGCAAGCACCTGCCGGACTTCTTCCTGCATTCCGGCGACACCATCTATGCCGACGGTCCTATCCAATCCGAGGTGAAGCTTGCCGACGGCAAGATCTGGAAGAACGTCACCATCCCGGAGAAGGCCAAGGTCGCCGAGACGCTGGACGAGTTCCGCGCCGCGCACAAATACAATCTAACCGACGACAATCTCCGTGCCTTCAATGCGGAAGTGCCGATCTTCGTGCAGTGGGACGACCACGAAGTGACCAACAACTGGTCGCTGTCGAAAGAGCTGCCGGCCGCCTACAAGGTGCGCGACATCTCGCTGCTCGCGGCCCGCGCGGGTCGCGCCTTTCGCGAGATGTATCCGATGCGCGAGAGCATCACTGAGCCCAGCCGCGTCTATCGCCAGATCTCCTACGGCCCGCATCTCGACGTGTTCGTGCTCGACGAGCGCAGCTATCGCGGCCCGAACGGCACGAACCAGGAAACGGCCTACGGCCCTGCCGCCTACTTCCTAGGTCCGGATCAGATGGCATGGCTAAAGCGAAGCCTTCTCAACTCGCGTGCGACCTGGAAGGTGATTGCTTCCGACATGCCGCTCAGCATCCTGGTCTATGACGATGCTACCAACAAAAAAGGCTCGGAGGCCTTTGCGCAAGGCGATGGGCCGGTGCGCGGCCGTGAATTCGAGATCGCTGACCTCCTGCGCTTCATCAAGATGGCGCCGATCAAGAACACGGTCTGGCTGACGGCCGACGTGCATTATGCCGCCGCGCACTATTACAACCCCGACAAGGCACAGTTCCAGGAATTCGATCCGTTCTGGGAATTCGTGTCGGGCCCTCTGCACGCCGGAACGTTCGGACCGGGCGAGATGGACAACACCTTTGGACCCGAGGTGCGCTTCGTCAAGGCGCCCGGTCCAGACAAGCAGAACCTGCCGCCGTCAGCCGGCATGCAGTTCTTCGGTCACGTCAAGATCGACGGCTCCTCCGGCCAAATGACGGTGACCCTGCGCGACCGCGCCGACGTCGCATTGTGGTCGACCACGCTCGACCCGAAGCAGAGCTGATCGCTCGAGCAGGATGAACTGAGTTGAATCGATGCGCGCTCAGGCCGCGGCTCACCTCTCCCGTCGGGGAGAGGTGGACAGCGGACAGTCCGCCGAACTTGATTTCACCAGGCTTTAGCCCGCGGCGCGTAGCCGAAGCGCCGCTTCCAGCGCGTCGCTCGAGCACGGCTTCTGCAAGCGCGGCTGGCTGGCGAATTCGGGCGGTATCCGCGCCTCGGCGCCGTAGCCGGTAACGAAAACGAACGGAACCTTAAGCGCGATCAGCCGCTCGGCAATCGCAAAGCTGGTCTCGCGGATCAATTCGACATCAAGCAGCGCGAAATCCGGTGCGCGCGCCGCGATCGCGCTCAACGCCTGCGCCACCGATCCCACGGTGCGCACGCTCTTCACGCCAAATCCGAGGAGGCGATCCTCGAAATCGATCGCAATAATCGGATCGTCCTCGACGATCAGGACATCGGCGGGAACATCGGACGCACCGTCTGGGGAAGCAGGTATCATGATCTTGGCTATCGAGGGCTGCGTGTTTTTATCCTCAGGCAGCCTCATCTTGATACCTGCAACCAGCGCATCAGTGGGGTTCCCGGAACGAAACTCACCACACAAGAGTTTTCTCGTCTGTTCACTTGTGCAGATGGCCGGCGGACGGAACTCGCTAGCGTGGAAAGAGAGGGGGATCCACAATGGACGCACGTACTACGGCAACCGATGTCGAGAGCCGGCCGGCCAACAATCTGCTGAGGCGTTTGAGACAGGCAGACTACGCCCTCCTGGCGCCGCACGTGACCGTCGAGGACTCCGCAGCAGGCCAATTGCTCTACAATCCCGGCGATGACGTCCAGGTCGTCCACTTCCCCTGCGGACCGTCACTCGCGACTTTCCTCGTCCCCAACGAGGATGGCCGCGACGTCGAAACCATTCTGGTCGGCCGCGAAGGCGCAGTGGGCGGCATCGTCAGCGAGGGGTTTCTCCCGGCCTACACCCGGATCTGCGTGAAATTCGGCGGGCCGTTTGCGCGCATTCATGTCGGCAAGCTCGAGGCAGCCAAGCTGCGGTCGCCGTCGCTGCGCAACATCTTTGCCCGCTACGCCGACTGCATGCTGGCGCAGATCTTCCAGTCCACCGCCTGCAACGCCATCCACTCGATCGAGCAACGCACGGCGAAGTGGATTCTGGCGGCGATGGAGCGGACCGGCGACGAGAGCAGCGTGCCGCTGACGCATGAGCAGCTCGCGACATTGCTCGGGGTCGGACGCAGCTATGCCAGCCGTGTGCTTCAGTCGTTTAGGGCGGAACGGATTCTCGACACCAGGCGCGGATCGATCCTGGTGCGCAGCCGCGACGGGCTGCGCCAGCGCGCCTGCCTGTGCAATGACGCCGTGAAGATGCATTTCGAGGAGGTGCTGAGCGGGGTCTATCCGACCGAGGAGCGGGAGGCGGGGTAGCCGTCTTGTTTCCTTCCTTTTCCCCCTGTGGGAGAAGGTGGCGCGAAGCGCCGGATGAGGGGTTCTATCCACGGTTTCGTCTGTCGAGAGAGATCCCTCACCCAGTGAGCTTGTGGCTGATGGCGGAGCTGCCCTCTCCCACAAGGGGGAGAGGGCGCAGTAATGCGCGTCGCGGTGTTTTGAACGTGACCGTGCTATGATCGCCCCCATGGGCGGGGCTTTGCTTCACACTCTCTTCGACATCGCGGCGTGGCTGGCGGCGGCGGCGGCGCTGTCCTGGTTGTCGTGGCGAGGCTTGCGGTTTCCGGCGCAATCCTTCGAGCTGCCCTATATCGCCGCGCTGGTGTTCGGCGCGGGCATCGGCGCCTATCTGTTCGGCTCCGCCAATCTGTGGTGGTCGGGCCAGAGCGGCATTGCGCGCTCGGTCGAGGGCGCGCTGGCCGGCGGCATCGTGGCGATCGAGCTCTACAAATGGTCCGCAGGGATCACGGTACGAACCGGCGCGCGCTTTGCGCTGCCGCTGGCCGTCGGCATCGCGATCGGCCGGCTCGGCTGCTACTTCTCGGGCCTCGACGACTTCACCTATGGCACGCCAACAGCGTTGCCTTTCGGCCATGATTTCGGCGACGGCGTTCTACGCCATCCCGTGCAGCTCTACGAAAGTGCAGCGATGGGCTTATTCGCGCTTGTCTATGTGGTGGCGGTCTTGAACCGGAACGCGTTCACGATCACCAATGGTTTCTATCTGGTGCTCGCCTATTACGGAGCGCAACGCTTCCTGTGGGAATTCCTCAAGCCTAATGGCACGCTGATCGGCCCCTTCACCCTATTTCACCTGCTGTCGCTGTCCATCCTGCTCTACGCCGCAATCATGCTGGCGACAGCGCCCAAAGCGAGACCCATACATGAACGCGCCGTTGCGTAAGTCGCGTCCCTACTTCTTCTGGGGTCAGACCCAATCCCTCTGCGAGACTTGTCTGAAGCTGGTGCCGACCAAGATCCAGATCCAGGACAACGAGGTCTGGTACGAAAAGCGCTGCAGGGAGCACGGCGTTCAGTCGACGCTGGTCTCGACGGATGCCGCCTATTGGCGCCTGTGCAAGGACTTCATCAAGCCCGGCGATCGCCCGCTGCAATTCCAGCAGCGCACCGAATTCGGCTGCCCCTATGATTGCGGCCTCTGTCCCGACCACGAGCAGCATTCCTGCCTGGCGCTGATCGAGATCACCGAGCACTGCAACCTCACCTGCCCGGTCTGCTTCGCCGAGTCCGCGCCGACACGAACGAAGTTCACCCCGCTCGCGACGGTGGAGAAGATGCTCGACGCGCTGGTCGCGAGCGAGGGCGAGCCCGACCTTGTGCAGATTTCCGGCGGCGAGCCGACGCTGCATCCGGATTTCTTCGAGATTCTCGACGCCGTGCGCGCCCGCCCGATTCGCCACGTCATGATCAACACCAACGGCCTGCGCATCGCCCGCGACAAGGATTTCGTGGCGCGGCTCGCCGAGAACAAGCGCGGGCTGGAGGTCTATCTCCAGTTCGATTCGCTTCAGCGCGATGCGCTGATCAACCTGCGTGGCGCTGATTTGCGAAAAACTCGCCAGCAAGCGCTGGAGAATCTCGAGCATTTTGGCGTATCGATCACGCTGGTCGCGACCATCAAGCGCGGCGTCAACGATGCCGAGATCGGCGACATCGTGCGCCACGCGCTCACCTGGAAATGCGTGCGCGGCGTCACCTTGCAACCGGTGCAGGATGCCGGCCGCAACGAGAATTTCGACAAGATTACCGACCGCATCATGCTGTCGGAGATCCGCAAGCGCGTGATCGAGACCGGCGTGTTCGGTGACAAGGACATGATCCCGCTGCCCTGCAATCCCGAAAGCATCTCGATCGGATATGGCCTGCGCAATGGCGAGAAGGTGCTGCCGTTGACCTCACTGATCCCGCAGGAGCAGCTCGTCGCCGTGATGCCCAACACGATCAGCCCGGAGAAATATCCGGTGCTGCGGGAAAAGTTCGTCGACCTATTCTCGCTGTCGTCGGGGCCGCTGAACACCTCCGAGCGCGTCTGCGAATTGCTGTGCTGCCTGCCGAGCTTCGAGGTGCCGCAGGGACTGACCTACGAGAACGTCTTCCGCGTCACCATCGTGCAGTTTCTCGACCGCTTCAATTTCTGCATCGGCAACGTCAAGCGCAGCTGCATCCATTTCGTGACCGAGCAGGGCGCGATCATTCCGTTCGACACCTACAATCTGTTCTACCGCAATGGACAGATCGATGGCATCCGGGCCGAATTGGCGGCGCAGTCGAGCGAAAGAGTCTTGCAGGCATGAGCAGCAGCGACACACCTCCGCCGGCGCCCCTATCTCCGCCGCCTCCGCCGATGCAAAAACGCAGCGGCTGCCTGACCGCGCTGATGGCGATCTTCGGGATCTTCATGCTGCTGCCGGGTCTCTGCGCGCTGCTATTCGGCGGAATGTCGGTGGTCGAGGACGGGCGCATCGGCGCCGACATGGCACCGCTGGTCTTTCTGGGCGTGGTCATCGGCATCGGAGGGGTCGTTCTGATCTGGGCGGCGATCAAGGGGCGAAAGGCCCCCGCCGATCCAGGAACCCAGCCTTAAGCTCCGGAAATTCCCGGACAAAATTCAGTCAACCAACGGCCAAAGAACACATTGTTTTTTGGCCGTTTTTGCATATATTGCGGCGCAACGCGCAGGGCGCCCGGTCTGATATGGCCGGGCTTCCTTTTTGGGCGCAAAGCGCCCTGTTTCCAGTCTTCCAGCGTTGTTTCGAGAAGAGGTCCCGGTCTGACCGGCGAGATCGCGCTTAACCCATTGTTCGACCGCAAAGAAGCTCACTCATGAATCTTCGTAACGTCGCCATCATCGCCCACGTCGACCACGGCAAGACCACCCTGGTCGACCGTCTCCTGCAGCAATCCGGCACGTTCCGCGAGAACCAGAAGGTGACCGAACGCGCCATGGACTCCAACGACCTGGAGCGCGAGCGCGGCATCACCATTCTGGCCAAGGCGGCCTCGGTGCAGTGGAAGGACACCCGGGTCAACATCGTCGACACCCCCGGCCACGCCGATTTCGGCGGCGAGGTCGAGCGCATCCTGAACATGGTGGACGGCGCCCTGGTGCTGGTCGACGCCGCCGAAGGCCCGCTGCCGCAGACCAAGTTCGTGGTCTCCAAGGCGCTGAAGGTCGGCCTCAAGCCGATCGTCGTCATCAACAAGGTCGACCGCCCCGACGCGCGCCCGACCGAAGTGATCAACGAGGTGTTCGACCTGTTCGCGGCGTTAGATGCCAGCGAGGAGCAGCTCGACTTCCCGATTCTTTATGGATCAGCCAAGCAGGGCTGGATGGCCGAGAGCCCCGAGGGTCCGAAGGACAAGGGCATGGAGCCGCTGTTCGACCTGATCCTGCGCCACGTCGCGCCGCCGAAGGTCGAGGAAGGTCCGTTCAAGATGATCGGCACCATCCTGGAAGCCAACCCCTATCTCGGCCGCATCATCACCGGCCGCATCTCGTCAGGCGTGCTGAAGCCGAACCAGCAGGTCAAGGTGCTCAACGCCGACGGCAAGCTGGTCGAGTCCGGTCGTATCACCAAGATCCTGGCGTTCCGCGGCCTCGAGCGCACCCCGCTCGATGAAGCCGAAGCCGGCGACATCGTCGCCATCGCTGGCCTTACCAAGGGCACCGTCGCCGACACCTTCTGCGACCCGACCGTCGAAGTGCCGCTGCCGGCGCAGCCGATCGATCCGCCGACGGTGTCGATGTCGTTCATCGTCAACAACTCCCCGCTCGCCGGCACCGAAGGCGATAAGGTGACGAGCCGCATGATCCGCGACCGTCTGTTGCGCGAGGCCGAGGGCAATGTCGCGCTGCGCGTCGTCGAATCCGCCGACAAGGACGCGATGGAAGTGTCGGGCCGCGGCGAACTCCAGCTCGCGATCCTGATCGAGACCATGCGCCGCGAAGGCTTCGAGCTCTCGGTGTCGCGCCCGCGCGTCGTGTTCCAGAAGGACGAGGCCACCGGCGCCACCATGGAGCCGATCGAGGAAGTCGTGATCGACGTCGACGAGGAGCATTCCGGCGTCGTCGTGCAGAAGATGAGCGAGCGCAAGTCCGAGCTGATCGAGATGAAGCCGTCCGGCGGCAACCGTCAGCGCCTGGTGTTCTACGCGCCGACCCGCGGCCTGATCGGCTATCAGGGTGAGCTGCTCACCGACACCCGCGGCACCGCGATCATGAACCGCCTGTTCCACGGCTACGCACCGTACAAGGGCGAGATCCAGGGCCGCCGCAACGGCGTCTTGATCTCCAACGATCAGGGCGAGGCGGTGGCCTACGCCATGTTCAAGCTGGAAGACCGCGGTCCGATGATGATCGAGCCGGGCTGGAAGGTCTACAAGGGCATGATCGTCGGCGAGCACACCCGCGACAACGATCTCGAGATCAACGTGCTCAAGGGCAAGCAGCTCACCAACATCCGCACGACCTCGAAGGACGAAGCCGTGCGCCTGACCCCGCCGATCCGCATGACGCTGGAAAAGGCGCTCGCCTATATCGAGGACGACGAGCTCGTCGAGGTTACCCCGAAGTCGATCCGCCTGCGCAAGAAGCATCTCGACCCGAACGAGCGCAAGCGCGCGGAAAAGGCCAAGGAAGCGGTGGCGTAAGGCCGCCGCTCTCTCGCTGTCATTCCCCGCGAAAGTGGGGAATCCAGTACGCCGCGGCTTCTCGGCTCTACAACAATCGTCTCTGGAATACTGGATCGCCCGGTCAAGCCGGGCGACGACAGTTGTGCGCGGGGCGGCTTTAGCGCGTATCACAGACGTGCTAGAGCCCGGCCATGACATCCCTCCCCTCCTCCGTCGACGTCGCGATCATCGGCGCCGGTGCAGCCGGCCTTGGCGCAGCGCATGCGCTGGCAGGCTCCGGCCTCTCCGTGATCGTGCTGGAGGCACGTAACAGGCTCGGCGGCCGGGCCTGGACCGTGCAGGCCTCGCCTGAGGTGACGTTCGACGTGGGCTGCGGCTGGCTGCATTCGGCCGACAAGAACTCTTTCGTGCCGATCGCACGGCAACTCGGTTTCGAGCTCAACAAGGACCTGCCGCCCTGGCGCGAGCGCGCCTATGGCAATGCCTTTCCGCAAAGCGAGCGCGACGATTTCATGCGCGCGATGGACGCGTTCTATGAGCGCCTGTGGGAAGCGGCGCAAAAGGGCAAGGACGAACCCGCGAGCTTGAGCCTGGAAGTGGGCAATCGCTGGAATCCGATGATCGATGCGATCTCGACCTATATCAATGGCTGCGAGCTGAGGGACATATCCACGCTGGACTGGGACGCCTATGAGGACACGAACCTCAACTGGCGCGTCCGTCGCGGCTATGGCGCGCTGATTGCGGCCTATGGCGCGCCCTGCCCGGTGACGCTGAACTGCAACGTCACGCTGATCGACCATTCCGACAAGCGCATCCGCATCGCGACGTCGCGGGGCACGCTGACCGCAGACAGGGTGATCGTCACCGTGCCGACCGATCTGATCGCCGATGAGACGATCCGCTTCTCGCCGCCGCTCCCCGCCAAGGTCGACGCCGCGGCCGGCCTGCCGCTCGGCGTGGACGACAAGGTGACACTGGCGCTTAGCGACGCCGAGGCCTTCCCCAGGGAAGGCAACCTGCGCGGCGCCACCATGCGCACCGAGATGGGCACCTACCACATCCGTCCATTCGGCCAACCCTGCATCGAGGGCTTCTTCGGCGGCAGCTTTGCCCGCGAGCTGGAAGACGCCGGCGACGGCGCCATCGCCGCGCACAGCATCGAGGAGATAGCGGGTTTTCTCGGCAATGATGTCAGGCGCAAGCTGAAGCCGCTGTATGAATCGCGCTGGGCCCGCGATCCGTTTGCGCGAGGGTCCTATTCGCATGCGCTGCCGGGGCATGCGGGGGATCGCGCGGTGCTGGCTGCACCGATGGATGGCCGCCTGTTCTTTGCGGGCGAGGCCACGTCGCCGATCTTCTTCACGACGGCGCATGGGGCGCGGGACAGCGGCGAGCGGGCGGCGCAGGAAGTGCTGGCGGCTTTGGGCAAGCCGTAGCCACACACTCCGTCGTTGCGCGCAAATGACGGGCTACTCAATCACCCGCGCCCGCAAATCAGCATCCGGCACGAAGCAGGCGTCGTACTTGCCGAAGATGCGATAGCGATTGCGCGCGATGAGGCTGTACACGGAATCCCGTAGCGGCTTCGGTACCGCGAATAGTACGCGCACCCAGCTCCAGCCGGGAAGCTGCGACAGCACGGTCAGTGCAGCGTCAGACTTCATGAAGATCTCGCCGCCGTGGAGGACCGCATTCGTGTCAGGATCAGCCGGATCGATGCCGAACGTTCGCGCCAATCGCGCCCCGTAATCCGACTGAATCGGCGTGAAGCGAAACCGCTTCCCCGTGTCGCGCCTGGCGACGAAGCGGACCCAACGCGAGCAGAAGATGCAGACGCCGTCGAACAGGATCACGTCATCGTCGGGCCATTTTGGCATCAGCGATTGTCCAGCATCAGGAGCGCGACCACCATCAAGACGATCGCCGGCCCCGTTTTCACCAGCGCACCGAGCGGTTCGATCCAGAGGTCGGGCGTCAGGATCGCCGCGCCCATCATATAGCCGAGCGAGGCGGTGATGCTCGCAACCAGCCCGATCATCGCTGTACGGCGGAAGGCGATCAGCACGCCGATGCTCATGTCCATCAGGCTGGTGCCGATGGTGATGGGATCGACCAGCGCGGGCGGAAAATCATGCGCGCTGAGGATGCCGGCGGCGGCGCGATAGGATACGAACAGCGCGATGAAGCCGGAGACGATCCAGAATGCGACCAGGCTCGCGAGGATCAGCGCCTTGACCAGAAACAGGCGCGCGAACCATTTGTCCTGGATGGTGGCGGGGTGGGATCCGATAGCCAGCGTCTTCGGCGCGATGCCCGTCGCGGCGATCCAAGCTGACGGATCGCCTGTCACGCCGCGACGGAGCTCGGCAATGGCGGTGGAGCGCATCGGCGGTATCCAGCCGAGGTAACTGGCAAAGTCGCCGAGTTTCGCGCCGAGATCGAGCATGAAGCGCGGCATCGCGATGCGCGGCCAGCCGGCCGTGCCGAACGCATGGCGAAACCGCTTGATGACACCGGCCATGGTGACCGGCTCGGCCTGCATCAGGTCCCAGCTCACTGCCTTCACGGAGGCGTCGTCGACATCGCGTGCGGCGAGCCAGGCGATGGTCGCCGAAATATCCTCGATCGCGACGGGTTGGAATGGCGTTGCCATTTCCTTGGCCGGCAAATCGACCGGGAAGGCAGCAAGCGCGCGGAGCATGGCGCTGCCGCCATAGGCTGACGGCGCGACCACGAAGCCGGGCCGCAGGATGGCATGGGGAATGCCGCTAGTCCCGATCAGGCGTTCGGCCTCACGCTTGGTCGTGGCGAAGGCGGTGCGATCGGATTCTGCAATTCCGGGAATCGAGATGTGCACCAGCCGGATTGCGCGACCGCTGCCGCCGATCGCCTGAAGCAGCCGCGCGACGAAATCACGATGTACCGCGCTCGTGTTGCTGCCGGGGCCATCCTGGAGCACGCCGAGGCAGTTCACGACGATGCTCACCGCATGGTCGCTGAGGAGACGCGTCAGCGCGGCCGTATCGAGGATGAGCATCGGCAATTCGATATCCAGCGCACTCATTGTCTGCGCCGGCGACAGGCTGCGCGCTACGCCGACGACGCGAAACCCCTGCGCGCGCAGATCGTCGGTGACGAAGCGGCCGATCAGTCCGGAGGCGCCGAGCACCAAAATGGTTCGCTCACTCATCGCTTCTCTCAGAACGGTTTTGCGATCATCAGCCAGAGGATTAGCATAGTCGCCCCGAAGCCGGGGAAGCCGAACGCGAACCAGCGGCGGAACAGGACGAAATAGCGCTGTGGGAGCGCACTGCGCTGCGCGGCGGCCTTGCGCGCGAGATCGCGCATCTCGATCTGCATGAAGACAACGGGAATCCAGAACAAGCCGGCAAAGACGTAGAGCGCGAGCGAGGCGAGCAGCCAGCGTTCGGTGATCGACGTCGCCGACAGCATCATCAGCAGGCCGCCGCTGACCGGCTGGAGGATCACCGCCAACAGTGTGAAAAGTGCATCCGCAATCACCACCACAGAAGCGGTACGCGCGATGAACTCCGGATCCTGCGTGCGATGCGCCATCAGCATGAAGAAAGCGATGCCGGTCCCGGTGCCGAGAATGACGATGGCGCCGAGCACATGGATAAATTTGACCAGGAAATACAGCGTCATGGCTTCTTGGTCGCCACAGGCCTATGCGGGTTCAGTGCGCGCGCGAGCTCGCCGCTTGCGGCTTTGACGCCGGCTTCGGTTTCGATCATCCAGTGGCCCTCGCTGCCGACAGCCGGCAGCGAGCGAAACTCGACCTTGCCGCCACTGCCGCGAAACGCATCGACGAGTTTTTGCGAAAATGCTGGGGCGAAATAGCTGTCATTGACCGCAACGAGCCACGTGACGGGGATGCGCGCCGCCTTGCCGAAGTCCGCTGCCGCGGCAAGCAGCGTATGCGGCGCGCAGATTCGGTTCGGCTCATCATTGGCATGGCCACCGCGCCCCGGCGCAAACACTGTGATCGCGGAGATCACCTTGGGATCGGCATTGGCGAGCGCCAGCGCACCCCATCCGCCGGCGGAATGGCCGATCACGACCGCGGCATCCTTGCGGACGAAATCCTGCTTTTGCAGATAGTCCAGCGCGCGCGAAATTGCATCGGCCGTGGCGCGGCCCGAGCGTGCGTAGTCGGCCTCGTCGCAGCCGCCCTGATCCTCGATATAGCGGCCGCCGGTCGCACCATGGCCGGGCCGCTCCGGCACCAGCACGGCAAAGCCACGCGCGACGAGATCAGCGGCAAGCGGGCGGTATTCCGGCTGCGGCATTTGCGCCCGACGCAACGCGTTCTGCGTCGAGGCGTGCGCGATCACCGCTAGCCGGAACGGACCTGGACCCGGAGGGCGAAACAGCAGGGCATGCGCAGCAAGGTCGGTATCCGGCGAAGGCACAAGCCACTCTTGCCGACGAAACGGTTCGCCCTCCTCTCCCGATGGGCCGAGCGTGACCTGAGCGCACAGAGGTGGCGCAGTCAGCAAAGCCAGCAGAGGCAGAAGTGCGATGGTGTTGAGGAGCCGCATGAATTGCAAAGGGCGAGCGCGAACAGCGACAGCCAGATTAGTAGGAACGAATCATTATCGACCGACTTTCTGCGTTGCCACCTGCCGTTCCCTCGTTGCCGCACCGTAGTTTTGCACCGACGCATAGCCCGCGATTGCCGTCGGACGTGGCGGCCTGTCCTCTTTCGGTACAACACTGCCATAATACTGATGCAGAAAGTCCACAGGTTAACCGATAATTAACGATAGGTCTTGCCGCCGGCGCGGCGACTTGATTTGATCGCGTCCATGAGCACAACCCTGATCGAGGTCCGGCCGGCCAAAGCTGCAGATGCAACTGCGGTGGCATCGACCCATGACGAAGCCTGGCGTTCGGCCTATCAGGGCATCATTCCCGGCGCCGAGCTGGAGAAGCTGATCAACCGCCGCGGTCCGCAGTGGTGGGACAGCGCGATCCGCAAGGGCAGCCGTGTCAGCGTGCTGGTGTTCGGCGACAAGATCGCGGGCTATGCCAATTACGGCCGCAACCGCGCCCGCAGCCTGCATTTCGACGGCGAGATCTACGAGCTGTACCTGCGCCCCGAGTTTCAGGGGCTGGGCTTCGGCCGCCGCCTGTTCGCCGCCGCCCGCCGCGACCTCATGCAGAGCGGGCTGAAGAGCATGGTGGTGTGGGCGCTCTCGGACAACGACCCGGCGACCGAGTTCTACCGTGCCCTGGGCGGCCGCATGGTGGCACGCTCGTCGGAGCGGTTCGGGCCGAAATCGCTCGACAAAGTTGCCTTCGCCTGGACCAATTGAGCTGCTGAAACCCTCCCCGGCAGCGTTTCCCGCCCGTCGATACCGTCGCCTTCAGAGCCGGTGATCGCCGGATTCATTATTTCACAAAAACGCGATGGATCAGCGGGCCAAGCCCGCGTATGACAGCGCCAAAATCGCTGCCGGGCGCGATTTATCCTCGGCAACAACGGAGTCTTGAATGCGTATCGATGCGGTCTCGATCGGAAAAAACGTACCCCACGACGTCAACGTCATCATCGAGGTCCCGGTGGGCGGCGAACCGATCAAGTACGAGATGGACAAGGAGGCCGGCACGCTGGTTGTCGACCGCTTCCTCTACACGCCGATGCGTTACCCCGGTAACTACGGATTCATCCCGCACACGCTGTCCGATGATGGCGATCCCTGCGACGTCCTGATCATCAACACCCGCGCCATCATCCCCGGCGCCGTCATGAGCGTGCGCCCGGTCGGCGTGCTGTTCATGGAAGACGAAGCCGGCGGCGACGAGAAGATCCTGGCGGTGCCGTCGTCCAAGCTCACGCAGCGCTACGACAAGGTGAAGAGCTATTCCGACCTGCCGGACATCACGCTGCAGCAGATCCAGCACTTCTTCGAGCACTACAAGGATCTCGAAAAGGGCAAGTGGGTGAAGATTTTGCGCTGGGGCGGCCCGGAGGAAGCGCACAAGCTGATCCTCGAAGGCATCGAGCGCGAGAAGAAGAAGAAGGGCTAGTTGTCGTTCCGGGGCGCCTCGAAGAGGCGAACTCGGAACCTCGAGATTCTCAGGTGCGCAGTTGCGCACCAGAGTTCGATGCTGCGCATCGCCCCGCAATGACGAACAGCTACACCGCCGGCTTCGCCAGCCCGGCGATCGCGCAGGCCGCGCGCAGCGTGTTCACCAGCAGACACGCCACCGTCATCTGGCCGACACCGCCCGGCACCGGCGTGATTACACCGGCAACGCCAAGCGCTTCCTGATAGGCGACGTCGCCGACGAGGCGCGTCTTGCCGTCTTCTCTCGGGATGCGGTTGATGCCGACATCGATCACGGTTGCACCCGGCTTCAGCCAGTCGCCGCGCACCATCTCTGGTCTACCCACCGCGGCATAGACGAGGTCCGCCTTCTTCACGAGGCCGGGTAGATCGCGCGAGCGCGAGTGCGCGATCGTGACCGTGGCGTTCTCGTTCAACAGCAGCTGCACCAGCGGGCGGCCGACCAGGTTGGAGCGGCCGATCACGATGGCATTCATGCCTTCGAGCGAGGCGTGCACGCTCTTGGTCAGGATGATGCAGCCGAGCGGCGTGCAGGGCGACAGCGCCTCGAAGCCGCCGGCGAGCCGGCCCGCATTGTTCGGATGCAGCCCGTCGACGTCCTTGGCGGGATCGATGGCGTTGATGACGGCTTCGGTGTTCAGCCCCTTCGGCAGCGGCAACTGCACCAGAATGCCATGCACGGCCGGATCGCGGTTGAGCTTTGCGACCAGCGCCAGCAGATCTGCTTGCGAGACGTCGGCCGGCAGCTTGTGCTCGAACGAGGCCATGCCGGCCGCTTGGGTCTGGGTATGCTTGGAGCGGACATAGACCTCGCTGGCGGGGTCGTTGCCGACCAGGACGACCGCAAGGCCCGGCACCAGATTGTGCTCGCGCTTGACGCGGGCGACCTCCTCGGTGACGCGAGCCCGGAGGTCCGCGGCAATGACTTTTCCATCGATGATCTCAGCGGTCATGTCCGTTCTCTCAGTCTATCGATTTGGCCGATGTGAGCTCGCGCAGGGTTTCGCCGAGCCGCGCCGGGTCGCCGTCGATCGCGATCTGCTTCAGCCGCGAGGTGGCTCCGGATAGCAGCTTTACACTGCTCTTGGGAACGCCGAGCGATTTCGCCAGCAGCACCAGAACGGCCTTGTTGGCCTCGCCGCCATCGGCGATGGCGCGCACCCGCACCTTGAGCACGCTGCGGCCGTCCGAGAGTTGCTCGATCCCGTCGATGTCGTCGCGGCCGCCGCGCGGCGTCACCCGCAGCGCGACGCTGATTCCTGCGGCCGAGTAACGCCAGGGTTCCCTAGAAGCTTCTTTCGCAACCAAGGCGCTCCAGCCCGCTCAGATCACGTTCGGGTAGATGTAGTACAGGATCACCCGCTCGATGAACATGATGATCAGGATCAGGATGATCGGCGAGATGTCGAGACCGCCGAGACTGGGCAGGAAATTGCGAATCGGCGCCAGCAGAGGCTCCGTGATCCGGTACAGGAACTCCGCCACTGCCGATACGAACTGGTTGCGGGTGTTCACCACGTTGAAAGCGATCAGCCAGGACAGGATCGCGGAGGCGATCAGCAGCCAGACGTAGAGGTCGAGCACAATGATGACGATGTCGAGAACGGCACGCATGGCTTTTGAGGCCTCTTGGCTTTTTGAAAATTCTGGCTACGGTCGGATTGACGCCCGTTGCTAGATATCGGTTCCCCCCCGCCCAAACAAGGGAAGTCGGCGCCTCCATGGCTAAAACCGGGTTACACGCGTCCTTGACTTGACCTTGGCGGGGACTTAAATGGCGCCCGGTTGTCGGCCGCATTCACCAGAGCGGCCAGCAAAGGGGCCATAGCTCAGCTGGGAGAGCGCGTCGTTCGCAATGACGAGGTCGGCGGTTCGATCCCGCCTGGCTCCACCAGCCTTCGCAGGCTGCGCCTGCTTCGGCTCGGCAAGCCGCTTCGTAGCGAAGGCTGCCGCGCCATAGCCCGAAGGGCGACGGCGGGCTCCCTCCGATCTCCCCCTACCTCCCCGTAAACCTTGGCGGCCGCTTCTCCATGAAGCTCGCCACACCCTCCCGGAAATCACTCCCGTTCAGCGCCACCATCATCTCCCTGTTGGCCTCGATCGTGGCCTCGGCCAGCGTCTGGAACGGCACCTCGTAGAGCTGGCGCTTGATCACGGCCATCGCGCTCGGCGAGACGAAATCGGCGAGGTCGCGCGCATAAGCATAAGTCTCTTCGCGCAGCTTCTCGGGTGGACAGAGCCGGTTGACCAGCCCGATCCGCAACGCCTCCTCGCTCGACACGCGCCTCGCCGAGAGCAACAGATCGAGCGCATTGGCGTGGCCGACGATGCGCGGCAGCATCCAGCTGATGCCATGCTCGGCGATCAGACCGCGCCGCGCGAAGGCCGTGGTGAACACGGTGTTGTCGGCGGCAAAGCGCAGGTCGCAATAAAGCGCGTGCACGAGTCCGATTCCAGCGGTGGCGCCATTCAGCATGGCGATGACCGGCTTCTTGATCGAGGGATAGTAGCCGTAGCGCGTCTGCCAATCCGGCCGGCGATTCATGTCGAACGGCGGCAGGTTCGATGCGCGCCTGACGTCATCGGGGTCGAGGGCCTTCAGTGCATCCATGTCGGCGCCGGCACAGAAGGCGCGGCCCGCGCCGGTGAGGACAATGACGCGGACATTGTCATCGGCGTTTGACGCCTCCATCGCGTGACGCACGTCGCGCTCCATGATCGGCGTCCACGCATTCATGCGATCCGGGCGGTTCAGCGTGATGGTCGCGATCTTGTCGCTCACCTCATAGAGAATGTGTTCGTAGCCCATGACGCTCTCCCTGGTTTGCCGGCGCAATTTCGCGCGCGCTCGTTGGCAGCGAGCCTAGCATATCCAGGGAAGAGGCAAGGACTTGCGCCAAGGATCTGCGCCAAGGACCTCGCGCGAAGGCGCGATCACTCGGCCGCTTGCGCCAGCACCGGCCGGCGCGCCAGCCATCCGTCGATGAAATGATCGAGCCAGGCGCGCTCGGCGACATCGTAGACGGCACGATCCGCGAAGTGATGGTGCCGCTGCCGCGCACCGGGCGCGCTGAAGCCGTCATAGCCGCGCGTGGTCCAGCGATGCATCATCGCATAGGTCACATCGGGGTGAAACTGTACGCCGAAAGCATTGCCGGCACGGAACGCCTGCACCGGAAAATCATCGCCTTCCGCCAGCAGCTCGGTGCCTACCGGCAGCTCAAATCCCTCGCGATGCCAGTGATAGACCTGCGCCGGCCAATGCGGGCAGAGCGCATGGCCCGCAGCGGTCGGCCTGATCGGGTAATAGCCGATCTGGGTCAGCGCCTGCGGATGCGGCGCGACGCGGGCCCCAAGCTGCATTGCCAGCATCTGCGCACCTAAGCAGATGCCGAGGAACGGCCGCTGCTCGCGGAGCGGAATTTCGATCCACTCGATCTCGCGGCGGATGTACTCGTCGGAATCATTGGCGCTCATCGGACCGCCGAAGATCACGGCGCCGGCATGCCGATCGAGCGTCTTGGGCAGGGGATCGCCGAAGCGGGGACGGCGGATGTCGAGGCGATGGCCGAGCGCGCGCAGCGCATTGCCGACGCGGCCCGGTGTCGAGCATTCCTGATGCAGGACGATCAGAACCGGCAGCCGGGTCTCAGAGGCGGCGGCGCTCGGCGCCCTCCGTGGGAAGGGCACCACCTCTGCGCCACCAAACCTGTCCGTCCGGAACGACATGGCCTCTGCGAGTGCTATCGGTTCAGACCGCCAGCATAGCTAATCGATGGTTAACATCGCGTGAGTTTGCGCACACACGCCCCGATCTTGAAGCAAGCTCCGGGCCACTACGGACGCGCGGGGCGTTCTTCAGCGCCTCTGCCTCTGAAACCGGCTGGTGGCTGCCAGGATGAAGCCGCGCGGGAAGAAACGCAGCGCGAACGGCACAAATTTGATGCCGAGACCAGGCAGCACTGCCCGTTTGTTGGCCCTTAGGCCACGATACGCCTCTCGTGCAACTTCGGCGGCAGAGACGTTGAGAACGGCCGTATCATGTTGCGATCCAACGCCGGCGCGCGCCTGGAATTCCGTGGGCACCGGACCCGGGCAGAGCACGGTGACGCGGACGCCGCGCGGTGCAAGCTCCGCCCGCAACGCCTCGGTAAGGGAAATCACATAGGCCTTGGATGCGTAATACACGGCCATGCCGGGTCCGGGCAGAAAGCCGGCGACCGAGCCGACATTGAGAAGACCGCCCTTGTTCCTGATGAGCTGATCGGCAAAGCGCAGCGACAGATCCGTCAGAGCGCGGACGTTGACGTCGACGATGCCGAGCTGCTCGATGCGATCGTGCTCGATCGCATCGCCGAACACACCGAAGCCGGCATTGTTGACGAGATGGTCGAGCTCGACACCTTCGGCCGCGAGCGCTGCCGCGATTGTCGCGCCGGCATCCGCGTCCTCGAGATCGCAGGCGATCACGATCGGCTTCTTGCCGCCCTTGGCAGCGAGCTCATTGGCGAGCGCTTCGAGCCGATCCGCTCGTCTCGCGGTCAATGCGAGGCGATGTCCATTGGCGGCAAACACACGCGCCAGCTCCATCCCGATGCCCGCCGAGGCACCAGTAATCAGCGTCACCCGCTCAGCCACGATCGACGTCTCTTGAAATCAAGTATTTTGGCCCCGCAACGGAGGAACGAGAGCATAGGCCGAACGCAGGAGGCAAGCGGCACTGGCAGCATGGCCGCTTGAGCAGAACGACAGGCAGTGCTGAAAGACCGTTGATTTACAGGCGAATTCGGCGCAGGTAGCGAATAAATTAAAGTTTCGTCATGTATGCGCGCGCACGCCGCGTGTCGCCGAGTCCAGCGCCGTCAGCCGCCGACAGCGCTATCCTTGACTTGGCCACCGACACGCTCTGCAACTGCGTGCTTCAGCTCGATCCGGTCGCGCTGGGATATCCCGAGCAGGTCGGAAGCACGCCAGACGACGTTGTCCTCGAACTCGCTGACCTGACCGTCGGCATAGACCAGCTCCCACATCATCTGCACGATGCGCTTGCGGCCCTCTTCGTCGAGCGAGCGCATGATGACGCTGGTGAAATGATAGAGGTCCACCGCCTCGCCCTCGACCTCCGTCGCATCGACGATCAGGCGGTCCGCGGTACCGCGGTCGAGCCCGAAATGGCTTTCGATCAGGCTATGCAGCTTGCGCTTCTCGGCTGCGCTCGGCTGGCCGTCGAGCGAGACCACATGAACCAGCAGCGCGGTCGCGGCCAGCCGATAATCGCTGTCGCCGAATGCGCGGTCCTGAGCTTGGGGACCGACAATGTCGGCGATGAATTGGCGCAAGCCGTCGAGCATGAGATCCTACCGAGATCGATGACGCCGCGAGGAGCGCGGCCGTTACCAGCCTTATATGAGCGGGAAACTCAAGCGGCGCAACGTGCGTCAGTTCCGCGCGTTGCATTACGTTTCGGCAATCTGGGTTGCCTCCTCCCCCTCCACAACGTCATTGCGAGCGCAGCGAAGCAATCCAGAATCTTTCCGCAGAGATTTTGGATTGCTTCGTCGCAAGGGCTCCTCGCAATGACGGAGAGTGTGGCGCCCGTCCCTCACGGTATCTCGTACACCACCATCTTGTCGGCGATGCCACGCAGCGCGGCCTGTTTCTGGATCGGCTTGATCTCGCGCTGCTGGAGGATTTCGGCGACGGCCGGCGCATCCGCCACCGGGCCGGTGATGTGAATCTCCCGCGCGGTCGACAGGCTCTGCACGCGGGCGGCGATGTTGACCGTCTGGCCGAAATAATCCTGCCGCTCGTTGAGCATCACCGCGAGGCAGGGACCTTCATGGATGCCGATCTTGAGAATGAGATCGTTGGCGCCGCGCTGCTTGTTCAATTCGTCCATGGCTGCACGCATGCGCAGCCCCGCGGTGATGGCGTGCTCGGGTCTGACGAAAGTCGCCATGACGGCATCGCCGATCGTCTTCACGACTGCACCCTTCTCGGCAGCGATGATCTCCAACAGCGCACGAAAATGCGCGCGCACAAGATCGAACGCAGTGAGATCGCCGACGCGCTCGTACAGGGCCGTCGATCCCTTCAGGTCGGTGAACAGGAAGGTCAGGGACGTGATCTTCAATCGCTGGTCGACATTGAGATTGTCGGCCTTGAAGACATCGCGGAACGTCTGATTGGACAGCATCCGCTTGGCGGTCAGGATTGGCTTGCGTTTGCCGATCATCTCATGCAGCGCGTCGGCAGCAATCCAGACCGAGGGCAACACGCGACCGCCCGATTGGTTCTCGAGCGTAAGCCGCAACGGCCCGGGGCGCATCACCGTGGTCCCCGTAGGCGCCTCCAGCTTGTTGAACATGATCGAAAGCTGCTGGCGTTCACTCGTCGCCTCACCCTGGACGTCGAGGAAATGGGCAGAATGAGTGACCGGCTCGAACACGATAATGAACTGGCTGGGCAAGTTCAGCGAGAGGATTGCCTTCTCGCCGGCAGGCAATTCGAGTGCCTCGAGCGTCACCTCGTTGATCAGGCGCGAAAAGGTTTCATCGTTGATGTCGACGCCTGAACTCCAGAACATCTGCCGCACATATTCCCAGATCGGCAGCGTCTCGGGATCGTGAGCACCGATGCGGCGAACCCGCGGACTGACGGTGAAGGCCACCTCGACCATCTCATCGACGGACGCCTCGTATCCGGCTGCACAGAGCGCGCAGTTGTAGTCTTCGTGCTTCAACGATTTCAGCGTTGCGTGTGCGCCCAAGACCCCTCCGCAGCCAGGACACAGCACGTTCCAGCTCATGTCGAACAGGCCGAGCCGCGAGGCATGCAGGAATCCGGAAATGACCTTCTCCTGGTCGAGCCCGGTGCGATCGGCAAAATCCAGCACATTGATGCGGTTAAGGTCGCGATCCTGGCCGTGGGCGATCAGCTGCGCGATCGCATCGACCACCTTGGCGTCGGCGGTCTGCTTCAGAACGGAGAACTGGGCCTGGATGTCACTCATGGCGGGGCTCTATCTAGGGTGGATCGCGCCATCGGCCAGACGGGCGCCTGTCACCGACGCGTGATGCGGAACATGGGTGAATGGTCCGGCTGGGTGGTGACGACGCCATGCGGGATCACGGGAGCCGCCTGATCGGCAAGCGCGACACGGAAGGCACCGATCAGCCGGGCCAGAGCCAGCACGGATTCAGCTTGGGCAAACGGCGCACCGATGCAGACGCGCGGACCTGCGCCGAACGGCAGATAGGCGAAGCGGTCGGGCGGCTCTTTCGCCAGGAAGCGCTTTGGAATGAACGCGTTCGGCTGATCCCACAGCTTCTCGTGCCGGTGCAGCAGCCAGGGCGCGATCATGATGATGTTGCCCTTGCCGATCTCGACGCCGGCCGCATTGTCCTTGTCGCGCGCGGCCCGCGCGACCAGGAACGCGGGCGGATAGAGCCGCATGGTCTCCTCGATCACGGCGCGGGTGAATTTCTGGCGATCGATGTCGGCGATGCTGTCGAGATGCTCGCCGCGGGTCTCGGACGCCACCTCCTCCTGCGTGTCGGGATCGAGCGCGAGCAGATAGAGCGCCCAGAACAGCGCAGTCGCCGTGGTCTCATGACCCGCCAGGATCATGGTCGCGACCTCGTCGATGAGCTGCTCGTCCGAGAAACCCTTGCCCGTTTCGGGGTCGCGTGCCTCGTCCATGAGATCGAACAGGTCGCGCGGCGGCGCGCCGTCCTTCTTGCCGGCCGAACGCCGTTCGGCGATCAGCATGGCAACGAACTCGGTCCAGCGCTTGCGGAAACGGGCGCGGGCAAGATCCATCGGGCTTGGCCAGGACACCGGCAGCACCATGTCGAGGAAATAGGGCCGCCCCAACCGCGCGGCATATTCCATGATGAAGTTGCGCAATGTCGCGCCGTGCCGGTCCATGCCGAACGAGAACATCGTGCGCCCGGCAATCTCGAGCGTCATGCGCTGCATGACCTCGCGCAGGTCGACGTCTTCACCCGCGCGCGCGTCGAGCTTTGCGATGGTCTCGTCGAGCACCGCGGTCATGTGCGGAACGAGATTTGCGGTGGCCCGCGGCGTGAAGGCCGGCGCGAGCGTGCGGCGCTGAAAAGTCCAGGAATGACCTTCCGCGATTAGAAGCCCTTCGCCGAGCACGGGGCGCAGCATGCGGATGCCGGCCGGCGTGCGCGTGTAGTTCTCGTAATTGTTGAGCAGAACGTGCCGGATCGCATCTGGCTGGTTCAGGATAAAACTGTTGCGGAAAAAGAAGCGGCCCGGGATGACGTCTTCCTCATAGGCGCGCTGTCCCCAGGTCGCGATCATGTTCTGCCGGATCACCGCGAGCCGGGCGAAGAATGACATGTCGTCAGGCGCACGCGGGGGAGCCGGAGGGATGATGGGCCGACGCACGCTGGCGATATTCATGGCTCCCTCCCGCAAGATGTGACGCAGGCAAATAGCTAGTAAGTCAGCTCGGCAATCGCAATCCGCTTCTCGGAAGCAGGCCAGACGCGTGCCACGATCCGTTCTTCGCCGAATTGGGCCACGATGTTACGCCCGACCTCGCTGGCCGGAAGCCGCAGTGTTGCTGTCGCATCCGTGGGCACGCCCGGCTTGACGTCGGCCGGCTCCTTGCCGTCGAACAGCACCACGTCCCGCGGCAGTCCGAAATAGCCGCGCGGCCGCGACATGATCACGACGGCGCCGGCGTCCTTGTCCGCCGGCCCGAGCGGGCGCGCGGGCCGGAGGTGCACGACTTCGGACGAGCGCGGGAAGGGCGAACGATAGATGTGCGTGGTCGGCGCATCCGGCGCCGCCAGCACGAATTCGAGCGACCAGGACGGTTCGACCTGCGCCGGCCCCCAGCGGCCGTCCGAGCCGGTCTTTGAGCTGTGCAGCGCACCAGCCTTGCGCTCACCGGTATCAGGATCGACGCGAAATATCTCGACGGTTGCACCTGCGACCGGGCGGTTGGTCGACACACCGCCGGGCGTGCCGGTGACCAGGCCGCTCAGCCGGACACTCTGCTCCGGCACGATGGCAATGCGCGTGGGCTCGCGTCCGGCGATGAATTTGTAGATCTCGCGGAAGGCACGCGGGTGAAATGCCACCTCGCGATGGTCGAGCGCGCCGAGCACGAGATTGGTGGCACCCTTCAGCTCCGGCCCCTCGGCAGTGACATTGGTCGGCGTGTCAGGCTTGCCGATGAAGCGGCCGTCGGGTTGGGCATATTTGTCCAGGCCGTCGCTGCGCAGCGTGAGGAAGGCGATGCCCGGCGTCACCTCGCTCTCGCCTTCGTTCAGGCCGCGCAGGAACGCGCCGCGGCCGTTGAACTCGTTGTTGGGCTGGTCGTCGGTCGCGAACACGCCGTGATTGGGCGTGCCGCACAGCACGGCGTGGCTGACATCGCCGACGCCGCCATTCTTGATGACATTGCGAATGGCGTAGCCGCCGCGCGAGCTGCCGACCAGCGCCACGCGAGGCGCGCCGGTGCGGCGCTTCAGCTCGGCGATGGCGGCGGTGAGCTCGCGGCGCTGGTCCTCGGTCGAGGAGCGGCCCGCCTGCTCGACCTTGTCGTCGCTGCGCGCCAAGGGATCGGTGAAATTGATCGCCATCATGCGCTCGCGCGCGATGCCGTTGGACTCCATCCGCCACAAGGTAGTCATCCAGAGCGCATCGTAATCGCCATTGCCGTGGACGAAGAGGATCGGCGGCACCTCCGTGCTCGGTGTGGCCGCTGGTGCGGTCTGCGCGATCGCACCCGTCCGCAAGCTCGCAATTGCGAAAGGCAAGCTGCCAACGCCCTGCAAAACCGTCCGTCGTGACAGCTTCATCTGTTCCTCCCCGGCAAACCGCCTCTTTGCACCGCTTATAGCGGCCTAACCACTGGACAGCGAAGGACTTTCGCGGGCATCACTGAATCTGCCGGAATCACCACGACCGCTTCTGCCATCCGATATGGAAGGGGGTATGACCGAGCAGCCGAACCGCCAAAACATGACCGCCGACGGCATCACTGCGCCGCTGCGGTACACCGTGTTCCGGCGGATCTGGCTCGCCAGCCTGCTCTCCAATCTCGGCCTCCTGATCCAGGGCGTGGGCGCCGCCTGGGCGATGACGCAGATGGCGGCCTCGGCAGACAAGGTGGCGCTGGTGCAGACCGCGCTTATGCTGCCGATCATGCTGATCTCGATGCCCGCCGGTGCCATCGCCGACATGTATGACCGCCGCATCGTCAGCGTGGTTTCGCTGTCGATCGCGCTGATCGGCGCAACCGCGCTCACCGTATTGGCCGGATTCAACCTGATCACCCCCGAATTGCTGCTCGCCTTCTGCTTCGTGGTCGGGAGCGGCAATGCGCTGTTCGGCCCGGCCTGGCAATCTTCGGTCAGCGAGCAGGTGCCGCCCGAGGCATTGGCGTCCGCGGTGGCGCTGAACGGCATCAGCTACAACATCGCGCGCAGCTTCGGCCCCGCGGTCGGCGGCGTCATCGTCGCTGCGCTCGGTGCAGTGGCCGCGTTTGCCTGCAATGCGATCCTCTATCTGCCGCTGCTGGTGGTGCTGCTGCTCTGGCGCCGCAGCACCGAGCCCTCGCGCCTGCCGCGGGAAAAGCTCAACCGCGCCATGGTCTCGGGCGTGCGTTACATCACCAATTCACCGCCGATCAAGATCGTGCTGCTGCGCACGCTGGTGATGGGCCTGATCGGCGGTGCCATCATGGCGCTGATGCCGCTGGTCGCGCGTGACCTGCTGCGTGGCGGCGCGCAGACCTACGGCATCATGCTGGGCGCCTTCGGCATGGGCGCGGTGATCGGCGCGCTCAACATCCACGAACTGCGCAAGCGCATGAGCGGCGAGGCTGCGATCCGCGCCTGCACCATCTCGATGGCGTTCGCGATGGCTGCGCTTGCCCTGAGCACGGAGCCGGTGCTGACGGCAACCGCGCTGGTCTTGGCCGGCGCGGTCTGGATGGCTGCGATCGCGCTGTTCAACATCGGCGTGCAGCTCTCGGCACCGCGCTGGGTGGCGGGCCGCTCGCTGGCGGCGTTCCAGGCCTCGATTTCCGGCGGGATCGCGATCGGCGCCTGGGGCTGGGGCCATCTCACCGACTATGCCGGCGTCGAGGTCGCGCTGCTGACGGCCTCAGGCCTGATGCTGATCTCGCCGCTGCTCGGCATCTGGCTTGCGATGCCGCGCGTCGGCGCCCGTAACGAGGATGCGGACGTGTTGGCCGATCCCGAGGTGAAGCTGTCACTGACGGGGCGTAGCGGGCCCCTGGTGGTCGAGATCGAATACCGGGTCGCGCAAGAGAACGCACGCGCCTTCCACAACGTGATGCAGGACGTGCAGCTCTCCCGCCAGCGCAACGGCGCCTATGGCTGGTCGATCGCGCGTGACATCGCCGACCCTGAATTGTGGACCGAGCGCTATCACTGCCCGACCTGGTTTGACTACTTACGTCAGCGCAACCGCTCGACCCAGTCAGAACGCGCGCTGCATCAGCAGGCGATCGACTTCCACATCGGCCCCGAGCCGGTGCGGATCCGCCGCATGCTGGAGCGCCCGTTCGGCTCGGTGCGCTGGAAAGACGACACGCCGGACCGCGCAAGCGCAGAGGTGTTGCCGGTGGTCGCGACCGCGGCGGGGAGCAGCACGTAGGTTTTCTTCGTAGCCCGGATGGAGCGCAGCGCAATCCGGGGCAGTCTCACCCTGGAAACAGAATCCCGGACTACGCTTCGTTCCATCCGGGCTACGCAAACCACTACTGCCCGTGATCCGTCAGCACCTTGTCACAGCCTTTGCTCAGCCGGGTGCGATTCTGCTTCAGGCAAGCGAGCACGGCGCTATCGCCATTGCTCATCACGGCACGGCAAAACCGCGAGACGTCGCGCGCGCAGGCGTCGTGGCCGGGCTGCTGCTGCGCTGACGCGCCCGATGCGCACAGGAGCAAAGGAATCAAGAAAAGAAATCTGGCCATCGCGTAATGCCTCGTAGCGCAAAAGAATGTGCGGGCGAGGCTAGTGCGACGGTCCGGAGGCTGCAACGGCTTTGTTGCCGAACAGGACGAATGTCGCGGGGCCCCGGCTTGACGTCGGGAGCACATCGCAAGGGGAGCTGACTGACGCAACGATCTCGGTTGCGCGTTGCTTACTGCTTGTCTCTTACTGGTTATCCTGGGCGTCCGCGACCTTGCGTGAGGCGCCCTTGGCGAGATCCTTGTCCATCACCGCGCGGCAGCCGGCGCTCAAGTCAGAGCGATGCTTGATCATGCACGCCGTGATCTTCGGGATATTGGGGATCTCCGCCGAGCAGAGGCGGAAGGCATCGCCCGTGCACATCTGCTGCGCCTCGGCCGAGAAGGCGAAGCTCGCGCTCGTCGAAGCGATCGAGACGATGGCGGCAAAGCCCAGCGCCAGGCTGGTGTCGCGGATCTTGCTACTCAAGGACTTGGCAGTAAACGACTTGGCCATTTGAAGCTCCCATTGGCGCCGTCGCAACGGCGCCCGTTGTTGATGGGAACTACGATGCTCCAGCAAATCCGTTTCCACTGTGATGACGCTCACGGAGGCCAATCCTCTGTGATCCCGGTCACTTTGGCGCACCCCGCTGAAATTCCTCCGCATCCGCTGTCGTGTTGGTGTCACGTTAACTCTTACTTCGCATTAATGGCTCGTCGCGCGGGAAATTCCGCCGGTTTGGTTGCGTAATTGGAAAGAGTAGCGATGCGTAATGCGTTGGGCCTGATGCTGGCCAGTGTAGTTGCCGCGGTCGTGATCGCCGCCGGCGGTTGGTTTTATTATTCCGCGCGCGCCGATCAGGGCGCTCCCAAGACAGTTGCCGCCCGTGCTGCCGACCCATTGCCGGCACAGGCGAAGCTTGCCGCCAAAGACGACGTCGAGACCACCGCGGCGATCGCGGCCAAGCCGGCCGCAGCGGCTCCGGCACCTGCGCCAGCTCCTGTCATGCCGATGCAGCCGAAACAGGCCTGCGCCAATCCCAACGCGTTGGGTGTGTCCCGCGTCGTCGAGATCGACACGACCGGCGGCCCGGGCTTCGGCTTCGAGCATTTCAAGCAGTTCGACTTCCTGACCGAGAAGGAGGTCGTGCTGACCTTCGACGACGGTCCTTGGCCGGTCAATACGCCCGCCGTGCTGAAGGCGCTCGCGGATGAATGCACCAAGGGCCTGTTCTTCTCGGTCGGCAAGCACGCGACCTACCATCCGGAGATCCTGCGCCAGGTGCTGGCCCAGGGCCACACCGTCGGCACGCACACCTGGTCGCATGTCAACCTCAACAGCAAGAAGATGACCGAGCAGCAGGTCAAGGACGAGGTCGAGAAGGGCTTTAGCGCGGTGCGGTTCGCGCTCGGCACCAACCCGGCGCCGTTCTTCCGCTTCCCGCAGCTCCAGCACAATCCGGCGATGGTGACCTATTTCGGCACCCGCAACGTCGCGATGTTCTCGACCGACATCGACTCCTTCGACTTCAGGAAGGGCGCCACGCCCGAGAAGATCGTCGAGACCGTGATGACCAGGCTCGACAAGCTCGGCAAGGGCATCATCCTGATGCACGACTTCCAGAAGCACACCGGCGAAGCCATGCCGGCGCTGCTGGCGCGGCTCAAGGCCGGTGGTTACAAGGTCGTGCAGATGAAGGCGAAGACGACCTTCCAGACGCTGCCGGAATATGACGAGGCGCTGCTGAAGGAGCTGAAGGTGCCGACCGCAGGCACGAACGCTCGCCCGATCTCGAGTGTGGTGCAGACGGTCTCGCAGTAGGCGCGATCATCCACACAGATAGCTTCAACTTGCGTCATGGCCGGGCTCGTCCCGGCCATCCACGTTCTTGGGCACTCGTCAACAAACGTGGATGCCCGGGACAAGCCCGGGCATGACGGCGAGAGCGGAGTATGCAGCTCCCTTACCAATAGATGCCGTGGCGATGCAGCTCGCCGACGATGCGGCGCTCAGTCCGGCTGCGCGCGTGCTTAGGCTTGTCTGCGCTTGCCGTGGTCCTAGTGGGAGACTTGGTCGTCGTGACCGGCGCTGAGGCGGTCGTGGCTGCAGCGGAAACGATCACCGCAGCAGGCGCAGAAGCCGAGATCGCCGGCGGGCCTGAGCGGCCCGAGACATAGGTGACAGAACGTACCGGACACATGGGTTACACTTTCCGCTTTTGTTCTGCGGGAGGTGTGGATGCCGTGGAAAGTGAGTTCGGTAATGGAAGAGCGCCTGCGCTTTGTCGCCCGGCTTCTGGATGGGGAAGCCATGACCGAGGTCTGCCGCGAGTTCGGCATCTCCCGCAAGACCGGCTATAAGATTTTCGACCGCTACAAGGAGCAAGGGCTTGGGGCGTTGAGCGACCGCTCCAGGCGGCCCATACGCTATGCCAATCAGCTCCCGCAACAGGTCGAGACCCTGATTGTCCAGCTCAAGGCCGAGAAGCCGCACTGGGGCGCCCGCAAGATCCGCGAACTGCTGGTACGCCGGCTCGATGGCGACATCAGGGTTCCCGCCAAAAGCACCATTCATGCGGTGCTCGACCGCCACGGTCTGGTCAAGCGCAGCGGCGGGCCGCGCCACCATGCGCAGGGCACGCCGCTGTCGCAGGGCACGCTCCCCAATGATCTGTGGTGCGCCGACTTCAAGGGCGAGTTCAAGCTCGGCAATGGCCGATACTGCTATCCACTGACCGTTACCGACCATGCCTCGCGCTTTCTGCTGCTCTGCGAAGCGCTGGACTCAACGCGCGAAGACGCTGCCCTCACAGCCTTTGAGCAGCTGTTCCGCGAGCGCGGCCTGCCGTTTGCCATCCGCTCCGACAATGGCGTCCCCTTTGCCAGTCCCAATGCTTTGTTCAATCTCTCGAAGCTGTCAGTGTGGTGGCTCCGGCTCGGCATTGCGATCGAGCGCATTAAGCCAGGCCATCCGCAGCAGAACGGCCGTCATGAGCGCATGCATCTCACGCTCAAAAGGGAAGCCACCAGACCGCCGGGGTTCAACAGCCTCCAGCAGCAGGATCGCTTTGATAGCTTCCGGCACGAGTTCAATGAGGAACGCCCTCACGAAGCTCTCGATATGAAGCGTCCCGCAGACCTCTACACAGCTTCAGCACGCCGCTACGATGGCCTGCCCGAACTGACCTATCCCTTCCACGATCGAGACGTCGTCATCACATCCTGTGGGCGCCTTTGCCTGCACCGCAAGAAAATCAATATCTCCGTCGTGCTGGCCGGCCAAAAGCTCGGCATCAAGGAGGTCGACGACGGCATTTGGCTCGTCAGCTTCATGCACTACGATCTGGGCTACTTCGACCTGGAGCAAAAGACCTTG
>NZ_AXAZ01000116.1 GCF_000473065.1 Bradyrhizobium sp. WSM1743
CCACGCTGCTGAGGTCGGCAAGGCCAACAGAAGCGGCCCACGCGGCTGTCGATCTCAACCCTCTTTCACCCAGACAATAGGCCAGCATCAGCCGAAGTAACGACACCGCATCTGGAATTTGGCGCCGCCGCACGAAAGCCTTCGTCTGGCGCGCACTTATTTCAAGCTGCGCAGCCCCGCCGAGCTGCGCAACCACTCTCGTCCAGTCCTCGTTCAGAAGCGATTCGTCTGCCATCCCGCCTTGGAATCACGTGTGATTCCAACACTCAAGAATAAACTTAACGCCTATGCGGTCTTCCCTGCGCCCTCTGTTTTCGGAGGGGGAGCTAGACGGAAGCAAAGCTCGGGCGAGATCTGCCGCGAGGATGTGGGCGGTGTCTGCGATCCAGTTGTGAGTGGAAAGAGCGACGTCGGTATCAGCGAACTCCGTCATTGCGAGCGCAGCGAAGCAATCCAGAAATGCATCCGCGGAAAGACTCCTGGATTGCTTCGCTGCGCTCGCAATGACGATGGCGAGGCAGCCCGGCTCTCTCTCCCTCACCCTGAGGAGCCGCGAAGCGGCGTCTCGAAGGGCGAGGAGCCCCAGCCGGGCCTGCATCCTTCGAGACGCGCGTTTCGCGCTCCTCAGGATGAGGGGCTGGGACTTCCGCGCCCGCTGTCACCCCACTTGCGCCGTCCCGCTGCCCTCTCGCCCGACGGAATATTTCCGCGCTTGCCAACAGGGCATCCGCGGTTCAGAAAAAAGAGCCAAGAAGAAACGCGAGCGGAGACCTGAAGTTTGACCATCAAGGGCAAGGCCTACATTGCCGGGATCTACGAACACCCGACCCGGCATGCGCCGGACAAATCCACCGCCCAGCTCCACGCCGAGGTCGCCAAGGGCGCGATCGAGGATGCCGGGATCAGCAAGGACGATGTCGACGGCTATTTCTGTGCGGGCGATGCCCCGGGCGGCGCCTGGCCGATGGTCGATTATCTCGGCCTGAACACCAAAAAACTCCGCCACGTCGACTCCACCGAGACCGGCGGCTGTTCCTACATCATCCATCTCGGCCATGCCGCTG
This sequence comes from Bradyrhizobium sp. WSM1743, assembly GCF_000473065.1. Classification (GTDB taxonomy): domain Bacteria; phylum Pseudomonadota; class Alphaproteobacteria; order Rhizobiales; family Xanthobacteraceae; genus Bradyrhizobium. The sequence goes on from NZ_AXAZ01000116.1 coordinate 1,065, forward strand.
AAGCGATCGCAGCGGGCAAGTGCTCGATCGCGCTGATTACGCTGGCCGGCAAGCCGCGCACCGGCGTGATGCCGCCGCGCGCGGCCGGCGCCGAGGTCGATTTCGAGTCCGCTTACGGTGCGACCACGCACAACGCCTATGGCATGTGTGCCATGCGTCACATGCACGACTATGGCACCACCTCCGAGCAGCTCGCCTGGATCAAGGTCGCGGCCTCGCATCATGCACAGTACAATCCGCATGCGATGCTCAAGGACGTCGTCACCGTCGAGGACGTTCTGAACTCGCCGATGATCTCCGATCCCCTGCACCGCATGGATTGCTGCGTCGTCTCCGACGGCGGCGGCGCGCTGATCGTGACGACGCCTGAAATCGCCAAGAGCCTGAAGAAGCCGCTCGTGCGCCTGATCGGCCATGGCGAGGCGATGAAGGGCCCGCGCGGCGGCAAGGATCTCGACCTCACTTACTCCGCCGGCGTGTGGTCCGGCCCGCGCGCGTTCGAGGAAGCTGGCATCACGCCGAGGGACATCAAATACGCCTCGATCTATGACAGCTTCACCATCACCGTCTTGATGCAGCTCGAAGACCTCGGTTTCTGCAAGAAGGGCGAGGGCGGCAAGTTCGTCGCGGACGGCAACCTCATTTCGGGCGTCGGCAAGCTGCCGTTCAACACCGATGGCGGCGGCCTCTGCAGCAACCATCCCGTCAACCGCGGCGGCATGACCAAGATCATCGAAGCCGTCCGCCAGCTGCGCGGCGAGGCGCATCCGAAGGTGCAGGTCAAGAATTGCGATCTCGCCATCGCCCACGGCACCGGCGGCCTTTTGGGAGTTCGCCACGCCGCCTCGACCGCCATTCTGGAGCGCGTGTGATGAGCGAAGTGAAAAAGTATCCGGCCCCGGTGACCAATCCGGAAACCGCAGCGTTCTGGGACGCGGCGAAAGAGGGCAAGTTCATGATCAAGCGCTGCACCGCCTGCGGCGAAGCGCACTACTTCCCGCGGTCGATCTGCCCGTTCTGCTACTCCGACAAGACGGTGTGGGAGCAGGCGTCCGGTGAGGGCAGGATCTACACTTACAGCCTGATGCGGAAGTCGCCGACCGGGCCTTATGCGATCGGCTACGTCACGCTGAAGGAGGGGCCGTCGGTGCAGACCAACTTCGTCGACTGCGATCTCGAGAAGCTGAAGATCGGCCAGAAGGTGAAGGTGGTGTTCAAGCCGACCGACGGCGCGCCGCTGCCGTTCTTCACCGTGGCTTGATCGCTTTCTTCCTTCTCCCCTTGTGGGAGAAGGTGGCGCGAAGCGCCGGATGAGGGGTTTCTCTCCACGGACAGACTTTCTGTGCGGAGCCAACCCCTCACCCGAGCGAGTTTGTTGCAGGAGCGGTGCAGCCCTCTCCCACAAGGGGAGAGGGCACATTAACGAGCGCCGCTGCTCGCGGAGATACCTGGGAGGAAGACAAGCGACATGTCCGCCAGATACGAAGAGCTCAAAGCCCTCAAGAACATCGGCCAGAAATATGCCTACACCGACCGCGAGGTGATGCTCTACGCCTACGGCATCGGCCTTGGCGCCGATCCCATGGACGAGAAGGAGCTCGCCTTCGTCAACGAGGGCACGCTGACGCCGCGGCCGCTGAAGGTGGTGCCGACATTCGCGTCCGTCGCGGCCTGGGGCTCGGGTCCGGGCGAGATGAACCTCAACCGCGTCATGGTGGTGGACGGCGAGCGCGACATCACCTTCCACCAGCCGCTGCCGGTGGCCGCGCACATCACCGCCGATTCCTCCGTGCTCGAGGTCTACGACAAGGGCAAGGACAAGGGCGTGGTCATCGTTCACCAGACCGTGCTGAAGAACGAGAAGGGCGAGAAGCTCGCAACGCTGGTCGCCTCGCGCTTTGCCCGCGGCGATGGCGGCTTTGGCGGGCCGAGCCTGACCCAGCCCGATCCGCACAAGATTCCGTCGCGCGCGCCCGACAAGACCATCGACATCACGACTCGTCCGGATCAGGCACTGGTCTATCGCCTCTGTGGCGACCGCAACCCGCTGCACAGCGATCCCGAGTTCGCCAAGAAGGCCGGCTTCCCGCGCCCGATCCTGCACGGCATGTGCACCTACGGCATCACCTGCCGCGGCGTGCTCCAGACCTATGCCGACTACGATGCCAGCGCTTTTCGCCAGCACGTCGCGCGGTTCTCTTCCCCGGTCTATCCCGGCGAGACCGTGACCATGGACCTCTGGAAGGACGGCAACGTGATCTCGTTCGAAGCCAAGGTGAAGTCGCGCGGCGTCACCGTGATCAAGAACGGCAAGACGGTGCTGGGTTAGGTTGGTCTCGTGCCCCGGACGCAGCGTTTCACGCTGCATCGCGTCCGGGACACAAGAAAATAAAAACAGGGAGAAGCCACCATGGGACTGCTCGACGGCAAGGTTGCGCTGATCACCGGTGCGGGCGGCGGGCTCGGTGAGGCCTATGCAAAGCTGTTCGCGCGGGAAGGGGCCGCGGTCGTCGTCAACGATCTCGGCGGGCCCCGTGACGGCTCCGGCGCCGACAAGTCGATGGCGCAGCAGGTGGTGGACGCGATCAAGGCCGAGGGCGGCAAGGCTGTCGCCAACGGTGCCGACATCTCCACCATGGAGGGCGGCCAGTCGGTGTTCGACGATGCCATCAAGCACTTTGGCCGCGCCGACATCCTCGTCAACAATGCCGGCATTTTGCGCGACCAGACCTTCGCAAAAGCCTCCGAGGCCGACTGGGACAAGGTCATTAAGGTCCATCTGAAGGGTACTTTTTGTTGCACCCTGCCGGTGTTTCGCTGGATGCGGGAAAACGGCGGCGGCGTCATCGTCAACACCTCCTCGACCTCGGGGCTGATCGGCAATTTCGGCCAGACCAATTACAGCGCGGCCAAGGGCGGCATCTGGGGCCTGTCCAACGTGCTGGCGATCGAGGGCCGCAAATACAACATCCGGATCTGGACGCTGGCCCCGGGCGCCCTGACCCGCATGACCGCAGACCTGCCCCGCTATAAGGAGAACCCCGGCGCGGCGCTGGGGCCGGACGGCATCGCGCCGGCCGTGCTATACATGGTCAGCGACTTGTCGGGCGACCAGACCGGCAAGGTGCTGGGCGTGTCCGGGCCCCGCGGCGTGCGCGAGATGCGGATGATGGAAATGGAAGGCTGGAAGCCGCCGCACTCGGGCTGGAAGGCCCAGGACATCGTCGATCACGCCAGGGAGATCTTCTTCTCCGAGGAGCAGATCAAGATGGGGGCGCGGCGGTTTTAGGCTGATTTGTCGTTCCGGGGCGATGCGAAGCATCGAACCCGGAACCTCGAGATTCTCAGGTGCGCAATTGCGCACCAGAGTTCGCGCTGCGCGCGCCCCGGAATGACGGAGAAAGAGAGAGACTGATGAAACTGACCGCCGACGCCAAGGGCACCTTCGCAATCGCGCCGACGCCGTTCCACGACGACGGCCGGATCGACGAGCGCTCGATCGACCGCCTGACCGACTTCTACGAGGAGGTCGGCTGCGAGGGCGTCACGGTGCTTGGCATCATGGGCGAGGCCCCCAAACTCGATGCCGCCGAGGCCGAGCAGGTGGCGGTGCGCTTCGTCAGGCGCGCCAAGAAGATGCAGGTGATCGTCGGCGTCTCCGCGCCGGGCTTTGCCACCATGCGTTCGCTGGCGAAGGCCTCGATGGATGCAGGCGCGGCCGGAGTGATGATCGCGCCGCCGCCCTCGCTTCGCACCGACGACCAGATCGTCGGCTATTTCAAACAGGCGGCGGAAGCGATCGGCCCCGACGTGCCCTGGGTGCTCCAGGATTATCCGCTAACGCTGTCGGTGGTGTTCACGCCTGCCGTGATCCGCAAGATCGTCATGGACAATCCGAATTGCGTGATGCTCAAGCACGAGGACTGGCCGGGACTGGAGAAGATCTCGGCCCTGCGCAATTTCCAGGAGGACGGCTCGCTCCGCCCGCTCTCGATCCTCTGTGGCAATGGCGGCCTGTTCCTGGATTTCGAGATGGAGCGCGGCGCCGACGGCGCCATGACCGGTTACGCCTTCCCCGAGCTTCTGATCGATGTCGTGCGCCTGTCGAAGCAAGGCAAGCGCGATGCCGCGCATGATCTGTTCGACGCGCATCTGCCGCTGATTCGCTACGAGCAGCAGCCCGGTGCCGGCCTTGCCGTGCGCAAATACGTGCTGCAGAAGCGCGGCGTCATCGCCTCCAGCGCCCAGCGCAAGCCCGGCGCGACCATCACCGCGGCGGCGAAGGCCGAGGTCGAGTACCTGCTGTCGCGCGTCGCCCGTGTCGACAAGCGCGCCAATCTCGGCCCGCAATCCAGCGCCGCAGGTTAGTTGCATGGCCGAGACATCAGCATCACGCCCGGCGTCGACGATCCTCCTGCTGCGCGATGGCGCAGCACGGGAAATCGAGGTCTTCATGATGGTTCGCCATCATCAGATCGAGTTCAACTCGGGTGCGCTGGTGTTTCCCGGCGGCAGCGTCGATGCCGGCGACAAGGAGATCGTCGCCCGCGCCGATCTCTATTCCGGCGGCGAAGGCCTGAGCGAATCGGACTGTGGCTTTCGGATCGCCGCGATCCGCGAGACCTTCGAGGAAAGCGGCATCCTGCTGGCGCGGTCGAAAGAGACGGGCGCGCCAATCGACGCCAGACGCGCCGGCGATATTGCCGACGCGCATCGCGTTGCGCTCAACGAGCACAAGATCAGCTTCCTCGATATCCTTGCCGACAACGGCCTCCAGCTCGCGCTCGACACGCTCGTGCCTTACGCGCACTGGATCACGCCGGAGGGTATGCCCAAGCGCTTCGACACGTGGTTTTTCCTCGCCGCCGCGCCGCCGGACCAGCTCGGCGCACATGACGGGAGAGAGTCCACCGATTCGATCTGGGTCTCGCCGCGCGAGGCGGTGGAGGGCGGCGAGAGCGGCCGCTTCAAGCTGCCGTTCCCGACCACGCGCAATCTGATCCGGCTCGCCAAGCAGCCAAACGTGAGCGCGGCGCTGGAGCACGCCCGCGGCCTGTCGATCGTCACCGTGATGCCGGTCATGACCAAGACCGAAACCGGCCGCCAGCTCCGCATTCCCCACGAGGCCGGCTATGACGGCGAGGTGTTCGAGGTCGGTGCCGTCGGCTAGGACACTTCGACGCTGGACGAAACATTGAGGACCGCGCTCGCGCTAGATTCCGTTCATCGCGAATGGACGGGACGGCACCATGGACACCCGGCAGGACACCAACATCGCCGTCGAGCTGGCGCTGCTGGTCGCGCTCGCAACGCTCTGGGGCGGCTCCTACACCTTCATCAAGCTCGGCGTAGCCACCATCCCGCCGATCACGCTGATCGCGGCGCGCACTGCAATTGCCGGCCTGCTGCTACTCGTGGTCATGTGGATACGCGGCATCAAAATGCCGACGGATGCCGCGACATGGCAGCGCTTCGTGTTCCAGGCCGTGCTCAACAGCGTAATCCCCTGGACGCTGATCGCCTGGGGCGAGCGCCATGTCGATGCCGCCCTCGCCACCATCCTCAACTCGGCCGGACCGATCTTCACCTTCCTGCTCACCGCGATCGTCACCCGCCACGAGGCGACGACGACGCGGAAGCTGTTCGGGGTGGTGGCGGGAATGGCCGGCATCCTGCTGATCATCGGCGTCGATGCCTTTCATGACATCGGCGGCGGCCTCGTCGCCGAGGCCGCCATCGTCGCTGCCACCATCTGCTATGCCTGCGCCGCGATCTTCGGCCGCAGCTTTAAGGGGCTCGATCCGATGGCCCCTGCCGCCGGCTCGCTGCTGGCGGGCGCCGCGGTCCTGATCCCGGCCTCGCTGCTCGTCGAGCAGCCCTGGACGCTGTCGCCTTCGTTGAGCTCCGTGCTGGCACTGGCAGCGCTCGCGGTGTTCTCGACCGCGGCAGCGTTCGCGATCTATTTCCGCCTGATCCAGACCCTGGGCTCGGTCGGCACCACCGCGCAGGCTTATTTGCGCGTCCCAATCGGGGTCGCCATCAGCGTCGCCTTCCTGGGTGAAACCCTGAGCCGGACCGCCTGGATCGGCTTGGCCTGCGTCGTCCTTGGCGTCGCCGCCATGACCATCCCGGCCCGCAGGGCAGCCAGCGTCAAACTGTCGTAGGGCCGAGGCTGAAGAGGGCGGCAGGCCCGATATTAACGATATTCCGCGTCCTGCGGCATGTTCCCCCCGGGCGGCAATACGTCGTATATTGGGTCTCCAGCAGCCCGGTCCTCGAACCACCAATGTCCGCCGAATTGACGCCGCCCCCTGAGAAAAGGCGAACATTCTCGCTCTCCATCGGTCAGCTCACCTTCGGCAGCTTTCTGCTGGTGCTGGCGGTGATCATCGTCACCTCGACCGCGAGCGTGATTGCGATCCGCCACATCGACACGACCTTCGCCGAGCTGCAGCGGCTGCAGAGCGTCGGCGACCTCGCCGAGGACATCGACCGCCGCATGAACGAGCTGCGGCTCGCCGCGCGCGACTTCGTCACCGACCCCGGCGCCGGCATCCAGTTCCAGCAGGTCGGCGAGGCAGCCTCGACCCTGAGCGACATCCTGAAGAAGACCCGCATCGAGCTCGCGCCCGAGCAGCAGGACATGATCGACGGGGTCACCGAGCGGCTTGCGACCTATCGTACTGGCCTGGAGCGGATCTCCACCCTGATCGACCGCCGCGCCCAATTGCTCGCCGGCCTGCCGCCGCTGCGCGACCAGTTCGACGCAGCGGTCTCCGGCACCGCGGACCGCGAGCTGGCCTCCCGCCTGTCCGAGGCGCAGAGCCGGATCGCGCTCGGATTGCTCGCGCGCAACCCGTCGGCGGCCGAGCAGGCCGCACAGGGCATGCGCGCGTTGGATATCACCGATCCCAAGCTCAAGGTGGCGGTGAATGATTATGCTGAGGCGATCATGGCGGTCGCCGTCCGCGAGCGTCAGATCGCCGACATCGACCGCGAGGTGCTCGGCACCGAGGGCCGGCTGATCGGTCGCGTCACCGAATTGTTGCGCGAGGTCAGCGCCCGCCGCGGGCACGTACTGTCGCGTGATTTTGCCCGCACGCTGACGGAGGCGCGATGGCAGAGCATCGTGCTCGGCACGGTCGGCGTGCTGATCGGCATCGGCGCTGCGTTGTTCGTGGTGCGCAGGACGGTGCGTCCGCTCGCCCAGATCGCGCGATCCATTCGCGCGCTTGCGGCCGGCCGGAAAGACACGTCGATTCCGTCTGCCGACCTCGACAACGAGATCGGCGACATCGCGCGGGCGGCCGAAGTGTTCCGCCGCGCGCTGGAGGAGGCCGACACGGCGCGCGAGGCGGCGGTGCGCGCGCTTACCGAGCAGCGGCTCGCCGAGGAGAGCTACCGAAAACTATTCGAGGGCTCGGTCGACGGCATCTATGTGACGACGCCGGCCGGTGATCTCCTCAACGCCAATCCGGCCCTGGCGCGGATGATGGGCTATGACAGCCCGCAGCACCTGATCGACAGCATCAACGACATCGCCCACACGATCTACGTCCATCCCGAGGCGCGCGCCGAATACCAGCGTCTGATGGCGCGCGACGGCATGGTGCGCGAGTTCGAGTATCAGGTGCGCCAGCGCAGCGGCAACATCCTCTGGCTCTCCGACAGCGCCACGGGCGTGCGCGACGAGCAGGGCAACATCGTCCGCTACGAGGGCACGCTGCGCGACATCACCGACCAGAAGCGCGCGGAAGATGCCATCGCCGAAGGCCGACGCCTGCTCCAGCAGGTCATCGACACTGTGCCTGCGGTGATCAATGTCAAGGACCGCAATCTGCGCTACGTGCTGATGAACCGCTACATGGCGGGCATCTTCGGCATAGAGCCCGGCGATGCGCTCGGCCGCACCACGGCCGACCTGATGTCGCGCTATGGCGCGGCCAAGTCCGACGAGAGCGACAAGCGGGTGCTCAAGCTCCGCAAAGGGCTCGGCTTCTACGAGGAGGAGTACAAGGACGCGGCAGGCAACATGCGGCAATGGCTGGTCAACAAGCTGCCGCTGCTCGACGCCGAGGGCGAGATCGAGCGGATCGTGACCGTCGCGCTCGACATCGGCGAGCGCAAGCGCGGCGAGCAGGAGATGCGCAAGGCCAAGGAAGCCGCCGAAACCGCGTTGCGCAATCTGCGTGAGACCCAGGCCTCGCTGATCGAAGCAGAGAAGCTCGCCGCGCTTGGGCGCCTAGTCGCCGGCGTCGCCCACGAGGTCAACAATCCCGTCGGCATCAGCCTCACGGTCGCCTCCGCGCTGGAGCGCAAGACCGCGATGTTCACCGCCGAAGTCGAGCGCGGCGAGCTACGCCGCTCCACGCTCAACGACTTCCTCGGCACCAGTCGCGATGCGTCCTCGCAGCTCGTCTCCAATCTCAACCGCGCCGCCGAGCTGATCCAGTCGTTCAAGCAGGTCGCCGCCGATCGCAACTATTCGGACCAGCGTACGTTCGATCTCGGCGACCTCACCGAGCAGGTGGTGATGAGCCTGCGGCCGGGCCTGCGCAAGCACAATCTGACGCTCAATGTCGAGTGCCAGCCGGACTTGACCATGAACAGCTATCCCGGTCCGTACGGCCAGGTGCTGACCAACCTATTTCTCAATTCGGTGGCGCACGCCTTCCCGGACGGCCGGCCAGGGACCATCGAGATCCAGGTGCGCGAGTCCGGCAAGGACAATGTCGAGATCATCTTCTCCGACAATGGCTGCGGCATGTCGCTCGACGTCCGCCGCCGTGCCTTCGATCCGTTCTTCACGACCCGGCGCGACCAGGGCGGCACCGGCCTCGGGCTGCACATCGTCTACAGCATCGTTACGAACCGGCTCGGCGGGCGGCTCGATCTCGATTCCGAACCGGGCGGCGGCACCCGTATCCAGATCATCCTGCCGCGCGTGGCGCCGCTCGAGCAGGCCGCGGAATAGCTAGTCGACTTCTGCGAGCTTGTGCAGGGTGGCGCCGAAAATCAGGCTGGCCTTGCCGACCAGCGCCGTACCCGTCATCTCCGCGCGCGTCTCCGTGTAGGTGCCGCTCACGCCGATGCCGACCGGAGCGGGGGCGCCGAACAGCGGATTGTCATCGCCCCGTGGCGAGGTGTGCCGTTGCACCAGCACCTCGCCTTTGAAGGTGTTGTTGTCCTTCACCGTGTAGCTGCCGGTGTAATAGAGGTAGGCATCGCCGCCGAGAACTTTGCCGTCGCGGAAGAGAATCACACCGCTGCCCTTGCCGACTCGACCATCGAGCAGGGTCACGTGAATTGAACAGAGGCCGTTCTTCATAACGTCCCACAGGCCGGCCGCCATCGCCCAATGGCGTAACCGGTCCGCTTTTATGCCAAAGCCCATTCCCTCGCGCAACGCAGCAGTTTGCCGGCTGGTCGCGGCAACCTGCAGCGGCGAGCCGTAGTTGTCCCGGGTTGTGCGTGACGCCGTCATGACGCTCTGATGGTGATGCGAGGCCCGCCGTTACGAATCAGAGTTGGCCCGCGAAATGCATGATCATCGTTGCACTGGCCGCGGGGTGCTGGAGCAAGACGAACGTGACCAACTGGATCGATTCCGGCGGCGAAGAGCCGCGTCTGTACAGTGCGCGTCCCACGAATTGCAAAAGCGAGCAACGGCGGACTGGCAGTGCGATACGCCGGCGAAACCTGGCAAGGCTGGCGTGCGCCTTGGCCTTGATTGCGTTCGCAGCCCCCTTTGGGCACGCGCGCGACCGCGGCCAGTTCGTCAACACCAATGCCGAATTGAAGGCATGGTTCGACAGTCTGCGCAGCGGCAAGGGGCCTTGCTGTTCCGATGCCGACGGTTCGGCGCTCTCGGACTCCGACTGGGACAGCAAGGATGGGCACTATCGCGTCCGCGTTCCGCGCCATGGCTACGCGCTCGATGGGCAGCAGCAGGAGTTCGTCTGGGTCGACGTGCCCGAGGAGGCCGTGATCTCTGAGCCGAACCGGGTGGGGCGCACCATGGTCTGGCCGATCTACGGCTACATGGGCGTCACCATCCGCTGCTTTATGCCCGGTAGCATGACTTAGTTAGCCCCACAGGGCGTCACGTCGCCCCCGTGGGATGCCTGAGACCATCCAACGCCGCGTGACGTCAGGTGTATTTCTTGTCGCGCTCGAGCAGCTCGATGGAGATGCCTTCGGGGCCACGGATGAAGCAGATGCGCACGCCCGGCCGGATGGTCGTCGGCTCGCGCGTGAACGTGACGCCTTTAGCCTTGATCTCGGCGGCGACGGCGTCGATGTCCTTCACCGTCAGGCCGAAATGGTCGAGACCCTGATGCGGATGTGAGGGCGGCGGGTTGACGGCGCTGTCGCCCTCAAGCGGTGCGATGAAGATCCTCGCGCCCCCGAGGTTCACGTCGATCCGTCCGGGGGCTCGTACGATCTCGCCACCAAGGATGTCCCGCAGCCAGGCCGCCGTGGCCTCTGGATCGGGGCTGCGCAGATGGACGTGATCCCAAGTGACGGCGAATGGCATTTCATATTCTCCCAGCGGGGTCTTTCGATGTTGTGGCGCATGTTAGCGGCCACGGCCGGTGGTCGCCACCGCCCTTGCCGACTCGCATGAAGCGCGGGAACCTTAGTTCGTCTGCCGGATTAAGGTAAGCAGTGGCCGAATCCATCGTCGATGGTGCTCGGCCGCGGTCGGTGATGCAATCATGAATGCCAGGCTCGACCGGATCGGATTGGGGCGCTTCGCCGGGACCAGCGAACGATTGGCGCGCGCCGTAACGATCGCGAGCGTCTCGTTTGGCCGTAGCCTTCTGTGGCTGCTGGCGGCAATCATCGTCGGCTGCGGCGTCTGGATGTTGCTGCCTTTTTCCAAAGGCAATAGTGCTGAGCCGATGAGGGCGGAACTGGCGGCTGTTGAGGCGGCTCCCTCGGGCGATGCGTCCGCAGTGGCGTCGCCGGCGTCCGAAGCGCAGGTGCCGGTCGCAGCAGAACTCGGCCGTCTCAGGATTTCGTCGCAGACCTGGCGCCGCGGCGGCCTTGGCTCGAAAGCCCTGGTGACATTCACGCTGCGAAACGACAATGACTATGCCGTAAAGGATGTCGAGATCGTCTGCGCCTTTACGCGGCGCGACGGCAGTCATCTTACCGACCGCAGCCGCGTGCTGGCGGATCCGATCGGCACGAAGAGTCGCAAGACATTTGCGCATATCCCCGTCGGATTCGTTAACGTGAATGCCGATCAGGCAAAATGTTCACTGGTTGCAGCACGCCGCGCTTAAAGCCCAGCGTGTTCCGGTAGCGGAAAAGTTACCCTCGTGGTCCTTGGCCAAAAAACCATGCGTCGCCATTTGAACCGAACGGCTGGGCCAGGAACCAATTGAAAGATCGCCTGTTGAGGCGAAGAGAGCCCACGCGGGGATGCGGGGGCGGAGCGCGGCCGATGCCCATCTTTAGGTATTTCATTTTTGTCGGTGGAGCCTTGCTCGCACTGCTGTTCGCGGCGAACTACGTGCTGCCGGCTTCACCTGCGATGCAGGTTGTCGCGACCGCTAGCAACGAGCAGCCGTTGATCCGGATCCGGTCGGATCGCCATTTGCCCGAACGCGTGGTGCTCGATACCAGCCAGCCGACGATTGCCGCGCCCGCGGTCAAGACCGCCGGTGTTGCGGCTCCCCAGCCGCCGGTGGCGGATGGCGCCTCGGCAGCGCTCGCCGAGATGTCGGCCAAGACGCGGGTACGTGAGACGTTCGCCCAGTTCACGCCAGCCCCGAAGGCCGATACTGCGGCAGCCAAAACCGACGCCAAGGTTCAGGCCCAGGAAGGGCCGACTGCTGCTCCGGCCCGGGCCCAGCCCAAGCGCAAGATCGTGAGGGCGCATCCGGCGCCGCAGTATCAGTATGGTGGGCCACAGTATGGCCGGCCGATGATGGTGGCACAGCAGCCGCATTTCGGCCTCTTCAACACGACCTGGTGATAAGCCCGCTGTGACCCGCCTCCATGGAGGCGGGAAGGGCTTTTTATTGGCCAGCCTCTCTGCTAATTCGAGCCCGTCCGAACGCCGCCCGGTGCGCTGGCTCGCCAGCCACGGTCCGGCGCTCCGCGGTTACGGCCCAATCCCTGGGCCATGGCGCTCGTAGCTCAGCTGGATAGAGCATCGGATTTCGATTCCGAGGGTCGGAGGTTCGAATCCTTCCGAGCGCGCCAGTCCTCCGTTTGTCCAGACCGGAGACATTGGTCACAGATCGTACCTAAGACATGGGTGGCAACCTCGTGCCGAACGGGTTGTCGAGGGGTTGCAAGGTCATTTACTCCAGGGTCGATCTAAGCTGACGCCGAACGCATCGATTTGGTGCGTTACGGCGTGACGCATTCATGGCATGGCCATTATTGCTCGGTCCGCGCTTTCGCCGTCAACCCCGCGCGGCAAAAGCCGCGCCCCTACGGGCTTCGGGGGGTGACCGCTCAGCGCGGCCAAGCAACTGGCTATCATGCCAAGCAT
>NZ_AXAZ01000117.1 GCF_000473065.1 Bradyrhizobium sp. WSM1743
GTCTGGAGCGGTCGCTCAGCGCCTCAAGCCCGTGTGCCTTGTAGCGAGCGAAAATCTTGTAACCGGTCTTGCGGGATATGCCGAACTCCCGGCAGACCTCTGTCATGGCTTCCCCATCCAGAAGCCGGGCGACAAAACGCAGGCGCTCTTCCATCACCGAACTCGCTCTCCACGGCATCCACACCTCCCGCAGAACAAAAGCGGAAAGTGTAACCCATGTGTCCGGTACGAAGTGTCACCTATGTCTCGGGTCGCTCAGTTGTTCCAGATATGTTCCGAAAGGGCGCCGGCGTCGGGCAGTGTCGCGAGGCCTGCGGTGTCAATCAGCCTGCCCGGACACCGCTTTGCCGGCCGCGTGCCAACGTGTCGGACGGCGCCTCGTGGAAGGTCGCGCGGTAGGCTGCGGCAAATTCACCGAGATGGTGGAAGCCCTGGGCGCGTGCGCAGCTGGCAACGGTGACGCCGCCGCCCTTGAGGAGGCGGGCGCGGGTCGCCCACAGCCTCTTCAGGCGAATGTACTGGTGCAGGCTCATGCCACGCACCTTGCTGACGGCGCCGCCGAGAGTCCGGATCGAGACGTCAAACTCGCGGGCGAGATCGGCCGTATAAATCGGAGCAGTCGGATAGGCCGCGACGTAATCGTCGATGCCTTGCACGAGCTTGATCGCGCGCTCGCTCTGGACCGAGGTGCTCCGATTCGACCTCGAATCGATCCGAAATAGATCGTCGAGCGCGAGCAGCAGGCCTTCCTGGAGATGCGCTACAACTTCGGTGGTTTCGAACAGGCGCGGCTGCACTGATGCGGTGCGCAAGATGTCGAGCAGGAGTTGCCGCGTGTGGAGCAGGGCGGGCCGGTTCGCGACAAGGGCCTGCAAATGGTCGGCGTGGTCGAACCAGCCCCGGTCTCTCAGCCCGGGGGAGAAGATGATCATCGCATGATGATTGGTCCGCGGCTCGACGAAATGGCACTCATCGTTGCCGCGGAGCGCAACGAAGAAGCGGGCGTCGAGATCAACTCCCTTGAAATTGGCCTGAACATCGTCGGTCATCGACAGGATCACCATCCCGCCCGGCATCCGATAGGCGGTGTCGAGGATGCGCGCGAACGATCTCATCACGATGATGCGGCACGCCGGCAAGGAGACGACGGCGCGGGCCGCCGCGAAGTTCGGGATGTCGAGCGGAATGCTCCTCGCATCCTCCATCGTCTCGACCGGCCGAAACGCATCGACGTCGGAAAAGCCGATCAGTTGAAGTGCGGAGGATGGAGCAAGGTTGTCGAACAACATGGTTCTGGCCGGCCGCCGAAAAGAGACAATCAAATGAACGTCGATGCATCGCCATCAATGGCGAAACATCTCGTTTCAGTAAACCGAATTCCGGGCCGTAGTATTGCGGGCACCATGTCATGAAGTCCGCCGGATCAATGTCACCGTCAACGTTCTCGACTCATCGGTTCGCCGGAGGTGAGATCAATGAAAGACTGTCCGCATGCAGGCGGGACAGAAGGACGTAAAGCTCCGCCGCTTCGCTTTAGAATGACGGTATCGGCTGATTTCATCTTTGATCTAGATCAGATCTGACGGGCTCCAGTGGCGGCCGCGCAAGACGTGATCTCGCAAAAGCGAAGGGGCCCAGAGGGCCCCTTCAAACGTCACCAGCGGCGATAGCCGTAATCACCATAATAGCGCGGACCGTAATAGCGCGGCGGCCCGTAAAACCGCGGGCCGTAATATGGCCGCGGCCCGTACCCATAATACCCATAGTAGTTCGGGCGCCACCAGCACCGTCCCCAGGCGTTGCAGACCATGCGGACCTGCTCGATGCCGGAGACCTGCGGTGTCGCAGGTGCGGGCGCGATGGGCATGGCGGATGCCGCCGGCGATGCCGCGAGGGCTCCGAACAGGGACGCGGCGACGAGGCCAGTCTTGAAATTCATGATGTCTTCCTCCGCTTGCGCGATGCAGAATATCGAAGTTGTTCTGCTCAAATTGTGGCGGAACCGAAATGTAATACTGATGAACAAACCTTCGGCGAGCTGGCCGGCCCTGATCCCAGCCTGCCAGCCGGCTTAGGGTGCAGGGCGGTGCCGTGCCTTGGACCTTGATCTTGCGCAATTCGCAAGTTTGCCTTGGCTCAGTGTTGCCGACATGGCAGCGGCGTGGTGACTGCTGCCGGGTAAGGTGATCTGGATGCGAGTCATTCCAAATCTGTCGATCTCGCCGGAGAAGGTCTTCTTCGTCATCTCGAAATCGCGCCGGCCTGACAGCGAAGCGGCGGGGGGTGGTGTCGTCCTGGACTTCGGCGACGACGACATGAGCTACGGCCGCGGCGACGGCGATCTCTCCGATTGGCGCGAACTGCGCGCTCAGGCCGCGCAGGCGCACAACCCAGCGCACTGCTTCCTACCTGATCGGCACGTCGATGCTCGCCGACTATCTGGAAGAGGCGGTGACGCAGTTCGGCAAGTCCTTCGAGGAATTCGAAGAACAGCTCTGATGCCGGATGCCGCGTCTGCAAGCGTCAAGGAGAAACTATGATGGACAAGATCAGAAAGGGTGACTGGCTGGTCGTATGCGACGGGCGCAAGGCGCTCATTCTGGAGAACCTCGGCGACGAGATGTTTCCGAATCTCCACACCGTAGAAGTGCATGAGCAGCCCAACCCCTCGACCGCCGTGCAAGGCAGCGATGCCCCATGCCGATTGCATCCGGCGACCGGCGGGTCGCGCAGCTCGGTCGAGCAGACCGATTGGCACGACGAGGCCGAGCGCGCCTTCTTGCGGGAATTGGCCGGCCGGCTCGATGCTGCCGTCAGCTCCGGCGAGACCAAGGCCCTGACCATGGTCGCCTCACCGCGCGCGCTCGGCATGATCCGCGCCGACTATTCGGACGTGGTGCGCAAGGCGCTTCAGGGCGAGGTCGGCAAGGACCTCGTCAAGCTGCCGGTCTACGAGATCGAGAAGCAATTGCTGCTGTCGGGCGCCGCGAAATAGGGACGCCCGCGGGAGGGACGCGTGGCGCCTCAGTAGCAGGGGTGCCGCCGGCCGTCCTGGCCGATATAGGCGGCCGCGCTGCGGTAACAGTGGTTGGTCGACGGACCGTCGTAATAGGCGAAGGTGCCGGGGGTGATGCCGGGTCCGTAATTGTGCAGATAACTGATCGGGTAGGGCAGCGGGTTGGCGTAGGAGCGGTGGTACCGGTGATGTCCGCGCGCCTCCGCGAGGCCAGGGACCAGGACCGCAGCCGTCAGGGCCGCAACCGCGGCTACAAGCGTCAACTTGCTCATCTCGATTCTCCGGAATCCTCGAATAGGTCGGTCATTTATAGCAATTTCGAGTGGTCAGGCATCGCTCCAGAAGCCCGAAATCATAGCCAATCCCGCAGATTTCCGGATAGGTGTGACCGAATTGCCGGACATGCGGTCGAAAGCTGCCCATTTTTGGCCTTTTCGGGATGCTTAACGAATTCCCCACACAAGTATGACCATAGAGTATTCGGTTAAGATCCTGTCGCCGGCCCCAGGGATCATTTGAGGGTCCTTCGAGGTCGGTCCGTTCCTGAAGGCCATCGCCGTCACCTTGCCATGCGCATCACGCTTCTGAGCCTGCTGTTGCTCTCCGCCGTCATCGCCGCGCCGGCGCGCGCCGAGCTGCACATCACCCGTGACCATGGCGGCTATGTCGAGGAGTACAAGGCCAAGTACAAGCGCGTGCGCGAGAAGGGCGAGCGCGTCATCATCGACGGTATCTGCAATTCGGCCTGCACGCTCGTGCTCGGCATCGTGCCGATGAACAAGATCTGCGTGACGCCGCGCGCCAGCCTCGGCTTCCATCAGGCCTATTACGACAAGGCCTTCACCTTCGGTATCAAGGTCACCAGCGCTGAAGGCACCTCCGATCTCATGTCCTACTACCCCGACAAGGTGAAGGACTGGATTCGCCGCAATGGCGGGCTTACGACCGACATGAAGAAGATCAAGAACGGGGTCGAGCTCTGGAAGATCGTCGACCCCTGTCCGGAAGAATGGTGAGCGGCTGAGTTAGACCGCTGTCGTTCGTCGCAGCGCAGCATCGTCCGGACGAAATTCGCATTGCCGCATGGCCTCCGGTGGGGCAATGAGGGCGGCAATGAACCATAATCAAGAAACCCTGACCGCCCGCGCCGCGCCGATCCTGTTCGTGCTGCTCTGGAGCACCGGCTTCATCGGCACCAAATACGTCGTCAACAACGCCGATCCCTTGACCTATCTCGCCATCCGCATGGCGATCGTGGTCGGCCTGATGGCGATCATCGCAGGCATCGCGCGGCCGAAATGGCCTGATCGCGCCGACATTGCACACAGCGCGGTCGCCGGCATCCTCGTCCACGGCTTCTATCTCGGCGGCACCGCGATTGCGATCGCGCATTCGATTCCGGCCGGCCTTTCCGCGCTGATTCCAGGCCTGCAGCCGATCCTGACCTCGACCATTGCCAATCGCTGGCTCGGCGAGAAGGTGACGCCGGTGCAATGGGCCGGCCTCGTCCTCGGCCTCGGCGGAGTCGTGCTGATCCTGCACAACCGCCCGATGACCGGCGAGGCCGGACTCGGCTGGCTGGCCTCGGTGGTCTCGCTGATCAGCATCACGCTCGGCACGCTCTACCAGCGCCGCTACTGCAATCACATCGACTGGCGCGCCGGCAATCTCGTGCAATACGTATCCGTCACCATCTTCTTCGCGATCGGGGCCTTCCTGTTCGAAGACCGCGTGGTGCACTGGACGCGGGAATTCGTGCTCGCGCTCGCCTGGCTCGCCGTGGCGCTCTCGATCGGATCGATCGGGCTGTTGTACTGGCTGATCCGCCACGCCGCGGCAACCTCGGTCGCGAGCCTGTTCTACCTGGTGCCGGCGGTGACGGCCCTGATGGCCTACCTGCTGTTCGGCGAAAAGCTGGACGCAATTGCCATTGCCGGCATGGCGCTCTGCGCCGCAGCGGTCTTTGTGGTCAATCGGCGCTCATAGCGGCTTCCAGCGCGCACAGCCCTGACGTGTGTTGACCATTTCGTGCTAGGGTGGGGCATTCAACCCATTTCCTTTTCAGCACGGTGATGTCCATGAAGAAAGAACGGCGTGCGCTGCTCGGCAGGTCGATGAAGCCGGTTCGGATTGCCTGCATCAACTATGCAGAGGAGATGATGAGCGACCGAATGATGGGACGGCTCACGGCCGCGCTCCAGAAATGCTACGACGAGCATTTCCTCCCCGTCTGGGGCTACCCCGTCGATCTCGACGTCACCCGCAAGCCGAAGCCGACGGACTGGCAGCTGGTCTATTTCGACGACGCCACCCACGAGAACTTCCTCGGGCGGCACGAGCTGACGCATCAGGGACAGCCGATCTCGAAGATATTCCTGAAGACGCTCGGCGAGGACGAGCCGGTCAGCCTCGCCGCATCGCACGAGCTGTTCGAGATGGTGCTCGACCCCATGGCCAATCTGTGGGCGGAAAAGACCCGGCACACCCAATATGCCTACGAGGTTTGCGACGCCGTGGAGGAGGAGTCGTTCCTCGTCAATGGTTTTCCGATGTCGAACTTCGTCTATCCGTCCTGGTTCGAGCCGTTCGAACATCCCCGCGGCACCAAGTTCGATCACATGGGGTCGCTGAAGGCGCCTTTCACGATGACCGAGGGCGGTTACGTGATCAAGAAGGTCAACGGCAAACGGGTGATCAAGCAGTTCGGCTCACCGGAAAAGCGGAAGCGCTTCAATGCCGAGGACCGGCGCGGCCATCGCAGTGAATTCCGCGACCCCAAGGGCAAGCATCATCCGGGCCGGCGCGCAGCCAAACGGCGAGGGTAGGTGTCGCCGGAGACGTCTCCGGGCGCGCCGCACCCGGAGACGTCTCTGACCGTTGCGATCAGCGCTTGGCCTTTTTGGCCTTCTTCTTCGACTTCGTGGCTTTCTTGGCGGCCTTCTTCGCCGACTTCTTCGCGGCTTTCTTAGACGATTTCTTTGCGGCTTTCTTCGTCGCCTTCTTCGCAGCCTTCTTGGCTTTCTTCTTGGCAGCCTTCTTCGGCGCTATTTTCTTCGCAACCTTCTTGGCGGCTTTCTTCACCTGCTTGACGGCGGTGACTGCGGCGTCCTTGGTTGCTTCCACGGCGGTGGTCATCGTCTCCATCGCCTGTTCGGTGATCGGCTTGTCGTCGTCCATATCGTCCCCCACGGTTTGTATGGAGCGATGACGATAGCGGGTTTCGAAATTGTGTCAAAGCAGCGCTCAACCTGTGCGGATCTTTGCGTGGGCGGCGAGCGCGCGCTCGCGTCCCCTGGCATGATTGACGATCGGCTACGGATAGGTCTTGCCGATCCTGAGGCCCGCACTGGCAAGGCTCGACCGGCGTTGCCTTCCTGGGCCGGTGGATCAGCTTGGCCGGCGCGTCCTTCAGCTCCGGCACCCAGCGCCCACGGTGGTGCGCTTGGCGAGGGCAGGGAGGCCTCGTTTACCAATTGGAAAGCATGCCGCGTGCGGCGGTGCGAACGGTCGTTAATGGGGCCGTAAGCCAATTGCACGAGTATGCAGGAATTACGGGGGTCATTTCATTCATGTCCAGCCTTCTAACGGCGAAGTTCCTGCCGCAGTTCAAGCTCGGCACCAAGGCGGTCCTGTGCGCTGTGTTGCTGATCGCCATGAACACGGCGCTGGTGGTCGGCGCCGGCTATTGGTCGCTGACGTCAGCCTTCAACGATCGCGCGCTCCGCGACATCGAGGTCAATCTGCGCACGCTGGCGCTGGCCTTCGCGGAGACCGCTCCTGAGGCCAAGATCACGATGCGGGATGGCGCGGTGGTACGCGCCGAGATTCCCAAGATGCCCGACCTCAAGGATCACGCCATCGTCGATCGTGCGGTGTCCTATGTCGGCGGCAATGCGACGCTGTTCGTGTTCGACGCGGCGAGCGGGCAATTCGTGCGACGCTCGACCAACGTGAAGAAGGAAAACGGCGACCGCGCCGTCGGCACCCAGCTTGCCGCCGATCATCCGGGGCAGGCCCCGCTGCGCCGCGGCGAGGCCTATAAGGGGCCGGCGACGCTGTTCGGCAAGACGTTCATGACCGCCTATTTCCCGGTTCTGGACGCGACCGGCAAGGTCGCCGGCATTCTCTATGTCGGCATCCCGATGGCCCAGTTCGAGAGCATGCTGTCGCAGGCGATGGAGAGCATGGGCGCCGCCGCCGGGCTCGCAGCGCTTCTGGTCCTCGTCCTGACCCTGCTGGTCGTCCGTCGCGTTACCCGGCCGCTCACCTCGGTTACGCGCTCGCTCACGGCGCTTGCCAACGGCCAGAGCGACGTCGCGATCGAGTGTGAGGACCGCGCCGACGAGATCGGCGAGATCGCCCGCACGGTCGCGGTGTTCAGGAGCAATTCGCAGGAGCGGGCGCGCCTGCGCAGTGAGCAGGCGGCGGCGACGACTGCCGCGGCCGAGCAGCGCAAGGCGGAGCTGCGCAGCTTCGTCGAGGAGTTCCGCGGCAGCGTCGGCGGCATTCTCGACAAGGTGCTGGCGTCGTCGGGCGAGTTCGAGCGTGCCGCGCGACAACTCACCGACGCTGCGCGCTCCACCGCCGATCTGTCGGCGCAGTCGGCGGGAGCTTCCGAAAGCGCCTCCGAGCACGTGCGTTCAGCTGCGTCGGTCTCCGACGAGCTGTCGCAATCGATCTCCGAGATCACCCGCCGGGTGCAGGAATCGAACGAGATCTCCGCCGAGGCGGTGCGGCAGGCCGAGGCGACCGACCAGCGCATCGCGCAGCTCTCGGAAGCCGGCGCGCGTATCGGCGACGTCGTCAAGCTGATCACCTCGATCGCCGAGCAGACCAATCTCCTGGCACTGAATGCCACCATCGAGGCCGCGCGCGCGGGCGATGCCGGGCGCGGCTTCGCGGTGGTGGCTCAGGAGGTCAAGACACTCGCCGGCCAGACTGCGAAAGCGACCGACGAGATCTCGAACCAGATCGAGAGCATGCAGCTCGCGACCGAGGAATCGGTCGCCGCCATCAAGGCGATCAGCCAGACCATCGAGCGCATCAGCGGTATCGCGGGCTCGATCTCGGCTGCGGTCGAGCAGCAGAAAAGTGCGACGCACAACATCGTGGCCAGCGTTCGCGCGGCGGTATCAGGCACGGCCGATGTTGCGGTCAATGTTCGCCACGCCGCCAAGGGCGCCAGCGAGACCGGCGAGACGTCGAGCCGGATGTTTGATTCCGCCCAGGCGCTGTCGGGCGAGAGCCTGCATTTGAAGGCCGAGGTCGAGAGTTTCCTCGACCGCGTGCACGCGGCGTAATTCAACGCAGTCGTTCCGGGGCTGTCCGCAGGACCGAACCCTGGTGCGCAATTGCGCACCAGAGAATCTCGAGATCCCGGGTCTGGTCCTTCGGACCATCCCGGGATGACAGTGAGTTATTTGGGCTGCGGCACGATCCGGATGTAGGGCTTCGGCTCCTTCCAGCCCTGCGGGTAGATGGTCTTGGCCTCGTCGTTGGAGACCGAGCCCGCGATGATGACGTCCTCGCCCTGCGACCAGTCGGCCGGCGTCGCCACGCGATGCTTGGCGGTAAGCTGGAGCGAGTCGATGACGCGCAGGATCTCCTGGAAGTTCCGCCCCGTGGTCATCGGGTAGACCAGCACAAGCTTGATCTTCTTGTCCGGGCCGATGATGAAGACGTTGCGGACGGTCTGATTGTCGGCCGGCGTGCGGGTGAGGGGATCGCCCGAGGTCGACGCGGGCAGCATCTCGTAGAGCTTCGAGACGTTGTAATCGGTGTCGCCGATCATCGGGTAGTTCGGAGCCGCGCCTTGCGTCTCCTTGATGTCCTCCGACCACTTCGAGTGGCGGTCGACCGGATCGACCGAGAGGCCCATCAGCTTGACCCCGCGTTTGTCGAACTCCGGCTTCAACTTGGCTAGAGCGCCGAGTTCGGTCGTGCAAACCGGCGTGAAGTCCTTCGGGTGCGAGAACAAGAGGGCCCAGCTGTTGCCGATCCAGTCGTGGAACTTGATCTTCCCTTCGGTGGTCTCGGCTTCGAAGTCGGGTGCGGTGGCGCCGATCGGAAGTGTCATGGTTCTACCTCATCTCATTGAATTTACTTTAGAATTCATCTTTTACCGACGCCGACAGTATAGGAGGTCGGAGACGCCAAGTGAACCGGCTCAAGTAAAATGTGAATTCTTTCTTTGAAGAGCCGATTTCCTAGCACCTTTCTGTTACAGCAGCGCCTGCGACGAAACATCTCCACCCGGGGTCACACGGTCGCGATTGCCCCGATAAAGCCTTTTATGACTTCCATCACGCCCGCCCGGCGCGTCCTAGAACCAAATTGGTCCTGACAGCGACCAATTGGCAACCATCTAGAAAAGTCGCGATCCCCGTATCGAATCATTAACCACCCCTTTGCGCCGGCATGAAAATGCTAGCCGATCAGAAGAAGTCTGGAAGTGAACTATGTCTGCCGCCGCGCCTAAGCCTACCGAGTCGTCGTCCCTCGAACCGTCCTGCCGCGATACCGCGGCCCATGCGCTGAGCATTGTGCGCGACGGCGTGATCACGGGCGAAGGCCCCACGACCAAGGGAAGGGTGCATTTCTCCCGTTCGCTGGATGCCGATGACACCGCCTGGTGCATGCGGATCCTGACCGCCACCGCCGTCAACGACCAGCCGGTCAGCCGCACCGAGGCCGAAGTTCTGTTCGAGATCAACGAGGCCGCGACCGAACGTACTGACGGTGGCCGGTTCGACGACCTGCTCGCCAAGGCCGTTGCCCATTATGCCGCCAGCGCCTCGGGCCTGAAGGTGCCGCCGCGCAGCGTCGCGCTTTCGGCCGATACCGAGATCGAGAGCTGGGCGCCGTCCTATGCCTCCAAGGTCAATAGCGAGATGCTGGAGTGGATCGCCGGCCAGATGCGCGGCAAGCGCCAGAACAACCGTCGCCTGATGGCGATGGTGGCGACCTTCCTCGGCACCACCGCGCTGCCTCTGGCTGGCCAATTGCCGAACGTGTTCGACATCGGCATGTAACTTGTTCGCCTCCTGGCGAGGACGGGCCACAACGGCGGGGTTATTTCCCCGCCGTTTTTTGTCTGCCGGCGTCAACCTCAAGCCCCAACGTGCGCCCCGGAAAACCGGCGGCATCGAAATAGCGCTGGCTGCCGACGCGCTGG
Source organism: Bradyrhizobium sp. WSM1743 (assembly GCF_000473065.1). Lineage (GTDB taxonomy): Bacteria > Pseudomonadota > Alphaproteobacteria > Rhizobiales > Xanthobacteraceae > Bradyrhizobium. The sequence goes on from NZ_AXAZ01000117.1 coordinate 10,191, forward strand.
AAGTTCAGCACGGTCATCAGGCCGCCCTCGGCGGGCTTGGACTTCAGCGTGCCGACATAGGCCTTCGGCACCGTGCCGTTCGGCATAGCCTCCGACATCACGCGGCCGACCAGCTCTCCTTTCTGCGACGCGCGCAGGCCCATCAGCTGGGCGGCCGTCATGCCGACATCGGCATTGCTGACCGGAATTTCGTCGACATAGCCGGCTTTGAAGTCCGGCCCGATCGCGGCCATGAAGTTCATGGTGTCGCCGCGGCTGAAGCTGCCATGCATGCCCTGGCCCTGGCGCAGCACGGTGTCGGCGACCTGCACCGAGCAGTTGGTCGGCGCTTCGCCGCAATCGCTGGCATAGGAGCGGAAGTTGACGACGATCGACGGCGTCGGCGTCGCCGACTTGCCGCGCAGGTTGATGCTCGAGAGCGGAAGCGTCCCGGGGAAGCGGCCGAGCGAATCCTCGACGAACAGGCCGGAGACGTAATCCTGCTCGAGCAGCGCCTTGATGGTCTTGGCCGCCAGCTTCTTATCCTTGTTCGGCAGATAGATCAGGTCGGAGCCGCCGTTGGTGGCGACGACGAGATCGGGCTTCTCCGGATCCTTGCCGAGCACGCCGTTTCCTGCCTTGGGATGCTTGTTGCCCTCGATCTTCGCGTTCTTGTCGTTGGGGTCGAACAGCGGCAGGTCGAGCGCTTTCGCGAGATCGAGCGCCAGGAACCCCATCGGCAGGAAGTCCTTGGGCGTGTCGTCATAGCTGACCTTGGCCGAGGGGCTGGTCTTGCTCTCCTTGGAGATGGTCGAGAAGCCGTGGTCTGCGGAGACGATGATGTTGGTGGAGGAGGCGAGCCCGAGCTCGTCGAGCGCCTTGCGGAGCTGGGCGAGGTTGGTATCGGCGTTCTTGATCCCGGCCATCGAGGTCGGGCCGTTGATGCCGGGCTTGATCTGGTTGAGGCTGTCGCCTGTGTTGTGCTGGCTGCCGTCAGGGTCGCGCGACCAGAACACCAGCACGAAGGGCTTGTTGCGCGCCTTGAACATCGGCAGCACCACCTTGGTGGCGACGTCGGCGAAATAGGCCTGCTGCGCGACGTTGGCGACCGTGGTGCCCGGCGTCTTGGCATCGCCCGCCTTGGAATTGTCGCCGCGTGGCGGCGTGGCGAGGGGCAGGCCTGCCTTGGTCAAGGCGTCTTTCACCTCGTCCGACAGCGCCACGCCGTTCTTGCCGCCGGTGGAATCGTCGAACACGATCGAGTGCTGGCCGGCCTTCTCGAGCTTGTCGGTGTGGTCGAACTGGTAGGTCGGGCCGACCTTGCCGATCGCCGCAGTGCTGAGGCCCTTGTCGCGGGCCATCTTCAGAATGGTCTCTTCGTTGAGATATTTGCCCTTGAAGTGCTCGTCGATGTCGCCGAGCACGGCGTCGTTCTCGATGAAGGGGACCACGGTGTCGCCGGCGGGCGCTGAGGTGTAGCCGGTCCAGATCGTGTTGGAGAACACGCCGGTGTCGCCGAGATAGTGGCCGGTCGACATCGCCGATCCATTGGCCATCGTGAAGGTCGGGAAGAGCGAGTGCGGGTTCTTAAAGTTCACGCCCTTGTCGCGGACCTCGGCCATCGCGGGGGCCGTCTCCGGCGAGACCTTCAGCGCGCGCAGACCGTCCGGAATGAACAGGATCAAATTGCGGGGGGTATTGTTCTGGGCGGAGGCAAGTTCGTTGATAAGTCCGGTGGACAGCACTGTCAGCCCGGCGGACAGCAACAGCAGTGAACGGCGCATGGAAGTCTCCTGGGCGGTGAGGCGGCATGGCCGCCGACCGCGGCCCCGGCAATCGTTTAGTTTTGCTGTATGACAGTCTTGTTACAAGCCTCCGTTGTCGATGCAAGAGGGCTGGGGGAGGAGGCGATCCACTCTCGTGTCCCGGACGCGAGGCAGCGCGCAAGCGTTGCGGCGCAGAGCCGGGACCCAGCAGGCCGCGCAACGTGTTGATGCATGGGCCCCGGCTCTGCAGCGCATCGCCGAAGAGGCGCTGCGCTGCGTCCGGGGCACGAGACCTTCGTTCAACGAAAAGCATGGCTCATCATCCTCGCGGCGCATCTCGCCCGAGCTTTGCTTCGTCGCCTCGCCCTCGACTGAAAGAGCAACTGGGGTCGGAGTAGACCGGCGATCAGACGGGCTCAAGGCTGGTGCTGGCGCACCCCCGCCTTCGGCGGCTGACGGCCTTGACCCCGTCTGCACGCCGGTCTTTGGGCTTGGCATGCGCTCGGCCGAGGTCCGAGCGCGCTCGTCAGGTCATCCTGTATCTTTTCGGATCCCAGGTCTCGCCGCGAGCGATCATGGTGTTGAGGATGATGATCAGCTTACGCATGCAGGCGACGATCGCGACCTTTGGCGGCTTGCCCTTCGCAATCAGGCGTTCATAGAAGGCC
>NZ_AXAZ01000118.1 GCF_000473065.1 Bradyrhizobium sp. WSM1743
TACCGCTGGGCGCGCGCCCGCTATCTGGGCTTGGCGCGCAACCAGACGCATCTGCGCCTGATCTGCCTCGCCATGAATCTCAAACGATGGGCGGTGCTGTCTCCTGCGGGAGCTGCGGCATGACCGCCGCCGCCCGACGCCAGCGGTCGGCCGCGGAAAACGCACCCATTCCACGCCGCGCGCCGTCCGACGCCGCGCAAAAAAAGCCCGACATCGGGAACCACTCGCTCACATCCCATTAAGCAAAGCTCTCGCAAGCGGGAGAGGTTAGGGAGTTTGGAATGAAGCCGGCCGACATCCTCATCGCCGTCCTGGTGGCGATCATCTGGGGGCTTGCCTTTGTGGCGAGCCGGATCGCGCTCGACGAGCTTTCGCCGGAGTTGATGACGGCGTTGCGTTTTACGATCGCCGCCGTGCCGTGCCTGGTCATTCCCAAGCCGAAGGTTGCCTGGTCGCTGCTGATCGCGATCAGCTTCACGCTGTTTTTCGGTCAGTTCCTGTCGCAGGCCTACGGCATCGCCCACGGCGTGCCGGTGGGCCTGACCAGCGTCGTCGTGCAGAGTCAGGCGCTGTTCACGATCGGCTTTGCCGCGCTCGCCTTCGGCGAGCGGCCGACGCCGATGCAGGCGCTGGGTATCGTCGTTGCCGCGGCCGGCCTTTTGATGATCTGCGGCACCGTCGGTTACGATTTCAGCGTTGCCGCCTTCGCCGTGCTGATGATCTCGCCGCTCAGCTTTGCCGTCGGCAATCTCCTGCTGCGCGGCGCCCGCGGCGTGCCGATGTTCGACCTGTTTGCCTGGCTCTGCCTCGCCTCCGCCGTGCCGCTGTTCGTGCTGGCGCTGGTCGCCAACGGACCGGCGTCGACTTGGACGTCGCTGACGCACATGTCGCTCGCGTCGGCGCTCTGCATGCTGATGCTCGGCGGCATCTCCACCAGCATCGCCTATTGGCTATGGGGCCGCCTCTTGCGCGACTATCCAGCGGCCCAGGTGGTGCCGTTCGCACTGCTCGTGCCGTTCGTCGGCTCCGCCGCCTCCAGCATCGTGTTCGGCGAACGGTTCGGCCCGCTGCGCCTCGCCGGCATGCTGACCGTGATCGGCGGTATCGCCGTGATGCTGCTGGCGAAGCGCCCGCAAGTCCTGCCGAAGACCGCGTGAGGTGAGCATGGCCTACTCGCTGTTCTATGCCTTTCTCGCCTTCATGATCGTGATGTACTTCACGCCCGGGCCGAACAACATCATGCTGCTGTCTTCGGGCCTGACCTATGGCTTCCGCCGTACCATCCCGCACATCGTCGGCATCGTCATCGGCTTTGCCTTCATGGTTGCCACCGTCGGCCTCGGGCTCGGCACCGTGTTCCTGGCCTATCCGATCCTTCAGACCATTCTGAAATATGCCGGCGCCGCCTACCTGATTTACCTGGCCGCCGTGATCGCCATGTCCGGTCCGGCCAAGCCGGGCGAGGAGAAGGCCCGCGGCCCGATGACCTTCTGGGGCGCGGCCATGTTCCAGTGGATCAATGCCAAGGGCTGGGTGATCGTGATCGGCACCATCACGGCCTATGCTGCGATCGCCCAATTCCCGCTCAACATCGCTATCCAGACCGTGATCAGCCTCGTCGTCGGCACGGTCTCAACCGTGGTCTGGGCGCTGTTCGGCACCGCGTTGCGGCCGATCCTGACCTCCGAGCGTCTGGTGCGCGCCTTCAATATCCTGATGGCGATCCTGCTGCTGGTCTCCCTCTACCCCGTTTTCATGGATGCATGATGTCGCGGATTTCCATGCAGAAACGGGTTTCCCTCAGGGCTGAAAATGCTCTAGACAGCCCCCGAAATCCGCAAATTTCACCCTTCGGACACTGACCATTGGCCGATTTTCGGCCCTGAACGAGGAAACGACTATGCGTGTTTATTACGATCGCGACGCCGACCTGAACCTGATCAAGGGCAAGAAGGTCGCCATCGTCGGCTACGGCAGCCAGGGCCACGCCCATGCGCTCAACCTGAAGGATTCCGGCGTCAAGGAAGTCGCCATTGCGCTGCGCAAGGGTTCGGCCTCGGCCAAGAAGGCGGAAGCTGCCGGCTTCAAGGTGCTGGAAGTCGCCGAAGCCGCCAAATGGGCCGACCTCGTCATGATGCTGACCCCGGACGAGCTTCAGGGCGATATCTATCGCGAGCACCTGCACGACAACATGAAGAAGGGGGCCGCCCTCGTGTTCGCGCACGGCCTCAACGTCCATTTCAACCTGCTCGATCCGCGCGCCGACCTCGACGTGCTGATGATCGCGCCGAAGGGCCCCGGCCACACCGTGCGCTCGGAGTATCAGCGCGGCGGCGGCGTGCCCTGCCTGATCGCGATCGCCAAGGACGTCTCGGGCAATGCCCATGACCTCGGCCTGTCCTACGCTTCGGCGATCGGCGGCGGCCGCGCCGGCATCATCGAGACCACCTTCAAGGAAGAGTGCGAGACCGACCTGTTCGGCGAGCAGGTGGTGCTCTGCGGCGGCCTGGTCGAGTTGATCAAGGGCGGCTACGAGACCCTGGTCGAAGCCGGCTACGCGCCGGAGATGGCCTATTTCGAGTGCCTGCACGAAGTGAAGCTGATCGTCGACCTGATCTATGAAGGCGGCATCGCCAACATGAACTACTCGATCTCCAACACCGCCGAGTACGGCGAGTACGTCACGGGTCCGCGCATCATCACCGACGAGACCAAGAAGGAGATGCGCAAGGTTCTGGCCGACATCCAGGGCGGCAAGTTCGCGCGCGACTGGATGCTTGAGAACAAGGTCAACCAGACCTCGTTCAAGGCGACCCGCGCCAAGCTCGCCGCGCACCCGATCGAGGAAGTCGGCGCCAAGCTCCGCGACATGATGCCCTGGATCAAGAAGGGCGCGCTGGTCGATAAGAGCAAGAACTGATAGCCACGCCGTCATTCCGGGGGCGCGAAGCGCAACCCGGAATCTCGATCGACGACCTCGGGATTCCGGCTTCGCGCTAACGCGCGTCCCGGAATGCGAGTGAGACACGAGCTTCGCTCGTCAAACCAATCTTAAACCTTCGCAACTAGTGTCGAGCGAGATCGCAAACAGCGGTCTCGCTCTTTCATTCTTGCGCGAAGCATTGCTGCTTCATTCAAATTCTTCGCGAGCTGAAGCGCAGCCTGAACGCGAAGAACTGACGCTTAAACCACTTTCTTGATCTCGCGTCGCTTCTCAGACTCTCTCGCGGCCTTTCCAGCGCTAAAACATCTGCGTCTTCAGGGGCCAGCATTCGGCTCTTCATCCGTAGTCTCATCACGCGCATTGCGAAGACGTGCCATTGCGTCCTGGCGCCTTTCTCCTACATGATCGCCGGAACTGGAGAGGGAGGACCATGCGATCTGTCGTCGTCACCGGCGCGTCCACAGGCATCGGTTGGGCCGTCGCGAAGTTTCTGATCGGGCGCGGCTACCGCGTCTTCGGCAGCGTCCGCAAGCAGGCGGACGCTGACCGGCTCAAGGATGAGCTCGGCGCCAATTTCACGCCGCTCTTGTTCGACGTCACCGACGAGCCCGCAGTCCTTGCTGCTGCGCGAACAGTCCGCGAGGTGCTGGGCGGCGAGACGCTGGCCGGCCTCGTCAACAATGCCGGCATCGCGGTCGCCGGTCCCCTGCTCGAATTGTCGGCCGATGATTTCCGCCGCCAGATGGATGTCAACGTCATCGGCCCGGTCATCGCGACGCAGGCGTTCGGGCCACTGCTCGGCGCAGATCCCTCGCTGAAGCGGCCGAAGGGGCGGATCGTGATGATCAGCTCGGTCGCGGGCAAGGACGGCAATCCGCTATCGGCGCCTTACTGCACCTCCAAGCACGCCATCGAGGGACTGTCGGAAAGCCTGCGCCGCGAGCTGATGTTGTTCGGGATCGACGTCATCATCATCGCTCCCGGGGCGGTCAAGACGCCGATCTGGAGCAAGGCCGAACAGATCGATCTCTCCGTCTACCAGAACTCGCCCTATCTGCCGGCGCTGAACAAGGTCATGGCCTTCATGATGGAGATCGGCGCCAAGGGGCTGCCGGCCGAAGCGCATCGCCGAAATCGTATTCGAGGCGCTGACCGCGGCCAGCCCCAAGGTGCGCTACCAGATCACGCCGGACCCGCTGCGCCACCTGATCGGTGCCCTGCTGCCGAAACGGACGCTGGACCGCCTCATCGCCAAGCGGCTCGGCTTGCTGCCGCGGTGACGCTGGCGGTTTATCCTGCCGCGACGGTTTGCCCGCGCGGGTGGCGGGCCATCGCGATGATGCGCAGCGCCATCACGATCAGCAGCGGGATGAGGAAGGCGGCATAGAGCGGCATCGCCGGCACGCGCTTGCCGAACGACACCATGAACTGGAAGCAGAGATAGGAGCCGCCCACAAGGTGCAGCGCCCGCCAGGCACGCGGGCCGATCAGCGCGGCGGCGCGGTCGAACGACGTCGCGCTCATGGCAATGATGAAGCCATAACCGATGCCGCCAAAGATGTAGGAGGCCGCCGAGGTGGCCTCGGCAAATCCGGCCGGATCCATCCTGGCAAACGTGACGATCGCCACCGCGTGGATGGCGTGGGAGACCGCGAAGCTCAAGCCGAGATAGCGGCGGTTGCGCTTCTGCCAGCGCGTCCAGGCATTGGGCCAGAGCCGCCCCAGCGCCGCGGCGCTGAAGGCCAGGCAGAACAGCAGGAGCGAGCTTCGCGCCGTGAAGCGGATCACCATGCGGACGCCCTCGACCTCGAACTGCCGCATCGAGGCGATCCATAGGCTCAGCGCGACCAGGCTCAAGCAGAGGGCGGCAAGCAGCCGCCAGCCTTCGAGCCAGCTTTGACGTTGCGACATGGGCGATCTCCCACTATGTAATCATCGATTACATAGTGGGAGGCGAGATCGTCAATGGTGTAATCATTGCTTACATTCACGTTCGGGTGAGGCTAAAAAGGGTCCATGCCGGTCCGCCAGTCATCCAAGCCGCGCGCCCGTCGCCCCGCAGCCGAAGCCCGGCCATACCATCACGGCGACCTCCGCCGCGTTTTGATCGACGCTGCGCTGCAACTTGCGGCGGAGGGGGCCGAAATCTCTGTCCGTGAGGCGGCCCGCCGCGCCACGGTGTCGCCGGGAGCACCGTTCCGGCACTTCCCCAACCGCGATGCCTTGATGGCGGCAGTGGCCGAGGAGGCGCAGCGGCGTTTTCGTGCCGAGATCGAGGCGGCGCTCAGCGAGTCTCCGGCCGCAGGTCCGCTCGCCCGCTTCCGTGCCTTCGGCCTGGCCTACCTCCGCTGGGCCATGCGCAACCCCGCGCATTTCGAGATCATCTCGACGGGGCGCTATTTCGCCCATGGCGGCTCGTCGGAGCTGACACGAGACAATGCCGAGCTGATCGCGCTGACGGAGCAGATGCTGGCTGACGCGGCTGCGCAGGGCCTGCTGCGGTCGGCCGACCTCAAGCGCATCCAGATCGCCGGCCGCGCCCTGGTCTACGGTTTCGCCCGGATGAAACTCGACGGCCACCTTCCGCGCTGGGGCGTCGAGGAGGGTGAGATCGAGCGGATGGCGGAAGGGGTGCTCGACCTGTTCATCGCGGGGATCGCAAAGCCCTAGGCGCGCGGCTCCGGTCGATGGCGTGCGGCGCAGCCCACTAACAATAAGCGAAGGTCGGACCGCACCGCGCGTTGCCTGTCCTTGACCGTTCCGTTACAGTTTTGTGACACGGTGCAGGCTTCCGGCTGCCCCGGACGCCCTGGCCGTTTTCAGGCCGGCCAGACGGCTTGGCATCACCGCGCCGGACCAGAGTTGCGTGTCGTCGATGGCGTCCGCGCCCAATCCAGGTCCTTCTGCCACCACCGCCGTGCTGGCGAGCGTCGCCGCGCTCGGCATCTGGCGGCTGCTCGCCGTTGCCGCGCCGCATCTGGCTGCGCTGGCGCTGATGTACGAGACCGAGACCGATTTCGGCTCGCGCCTGTCCTTCGCGCTGGCCTGGGGCATCCTCAACTTCTTCTGGATCACCCTGCTGCGGCGGCCGGCGCTCTCGGGCGCGCTGTCGCTGACCCTGGTCGTGGTGCTGGTGCTGCTGTCGCGGCTCAAGCACGACGTCGTGCAGATGACGGTCAACTTCATCGACCTGATGATGATCGACCGCGACACCGTCGCCTTCATGTTCACGATCTTCCCGAATTTGCGCTGGTCGGTGATCCTGGCCGGTCTCGTCACGCTGCCGCTGATGTACGCGCTGTGGTGGCTCGATCCGTTCCGCATCCGCCGCCTGCCGGCGCTCGCCTGCAAGCTCGCCTGCCTTGCCGCCCTGGTCGGCTATTCGCTCTATCATCCGGACGAGGCCTGGCGCGGCTATTACGACGACGGCTATCTCTCGAAGTTCTTCCGCTCGGGCGTCTCCGCCGTTTCCGACTTTGCGCAGTACGGCTTCATGGAATCGGCCGCGGCGAGCGACGAGCGGCTCAACATGCCTCTCGTCGATGCCTGCCACCCTGCGGGCCGCCGGCCGAACATCATCATGATCCATGATGAATCCAGCTTCGACATCCGCGCCGCACAGGGCATCAAGGTGCCGCCGCGCTATGGCGATCATTTCAAGTCGTGGGACGGCAAGCAGCGCACGTTTCTCGCCGAGAGCAATGGCGGGCCGAGCTGGTTCACCGAATACAACGTGCTCGCAGGGCTCTCCTCGCGCTCGTTCGGTCGCTTCGCCTATTTCGTGACGCGCATCGCCTCGAGCCGCGTCGAGCGTGGCCTGCCGCTGGCGCTGCGCCGCTGCGGCTACGACACGCTGTCGCTCTATCCCGCCCATGGCGGCTTCATGGGCGCGCGCAGCTTCCAGATGACGACCGGCATCGAGCGTTTCCTCGACTCCAAGGATCTCGGCGCGAAGGATGTGGAGCCCGACAGCTTTTTCTACGACAAAGCGCTTCAGCTGATGGGTCAGCAGCCGCCGAACAAGCCGCTGTTCACCTTCATCTATCTCGGAGCCAATCATTTCCCCTGGGAGACCCGCTTCCGTCCCGACCTGCTGCCGAACTGGCGCGCGCCGGGCAATACGCCGACCATCGACGAATATCTGCGCCGGCAGGCGATGAGCGCCGAGCAGTACAAGGCGTTCGTCGCGGGCCTGAAGAAGACCTTTCCGGGTGAACCCTTCCTGATCGTGCGCTATGGCGATCACCAGCCGGAATTCGCGCCGAACCTGCTCGAGCCCGGGCTCGACGAGGGCGCGATCGGGAAGAAGCTCGACGCTTACGATCCGCGTCTCTACGCGACCTATTACGCCATCGACGCCGTCAATTTCGAGCCGGTCAGAAGCGCGGCCGTGATGGACACGATCGATGGCCCCTATCTGCCGCTGGTGATCCAGGAAGCTGCCGGCATTCCGCTCGACCCGTCCTTCGCCGAGCAGAAGGCGATCATGCTCCGTTGCAAGGGCATCTTCTACGGCTGCAAGGGCGGCGCCGAGGCGCGGCGGCTGAACCGGCTGCTGATCGACGCCGGGATGATCAGAGGGCTGTAGTTTTTTTCACCGTCATCCTGAGGTGCCGGAGCGTAGCGGAGGCCTCGAAGGATGTACGGCCCGGCTGCATCGTGGCCGTTCATCCTTCGAGGCTCCGCGCGCACTGCTTCGCAGCGCACGCCTCGCACCTCAGGATGACGGGTGTGCAGTTAACCTACTGCTTGATCTTCCCCCACAGCCACCTCGCCACCGCATCGGGCGACGAATTCGCGTCATTGCCGCTGGCGCGCAAGTTCGCCTCGCGCATGGTGGCGATGTCGATCTTGCCGAGCAGCGGTTGCAGCGCCGTCTTGAGCCGCTCGTCGCCGGCGCGTTTCGGCGCCAGCAGCAGGATCGCGTCGTAGGGCGGGATCGCGTGCTTGGGATCGTCCAGCGTGACGAGATCGTATTTCGCGATCAGGCCGTCGCTGGTGTAGCCGGCGATGACGTCGACCTCGCCGCTGGCGACGGCCGCATACATGAAATCCGGCTGCATCTGGCGCTGGGCGCGGAACTGGAGTCCATAGGCCTTTTGCAGGGCCGCCCATTCGGGACGAGAGAAGAATTCGTAGTCGCCGGCAATCGACAGTGTCGAGGCATGTGCGCTGAGGTCAGCGATGGTGCGGATGCCGAGCGCTTCGGCGCGCTTCTTCGGCATCACCAGAGCATAAGCATTCTCGAAGCCGAGCTCGCCGAGCAGGGTGATGTTGTCTTTCGCGAGCGCCGTCTTCAGCTCGGCGACCAGCTCGGCGCGCGGCTTGATGTCGCTGCGATGGAGCTGGTTGGTCCAGAGCGTGCCGGAATAGTCGATATAGAGATCGATGTCGCCCGCCTTCAGCGCCTCGAAGATCACGCTGGAGCCGAGGCCGGAGCGCGCCGAGGCCGAGAGGCCTGCCGCCTGAAGGCGGTCCCTCGTCAACGCTGACAGCACGTATTGCTCGGCGAAGGTTTTTGCGCCGACCACATAGCCTGACGACGAGCGTCCCATGGTCGGCACCAGCGTAGCGGCGACCAGCGCCGCGATTCCGACTGCGCCGAGGCCAGCACGCGCCCGGTTGCGCTGGCGCAGACCGCCCTCGATCAGACCGAGCAACTGGTCGACGGCGAGTGCCAGCAAGGCCGAGGCCAGGCAGCCGAACAGCACGAACACCCAGTTCTGGGTCTGCAGCCCGGCGAAGATGTAATTGCCGAGGCTGGTCTGCCCGATCGGGGTTGAGAGCGTCGCGGTGCCGATCACCCACACTGCGGCGGTGCGGATGCCCGCCATCATCACCGGCAGCGCCAGCGGCAGCTCGACCATGAGCAGCGATTGCCGTGCGGTCATGCCGACACCCTTGGCGGCCTCGATCAGCGCGGGATCGATGCCGTTAAGGCCGGTGATGCCGTTGCGCAGCACCGGCAGCATCGAATAGAGCGCCAGCGCCAGCATCGCCGGCAGGAAGCCGAACGCGGAGAAGGAAAGGCCGAACCAGGCCAGCGTGACGGAAGCAGCCAGCAGCAGCAGCGGATAGAACAGCGCAAGCAGCGCCAGCCCAGGTACGGTCTGCACGATGCTGGCGAACGCGAGCAGGATGCCGCGCGGCGCCGGACGGTTGCGTGTCAGGATCGCCAGCGGCAGGCTGACGGCGAGGCCAAGCGCGAGCGCGGCGAGGCTCACCCGCACATGGTTGCCGAGATAGTCGGGCAGATGCGCCAGCGCCTCGCCCCAGCGCGGATCGGTGAAGAGGCTCATGCCGCACCGCTCTGCGGCAGCAGCGTGTTCAGCCGCTCGACCTGGCGCCGCGGCGTGCGCAGCAGCTCCAGCACGTAGCCGTCGCTGCTGTTCGAGAGCTCCGCGGGCGTACCTTGCGCCAGCAGCTTCCCGCTGCGCATCACTGCGATGCGGTCGGCGAGCAGAATCGCCTCCGTCATGTCATGGGTGATCATCACAGTGGTCAGGCCGAGCTTGCGGTGCAGCGTGCGATAGTCGTCACCCAGCGCATCGCGGGTGAGGGGATCGAGCGCGCCGAACGGTTCGTCCATCAGCACGATGCGCGGCCTTGCCGCAAGTGCCCGCGCGACGCCGACGCGCTGGCGCTGGCCGCCGGAGAGTGCCTCAGGCAGGCGATCGCGATGCGCGGCGCGGTCGAGCTGCACGAGCTCCAGGAGCTCGTCGACTCGCGTCACGATCGCCGCTGCCGGCTCACCCAGCAGCTTTGGCGTGATCCCGATATTGTCGGCGACGCTCAGATGCGGGAAGAGACCGCCGCTCTGGAACACGTAGCCGATCCGGCGCCGCAGCGCGACCGGATCGACATTCTGCACGTCCTCGCCTTCGACCGTGATGGTGCCGCCATCGGCCTCGATCAGCCGATTGGCGAGCCGCAGCAGCGTGGTCTTGCCCGAGCCGGACCCGCCGACGACCGCCACAAACTCGCCTTCGGCGATATCGAGCGACACATCGCCCACGGCTGTGAGGGAGCCGAAGCGCTTGGTGACCTTGTGGTAGCTGATCGCCAGCTTGGAGGGCATCGCAGGTAGGCTCGCTCTTACCCTCCCCTGGAGGGGGAGGGTGAAGGGGATGACGGACCCCATGCGTAGCACGCTTGGCGCCTTGATTGAACTTGGCCGCGCGAGCGGCTAAGGCATCGGCCTGAGTTCGGAGGAAACATATGACAACGCCCACGGCAGTGGCGCTGGAAGATGCCAAGGTTGCATTCCGCCTGGGGGACGGGCGGGTCTATACGGCGGTGGAGAAGGCGCACCTTGCGGTCGCGCAGGGCGAGTTCGTCGCCATCGTCGGCCCGACCGGCTGCGGGAAATCGACGCTGCTCAACGTCGCCGCGGGCCTGCTCAAGCCGGCGGCGGGCAGCGTCAGGATATTCGACCGGCCGCTAACGGGGCTGAACCAGGACGCCGGCTACCTGTTCCAGGCCGACGCGCTGTTCCCCTGGAAGACCGCGCTCGACAATGTCGCGATCGGGCTCGAGATCAAGGGCACGCCGCGCACCCAAGCGCTGCCGCAGGCGCAGAAATGGCTGACCTCCGTCGGCCTCGGCGCGTTTGCGGGCCGCTACCCGCACATGCTCTCCGGCGGCCAGCGCAAGCGCGTGGCGCTGGCGCAGGTGCTGATCCGCGATCCAAAAATCCTGCTGATGGACGAGCCGTTCGGACCGCTCGATGCGCAGACGCGCCAAGTCATGGGCAACCTGCTGCTCGACTTGTGGAACGCCGACCGCAAGGCCGTGCTGTTCGTCACCCACGACCTCGAAGAGGCGATCGCGCTCGCCGACCGCGTCGTGATCATGTCGGCCGGGCCGTCCTCGCGCATCATCGGCGACTGGCGCGTCAGCTTGCCGCGTCCCCGCGACATCTTCGAGGTGCGCCTCGACAAGGAGTTCCATGCGCTCCATCGCGAGATCTGGAGCGTGCTGAAGGACGAGGTGATGAAGGGTTACGCGCAGTCCACTCACGCAGTGGAGGCGGTCTGATGTCGCGCCCGACGCTGTTTGCGCTGCAAGTCCTGGTCGCGGTCGTTTGCATCGTGCTGTGGCAAGTGCTGTCGACCGTTCCCGTGTTCGGCAAGATCCTGCTGCCGCCGTTCTTCTTCTCCAATCCATTCGACGTGTTCAGCCAGATCGTGAAATGGTTCGCCTCCGGCGTGATCTGGAAGCATCTCGGCATCACGCTGGCGGAATCGATCCTCGCCTTCGTGATCGGATCGCTCGGCGGCGTGCTGGTCGGCTTCTGGTTCGCGCGCCAGCCGCTGGTCGCCGCGGTGTTCGATCCCTACGTCAAGATGGTCAACGCGCTGCCGCGCGTCGTGCTGGCACCGATCTTCGCGCTGTGGCTTGGGCTTGGCATCTGGTCCAAGGTTGCGCTCGGTGTGACGCTGGTGTTCTTCATCGTGTTCTTCAACGTCTATCAGGGCGTCAAGGAGGTCAGCCGCACCGTGCTCGACAACGGCCGCATGCTCGGCATGAGCGAACGGCAGCTGATGCAGCACGTCTATTGGCCGTCGGCGCTGTCGTGGATGTTCTCCTCGCTGCACACCTCGGTCGGCTTCGCCGTCGTCGGCGCGGTCGTCGGCGAATATCTGGGATCGGCAGCGGGGCTCGGTTATCTCATTCAGCAGGCCGAGGGCGTGTTCGACGTCGCCGGTGTGTTCGCCGGCATGTTCGTGCTCTCGGCCTTCGTCATCCTGATCGATTTCGGCGTCACGTTGGTGGAGCGGAGGCTATTGGTGTGGCGGCCCACGGCGTTGGATGGACGGGGGTAGTGGCAAGTTCACCTCTCCCGCAAGCGAGAGCTTTGCATTATTCGCGAATCTGCGATTCCCTAGACCGATTGGAGGGGATGGGAATGGCATATCGGCAGGTGGGGCAACCGAGCTTTGCGGACGCGCTGGCGTCGTCGCGGCGTGGAAAAGGCAATCCGGTGCTGAGGCGGATCAGCGAACTGGTGGATTGGACCGCGGTGGAGCACGTGCTGGGCGGTCTGCCGGAACCGGAGCGCGGGGCGCCGCCGTACCCGCGGCTGGTGATGTTGAAGGCG
>NZ_AXAZ01000119.1 GCF_000473065.1 Bradyrhizobium sp. WSM1743
ATCTGCCTCGCCATGAATCTCAAACGATGGGCGGTGCTGTCTCCTGCGGGAGCTGCGGCATGACCGCCGCCGCCCGACGCCAGCGGTCGGCCGCGAAAACGCACCCATTCCACGCCGCGCGCCGTCCGACGCCGCGCAAAAAAAGCCCGACATCGGGAACCACTCGCTCACATCCCATTAAGCAAAGCTCTCGCTTGCGGGAGAGGTCGGCATAGGCGGCCTCTGGCCGCCGTTCTGTAAGACGCCGATGCTTTGCATCGGCTATGGCGCCGGGTGAGGGCTTTCTCCTCTTGGGGATTGTCCCATTGCGGAAGCACCCTCTCCAACCCTCTCCCGCAAGAGAGGGAGCGCACCTCCGTCGTTGCAGCAATCGAGCCTCATTTCATCACGCCTTAGACTAGCTTCCCTGCTTGCGTTTCGGTGGCGTCGGCCCGTCCACCGGCGGCAGCGATTTGAGGTACTCCGCCATCGCCGCGAGATCCTCGTCCGACAAATGCGAGGTGTTCTTGATCACGCGCGTCATCGCACCGCCGACGCTGTCGCCATCGGGCAATTCACCCGTCTTGAGGAAATAGGCGAGATCCTTCGCGCTCCACTCGCCAAGGCGCTTCTGTGTGATGTTCGGGACCCAGCCCTCGCCTTCCGGATTGGGACCGCCGGCAAATCGCTGGCCGGCGATGATGCCGCCCAGCGCATTGCGCGGGCTGTGGCATTCGGCGCAATGGCCAAAGCTGTTGACCAGATAGGCGCCGCGATTGAATTGCGGCGACTTGCTGCCGTCGGCGACGAAAGGCTTCTCGTCCAGAAACAAGGATTTCCAGATCCCGACATTGCGCCGGATATTGAAGGGAAAGCCGACGTCGTGGTCACGCACCTTGCCCGCAACGGCCGGCAGCGTTTTCAGATACGCAAAAAGATCGAGCACGTCCTCGCGCCTGGCGTGCTGATAGGACGTATAGGGAAACGCCGGAAAGTAATGCTGCCCGGACGGCGAGACCCCGTGTATCACCGCATTGACGAAATCGGCGTCCGTCCATTTGCCGATGCCGTCGCTCGGATCCGGCGAGATGTTCGGCGCGTAGAACGTTCCGAACGGCGACTTGATCGCGACGCCGCCTCCGAGCCTGAGACGATCGGGCTGGCTGGGAACGGCATGACAGGACGCGCAGCCGCCGGCGTTGAACATCACCTCGCCATTGGCGAAATCGGGCACATGGGCCGGTGCATTGCCCACCGCCGCCACCCCCGGTGCGCTGAGCCACCAATAGATGCCGCAAGCAGCGACCGCGGCGAGCAGCGTCAGCAGAATTGTTCGTTGCAACATGCGCACCCATTCACCCGTTGCGGCGAACTTATGACCGATGTCGTCGCAGCTCCAGCCACGAAGAATTTAGCCCGCCCTGGCCGGAGACGGGAATAAACTGAAATGCCGGCTGTTGGAAGTTAGCCAGCCCGAACGGGTTCAACAGGGAGAATGTCATGAACAAGTCCGTCATCGCCGTGTTAGCGCTCGGTGCCGTCGCTTTTGCAGGGCCGGCCTGCGCCGAAAAGCTGAAAGCAACGCTCGACGGCAAGGCCGAGGTGCCCGCAACGACCAGCAGCGCCACCGGAACGGCCGATCTGAACTACGACGCCGCCAGCAAGAAACTGTCCTGGACCGTCACCTATTCCGGCCTCTCCGGCCCCGCCACCGCCGCGCATTTCCATGGGCCTGCGGAGGCTGGCAAGAACGCCGGCGTTGCAGTCGCGATCCCGAATGCGGCCTCGAGCCCGGTCAAGGGCGAAGCGACGCTCACGGACGCGCAGGCCGCCGATCTGCTCGGCGGCAAGTACTACATCAACATCCACACCGCGGCGAACCCGGGCGGCGAGATCCGCGGTCAGGTGACGAAGTAAGCCTCAAGGCTGCTTCGTCATGGAAAGGCCGGGTGCGAAGGAGGGTGCATCCGGCCTTTCGATTCCGAGGCCGCTCAAGCCGCGTTCAGCGCCTGTGTGAGATCGGCGATCAGGTCCGACGGGTTCTCGATGCCGATCGACAGCCGGATCGTGGAATCGAGGACGCCGATCTTGCGGCGGATGTCGGGGGGAACGCCGGAATGGGTCATGGTTGCAGGCAGGCTCGCAAGCGATTCCGTTCCGCCGAGGCTCACCGCCAGCTTGAGGATCTGCAGCGCGTTGAGGAATTTGACTGCCGCCTCCTTGCCGCCGGCGATGTCGAAGGAGAAGGTGGAGCCCGCCCCCAGGCATTGCCTCGCAAACGCGCGCCCGGCCGGCGACGCCTCTTCGTGATGACCGAGATAGTGGACCTTGGCGACCTTCGGATGATCGCGCAGGAAGTCCGCCACGAGGCGCGCATTGTCGTTGGCCTTCTCCATCCGCAGGTTCAGCGTCTCGAGCGAGCGGTTGATCATCCAGCAGGAATGCGGATCGAGCTGGGTGCCGATCGCGCCCCGCAGCGCCTTGATGCCCTTCATGATCGCCTTCGAGCCGAGCGCGGCCCCCGCAATCAGGTCGGAATGACCGCCGACATATTTGGTCAGCGAATACAGCGACAGGTCCGCACCGTGCTCGATCGGCCGCTGAAACACCGGTCCGAGCAGCGTATTATCGCAGGCGATGATCGGAGTGTGTCCCTGCGCCTTTCCGATCGCGTCGGCCACGCGGCGGATCATCGCGATGTCGACGAGGCCGTTGGTCGGATTGGCGGGCGTCTCGATCAGGATCATCGAAACCCGTCCCTTGCCCATGGCCTCCTCCGACGCCTGCTTGACGGCCGTCTCGTCGATACCGTCGGCAAAGCCGACGGCGCCGATCGACAGACGCGCGAGCGTGTTCGTCAGCAGGGTTTCCGTCCCGCCATAGAGCGGCTGGGAGTGCAGAATGACATCATCGGGGCGAACGAAGGCCAGGATCGTGGTTGCGATGGCCGCCATGCCGGATGAGAACAGCCCACAACTCTCGGTGCGCTCGTAGATCGCGAGCCTGTCCTCGACGATTTCGCTGTTGGGATGATTGAAGCGCGAATAGACGAGGCCTGCGCCCATGCCTTCCGGCGGCTCGCGCCGGCCGGCGACGTAGTCGAAGAAGTCCTGCCCGTCCTCGGCCGTCCTGAACACGAAGGTGGAGGTCAGGAACACCGGCGGCTTGATGGCGCCCTCCGACAATTGCGGATCATAGCCATAGGTCAGCATCAGCGTTTCCGGATGCAGCATATGGTTGCCGATATGGGTCTTCGACGGGAACGGTTTTACCATGGCCTGTCTCGCTGTTGCTTCAGGTGCTCGCCGCGGTTGGAACTCCTGACGTCGAGAGGCGTCGGGTGTGAGATGCACTCTGACAGCTCAAATCAACGCCGCGGCGGCTGGAGCAAAGATAATCGCTCTGGCCGCGATCCGTCAGGCCTTGCGGATAGAATTTCCGGCGCTGCCGACCGACTCACGCCATGCCGCGCAACAGAAAAAGCGGCTGCTCTCGCAACCGCCTTCTATAGCTGGCATCAGCCAGTAGCCTCTCCATCCGGGCTACGGACGGAAACTGTACCCTGTTATTTCAACTTCACCCGATACGTCTCGTGGCAATCGTTGCAGCGATCGTTGATCGCGGTATAGGCCGCTTTCAAGCTCGCAACATTAGTAATCTTGCCCTTGACGTCGGCGATCGCCTTCTGCACCGGAGGGATCTTGGAGTCGAAATCGGCCTTGTTCTGCCAGACCTTCTGCGAGGCGCCGTAGGTCGCGTTCACCACGTCCTGCTTGGGATTGACTTCGAAGGTCTTGGCGATCTTGGCGACATCGGCTTCCATGCCGGCGATGGCCTGATCAACCGCTTTCTGGTCATAGGGGATGTCACCCTTCGTCATCTTCTGGATGATACCGTACTGGCTCTTGGCGATTGAGCGCATCAGATTGTCCTGCTGAACGGCGATCTCTTGCTGCGCCATCACGGCACCTGCACCCAGCAAGAGGGTACCTGCGACAATCATCATTCGTTTCATTGGCTAACGTCTCCGGCTCGCAGAGGTGAGGATGGGCCCATTCATGGATAGAACCCCGCGGCGGATGTTTATTCCCGCCGCGGATAAATCGCCGCCTACAGGGTGTGGCGGCGGTGATGCTCGTCGATCGCGATCCACACCCGCTCCGGCGTTGCCGGCATGTCGATGTGGTCGATCTTGTATTCGCGCCAGAGCGCGTCGACGATGGCATTGACGACGGCCGGACAGGAGCCGATCGCGCCGGCCTCGCCGGCCCCTTTCACGCCCATCGGATTGGTCTTGCAGGGGACGTTGTGGGTCTCGAACACGAAAGCCGGCCCGTCCGCCGCGCGCGGCAGCGCGTAGTCCATGTAGGTGGCAGTGATGAGCTGGCCGTCGCTGGCGCCATACACTACCTGCTCCATCAAGGCCTGGCCGATGCCCTGCATGGCGCCGCCATGCACCTGGCCCGCCAGCAGCAGCGGATTGAGCGTCTTGCCGAAATCGTCGACGATCACGTAGTTGACGATTCTGATGAAGCCGGTGGCCGGATCGATCTCGACCTCCGCCAGATGTGTGCCGTTTGGATAAGTGCCGTCGGCGCTGGCAAACGTCGCGCTGCCGTTCAGCTTCGACGGATCCGCGCCTGGTCGCTTGGCGAGATCGGCGAAGGAGATCGAGCGGTCGGTGCCGGCGATCCGGATCACGCCGTCGGTGATCTCGAGATCGCCCGCGCTCGCTTCCAACGCCTGCGCGGCGAACTCCTTCAGCTTCTTGCCCAGATCGCCCGCAGCACGCTCCACGCAGACGCCACCGGTGGGAATCGAGGCCGAGCCGCCGGTGCCGAGGCCCGTTGCGATCTCGTCAGTGTCACCTTGGTGGATATGCACGCGCTCAGGTGGCAAACCGAACTGCTCGGCGACGATCTGCGCATAGGCGGTCTGGTGGCCCTGTCCGCTCGATTGCGTGCCGATCAGCACGGTGACATCGCCATTGGGATCGAGGCGGACATTGGCCGTCTCCTCACCCATCACGCCGCAAATCTCGACATAGCTCGCAAGGCCAATGCCGCGGATCAGCCCCTGCTTCTTGGCCGCCTTGGCACGCTTGGGAAACTCCTTCCATTCCGCGATCTCCATCGCGCGCTTCAGATGCGCGGCGAAGTCGCCGGAATCATAGATCTTGCCCGTGGCCGTCTTGTAGGGCAGCACCTTGGACGGGATGAAATTCTTGCGGCGGATGGCGTCCGGCGTCATGTCGAGCTTTCGCGCGCAGGCATCGACGAGGCGCTCGATGACATAGGCCGCCTCCGGCCGTCCGGCGCCGCGATAGGCGTCGACCGGCACGCTGTGGGTGAAGATCGTGCGCACCCGGCAGTGGAAAGCCTGAATGTCATAAAGTCCCGGCAGCATGCCGGCGCCGCCATGCGGGATGTAGGGCCCGAAGGTCGACAGATACGCGCCCATGTCGCCCATCAGGTCGCAATCCATCGCAAGGAACTTGCCGTCCTCAGCCAGCGCCATCTTGGCGGTGGTGACGTTGTCGCGGCCCTGCGCATCGCCCATGAAATGCTCGGAGCGGTCGGCCGCCCATTTCACCGCCTTCTTCAGTTTTCGCGCGGCAACTGCCATCAGGGCGTATTCGCGGTACGGAAACAGCTTTGTGCCGAAGCCGCCGCCGACGTCAGGGCAGATCACCCGCATCTTGTCGGTGGGGATGTTGAGCACGTTCTGGCACAGGATGTCGCGCAGGCGGTGGCTGCCCTGGCTGCCGACCGTCAGCGTCAGATGGTCACGCTTGGCATCGTATTCGCACACCGCCGCGCGCGTCTCCATGAAGCTCGCGACCACGCGCGGATTGACGATGGAGATCTCGGCCACCGCATGCGCCTTGGCGAACGCAGCTTCCGTCGCGGCCTTGTCCCCGATCGACACGTCGAACAGCACGTTGCCCGGCTTGTCCGGCCAGACCTGCGGCGCGCCCTTCTTCACGGCATTGACGACGCCGGTCACCGCCGGCAGCGGCGACCATTTGACCTCGATGGCCTCGATCGCGTCGCGGGCCTGGTCGATGGTCTCGGCGACGACGAAGGCGACGGCATCGCCGACATGGCGCACCTCGTCCTTGGCCAGGATCGGGTAAGGCGGGCCCGTGAACGGATCGGTCTCGAGATTGAACAGGCACGGCAGATTGCCGAGATCCTTGACGTCATCGGCGGTCAGGACCAGCGCGACGCCAGGGAGGGTGCGGGCCCGGCTCACGTCGATAGTGTATTTGGCATGCGCATGCGGCGAGCGTAGCACCAGGCAGCGAAGCGCGGCCTGCGGCGCATAATCGTCGGTATAGCGGCCCTTGCCGCGGATGAGAGCGTCATCCTCCTTGCGCAGCACGCTTTGGCCAACGCCGAACTTGATGGGAGCCGCCATTGTCTTTTCCCGTTCTCATGGTTGTTTTGGCGGCATATTGCCGTGGAAAAACTGGCAAGGCAAACGGGTTTAGGCCGGCCGTTTCCTATCGAGGCCGATGATTCGAAGCCACCCTCGACAGTTCTGGCGCGACCAGGCCGGACAGCCGTGCCGAACGGCGTTAGTGGCTGAATTTCCTGACCATAAAGTACTTGTCGTACGTGGCCTCCCCTATGCGGACCGCAGCAGGATCGGTACCGTAGATTTCAAAGCCATTACGCTTGTAGGTCCTGATCGCAGCCGTTGCTTCGACCAGGACGGCAAGGTGGACCTGTTCGACGCAAGCCTCGGCATGGGCAAGAAGCTCCTTGATGAGCCGATCTCCGACCCCTTTACCTCGGCCATCCTCCCTCACGTAAACCGTGAAGATGTGGCCCCTGTGCAGCGATCGCTTATCCGGCGACACGTAGAAGCCTGCGACTCCGATCAGATTGCCGCGCCCAAAGGCGCCAAGGACCGTTCCACTCAGCCAATGGCGATAAGCCGCCATCATGGCGTCGCCGCCCTCGTCCTCTTCAGGAGAACTAAAGGTTTGAGGGTGCGTCCGAAGCGCCTCCGCGCGAATCTCGCGAAAAAGATCGAGATCATCGACAGTCAATCGTCGGATTTCCACGTCCGCCTGTGGGCGGACAGCATGCGATGCCATGATCGCCTCCTCTCCTTGTCGCAGTGAAGGTCGTAAGGGATTGGTGTCACATCCCACCACGGCCCCACAGAGTCCTCGTGCTGTCTCTCAACCTGTCGATAGCGCGTTCAGGCGCGATGCAGTCGATCTCGCCGCGCGTCAGGCCGATATCCGCCAGCTCCCTGTCACTGAGGTCCTGCAAGCTGACCCGTGCGCGCGGTCGCCACGCCTGAAACGCAAGCCAGAAACGCCTGAGCAGGCTCAAGACGATGGAGAAGTCGAAGCGAAACCCTGCGGCGTCGCGCTCCGTCGCGGACGTGATGTTGGGCTGTTGTGGTGGCATCGGATGCTCCTGCTGTTGAGCCGGCAGGGAGCGGTGGCCAAAGAAAAGGCCCCGTCCGATGCCGGCGGGGCCTGGTGGAAAAGATGTCGTCGTCGAAATCCTAGCGCACGACTCCTTCCACGGCCCAGCCGAAGCGGGTCATGTGCATGAAGTTGACGGTGCGCACTGATTTGATCATGAGACGCTGGTAGCACGGCAATCGCGCAAAATCAAGAGATGTACCGATCTTGGTTGCATCCTAGAGGCGAGCCATTCGCCCCGGCGCATTCGTTTCTGGAAATTCGCCTGGCCACACCGCGAAGAAGCGCCAGCAGCAGATTGGTTTTGCTTCCCCGGCCCACACCCAGATGCAGAGCTTCGGCGAATGTCATGGTGAGCCAACGCTCTTCCGAGTATTTCGGCGTCTTGCCACTTATTGGAGGACTTGCCACGCGGCTTTCGTTCGGCAAGACTGCTCGCATTTCAAGTACTTGTTTGAAAGGGTGTTCTCATGCCCGAAACATTGGAAATCCTACTGTGGTGTGCCGCGCTGGCGACGTGGCTGATGCTTTTCTTCGGGGCCACAGCCGAGCGTTTGAAACCTCTCGCAAAATTTCTCGGCCATCTGCTCGAGGTTGCGTTCAGGCTTAGGGCAAAGTGACGCAATAACGGCTTTCAAGGGCGCGGCTTGGCAGCTGCCAAACTGGCAGAGCCGCGCGTCGCGCTGATGGCGTAAGGGCAAACGAACCAGAGCGCGCACATCGTGCGGCCGCTCTCTCAGCTTTGCGAGAGAGCAACGATGCTTGCACCATGCCTCCTGGTAAGTTCAGGTAAGTTGTTGGCTATCACGCCGAGAGAGGCGGAAACGAACACGGCACTAGCCTGCCAGCCTCCGATCGATGGAGAACCGCCCCCCTCCGGTGACCAAGATCAACAGAGCGCCTCCCAAGATTGAGATGTTTTTCAAGAAATTATTGTACTGCCCAATCTGTTGCGGACCGGCGGGATACTCCCAGTAGCGATGAGCGATTGCAGTAGCCGCGAATACAAATAGCAAAACCAAAATTGCGCAGTAGCGCGTACCAATGCCGAGTATCAAGCCAGCCGATATCAGTATTTCCAGCATGACGGTAATCATCGTGAACAGCTGGGGCGCTGGAAGGTTCAGCGACCGAAAATAGCTCACTGAACCATTGAAGTTAGTAAGCGCTCCGTACGCGCTTCCAACAAAGACCCATGCAAGCAGGATGCGGCCGATCAGGATCAGCAGGTCGGCATTGCTGGTGACAAACTTGTCAATTTGAGATGTGGGCCAGGGAGAGCGGAATGCCATGGTCACTGCCTCATCGCTTTGTTGCCTGAGGACGGCACCTGAACATCCTAGATCGTATCACGATCGGCGAACCACATGAAAGGCCCTGGCCGGGGCATGATGCGCTGTAAAACGCCTGGTGCCTCGGAGGCCTGACAAGCGCTCCGCCCGTTCACGGCCTTGGTCACCTTCCGGGCGCTTCTCGCCGAAGATCGCTCATGCGCGTCGGCTACGGGCTGGATCAGGCGCATCCGGCCGCGGTGGGCAAGGACCCGATCGGGCACGACGCGGTGATGGCCGGTAACGCCTAACCGCGCACCAGCGACACCAGCCAGCTGCGGCCGAACAGCGCGAGGATCGCGAGCGCGTAGACGATGGTGCCGCCGACGGCGAGCAGGACCAGCGTCACTTCGTCCCGGAAATGCATCGCGCCCAGCAAAGAGCCGCTGAAGCGCGCAATCAGCCAGAACGAGGCGGCCAGCATGATACCGGTCAGCAGGAATTTGGCGAGCGACATCAGCCAGGCGCGGTCCGGCACGAGAAAGCCGCGCCGCACCGCGAAGAACAGCACCAGCAAGAGATTGGTCCAGACGCCGATGGCGGTTGCGAGCGCGAGGCCGATCTGCGCGAGCGATCCCATCAGGGCGACCTTCAGCGCGACGTTGACCGCGATGCCGGTCAGCGAGGCCCGCACCGGCGTCGCGGTGTCCTTGCGTGCATAGAAGGTCGCGACCGCGCTGCGGATCAGCACGAAGGGGATCAGCCCGATCGCATAGGCCGCGAGCGTCGCGCCGGCGGCGGCGGCGTCGGCCTTCGAGAACGCGCCGCGGGCGAACAGCGCGCGCATGATCGCATCGGGCACGGTAATGAATGCTGCGACGAACGGCACCGAGAACAGCAGCGTGAAATCGAAGGCGCGGCGCTGCGCCTTCATCGCGCCGTCATGGTCGTTGGCGGTGATGCGCCGCGACATCTCCGGCAGCAGCACCGTGCCGATGGCGATGCCGATCACGCCGATCGGAAGCTGGTTGAGGCGGTCGGCGTAGTAGAGCGCAGACAGGGCGCCTGCCGGCAGGAAGGTCGCGATGATGGTATCGGCGAACAGTGCCACCTGCGTGCCCATCGAGCCCAGTGTCGCTGGTCCCAACGCCTTGAAAAATCCGCGGACGTCCTCGTCGAGCTTGAGCGGTGCAAAGCGCGGCAGGCCGCCATGGCGGGCGAGATCGCCGGCGAGCAGGAAATATTGCAGGAAGCCGGAGATCAGCACGCCCCAGGCAGCGGCGTGGCCGGCGGTCGGAAACCAGACGGCAACCGCCAGCGTCATCATCATCGCGACGTTGAGAAAGATCGAGGCGGCCGCAGCGCTGGCAAAGCGCTGCATCACGTTGAGCATGCCGCCGTAGAGCGTTACCAGCGTGATCAGGAGCAGATAGGGAAAGGTGATCCGGGTCAGCTCGATCGCGAGCCTGCGCTGCTCGGCGTCCTCGGAAAAGCCCGGCGCCAAAATGCTCATGGCCTGCGGCATGAACAGCCAGGCGGCGACCAGCAGCACCACTTGCGAGGCCAAGAGCAGCGTGAAGATGCGGTCGGCGAACAGGTGCGCTGCCGCCTGCCCCTTCTCGCCATGGACATGCGCATAGGCCGGCACCCAGGCGGCGTTGAAGGCGCCCTCGGCGAAGATCGCGCGGAAATGGTTGGGCAGCCGCAGCGCCACGAAAAAGGCGTCGGCCACCGGGCCGGCGCCGAGGATCGCCGCGAGCATGATGTCGCGGGCAAATCCCGTCAGCCGCGAGAGCAGCGTGTAACCACCGACCGTGAAGATGCGTCCGAGCATGCGTCTGTTTTAGAGCATGGCGCGATTAGGTCTAGGTGCAGCCGCAGCGTCAGTGCGCTCCTCCCCCGCTTGCCGGGAAGGGTTGGGGAGAGGGTGTCTCCGCAATGGGACAGTCTCCCAGAGGAGAGAGCCCTCACCCGCGCCTTCGGCGCGACCTCTCCCGCAAGCGAGAGCTTTGCTTAATGGGATGTGAGCGAGTGGTTCCCGATGTCGGGCTTTTTTTGCGCGGCGTCGGACGGCGCGCGGCGTGGAATGGGTGCGTTTTCCGCGGCCGACCGCTGGCGTCGGGCGGCGGCGGTCATGCCGCAGCTCCCGCAGGAGACAGCACCGCCCATCGTTTGAGATTCATGGCGAGGCAGATCAGGCGCAGATGCGTCTGGTTGCGCGCCAAGCCCAGATAGCGGGCGCGCGCCCAGCGGTAGCTGCCCT
>NZ_AXAZ01000120.1 GCF_000473065.1 Bradyrhizobium sp. WSM1743
CAAGGTCTTTTGCTCCAGGTCGAAGTAGCCCAGATCGTAGTGCATGAAGCTGACGAGCCAAATGCCGTCGTCGACCTCCTTGATGCCGAGCTTTTGGCCGGCCAGCACGACGGAGATATTGATTTTCTTGCGGTGCAGGCAAAGGCGCCCACAGGATGTGATGACGACGTCTCGATCGTGGAAGGGATAGGTCAGTTCGGGCAGGCCATCGTAGCGGCGTGCTGAAGCTGTGTAGAGGTCTGCGGGACGCTTCATATCGAGAGCTTCGTGAGGGCGTTCCTCATTGAACTCGTGCCGGAAGCTATCAAAGCGATCCTGCTGCTGGAGGCTGTTGAACCCCGGCGGTCTGGTGGCTTCCCTTTTGAGCGTGAGATGCATGCGCTCATGACGGCCGTTCTGCTGCGGATGGCCTGGCTTAATGCGCTCGATCGCAATGCCGAGCCGGAGCCACCACACTGACAGCTTCGAGAGATTGAACAAAGCATTGGGACTGGCAAAGGGGACGCCATTGTCGGAGCGGATGGCAAACGGCAGGCCGCGCTCGCGGAACAGCTGCTCAAAGGCTGTGAGGGCAGCGTCTTCGCGCGTTGAGTCCAGCGCTTCGCAGAGCAGCAGAAAGCGCGAGGCATGGTCGGTAACGGTCAGTGGATAGCAGTATCGGCCATTGCCGAGCTTGAACTCGCCCTTGAAGTCGGCGCACCACAGATCATTGGGGAGCGTGCCCTGCGACAGCGGCGTGCCCTGCGCATGGTGGCGCGGCCCGCCGCTGCGCTTGACCAGACCGTGGCGGTCGAGCACCGCATGAATGGTGCTTTTGGCGGGAACCCTGATGTCGCCATCGAGCCGGCGTACCAGCAGTTCGCGGATCTTGCGGGCGCCCCAGTGCGGCTTCTCGGCCTTGAGCTGGACAATCAGGGTCTCGACCTGTTGCGGGAGCTGATTGGCATAGCGTATGGGCCGCCTGGAGCGGTCGCTCAACGCCCCAAGCCCTTGCTCCTTGTAGCGGTCGAAAATCTTATAGCCGGTCTTGCGGGAGATGCCGAACTCGCGGCAGACCTCGGTCATGGCTTCCCCATCCAGAAGCCGGGCGACAAAGCGCAGGCGCTCTTCCATTACCGAACTCACTTTCCACGGCATCCACACCTCCCGCAGAACAAAAGCGGAAAGTGTAACCCATGTGTCCGGTACGTTCTGTCACCTATGTCTCGGGCCGCTCACCCCCGACATAGCCATGTTCGGAAACAGGGCGGGATTGCCGCAGAGCGCGGCGAGGCGCCCTCTGATGTCGATCCGCACACTCCGGTCATCTTCGGCATCGGCTTTAGTTCCTATGCCGCCCGGTCGGCTAGGGCAGGCATGCACGATGATCGCCGTGACTAACTCGCGGATGGTCGCAAACTCGGTCGGTGCCGTGCTTGAATTGGTCAGCCAACTCCAGGACGGCACGCTTGTAGCGATCGAGCGCCTTCGGGTGCAGGGCGATCACGTCATCGACTTCCTTGGCCGCCTGAAGTCGGCCAGCAAGGATTGTGCGCTCAGCTTCCAACTCGCGCATCCGAGGAGCTAATGGCCCCGGTGGCACCCCTTCCTTCGTGATCGCATCGACGGCGCGCCTGATCTCGCGCTCGATCTCCCCGAGCCGCCGTTCTATCCGGGCACGCTCGGCGTTCGCTTCCTTCTTTAGCCGTTTGCGCTCGGTGTTGTAGGCATCGACATATTCGGCAATCATCTCCGGATGCGCGAGATGTTGGCGCAAACCTTTGATGGCCAAGCTTTCGATGTCATCGAGGTAGATGCGTCGGCCGTTGTCACAGGAGCCGCTTTCCCGATACGCTGAACATTGCAACCGCAAACCTTTGCGGTCACTGCCGATCGAAGACATGCCGCCGCCGCACGATCCCAGCGGATCAATCCGGAGAACACTCGTTTCGGGGCGCGCGCCTTTTGCGCCGATGCCGGCGTAGCATCGCGGCGGCGTTCGATCTTGATGGCCTGGGCTGCCCTAAACGTTGCCTCGTCGACAATGCGCAAGTGCGGCGCCTCGACGATCTTGTATTGCTCTTTCGGATTGGGACGCGACAGCCGCTTGCGCGTCACTGGGTCTTTGATCATGCGCACCCGGTTCCAGACGATGCGCCCTGTGTAGAGATCGTTCAGTAGCATGCCGCCGCGGCGCGAGGCGTTGCCATTGATCGTCGAGGCGTTCCAGAGCTTACCGAGCGGTGCGCGAACCCTACGCCTGTTGAGGTCGTGCGCGATCGCGCGCGGCGTCTCGCCTTGCACATAGCGGCCGAAAATCTCACGCACGATCTCGGCCTCGCTCTCGACGATCTCTAACTCGCCGGGCTTGCCGGGCAAAGCGCGGTAACCGAACGCGCGCCCGCCGGGGTGTCGCCCATCGCGGATGACGCCTTCAAGGCCGCGTCTCGTATGCAGCACAAGGTTCTCGATGTACATCTCGCTCATGAGCGCACGCAACGCGCCGTCGAGCTTGCCGAGTTTGCCGGTTGCAGTGTGGATCGCGACGCCGAGATGATCGAGGTGTTTGCGGGTGGTGTGGTAGTCGGCTTGGTCGCGGAACAGACGATCCACATCTTCGGCGACGATCACATCGAACAGATGAGCCTCGGCGGCGCGCATCAACGCCTGAAAGCCAGGGCGATTGATCGCGCCGGCGCCGGAGATCGCTCGATCCTCGAACGTCGAGATCACCGCCATGCCCTCGCGCGTGCACAGGTCGCGGCAGAGGGCGATCTGATCGTCGATGGAGCGATCCTTCTGGCGGTCAGAAGAATATCGGGCGTAGATGACAGCGCGGATCATGGTTTTTCGCTCGTCGCAGGTTGGGATGCTTGGCGGGCCGCGATCTCGTCCTCATGATCCTCGCGCGCGTGTCGTTTGGCAAGCTCCCGCACATACCGAATGACGGCGTCGTCGGGCTGACCCGATGGTATTATAGGATTCTTGGCCTCGTCAGGCGCAACCGCGGCCGGCGCCGGCAACAGGCGCTCCAGCGTCAACGGATCGTGGTGACGGTGTTTGTGCTTCACTCGGAAGTCCCAAGCCAACACACTTTGCGCGTTGGCCGTGAGAGCGACGCAGCACGCGGCGATGCCCACACTCCTTAGGCGCGGACTTCCGGTCCGCACAAGACCACGCAAATGTCCGGTGAAGTCGTGCCACGTCCTGCAAGGACGTTTAGTGACGCATCGATGTCGCAAGACTGGGTTGAGTTATTAACACTCACGATCTGGGTTATTAACACTCGCGTGCGGCCGTCTTGTTCACAGAGGGCAAAGCAGGTGTATTTAGTTAGCTCCTTCAAGCGCGCGGTCCATTGCAGGCGCGCCTTGACCAGAACAGGAGCTGACATGCGCAATCCGAAACTGTTGCCCTTCTCTGATCTCCGCGACCACGGTGTTCTGTTTGGTCGCCGGCAGATCGACCGTCTCGAAGCCGACGGCAAATTCCCGAAGCGCGTTCCGATCGGCGCCAACCGCGTGGGTTGGGTTGCCAGTGAAGTTGAAGATTGGGTCGATGCGGCCATTGCACGCCGCTCGCAAGCGAACGCGGCCATGGCCGAGTGCGTCGCCTAGGAGCAAAAAAGGCGGCCCGCCAGCCGCCTTCTCATTACCCAAGCATTCAAGGAACTTCGAATGAGCCGTAGCAATACACGCGCGCTGGCGTGTCCGCAACAGGACCCTGCGCAAATTGTCGCTGACCTTCAACAGCCCACCCTCGACGAACTGCGTGCACGCAAATTGGTGCAGCGCTTCTCGCTCGCGCCCGAACTTGCGCGCGCCGTTGCCGATCTCGCTTTCGCTGCGGGGGCGCGCGCATGACCAGCCATGCCGAAGGTGCGGACCGCGCCGAGGTCAAGGTCCACGTCACCTTCTTCAAGAACCACGCAGCCTCGACCTTAACCACCGACAATCTGACCTTGATGGAATTGCGTGAGCGTGTGCTCAACGCCTCGAACCGCGAGAAAGGCAAGCTGCCCTGGCTGAAGCTGGCGATCTTCGGCAACAAGCGCTCGGACGCGAACAGCCTGCGCCATGATAGCAACGTGCTGCACATCACCGGCATCGAGCTGGATTACGACGGCGAGAAAATCGCCTTTGATGAGGTGGTCAAGGTCGTTGAGGAGATGGGCATCTCCGCGCTGATCTACACCTCCCCCTCCCATACATCTGCGGCGCCCCGCTGGCGCATTCTGGCTTTGACCTCGCAGCCGTTGTTGCCAGAGGTGCACGCCAAGCTGGTGGCCCGGCTCAATGGCTTCCTGAAAGCCAAGCTCGGCGCGGAGACGGTCGCCGCCAGCGAGAGCTTCACGCTCAGCCAAGCGTATTATTACGGCTGGGTGATGAACAAGCCGGGTCTCGACCATCGTGCCGAGGTGATCACTGGCGACTGCATTGATCTGCGCGATGACCTTGCTCAATTCGAGATCATTGGCGCGAAGGCGGCTGACGAGACATCTGCCGGAGAGAGTGATCCGTTCGCTGATTACTCTGACCGTTACGGCCACAAGCGCGGCAAAAGCGACGAAGAGTTGCTTGCGCTGCTGAAGCAGAGCCGCGCCACGCCCGGCAAGGGCTGGCGTGAGCCCATGTTGCGGTTCATCGGCAGCACCGTCGGCAAAGGCTGGTCCGATCTCCAGATCAAGTTGGCCTGTGCGCAATACAGTGACGGCGGCATCGATGATCCCGACATTCAGGAGCTGATCGACTATACGCGCAAGAAGTTTGGCAAGCCCCAGCCCGATAACGCCGAGAGTGACGGCGCTGACAGTGCCGGTCCGAAGGTTGCCGTTGACCCCGTTGATCGCTGGGGCAAGTTCGACCCGCCGTCGTTGCCGCGCGGGTTGCTCCCGGATGTCTTCGAACGCTTTGCGCACGACCAGGGGATGGATATGGGTGCCGACATGTCGGCCATCGCCGTGTCGGCGCTGGCCGTCTGCGCGGGGGCCATCCCCGACAGCGTTCGCCTTCAGGTCAAGCGTCACAGCATCGGCTGGTTTGAATCCGCTCGGCTGTGGGTAGCGCTCGTCGGGTCACCCAGTTCGAAGAAGAGCCCGATCATGACCGCCGCAGCCCGCCCGCTGCGCAAGATCGACGCCGATCAGGCGCGCGACTATGCCGATCAGCGCGCCGTCTATGACAAGCTGCCGAAGGAGGAGAAGCTCAAGGCCAATCCGCCGAAGCAAGTGCGCAGCATTCTTCAAGATACCACGATTGAAGCTGCGCAGGACGTCGCCAAGGACAGCCCTGACGGCCTGCTTTGCTATCAGGACGAGTTGTCTGGCTTTTTCGGTTCCATGGACAAATATTCCGCCGGTCGCGGCTCGGCCAAGGATCGTTCTTTCTGGCTGGAAGCGTTTAACGGTACCACCTATTCGGTGCAGCGGGTTGGACGTGGCCTGGTCTACATCGAGAACCTGTCGATCTCGCTCATTGGCGGCATTCAGCCGGAGCCCATCCGGCAGATCGCAGACGAAGCCGTGGACGACGGATTGTTGCAGCGTCTGTTGCCGATCATGGTGTCGCCCGCCAAAGCTGGCCGGGATGAAGCCGCTTCACCGGTCGTGGCGGAGTATGAGGCTCTGATCCGCTATCTGCACTGTCTAGGCAAGACCACACTTCGCTTTGATGACGGAGCGCAGGCTTATCGACAGGAGCTGGAACTCAAGCACCTGAAGCTGCAGTCTCTTGAGTTCGTCCACCGCAAACTTGGCGCGCACATTGGCAAGTACGACGGCATCTTTGCTCGGCTGTGCGTCATCTGGCACTGCGCCGAGAATATGGAGGGTTTCGGCGACATTTCCGCCGTGATCAGCGAGAAAACGGCCCGGCAGGTTGGCGCCTTCCTGCACGGTTTTCTGCTGCCGCACGCCATGGTGTTCTATACGACAGTGCTCGGGCTTTCGAACGACCACGATTGTGTCACGGCAGTCGCGGGCTACATCCTGTCTCATAGCCTGACGAAGATCACCAACCGTGACCTCAAGCGGGGCGACCGGATCATGCGCCGGCTGACGCCCGAGGAGGGGGTTGCAGTCTTCGAGCAGTTGGAGGCGTTTGGTTGGTTGGAGCGCGCCCCCTCGCGCTTGCGCGGCGCTCCCCCGCACTGGCTCGTCAATCCGGCGGTGCACGAAAAGTTTGCCGAGAGGGCGAAGACCGAAGCCGCTCGCCGTGCGGAGGTTCGCCAGACCATCGCCGAAGCTGTCGGCAAGGTGGTTGAGCCGTGAGCGGACGGGAGGCGCGCCCGGCCGGGCAATCGAGTGTACGTATTGTGCCGCGCCCGCACGCGCGCACAAGGGACAATGGCGACAACTGTTCAGGCGGAAAACGCCGACTGAGCGTAAGGCGGTCGAGTTGTCGCCAATGTCCCTTGCGTGCGGGAGACATAAATACAAATTCGATCCTTCTTCTCTTCTCCTCGTCCACTCTCTCTTTGCGCCGCGCGCGCAAGGGACAATGGTGACAGCCTGTCGTGTCGAAATTCAACGGAGCCTGCGTGCCGAGGCTGGAGCGATGGCTTTCCCGAGATCAGCGTAGAGGCAGTCTGCAACATGACACAGGTCACTGACCTGGGGCCGGGGGGGCATGTCGAAATCTATCCGCCGGGGGTTCTGGACCGCACCGGCCGGTCCGTATGCAATGGGATCAACTTCCTAGGAGGGGGTTGCCCATTGAAAGCAAAAATCAACTTCGACATGTGTCGAGGTCAGTCTCGGTGGCGGCAGTCGCGTGCGCGGCCAGCCCCATTTTGACCGGCATTTAGCCCAGGAGGTCCATCGTGAAAAAGAAGGCCAAGGCGCAGCTTGCACCGACGACCGCCGCCCAGCGCATGCGGGAATACCGCGCGCGCCAGGCGATCGGCGCTACGCGAATTGCCCTTGATCTCGACGGGGACGACAAAGATTGGCTTCGCAGCCAGGGCGTGCTGCGGGAGTGGGACGAGGAGGATGAACGAGTACTCGCGCAAGCCTTGAAGCTGGTGCTGCAGAAACTGCGTCGTAAGTTACGGCGTAACGAAGCTTGAGATCGCGATCTGCTATTTTGAGGAGATCAACTTTCAACTCGGTAGAGGGGCACGTGGTCGTCAGGTTGTCAGCGAGCGATTTGGAATATGGGCGGCGGATCGCCGCGATAAAGGCAGGGTGCCGGGTGGTTCGGCTTTCGCCCGAAATCGACGATCTGATTCCCATTGCTCGGCTGGAAAAGCGCATCCGCGAACTGCTGTGGCATCGCGACGAGCCCGATACCGTTTTGACTGCGCGCATACTGGTTCGAGAACAGTCGCGGTTGCGGCTTGCCTACGAAAGGCGGCATGGCCGGCCGGCGGACACGAGGCGCCTGCCATGAACGGTCCGACTCCCGAAGAACGTCGCGCAGTGGAAGCCAGAGTGTCGCCCCAGCGGCGAGCCGAGATCGAAGGCTTCGTCAAATCCCTCGCACCGGTGATCGGCGATTTCGTGCTGGCCGCAATCACGCCGCTGAAAGACCGGATCAAGGCACTCGAGTCGCGCCCGACACTGCGTTACCTGGGCGTTTGGGATGCATCGCGGACGTATCCGCCGGGTTCCTTCGTCACCCATGCGGGTTCAGTTTGGCATACCGACGCGGAAAACACCGGCGTTCGGGCCGGGTGAAGGCGGAAATTTTTGGCGACTGGCTGTGAAGCGGGGCACGAAATGACTTTAGATGAAGCCAACGCTGAGTTGTGCCGCCATCGCGATCTTGCGCTCACGGCCTATGCGCACCGTCTACTTGCACAAGGTGCCGACATTCACGGCGAACAGTTTCGTGCGGACCTGGCGAAATACGCCGGCGAGTTGGAGGCGTGGCGCAGCAAAGCTGTGGATCGCTTGCGGCAATTTGTCGAGGCGA
The DNA here is from genome assembly GCF_000473065.1 of Bradyrhizobium sp. WSM1743. GTDB lineage: Bacteria > Pseudomonadota > Alphaproteobacteria > Rhizobiales > Xanthobacteraceae > Bradyrhizobium. The sequence continues at coordinate 7,893 of NZ_AXAZ01000120.1, forward strand.
TGACGGAGCGACCGTCCGCGACGCTGCACTGACGGGCCGATCATGGCTCTAAGCGCATCAAGGAGTTCGTAGCGCCGTTAGTCTGCCGTTGTGGGAAAAGCGGAAGTCGCGATTGCATCGTTCGACTTCCGAGTCTGACCCGACCCGGACATCGGCGAGTAGACCACAATTCGGAGGAACTCCTTCTTGGGTACTCTGAAGAAGACCGAGACGCATAGCAGCGAAGCTCTGGATATTTTGCGCTGAGAGCAATAAGCTGCAGTTTGAAATCCCCGGAACTGTTGGCTCGGATAAGGCGTCAGAGCAATTCGCAGGGGAGGGACGAATGAGCATCGTGCTGCGACCCGGCGCGCCGTCGGATTCCACCGTTTGCGGAAAAATCTGCTTCGAGGCGTTCAGGGCAATTGACGACGAGCACAACTTCCCGTGGGATTTTCCGTCGGTGGAGGTGGCCACGCAGGTCCTGATGATGCTGCTGTCCAACCCGGGGTTCTACTCGCTTGTCGCCGAAAAGGACGGAAAGGTTGTCGGCAGCAACTTTCTCGATGAACGCGGCCCGATTGCCGGACTCGGGCCGATCACAGTTGATCCGACCTCACAGAACGCGACGATCGGGCGGCGATTGATGCAGGCTGCGCTCGACCGCGCGAGCGATCGGCGTGCGGCCGGGGTGAGGCTGCTGCAATCTGCATTTCACAATCGTTCTTTGTGTTTGTACGCCAAGCTCGGCTTTGACGCACGCGAGCCGATGTCGAAAATGAACGGGGCGCCGCTCGGCGTCAGATTGCCGGGGTACGACGTGCGTCCGGCCCGCGCTACCGATCGCGCGGTCTGCGACTTATTATGCCACCAGGTTCACGGTCATGATCGTGGCGGCGAACTCGATGACGCGATTAAAGCGGGGACCGCGCGGGTCATCGAGCATCTCGGCCAGATTACCGCCTACGCGACAGATGTCGGGTTCTTCGCCCATGCCGTCGCCGAGAGCAACGAAGGTCTGAAGGCCCTGATCGGATCTGCTCCGGGCTTTCCCGGCGGCGGCTTTTTGGTGCCGACCCGCAATAGCGAACTATTCCGCTGGTGTCTGCAAAATGGCCTCCGACTGGTGCACCAGATGACCCTAATGACGACCGGCCTCTACAACGAGCCTAAGGGCTTTTATCTGCCCTCGGTGCTCTATTGAGCAAGGAGCCTCGGCGCCGCGCATCAGGCCGAGCTTCCGTCCATGGCCCTAGCCGAACAGCACGTTAGCGGCGAGATAGTCAGCTCCTGAACGTGGACCGGAAATTGCTCACCCGCTCTTGATCAACGCTTTTGACCCGGACCAGACATCACCAACCTTTCACCACCATCATTTCAGCCGCTATGATGGCAAGTCGCGCGCTGCCGAAATCGGAAATGACATGATCGGAGCGATCATGATCGGGTGCCGGTGTTTTATGAGTTTGATGGGAGCGGCCATCGTCGTCGCGCCGCTCTCGACACGCGCGCAGCAGCCGGCCACACCGGTCATTGGATTCCTCAACAACTTGTCGCCGGGTGCGATCGCCCGCCCCGTAGCCGCGTTCCGCGAGGGCCTGAAGGAAGCCGGCTTTATCGAAGGCCACAACCTCGTGATCGAATATCGCTGGGCCGAGAATCACAATGATCGCTTGCCCGCGCTGGCTGCCGATCTGGTCCGGCGCCAAGTTGCGGTGATTGTTGCGACCGGCGGTGGCGCCTCGGCGCTAGCCGCAAAGGCTGCGACCACCACAATTCCGATCGTGTTTTCCTCAGCCACTGATCCTGTCGAGCTGGGCCTCGTTGTCAGCCTAAACCGACCCGGCGGAAACGCCACCGGCGTTCATGTGATGACCAACTCTTTGGAAGCCAAGCGGCTGGACCTGCTGCACGAACTGGTGCCAAACGCCGCGACCATCGCCATGCTGGTCAATCCGGGCACCCCCGGCGCCGACAGCCAGTTGACGGAAGCGAAGACGGCTGCGCAAACCCTCGCGCGGAAGATTCACGTTCTAAGGGCACACAACGAGCCGGAACTTGACAGGGCCTTCGCGATCCTGGCCGAGCACCATGCCGACGCCCTCCTTGTCGCGGCCGATCCGTTCTTCAACGCTCACCGCCAGCAGATCGTCACACTGGCAGCGCGCTACGCCGTTCCGGCAATCTACGAGTTCCGAGAGTTTGCCGTGGCCGGCGGCCTGATCAGCTACGGGATCAGCCTGGCCGACGCGTACCGGCAGGTTGGACTTTATACCGGCAGAATTCTTCAGGGCGCCAAGGCCGCCGACTTGCCGGTTATGCAGCCGACCAAATTCGAGTTGGTCATCAATCTCAAGGCCGCGAAGGCGCTGGGCATCACTGTCCCGCCGATGCTGCTCGCCCGCGCCGACGAGGTGATCGATTAGGGGAGTTGTTGCTGCGGTGCACGAGTCAGGTTGTCTGCCCATCAGCGAAGTGAGGCCTCTTCGGTTTGAGGTTCGGTCGGTGAGCCATAGCGGACTAGATTTGCTCACCCCGAGTTCTTCGCGTTTTGAACCCTTTTGCGACATCCGCAGCTCTATGGAATTAGGATACGATATTGTCGTTCACCTGTTAGAAGCTTAAGCTGCTGACTGCTGAGCGAGGCAGCGGCCCATGAGACGGCGCGACTTTATCATGGTGCTGGGTGGCGCGGCAGCAGTGTGGCCGCTTATGGCGCGCGCGCAGAAGCCCAAAAGAATTCCGCGGCTATGCTTCCTTACATTCGNTCCCGGCACCTTGCAGTCGCGGTCGCCACGGTTCGATCCGTTCTTTGACGGCCTGCGCGATCTCGGAAAGGTCGATGGGCAGACCATCGCGATCGACTATCTTTCGGCGGACAGACAGGGCGAACGGTTTCCCGCGCTTGCTACCCAATGTGTCGGCCAGAACGCAGACGTCATAGCC
>NZ_AXAZ01000121.1 GCF_000473065.1 Bradyrhizobium sp. WSM1743
GATCTCTCATACTCGAACGAGGTCTCTCCCGACCTCAGCACCTTCCGAACCGTGTTCCGAGACACCTTCAGGTCGCGGGCGATCTCCTTGATCGTCTTACCCTTGATGAAGTGCTCGCGCCGTATCCGCCCAATCGTCTCCACGACCAGCATCCCCAACCACCTGCTTCATTCCAAAGCAGGCAGCGCAACAGACCTATCTGTAGGGGGTCAATTTTGGACGCCGATCCCCCGGCTTAGGGGGTCAATATTGCAAGCCGAATGACAGTGAATACCGACAAGCGCAGGTGCGCTGAGTTAGCCAGAGCCGTTGGCTCAAGCATCGATTGTCTAGCGCGGCGGCCATGCAGCCGGCTTTAGCGCGGGCGCTACTCGCCGCGCTAGCAGTGATCTTGCGCCGGACCGGCGGCGCCTAAGCTTTCAAAGGTACTTTGGGGCCTGCCCTCGCGAGGCGGGTACGCGGGACCGCCCGCCTTCAGCGTATTTCGGGGCCGCGGTTTTGGCCTTTGGTTCCTCGCAAAATCCCTTGGTCATATTGGTTGAGCGTCCGTCGCGCGGACGTTTGCAAACGAACGCGATGCAAAAGCGCACCAAGATACGGCCGCGAAGCTACTTCGGATTGCGCGGGAACGGGATGAACCCGTCCCGGTTCGGCATTTTCACCTTGGGCAGCGACTGCGCGTCGATCACATCGTTCGATCCAATGATCCCGTTGAGGTTGAGGATGTAGGCTGAGACCGCGTAAACTTCGTCCGCGGTGAGCGATTTCGACTCTTGGAACGGCATTGCGCGGCGGATGTAGTCGAACAGCGTTGTTGCATAGGGCCAGAAACTTCCCACCGTCTTTATTGGTGTTTTGCCCGGCGCCAGTGTGCCCATGCCGCCGGCGAGCGCTCCAGCGAGCGCGACACTGGGGCTGATTCCCTTCTCGCCGTGACAGGCCTGACATTTCGCGACATAGATCGCTTCGCCCTCGATTGCGGTGCCACGACCAGGCGGCAGACCTGCGCCATCCGGTCCGATGCTGATGTCCCACGCTGCGATGTCGGCGGGCGCGATCGGTTGGCCGAACTGCTGGGCCTGGGCCACGGCCGCCGGGGCAATGGTCAGCGTAGTTATGGAGACTGCAATTGCTTTAAGCGTAGACATTGCTGGCCTCCCCCATCTCGTCGATGCGCCAGCTTGCTATGGCGTTGTAGTGGTAGACCCCACGCAAGCCGCGCTCGTCGACAAACTGCGCGCGCGTTGGCTGCACCATGCCCGTGTCATCGGTGGCGCGACTCTGCAGCACGGCGGGACCGCCATTCCATTGCCACGCGGCGCGGAAGCGCACGGGCGCCTTTGGCAGGATCGGCCCCTGCAAAGCTGCTGGCGCCCAGCTCCGTCCGCCGTCAGCCGACACGTCGACCTGCCGGATGCTGCCATTGCCCGACCAGGCCAGCCCCGAAATCTCGTAGAATCCCGGTTCCTTCAGCACGAGCCCCGGCGACGGACGCGTGATGACGGATTTTACTTCCATCGGGAACACGAACTGCCAGGCCTTTTCCTCCTTGAGCAGGATCGTGTATTTCGATGTTTCGTCTTTAGTCATGGCCGGGCCCGCAGTCAGCTTGAGCCGGCGCAGCCACTTCACGTTCATGTTGCCCTCGAAACCAGGCAGCAACAGCCGCACCGGATAGCCGTTCGAAGGCCGCACTCGCTCGCCGTTCTGATACAGACAGACGAGCGCATCATCCATCGCCTTGGTGAGCGGGATGCTGCGGCTCATGGCGGCGGCGTCAGCGCCCTCGGCGATCACCCAGCGCGCCTCAGGTTCGAAGCCTGCTTCATCGAGCAACGTGGAGAGCCGCACGCCCGTCCATTCCGCGCAACCCACGAGGCCGTGAATAGCCGCCACATTGAGCGGTTGGGCCTGGGGCGCGTTGAGCGCCAGGCTGTTGCCGCCACACTCGATGAACGCGATGCGCGATTGCATTGGATAGCGCGACAGCGTTTCGACCGTAAATACAAGCGGGCGCTTCACAAGCCCATGGATCACTAACCGATGTTGATCGGGATCGATTTCTGGGACGCCGGAATGGCTACGCTCGAAATGCAGTCCAGATGGCGTGATCATTCCTTCGAGCATATGCAGCGGCGTGCGTGACGCGCCGACACCGGCCGGGTTGGGGGGCGGCGGAAAGACTTTGACGACCTTGCTCTCGAACGGGGAGGGCTGGCCGTAGCCCGCAAATCCCGGACCGGGCAGCTTCATCCACGGCTGCACCGTAAGCTGTTCTGCCGATCCGCGGGACAGGCCTGCACTGGTCGCACCGACAACGAGCGCGCCTTCAAGAAAGATGCGGCGGCTTAGAATTCCATTGCCCGCCACCGGATCGCCTAGTTCGGGATGTGTTTTTCTAGACATGAGCACCCCCTCGTTGCGATCAAATCAAGCACTTTGCGCGCCCTTGCGTGCGCACCAGCGAGTACTCGGTGAGGGACCGGCACAAAAAGAACTGTCGGTTCTATTGAGTGTCATGCCTGCCGACGGCATTCCCGCTGCCATTCGCCTCGAACGGAGACGTCGGCACGTCCTGTCTCGGAAAGCAGCTCTAAATAAGACTACGCCGACCCAAAAGACCTTCAAATTGGTAAGGATGTCGCACAAGCAATCTGGTCAAAACCAATGTCTCCGATATCCGAGAGTTAGGTCGCAACCGGTAGGCTCGGAAGGAGCATATGATTTCTGCTTCGCTTCCAAAACCCGACATCCGATGAAGTACATGCCCGCCCTAGCACACCACCAATATAGAATTGGGACAGTGCTGCTGGTTGGTTTGCGCAAGCGTTTGCGTAAGCTAATGCATCATCGGCGTTTTCCTCCCCACTAGCGGCCCTGCGAAGGCGGGGCCGTTTTGTTGAAACTCGCTGCGGGAATTAGGACGACCAAATCATGGATGCACTGGCGAACAAGCCGGCCGTGGAAACATGGCCGATTGAGCGGCTACGGCCCTATGAGCGCAATTCGCGCCGGCATTCGGCCGAGCAAATCGAGCAGATCGCGGCGTCGATCCGGCAATGGGGCTGGACAATGCCGATCCTTGCGGCCGATGACGGCATGGTGCTAGCCGGGCACGGCAGATTGGCCGCCGGCAAGCTGTTAGGGTTTACCGAGGTTCCGGTCATTGTCGCGCCGGATGGACCCAGCAGCAAAAGCGCGCCTACGTCATCGCCGATAACCGGCTGACCGACGCCAGCGATTGGGATGACGAGATGCTGCGGCTCGAATTGGCCGACCTCGTCGAGGGCGGTTTCGAGATCGCGCTGACCGGCCTCAGCGAGGACGAGCTATCGAAGCTGTCCATCGGCGTTCGCGAGTTAGAGCAGATGCCGGAACTGCCGGATGGCGATCGGTCGCCGTTTCGCGACATGACGTTCATCCTCTATGGCGAGCAGTGGGACATCGTCGAGCGCGCCATCGCTAGGGCAACTAAGCCGCGCGACCGGGACAATCCCAATCGATCGCCGCAAGGCAACGCGCTCGCCGCGATCTGCGCCGAATATCTAGGGCGCGTCTCATAAATCGGGACTGATGATTGGTGCGGCTTACTCGATGTCAGCTACGCCCCGATACCGACCAAATACTTCGGCGCAGCGAAATGATACGATGGGCCAATACCAGAAGATGGGAACGGCGCCTTTCAGCGACGGCGTAATGGTTTTGGCGCAGAAGTCTGAGGCAGCCGGTTCGGGACTTTACCGGTAGCTGGTGGGACAACCTGTCGATTATGGCCACCGACCATGTCGCGTGCAAGTTGCTTCTGTTGATCGGGCGGTAAGGCGTTCTGAGCTAGGCTTGCCGAAGCAAAGACCATCATGGCGGCGACCGTCACGAACAACTTCATGGCCAAGCGCTCCCTACTGTTAACAAGAAGAATAACTAAACAAATCCCAAATTCAACGACGGCCTGCGCCCTGCTTTATCTGCGCTCCCGAAGTTCTCGTCTCCTTGCCGCCCGACATCCCACCCAAGCACCTTGGCAAAGAGCGGATGAAGCGCTGTTTGCGTATGGCCTAGAAGGAAGCTCCCCTCTTAATACCGATCAATGTCGGCTGACGGTCAGGAGCACCCGTCAACGCAACCATCGTACAACGTCCGGTCTCCCTCAGACAGCCGACATGGCGGCGGCCCGTTCATTGTTCAGCTGAGGGCCAATTCCGGACTCATGCAGCGCAGCAAAATGCATCGCTATTGGATTACATTGTCGACCCGAGCCAATAAGTGTCTGTGGAATATCGATGCTGCGGGCGGCCGTATTCAGATTGATGACCAACTCAAACTTGGTTTGCTTGCTCGACTGGGAGTTTTAGTGCGTATCACCCTCCAGACCTTCCCAGTATTTACCGTTGAAGCGGGTCTCACGTAACTGCTTGATTGGCTGATAGTCGGTAGGGCTTGTGTTCAGGGTTATCCCGGGCAGCAGAAGTGGTATCGTAAAGCCGTGCAAGCTTGTGGCACGACGCATGATATTCTCGCGCGACAGATCATCCCCGCATTCTCTTAGTAAAAGAACCAATGCTGCGGCATATTGATAGCCGGCGGCTACATAGGTGTCGCGCTCATTGCTATTTGGATTGTATTTCTGCACCCACTCAAAATATTCCTTCATGTCCGGATCGTCCTTCCACCTGGGGTCGGTTGGATCCTTTGCGAAGCCGCCTGATAAGATACCAATCGCGTTCTCGAGTCCGGCAGGCTCGAGAACTCCTGAGATCGACTGAGAGGTGTAGGTCAGGAACTGCATTGGCCTCCAGGCCAGTTCGCTGACCTTGCGAATCGCCTGTGCCGCGAATTTTGGTCCGGCAGCAATGTAAAGGGTGTTCGCTCCAGATGCCTTTAGCGCCACCATCTGCGATTCGATTGTCGGGTCACTCACTTCGTAGGACAGTTCGCGGACGACGAGTTCTTTTGCTCTTTCGCCGAGTCCATCCTTGAGCCCCCTCACATGCGCCTTCCCGTAGTCGTCGTTTTGATAGAGTATGGCAATCTTTGCATTCGGATTGTGCGTGAGGATGTATCGGGCATGCGTCTGCCCATCGAGTAAATAGGTCGGGATGATGCCGATCGACCACGGAAAATGTTCCGGATCGTTAAACTGCTCAGAGCCGGAAAGCAGGAACAATTGCGGCACCTGGCGATCATTGAGATATTTACGCACGGCCAGATTTGCGGCGGTACCAAGTCCTCCGAAAACGAACGCGACGCCGTCTTGCTCAACAAGCTTCCTGGTCTGTTCGACCGTCTTCGGAGGAGTGTAGGCATCGTCGAGGCTGATCAGGTTTATCTTTCGACCGTTGATCCCGCCCCGATCGTTGATCATCCGAATGTAAGCAAGCTCGGCGCGACCGATGGTACCCCAAGCCGAGACAGGACCACTGTAGGGCATGGTCTGCCCGATCTTGATCTCGTTATCGCTGATACCGGGCGCGTATCTCTTCTGCGCCGTCGCAGAACCGGTTGCGATCGCGATGCTGCCGAAAACGATGGCCGCTGTTATCCATGTGCCGTGGAATGTCATCGAACCCTCCATGGTGACGGTGTTTAGATGGCCGAAACGCATTCTCCCAATTCGGCGAGCAAGGCCTTGGCCCGCTTGAGGTCGAGCGTGTCAAAGCCTTCGGTGAACCAACCGTAGATCGGCGCGAGAAGATCGTGAGCCTGCTGCGGCTTTCCCAGGCCGCGCCAAAGCCGCGCCATGCTCATCGCCGCGCGCAGCTCCCAGGATTTTGCCTGCTGCTCACGCGCGATCGCGAGAGCACCCTCGAAATACGCTTCGGCTTTCGCTGCATCCGGAGCCGGCAACATCAGCGCAATTTCACCGGCAATTCGATAGGTTTCAGCCTGGCACCACCTTGACTTTGTTATTGCCGCCGCGCTCATGGCGTCGCCAATGCAGCGCCAGGCATCGTCAAACTGATCGAGTTCGGCGTGGGCGAGCGCCAGATATGATAAATTCAATGGCATCCATAGTGTTGTACCCGTCCACTTCGTAGCGCCGATCCCGGAAGTGATCATTTGGACTGCATTCCGGGCGCTGCCGGTCAGCGCAGAGATATAACCCTTAAAGATCGTGCCCGCTGCTTTCCACAGCAAGGTGCCTTTTTCGTCCGCCAAAGCGACACCTTCATCCGCTTGCGCTTTTGCTGCCGTATGGTCTCCACAGTGGATGCAGGTCAACGGCACGTGGCTTAGCGCGAACATCAGCGTGGCGGCATGGCCAGTCGCGCGAGCATCCCGGAGTGCACGCTCCGTGTCTGCGAGCGCAGCCTCCGGATAGCCAAGCAACCACAGGGCCAACGACCGAAATGATAAGATTGACACTGCGACGTCTTGTCCAAACCGCATCGCCAGTGGACGATGCTCGGCCGGATTATAAAGCGCGATCCCCTGATCGTAATGCAGCTTGGCCTCTGCGATGTCCCCGGAAAGCAGCAGGGAGTTGCCCATGAGCCGGTGCCCGATCATGTGCGGCACCGTCGCCCCTTGCTTCTCCGCAAGCGCCAGGAACTGTCCCGCAAGCTCGCAGCAGACATCGCCATTGAATGCCACAAAATTCGCGACCCAGAAGCCGTAGAGGACCGAGAACAGCAGCAAAGGGTCTTCGGGAGGCTCTCCGAGTGCCTCCGCTCGTTCGATGAACACGCGCGCCTGATCGAGGGAAGCCTTGGTCTCAGGGGACGCATAACCCTTGGTGTGCATCATCGCATTGGCAAGCGCGACCTGGAACGTGATTTGTTCACGGCGCAGCGCGGGCGTCGTGGGCAAGGTAGCAATCTGGTTGAGAGCATGTGTGAGCTGAGCCGCGCCTTCGACCAGGGCTGAACGTGCCAGTGCCCGTAGTCCCGCATCGCCCCACAGCCTCGCGGCCCTCTCGATCAGCCCGGCCTCGGTGCAGTGATGTGCCAGTAGCTGCGGCTGGGTTGCGGCGATGTGCGCGAACTGGCTCTCAAGGGTATTGGCGATGCGGGCGTGAAGCGCGCGCCGCGGCTCCCGCAGCAGCGTGCCATAGGCAGCGTCTTGGACCAGTGCATGCTTGAACAGGTACGTCGCATGCGGCGGCACACCCTGCCGGAACAGCAAACCGGCCGCAATCAGACGATCGAGCGCCGATGCGAGGTCCGCGTCCGGTTTTCCGGTCACCGCAGTCAGCAGTGCATGGGAGAACTCGCGCCCGATCGCCGCTCCGATCTGCGCCACCTCCTTTGCGACGCCGAGCCGGTCGAGCCGCGCCATCAGGGATGCATGCAAGCTTGCAGGCACCGCCACGGTGGGCGATGGAACCGCGGCGGCGGTCCGCCGCGCCTCGCCTTCGCTCTCCGCCTCCAGTACCGCCTTCGTCATCTCCTCCACGAACAGAGGGATGCCGTCGGCGCGCTCTATGATGTCCTGTCGGATGCTTGCCGGCAGCATCCGGTCGCCGACGACGCGGTCGATCAGGGAGTCGATCTCGCGCTGCGCCAGCCGATTGATGGTGAGGAACGTCACGTAAGGTCGCCCGATCCAGGGCGGCTCGAACTCCGGCCGGAATGTCACAATCAGCAGCACCGGAAGGGTCTGAACACGCTCCACCACGAGGCCTAGCACCTCCAGGCTCGTGGGGTCGGTCCAATGGGCATCCTCGAAGATCATCAGTACCGGGGTTTGACGTGTCAGAGCCTCGATCTGGGAAACAAGTGCTTGCAGCGTTTTCTGCCGCTGTTGCTGCGGGGTCAGACCGAGCGCGGGGTAGCGGCCATCGTTGGGGAGCGACAGCATATCGGCAAACAGCGCGATATCGTGGCCCGACGTCGATGTTTGTGCCAGAAGGGCGTCGAGTTTGTCGCGCTTTACCTGCGGTGGGTCTTCGTGCCTGAAGCCGGCGGCCCGTTCCATGTGACCGATGATCGGATAAAGTGCGCTGTCCGCGTGCTGTGGTGAACAGAAATAGCGCAGACGCGTGTGCGGCTCGCCGCCGAGGCGTTCCAGCAGCGCGGCCGTGAGCCGGGATTTTCCGATGCCGGCCTCACCCGAGAGCAGCACGGCTTGGCCCTCGCGGGCCTTCGCTCTGGACCAGCGGCGAAGCAGGAGTTCGCATTCTTCGTCCCGTCCGACTAGAGCGGTCAGGCCAGTTGCGTGCATCGCCTCGAATCGACTCTCTACAGCACTCTGCCGCAGCGCCGCCCATGCCCGCGCCGGGCCGACGATGCCCTTGAGGTCTTGTGGGCCGAGGTCCTCGAGTTCGAACAGATCGCCGAGAAGCCTTCGCGTGCTGTCGGCGATGACAACCATATTAGGCTCTGCGACCCCCTGCAGGCGCGCCGCGAGATTCGGTGTCTCGCCGATAATACCGCGCTCCTGAGCCTCTCCTGATCCGATCAGGTCGCCGACGACAACCAGGCCAGTCGCAATACCAACCCGGATTTGCAATGAAACGGATGCCTTGAGTGCCGTCACTGCCGCAACCAGCTCCAGGCCCGCTCGCACAGCTTGTTCAGCGTCGTGCTCGTGGGCCTCCGGATAGCCGAAATATACCAGGACGCCGTCACCCATGTATTTGGCGACGAACCCGTTGAAGCGCTCCACCGTCTTCGCGACGCAGGTCTGATAGGCGGAAATCACCTCGCGCAAATCCTCCGGGTCCATGCGCGCGGACAGCGCCGTCGAGCCAACCAGGTCGGAAAACATGACGGTAACCTGGCGGCGCTCCGCGAAGTCCGGTTGGCGCGCCATCTCAGCTGCGGCAGCCGGTAGGCTGGCAGGCGCAGGCGCGTCCTGTTCTAAGTTAGGGACATTGGCAATCGCGCGCAGGAGCTTGCGTCGATGACCGAGCGACGCCACCCCGATCTTTTCGAGATCGGAATCATTCAGATCGCGCAGAATCGAAAAATCAATGTCGTTCGCAGCGAAGCAGCGCGCGTACCGCTCTAGGCCCAGATCCTTGAGCCAGTCCGCAATCTCCTGCATCGCGGCCTCCAATGCCTCAAGAGCGACTTTGGGAGCGAAACGCCGGAGCTTACCACTGCAAGCCTTGGGGCGCACCTCGTCCATTAGGTCTTGGAAGATGACCTATGTAGTCAGTATTGATCCCGGCTGCTAGTAATCACTGCGCCATTCGTTGGCCAGCCCCATTCAAAGCTGGGCCGCTGGGCCGCTGGGCCGCCGCGTTACGCAGACAAGTCTCTCCAAAAGATAAAGTCCGGTTGGGGTCAATCGCGTCGGTCGGGCCAAAAGTCGGCGACTTCCGGTCTACCCTGACAAGCCGACCTTCTCAGTGGGGCGTCGAACTTCGCAGTCGGGCCAAAAGATGTCATCGCGGCAGCGTGATAATGAACTCGGTAAACACACCCAGCTCGCTCTCGACATCGAGGGTTCCGCCGTGTTGCTTGACAATGATGTCATGGGTCATCGACAGACCGAGCCCCGTGCCTTCGCCAGCTGGCTTGGTAGTAAAGAAAGGATTGAACATTTTTTCCTTCACGTCGACCGGAATCCCGGTGCCGTTGTCGCGGATGCGAATTTCGACCTTGTCGTCAAGGTTGTTCGTGGTCGCACTCAGCACAGGCTCAAAGGTCTCGTCTCCCGCCTCGGACTTGCGCCTGGTCGCGGCATAGAAGCCGTTGGAGATCACGTTGAGCAGCGCGCGCGTGATCCCCTGCGGATATACCTCGATTTCGCCCGCGTCGGGGTCGAGGTCCTGCGTGAGCGTGATATTGAAGTCGGACTTCTCTGCGCGCGCGCCATGGTAGGCTAGATTAAGACTCTCCTGGACCAGGGCATTGATGTCGGCGAGGCGGCGCTCGCCCGGTCCCTCGCGTGAGTGCAGCAGCATGTTCTTGACGATGGAATCGGCCCGCTTGCCGTGCTGCACGACCTTTTCGAGGTTGCTCTTCAAAAGCGCCGTCAGCTCATCGACTTCGGTGCGGATCTTGTCGACGAGTTCGGCGGGCTTGAGGGCCTCGTTCAGCTCCTCGGTCAACTCCGCTGAAAGGGCTGCGAAATTATTGACGAAGTTGAGCGGGTTCTTGATCTCGTGCGCAATGCCCGCGGTGAGCTGGCCGAGCGAGGCAAGCTTTTCGGTCTGCACCAGGCGGTCCTGTGCGGTGCGGAGGTCGTCGAGGGATTGCGAGAGATCGTCGGTTCGCTGCCGCAGCTCCTTGAGCAGTCGTGTGTTTTCGATGGCGATCACCGCTTGTGCCGCAAAATTTTCCAGCAACTCGACCTGCTTGTCGCTGAACTCTTGCACTTCCTTGCGGTAGACAGCAAAGCCACCGACAAGCTCGCTCTCCTTGAGCATCGGCACAATCAGAACGGTGCGGGCTGCGGCGACCTTGTAGATCAGATCNTNGGGNTGCTCTGTGGCGATATCGGCAATGTGAACCAGCGCCTTGGTCTCGACGAGGCGCCCCAGCGAAGGCGCCCCATCAAACGGCGCGATGAAGTGTGGCGGCGTTTCCTGGTCGGGCGCGTACAATTGCGGCACGTTTTG
>NZ_AXAZ01000122.1 GCF_000473065.1 Bradyrhizobium sp. WSM1743
TCCCCTGATTCGAGCGGCAAGCGCCCAAGCGATGCGAGTTGATGCGGCGCGTCGATCCAGCCGGGCGCGAGCGGTGGATGCGCCATTTCAGAACTCGATCACCGCTCGGATGNGTTTGCCGGCAGCGAGGCGCGTGAGCCCGACATTGACGTCGACGAGTGAGAGGGTCGAAGTGACGTATTCGTCGAGCTTGAGCGAGCCGCCGAGATAAGCTTTGGCGAGCCAGGGAAAATCGCGCCACGGATCGGCACCGCCGTAACTCGATCGCATAATGCGCTTTTCACCCATCAGCGAGCCCCAGCGGAATGACATCTCGTCGTTGGAGGGCAGCTTGCCGAGCCATACGACCTGACCGCCGGGCCGTACCAGCTCAACGCTTGCGCGAAACGCCGCGCGAGTCCCCGCGGATTCGATCACGCAATCGGCGCCGCGAACATCGGTGAGTTGGGAGTGCGAAGCATCGAGCGCATCATCGGCAAGCAGCGTGTGCGTGGCGCCGACGATCGCAGCGACTCGAGCTTCTCACGTTGCCGGTCGACCCCTATTATGCGGGACGCGCCTGCGAGGCGCGCGCCCTGGACCGCGGACAAGCCCACAGCTCCGCAGCCGATCACAGTAACTGTCGCGCCTTTCTCGATTTTTGCGATATGCGTCGCCGCACCGAAGCCAGTCATTACGCCGCAGCCGATAAGACACGCGCGATTGATTGGCTAAATTAAGAGGCTCATCACCGTCGTGCGGCAGAGGAAGTTCGGGCGACTGAGCCGAGCGGAGCCACGGTGCCGAGCGAGGTCGAGAGCACCTGATCGACACCGCGATGAAGATAGAGTTGTGCAGCGCGCCTTGCCAACGGACTGTTGGTTCCTCATACCAGCAGCGACCTCCCTTGCGTCCGATCGGTGGCGAAGGGCACAGAACTGAAGGACGGCGGGATGACCGCGCGACGCGCATCAGTCATCCCTAGGGTAGCGTCTGGTGAGGGGCCCCGCGGGACCAAGTCCAGTAACGACTACTTAGCCACCTGCTTGGGCGTGTAGCCGACGATGGCCTTGGTCTCTAGGTACTCGTGGAAGCCGTAATCACCCGCTTCCCGACCGTTGCCGCTCAGCTTGTAGCCGCCGAAGGGCGCGGTCAGATCGCCGCTGCCGTTGATCGAGACTTGTCCGGCACGCAGCTTCGAGGCTACGGCACGGATCTCGTTCACGTTGGAACCCGAAATATAGGCCGCTAGACCATACTCGGTATCGTTGCCAATCCTCACCGCCTCGTCAACGTTCTCGTAGCTAAGGATCGACACGACTGGCCCGAAAATCTCTTCCCTAGCGATGGTCATGTCGTTCTTCACGTTGGCGAACACGGTCGGTTTTACATAGAAACCTTTGTTGAGTCCGTCCGGACGCCCGATGCCGCCAGCGACGAGCGTCGCGCCCTCGTTAATGCCAGCCTGAATCAGGTGCTGGATCTTCTCCCACTGGCTCTTGTTCACCACCGGCCCGATAGTGGCGTCGCTGTTCGGATCGCCTACAGTAGTGGCTTCCGCCACTTGCTTCGCGATTGCGATGGCCTCGTCCATCTTCTTTGCTGGCACCAGCATGCGGGTAGGTGCGTTGCATGACTGGCCGGAGTTGCTCATCACTGAGCGCACGCCGGCGCTAACAGCGGCATCGAAGTGGGCGTTCGCGAGGATGATATTTGGACTCTTCCCGCCAAGCTCCTGGGTCACGCGCTTAACCATAGCGGCGGCGTTGCGGGCCACCTCTACCCCAGCGCGGGTCGAGCCGGTGAATGAGACCATGTCGATGCCGGGATGGCTTGCAATCGCGGCCCCAACCACAGGCCCCGCGCCGTTGATCATGTTGAAAACGCCCGGCGGGACGCCGGCAGCATCCATGACTTCCGCCCATATGTAGGCGCTAAACGGCGCCTCCTCGGAAGGCTTCAGCACCATGGTGCAGCCGGTCGCGAGCGCCGGCGCCACCTTCAAGACGATCTGGGAGATCGGCCAATTCCAGGGAGTGATCATCCCGCAGACACCAATCGGCTCCTTGACGATACGTGTGGTGCCGCGGTCTTCCTCAAATTTGAAGGTCTTCAACGTTTCGATGTCGGCCCTTATATAAGCCATGCCCGCCGGAACCTGCGCCTGCTGTGCGAAAGTTGCGGGCGCGCCCATTTCCTCGGTCACCGCTTGGGCGATGGCGTCGAAGCGCTTCTGGTATTCGGCCAAGATGCGTTGCAAGAGCTGGATGCGCTCTTCGCGGCTGGTCTGGGAATAGGTAACGAACGCCCTCTTGGCAGCGGCCACAGCCTTGTCGACGTCGACGGCCGAGCCGACAGAGATGTGGCCGCACACTTCCTCAGTGGCCGGATTTATGACGTCCATCTGTTTGGGCATGTCCGGGTCGACCCAATCACCGTCGATGTAGAACTTCAGGTATTCGCGCATGCGAGCTGCTCCTTGGACTCCCCGCTACCCAGTCATCACAGGGTCTGGCGAGGCGCGCATGTTAGGGGTGACGCTTCAGACGGGTTTGGCGGACTCATGTAATGCTGCCATGCACTGCTGGGGCTGGCCATGTGCGGCACCCGCGCAGATCACTCATACTAAAAGAGCTTCCACGTTCAAAGACCGCGCAGATCGGCACCTGATCACAGAAATTCTGCAAACACTTGGTATTCGGCGGCAAACATTGGACGCCGATTTGGAGTGGCCTCGTCGGGCCGGACAAGGGCGGATCGGCATGGACAACGCGAAGTCGCCACCGTCCGGAAGATCGCCGTTATTCCTTACTGCGCCTGCGTCAACGGAATATCTTCGAGCGGACTGTGCGATCGGACTGTGCAAAGCTGGCCTGATCTTTTTCCGGCCCCCTTCGCGACGGGCTGGCGAGGTCCCGCTGGGACGGTGGTTGTAGCGACCTCAGTCAATCGGCTGGTGGCGGCTCGTCCGCACTCTGCTGGACACCTTGAGGCGCCCGCCCCAGATATCAGCAAGCGGCGCGCTGCGCGCGACCTCGGGCATGGCCATGCCCCAGCAGGCATGAACAGGTCAACTATAGCCGAACCAATGCCTGACTAAACCATCATACCTCAGCCGCGCTAGCGGCCCCCGCAACCTGACCAGCTACGACGGATCGGGCGATCTGACTGGTCTGGCGTTTGCCGCGTGGCACGATCCAGTGATCCGTCGCCGGCGGGCAAATTGAAAAGCCCGACGGCCGACTGTGGCGGGCAAGTCGAGGCTGAACCGGCTTCAGCCTCGATCTCGATGCCACCGACGATCCGGCGCACGGCGATAAGGAGGGGTGGTTCTCACGACTGCTACTGCTGTCTGCCGCTGTATAGCTTCCGCGGTAATCACGACGGGTTATCGCCAAGGCGGAATTGACAAAACGGGGCGACAGCCACCTCTATCAAGACATTTACTGCGCCCGCGGCGAGATGGAGAACAGCATCAAATAGCGCCCAGATTGACCGGTTCCCCGATCGCACCTCCACCGGCACCACGAAGATCAATCAGTTGAGGCTATGGTTTGCCCCCATGGACTATGTGCAGCTCGAGAGACTGCGTTGCATCGCTTTGCAGGCGACTGATCGGGGCGGTGCGAGCTGCGGCACGATTCGCACCAACCTGTTCAAGCTCGCGGCACTGATGATCATCAGCATCCACCGCATTAAATTGGCCATGGCGCTGGCTGTCCGTACCAGTCGGCCTTTGCGAGCAGCTTGTTTGCCGTGCCGGAAATCCACGGTCCGCCCTTCAGCGCAGGTTTAGGTTTAGGTCTCGTCTTTCCGCTTCAGGAACTGGGGTCCGAGATCGACGATCTTGGCGGCTCCGATCTGGGCCATGCTGATGTCGATTTCGCGACGGAAAATCTCCAGCGCCTTCGACGCCCCCATCACTCCGCCGGCGGCCACGCCGTACAAAGTCGGCCGCCCTTGAAAAACGAACTTGGCACCCGCGCATATCGCGATCAAGACATGAAGGCCGCGGCGGACGCCTCCATCAAGCATCACGGTCATCCTGTCACCCACTGCCTCGCAGACGGTTGGCAAAACTTCCAGCGATGACGGCGCATTGTCGAGCTGGCGCCCGCCGTGATTGGAGATGATGACGCCATCGACGCCAAGCGAATGCGCTAGGAGGGCATCATCGGGGTGCATGATCCCCTTTATCACAAAATTGCCCTTCCACAGTTCGCGATAGCGCTCGACAGTTTTCCAGGCCATCGGCGCGCGGAATTGATTGCTGACGAAATCGGCCACCTGTTCGGCGCTGGCGTTCTCACCAGCATACCGCGTCCAATTTCCGAAATAAGGCGTGCCGTGCTGCAACCACTCCATCATCCAGAGCGGATGACGCAACGCTTCGAACCTCGTCTTCCAGGGCAGCTTTCGCGAGGGTCCCCAGCCGTGCCGGATGCTGCGCTCACGGTTTGAGGTTTCCGGCACGTCGACGGTGAAGACCAGAGTCTTTAGCCCGGCGTCGCTCACCCGCTTTATCATGTCCTCCGAGATCGACGGGTCGACGGCTGAGTAAATTTGGTACCAGCCGTGGTTTGGTGCCAGCTTGGCGAGATCCTCGATCGAGCTTGAGCTGTGGCCGGACATGATGAAGGGCACGTTCGCTTCGCGCGCCGCCTCAGCCAACATCAGGTCGGCACCGCGCCGGAACAGGTCCGCCAGCCCGGTCGGCGCGATACCAACTGGACTCGAATAAGTACGGCCGAATAGCGTCGTCGACTGGTCGCGCACGCTTACATCGACCAAGTAGCGCGGGATGACGCGCTGCCGGCGGAAAGCCTGCTCGTTCGTAACGAGCCCAACCTCATCGTCGGTGCCGCCCTCGATAAAGTCATAGCAGATCCTGGGCAGCCGCCTCTTCGCTAATTTGCGCAGATCATCGACGTTTACCACCCCCTGCATCGTTGACCATTCCTATCACCGCCGCTTATTATAATGTCAGGATGTCCTTTCAAACTGCTGGGACAACCAGTTCCACACTTACAATCGGGCACGATGCAAGAACCAAACTCTGAAATTTCGATAATCCGGGCTCGTGCCGAACCGCGCCCCCCGGGAATTTGCCTTTCGAAAGCCAAGCCTCACGTCTCAGGGCGGGAGATCTCGGTCTCCTTGCAGGTGATGAACTCGAGCAGCGCTGGAACGCCTGCCTGCGTCTTCTCGATGCAGCGCCTGATCGCGGGCACGATCTCCTCCGGTCTCGTGACGCGCTCGCCATAGCCGCCGAAAGCGCGCGCCATTGCGGCATAGTCGCCGGAGATGTCGGTCGAACGGTATTTCTCCGTCGCGACCGACATTATCTTCAGCTCGCACGCCATCGAGAAATTGTTGAACAGGATCGACATGATCGGAATCCGCTCGCGCACAGCCGTCTCGAAATCCATACCGGTAAAGCCGATTGCGGCGTCACCCCAGACATTGATACAGAGCTTGTCGGGTCTCGCGAGCTTCGCGCCCATAGCGAGGCCGAGCCCGTACCCGAGCTGTGTGGTCTTTCCCCAGCCGAGATAGGAGAGGGGTTCGACCGCCTTCCAGAACGGCGAGAGCTGATCGCGAGGGCTGCCGGCATCATGGGTGATGATGGTGTTATTGACGTCGACCGTGCGATACAGGTCCCACAGCACGCGGTAGGGGCTGAGCGGGTCGTCGTTGCTGGTGAGCTTCGGCATCCACTTTGCGAGCCACTCCCTATGTGAGGCCGCGATTTCTTCCGCTACTCGTGTCGCATTCCGGTCTGACGTTACCGTCTTTCCGATCTCGTCCAGCAGCGCATCGAGTACGAGCCCAGCATCGCCAACCAGACCAATATTTGCCTGGATATCCTTATTGATATGGTTGGGGTCGAGCGTGGAATGGATAATGGTCTTGCCCTTCGGCATAGC
Source organism: Bradyrhizobium sp. WSM1743 (assembly GCF_000473065.1). Lineage (GTDB taxonomy): Bacteria > Pseudomonadota > Alphaproteobacteria > Rhizobiales > Xanthobacteraceae > Bradyrhizobium. The sequence goes on from NZ_AXAZ01000122.1 coordinate 5,907, forward strand.
GATGCCGAAGTAGGTCTCCGTGAAAGAGCAACCAATTCCGAAGATTACGTCTGCCTCGCCCAGAAACTTTGTCACGGCTCGCGGCACCGCGAGCCCGCCGGAACCAAGCGACAGCGCATGCGTCTCGGGAAAGGACGATTTGCCGCCCAAGCTCGTTGTCACGGGAATAGCGAGCCGTTCGGCCAAGCGTTTCAATTGCGACCAAGCCCGCGCATAATGCACGCCTTGACCCGCATAAATCACTGGGCGTTTAGCATTGATCAGAAGCGAGGCGGCTTGTTTGATATCGGCGGGATCGGCACCATAGCGCGCCCGCAGTACCGGTGTGTAGTTCAGGGGCTCCGGCACCTCCTCGTTCCACATATCCTCTGGAATTTCGACAATTACCGGCCCGCCGCGACCATTCTTAAGTTTGGCGAAGGCACGTCGGAACACGTTGCAAACTTCAGAGGCCAGAATGATTGGCTCGGCGGATTTCGAGAATGCCTTCATCGCTTGGCTGGAGTTGAAGTTCGGCTCGATGTTCGAAAGTCGGCGCTGATAGCCCATCGGCAGCACCAGCACAGGAACCGAGTCTCCAAAACATTGCGCGACACCACCCATGGCGTTCTCCGCGCCGGGGCCATTTTGCATACAAAAGGCTCCAATGGCGTGCCCGGAGGTGACTCGGGAAATTGCGTCCGCCATGTGAATACCGACGCGCTCCTGGCGCACCATGACCGGACGAATGCCGGCACTCGCGGCATATTCGATCAGGTGATTGACCGGATAGCCGCAGAGAATCTCGATCCCTTCACGCTTAAGAATTTCCGCGATCGCCACACCGAGTTTCATTATCGCCTCTCCCAAATCAACCGACCATCTTTGTCGGCTGCACCTAGCGTTCTCACCCCTTGCCGATCGTCCGCAGAAGACAGCTCACTGAACCGGCTCTTGCGGGGCACAACGTTGTCAGCCGCACGGGCACTGGGCCACATGCAAGCCGCCATCGCCACCTGGAATCCCTGTCGTTTGATCGCAACAACTCCGACTATCGGGCAACTGCGCAGCGCGCCCAAATGGCATCCATGCCGCTGCTCTCTCGCGTCCATACCTTCCGGCCGAGGATCATGCGAGATCGGCAACTCTTCGCTCATTTCAGGCGGATCAAGCATTGTACAAATCTTCTCTGGTAAGGAGGGGAAAATCGTTGCGCGGCTCCCGGACAAGGCAAACACGTAGGGCATGTCGACGCCTAAAGGCTGCAAAAATTGACCAACAAGATTGGAAATTCTGCAAGATGCGAGCGCTCCTCTCGAGTTGAAGGCTGGCATGCAGCCAGCCAGTCGCCAGGTAAGGCACAATAAGCACATCAGCGGCCTTTCCGAGCAGACACTTGAGGGTTGGCAAGAACCTGTTCGATCAGGTTCAGATTGGGCGAGTATTTTGGTAGCAAGAATTGTTTGTCTCCGACGAATGAGCTGAGCTTGATTTTGTGACTGCCGAGATTGTCCATGACCACGATGTCGCCAAGACTAAGGGGCGGCAGCAGAAGAAGCTTCTCGACTTAGGTCCGAAAGATCACGCAGTCGATTGGCCCCTCGATGAACCATGGCGTATCGATCCGGTCATACCGCAGGGCTGCCAGGAGGGTCGTGCTCTTGCCAGCCCGTGGGGCACTTAGGCGAGCAACTTGCGCCCGCGCGGCGCCTATCCCCGCAAGGGAGGCATGTCGGTCCTCCAGGTTTTCGTCGATGAAGATCGACGCGACCTTGACACTTTGCCCAGTGAGCTCGTCGTCGTGCGACCTCGGGACGATAGCGTTCGCCAGTCACCACGCTTTTTACAAGCTGAGCTTCTCGGCACGGCTTTCGTTCAGCGTCACTCGCCCCGTCGGAACGACAACACAGCCGGCCGACCGAACACGATCCTCTTGTTGCTCCTGTCGGCTGGAGCCGTTAGCAGAAACTCTTTCCGAAACGAATGCTCTACCCTCGGTTGAGGATCCACACCCAGCACATGTCGATTGCCGCGCTCGGATAATGTTTGGCTGGCGCGATAAACTCTTGCTCCCGAGTAGCCGACATGCATCAGCACGAACCGAGTTTCGGGGAAATCCTGCAGCAAGCGACAGAGATCGGCGGCGTTCGCGGACACGGGTAAGCTGCATTAAGCCCGTAGCCGCGCAGATAGCCAGTGTGCAGCTTGACTGGCACGCCGCACTCACCAGCCTTGCCGACCCAATAGCGAAAGAGAAGATCCCGCAGCGACTTGAGGATTCGAAACTAGGTCGTGCTACATTTGGCCGACACGGTGCAGAAACAGCCGCGCCGCATGCGCTTTGGCGATGGGCGCGAAATCAAGCGCGCGCGAAGAGGCAATCAGGCATTTAACCGCCACGGCTCTGGGTCCGTACTTCGTGAACTAGAAATCGATGATGTTAAGCCATCCGTCCAGAAAGCCCGGCTGTTTGTCTGTTTCGGGCTCCACGCGGGCAACGTCCACAACACTGCACCGGCAAAATTCGAGGATGCTGAGATCCTGCGCAAGTAGCGCCGGCTGGTCGGTCTCACGGTATTTTTCAGCGATGCGTGGCACGCTGTCGGCATTCAGGTCGCCCTCCCCATAGAGGCCGCGAAGCGCCTGAGCATAACCGGTTTGGCGAACACGGTCCAAGCAAGGTGCGACCAGCCGATACTTTGCCGCTCGAAAGATGCGGCCCGACAACGCGTTGCAGTTAGGCAGCCGGCGTCACGCAACCACCAGATCATGGCCAACGTAGCTGCTGACCACAAAGGTCCAGTCGTCGCAATGCAGCCACCCATCGATTACGCTGGAGACGCGCTAGCTTTTCCTCCATCAGATGCTCGTGGGGTATCACGAACGGCGGCCAATACTGTGATCCGTCGGTCGGATTTCGTCATGATTTCTCGCGATTGCTGTGGAACTGGCAGATCGCTGTTCGGTGAAGAGGGAAGCGGAAGCTCTCCGCGCCCTCTCTTCTTTCTTGTCACGAGCTAAGCGGTAATGCGCAGGAGCAGTTGGTCGCCCTTGCGAGACTAAAAGGCGATTTCAGCGGCTTACGAAGTCGAGCCTGATCCCGCATGCCCCCTTCTCCAAATTAGCGTCGGCCGACTGAAGCAATTAACGTTAACGACGTGGCCCTTGGATCATATTGACCTCACACCTAGCCAAGCCTGGGTAATCCCCACTTGGGTCGGAAACGGTTAACCAGCCGGCGAACGGAAGCTTAACCCGCGGCCCGCTCATCATTTCCCTTATAGAAAAACGTCTGTCTTTTCTCGGCTGAGCGTTGCCGGAACGAAAGACACTCAGGATCCATATCGTACGCTGGAGTTGGCTCATGCTGAAATGAGCCGAAAGTATCAACTCCGCGTACAAGCGTCGCAGTGTCCTCACCCTCAAGCTGGCGAACGTGGGTCGGGATATAGCGGATAGCGAACCCGATCCGACGTTGAGTTTCCGAACGATTGGGGGCAGAGCCGTGAACCAAGCGGACGTGGTGCAGCGACATCTCGCCGGGCTCCAACTCAAGCATCACAGATGAGCCTGGATCGACTTCGACCGCGATCTCCTGCCCTCGCGAAAGCATATTATCCTTCGCAAAAGTATCTCGGTGCGGGATCTGGTCCTTGAGGTGCGTGCCGGGTATGACCTCGAGAGCTCCATTAGCTTTGGTACTTTCGGTCAGCGCAACCCATGCCGTAACCACGTCCGGACTCGATAGACCCCAGTATGTTGAATCTTGGTGCCAGGATACGTAAGACGGATCGTTAGGCTCCTTAATGAAGAGGTCCGACATCCAGCACAAGAGATTCTCGCCGTACAAATCCTCTATGGCATCGACAATCCGCTCGTCGCGGATCAGTTCGTTAAGCCAGGTAAAGAGCAAATGCCCGTTAGCACGAAGCGGCTTGCTGACGGCAGCGCTGAAGGGAGCACCGGCACTTCTCTCGAATTCTTCAAGCCGCTGTCTGATCGAGGCCGCGCGTTCTTTCGAAATTACGCGGACGCGCGGAACGTAGCCATTCTTGCGGAAGCCATCGATTTGATCCGGCGACAAGATTTTTGACATGAGCACCTCCTTTTTGCCAACAACCAATGCTAACTGCCATTCGATATTGATTTAGCGCGACTAGATCGGTGCTGGCGCCCAAATACAGCGCTGCATTGGCTTTTTATGATGAAATTAGTCGCGCCCTCGTTTAGTTCAGCGCGCTCTCTGTCGCTTAAGGTAACCCGTTGTCCCGCAGAAACCGCCCGACTTCGCCATTCAGTAACGCGACGCTCCGAGGTTCCGCCTCCGATGCGGCCACGTGGCCGCTGTCGAATGGCAGACGCAGCAGCTGGGCGCCCCCGATCTG
>NZ_AXAZ01000123.1 GCF_000473065.1 Bradyrhizobium sp. WSM1743
AAAAAAATCATAGGAGTCGCAATGTCCTCTCCAGAAGAAGACGATCGGCGCGAGTTTTTAAGATCCTGCGGCAGGTTCGCCCCCGTAACACCTCCGAGTATCATANCCTTGCTTTCGACCTCACTTACTAGCAGCGCAATTACCAGCTCCGACGGCTGGCGTGGTGTACGCCTAATAACTGTCGCTCAGAGCAGAAGGCCGCCCGAGAGGCAGCCTTAGACTGTCACCGGTGTTTGCCGCTGTCCGCCAAGGACCGTGCGAACCTTGACCGTCGCGTTCTCGCAGGCGAGAGCGTCAGCCTGCGTCAGATTGCGGAAGCTCGGGTAGCTCAAGGGAGCGCCTAAGCGGCAGCGGAGGAGCGAACGTTCCCCAAGATCGCAGAAGGGCCACAAGCGGCCGTCAGCGCCGAGCCCAGCAGTGTGAACGGAAGTCGCGACCTCATTCGATCACCTCATCGGCACGAGTCGAGCTCGCTCTTCAGAGATTTGAAATCTGCAACAGCTTGCGGTCGCCAATCCAGGTTCTGGCAAGGTCGGCCTCGGCCTTGCGAGCTGCGGCGCCATCACCGCGTGACTTATGCAATTCCGCCAGCCCGTAATACGACCAGCCATTGGCGGGCGCCCGGCTGAGCGCGCGCTGGAATTGCCGCTCCGCCTCGGCGTAACGGCCGGCCTGCAGCAGGGCGGCGGCAAGCGACTGCCGGATCGGATAATACCAATAAGGCGGCTCGGTGTAGGCCAACTCGTCCTGCAATGCCGCCGCCCGGTCGAACCGGATAATGGCGGTCCGATAGTCGCCCTTGGCCTGAGCTACGCGTGCGAGGACCACCGTGCGCGCGATGCGGAGCACCTCCTGCGCCGGGACGCCTGAATCCTTCAGCAGCTTGAAGTCCGCGGTGCGCTCGATCGTCTCGATGGCGCTCGCCGCGGCAGTAGCGCCCGCGAAGTCACGGTTTGCCGCGAGGGCGACGCCGCGCCCGTAGAGCCACATTGCCTTGACATAGGGAATCGCATCGCCGGGATCCGGCAGCGCCAGAATGGTCTCGGGCGTGCTGAACTGCGCGTGGGCGAAGTAAGGCGCCGCCTTGACCGGCTGCACCATCGCAATGCCCTTGGCAGCCTCGGTGGGAATGAGCTGGCCGAGCTTCTCCGCAGCCGCAATGACGGTCGGGCCGTCGCCGGCCATCTGCGCCGACGCCATCACGAAGTGCACGTTGTGCGGATAATAACCGAGCCGGTAGACTCCCATCGGCGCGTTGGTCTCGGCCAGGTATTTTTCATCGACCTTGACCGCGGTCTTGTTGTCTTCCAGTGCGTCGAGATACCGGCCAACTCGGTAGTAAATGTGGCTCGGCATGTGGACGAGGTGGCCGGCACCGGGGATCGCACCGCGCAACCGGTCGGCATAAGGCTCGGCGCGCTTGGGCCGGTCGGACGCCTCGACGGCATGGATGTAGAGGTGAATTGCACCGGCATGATTGGGATTGCGAGCCAGCACACGCTCCAGCGTCGGCACGATCGACACGCTCTGCGGCTTGGCTTCGCGGCCGCCAGGCTTCCAGTAGTCCCAGGGGCTAATATCCATCACGGCCTCGGCATAGAGCGTGGCGATTTCGTCGTCGTCGGCAAACCGCTTTGCTACCTTTGCCATTTCGACCGCGTAGGCTGCGTCAAACGCGGCGCGCGCCGCCTTCGGATCGCTGCCGTAGCGGGCCGCCAGAGCACCGATCAGCGCCTGCTCGCGTGGGCTTGCCTTCCCGGCAAGCGCCTTCGCCTTCTGCGCGGCAGCGTAGGCAGGCCCGGCAGCGTCTTCCGGCATGGGAAGATTGATGTTGGGACCGAGCACCAGCGCTTCGCCCCAAAAACACATGGCGCAGTCAGGATCGAGTTTTTGCGCCATGCGGAACGCGCGCCGCGCCTCATCGTAATTGAAAGCGAAGGCGAGACGCAGGCCCTGATCGAAATAAGCCTGCGCGCGCTCGTTTGCGGTCGTGATCTTCCAGGTGATGGAGCCAATGTCGATCCACAGCGGCGGCTCGGTGTCCGTGAATGCCGGCGCGGGGCTGGCGGCACTCATCTCAGCGCGTGGCACTTCCGTCTGAGCTAGGCGAAAAATCATGGTTGGCCGGGCGGTTGCGGTCGGCGTGCCGCAGATCGGAAGATCGGCATCGGCGAGCGGCAGCGATACATCCGCAGCGGTTGCGCGTGCGTCCGCGAGGATGAAGCCACTCCCGGCCAGCAGCGCCGCCAGTGCTGTGCCGCCAAGTGCACCAAGACTTGCGGAAAGCAGCAGGCTTCGCGATCGCGTAAATGTCGCCATGATGGGCTCCAGAATCGGCGGAGGAAAAAATCTGCCGGATGCGGGACTCCAAGGGGCCGCTGGAACCGGATCCAACGAGACCCCGAAGCGAAGTTTGAGACGTTTCCGTCCTTCCCGCAAGGCGACTGCAGTGCCTCTGGCTGCGACACCTTAGCGTCGGCGGAAAACGCGGTCTGGGTGCAGAAGCGTCCTGCCCTATGTCCGGTGGACGCGCCGCGCCGGCAGTCACGCCCTGCTGAACGAGATCGTCGATAGTCTTGGGGTCGAGTTTCCCAGAGGGTCAGGGGCGGCCCGGGAGGAAGCCTCGCCTGTCTCCGGATCGACGAGATGAAGGTGGCCATTGCTTCGAATTTCGCAGTAGCCGTTGGACCGGATTGACCAATTCGGGGTTGACTCGTGCTCCTAATCTAAAGGCCAGGCGCATGGCCGAGTTGGATCCGACATCGCCGCAGCGACTTCCAGTTCAGACCGCAGGTTCTCCTATTCTGACGGCGGGCGGCATCGTCCTCGCGATCGGAGGTCTTTATTTCGGCAGCGAAATCTTCGTTCCTTTCGCGCTCGCCATTCTCCTGAGCTTCATTCTGACCCCCATGGTTAATTGGCTGAGGCGCTGGAGAGTACCCCGCATCGCAGCGGTTCTGATGGCCGTAACGCTTGCTTTCATCGTGGTCGCAGGCGCCGCCCTGGTCGTGGGCCGCCAGCTCGTCCAACTTGCCGACAATCTCCCGAAGTACCAGAGCACTATAACCGAGAAGATCCACTCCTTGCAGAAATCGGCGCCAGGCGGCGGCGTCCTCGACAAGGTCACCACGACAGTCGAGGATCTTGGCAAAGAGATCTCCGGCGAGCAGAAAAGGAGCGAAGCGGAGCAGCCCGGGTTAACGGCGGGTGCGCGGACACAAGAACCGGTCACCGTCAGGCTGGCGCCGCCCCAGCCTAAGCCTCTCGAGCTCATTCGTTCCGTCATCGGTCCTTTGCTGGCGCCGCTGGCGACCGCTGGGCTGGTCGTGATCTTTGTGATTTTCGTGCTGCTCGAGCGGGAAGACTTGCGCGACCGATTTATCAAGCTTGCGGGAGCCGGTGACCTCCAAAAGAGCACGCAGGCCATCAACGACGCCGCCGCCCGGGTCAGTCGGTACCTAGTGATGCAGCTGATCGTGAATCTGAGCTACGGAATTCCGATCGGCATCGCGCTCTACTTCGTGGGCGTACCAAACGCGATTCTGTGGGGACTACTCGCCGCAGTGCTCCGATTCATCCCTTACTTGGGCCCCTTCATTGCGGCGCTGTTCCCGATTGCCCTTTCGATCGCTGTCGATCCTGGCTGGACCATGCTGTTCTGGGTCGTCGGCCTGTTCCTAGTGGCCGAACTGATCAGCAACAATGTCGTCGAGCCTTGGCTGTATGGCTCCAGCACAGGCCTGTCATCGCTGGCCATCATTGTCGCAGCGATCTTTTGGACCATGCTCTGGGGGCCGGTGGGGCTATTTCTTTCGACGCCTCTGACGGTCTGCGTCGTCGTTATCGGACGCTATGTCCCACAATTGGAGTTCCTGGGCATTCTTCTCGGTAGCGATCCTGTCCTCGCTCCGGAGGAGCAGCTCTACCAGCGCCTACTGGCCGGCAATGTGGAGGAGGCGGTGGAGATCGCAGAGGAATACGTGGACAAAACCTCCTCTTGTGAGTTTTACGACAACGTGGCCATTCCTGCTCTCCGCCTCGCGGAGAACGACAGGCAACGCAGCACCGCCGACACAAACTATCGTCGTCTCGTCGCGGAAACCGCTACCTTCGTCGTGCGAGAGGTCGAGGACCATGTCCGGGAAAAAGCTGCCCTGGACGATAGTCCTCCCACCGCCGAGCGTTTATCCGTCCTTTGCCTTGCAGGACGAACGGAGCTCGATCACGCGGCAGCAGAGATGATCGCGCAGGTGCTTCAGGAGCGTGGGTTTACCGCCAAAGTTTTGCCGCCTATCGCAGTCACCCAAGGCGCGCTGGGCCAGCTCGAACTTCATGGTATTGACGCAGTTTGCTTGTCCTATTTTCACCGGCAGCCCCAGGTGTTCGCGCGATACGTGTTTCGTCGAGTGCGCCGTCGCGCCCCTCATCTAAAGCTCGTCGTCTGTTGCTGGAACCTGATGGGGGGTGCCGAACAACCTGAAGAACTGAAGCAGCAGATGGCGGCAGATGCGGTGTTGGCGTCCCTCCAGGCCTGCGTCGACCAGGTTGGCGTATGGATTCGCCGAGCAGCAGTCCGAGGCGAGACGCTGCAAGTCGTCGGCGAGACGGAGCCGACGCAGGCTGCGTCACTGGCCAGGATCGGTTTGGTCGCTTCGCGTCGGCAGGAACTCGACCTGGCCTCCAGGAAGATCGCTCAGGCATTCGACGTGTCGATCGCACTCGTATCGTTCTCCGATGGCGCCGCGCAGGAAGCTCAGGAGAGCCGCGAGAATTCGCTGGACGCCCATGTCATTGCTGCCAACGATGTGCTGGTTTCGGAGGACGTTACTGAGGACGCGCGTTTCGCGGATGATCCGCGCGTACTGGAGAAAGGTATCCGCTTCTACGCGGGAGCCCCTCTCCGGACGTCATCCGGTCAGGTCGTAGGCTGCCTCTCGCTAGTCGATACGCAACCGCGCAACTTCCCGGACCAAGATCGTCTACGACTGCAGAATATGGCTAACGCGTTGATGGTCGATATCGATTCGAGACCGAATGACGCGGAGGTTCATGCCGACGGCCTCAAGCCATAAGATCAAGTAGATACGTTCCCGAAGACCGGTCGCACCGACTAGGCGTCATCGACACAACGCTCCACAGCTTGTTCATCGCGGCTTCCAGGATCGGTTGGCCAGCGTTGCGACCCAGAGCTCGAAGTGATCCTCCGCGTGTCGGCAAAGGCGGAGCGGATGGCCCGCGAGGCGGCAGCGAAACAGAAGCCAAAGACCTGTTCGGCCCAGACACCAGATTCTCAATGTTGCTAGTTTCGTCCACGTGGGAGCGAATGCTCGAGGAAGAAACGCAGCATTTCCCTCGTTGCATCCGGTCCGTCCGGATCGGTGTAAGAGCCGGCCGGGCAGCCTCCCGACCATGCGTGTCCGGCTCCGTGGATTTCCCAATGCTCAAGGATTCCGTGTCCTCCGGTGTCGATATGGATAGTGCGGGTGTAGGCATGCCCTCCGGGTACCTGCCCTCGGTACACCTTCACGGTCGTGCTCGTCCCGCCGATGGATTGCCGGACAATTCGACTGCTGTTGTTCGAATGCACGGTGGTGTCGCGATCGCCGTGGAAGACGATCGTCGGAATGGGCGGGCCGTCGCTCGGCATTGCCTCGGGCCCGCCGCCTTGCTTCATGGCGATCAGCGCGGAGGAAAGGTCGGTGGCGGACCCACAGGCCAGTCCGGAATGTACGCCAATCGCTGCGTACAGATCGCCGTAAGTCGATCCCATAACTGCGGCGGCCGCAGCCCCGGCCGACAGTCCGGCGACATAGACGCGTTGTGGGTCGACGGAATGGTCGCGCATGATCTGGCGGGTGATGCCGGCGATGAGCGAGGGCTCGCCGCCGCCGCGTTGCTGGTCGGCCGCACGAAACCAATTCCAGCATTTCGCCTGGTTCGCTTCGGCCTGCTGCGCGGGATAGGCCACGAAGCAGGTCTGTTCTTCGGCAATGAAGTTCATCCGCGTGCCGGCGGCGAAATCCTCCGGCGACTGCGTGCAGCCGTGAAGCATGATCACCAGCGGAATGGACTGTCCACGATAGCCGCTGGGGATGAACAGTCGGTAGGGGCGGCTCCCCGCGGCGTTGCCGTAGCTGCCTTCGACGAACTTGGCGCCCTCGGGCACGATGTCTGCCACGGACGGCGGGGCGCGCCTCAGCGATCCTCTGAGGCCGAGCCCCGAGAGGTTCTTGGCGAGATCCACAGGCGGACGGACCGTGCGACGCGGACCCCTCGTCGCGGTGACGTGTGGCTTGGGGTCGATGGTCGGCAACTTTCTTTCTGTCGCGGTGGAGCGGTGTGTTGTGGTGGCTGTGGCGTCCGGTGTGTTCTCACCCCGAAGCATGCGTTGGAGCAGCGCGGTGGCCTCGACGAGCTGGCCCGAGCGCGTGAGGCGTGTGGCTTCGCGAACGATGTCCAATTTCAGCATGGCCTTACCTTGTTCTGTCGGAGAGAGCGGATTTGACGGCGGGACTGGCGTGCAGAGCTCCCAGCACGGAGACCGAGGCGATGGTCGCGCGAGCGAGCTCCGGCGTGACGTCTTGGGCGATGGTCGCAAGGCCCAGAACATTGATGTGCAGCATCTCGCCCGCCCGCCGCGCCGCCTCGAGATCCTCGCGGCTGTAGTTGCGCAAGCCGAGGTCCAAGCTCTTTCGGGCCGTGGACTGCTTGACGACGTCGGCGTGACGTTCGAGCTGGTTGCGGATTGCGGTCCGGATGAAATCGGTCCGGTTGGAGTAGAATCCTTCCTGGACCATCAAGTCGACCTGACCGAGATCGACAAAACCAAGATTGATCGTGATTTTCTCGCTGTCGGAGGCTTTGGGTCGGATTTCATGGACGTTGCTGACCATCGTTTTCCATCTCTTGGACATCTGTGTGGATGGTATTCGGATGGAAATCGGGTTGCAAGGTCCTCTGATTGGCTGCGGCATCGATCTTTGCGGTGCTAGTGCGCCGCAATCGAATTCCAGACCCATCTGGACGGGTGCGGCGCGATCTATGGCTCATGGGGATGATTTTGCCTGACCTACTCCTGTTCGCTCCTTTTTCTTCGGACAGAGTTGTGACGCAGGGTAGCGAGAGGATCGAATGGCGGCCGTTTCCATCACGGGCAGCACCGACGGGCCCAGTCGCTTCTTGGCGACGGTTATCAAGTGGTGCTGCACGCTCGATCGGCGGATCGCGCCGCGACCGTCGGGCGATCTCGCGTCGCGGACTGCAGGGATCGTCGTCGGCGAACTCCGTAGCGCTGCCGAGACCACAACCGCTAGCTTGGTGTACTTCAGCAGTGGCCTTCACCGCGGCGGGGAGGCTGGGGACCTCGACTGGGCGAGACGGGCCTGGGATCCGGCAAAGGCCTACGCCGAAAGCAAGCTGCAGGTCGTGGCGCTGGCATCAGATGCGCGGTCGAGAAAGGCTGGCTCGAGCTGCATGAGTCCGGGACGTACGTGCGATTGCTGAAGCCCGGAGAGGACCTGCTGCAGGCCCAATCCGTGTAGGGGCTCCGCCGGATGAAATCGCGACCGGCGGGGGTATCAGGACATGCTTGAGATGATTCTCATCATGCTGGCGATCGGAACGCCATTCGCAGGTGCGATCATTGTCGCTTTCGAGATCAAGGCGGCGCGTGAGAGGCGCCGCTGATTCTTTCACCTTTCGCATTCCACGGGCCCCTCCGTCGGCTGCCGGATCCGGCCAACTGCGGGACGGAGAGACGAAAATCCGCAAACTAGCCGCAAAAGAACCTTCGTTACATTTTCGTGATTGAACTTATTAACTATTTAATTTATTTAATAGCATCGAGGTAATATAATAAATCCGTTGTGCAGGTGGAGAGCATGCCATGACAAGGCAAGAAGATGACGATCGGCGCGAGTTCCTAAAGACGTGCGGAAGGTTCGCCGTCGTGACGCCTCCGGCCATGACGCTCCTGCTCTCGACATCCCTCACGTCCGATGCAATTGCAAGGTCTGGTGCCGGACCGGCCGGCCCCCGTGGCAACAATGGCTATGGCAATGGCGGCGGTGACGGCAGCCCCAACGGTAAACCTGACAAGGATCGCTGACACACTGGGGACGGTTCGGAACCTTGAGCAATTGCAAGTTTTCCCGATGCCCTTCCCCAAGGGCATCCCCGATTGGCCTCAGCTCCACCGTCCCATTGCCCCCGGAGCTGGGGCCCATTTGTTTGGCCCTCGCCCCAAGCAAGGCGACGGCGAAATTCTAAACTAGGCTATTAGCGTCGGGGATGGGCCGAACGGCAGATCCAACAAGACCCGCCGACCCTTGAGGCAGCTGTACGGTTTGCAGTGCGGCTTACCGCCTAACCGCGCCGCCCTTCGTCTCTCGTGAGTGCTGCTAGTCTGTCCAACTGAGTGGCCAGGCCGGCGAAGCTCCTTGCGATGTTCTTTAAAAGGGACATTCGGGCGGCTGAAATACCTGGAGCTCTGGAAAGTGCCTTGTAGTGTTCTGCTGCTTCTTGGCAGGCTGCTGCGGTAAACATTCAGGCTCCCTACGAAAAACGACGATAGGTGAGAATTGCTGCCATACTACCGTGGGTCGCGCAGATATCCAAATCACAACAGCGAGTGAGCAACGCTTCGCCCTGTCCCAAACTGACTAAGTCCCAAATCATCCAGACAGCGGCTGGGGACTTTTCATCGGTGGTACCGGCCCGCCAGCGTGAACCGGCGGGCCTCGCAACAATCGCGATTGGAATGCAAACGCGCTACGTTTTGGCGAATTGCCTCGCCGACTCGATACCGGATGCGATCTGGACGAGCTTACGGGCTGCGGCTTCAGGATCCGCATAGGGGCGGGGCTCAACATGCTTCATGCCGCGGCCTGATCTTCCTTCGACTCGCCACGGGCCACTATCTTGAGGGCTGCATCGGGCAAGGGCCGCTGCAGCGCCTTCGCTTCGTCCCACGGCGCGCGCATCCAAATGTCGCGCTCCTCATCACTGGTTAGAATCACCGGCATGGCCTTTGGGTGGATCGGCTCCACCACTGCGTTCGGTGCCGTCGTCAGGAAGCCGTAGACCTGATGCGGCCCTGGGATCGGCCTCGACTTCGTGCCGCGGTCGCCGTTGAAGGTCGTCCAGATGCCCGCGAAGGCAAACAGGGCCGCTCATCGGCAGTGCGAACCAGACAACGTCCTTCTTTCCGGTCGCAGGGTTCGGCTCTGGCGCGTACTCCGAAAAACTGTTCGCCGGCACCAGGCAGCGGTTCTCCGGCTTGAGCCAGGCGCGCCAGTGCGGCGAGGTGGTATTGCGCACATTGGTCACCGGAGGTCCTCCGACACGTGGCGGTGGCGGCATGCCCCAGCGCATCATCGTCATTTCGCGCTGACCGTCGCTGGCGTTGTGGACAACCGGCGCCGGGTAATCGGGGAAGACGCAGGGCATCTATAGCGCGACAATCTGGATGGGAAGCGCGCGACAATCAGGATGGCGAGTCGGTGCCGCGGCGAGGTGATGATTGCCGCGATGATTGTCGCGCGCAAGAGTTTTGTTCGCTCTGATTGTCGCGGAGCGTCAATCAGCGAGTGTTTTTGGTGTCGCGTGCGAGGGTGGCGTCGGAGCATCTCCTCGAAGATGGCCACGGGCCGCACGCCGGGAGCCGCCTTCAGCATCGGCACGACCTCCAGGCCGAAGACGTTGGCCAAGGGATCCGGCCGGCGCCTTTGCCGCGGTGACTTCTTTTGCGACGGAAGACGCAGATCCTTCTCGAGCCGATAAGCGGTCGACGAACTGAACGACACCTTCGCGGCCGCCACTGACGGCGAATTGGTTTGACGGAACTTCATGTAGAGCCTCATCTGGTGATCGGTGACATGGCAGCCTGGCAACGGGTGATTCCTCTTTGGCGAGAAGAACCATCCATCACCGGCCAGCCGCGATCACCAGACGGCGCGGTCCGCTCGGATCGCGCCGTCGCCGGGCTCGTAACTCCGGTCGGGCTACGCCCTCCCTGCGTCACGAGCCCGGCAAAGCTCTCTCATCCTAATCTTACTGAGTCATCCGGCCGCAGCCGTTGAGGCTGAGAATCAAGTATTTGTAGGGATTCAATGTTTGGCGCGCGGAGGGCCAGATGAATCTCGATCAAGGCGGAGACAGCAAAACCCGGTTTGCGGAGTATGTGGCGGGGCTTGGTAGCGTGATCGGTCACGCGGAGCGGACGAGACCGCTGCGCGATTATTGCACTGGCCTGATGTTGCCGGG
>NZ_AXAZ01000124.1 GCF_000473065.1 Bradyrhizobium sp. WSM1743
TTCATGATCTGATCCGAAATCGGCTTGACCAGGTACGACAGCGCCGTGCGCTCACCGGTCTGGATGAACGCCTCGACCGGCATTCCCGGCACGAGCTTGAGGCCCTCGAGCCGCGCCAGCTCCTGATCTGGCAGGCTGATTCGGATGGTATAGTACCCCGCTCCAGTTTTTGAGTCCTGCGTGACGTCGGCCGCAACCTCAATCACCCTACCATTCAGTTCGGGCGTCGTGCGTAGATTGAATGCGGCGAAACGGAGCAGCGCGCGCTGACCAACCCGGATTTGGTCAATGTCCTGAGGCGCAAGTCTGGCTTCGACGAGCAGCGGCTCGCTCTCGGGCACGATCAACATAATGGCATCGCCAGGGTTGATCACACCGCCCACCGTGTGGACGGAAAGCTGGTGCACGCGGCCATCTTGTGGCGCGCGAATATCGATGCGCATGAGCTGGTCCTCGGCCTCGATCCGCTTTTCCACCAGCTCCGAGATCTTGGCCCGGATCTCACCGAGTTCCTTGCCTACCTCGCTCCGCAGGTCCTGGTCGATCTGAAGGATCTGCAAGGCCGTCTCACTGATCTTGCCTTTCGCTTCTGCGATGGAGGACATCAGCGCGCCTCGTTCACCGTGCAACCGTGCCGCGTCGCGTTCCAACGCCGTAACCCTTGTGATGGGCACAAGCTTGCTGCGCCACAGCTGCCGAACGCCATCGAGCTCCTGGTTGATGAGTTCGATCTCACGCTGCTTAGCGGTGACCTGCTCGGTCATCCCGCGGATCTGCTCCTGCACCTGGCCAATGCGCTCGTGAAGCTGCGCCTTCTGCCCCGCGCGGGCAGCGTGGCGAACTTCGAATTGGGTGCGCTCGCCTTTCAGCACGGCCGCGACGACCGGATCGGAAGAGTGTCGTTCGAGATCATCCGCGAAAGTCACAGCCTCGCTGCCGTCCCGTTCCGCCTCGAAGCGGGCCTGACGAGCCGTGAGTTCGGTTAGGTTCTTGACGACCATGGCCAAGTTAGCCCGCGTGACGGTTTCATCAAGACGTATCAGGATTTCACCGGCTTTGACGGGTTGCCCCTCACGCACACGCAGCTCGCCGACGACGCCCCCCGTCGGGTGCTGCACCTTTTTCACGTTCGAATCGACCACAATGCTGCCGGGTGCGACGACGGCGCCTGCGAGTTCGGTTGTGGCCGCCCAACCACCGAGGCCTCCAACCAGAACGATGGCCGCTGCGATGCCAATGCGAAGCTGACGGTGGATCGCGGGCAGCGCCTGGCTTGTGAGCGCAACACTCATGAACCGATCTCCTGAGCGGGGCTTTCGAGAGGTACCGGCTGCACCGGCTTCGGCGCAAAGAGCTTTCTTGCGATCTGGTCCCTTGCCCCCAGCGCTCGCATGCGCCCTTCGGCCATGACCAGCAGTTGATCGACGGTTGCAAGCGCGCTCGCCCGGTGTGCAACAACAATGGCGATGCCACCCCGCTCGCGGACCGCGACGATCGCGCGGGTGAGCGCCTGGTCTCCTTCGCCGTCCAGATTTGAGCTGGGCTCATCAAGCACAACCAAGAACGGATTGCGGTACAGGGCTCGGGCCAAAGCCACTCTTTGGCGCTGTCCGGCCGACAGAAATATACCGCCCTCGCCGACCCGCGTGTCATAGCCGTCGGGCAGGCGGAGAATGAGCTCATGGATGTTGGCCGCCTCGGCTGCCTCGACGATGGCTGCCGGATCGGGCTCTGATTCGAAACGAGCAATGTTCTGGGCCACGGTTCCTGCAAAAAGCTCGACATCCTGCGGCAGATAGCCGACGTGGCGACCAAGCGATTCAGGTCTCCAGTGCTGGATCGCGGCTGCATCCAGTCGTACGGTGCCTTGTGCAGGCGACCAGACGCCCACAATCGCACGTACGAGCGAGGACTTACCCGAGGCGCTGGGACCGATGATGCCGAGCGCCTGGCCCGCCTTCAACGCAAATGATACCTCCTGAACGACGAACCGCCGCTCCCCCGGGGGCAGCACTGAAACGGACTCGACCGCGAGCGCTTTGCAAGGCGGCGGGAGTGCGGTCGGCTGGTCTCGTTCCGTAAAAAAGGTCGACCACTGCTTGAACCGCTTCAAACCGTGTCGGGCGGTCACCAATCCTTTCCAATGCGCGACCGCGAGTTCGACCGGCGCCAGTGCTCGCGCGGTCAGGATCGAACCTGCGATGATGATGCCGGCAGTCGCCTCCTGATGGATCACCAGATAGGCGCCTACTCCGAGCACCGCCGATTGCAGCATCAGGCGGAGCACTCTCGAGATCGCGCTGAGGCTGCTTCCGATATCGGCGGCGCGTTGCTGGCTCGCCAAACAGGCCGCGCTCGCCTGGTCCCACAGTCGTGAGAGAGGCACGCCCATGCCCATCGCGCGGAGCACCTCGGCATTGCGCCGGCTCGCTTCTGCAAGCGCGTTGCGCTTGGCCGTATTTGTTTCAGCTTGCCGGGCAGGCGATCGTGTCAGCACGTCGGCCAGAATGGTCAGGGTAATTAAGATCAGCGCGCCCGCGAGCGCTGTCCCACCAATCAAAGGATGAAACAGGTAGCAGATTCCAAGATAGACGGGTATCCAGGGAAGGTCGAAGAGCGCGATCAGACCAGGGCCGGATAGAAAAGCGCGCATCTGGTCAAGGTCGCGCAGCGGCTGCAAGCCATCGCCACCTGAGGACGCGGCCTCGAGCGGCCATCGCACTATGAAGTCGTAAACCCGCGAGCGTAGCACCTCGTCCAGCCAACCGCCGAGCCGGACCAGCACCCGAGCGCGCACGACGTCCAAGATGCCCTGGAATGCGTAAAGGCCGAGGGCCAGCACGGCGAGACCGAGGAGTGTCGGAATGCTGCGGCTCGGCAGGACCCTGTCGTAGACCTGCAGCATGAAGAACGAGCCCGTGAGATAGAGCACGTTCACCAACGCGCTAATCAGCGCCACCCCCAAGACAGCTCCGCGGCACGCGCGCCATGCGGACGCTGAGTCCCCGTCCCGGCCCGGCGAGATGGAGCTGGAGAGCGAGCGGGGCAATTCCCACCTCCTCTGGCTAGCTATCCATCGACTGACATACTGCCAACGCGGTCAGCCGGTCCGTCTCTGCTTCCGACCGGCTGGCTGCAGCCTCAATCCCATTCCAAGAATCTCGCTCCGGCGCCAATGGCCTGCTTTGCCTCGCGGCACCGGTCCAACAGCGCACTTCATGTCACGCCAACAGCGCACCATCGTGGTGATGAGTCGGATCGTTCGGATCGGTGATGGTCGGCGAGAGGATCCACACCTTTCCAGTTCCGGGTTCTGCCAGGTTGAGCCCCGGCTCGAACACCCCGAAATCCACGATGAACATCGTGCCGTCCTGGAATTTGACGTCGATGGGCTTATTGAACCCGTTGGGGTCGAAGATATCCTCCACCGTATTGCTGGTGTGCGTGATGAAATCGGTCACGGCGCCGGTGGTCGGATCCACTTGGACGACCTTGTAGCCGACCAGGTCCTGCGCCCCGGTGACCGGCACGAACGAGCCGGTTTCGGCGACAAACAGATCTCCGACCGAACCGAACTGAGCGTTCGACGAGAAGTCGAATTTGTTGGCCGATGAGTGATATTCGAACTGGGCAACAGCAGGTTCGACCTGCAGGCTGTTCCGGAAGTTCTCATCCAGGACAAACCCAGGAGGCGGGATTGGAAGCTCGCCTTGCGCGAACAGAGGATCGGTGACGGGCAGCACTGCCCCTGTAATCGGATCATGGAAGAAATCAGGCCATCCGAAAAACTCCGCTGTCCCACCCGTGTTCAACGCGAACAGATCGTCGAAGTCGTTCGCGATCGGCCGCGACTCGACGACGTGCAGCCCATCCAGCGGAGCCGACCGGATATCAGCGCCGTTGTTGGTCGCGAACAGCAGATCGGGGTTGGACGGGTCAAAGCCGATCCCGAACGGATTGCGGAATCCCCAACCCTCGAGCCGCAGGGTCGACGCGGGATCATCAGCGGTCGGATCAAAGGAATAGATTGCAGCATTGCCTGCAATCATCCCTTCTTGCGGCGAATCCGGCGTGGCGGCGGGTATCACCGTACCTGGCGCGATCGGGCCTGAACCAAACGGCATGAATGGTGCCGTGACCTGATTCTCGGGGTTGAGCCCGGGCACCGCAATGGGGGCGTGGAATTCGGTGCCGTTCAGCACGACGTCCTGCGCGGCGAAATCGTGGAAATCAGGAAACTGCGTAAGCCAGCCGCTCACGAGCTCGTTGTCCGGTCCGACAACACTCGAATTCGTGGCACTCCCTTGTGAGAAAAAGAGGCGCCCCGAAGAGTCGTCGAAGGCGATCTCTTCGGTGTAGTGATCACCAGTTGAAGGTAGGTTCGTCAACACGGTCGTGAAGCTGCCGACCGGGTCGGCGGGATCGAATTTCGAGATAGCGCCGACCAGCCAGTCGTTGGCGCCGACCTGCCGGTGTGCAACCCAGATCTCGCCGTCGTGGAAAGTGATGTCGGTGATCGGTCCGGCCAAAACCCCCGCGGGGAGCTGATTACTGGCGAGCACCGGGATGGGATGCCCATCCGATCCGATCTGGACGATCTCCGGCACGGTGTTTGGCGTGGCGCCTGACTCGCTCACCCAGACATGACCATCGGAGAACGTGATCGCGGTCGGAAACGTCAAGCCGGTCGCAAAAGCCTGCAGCGAGTAGCCCTCTGGTACGATCACGTTCTCAGGGGTCAATTGATCATCGTTGTCGTGACCGTCGCCATTGTGATCGTCGCCATTGTGCTCGTCGCCGGCTTTGCCATTCGGTTGAATTTGACCAAAGCGCTCCAGCACTCCCTCGAGCCCAGCATTCAAGGGAGAATTCAAAGTTGGCGCGTTCTGATTGGCGAGTTGAGATAGCTCGGAAGCAGCGAATGCGAGGGCGCTCGATTGAGCATCGCCAATGCGCGCCAAAATTGCGTCGAGTGCAGCATTGAAATGAGAATCGCTAGTCACTTGCATATTAGCCTCCTCCATGAAGAGAATTTGGCTAACGAAAAAAGCAAGCAAACACACTCACCCAACGTGAGCTGTTGGATATTGCTATTTCAGCCAACAGTCCTTCGCAAGTTAATTTTGCTCTCCCCCTAGAAGCCGCACGATGTGCCGTCTTGGGAGCGCAGATGGAGCAGCGAGCGAGGGACGCTGAAGTTCTGGTGCTCCGGCTGACTTATCTGCTGATCCCATCAATGCGGTGCGGAAAGCTGGTCTCGCTCGGCAGAGCTCCAAGCCCGAAGCCGGATTGCAATGGGTACTATATTCTGTCTTACGGCCGAAGCCGGTATCGGAGTGATCCAAACGCCGAAGCTCAATGCACACCGCGAGGCCTGTCCCGGCGCAAAACAGGCAGAATTTCATCGTGATGAGGGGCACCGGGCGTACTCCTAGCGCCCCACGTAGGATGCTCAGGTGGACTTCAGCGCACCATTCATGCCGTTGGGGTAGAATCCGCCTTTGCTCACGCCCTGCTTGTCGGTGAGATAAACGATGTGCAGGACCTCCTGCGGCGTGCGGTGGAAGGCAATGGCATCGGGCGTGGACGGAACTACGTTGGCCTTGCCGTTCACTCGGATACCTTGGTCTTTGTCATCTGGCCCGTCCACCTGATCTCGCGCATCGGAGATCGCATTGGCCGCCGTCCAAGCTTTCTCTCCCATGAGGTATAGCTGCGATCGGGCCATGCCCATGTGATACGCCTCCACCGCCAAGATCCCAGCCGCGGCTTCCACGAACTCCTTGTTCTTGAGCAGCGGCGCGGCACCGGCGTAGGCGGTCACGCCCACGTCCTCGAACAGCATGCCGCCGAGCAGGACGCTCATGTCGTCCGCAAACGGATCAAAATCCGTGGGAAGACCGGCGGCCTGGGCCGCTGCCTTGAAACCCGCCTCGAAGTCGATCGCGGGGCGCGATATGGCGCTCCTGCCGAGCGTCTTGCGGTAAAAGCGGACGTGGGCGAGCTCGTTTTCCGCCAGTTCTTCGACGAACTCCCTGATAGCCTGGTTGTCGAACTTGGCTTGATGTCCGCCGACCACGCTTGCCGCATCGGAGCCGACGTCCGCATCCGAGATGCCTTTGCCCGTGGTGGCGCGGAGGTAGAACTCGGCTTCCATGTATTCCAGGTTCAGCGCGAAGGTGAAGATATCCTCGTCACGGAGGGCGGGCTTCTCGCCCAGGCCCACGCCGGTCGTCTGGTGGCTCTTCTTCTGCGCGTAGGCCGGCGGTAGCAACAGCCCGCTCAGTCCGAGGAAGGACAAACCGGCAAGAGACTGCCGGCGTGAGAACGCGAGCATTTGTTTGTTCATGGCGAACCTCATGGGAAGCGCGCCCGCCATGCTCCGACAGCCGTGCACGCGCGTGCGCTGGCTTCGAAGGCAATGTTCTGAGCTGGATGCCGTTCCTAGCGCTGCAAGACCGTAGGAGTTGGGCCAAGGATCCGGAACGCACCGAGAGGAACTTGCAAGTGGATGGACCATTGTCCTGGAAAGTTCCATTTCGGAGATTTCCATGAGCATTAATCCTAAGAGCACCGCCAAGATCGGGGAGCACCCGCTGCACCCCATGCTGATCCCATTCCCCGTCGCATTCCTGGTCGGCGCATTAGTTAGCGATCTGGTCTTTGTTGGCACCGCTGACGCGTTCTGGGCCAAGGCTTCCATGTGGTTGATCGGCGCGGCAATCGTGATGGCGCTCGTCGCTGCGTTGGCCGGCTTTATCGACTTCTTCGGCGAACCGCGGATCCGTCGCCTGACTGACGCCTGGTACCACATGATCGGCAATCTCACGGCCGTCGTGGTTGCGCTGGTGAACTTCGTCCTTCGATATAGCCAGGGCGCCGAGGCCGCCATCAAGCCGTGGGGCGTGGTGCTGTCATTGGTCGTCGTAGGAATCCTGCTGTTCACCGGCTGGAAGGGCTGGGAGATGGTCTACCGCCATCACGTCGCCGTGCTCGATACGCCCGAGCAGATGGCCGCCAGCGACCGCGGGCCTCGACGGGCGGCCTGAACATGCGCATTCGCGGCTACCGCCTGGGCAAGGACCGGATCCGCGGACGGCCGAATAGAAGAGCGGCCGGCAGTTGGGCGGCGCTGCGGGAGCTTGCCGGCACGCTGCTGCGCGAAAAATCCTTTCTGCGAAGCGCCTACGCGTTTTTCAAGCAGAACAAGCCGGGCGGGTTCGCCTGTGTGGCCTGCGCATGGACTAAGCCGGAGAAACCACAGACCGTCGAGATCTGCGAGAGCGGCGGCAAGGCGACCGGCTGGGAATTGACCCGCAAGCGCGTGCCGCTCGAGTTCTTTGCCACTCACCGCATGAGCGGGCTCGAAACCTGGTCGGATCATGCACTCGAAAACCTCGGCCGTCTGACCCATCCGCTGAAATGGGACGCCGCTACGGATCGTTACCTCCCTGTCGCCTGGGACGAAGCGTTCAGCATGATTGGTCGGGAACTGAGGAGCTGTGATCCGAAAGCGATCGTGTTTTACATGTGCGGCCATGCGGCCTTGGAGACCGCCTACATGTACCAGTTGTTCGGTCGCATCGTCGGCAGCAACAACTTCCCAAATAGCTCCAACATGTGCCACGAGAGCACGTCGGTCGCCCTGCCCCAGGCGATCGGCGTGCCGGTCGGCACCGTCATTCTGGAGGATTTCGACAAAGCCGATTGCATCTTCTTCTTCGGTCAGAACACCGGCACGAACAGCCCGCGTTTTCTCAATCCGCTGCAGCAAGCGAGCCGGCGCGGTGTGCCAATCATCACCTTCAATCCAATCCGCGAACCAGGTCTCGGGCGCTTCCGGAACCCACAATCGCCCCAGATGGCGACGGGCGCATCGACGCCGATCAGCTCGCAATACTACCAGGTCCGGGTAGGCGGAGACGCAGCCGCCATTCTGGGAATTTGCAAGGCGTTGCTGGAAATGGATGAGCCGGCCGTCGGACAAGCGCCGGTTCTTGATCATGAGTTCATACGCGAGCACACCAGTGGCTATGAGGAGTTTGCCAGCGTCGTGCGCGAGCTCGATTGGCAAGAGATCGAGCGCCGCTCTGGGTTGGCCCGGAAGGAACTGGAAGTGGTCGCCGATATTTACGCGCGATCGAACGCCACGATCTTCTGCTACGGGATGGGCTTGACGCAGCATCCGGCAGGCGTCGAAAACGTGCGACTACTTTGCAATCTGATGTTCCTGCGCGGCAACATCGGAAAGCCGGGCGCCGGCATTTGCCCGGTGCGGGGCCACTCGAACATTCAGGGTCAGCGCACTGTCGGGCTCGCGGAGAAGCCCGAGCTCGTTCCTCTCGATACCTACGCTCGGCTCTACGGGTTCGAGCCTCCTCGCGACAAAGGAATGAACACGGTCGAGACCTGCGAGGCGATTCTTCAACGCCGCGTCCACGCTTTCATCGGCTTCGGAGGCAATTTCGTCCGTGCTGTACCGGACACCGCAGCCGTGGAGCGGGCGTGGCGAGATATCGGTCTAACGGTGCAGGTCGCGACCAAACTTAACCGCAGCCATATTGTGCATGGGAAACAGGCCTATCTATTGCCCTGCCTGGGCCGCATCGAACGTGATGAACAGGCGACGGGGGCTCAAGCGGTCGCCGTCGAAGATGCAACCGGCTGCGTTCATGCTTCGATCGGTCACGCCGAGCCAACAAGCCCGGACCTGCTGTCGGAGCCGAAGATCGTCGCCGAGCTCGCCAAGGCTACCGTGGCCGGAAAGTCTTCCGTCGATTGGGACGGCTGGGTGGCGGATTATTCGCGCATCCGCGAGGCGATCGCACATACCCATCCCGAGATCTTCCACGACTTCAACAAGCACATGTGGACCCCCGGCGGTCATCACCGGCCATTACCAGCCCGCGTGCGCGACTGGAGGACTCCAAACAGGAAAGCTAATTTCCACGTCCCGAAGGACTTCTTCGAGCAACATGAGGAGGTCCGGTCTGAAGACGCCTTCGATCTAATCACGCTGCGAAGCAACGATCAGTTCAACACGACGATCTACGGCTTCAAGGATCGCTATCGCGAGATCTTCGGCACGCGCCACGTATTATTGATGAACCCGAACGACATCGACCGCCTGGGCTTGCGCGCCACCGATCGCGTGGACGCATATGGCGATGACAGCGACGGGAGCCATCGGGCGGTGATGGGATTGCAAGTGGTGCCGTACAACATCCCGGAACGATGCTGCGCCGGCTATTACCCGGAATGCAACGCACTGATCCCGTGGTGGCATCACGCCAAGGACAGTAAGACGCCCGCAGCAAAGCTGGTGCGCATCCGGATACGAAGTCGTCCGTTAAGAAACCGATTTGAGCGGTAAGCAGTCGCTGGCGGCCGCGATGAGGGTGGTCAGGATCAGGCACCAAAGAGCCCTCAGCCAGGTGAGGACACGGCGGAAGTTGTGACCGACGGCGGAGAGGATGACGTTAGCCGCATCGCCGGGGCGGCCTTTGAGGTAGCATCGGCCGAGGTGACCATCGGTCTTCAGGTGTCCGATGATGGGCTCGATGGCGGAGCGGCGGCGCAGCTCGTGCTTGATGACACCGAAGACGCCGCGCTTCTGGCCGGAGATGAA
>NZ_AXAZ01000125.1 GCF_000473065.1 Bradyrhizobium sp. WSM1743
CAGAGCGAGTTTGAGGGGCGCGGCGGCAACGATATCGTCGTCGGTGCCGTCAACGCTCTCGGGCAGATCGTGACGCGGCTGTCCTATCTGGGAGCGACCAGCGCGGTCACCGTCGACATCGGGGCAGGGACCGCGGACGGCGACGCCTCCGTCGGCCACGACACCTTCTCCAACGTCTCGACGATCTGGGGCTCGGCCTACAACGACACGATCTATGGCAGCGACAACGCGGCGTTCACCTACGAGACCTATGAAGGTCGCGGCGGCGACGACTATATCGACGGCCGCGGCGGCTACGACCAGGTTACCTACAATTCGGATACGACGACCACGTCAGGCATCTATGTTCACCTCGCCGCCGGCGTCGTGAATGGCGATGCGACGGTCGGCACCGACACGCTGCGCAGCGTCGAGGCCGCCCGCGGCACCAATTTCGACGACACGTTCGATGCGACCGGGTTCGGTCAGGCCGGGGCCACCAATGTCGGCTCCTCCGGCACCTTCAACGACTTCGCCGGCGCCGGCGGCAATGACACCATCATCGGCAACGGCTTCACCCGCCTGAACTACCAGATCGCAGCCTCGAGCGTCAGCGTCGACCTCGAGACGAGCGCCGTCGGGACCACCAATGCGGTCACAGTTGCCGGCAGCGCCACGGGTGCGACCGAGGGCACCGACAGCTTCACCGGCGTCAATGCGGTGCAGGGGTCGACGTTCTCCGACACGCTGCTGGGGAGCAGCTTCAACAACAACTTCACGGGACTGGGCGGCGACGATTATATCGACGGCCGCGGCGGCTTCGACACTGCGATCTACAACAGCCTCAGCACGGTCACGGGCGGCGTCACCGTCGACATGGCGGCGGGCACGGCGACCGGCGATGCGTCGATCGGCGCGGATACGCTGCGTTCGATCGAGGGCATTCAGGGCACCGGCTATGCCGACACCTATGTGGCAACGGGCTACGGCCAAGCCGGTGCGCTCAATGTCGGCAACAACGGTGGCTTCAACCAGTTCGAAGGCCTCGGCGGCGATGATGCCATCACCGGCAACGGCAATACCCGCATCATCTACGCCAATGCGGCTGCCGGCGTCACCATCAACTTCCAGGCCGGAACGGCCAGCGGCGATGCCTCGGTCGGCCACGACACGTTCTCCGGTGTCAACAGCGCCACCGGCAGCAATTTTGCGGACGTGTTTGACGCAGCCGGGTTTGCCGGCTTCAACGCTGTCCAGGGCCAGGGTGGTAACGACACCATCATTGGCAACGGCAGCACGCAGATCCTGTTCGCCAATGCGACCTCTGGCGTGATCGTCAACCTCGCAAACGGTACTGCGGATGGCGACGGTTCGGTGGGGCACGACACCATCATGGGAGGGGTGGCCAACGTTTCGGGCTCTAACTTCAACGACACGATCACCGGTGCCAACGGCAACGATCAGCTGTTCGGCAACGGCGGCAACGACCTGCTCAGTGGCGGTGCCGGCAACGATGCCCTGAACGGCGGCACGGGTGCAGACACCTTTGTCTACGCCACTGGCGGCGGCGCCGACATCATCGGCGATTTCATGCAGGCGGACGCCGATAAGATCGACCTCACAGGGGTCCCGGGTGTCTCGACCCTCGCCGACATTCAAGCGCTGGCCACACAGCAGGGGCCGAACACGGTTATCAACTTCGGCAATGGCGACACCCTCACGCTGCTGAACGTGACGCTGTCGAACCTCACGGCCGCCGACTTCATCCTGGGGCAGGGCGTGCATCTCACCGGCGACGCTGGCGCAAATACGCTGGTCGGCACCGCCTACGCTGACAGCCTGAGTGGCCTCGCCGGCAACGACCGCCTGAAGGGCCTCGATGGCAATGATTTGCTCGATGGCGGCCTCGGCTTCGACCGCGCCGACTATGCGGCGGCAACGGGAGGCATTACCGCAAATCTCGCCGCAGGCTCCGTGACAGGTCCAGGGGTCGGCACCGACACGCTCGTGAACGTCGAGAGCATCGTCGGCAGCGACTACGCCGACACGTTCAACGCGACCGGCTTTGCGGGCGATACCGGCATTGCCGGCACCAATGTGGGCTTCAACGAGTTCGAAGGCCGCGGAGGCGACGACACCATCACGGGCGCAATGAACAGCCTGGGTGCGCTCCTGACGCGCATCTCTTACGCGAACGCAACGGGCAGCGTGACCGTCGATTTAACGGCCCATTCGGCGATCGGAGATAGTTCGGTTGGTACCGATACCTTGGTGGGCTCGGGCTTTGCGGGTGTTGTCGGCTCTGGATTTGCCGACCAACTGCTTGGCAGCGCCAATGGTGCCGGGACCGTGGAGATCTTCGAAGGTCGCGCCGGCGACGACTTTATCGACGGCCGGGGTGGCTTCGACCGGGCGGATTACGCGCTTGATCCGGCCGCGGTGGGCGGGATCAACGTCCAGCTGGCCTCGGGGATTGTGACGGGCGACGCCGCGACGGTCGGCACCGACACGCTTCGATCGGTCGAATCCGTGCGTGGCTCGAACGCTGCGGACGTCTTCAACGCCGTTGGCTTCAGCGGAACCAGCCAAAATGCCGGTTCCAACGGCACCTTCAACGAATTCATCGGCATGGGAGGCAACGACAGCATCACCGGTAACGGCAACACGCGTGTTGCGTTCACCAACGCAACCGGTGCGGTGACGGTCGATCTGCTGGCAGGTACTGCAAGCGGCGACGCATCCACGGGTAACGATACCTTCAGCGGCGTCAACGCCGTGATGGCTTCGATGTACAACGACACCATCCGCGGCAGCAACATCACCACGGCTATGGAGACGTTCACCGGCCTTGCCGGCGACGACTTCATCGACGGCCGCGGTGGCTTCGACATCATCAGCTACAACAACATCTACTTCTCCACCGGCCCGGTCACCATCGACTTCACGACGGGCACCGCAACCGGTGATGGATCGATCGGCAACGATACGTTCCGCGGGATCGAGGGTGCCCAGGGCACCACTTTCAACGATGTCTTCACGGCCACGAATTTCGGCGCCGCCGGCTTCCAGAACGGCGCCGCCAACAACGTCGGTAACAACGGCAACTTCAACCAGTTCGAGGGCCTGGCTGGCAACGATACGATCACCGGCAACGGTAACACTCGCATCATCTATTCCAGCGCGGTCGATGCCGTGACCATCAACCTGCAGGCGGGGACTGCGACCGGCGGCAGCTCGATCGGCACCGACACCTATGTGGGCGTCAACAGTGCAACCGGCAGCAACCTGAATGATACCTACAATGCCGCGGGCTTCACCGGCGTGACCTCGGCCGGATCGTTCGGCACGTTCAATCTGTTTGAAGGCCTGCTCGGCAACGATACCATCACCGGAAACGGCAATACGCGGGTCTCGTATTCTCAGGCGAGCGGGGGCGGAGTGTCCGTTGACCTATCGACGGGAATTGTGAGCGGTGCCGCCGGTGCCGACGTCATCACGGGCGGCGTCAACAGCGTGCAGGGTTCGAACCAGGCCGACACGCTGGTCGGCAGCTCAAATAACGAGTTTTTCTTCGGCGGCGGCGGTGGCGACACGATCAACGCCGGCGGCGGCAATGACGGCATCACCGGCCAGGGCGGCAACGATACGATCGACGGTGGCGCCGGCACCGATATGGTGATCTTCTCGGGTACGCAATCGCAATACACCGTCACGACGGCGGGAACGATCCAGGTTCAAGACAATGTTGCGAACCGTGACGGCACGGATATCTTGACCAACGTCGAAGTGCTGCAATTCAGCGACGCTATCGTGCTGCAGTCGACGGGGGCTTCGGGTAGCCCGATTGATCTCTCGACGCAGCAACTGTCCGGCGCAGCACCGGTGCTCGGAACGGCCGGAGACGATTATCTTCGCGTCGGAGCCAACATCTTCGGACACGTGCTCAATCTGGGGGCGGGGACGGGCGACACCGTCCTGCTCAACGGCATCTTCGGTAACGGCTACACGCTCAATCTCTCGAGTGTCGAGAAGCTGATCGGCAGCGGCAACGACGAATTCGTCAATCTCACCACGACCGCCAACGGACTGGTTGTCGACCTCGGCGGCGGCAACGATCAGCTCAATCTCGCAGGCGGCGCCAACACGCTCAGCTTGATTGGCGTCGAGGGTCTGGGTGGATCCGATTTCGGTGCGACGCCCGGCGTCAACGACGTGCTCACCTTGTCGACGACGGTCACGGGCCTGAACATCAGCCTCGGCAACGGCGACAACACGATGAATCTCGCGGCCGGCGCGAACTCGTTCGTGAACATCTACGATGTCAATCACGTGTACGGAACGGCGAGCGACGACACCCTGACTGTCACCGGTGCGATCGCAGCCGCGAACGGCATCGCGATCGACCTCGGCAATGGCGACGATACGATCGTCCTTGGCGGAAATTTCGCGGCATTTGCCGCGACGGGCGTCGAGCGCATCAACGGCAATTCCGCCGACAATTCGCTCAGCTTCACAAATAACGTCAACGGCATCGCCGTCGATATGGGCGGCGGAAACGATTGGATCTCCCTCGCCAACGGCGTCAATTCGCTCAGCATCAGTGGCGTCGAAAATCTCAACGGCAGTGACTTTACCGGCAATCTCAATCCGTCAGACGATACGGTCACGCTGTTGAACACCGTGTCCGGGGTTACGGTCAATCTTGGAGAAGGAACGGCCAACGTCCTAAATCTCGCCGCAGGCAGCAATTCGTTCGACAATCTGTGGAACGTGAACCTGCTCAACGGGAGCTCGTCGGACGACGTTCTGACGTTGCAAGGCAGCCCGGCGAACGTGATCGATCTCGGTGACGGCAACGACACGCTGAACTTCAACGCGAACGTCTACGACATCACGGTGACAAACGTCGAAAACATCAATGCCGCCGCAAATTTCGACAGGATCACAATCGGCAACACGTCGGGTAACACGACGATCACCGCCGGCGCGGGTGCGGATGAAATCTTTGCCAGCGCAGGCCAGGACAATTTCCGCTTCCTCAGCGTCGCGGACTCCGCCCAGGGTGCTGCCGATACCATCCACAATTTCGATGCAGCCAACGACAGCTTTACCTTCTCGGGTATCGGCGTGGCCGGGGGGCACATCGAGTATTTGGATAGTGCGGCCTTGCTTGGCGGCAACCAAGCCTCGGCCCATTTGCAGAATGTCGGTCCGGGCAACGACGCTCTTCAGATCGATATCGATGGCGACGGAGCGAGCGACATGGAGATCAGCCTGCTGAACGCTACTGGCGCGTTGCACAATGGCAACTTCCTGGTGAGCTAGCCTGAATTTGCTCCGGAGTCGCAATAGACCGTCTCGGGAAGGGAGCGGTGTTGCTTCGCATCGGGCCTGCGCGATCGAACTGAAGCTGTCCCTGAGCGCAAGCCGGAATGAAAAGCTCGGGATGCCGATCTGATTTTTCAGCGTGGCCGGCGCATCGGTGTACTTAGGAAGCGCTGATTCCTGATCTCACGAAGCAGCAACATCCGTTTGGCTTGTGCGGCATTGAGCAAACCTTCGAACAGGACCAAGGCCTCGCGCGCCTGCACGTGGACTTCGGTGCTGATGCCGTGGTGATCAAAGCCATAGGCCGCAAGCCGCGTGTCGATCTCGGTCGCAGCGATGGGATCAATGCGCCAGCTCAGCGCATTTTGCTGCGTGTAGGATTTGGCCCGGTCTTCGAAGTCGGGATCGATCCCCACCATGTCGATGTGCTGCAGGACCGCCTCAATGGCTTTTTCGCGAGAGGCGTTTTGCGCGGGTCCTCCTCTGCAGAATGTCCTGTAGCAGGGAACTGATCCCGGCACCCTTCCGCGGAGATGAACTGGCCGGCGGAAATTGTCAGCAGTTCAGGGGCGCATATGGACCAGGCGTGGTCGGGTCGTGGGCGACTGCCTCCCTCCCGGACCTCCGCCGCGTCCAGACCAGAGTTGAGGGTTGGGTCCTCCGCTCCGGTCGGCGCGGCTGATGGTGCCTCGTCCATCACTCTCCCGGACGCGTCATTTCTGCCGGAACCATTGATTGAACGACATGGCGAGTGGCCCGACGATATGCTTGAGCGCGGTTTGTGGAACGGTCGGGATCATCACGGTCGCGGGCAGCCGGGATACAGGCAAATGTTCGGCAGGCTCACCGGACCGCAACATTCGCCCGATCCATCCCCTCGCAACGTCAGACCAGAAAGTCGTGATAGCTGATAAGCGTTCCCGTGTTCTTATCTGCCTCCGTCTGGAAGCCCGCGGCATCGTACTGGCCCAACAGGGCAATGTCGGTGGTATGGACTCCGTCAGTCACTGACAGGGTTCCTCCAGTGCCGGCCTGATTTGCGACATAACTCGCGGTCGTGCCGACCCCGAATGCCACATCGAGGAGATCGAGGTGGTCATCCCCGTTAAATCCGGACACGACCCCGCTAAAGTCGAAGGAGTCGTGGAGCACGATTGTGCCGGTGGCTCCAGCATTAAGCGTTATCTTGGTCGATGAGGCGGCTCCGAATTCGAGTTTGGCTACTCCATCCATCAAGGCGGTGCCGCCGCCAGTGACGCTGCCATTGAGGGTGATGTTGGCTCCATGCGCCCACAGCAGCCCAGAATTATCAAGGTTGCTGTCGATGACCATCCCGCCGCTTCCAGTCGCTTCAAGCGTTCCGGAATTGACGATGGTGTTCGTCCCGGTATCGATATCGAGCACATTGATGCCGGTGGCGACAATCATGCCTTTGTTGACCAGTCCCATCATCCCGTCCCCGAGGTGGCCCGCGCCGGCGATCGTGTTGTCCACATTCGTCAGCGTGACGTCTGAGGTCGTTCCGGTGATCAGGTTCTGATCGCTGTCGGACAGCACGACCTGCCCATGACCCTGGAGCGTGATGCCGTGTTCGATCAGCTCGAGTTTTGTTCCGTTTCCGGTCGAGTTCAACTCAATTGTACCCGTGTTGTCGATGGTGCCGCTCAACGGAAGAAACGCGCCGTCGCCTATCACCAGGCTGCCGGAATTTTCCGTAACGGGGGTTTGATCGAACACGAAATTGCTCGATGTGAGCGCCGTCGGATCGAGACCTTGCAAAGTGATCGATTGGGCTTCTCCCAACTCGATCACGGCGTTGCCGTTGGTGTCGCTCACAGTATGTGCCTGGACGTCGGCGAACGAGGTGAAGTTGGCGTAATCGATCAGATCGACTTGGTCGTGCATCGCGTCGAAGTTATAAACCACGTCGTGTCCGATCGGCTGCGCGAACACCAGCAGGTCGCTCCCGCTCGAGGCCGTCAGATGGTCGTCGCCCGACACAGCAAAGATCGGCGATCCCTGCGCATAGGCTTCGACATTGTCGGATACGGTTGCCGTTCCCGTCGTGCCATCGGCGTTCGTCCAGGTTTGCGTGACGTTCAGCATCACCGCACCCACGAAATCTAGCGGCGAAGTGATTGTCATCGACTGCACATCATTTGTCTGAGCAGTCCAGGTGCCATCGCCGTTATTCGTAGCGTTACTCAGACTCCAGCCTAAGGGCACCCCGCTGATCGTGACGGTGATGACATCGTTGGGATCGTCTGAAGGATCGACCAGAGCCAGATTGATGGCCTCGCCAGCGATACCGGCGGGCGCAAGGACAGTGGCTCCGCTCCCTTTCACGATCGTGACGGTGTCAGTGTCGGCGAGGCCTCCCGCGTCGGTCGTTGTCATTGTCAACGTCCGCGTGGTGTTGTTCGACCCACCACTAAACGTCACGCTAGCCAAGGCCGCATTGATGTCCGAGATCGAGCCGGAGAACGTCATGGCCTTCGTGCCGTTGGCACCGGAGCTGAATGTAAGGCCTGATGTCGTGGAGAGTGTCAAAATGCCGGTCGACGATTGCGGAGAGTTGCCCAGCGAGAGCGAAACAGTCTCGATGCCGTTATCGACATCGCTGACTCTCAGCGTGAAAGTTGCTGTTGAGCCATTTCCCACGGTCTGCTGCCCCGGAACGGTGTTGACCGGCGCGTCATTGGCGCCGCTGATGGTAACGGTCAGCAGCGCCGTGTCGGTCAGGCTGCCGTCAGTCACGGTGTAGTTGAAGGTGTCGGTCGTCGACTGGCCGACGTTGAGGGCCTGCACGGTTGCGTCGTTCTCGTTGACTACGTACGTGTAGCTGCCGTTGGCATTGAGTGTCAGCGTGCCGTGCGCGCCCACCAGGCCGACGCCCAAAGTGCCGGCCGTGCCGGCCCCCTCAGTGCCGCCGGTGCGGATCGCACTAACCGTCAGGCTGCCGCTGTCGACATCGGTATCATTGGTCAGCAGATTGCCACTGCCGTTGGTGCCTCCCGATCCGTTGGCCGTGCCGCCCTTCTCGGTCGCGGCACCGGTGTCATTCACGGCGAGCGGCGCATCATTTGTGCCGGTGATGGTCACCGTGACCGTGCCGGTGGCGGTGCCATCCAGGCTTGTCACCGTGAACTGGTCCTGCACCTGCTGCCCGGCGGTGAGCTCATTGTGGGCGCCGTTGCCGGCGTAGCTCCAGGCGCCATTGGCATCGATGCTGAAATCGCCATAGGTCCCGTGCGCGTTGGTTTGCGTCACGACATGGGCGTGGCCCGTGTCAGGGTCGGTGATGGTGAGCTGGCCGCTGGTGTTGAGCGCGGAGGCGGCATTGCCCTCTGTCACGGACTTCGAGTCCGAGCTCACCGTGGCCGCATCGTTGCTGCCGGTGATCGTCACCGTCACGATGCCGGTTGCGGTGCCGTCTTGGCTTGTCACCGTGAACTGGTCCTGCACCTGCTGCCCGGCGGTGAGCTCATTGTGGGCGCCGTTGCCGGCGTAGCTCCAGGCCCCATTGGCATCGATCGTGAAGTCGCCGTAGGTGCCGTGGACGTTGGTTTGCGCGACGACGTGGGCTTCGCCGGAATCCGGATCGGTGATGGTGAGCTGGCCCGAGGTGTTGAGTGCGGTGGCGGTGTCGGCCTCGGTGACGGACTTCGAGTCCGAAGAGACGGTTGCGGCGTCGTTGGTGCCGAGGATGTTGATGGTGACCGCGGTGTGGGTGCCNTCGGCGCTGACCACGTCGAAGGTGTCGGTGTAGGTGGTGCCGGCCACGAACGCGTCATGGGCGGAGCTCGCCGTGTAGGTCCAGGCNCCGTCGGTGCCGATCGCAAACGTGCCGTAGCTGCCGGCGGTGCCGGCCTGCGCCACGAAGGTCGCCGGGCTGTCGACATCGCTGATGGTCAGCGTGCCGGAGGTCGAGATGTCCGTCGCCGAGTTGGTCTCGGTCAGGTTGCGGGTGTCGGCCGACAGGATCGCGGCGTCGTTGGTGCCGAGGAT
>NZ_AXAZ01000015.1 GCF_000473065.1 Bradyrhizobium sp. WSM1743
CAGCAACGACTGGTGCTGTGCCGCCGTGCGCGCCGGAGCCGTCCGCGCCGCCATTGGCTCGACGCTCTTGCGATCACCCGGCAACATCAGGCCAGTGCAATAATCGCGCAGCGGTCTCGTCCGCTCCGCGTGACCGATCACGCTACCAAGCCCCGCCACATACTCCGCAAACCGGGTTTTGCTGTCTCCGCCTTGATCGAGATTCATCTGGCCCTCCGCGCGCCAAACATTGAATCCCTACAAATACTTGATTCTCAGCCTCAACGGCTGCGGCCGGATGACTCAGTAAGATTAGCTGAGCGATTGCGCGAAGCGCAATGGCTCGGCGTAACCCACCTCTTCGGCGTCGCGTGAGAAGAGGTGGGTTACGCCCAACGGTCCGCGCTTTGCGCGGCCCGCAGTTCTAACCCACCCACTTGTCCTACCCGTTGCGCCTTTGTCCGCGCAGCGTCGGCAGGCCGATACCCGCCGCATCGAAGCCGCCATCCACGGCCAAAATTTGGCCGGTGATGTAGCTCGCGCGGCCTGAGCAGAGGAAATAGATCGCTTCCGCGAGCTCCTCTTCCAGGCCGTAGCGGTTGAGCGGAATGGCGTCGTGATAGTCGGCGCGGATCTCCTTGGTGTGCACCTGCTTCGCCATCGCGGTGTCGACCGGTCCCGGCGCGACCGCGTTGACGCGGATGTTGAGCGAGGCGAGTTCGACCGCGAGCTGCTTGGTGAGGTGCGCAAGGCCCGCCTTGCTGGTGCCGTAAGCGGAGCGCAGCGTCGAAGCACGCACAGCCGAGATCGAGGTGATGTTGACGATGGCGCCGCCACCGCCGTCGCGCATCAAGGGCACCGCCGCCTTGGTGCAGAGGAACGGTCCGGTGAGGTTGACCTCGAG
Source organism: Bradyrhizobium sp. WSM1743 (assembly GCF_000473065.1). Classification (GTDB taxonomy): domain Bacteria; phylum Pseudomonadota; class Alphaproteobacteria; order Rhizobiales; family Xanthobacteraceae; genus Bradyrhizobium. Next base: position 884 of record NZ_AXAZ01000015.1, read on the forward strand.
CACGCGGCGCCAGTCAGCCTCCGACGTCTCCATCAGCGGCGCGAACACCGCGATGCCGGCATTGTTGACCAACGCATCCAACCGGCCGAACCGCCGCTCGATCGCCGTCATTGCGGCGCTGACCGCGGCTGCGTCCGAAACGTCGCAGGTCAGCGCCAGCGAGGCCTCGCTTTGGCCGATTTCGGCGACCGCGCGGCTGAGCAGTTCGCCCTCGATGTCGAGCAGCGCCACGCGCCAGCCCTCGGCCAGGAATTTCTTCGCGGTCGCAAGCCCGATGCCGCGTGCGGCTCCGGTGACGAGGGCGATTTTTTGCGGGGCTTGCGGCATTGGCTGATCTGTCCTGTGTCCGGGAGGGGCGCGCGAGAGCGCCGGCCCCTTTTACTTCGCTTTCGTTCCGGCATGAAAGGCCTCGAGCCGCGCCTATCGGGGCCGATGCGGCCCAAATGCGCCTGCCGCGGTTGCGGTGCGGCCTCCAAATAATTTCTGCCCCGCTGTCGGCTCGGCGGAAGGTCGTTCGTCTTGGAGGGGAGCGCGGGCCAGCTGTTTCCGCCCGCACGACATATCGGAATGGCTGAGAGCAGCGAGGAAGTTCCATGCGATTCATGATGCTGATGATCCCGCTCGGCTACGAGAACGCACCGCCGGACGTGCAGCTCGATCCGGAGCGCGTTGCGGCGATGATGCGTTACAACGAGGCGCTGAAGGATGCCGGCGTGCTGATCACGCTCGACGGCCTGCACCCGCCGTCGATGGGCGCGCGCGTGTCGTTTGCGACCGGCGAGCCCATCGTGACCGACGGCCCCTTCGCTGAAGCCAAGGAAGTTCTGGGCGGCTACTGGATGATCGAGGTCGCCTCGCGCGCCGAGGCGATCGCGTGGGCCAAGAAGTGCCCGGCCTCGCCGAACGAGATCATCGAGATCCGGCAGGTGCAGGAGATGAGCGATTTTCCCCCCGACGTGCAGGCGGCCGCCGCCGGTTTCGACGAGCTGAAGAAGTAACCACAGCGGCCGCGATGAGATCGCGGCTGTCGTCAATGGATCAACAGAGGAGAGACTGATGAGCACCGAACAAAAATTCCTCGCCGTCTATCTCGGCAGCATGACCGGATCGAAAATGGCGGCCTGGCGCGCGCTGCCCGAGGCCGAACGGAAGGCGAAGGAGCAGGAGGGCATGGCCGCCTGGCACGGCTGGGTCGAGAAGCACAAGTCCGTCATCGTCGAGATGGGCGGCCCGCTCGGCAAGACCCGCAGGATCGACGCGAATGGCATCACAGAGGTTAGCAACGCGCTGACCGGGTTCACGGTGGTGCGCGCCGCCTCGCAGGAGGAGGCTGCCAAACTGTTCGAGAACCATCCGCATTTTGCGATCTTCCCGGGCGAGGCGATCGAGGTGATGCCCGTGCTGGCGATTCCGCAGATGTAGCCTCGGGTGGGTTCGTTGCCGGGCCGTGGCAAGTTGGCGGTCATTACGGGGCGGCTCGAAGAGCCGAACCCGGAATCTCGAGATTTCGATGCTTCGTGTCGCCCCGGAATGACGGTGAAAATACGGGTTAATCAAACCCGGCCTGCGCTAGTGACCTTCACGCCCGGCTCATGTAAAGGTCGTTCACATGAGCTGGCGCAAGGAGCAGCGCCGCGCTGAGCGCGGCTATCACCACGGCAATCTGAAGGAGGCCCTGTTGCAGGCCGCTCTCGGCCTGATCGCCGAGAAGGGCGCGGCGGGCTTCACCTTTGCCGATGCCGCGCGCATGGCCGGCGTCAGCGCGGCGGCGCCCTATCGGCATTTCCGCGACCGCGACGAGCTGTTGTCCTCCATCGCCCAGCGCGGATTCGAGCAGTTCGAGGCGCGCCTGTCCGCGGCCTGGGACGACGGGCGGCCCGATACGGTCACCGCGTTCGAACGTGTCGGCAAGGCCTATCTTGCCTTCGCCCGCGAGGAGCCAGCCTTCTACAACGCGATGTTCGAATCGGGCGTGCCGGTCGATGCCAATCCCGCACTCCAGGCTGCCAGCGAACGGGCCTTCAACATCATCCGTGCTGCCGCCGAGCGCCTCGCCGCGCTGACGCCGCCCGGCACTCCCCGTCCGCCGGCGATGATGATGGCGCTGCATATCTGGTCGATGTCGCACGGCGTCGCCTCGCTGTTCTCGCGTGGCGATGCCGCGCGGCGCAAGCTGCCGATGTCGCCGGACGAGCTGTTAGAGGCCGAAGTGCTGATCTATCTGCGCGGGCTCGGCTTCCCGATCGACCGCCGTCCGGCCAGCACGGGTGCCGAGCCGCCGCCGGTGCCGCCGGAGGCTCCCTCCGGTTCGGGCGTGCCGCCCGGTGGTCCCTGGGGCAAGCCGAAATAAAATTGCGCAGATAATCACCCGGGCGTGTCAGGCAGCCCGCTTGACAAAATCGCGGGATGGGCTAGCTATGTAAATGTTATTTACATTCACAACGGCGCTGGTGCCGTGATGGAGATGGGAAATGGCCTACACCGCTGATGTCAATCGATGGCGCGGCCCTTCGGACCAATACCAACAGTACGAGCGTCCCCGCATGCTCGATACGCCCTGGCATCCCGGCTGGATCGCCGTGACCATTCTCGGCTTCATCATCTGGTGGCCGATCGGACTTGCCCTTCTCTTTTTCACACTCGGGAGCAGAAGAATGTCGTGCTGGAGCCACCAGGATCGCTGGCAGAACAAGATGGAGCGGATGCAGTACAGGATGGATCGCATGCGTGACCGCATGGAGCGCCGCGGCTTCGGCTTTGGCTTCGGCCCGCCGTCCTCCGGCAACCGCGCCTTCGACGAATATCGCGCCGAGACGCTGCAGCGCCTCGAGGAAGAGCAGCGCGAGTTCAAGGATTTCCTGACCCGTCTGCGTCACGCCAAGGACAAGGAAGAGTTCGACCAGTTCATGGCGCAGCACAGGACGCGCCCGACCCCGCCGCCGACCGACCAGCAGCAGGGTTGACCTCTCAAAGCCTTCAGGCGCATGCCCCCAAAGTCCTGATGGCCCTGAGCCGCCCGCCTGCGCAACCCGCAGGCGGGCGGTTTGGTTTTTGGACGAGCACAGCGGTCAGCCGCGACGTTCAGGTTGTGAGAGCGAGCTGCGCGCGAACCGAAGCGAGGAAGTGTTCGTAGGCGTGGTCCACGATCTCGTTGAGCGATCGTGTTCGCGCGAACATCGCCTTGGCCTCGGCGAGAAACTCCTCTCGGGTCGGAATCTTCGGCAGATGCAGATGCGTCAGCGCATCGACGCCGTCATGTGCGCGATCGAGGATGTCGTGCAGCGACGGCAATTGCAGCTGGGCGAGGTCGGCCCGGCGCCGCGCCGACGAGATCGCATGCGCCAGGGTCTGCGCATCGAACCTGCCGGCAAGCTCGTGGGCTGCCCGCTTGATGACCCGGGCGCCGAGCGGCTGTTCGTTGCGCAGCACTTGTTCGGGCGGCGCCTTCATGTTCCAGACGATTCCGATCCACGACAAGACCTTCAGGGTGTAGTAGGTCACGTCGACTTCCCACCAGCGAAAGCCCTGTCGCACGCTGCTCTGATAGGCGTGGTGATTGTTGTGCCAGCCCTCACCCAGCGTGAACAATGCCAGCAGCCAGTTGTTGCGGGAATCATCGCCCGTCACGTAGCGCTTGCGTCCGTGAACATGCGCAAGCGAATTGATGCAGAACGTCGCGTGATAGAGCAGCACCGTGCTCCAGAGGAAGCCGACGACCAGACCTGACCAGCCCGCGACCAGGAAGCAGAGCGCTGCAAGCGTAAAGGCCGGCAGCAGCTCCAGCCGATGCAGCCACATCAGCTCCGGATAGGCGGCGAAATCGGCGATCTTCACGAGGTCGGTCCCGTCGTGCCGCCGGGAAAAAATCCAGCCGAGATGGCTGTAGAGGAAGCCGCGGTGACGCGGCGAATGCACGTCGGTTTCGGTGTCGGAATGCAGGTGATGGTGTCGATGCTTGGCCGCCCACCACAAAACGCTCTTTTGCGCGCTGCTCTGGGCGAGGCAGGCCAGGATGAACTGAAACGCCCGGCTGGTCGCGAACGCCCGATGCGAGAAGTAGCGGTGGTAGCCGGCTCCGATCGCAAACATCCGCACGCAATACAGTGAGACGCAGATCGCGACGGCTTGCCATGTGATTCCGGACCAGATCGCGGCAAAGCAGCCGAGATGGACCAACAGGAACGGCAGGACAGAGGGATACATGATGTCGTCGTGCTGGTCGTCGACGGCGCTGTTGGGCGACATGTTTTGGGAGTGACCTTGAACGAAGAGGATGCGGGATACGCTCCGGCGGAGCTAAAGCCTGCTAGGTGTGAAAAACCCCGCCGATGGCGTGCCACCGCGGGGTCGTGAACGAGATGCTTTGCCGGTACATTCCGGCCAAAGCGTCGGCCGAAGCTCGATAACCGACCATATGGTCCTGAATGCCTGCGATGCAAGCACGTAGTCGCACGGAAGCGGCGCTGAGCCGCAGGCCAGCTTGGCGCAGCGAACCGCAGGCGCGTTCACCTCGCATCGTCAGACATCCGGCCGGATGCACAACGGTCGGCAACCCCGCGCGATTGACCAACGGCCCCGAGCCGGCTTCCGCGGCTTGAGGTGTCATCACGCCATCAGGCGGCGCGGCGGTGGCTTTCGCCGCCATGCGGCGGCGTGACCGGCTCCGAGCTGGTCTGGCCCGGTGCATCCAGCACGGCGACGTGATGCCGGTAGACCATCTCCCAGCCCTTCCATCCCGTGAACAGGAGGATGCCGACCACGATCAGGGAGAGCACCACGCCCCACGGCTTGATCGCAGCCTCCACACCCTGCGCGTAGCGAAGGTAGAAATTGACCAACGCCAGCACGACGGCCGTGAGATTGCCGGCCATGTGGTACCAGGCATCGTTGAGACTGCGGATGCGTGGCTCGCTCAAGAAGTCCGTAAAGCCGGCTGTGGCGGCAACCAGCGCCATGACGATGCCGGCGCCGATTAGCCACATCGCGGCGCGTGCCCAGAAGGCGTCACCGGTTCCGATAAAGGCCAGATCGGCGATGGGCGCGCCGACCAGGAACGCGACGGGGAACGGGATAAGCATGGGGTGGAGCGGGTGATCGCCGATGGCGGCGGTCGTCTTGGGGTTGATGGTCATGGCAAGGCCTCGCCGAAAGTGATTTTCCGGACAATGTTCCGAGGGAATGGTGGTTCCTCCGGTTGCGCGTGCCGCGGTGGGGACGCGCGGAACCCCCCGCGCCCCGGACGCGGCGCCGCGTCTCTTTGACGTGCGCCGCTGAGCCGGGCCCATCTCGCCGCAGGGATGCGCGCTGCCTCCCGGGGTCCCCCATCCCCCTGCACTGCCTGCCTTTCCGGCAGCCAAATTCACCGCCGGTAACCCCGCATTAACCAACGCCGGGCTCTGGTAAGAACGGACAGTCACGCCCGAAGCCGTGTCGAGGCCCTTAGTTTTGACATCTTGGCGGGGAATGCAGGCGGCCGGCTTTGGACGAGCCTTTTGGACCAGCCCTGCACCCCAGAGAGACAAGGCTTTGAGCGGGCTTGCCGGCTCGCCGGTTCCGGCGCGGCTGTTGGGGAACACCGGCAGCGATTTGCTGGCCGAAGGACATTAGGTAACTGATCGCCTTGAGAGGATACTGCTTATGAATCCGGCCGACGTGGCTCAGTCAGCCCTTCCGGTTGCTGCCTCCGCCGACGTGTCGCTGATTGCGCTGTTCTGGCAGGCTCACTGGATCGTGAAAGCGGTGATGCTGGGACTTCTGTCCTGCTCGGTCTGGGTCTGGGCGATTGCCATCGACAAGATCTTTCTTTACGCGCGCACCCGCCGCTCGATGGACCGGTTCGAGCAGGCGTTCTGGTCCGGCGAGTCGATCGAGGAACTCTATCGCACGCTGTCGGCTAAGCCGACACATTCCATGGCAGCCTGCTTCGTGGCGGCGATGCGCGAGTGGAAGCGTTCGTTCGAGAGCCACGCCCGCTCGGTCGCAGGGCTCCAGATGCGCATCGACAAGGTGATGAACGTCTCGATCGCGCGCGAGGTCGAGCGGCTGGAACGCCGCCTTTTCGTGCTGGCGACCGTCGGCTCTGCCGGGCCCTTCGTCGGCCTGTTCGGCACGGTCTGGGGCATCATGTCGAGCTTCCAGTCGATCGCGGCGTCGAAAAATACGTCCCTGGCGGTGGTGGCCCCCGGTATCGCGGAGGCGCTGTTTGCGACCGCCGTCGGCCTTATCGCCGCCATTCCTGCCACTATTTTCTACAATAAGTTCACCTCCGAGGTGAATCGTCAGGCTCAGCGGCTGGAGGGCTTCGCCGATGAATTTTCAGCCATTTTGTCCCGTCAGATCGACGAGCGGGGCTGACGGACGGCATGTATAGTGTGAAGGGCAATTTGGGCACGCGATCATGGCGATGAACGTTGCGAGTTCGTCCGGCGGCGGCGGGCGCCGTGGCCGGCGCAAGCCGGTCGTGGCCGAGATCAACGTCACGCCGATGGTCGACGTCATGCTGGTGCTGCTCATCATCTTCATGGTGTCGGCGCCGATGTTGACGGTCGGCGTGCCGCTCGACCTGCCGCAGACCCAGGCCAAGAGCCTCGAGAACAACGACCAGAAGCCGATTCAGATGTCGGTCGACATCAAGGGCAAGGTGTTCATCAACGATGCCGAGATCGCGCTGAACGAGCTGGTGCCGAAGCTCAAGGCGATCACGGACGCGCGTGGCGGGCTCGAGGAACGCATCTACCTCCGCGCCGACAAGAAGGCCGATTACGGGACCGTGGCCAAGGTCATGGGCCTGTTGTCCGGCGCCGGATTCAAGAAGCTGGCCCTCGTCACGGAAGCGGATCAGGGGTAAGCGGTGAAGGTGAACGTCGACAAGACACTCGTTGCGTCGATTGCCCTCCACGTCCTCGTGCTGGGATGGGGGCTCGTCACCTTTAGCAGCAAGGCCTATGTCGCGCCGGAGGAGTCGCTCCCGGTCGACATCATCTCCACCGATCAGCTCGCGAAGATGATGGCGGGGCAGAAGACCGGTGAGAAGGACAAGCCGAAGCCCAAGGTCGAGAAGATCGCGGAAGCGAAGCCGGAGGAAGACGCCGTCGGCAAGGTCACCGAGAAGAAAGAGCTGATCAAGACCAACTCGACGCCCGAGCCGCCGCCAAAGCCTGTCGAGAAGCCGGTCGAGAAGAAGCCCGAGCCGCCCAAGCCCGTGGCGGAGGCCAAGCCCAAGGAAGAACCTAAGCAAGAGCCGAAGCCGCAGGAAAAGAAGCCCGATCCGGCCAAGGAAGATCCGATCGCCGAGCTCCAGAAGAAGCTGGAGACCAAGAAGCCGCCGCCCAAGCCCGTGGAGCAAAAGGTTGCGGCGGTCCAGCCGCAGCAGCAGCCCAAGCCGAAGGAGCGCACCTTCGATCCCGCGCAGATCCAGCGCGACCTCGACAAGCGCGCCGCGACCCGGCACGAGCTCGCCGGCTCGGCGCTGAATGCATCGGCCTCGCTGGGGGCGGCGACCGGGACTGCCGCCAACAACGTCGCGACCTGGCGTGGTGCATTCCAGGGCGCCGTCAAGCGCTGCTTCACGCCGACCTATAACGGGCAGGACGCCGATCAATACGAGGCCGATATCGACATTCCCATGAAGATCGACGGATCGCTTGCTTCGGAGCCGATTGTCGTCGCGGTGCGAGGACCGTCGCGCTCGATTGCTCAGGCCATTGCCGAGAGCGCCAAGCGCGCCATCGTGCAGTGCCAGGTCTATTCATTCATGCCGAAGCAGCAGTACGAGAGCTGGAAGCTCATTCCGATGACTTTCGGTCTGAAAGATATGTTGTGACATCCGAACAAAAGAATTTTGCGATGAATGATGCCCGTTCGATGAACCGCCGCCGCTTCATGACCCTCACCGGATCGACGCTTGCCATGCTCGGGAGCGGACGCGTCTTCGCTCAAGGGCAGGAGGGCCGCCTCCGCATCGATCCCACGGCATTCCAGCCGATCCCGATCGCGATCACGGGTTTCGTGCCGGGCTCGCCATCCGACGGGGACGTCGGTAACGGCGTCACGCAGGTCATCACCAACAATCTCAAGCGTTCGGGGCTGTTCGCACCGATCGATCAAGCCGCCTTCATCGAGCGCATCAGCAACATCGACGTCGCGCCGCAATTCCAGAACTGGAAGACCATCAACGCCCAGGCGCTGGTGACGGGCCGCATGACGCGGCAGCCGGACGGCCGCCTCAAGGCCGAATTCCGCCTGTGGGACGTCGTTTCCGGCCAGCAGCTCACCGGACAGCAATATTTCACCTCGCCGGAATATTGGCGCCGTATCGCCCACATCATCTCCGACCAGATCTATGAGCGGATGACCGGCGAGAAGGGTTATTTCGACAGCCGGGTCGTGTTCGTGGACGAGACCGGGCCGAAGGAGCGCCGCGTCAAGCGGCTTGCCATGATGGACCAGGACGGCGCCAATGTGCGCTATTTGACCCGCGGCTCCGACCTCGTGCTGACGCCGCGCTTCTCGCCGAACTCGCAAGAGATCACCTATATGGAGTTCGGCCAGGGCGATCCGAAGGTCTATCTCTTCAACATCGAGACCGGCCAGCGCGAGATCGTCGGCAACTTCCCCGGCATGACCTTTGCGCCGCGCTTCTCGCCTGACGGCCAGCGCGTCATCATGAGCCTGCAGCAGGGCGGCAACTCCAACCTGTTCGTGATGGATCTGCGCTCGCGCTCGACCACGCGCCTCACCGACACGCCGGCGATCGACACGTCCCCGTCTTACTCACCGGACGGCACCCGCATCTGCTTCGAATCCGATCGCGGCGGCAGGTCGCAAATCTACGTGATGGCGGCGGGCGGCGGGCAGGCGCAGCGCATCTCCTTCTCCAAGGACGATACCAACGCCAGCTATTCGACACCGGTCTGGTCGCCGAAGGGCGATTACATCGCCTTCACCAGGCAAGGCGGCGGGCAGTTCGCGATCGGCGTCATGAAGCCGGACGGCTCGGGCGAGCGGCTGCTCACCTCCGGCTTCCACAACGAAGGCCCGACCTTCTCGCCGAACGGCCGCGTGCTGATGTTCTTCCGCGATCCCGGCGGCAATAGCGGACCGTCGCTGTACTCGGTCGACATTTCGGGTCGCAACGAGCTGAAGGTGCCGACGCCGGGCTTCGCCTCCGACCCGGCATGGTCGCCGCTGCTGTCCTCGACGTCGGGCTGACAGCATCGCAGTTGACACATCGCGTGTTCAGACGCGCGATGTTTTCGAAAAAGCGCGCCGATTTTTTCGCGTTTGTTGCGAAGAGCAAGACTTCCTTCACCTTGTGCCCGGCAAGGCTTCTCTAGTTGCTTGATATGTAAGCGGAAATCGTTTCGTTATTGCCGAAAAACAACCCGGCTTTAACGATGTTCCCTCAGAAAAGCTTCATCTCGGCTGGGTAAGACTACGCGCCAAACAGGACGCGCGTACAAACCAAGATGCAGTTCGCAAGCCAGAGCGGAGAGCACGGGCAGCCGCCGCCGGTCAATCCGGCAGCGCAGATCGATTCGCTCTTTGAAGCGCGGGGACCGCTGCTGGCCGGTCTCATCTTCGTGTCGATCGGTGCTGCGCTGACGGCGCTGAAGACGAGCGAACTTGTCATTTGGGCGTGTGTGGCGCTTCTCGTCTTCGCCGGGGCGGTGCGGGCGATCGACTTAGGTCGCTATCAGGCGCGAAAGTCGAACGTGACCGCCGCGGCGGCCAAACGCTGGCAGACGCGCTATCAGACCGGGGCGATGATTCAGGCCGCTGCGATTGGCACCTGGTGCGGCACGACCCTGCTCGCCACCGACGACGCGGTCTCGCACATGATTGCCCTGTCGGTCACCACAGGCATTGCCGCAGGGGGAGCGGGAAGGGCGTACGGACGACCGTCGATCTTCCATCTTCAGGCCGTGCTCATCTTTGCCCCGGCGGTGTTGGCATTGGCCTGGCGCGGCACGCCCTACTATATTGCGATGGCGGTCGTGAGCGCTGCCTTCCTGTTGGCGATCATGCAGCTCTCGGCCAACCTGCACCGTATATTCATGGGAGCGGTGGTGGCGCGTGAGCGCGAGGCGGCGCTCGCGGGCCAGTTCGATACCGCCCTCAACAACATGCCTCACGGGCTTTGCATGTTCCACCGCGATGGGCAGCTTGCGGTGATGAATCACCGTTTCGCGGCGATGATGAGCCTGCCCGAGAATCTGCCGCAGAGCGGCACCAGCGCGCGCGACATCATCGCGGCGTGTGTGAAAGCCGGATCCGTCTCGGCTGCGAACGGCGAGCATATCATCGCCGACATCGAGAGTTCGCGGGAGAAGGAGATCATCACCGCCGATACGAACATCGAGCGAAATCGGTCGCTGTCCTGGACCGTTCAGCCGATGGCGGACGGAGGCGCGGTGGTGCTGCTCGAGGACATTACGGAGCGGCGCAACGCCGAAGCCAAGATCAGCCATCTTGCGCGATACGACGACCTCACGGCGCTGCCGAACAGGGTCAATTTCCGCGACGAGATCGAGCACCTGCTCGCTGTCTCCCACGACGCGGCGCAGCTCTCCGCACTGCTGTTCATCGACCTCGACCAGTTCAAGCAGGTCAACGATACGCTGGGCCATCCCTGCGGCGATCAGCTCCTGTGCGCCGTCGCCAACCGGCTGCGCGAGATGCTGCGCCCCGAAGATTTCGTCGCCCGGTTCGGCGGCGACGAGTTCGTCGTGTTCCAGCAGAACCTCAACGCGCCCGAGGACGCCGCGGCGCTCGCTCGCCGCATCGTCGAACGGTTGAGCGAGCGTTATCGCATCGACAATCATCTGGTCGAGATCGGCGCCAGCGTCGGCATCGCACTGACCTCGCCGGACGGCACCAGCGCCGATACGCTGCTCAAGAACGCCGACATGGCGCTGTATCGCGCCAAGGCCGACGGCCGCGGCACCTTCTGTTTCTTCCGCGACGAGATGGCGGCGACCGTCGAGGCGCGCCGCATCCTCGAGCTCGACCTGCGCAAGGCGCTCGCCAACGAGGAATTCGAGCTGTTCTTCCAGCCGCTGGTCAATCTGAAGTCCGGCAAGATCACCACCTGTGAGGCGCTGCTGCGCTGGAATCATCCGGTGCGCGGCACGGTCTCGCCGGTCGATATCATCCCGGTCGCCGAGGACATGGGCCTGATCGTCGATCTCGGCCGCTGGATCCTGCGCCGCGCCTGCATGGAATGCATGAAGTGGCCGGAGGGTGTCAGCGTCGCCGTCAACTTCTCGCCGCAGCAATTCCACCAGCGCGATGTCTTGAGTGAAATCCGCTACGCGCTCGAAGTGTCGGGCCTGCCGGCGCATCGACTGGAGATCGAGATCACCGAGTCCTCGCTGCTGCGCAACACCCAGCTCACCCACGACATCCTGTCGCAACTGCACGCGCTCGGCGTGCGCATCTCGCTCGACGATTTCGGCACCGGCTATTCCAGCCTCAGCTACCTGCATAATTTCCCGATGCAGAAAGTGAAGATCGACCGTTCCTTCCTCGAAGGCATCGATACCGACCGGCCGTTGACGCTGCTGCGCGGCGTCGCGCGGCTGTCCGCCGACCTCGGCATGGCCGTCGTGGTCGAAGGTATCGAGACCAACGCGCAGCTCGAGCTGATCAGCGCCGACGGCACCGTGACCGAAGGGCAGGGTTACCTGTTCAGCCGGCCCGTTCCGGCGGTGCGGATCCGCCAATTGCTCAACGCCTCGCATGACCGTCGCATGCCCGACGACCAGCTCGCCGTCGTGTCATCGCGATCGGCCTGATCGTTTCCCGGCAGCTCCTTCATCGCAATCGGCTCTCGCTTGCTCCGTAATTTTGCGGACCCCGCAAAGGTTAACCCTAACAGTTCTAAGGCTTTGCAATTTCGTTAAGGAACCATTAATCTGTTACTACTCGCGGAAGTTGCTTGGAGTTTAGAGGTAGTAGATGAAGTCCGGAGCCGAACCGACCCCGGCGCTCCTTCCCCGAGGCGCCGCGCTGTTTGACCGCATCGATTACCGGCTCATCGAGACTCCCGAGGACAAGGACAATCTGTATTTGATGCGCTACCGCGCCTATCTGCAGGCCGGTCTGATCGAGCCGTCATCCTCGCTGCGCGTCAGCGATCGCTTCGACGAAACGCCCAACACCTGGAATTTCGGGATCTATGTTGATGGAGAGCTTTGCAGCTCCGTCCGCATCCATCTTCTGACGTCGGAATGGCGGATGTCCTATACCACCGAGGTGTTCGGCGACATCCTGCATCCCCGCCTCGATCGCGGCGAGGTCTTTGTTGATCCGTGTCGGCTTGTTGCAGATCCCGATAAGCACCACCGCTTTCCCGAACTGCCCTACCTGACGGTGCGCCTGGCCTTTGTCGCGTGCGATCATTTCAATGCCGACACCGGGCTTGCCATGATCCGGACCGATCATCAGGCGTTTTACCGCCGCATCTTCCTGCACGAGACCATCTCACCGGAGCCGCGGGGTTTTCCGGGGTGGCCCACCAAGAAGGCGGTCCTGATGGCGACCGACGTTCGGCGGCAGCGGGACAAGGTTCTGGCACGCTTTCCGATCATGCGCTCCAGTGCGTTTGAGCGGCGCATGCTGTTTGAGCGCAGCACCCCGCGCCAGGCCGCCACGCGGCCGGTGCTGCTCACCACGCCGCGGAACCTGGATGTGGCCGCTCCGGCGCTCGGTTCCGTCTAGTCGGGCGAGCCAGCTCCATTCGGCCCAAATTTCCAGCAGAAGCCGGCGCTTTTGCCGGCTGACACGGCTTGCTTTCACCCTCGCGCCACATTTACAACCCATTAACCATGCCGGTCGCTTTTCGCTGGTTGGGGGCATTTGACCGGCTGTGGCAAGGTTCCGTCAAGGTTGACGGAACGTTCGCTTAACCAACCCCCTGTAGACCGGACAGCAGTGGACTAACGTGAGCGTGGAGGCTCCGGAATGAAACATCCTATGCGTATCCTCCAGGGATTGAAGCTGGCCGCGGTGCTCGCCGTCGCGCTGTCGATGGGCGCCTGCGCCAACAAGAATGCCGCGACGGATGCGATGGCCAATGCGGCGACGCCCGGCAGCCAGCAGGATTTCGTCGTCAACGTGGGTGACCGCGTGTTCTTCGAAAGCGATCAGACCGATCTGACCCCGCAGGCGATCGTAACGCTGGAGAAGCAGGCGCAGTGGCTCCAGACCTATCCGCGCTACAGCTTCACCATCGAAGGTCATGCCGACGAGCGCGGCACCCGCGAATACAACATCGCGCTCGGCGCCCGCCGTGCCCAGTCGGTGCGCTCGTTCCTCGCCTCGCGCGGCATCGATCCGAACCGCATGCGCACGATCTCCTACGGCAAGGAGCGGCCGGTGGCCGTCTGTAACGATATCTCCTGCTGGTCGCAGAACCGCCGCGCCGTTACCGTCTTGAACGCGAGCTCTTGACGTTCAGTCAGGTCTCCGACGGTCAGTCAGGCGCCGTTCAGCTTCGGAATTGGATGATGCCGGCGCCCTTTCGGGCGCCGGTTTCGTTTCAGCATTCTGTGACTTAATACCCCTTGGTACCAGTCACATTTTTGGCGTACTCCACTTCAATGTGTGGCGCGTCGAATGTTCCGTCGCAGGCCATTTCGCTTTTGTCGTCAGGGCAAGATGTCATCCAGATTTAAGGCTTTTACCGGCACCGTGGCGACCGCCGCGCTGCTCTCTTTGTGCTCGCCCGCACTTGCGCAATCGGTCTTCGCGCAGTCGGATGATGCCGACCCGGAGATGCGGATCGAGCGGCTGGAGAACCAGCTGCGCCAGCTCACCGGCCAAAACGAGGAGCTGCAATACCGCAACCGCCAGCTCGAAGAGCGGCTGCGGGCGCTCGAGGGCGGCGCGCAAGGCGCGCCCGGACAGGCGCCCAACGTCGCGGCGATGCCGCCCGCGCAGATCGCACCAAGTCAGATCGCGCCCGGCTATCGCCAGCAGCCGCCGCAACAGCAGGCCGTGCAGCCGAGCTACGAGCAGCCGCAGATCGCCGCTCCCGCGCCGATCGTTCAGGAGCAGCCGGCGCCCGGCGCACCCGGCACGCGCCGCCGCGGCGACGCCTTCGATCCGAACCAGAACCCGAACGCGCCGGGCGCGCCGCGCGCGCTCGGCGGCGGCCAGCAGCCGATGCCGGCAGGAGCTCCGAGCGGGGCACCCGGCGGCCGCGGCGCCGGCGAGCCGCTCGATCTCGCCAACACCAGCCCCCGCTACCAGCAAGGTGTGCCGCCAGCCGCGCAGCCCGGCTATCCGCCGGCGCAATCAGGTTATCCCGCGCCGGCCGGCGGCGCCGGCCTGACGACGCTGCCGCCCTCAGCGACGCCGCGCGACGAGTTCGACCTCGGCATCGGCTATATGCAGCGCAAGGACTATGCGCTCGCCGAGCAGACCATGAAGAACTTTGCGCAGAAATTTCCGAGCGACCCGCTTGTCGGAGACGCGCAATACTGGCTCGGCGAGAGCTACTTTCAGCGCCAGCAATATCGCGACTCCGCGGAAGCCTTCCTCGCCGTTACCACCAAATACGAAAAATCGGCCAAGGCGCCGGATGCGTTGCTGCGGCTCGGCCAGTCGCTCGCCGCGCTGAAGGAGAAGGAGGCCGCCTGCGCCGCCTTCGGCGAGATCGGCCGCAAATATCCGCGCGCCTCTGCCGGCGTCAAAGCCGCGGTCGATCGCGAGCAGAAGCGGGTGAAGTGCTGATCCGCTGACAAAGCGGATGGCGTTGCGCTAAACAGTCGATCCATCCTCGGACGATTGCAGCGTCATGTCAGACGACGACAATTCACCGATCTCGGCGCGCGAGGCGAGGCGGCTCTTCGCCGGCCTGAAGGCTGCGCCGGCGCTGGTGCTCGCGGTCTCCGGCGGGCCCGACTCGGTCGCGCTGATGTGGCTTGCGGCCCGCTGGCAGCGCAGCCTTGTGCGCGGCCCGCAACTCACCGTCGTCACCGTCGATCACGGCCTGCGCCCCGAGGCAGCCCGCGAGGCGCGTGAGGTCAAGCGGCTTGCCGCCGAGCTCGGATTGCCGCACCGGACCCTGCGCTGGCGCGGCGCAAAGCCGAAAACGGGGCTGCCTGCCGCTGCGCGCGAGGCCCGTTATCGGCTGCTCGCAGAGGCCGCGCGTGCCGCCGGTGCGAGCCATGTGCTGACGGCCCACACCCGCGACGACCAGGCCGAGACCCTGTTGATGCGCCTCTTCCGCGGCAGTGGACTTGCCGGGCTGTCGGCCATGGCGCCCCTCAGCGAGCGCGACGGAATCGTGCTGGCGCGTCCGCTGCTCGATGTCCCGAAATCGCAGCTGATCGCGACCTTGAGGCGGGCGAAGGTCGGCTTTGCCGAGGATCCCACCAACAAGGATACCGCCTTCACCCGGCCGCGGCTGCGCGCGCTACTGCCGCTTCTCGCGGCCGAGGGCGGCGATGCCCGCAATCTGGCGCGGCTCGCGGCAAGGCTGGCGCGGGCCAATGCGGCGGTCGAGGTGCTGGCCGACGGCGCCGAGCGCTTCCTCCGTTTGCGGGATCGCGGCGATGCGCCACAGGCGGGCGTCCGAAGCTTCGAGGCCTCGGCCTTTGCCGCCCTGCCGGAGGAGGTCCGGCTGCGGCTCCTCCTGCGGGCCATCAACGCGCTCGGACATGAAGGGCCGGCGGAACTCGGCAAGGTCGAAGCCCTGCTGTCGGCATTGGACCAGGCCATTGCCGCAAGTCCCGACGTCCGTGCCCCCGGCCGGCCGGTCCTGAAGCAGACCCTCGCGGGAGCCTTGATCAGCCTTGCCGGCGGGCGTATCCAAATCGCACCGGCGCCGGCAAGGCGCCGTGGGGGTGGATAAGCTCGCGACTAGGGCGATCATGACACCTGCCAATTCGGCCCCGCGCCGTCAGGACACCTTAACCAGGCAGGAAAAACCCCGCCCCAAGCGCCATTATTTCAGCGGGAATCGCGCTAAGATGGGCTAAATAGTCCCATCTCATTCCCTTGGCAGCGACCCGGGCGGCACCTAAATTGTATGCGTCTAACCGAGAGGATTCCTTGGGGATTTTCTCTAGCTTGCCCAAGTAACTCCTGAAGGACCAGGCCGCGATCCGCGCGACCACGAAGGAAGATCGATGAACGCCAATCTGCGCAATTTCGCCCTCTGGGTCATCATTGTTTTGCTGCTATTGGCGTTGTTCACGCTCTTTCAGAACCCGGGTCAGCGGGCCTCCTCGCAGGACATCGCCTTCTCCCAGCTCCTGAGCGAAGTTGATCGCGGCAATGTGCGCGACGTCGTGATCCAGGGGCCGGACATCCACGGCACCTTCACCAACGGCTCGAGCTTCCAGACCTACGCGCCGAACGATCCGACGCTGGTGAAGCGGCTCTATGACAGCAAGGTGCAGATCACCGCGAAGCCGCCCGGCGACAACGTGCCCTGGTTCGTCTCGCTGCTGGTCTCCTGGCTGCCCTTCATCGCGCTGATCGGCGTCTGGATCTTCCTCTCGCGGCAGATGCAGGGCGGCGCCGGCAAGGCGATGGGTTTTGGCAAGTCGCGCGCCAAGATGCTGACCGAAGCGCATGGCCGCGTCACCTTCGAGGACGTCGCCGGCGTGGATGAGGCCAAGCAGGACCTGCAGGAGATCGTCGAATTCCTCCGCGATCCCGGCAAATTCCAGCGCCTCGGCGGCCGCATTCCGCGCGGCGTGCTGCTGGTCGGCCCTCCCGGCACCGGTAAGACCCTGATCGCACGTGCGGTCGCGGGTGAAGCCAACGTGCCGTTCTTCACCATTTCCGGTTCGGACTTCGTCGAGATGTTCGTCGGCGTCGGCGCGAGCCGCGTCCGCGACATGTTCGAGCAGGCCAAGAAGAACGCGCCCTGCATCATCTTCATCGACGAGATCGACGCCGTCGGTCGTCACCGTGGCGCCGGCCTCGGCGGCGGCAATGACGAGCGCGAGCAGACGCTGAACCAGCTGCTGGTCGAAATGGACGGCTTCGAAGCCAACGAGGGCGTGATCCTGATCGCCGCGACTAACCGCCCCGACGTGCTCGATCCCGCGCTGCTGCGTCCGGGCCGCTTCGACCGCCAGGTCGTGGTGCCCAATCCTGACGTCGTCGGCCGCGAGCAGATCCTCAAGGTTCACGTTCGCAAGGTGCCGCTGGCTCCCGATATCAACCTCAAGACCATCGCGCGCGGCACGCCGGGCTTCTCCGGCGCCGACCTGATGAATCTCGTCAACGAGGCTGCGCTCACCGCTGCCCGCCGCAACAAGCGGATGGTGACGCAGGCCGAATTCGAGGAAGCCAAGGACAAGGTGATGATGGGCGCCGAGCGCAAGTCGCTCGTCATGACCGAGGAAGAAAAGCTCCTGACGGCCTATCACGAGGGCGGCCACGCCATCGTCGGCCTCAACGTGCCTGCGACAGATCCGATCCACAAGGCGACCATCATCCCGCGCGGCCGTGCGCTCGGCATGGTCATGCAGCTCCCGGAGCGCGACAAGCTGTCGATGTCGCTGGAGCAGATGACTTCGCGCCTTGCCATCATGATGGGCGGCCGTGTTGCCGAAGAGCTGATCTTCGGCCGCGAGAAGGTGACCTCGGGCGCCGCGTCCGACATCGAGCAGGCCACGCGCCTTGCCCGCATGATGGTGACGCGCTGGGGCCTGTCGGAGGAGCTCGGCACCGTCTCCTATGGCGAGAACCAGGACGAGGTCTTCCTCGGCATGTCGGTGTCGCGCACGCAGAACGCATCCGAAGCCACCGTTCAGAAGATCGATTCCGAGATCAAGCGCCTGGTCGAGGAAGGCTACAAGGAAGCAACCCGCATTCTCACCGAGAAGCGCGCCGATCTCGAGACGCTGGCCAAGGGCCTGCTCGAGTTCGAGACGCTGACCGGCGAGGAGATCGTCGACCTGCTCAGGGGCAAGAAGCCGAACCGCGAGTCTGTGCTCGAGCCGACCACGCCGCGCGCCTCCGCCGTGCCCCCGGCCGGCAAGCCGCGCCCGCGGCCCGATCCGGATCCGGGTCTCGAGCCGCAGCCGCAGGCGTAATCGCGAGCGGCAGATCAGATTGCAAAACGCGGCGGAAACGCCGCGTTTTTTGTTGGGCAGCGGTTCGCGGTTGCGCGAAACACTAAAGAAGAACTTAACGCTTGCGGCCTATTTTGGCCGGCCATGACTGATCAGGTCGTCCACAGCGCGGTTCACCCGTTTTCGGCACGTGCAGCGCTCCCTTGGGCGGTGGGGCTCGGCCTCTATGCCGTGTTGCTGGCTGTCGGACCGCGGCTGCTCGGTGATCCCGACAGCTATTCTCACATCGAGGTCGGACGCTGGATCATCGCGCACGGCACCCTGCCGGCGAGCGACCCCTTCTCCTTTTCGATGCGCGGCGCGCCCTGGATCACCTTCGAATGGTTGTCCGAGGTCGTCTATGCCGGCGTCTACGCGCTTTCCGGCTGGCCCGGCGTCGTCGCGATCGCGGCCGCGGCGATCGCGCTCGCCTTTGGCCTGCTCACGTTCTTCCTGCTGCGCGAGCTTTCGCCGGCCCTGACCCTGCTGATGGTGATCGCAGCCGTCGTCTTGCTGGCGCCGCATATGCTGGCGCGGCCACACGTGCTCGTGCTGCCACTGATGGTGACCTGGGCGGCGGCGCTGGTTCGCTGCATGGATCGCAGCACGCCTCCGCCATATTGGGCCCTGCCGCTCCTGGTGTTGTGGACCAATCTGCACGGTAGCGGGGTGCTGGCTCTTGGGCTCATCGGCCCTGCGGTGCTCGAGGCGCTGCTGCGTGAGGAGCGAAGCGCATGGCCGCACGTGATCCTGCGGTGGCTGCCGTTCACGGCGCTCGCAGTCATAGCGTCGTGCCTGACGCCCCACGGGGCGGAACCGCTGCTGATGCCGCTGACCACGCTCGGCCTCGGCTCGGCGCTCGCCTGGATCGCGGAATGGCGGCCGCAGGATTTCAGCCATTTCGGCGGCTTCGAGCTGCTGCTGCTGGCCGGCATCTTTGCGCTCTCGCGCGGCGTGACGCTGCCGATCGTGCGGGCCCTGGTGGTGATCGGCTTGCTCCATTTCGCGCTGGCGCAAGCCCGCAATGCGGATCTGCTTGCCATGCTGGCGCCGCTCTATCTGGCGGCCCCGCTGGGCCGGACGTTCGGCGGGCCGAGCGGGAACGATGCCGATGGCTCCTCGCGCGGCTTGAATCTGGCCGCGGTCGCTGTCTTGGCCGCAATGAGCGGATTGGCTCTGGCGCGCGACATCCGGCCGGCGCCCATCATCACCCCCGAGGCTGCCATCGCCCGAGCCGACCTCGTCAAGGCGGAGCGCGTCCTCAACGACTACTCCTTCGGCGGCTATTTGATCTTTGCCGGCATTCCCACCTTCATCGATGGCCGCGGCGAGCTCTACGGCGGGCCGTTCATCGACCGCTACAATCGTGCGCTGGCGCTGATCGACCTCGGAGATCTTCTCAAGCTGCTCGACGAATACAAGATCGGCGCGACGCTGCTTGCACCGGGCACACCGGCGGTCGCGATGCTCGACCGGCTGCCGGAGTGGCAGCGTGTCTACAGTGACGATGTGGCGGTCGTGCACAAGCGGCGGGAGACGCCGCAAAGATAGGTCAAGCGGTCCCGAAGGCGGCGTATTGGCCTCCGAGCCACACGCCGCTCAGCGCCCTTTCGAGGCGCCGCGCCGGTTTGGTGTCCCAGGGGAGCAGCAGGAAATGCCGCGCGCCGATCGCGCGCAGGCCGCTAGCCGCCATCAACTTTCGGGTCGTGCCGGCACCGAGCAGGACGGCGTCCCGGTCGAACTCGCAGCGTGCAACGGCCAGGCGCGTCAGCGGGTTGTACGGATTGTGCTCGATCACGCAGACGAGCCCGCCGGGGCGTGTCACGCGGCGCATCTCGGCGATGAACTGCGCCCATTCGGTCGGCACGATATGGTGCATCACGCAGACCGCCGTGACCAGATCGAAGCTGGCGTCGGCAAACGGAAAAGTGCGGCCGTCAAACTCCCGGTAGTCGACCCCGCGGTTGTGAGCGCGCGCCTGTGTCAGGCTGGCCGAAGACACGTCGATGCCGCTCAAGCCGCCGACCGTGCCGTGCAGCAGCGGGTGAAGGCTGCCGACGCCGCATCCGACGTCCAGCATGTCGGGCTTCGCAACGTCCAGCCGCTGCGCGATCAGATCGCGCAGCAGATCGGCCTTTGCGCGCATGAAGAAATCATGCGGCAGACCCGAGAAGTCGATCGAGGATTGGACCACATCGCGGTAGTTGTCGTGATATCCGTCGAAGAGTTCGGTCATGCGATGAGCTACTCGTTGACGGCGTGGATCGCTTGTGTCGCCGCCGCCGCGTCGCGATCGAAGCCGACGCGTGCCTGCACCACGTAGAGCGGGCGGCGTTTCACCTCGGCATGGATGCGGCCGACATAGAGTCCGACGATGCCCGTCATCAGCATGTTGATGCCACACAGCAGCGACACGACGACCATCGTCGAGGACCAGCCGGTCACGAGATGGCTGTCCTTGCTGAGCCATAACAGGACCACCCAGCCGCCGTAGAGCAGCGCGAGTCCGGAGACCGTCAATCCGCACCAGATTGCCAGCCGCAAAGGCAGATCGGAGAAGCCGAGCGCGGCGTTCACCGCCAGGCGGACCATCTTGAACAGCGGGTATTTGGTTTCGCCCGCGGCGCGCTCGAGGCGGTGGAAGGCGACCTCGGCCTGCCGGAAGCCTAGCCAGGCGATCATGCCGCGCACGAAGCGATCCTGCTCCGGCATCTGCCTGAGGGCGTCGAGCACCTTGCGATCGATCAGGCGGAAGTCGCCGACATCGGCGGGGATGCCGACGGAGGACATCTTGCCGAGCAGCCGGTAGAACAGATGCGCGGTCGCACGTTTGAAACGGCTTTCGCCCTCGCGCGACAGGCGGCGGGCGTGAACGATGTCGTTGCCCTCCTTCCACTTCGCGATCAAGTGCTCGATCACCTCGGGCGGATCCTGCAAATCGGCATCCATGACGATGATTGCGTCACCTTGCGCAGCGTCCATGCCGGCGGTGATGGCGATCTGATGGCCGAAATTTCGCGACAGGCCGATGTAGCGAAAGCGCGTGTCGCGCGCGGCGAGCGCTCGTAGCACGATCGAGCTGGAATCGCTGCTGCCATCGTCGACGAAGATCGCTTCTGCCGGTTCGTCGAGCCGGGACATGACCTGGTCGAGCCGGCGCAGCAGGACCGGCAGCACGGCTTCCTCGTTGAATACGGGGATGACGAGGCTGTAGCGGATCGATCTGGAATTGGCCGCCATGCGAAGGAATCCGGCTGGGTTGCAGGGGCGCAAGTCTATGAGCCGGTGGTTAAGGCCGCCTTGCCGCAACCGTTAAGGGTCTACGGCCCCGCGATATTGAGGAGGGAACCGCAGGGCTAGCGCATTTGAGAGCTTTTCGCCTGCGGCAATCCTTCGAGACGCCCGCTTTAGGCGGGCTCCTCAGGATGAGGACGGAGTGCGCGGCAGCAGTTTCAAGGGGCACTGAGGTCGATTAGCCTCATCCTGAGGAGGCGCGTCAGCGCCGTCTCGAAGGACGATGCGTGCACGCAGGCGGCAGCCACGAGCCATATGCGATAGCCCCTAGAGGGGACCGAGAGATGAAGCGCGGTTAACCACGCTCGTGCAGCCGCGGCTTCGGTCTAGGTCTTGCGGCGAATCCTGTAGAGGGCAAATCGCTGCGAGGTCTCCAACACCTCCAGTAGATCCGGCAGCGGATTTGCGGCGGGCGATCCCAGCACGTAGAGGTAGTCGAAATCCCGGTACCAGGTGCGGACAAACGGCGGAGCCTCCGCCGGCGCCTGGCCCCTCGCAATTGCGGCAAGCAGGCCTGACGGCACCGGCCCCCCATAGGGAATGGCAATACGGCGCACGTCCTGACGCGGCCGCACGGGCTGCTTGCCCGTTTCCGTGAACAGGTTGGGCACGAAGGCGTTGGCATAGTGCACGGCCAGCGTCGGCGCATAGTACATCGGATACGAGGTGAGGTCGGCGAAGGGCGGATCTCCATTGTCGCCTATGCTGCCGACGAGAACGCGTGAGCCGCGATCGATCTTCTGGAAAGAGGCGATGATCGCCGCATAGTCGGCGCGGTAAGGCAGCCAGACTGCGAAGACGACGGCGAGATTGAGCAGTATGACACCGCTGATTGCAGCGAGTGCAGCCATTCTCCACGCCCGGCTCGGCAAGGACAGCGAGCAGAAGGCCGGCAGGATCAGAGCCGCAGCGGGAATCACGCGCAGATCGACGAACGAGGTTCCGAACAGCTTCGAGGGAATGACCAGATAGAGCAGCGCAAAACCGATCGCGAGCCAGATCCCGGCCGGCTCGAGCCTGAGGACGCCGCGTCGTGCGGCGAAAAGCAACGCGATCATCAGCGCCAGCCCGGTCGCCGCCGCTGTCGTCAGATTGTAGCCGTTCATGATCCGGAGCGGCCAGACCGGCTTGAATGCGAGGAACCAACTCGTGCCTTCGCTTCCGATCGAGCCTGCAGCGACGTGCATGATCGCAAACAGCGCAAGCGCCGGGAGGGCCAACGCGCCAAGCCGCGCGGCCGCGACGGGGTACGCGACTTGCCGTTGGCGGATGCGCGACAGCTCGAACAGACCAAGCGTCGCGCCGTAGATGCCGAGCGAAAAGAAATGCGCCACGTACAGCGCGGCGACGAAGATCAAATTGGCGACGAAACGCAGCGGCCATGGGCCTTCCGCCAGCACCAGATAGACGGCGATGCCCCATAGCGCGAGGCCCAGCCCGAACTCGAAATTCACAAAACCCCAGCTGAACGGCAGGCAATAGAGGAAAGCGAGCGCAGCGAAGCCGGCGAGATGGAGGCGTCCCTTCCTGACCCATTCGAGCAGCAGCGCACCGGTGACGATCAGCAATTGGCTCAGCAGCAGAAACAGCCGTGTGGCGTTCTCGACGCTCATCAGCCGCGCCAGCTGCGGGACCAGCAGATCCATTCCGAGGTTGGGATAGAATGCCCAGGCCACCTCGTAATGCGGATTGGTGTCGGGGGTGCCGTTTTGGCTCAGAATGTACATGCGGGCGAGGTGATTGGGATAATCGACCATCGCGGGAATGGGGGTCAGCAGCACCGGAACAAACGAGACGGCCGCCAGCATGACAAGAACGGCAATGGCCGTGGGTCGCTCCGAGCCGAGACGAACCGGAATTGTCAGGATCGGCTTGTTGGAAGGAGCCATGTCATGGAATCGCTGAGGTTTGCCCGCCAACTGGAGCCGCAGCCGCGGCCTATTCGCAAGCGGTAGGTCGAATTGAAGCAAGCGGCGGAATTTCCGACTCGCGAGACCTCGCGCGGCTATGCACCCTTGCGAAGACGAGGCCAATGAGAGCGATGGTGAGGAGCGGTGATAGACGTCCCGCAGGTACATAAACCGCGGGGCTGAGCAGCGGGACCATCCAGATGCCGAGCCCGATCAGCCAGTCGAGAAGGCGCGGCGTATCGATCGATGCGGCAAGCCACAGCACGATGGCGACCGCCAGCAGCACCGCATCATAGGGGCCGGAATGCGGAGCCGCCAGCACGGTTGCCGCAAGCAACACGATCAGCTTGCCGTCGGTGTTGAGCGAGGAGCGATACGCCACGAAGGTCGCTGCCGCGCTCGAGAGGATCGCGCCCAGTTGCAGGATCGAGGCCAGCCGCTCTGGCAGGCCCAGCAGTACCGCGCAGGCCCACACGCTGTGACCCCAGATGCGGCCATAGGCCAGCCATTTCGCATCGGGGCTGACCAGATTGTTCAGTGCCTGCGGGATCCATTGAATCCACAACTCGATGCCGAAAATCATGGCGCTTGCGAGCGCCAATGCGAATGCCGAGCATGCAGCCGCGCACAGGCCACGGTATTGGCGCAAACCCAGCAGCGCGAACGGAACGAGCAGAAAGAATTGCGGCTTGAAGCTCAGAAGCCCGAGGATCGCGCCACCCAGGAGCGGCCGCGGTCCAACCAGCCTGATGCCCGCCACCAGCAGCGCGGCGACGAGAAAGGCGCATTGTCCATCGGCCAGATTGAGAGATGCGGATGGCGAGACCAGCACCGCCGCGATGATGTAGGGCGTCAGTTGCGGCTGCTCGGCGCGGATGCGAAGCGCCCAGGCCAAAAGGCCCGCGGTTGCAGCCTGGAACGCGACATAGGAGGCGGCAAAACCGAGCGGCGCGACCGGCAGCAGCAGAACGAGAAAGCTGGGCGGATAGAACCATGGGCGGTACGCCAATGGCACCGTGAGCCATGATGCGAACGACTGGTTGAGATGCGCGGTGAATGCCTCGCCATCGAGGACGAGCGCAAGATCGCCGGCAAGCATCGATCTGATGGCGCCATAGAACACCATCCAATCAGTGCCGGGGGCGATATGGTTCAGTCCGATCCATCCGGGATGGACGAAGGTGGAGATCAGGATGCACCAGCCGAACAGCACAGCGATCGACAAGGCGGGCAGGAACGTGAGGGGGACTCCGATCCAGCGACGCGCTGGAGCGGACATCGACGGCTGAAGGGACATGCTCATTTGAAAGCATCCTTCGGGGTTTCCGCGTCCGGCGCCAGGCCCGCCTGCGTGCCGGTGCGCACATGGACCACCGCGATGTCATCCGTATAGATCCGCTTCCAGCCCTTGAGCTGGTCGAGGATCTGCGGCCCCGGCGCGTCGGCGACCAATAGCGTCGCGTCGATCTTGTACTCATCCAGAAGGCGCGGCAGCAGCTCGGGCTTCTTGCCCTCCGTCGCCTTGAAGAAGTCCATGACGAACTTCTCGCCATAGAGCTCGGCGCGGCCGTCGACGAAAACGGGGATGTCGCGCGAGATCAGATATCCGCCGAACTGGTAGGCGTTGAAGATGCGCTGCACCTTGCGTTGCTCGAGCAGGTCGACCGCCGCAACCGGCGTCTGCGTCATCGTGAAGGTGAAGCGGTGGTGCCCCATGTAGAGCGACGTCGAGGTCCAGCCTGCCGCCACGATCATCAGCGCGCCAAGCGCGGTGACAGTGCGGGCCGGCCAGCGGTCGGCACCGGTGGCGTCAGGCGCCCGGCGCGGGAACATCTCGCCGAGCGGCTTTGCCAGCACCAGCGGCACCAGGAACGCAAATGCCTCGATGCTCCTGACATGGGTCAGCGCGCTCCAGGTCAGGAACAGGATCAGGAAGATCCGGGGCGCCGACAGCACCAGGCCGCGATAATAGCCGAATGCGATCAGGGCGAGCAGGGCGCCCTCGAACGAGTTGAACGTGGCGAAGTTCGCCGGCATCCATTCGAAGATCAGCGACAGTAGCTCGCCGAGGCTGAGGATGTTGGTCGCGCCCTGCAGCGTCCGCCATCCGTACGGCGTGCAGCAGCTTGCGATCAGCGCGCCGATTCCGAACAGCACCCAGCGCATGAACAGCGAAAGCCGCCGTCCCTTCTCGGCATGCTCGACCGCTTCGAGCGAGATCGGACCGATCAGCGCGAGGCCGAGCACGAAGCCGCCATGCAGGTTCGCCCAGAGCGCCATCAGCGGCAGCCAGGTCCAGGACGGCGCGCTCCTGCGGTCGGCAGCCGCCATCAACAAGCCGACCCATGCCACCATGACGGGCAGCGCCAGGATATGCGGGCGCGCCAGCACGTGATGCTGCGACAATAGCAGCGCCAGCATCGCAAACAGCACCGCGCGCGGCGCCTCGATCTGCGCGTCGAGCAGATAGATGAAGATCGCGACCGCGAGCGCGAGGGCGACCGCGGTGAGGATCACGGGTCCGGCCCAGCCCCATTGTGCATAAGAGAACGCGAACGCGACCTGCGACAGCCACGACGTCGAAATCCACGGCGCGCCCGTCCGTGTGAAGGAATAGAAGTCGGTGGTTGGCATGGCGTCGTGATCGAGGATCCATTGCCCGATCTTGATCTGCCAGAACGAGTCGGAATCCTGAAGCAGCGTGTCGCCGAGAAAAAGGAAGAATAGATAGGCGCCGGCGCCGACGCACAGCGGCACCAGGGCCCGCGCGCGACTCTGCACCGCGATGCTGTTGGCAAAGGAAAGGGACATGCCGCCTCGTCGTCCTGGTGTTCTTGTCGATCCGAGCATGATCCGGCCCCGGAGGGCCGCGTTAGCGCAAAGTGTGGTGCGGCTTTCCGGGAAGATCATGCGCAAACAATAACCTGAAGCGCGATGAACGATTCATCTCATCGCGCCTCAGCCCGCGCGGGCGGCATTGGACCACGGCGGTCATAACTTCGGGTAAACCGGCCGCGCCAGGCCGGCTTCATGTCCCGACAATTTAACGGATTGTTTTGGAATTCAATTTACCATGGGCGAATACACGCAAACCGCCCAGTGTTTACGCAGTCGAGTTAACTGCGGCGCAATTCTTTGCCTCTAGGTTCGGTTCCATGGTCGGGCGGCGCTGGGAAGCCGAAAAGACCAGATCAGTTGTAGCCTCGTGTACTCATTTGGAGCACTCTATGAAGAACCTCGTTGCGCGTTTCGTGAAGGATGAATCCGGCGCCACCGCCATTGAATACGGCCTGATCGCTGCCGGCATCGCGCTGGCGATCATCACCGTCGTCAACAACCTCGGCACCACGCTGAACACCAAGTTCACCTCGATCTCGACCAACCTCAAGTAAGGCCTGGACGATCTGACAGTTTCGAGAGCCCCGTCTTCGGCGGGGCTCTTTTCTTTTGGGGCGGTGGGGACAGCGGGGCCATCAACGAAGTCTGCGCGGCCGACCCGCGCGGACGCATCTGGCGTCCGTCAGCGCCTCCGAACGCATCACGTGTGCGACCCGGATCAACTCAGGATGAAGTCATCGGCGAACGTGAGTTGGCCAGGCATGACATGCTCCAGCCAGATCTCCGAGGATCCGAACTGGACGAGCACGCCGCCTTCCGCATATTCGGTCAGAGTAACGTTCTCCGCGGCGTTCTGGGCCGTGACCCCGGTGCCGCGCATGTCGATCTTGTCGCTCCCGTCAGTGAAATCGTCGACCTGGAACGCGCCGCTGCCGAAGTTGAACACCAGGACATCGGTACCCTCGCCGGTTGTGATCCACTTGATGCCGCCCTGTCCCTGGAAAGTATCGTTGCCCGCGCCACCCTGCATGACATCGTCGCCGGCCCCGCCACGCAGGACATCGTTGCCGCCCTCACCGAACAGAACGTCGTTGCCGCTGCTGCCGGTGATGACGTTGTCGAGGGCGTTGCCGGCGGCGGTGAAGCTGCCGCTGTTCGTTCCCGTGAGATTCTCGACGTTGTCGCCCAGCGTATACGACGAGAGCGAGGTCTGCACCTCGTCGATACCTTCATTGGCACTCTCGCTGACGACGTCATTGCCGGAGTCGACGATAT
Organism: Bradyrhizobium sp. WSM1743; assembly: GCF_000473065.1. Taxonomy (GTDB): domain Bacteria; phylum Pseudomonadota; class Alphaproteobacteria; order Rhizobiales; family Xanthobacteraceae; genus Bradyrhizobium. The sequence continues at coordinate 28,278 of NZ_AXAZ01000015.1, forward strand.
AGATGTCGTTTCCGGTTCCTCCGGTCATGATATCGTCGCCGGCCCCACCATCCAGAACGTCGTTGCCGCCAAGACTGTTCAGGGTGTCGTTGCCGCCGAGCCCGTTGAGCGTGTCTGCCTCGTTCGTGCCGGTGAGCGTGTTGGCCGCGGAGGTCCCGTTCTGCGTGGCGCCGGCGACGTCGGTAACGGTCAGCGTGAAGATCTTGTCGAAGCTCAACCCTCCCTGATCCACGATGTGAACCGAGATCTCGTGCGAGGTGGCGGCCTCGTAATCGAGCAGCGCTCCGTTCGCGACGGTGATCTGGCCGGTCGTGGCATTGATGGCAAACCGACCGCCGGCATTGTCCGTGAGCGAATAGCTCAGCACGGCCCCGGCGTCGGGATCTATTCCCGTCACCGTTCCCACCACCGTTCCATCGGTCGAATTTTCCGCGACCGAGCCCCCTGTCAAGGTCGCGTTGGTCGGGGCGTGATTGTTCCCGCCGGCGGACGTGTCGAAGATGAAGTCGCCGTCGAATGTGATCTGGCCCGGCATGACGTTCTCGAACCAGATCTGCGAGGTCCCGAATTCGACAAGAACGCCGCCTTCCGCATACTCGGTCAGGGTGACGCTCTGCGCGGCATTCTGCAACGTGATACCCGTGCCGCGCATGTTGATCTTGTCGTTACCGTCGCTGAAATCGTCGACCAGCAAATAGCCGCTGGCGCTGTTGAAGATCAGCGTGTCCTGCCCGCTGCCGGTCGTGATCCAGTTTTGGCCGCCCTGGCCGTCGAAGATGTCGTTGCCGGCGTTGCCTTGCAGAACGTCGTCGCCGGTTCCGCCCAATAGCGTATCGTTGCCGTCTCCGCCGAACAGAACGTCGTTGCCGCTGTTGCCCTTGATGAGGTTGTCGAGCGTGTTGCCGCTCGCGGTCAATGCCGTCGAGGTCGTCGCCGTCACGTTCTCGACATTGGCGCCGAGCGTATAGCTCGACAGCGAGGTGCGAACCTCGTCGATTCCTTCGTTGGCATTTTCGTTCACCACGTCACCAGCCGCATCGACGATATACACGTCGTTGCCAGTGCCGCCATTCATGGTGTCGCTGCCTGTACCTCCGTCGAGCGCATCGTTGCCGGCAAGGCCATTCAGAACGTCATTGCCGTCAACTCCGTTGATCACGTCCCCTTCGGCCGTGCCGGTCAAAGTGTCCGCCGCCGAGGTGCCGTTCAACGTCGCGCCTGCAACGTCGGTCACATTCAATGCGAATACCTCGTCGTAGGTAAGGCCGCCCTGATCCGTCACCCGGACCGTCACGCTGTGCGAGGTCGCGGCTTCGTAGTCGAGCAGGGCTCCGTTGGCGACTAGGATCTGGCCGGTGGTTGCGTTGATGGCGAAGCGCCCTCCGGCGTCGTCCACCAGCGAATAGGTCAAGACGGCTCCGGCGTCCGGATCGATGCCGGCCACCGCTCCAACGACGGTGCCGTTCGCTGCATTCTCGGCCATCGAGCCGCCGGTTAGAGTGGCGTCGGTCGGCGCGTGGTTAACGGACTCACTGACGTCGGTAACTTCGATGGTGAACGACTTATCGAAAGTCAGTCCACTTTGGTCTGTCACCCGCACCGTTACGCTGTGCGACGTTGCAGTCTCGTAGTCCAGCAATCCGCCATTGGCGACTGTGATCTCGCCCGTGCTGCCGTTGATGGCAAAGCGGCCGTCGGCGTCGTCGGTCAAAGCATAGGTCAACGTTGCGCCCGCGTCGGGGTCGAGGCCCGCCACGGAGCCGAGCACCGTGCCGTTGGCGGCGTTCTCGGCAGTCGTGCCGCCGGTCAGCGTGGCACCGGTGGGCGCTTCGTTGACGTCGGTCACGGTCAAGGTGAACGATTTGTCGAACGTCAACCCCGTCTGGTCCGTCACGCGTACGACCACCGCATGCGAGGTCACGCTCTCGTAATCGAGCAAAGCGCCATTGACCACCGTGATCTGCCCCGTGGCCGCATCGATCGCAAACCGACCGCCGGCGTCGTTCGCCAGGCTGTAAGTCAGCACTGCGTCTGCATCCGGATCGACGCCGACGACGGTCCCCACGATGGTCCCATTTGCCGCATTTTCTGCGACCTGGCTGCTCGCCAGCGTCGCGCCCTTCGGGGCCTGGACGGCGGCCAGGATGTCGTCCCGATCCCAGATCGTCCCGTTTGCGAATACGATCTCATCGAAGCCGATGCTCTGGCCGTAACGGGGCTTCACCGTGATCGTCTCTCCGGTTTCGGTGATGGTGATCACGATCGAATTGTCCGGCTGGCCGCTGACACTGATGTCAGCAGGGCTCATGTCGGAGAGGCGCAAGGTCCCCCAGTTGTTTCCATAATCCTGGATCGTGTCGTTGCCGTCGCCATTGGCGTAGACGTACGTATTGCCGTATTGGCCGCCGTAAAGATGATCATTCCCATGCCCCCCGACAAAGACGGTGGGCTGCCATTCACCATTGATCTGCTGCGCCTTGGTGTAAAGTTCATCGTCGCCATTCGTGCCGCGAACCGTCTGCAGTGCTTCAAGGAGTTGTTCGCGATTCCACACCGTCCCGTCGGCAAAATGGATCTCCTCGATGCCTTCCGACGTGTTCTCGGCGAACTGGTTGACGATCGTGATAGTCGAAGGCAGCGCGCCCTGCCGATCGATATAGAGATCGGTGCCGCTGGCGCGAAGCTTGAAATCACCGGGGTTGAGGTCGTCGAAGGCGAGCACATCGACGTCGGCCGCCCCACCGTCGTAGTCCATGATGTAGTCGTCGCCATCGCCCGCTGCATAACGATAGATGTCGGATCCCGCACCGCCAAGCAGCAGATCCATCTCGCCACCACCAACGACCTCGTCGTCGCCCGACGTTCCCTGCAGGAAATCGATATCCTGAGTGCCGGTAATCTCTGTAGGAGCCTCCAGAGCCCAGAGGAGGTTGGACCGTTGGCCCGTATTAGCCTGCGTCTCGGCCTGCAAGGCGATCTTGAGGTAGTCCAAATACGGCGCCAGAAGAAAATGCTCTTGCGAATAGCCGTTCCTTACGGCCTGATAGTTCTCCCGAGCCTTGGAGGCAAATGTCGCTGGATCGAAAATATCCAGGCCGAGATCTCCGGCTTGCTAATCCTTGACGACCACATTGAACGGCGCCGGATCGTCCAGGGTAATAACGCCACCACCGCTTTCCTCTTCATAGAGGAAAGTGACGAGCGAACGCCCGGTGTTGATCAGCAGGAAGCCGCCATCGGCGAAAGGGTCGGAAGGATCTTCAAATTCCGGAAAATATGACTGCGTCTGACCGAAATAGTGATAATTATAGCCCGCCAGGGAATCACCGTTCCAACCTGCATACTCAAAAAACTTCGGAAGCAGACGAACATCCGACTGCTTTATTTCGGCGTAGTGAGAATCGGTATCGGGGGCTTCATCGAGAGTAATGAAAAGTTTGTCAGCGGCATCGCTGTCCAGCGCGATGTCGCCAAGCTTTGCATAGAACTCGTCTCCCCCCGTTCCTCCGGTCAACCGATCCTTGCCGGCACCGCCGAACAGCTTGTCATCTCCGGCGCCGCCGAACAGTCTATCGTCATCAGCGCCGCCATAGAGTTGATCGTTTCCTTCCGCTCCGTAAATCTCATCGTTTCCAGCGTCTCCATAGAGTGTGTTGATCTTGTCGGAATCGGTCTCGCCGGGAACGCTGGACCCTCCTCTGATGACGTCCGCGCCTTCGCCGCCGTGAATGGTGTCGTTTCCAACACCGCCCCAGATCTCGTCCATCTCGGTGCCGCCGTCGATCGTGTCGTCACCGGTTCCGCCCTCGATGTAGTCCGCGCCATCGTCCCCGAAGAGTTGATCGCCGCCGGCGCCGCCGAATATCTGATCGTTGCCGCCCGCCCCGTGGATGAAGTCGACTTCTCCATTGCTCGAACCGGCCGGACTGTCGCCCCATAGAACGTCGCCGCCGCTGCCACCGCGAACGGTGTCCGATCCCATCCCGCCATAGGCGTAAACCTTTCCGGTGGCTGCCCCTAGGTCGAGATTGTCAACCCCGTTGGAGCCGAAGACCGCGATCTTCGCTGCTTCAAGGTTCAAGCCGTGCAAGTCTCCGCCGATTGAAATCTCTTGCTTCAGGAAATACTCAACGTCGCCATTGCCAAAGCTGTCCTTGCTGTACATTTGCAAACCAAGCTTTGCGCCGGTCTGCATGATCGTGAAGTCCGCGCCTGACAGATACGGGGTTAGAAGATCGGAATTCTTGGCTGGCGTGCCATTGACGTCGACACCTGTCCCGTTCGAAATTTTGGTCGCCGCGTCTCCCATCGCGCTGGCGATTTGGGCAAGATAGTTTCCAGCGAGGACGTCGTATCCGATGTTCTCGCTGCCGTTGATGTAGACCGCGACATGAGAGTTGACGTTGAATTTGCCAGCCGAAAAATTGAGAAGGCTCAAGGCCGCGTCGATGGCCGACTTGCCTTCTGCCGCAAGGCCATTGCGATAGACGACGCCGGACACGCTTTGGCCCGAGCTGTCCGTAATTTCGAGCCTCGTCGAGCGACGCCGAATATTTCGTAGATGCGATCGGCTACCGGCTCGGCAAACGCCTCGTAGACCCATGTTGCAAGTGCCGCGGCACCACCAGCAACCGCAACTTCGAGGCAATGGGAAGCGACGCCCCGCCCAATATGCCGAGCGCCACCGCTCTCAGTGCCAGCGTCAATGCTTCGGCGATTTCAGCTTTGGGGCCGGTGTCCGCGATGATCTTGACTCCGTCCAGATAGAAGAAGCCGTCCTCCCTCGTGATCACCTTGTTGATTTCATTGGCGGTACTGCCCGGACCGAAATACTTGTAGAGAAACTTGATCGGCAATGAGCCCGCCTCGGTCTGCAGGAGAGGATCGAGAGCACCGTCCAGGAATTCTCCAAGTGCCTCGGTGACCTTCGAAGGCTCCGGCGGCGTTACGGTGTAGTATTCCATGACGTTCTCTCCCGGGTCATCTTGCGGTGGCAGCATTCATCGGTAGGCCGAGTCACGCTCGGCCAGTTGCTCGTCTTCTTTTCGATTGACTGAAGTGGATCGTTCCCGCCGTAGAGAGGCTCTTACCGCTGTGGGACTCTATAAAATTCCATCATTGTTCGAGGCGGGATTTCCTGACATTGCATGACGGTGCGAGGTCGCGCTGCATCGCCCTCGATGCCTTCGATCGTGATGGTCTGGCGGCTTCTGCTCCATACGACCCGGCGAGGGACGTCGAAATTCATCGACAGCGTGACTTCATCCTGGCCGGCATCGGTGACTTCACCGCGAAATCCTCTTCCCTCCTTGCCACGCTCGAAGAGTGCTTGTTTCGAAGCTGCATCCATCGTGAAGTACATGTCTCCTGCGTCTTCACAGCGGACCGAGATCGGATGCTGAATTGGGTCGCGGACCCGGAAGCTCAAAATGCTCCTCGGCGGGAGGACGGTGCACTGATGCGTCAATGTCGGCCGGAAGGTAGGGTCTTCCAGTCCCGGCCAACTCATCGTCTTTTGATTGCGATCAAAGATCAGGTCGAGCCGTCCTGGACGGACGTGCAGCACGAATTCGATCTTTCCATCGTTCGTGGAAATGATCTCTCCCGAGAGTGCGTTGATGCCGAAATTTGTTTCGACGTTTATCGGCGGCGTTTCAAAGACGACGGCTTTGGCATCGACGTCGAACGTCGCAAAGTATGGGCGGACGGGAACGCCACCCTCACACCGCACTGAGAATGGTTCAGCGGCTGCTGCGCAATCCGGCGTCAGCATGAGAAGCAGAATGAGAGCGAGAGGGAGGCCTGCGAGTCGCTTCATGCTGCTCGCTCCGTTCGCGCAGGACAGCTGCGCCCGCAGCCTGGTGGCAGCGAAGCTGCAGTTGGAACTCTCGACATTGCCTGGTGATGAATTGGCTGCGTGGCCTTGGCCCGCGCGCAATGAACGTGCGCCGCGCAAACAGTCTCTGAACGTATTCCGAACACCAGTCACAACCACGGCCCCAACATCGATGCCGCCTGCACAATGCGCGCGGGCTAACGTCAACGTCCGGTTGCGGACACTACCACTGAAACTTCGAGATGTAAAGAAGCACGACACAACCTCTTACTTTCCCGAGGACGTGGCGCGCTGACAGCGAAGCAGCGAAGATTAGAATCAAATTTGAAACCCGCAAGTTCAAGCATTTGAAGATGCTCAGTCGATCGCTGTTCAATCGCGATCGACTCGTTTGCCAATGACCGCAGTGAGACACCGAATGAGATCGCGCTCGTTTTTCTTGCGGCAATTTGCCGCCACTTTCGAAGTCGGCTCCGTCGCGAGGTGTCGCTGCTTGGTGTCTCTGGAGAGCAATTGGCGAATGCAGGAACGCCGAGCGAGTCTGACAGCGACGAATTCCGGCGGCTTGGCCGGCGTGCGAGTTTCGTGCAATGCTATTGTCTTTCCCACCGCCGGTTTCGATTCAGGAACATTTCCGGACGGCGTCTTGTCTCGAACGGCACGACGTCCCGGCTTTCCCGAAGACAACCTTATCGAAGCCAATCTTCGAGGACGGACAGATCGATGAGAGCGTTTGTGTCTGTATCGGTGGTCTGCGCGGTCATCACTTGTGCGTCGGTGGCTCGCAGCGCCGAGCTGCAACCATTTGCTTGGCCGGTCGCTTGCGAGTTGGGAACGACCTGTTTCATCCAGAACTACGTCGACCATGATCCCTCGGACAAGACCTTGGACTTTCGATGTGGTCACCGAACCTATGATGGCCATGACGGCACCGACATCCGGCTCCCCGATCTGGACGTTCAGCGAAAAGGGGTCGAAGTCGTTGCTGCCGCCTCGGGGCGCGTTACTCATGCGCGCGACGGCATGGATGACGTCTCGGTCAAGGTCGTCGGCAAAGCCGCAATCACCGGCAGGGAATGTGGCAACGGCGCAGTCGTCGAACATGGAGGTGGCTGGAGCACGCAATACTGCCACATGGCCAAGGGCAGTCTCAGAGTGAAACCCGGTGACAGCGTCAGGTCCGGGCAGGCGCTTGGTCTGGTGGGGCTGTCCGGAAATACCGAGTTCCCACACCTCCATTTCACCGTGAGGCATGACGGGAAAATTGTGGATCCATTCGCCGAGGGCGCCGCGAAGGGCGAATGCAATTCGGGCCGCTCGCTGTGGCAGCCGACGCAAGGCGCCGTTTCGAACTATCCGTCCACCGAGATCATCAATGCCGGTTTTGCCGATCGAGCGGTGACCATGGACCAGATCGAGACAGGTGAGGTCAAGCGATCCTTGCCTGGCTCTCAATCGGCCGCCATCGTTGCGTATGTTCGCGCAATCGGACTTCAGGCAGACGACGAGCAAGCGCTCGAGCTGAGGTCACCCGAGGGGCAAGTCGTCGCGGAGTATCGCGCGCCGAAGCTGCCACGGGACCAAGCCCAGTATTTCATCTCGGCTGGGCGAAAGCGCGCAGGCTCCACTTGGCCGGTCGGCAGGTATCGGGCAACTTTCGTTCTGCGCCGACAAGGTGCCGAGATCGCGCGGCGGTCCTTCCAGGTGGACATCGTGCAATAGCCATCTCGCCTCCCGCTCGTTCCGCTTGGGCGGTTTCCGGGACGAGGCCCTTCACAACCAGGGTGGGCGCTTCCGTCCAATCGCTGTGGCGCTCCACGCATTTCCCATCTTGTCTTCCTTCCTGAATAGTTGTTCAGTCCTTGCGGGGCGATTTGCATCTTTGACGTGACGAAGCGTTCGGCCGCAGGGCGTGTGGCTGGCGTGTGGGACAGGAAGCGCGCCATGGTTTATCGGCGGACGCATCAAGTGGTTAAGCGCCTTGCGGCGCGGCGCAGCGCCATTCTGGCGGCGGCGCGGGAGGCGGCGGCGGAAGGCGGGATGGCGGCGGTGCAGATCGCGCCGGTCGCGGTCCGGGCCAATGTCGCAGCCGGCACGGTCTACCGCTATTTCCCCTCCAAGGCCGAGCTGATCTCCGAACTCATTGCCGAGGTCTCCCGTGACGAGCTCGCGGCGATCCGCCGGGCGGGCGATGCCGCGCCGGGGCCGTCCTCGGCGCTGGCGGCCGCCGTGACCACCGTGGCGGTCCATACGCTGTCGCAGCGCAGGCTGGCCTGGGGCATCCTGGCCGAGCCCGTCGATGTCGATGTCAGCGCCTCCCGCCTTGCCAGCCGGCGTGAGATCGCCGGCGAGATCGCGTCCCGGATCGACGCTGCGGTGCGCGCCGGCCATCTGCCGGCGCAGGACACCGCGCTCGCCGCCACTGCATTGCTCGGCGCGCTCCATGAGGCCCTGGTCGGGCCGCTCGCGCCCGACAATCTCGAAGATCCCGTCAAGATGCGCGACGCGGTGCAGACCGTGACGCTGCTGGCGCTGCGCGCCGTCGGGGTCATGGACGCCCGCGCCCGCGGCCTCGTGGTCCAGCAGACGCTGCTGCCGACGACGAAGGCGCTGGTTGGAGCGTAAGAATCGGGCACGCGGTCGAGGTGGAGACCTGATCGCGCTCAGGCCGTTGTCTGAGCGGGCCTTTTCGCGAAACCGCAGCACCCGCGCCGAAATCGCCGGCTACTGTGCATGGGGTTGTTTTCGCTTTTCTTGTTTGAGCAGCCCGGACATCACATGTTTGCTTCGCCCTCGGGGCCGACCGAGGCGATGCGCACCATGTTGGTGGTGCCGGGAATGCCGAGCGGCACGCCGGCGACGATGATCACGCGCTGGCCCGCGCGGACAAAACCGTCCCGGAACGCGATCTGGCCGGCGCGGCCGACCATGTCGTCCTGGTCGCGCGCGTCCTCCGCCACCACGCAATGCACGCCCCAGACCACCGCGAGGCGGCGACCCGCCGTGATGTTCGGCGTGATCGCCACGATCGGCGGCTTGGGCCGCTCGCGTGCGACCCGCACGGCGGTCGAGCCCGATGAGGTCCAGCAGATCAAAGCGGGCAGGTCGAGGGTTTCCGCCATCACGCGAGCGGCGTCTGCGATGGCATCGCCGACGGTTGATTCGGGGTCCGGCCGCTGCGCCATGATCACCGACCGATAGGTCGGGTCACGCTCGACCTCCTCGCCGATGCGATTCATGGTCGAGACCGCCTCGACCGGGAATTTGCCGGCCGCCGATTCCGCCGACAGCATGATGGCGTCGGCGCCTTCATAGACGGCGGTGGCGACGTCGGAGACCTCGGCGCGGGTCGGCACCGGCGACTGGATCATCGATTCCAGCATCTGGGTCGCGATCACCACCGGCTTGCCGGCGCGGCGCGCCATCCGCGTCATCTGCTTCTGCAGGCTCGGCACGCGCTCCAGCGGCAGCTCGACGCCGAGGTCGCCGCGCGCCACCATCAGCGCGTCGGAGGCCTCGATGATATCGGCGAGGCGATCGATCGCCTGCGGCTTCTCGATCTTGGCCATCACCGCGGCGCGGCCGCGGATCATCTTCTTGGCCTCGATCACGTCCTCGGCGCGCTGCACGAAGGACAGCGCGATCCAGTCGACGCCGGTGACGAGGGCCGCCTCGAGGTCGGCGCGGTCCTTCGGCGTCATCGCCGAGACCGGCAGGTCGGTGTCGGGCAGGCTGACGCCCTTGCGGTCGCTCATCTTGCCGCCGACCACGACGCGGGTCACCGCATGCTCTTTCGAGGTTTCCTCCGCGATCAGCCGCACCTTGCCGTCGTCGAGCAGCAGCGCATGGCCCGGTCGCAGCGCGGCCAGGATCTCCGGATGCGGGAGGTGGACGCGCGTGGCATCGCCGGGGGCCTTGTCACAGTCGAGCGTGAAGGTCTGCCCATTCTGGAGCTGGACCGCGCCTTCGGCGAAGGCGCCGAGTCTCAGCTTCGGTCCCTGAAGGTCGACCAGGATGCCGATCGGCCGGCCATAGCTGCTCTCGACGTTGCGGATCGTCGCCACCAGCTCCCGCATCTTGTCATGCGGGGTGTGGCTCATGTTGATGCGGAACAGGTCGGCGCCGGCCTCGAACAGGCGGCGGATCATCGCGAGGTCTGAAGAGGCCGGTCCCAGGGTCGCGAGAATCTTGATACGGCGAAGACGCCTCATGGCTTATTTCCAGACGGGGGCGAGGGCGCCGGCGGAAGGCCAGGCGCGGCGGGGGGCGTACCACCGGGCGGACTATTGGGCAAACCCGGAACGCCGCCCGGGCCAACCGGCCCGGGCAGGCCAGGTACGCGTTGCTGCGCCGGCTGTTCGTTGGCGTCGGTCAGCTGCACCGTCCAGGCCCGCTGCTCGCCGGTGTCGACCTCGAAATAGCCGGTGCGGTCATAGCCGCGCGCCAAGCAGTCCTCGGTGCCACGGATGGTGAACTCCTTGTCGCGCGAGCACATGAAGGCCTGGCCCGACCATTCGCCGCCGCGGTCATAGTCGATGGCGTAGATATAGTAGTAGCGGGCGACCAGCGTGCCCCGCAGCAGCGTCTCGCAGGAACGCGACGAGATGTTCCACCAGCCCTCGGTGGTCCACCCCTCGGCGTCCTTGTAGCCGAGCGCAATGCCGACCCGGCTCGAAGTGTTGTTGCAGAGGCGGAAATCGGCGGAGGCCGGGCTGGCGCAAAGGCACAGCAGGGCGACCACCAGCACCGGGACCAACCGGGCGAGCAGACGAAACGGGGAGCGGGGAGATTCGGCAGTCATTGTCGCGGAAGCTATACCAGATCATTGACGATTTGGCGTAGGGCAGGGGAACTGCCCCATAGCCGGGCCGTGGCCCGTTTGCGCCGCGATATGGCAAAATCTGTGACAGGACCCACCTGATCCCGTAAGGGTGACCTCCATCGGGACGGGCCTTAAGGAAGACAGCCATGGCAATCGACGACAAAACCAGAACGGAGCTCGAGGCGGCCGCTTTCCGGCGCCTGGTCGATCATTTGCGCAGCCGGACGGACGTCCAGAACATCGACCTGATGAATCTGGCTGGTTTTTGCCGCAACTGCCTCTCCAACTGGCTCAAGGACGCCGCAGACGCGCAAGGGGTCGCCTTGAGCAAGGACGAGAGCCGGGAGGCCGTCTACGGCATGCCCTACGAGACCTGGAAGGCGAAGCATCAAGGCACGGCCACGCCCGAGCAGCTCGAGGCGATGAAGAAGGTCCATCCTCACGGGCACTGACGCCTCGTCGCGCCGCTCTGAGTCGCACCACACAACAGCTTTCTTTGCGTCAGCGCAGGAAGGTGTGGGCGCGCTGTGGACGAGCGCGATGCTTGCTTGAACGCCGGGAGCGCCGACCCTAAGGGTCTACCCAGCACGCGCGGTGAGGATGCCGGCGTCACCTCGTTTTGCCAGTTCCATTGGGAGTACCAAGATGGCCACCTCCGCCGCCGTCCGCGACGACGAGCCCGCGACGAAATTTGCCAAGGACCAGCTCAAATCCATCATCGAGCGCATCGAGCGGCTGGAGGAAGAGAAGAAGGCCATCTCGGACGACATCCGCGACGTCTATGCCGAGAGCAAGGGCAACGGCTACGACGTCAAGGCGCTGCGCACCATCGTGCGCCTGCGCAAGCAGGACCCCAACGAGCGTGCCGAGGCCGAGACCATTCTCGAGACCTACATGCAGGCGCTGGGGATGCTCTGAGGCCTCGCCCGGCTGACGTTGCAGCGCACCAAGCTTGGGCGAAATCTCGTCATCTGCTAGAGTGCTCGGTGAAGGGACCGAGCAATGGATGTGCCTGGACCAGAGCGCAGGCTCGCCGCGGTCCTCGCCGCCGATATGGTCGGCTTTAGCCGACTGATGGAGGTTGACGAGGCCGGCACACTTGCGCGCCTCAAGACCCATCGTGTCGAACTCATCGATCCGGCCATTGCCAAGAATCGCGGTCGTATCATCAAGACGACCGGCGACGGCATGCTCGCTGAATTCTACAGCGTCGTCGATGCCGTGCTATGTGCCGCCGAGGTTCAGCGCCGCATGGCGCGGCGTAATGCCGACGTCCCGCCGCCGCGGTGGATCCAATTCCGCATCGGCATCAATCTGGGCGACGTGATCGTCGATCAGAACGATATTTTTGGCGATGGGGTCAACGTCGCGGCGCGACTGGAGGCGCTGGCCGAGCCTGGAGGAATCTGCGTTTCCGGCGCGGTGCGCGATCAGGTCGGCGACCGGCTGGATGGAGTTCAGTTCGACGATCTCGGCGAACAGAGCGTCAAGAACATCGCCCGTCCGATCCGCGTCTTCCGCATTCGGCTGGCGGAGGGGCCTGCAAGCCTGCCCGACGCGACGATTGTTGCGTCACCGGTTATTTCAAAGAAACCGTCCATCGCCGTGCTGCCGTTCGCCAATATGAGCGGCGATCCGGAGCAGGAGTTCTTCGCGGACGGTCTCACCGAGGACATCATCACCGAGCTTTCACGCTTCCACGACCTGCTTGTCATCTCCCGCAACTCGACGTTCGTCTACAAGGGCAAGGCCGTGAAGGTCCAGGACATCGGCCGTGAGTTCGGAGTCGACTATGTCATCGAGGGCAGCGTTCGGAAGGCCGGTGAGCGCGTCCGCGTCACCGTGCAGCTGATCGATGCAGAGACCGATCGTCATATCTGGGCTGAGCGCTACGACCGTGAGCTCCGGGATATCTTCGCCATTCAGGACGAGATGACCCGCGCGATCGTGGCGACGTTGCCGGGTCGGGTGGAAGCCGCAACGCACGACCGCACCAAGCGCAAGCCGACCGACAACATGCCCGCTTACGAATGCGTGCTGGCTGCAAAGCTCCTGCATCACCGGTCAAACCGCGACGACAACGCTCAGGCGCAGACGCTGCTCAACCGTGCGCTGGCGATGGATCCGAACTATGCCCACGCTCATGCCTGGAAGGCATGCGTGCTCGGCCAAAGCTGGATCTATGGCTGGTGCGCTGACCGCGAGGCGACCTTCGAGGAGGTGGCTTCGGAACTGGAGATTGCGTTGGCGCTCGACGACAACGACGCGGACGTGCACCGAATTCTCGCCGCGCTCAATCTAACGCGACACGACTACGAAAAGGCCACCTATCATCAGGAGCGTGCGCTCGCCCTCAACCCGAACTACGACCTGGTGGTCGTGCAACAGGGAGAGCTCCTGACCTGGCTCGGCCTGCCGGAGGAAGGCATCGACTGGATCAGGAAAGCGATGCGCCTCAACCCCTACCATCCCGAGCGCTTCTGGAGCCATCTCGGCCGCGCTTATTATTGCGCGGAAAGATACGCCGAGGCCGCGGAGGCATTTTCAAGGATCACACGCCCCGACTATACCCATCACGCGTTCCTGGCGGCGACATTTGCGCAGATGAAGAATGCGGTCGCGGCCGGCGCTCACGCCGCGGAGGTCTTGAAGCGCGAACCGGGGTTCTCGGTGGCAGCTTATCTTGCGACGCTGCACTACAAGCGCGAACCCGACCGGCAGCGCCACGAGGCTGGCCTCATCGCGGCCGGCCTGCCGGCCTGATCGACCCCGGGCAAGGAAGAGCAGAGCGAGCCTTGCTGGCACCGAGGATTCAGCGCAGCGCGGCGGTGCGCACGACGAAGGATGTCGTCTCGAGCTTTGCGGTCGCGCTGCCCGAGAAATTGTCGCAGGACAGGCCTTGCATCGGGTCGTCGGAGAAGCCCATCGCGATCACGGCGCGCGGCTTGACGAAATAGCCGCGCAGCGCTGCGGTATCGAGCTCGCCCATCAGCGTCACCGACATCGCGCGGCTGGCGCTCGGCGACAGCATCACGATCTTGAGCCAGATGCTCTCGCCCTTGGCCGCGGAGAGACGGGTGGCGGTTGCGATCCTGCCGTCGATGCTCTTGCCGACCACCGTGTTGATCTCTGCCGCCTGAGCCAGGCTGCGGGACGCCGCGGCGGGGCGGGCGGTGCGCGGGATCGGCGCGGAAGCGGCGACGACATTGGCGCGGTCGACCGGAGAGGCGGCCGGCGCGTAAGCCAGGGCCTGGAAGGCCGCGTTGGAGACGCTCGCGGTTGGTTGCGGATCGGTGGCGGCGGCCAGCGCCTGGCGCGCCTTCAACGCCGCGACTTGCGCCGGCGTCGCCTGCTGCGGCGCGGCCGGGACATCATCCCAGAAGCCGCGGGCATTGATGATGTCAGCCGGGGTCTCCAGCTTTCCGTCAACAGACTTGCCGGTGGCCGGCTTGTCAGCCACGGGCGCGGGCTTCGGCTTGGGCGGCGCAACGATCTGCGCGTCGGCCGAGGCGAGCTGAAGGGTTGCGGCTACTTGCGGCTTGGCGCGCGGCGTCGGCACTGGCTCGGCGGGCTTGGCGGCGGCTGCGACCACGGTCGGCGCTGCCGGCTTCGCGGCCGTTGCGGGCGCGCCCTCATCATCCTCGTCGTTGTTCGCGGCGGCAGGAGCCGGCTTGCTCTTGAACAAGGCGGCAAAGAAATTCGGCTTGCTGCCGGCATCGTCGCCGCTGCCGCGCCGCTCGATCTCGGCCTTGGCAAGCTCATAGCCTTTCAGCGGCACGCCGTCGGTCGGCAGATGCACCGTCTTTCCGTCCGGGAAGACGCGGGCGAGCTGGTCATGCGTCATGCGCGGCCAGTGCCGGATGCTGCCGGTGTCGAGGTGCACGAAGGGCGAGCCGGAGGTTGGATAGAAGCCGACGCCGCCGCGCTGCAGGCGCAGGCCGGCGAAACGGATCTGCTCCAGCGGCACGCCCGGGATGTAGAAGTCCATCGCATGTCCCAGCATGTGCTGGCTGAAGCGCGCCACACCGGAGGAGCGGCGGCGGAGCATGGCGTTGGTGGCGGGGGAGCGATAGGACGAGATGATCTGGATCGGCTGCTTGCCGTCGACGTCGCGATAGACTTCCCACAGGATGTCGAAGAGGCGACGGTCCATGACGGTCTCGTCCTGGGTGCGCCAGTCGCGCAGGAAGTGGTTGAGCTGCTTCAGCGCGGCTTCGTCGTAGCGCCCGTCGCGCTTGAAGGTGACGGTGAGATCTTCGCCGGAATGGGTGTGGTGGAACGAGAGCGTCTTGGTCTCGTTCAGCGCGGCCGCGTCATGAACCGAACCGGCAGCCGCAAGCAGCAATGCAGCAGCGAGGCCGATCCGGGATCCGGCCTTCACGCCCGCATGGGACAACGACAGCACAGCGAATTGGCGTGCGAGACCAGTCAGCACGTATGAGCCCACCCAGTCGACGAGCGTTCAAATGGACTCTCCCGCCAACCCCGTTAGCAGCGCGAAAGAGGATGAACGCTTTCTTAAAGCGAGAAGGTTAATCCGAGGTTGACCTTCCCGCCCCCAAACCAAGTCAGAATACGATCCTAAACGGTTGACTGTGGCAAAAAAACGCCCGCCGCCCGAGTGCAGGTTGGACCATGGTTAACGTTAAGCGGCCCCATCCAGAGGACGGGGCCGCTGATTTCATTGCAGAATTCTTGTGAACCAGGCGCTGGGCCGGGCTCAGCGGGTAAACACCCGCTGCGGACGACGGCCGACCGGCGCCGGCGGCTGGGTCGGGGTCGGCGCTCCGAACAGCCGCTCGAAGAAGTTTGGTCCGGACGAGCCGAAGCCCCCGCCATTGTTGGCCACCGCGACTCCTGACGGCAGCGTTGTCGCCGGGCGCGAATAGCTCGGTTGGGAATGGGCCACGACGGCTTCGAGGTCCTTGCCGCGGTTGTTCTTCAGGATGTTGATCATGGCTGCGTCGCGGCCATAGACGTCCTTGCGGAACTGCAGCTTGCCGGCGTCGTCCACGAACGCGGTCTGATAGGTGATGTTGACCGGGATCGGGGTCGGGAATTTCAGATCGATCTCGCTCTTGCCGTACATGCTGCGCACGCGCTCAGGCGTGTACCTCTCGTTCGGCATGGTGATGTTGAGCAGCACGGACGCATACTGATCCGGATTCTGCACGCGCATGCAGCCATGGCTGAAGGCGCGCTCGTCGCGGGCGAACAAATGCTTGTCCGGCGTGTCGTGCTGATAGACTAGAAACTTGTTCGGGAAGTTGAAGCGGATGCGGCCGAGCGCGTTGGCTTCGCCGGGCGGCTGCGAGATGTGCACCGAGCCGTCGCGGTTCTGTTCGAGCCTGAGGCCCATGCGTTGAAGCACGGTCGGGTCCTGCTGCAGCGCCGGCAGGTATTCGTTGTAGACGATCGACGGTGGCACGTTCCAGGTCGGATTGACCGTGATGTACTTCATCGTCTCGCTGAGCAGCGGGGTCGCATGCGTCCCCGGCTTGCCGGTCACGACGCGCGTGGTCCAGACCGGCTGGCCGCGCTGCATCACCTTCAACGTGAAGTCGGGAATGTTGAGGATGACATAGGCGTCCCCCAGCGAAGGCGCGCCGAGATCGCGCGGCAGCCAGCGCCAGCGCTCCATGTTCACCAGCACGGTGTCGATCTGCTTGTCGCGCTTCGGGGTGTTGAGCGCCTTGACCGTCTTGTCATCGAGGATGCCGGTCGCCTTCATTTCGGCGCTGCTCTGGAATTTGCGCACGGCGTCGGCGACTGCCGCGTCGTAGCGGGTGTCGCTCGGGTTCTCGGCGAGGCCGAGCTTGGCGCGGAGCTGCGGCACGCGTGGATCTTCCACGACGATCTCAGCCTGCTTCTTGCCGGCGGGGGTGTATTTCAGCGCCGGGCCGTCGGCGATCTCGATCGCCAGGCCATTGCCCTGGCCGCGCAGCTCGGCGAGCTTGGCCTTCAGCTCCTTGTAGAGCTTGTGCGGCGGGTTATAGCTGTCGAGCGCTGCGGAGGCGTCCGTCGCGGTCGTGACCTTGGCGAGCACCTCGTTGGGATCGACAGGATGTTCGGGATAGAGAATGTCGCCGCTGACCTGCGACCAATGCATGCGGCCGCTCTGGGCATGGCGCGCATAGTCGAACATGCTGGCGATGAGCTTGAGCTCGGCATCCGCCAGCGCATCGGGCGTCGTGGCGGCGGCGAAATCCGGCACCGGATAGTCGGCGGGATTGAGGCCGTCGGACGCGGCGTCCTTCAGCCGCGCGATCACGCCCTTGGCCGCAGCAGTCAGGCTGCCGCCTTGCGTCCAGACCGGCGCGAAATCGCGCGCGCCGTAAAACTTCTCGATCGCCGCACGCTCGTTCTTACGGTCGAAATGGCGCGAGGTCTTGGCGCCGATGATGTCCTTGAGCTTGTCCGCGACCGGCTGGTCGGCGGCGGGCACGTTGCTTGCAGCCTTCACTGGCTCGGCAGCGGGAGCCGCTGCGGCAGCAGGTGCCGTGGGAGCGGCCGGCGTGACGGTTGCGGTGTCGGCCTTGGCAGGCTCGGTCTTCGCAGGTTCGGACTTGGCCGTCTCGCTCTTCGGCGCTTCAGGCGCGGGTGTGGTGGCGACGTCGGACGGCTTGGTCTCGACCTTGTCCGGCGCCGGTGCGGCGTCCGCCTTAAGGGACTCCCTCGCAGTCTCCTTGCCGGGATCCTGCACCGTGGCGGTGGTGTCGAGCTTGATGTCGGCTGCAGTCGGGGGCGGGACGTTTGCCGGCTCGGGGCGCGGGATCGCAGCTTCGATCGCAAGCTCAGCGGCGCTGCTGCGCGCCTGATCCTGCGCCAGGGCCGAGCTGGCCGACACCGTGAGGAAGGTCGCTGCGACCGTCATCAAGACGCGGTCAAAGCCCGCACGGTGGTTCAAACAGTCACGCATTGTGTCGCACCCCTCGGGTGAGCTGTCCCCTCGTGGAACAGCTTCGTTATCGCCTATTGATGAGTTTCGGCTAAACCGCGCCGGCCTCTCGAAAGTTGCACGCCTGCACGCAACGATTCCTACGCAGACGATATACAGGCCCCGATTTTGCAGCCAGCGCCACCCGGGACAACTCACGACAAACTGACTTCAAGGGAGCCTCTTGGCAACGGATTGTGCGCTTCTGCCACGCGCTTTTCCCTCTGTCTGTCACTTCCAAGTCACGGTTCAAATCGCGGTCGGATTCTGTCGTCATGCGAACGGCTTACAGCCGTCCCGCGCGGTCGCGCAAACCTCCGCTCGCAGTCGGCTCAGTGCGTCTCCTCTCCGCTTTTGCCGCCATGTCCGGGAACCCCTGCCTCGTCGAGTTTGCGGTAGAGCGTTGACCGGCCGATTTTGAGGCGGCGCGCCACTTCGGACATCTGGCCGCGATAGTGCGAGATCGCGAAGCGGATGATCTCGTTCTCCATGTCCTCCAGCGAGCGGGCATCCCCGGTCGCGGTGAGCATGGCGAGAGTTCCCATGGCGGGGAGTGGAGCGATTGGTATTTCATTACCCGATACCACGGAGGGCATCGCCGCCGGCTCGAGCATCAGCGGGGCGGTCGGAATATCCGTGATGGGATGCGGCTGCGAGGCGAGCAGGGGGAAATCGCCAAGGCCGAGCTGGTCGCCGTCGCTCATCACCACCGCGCGGTAGACCGCGTTCTCGAGCTGACGGATGTTGCCGGGCCAGTCGAGCTGGGCAAGCTGCGCCACGGCCTCGCCGCTGATGCCGGTGATGGGGCGGTTCTCCTCGGCGGCAAAGCGCGCGATGAAATGCCTGAGCAGATGCGGGATATCCTCACGCCTGGCCCGCAGCGAAGGGATCGTCAGCGGCAGCACGTGCAGGCGATAGAACAGGTCTTCCCGGAAATGTCCCTGCTTCACCCGCTCCAGCAGCTTGCGATTGGTCGCCGAGATGATGCGGACGTCGACCTTGACCGGCTTGCGGCCGCCGACTGCCTCCACGGCACCTTCCTGGAGCGCGCGCAGCAGCTTCACCTGCGCGGTCAGCGGCAGCTCGCTGACTTCATCCAGAAACAGCGTGCCGCCATGGGCCTCGACAAACTTGCCCATGTGCCGCTCGGTGGCGCCGGTGAAGGCGCCCTTCTCGTGGCCGAACAGGATGGACTCGACGAGATTGTCGGGAATCGCGCCGCAATTGACCGCGACGAACGGCTTGGCCTTGCGCTCGCCGCTGCCATGGATGGCGCGCGCGAACATCTCCTTGCCGACGCCGGACTCGCCCTCGATCAGCACGGGGATCGCGGAGTTTGCCGCCTTCTGTGCGGCTCGCATCACACCCGTCATGGCCTCGGCGCGCGTGATGATGTCCGAGAAGGTCAGCCGGCCTTCGCGGCTGTGACGGATACGCTGCAATTCGCCCTTGAGCGCGGACGTGTTGAGCGCGTTGCGCAAGGAGACCTGGAGCCGCTCCACGCCGACAGGCTTGACGACGAAATCGGCCGCGCCCGCGCGCATCGCCGAGATCACGTTGTCGATGCCGCCATGGGCGGTCTGCACGATGACGGGGATGCTCAGGCCCGCTTCGCGGATCTTCGCCAGTACGCCCATGCCGTCGAGGCCAGGCATCACGAGATCGAGGATGACGGCGTCGATGGCCGGTGCGTCGGGGGCGGTGAGGGTGGCGATTGCGGCGTCGCCGGAATCCACAACGACCGTCTCATAGCCGCATTTCTGCACCATGTTCTCGACCAGCCGGCGGGCCACAGCGTCGTCGTCGGCGATCAAAATACTGGCAGCCATGGTGTTCCCCGCACGCTACTACTATCTGTCTCGAATCGGGGCACTCTGGCCGAAGCCGATTAACACACGCTTAAACCTTGATGCCCCCGCCCGCCGCCGCGATTGTTGAACACAGGTTTCCCACACAATGAATTCGCGCTCCAAGCTCGCCCCCAAGAAGTCTGCCTCCAGCAAGCCCGCTCTCCGCAAGCCAAGCACCAAGAAATCTGCCGCCAAGGCAAAGCCCTCCAAGCCTTCACTCGCCAAGCCTTCACTCGCCAAGCCTTCGCCCGCAAAGCCTGCGAGCAAGACCGGCAAGCTTCCGGAATGGAACTTGACCGATCTCTATTCCGGGATCGACGCGCCGGAAGTGGCGCGCGATCTCGAGAAGTTGGATGCCGACTGCGCCGCCTTCGAGACGGACTACAAGGGCAAGCTGGCGACAGGGACAGCAAACGAAGATGGCGGAAAATGGCTCAGTGAAGCCGTGCGACGCTATGAGGCGATCGACGATCTCGCCGGCCGTCTCGGCTCCTATGCCGGTCTCGTCCATGCCGGCGACAGCGTGGACCCTGCGATTTCAAAGTTTTACGGCGACGTGTCCGAGCGCCTGACGGCGGCGTCGACGCATCTGTTGTTCTTCGCGCTCGAGCTCAACCGTATCGATGACGATATTTTGACCCGCGCGATGCAGGCCGCCGAGCTTGCGCACTACCGTCCATGGATCGAGGATCTGCGCAAGGAGAAGCCGTACCAGCTCGACGACAAGCTCGAGCAGCTCTTCCTGGAGAAGGCGCAGACCGGCTATTCTGCCTTCAACCGCCTGTTCGACCAGACCATCTCCAGCTTGCGCTTCAAGATCGGCTCCAAGGAGCTCGCGATCGAGCCGACGCTCAATCTGCTGCAGGACCTCGACGGCGCAAAGCGCAAGAGCGCGGCGGAGGCGCTGGCGAAGACCTTCAAGGCCAATGAGCGCACCTTTGCGCTGATCACCAACACGCTCGCCAAGGACAAGGACATCGCCGATCGCTGGCGCGGTTTCAAGGACGTCGCGGATTCCCGCCATCTGAACAACCGCGTCGAGCGCGAGGTCGTGGATGCGCTGGTCGCCTCGGTGCGCGCAGCCTATCCGAAGCTGTCGCATCGCTATTACGCGCTGAAGGCGAAATGGTTCGGTAAGAAGCGGCTGGCCTATTGGGACCGCAACGCGCCGCTGCCGTTTGCGGCGACCGACGTTATCGCCTGGCCCGAGGCGCGAAGCATGGTGCTGACGGCCTATCGCGGCTTCTCGCCCAAGATGGCCGATATCGCCGAGCGCTTCTTCACCGACCGCTGGATCGACGCGCCGGTGCGGCCGGGCAAGGTGCCGGGGGCGTTCTCGCATCCGACCACGCCGTCAGCGCATCCTTACGTGCTCATGAACTACCAGGGCAAGCCGCGCGACGTGATGACGCTCGCGCATGAGCTTGGCCATGGCGTCCATCAGGTGCTGGCGGCCAAGAACGGCGCGCTGATGGCGCCGACGCCACTGACGCTGGCGGAGACCGCGAGCGTGTTCGGCGAGATGCTCACCTTCAAGCGTCTCCTTGCCCAGACCAAGAACGCAAAGCAGCGACAGGCGCTGCTCGCCGGCAAGGTCGAGGACATGATCAACACCGTGGTGCGGCAGATCGCGTTCTATTCCTTCGAGCGCGCGGTCCACACCGAGCGCAAGAACGGCGAGCTCACCGCGACGCGGCTCGGCGAAATCTGGCTCTCGGTGCAGGGCGAGAGTCTGGGGCACGCGATCGAGATCAAGGCGGGCTACGAGAACTACTGGATGTACATCCCGCACTTCATCCACTCACCGTTCTACGTCTACGCCTACGCCTTCGGCGATTGTCTCGTGAACTCGCTTTACGCTGTCTACGAGAATGCGGCCGAAGGCTTCGCCGAGCGCTATCTCGACATGCTCGCCGCCGGCGGCACCAAGCATTATTCCGAGCTCCTGCGCCCGTTTGGGTTAGATGCCAAGGATCCCAAGTTTTGGGAGGGTGGGCTCAGCGTGATCGCCGGGATGATCGACGAGCTTGAGGCCATGGGGTGAAGGGATGGTGCCTCATTGGTAGGCAAGTTCCGTAAAACATTTGTTGAACCGCCTGCCGACGGTATGTTATACACGTGTATAACATGATCGGAGCAAGACCATGAAGATCGAGATCAAGAAGATCGGCAATTCGGATGGTCTGTTGCTGCCCCGTGAGTTGATGCAGCGGCTCGATCTCAAGCGCGGGCAGCAATTGCACATCGTGGAATTGCCTGGCGGTGGTTTCCAGGCGTTGCCCTATGATCCCGATTTCGAGCGGACGATGGAGATTGCCGACGAGGTGATGGACAAGTATCGCGACACCCTCGCTGCGCTTGCAAAATAACTAGCTGCGCATGAGCGATCTTCAGGAGCCGCTCTGGATCACGCATGAGCAGGCCGTCGCAATACATAGTCGACAACTCCGGCGGTTCAGCGGTGCGCCGGGCTTACGCGACGAGGGAATGTTGCGTTCGGCACTGGAGCGGCCGATCAACAAATGGCGTTACGAACGGGCGCCACTGGACGAACTCGCTGCAGCCTATGCATTCGGCCTCGCGAATACCCCTGCATTCATCGACAGAAACGAGCGCATCGCTTTCCTGGCGATGACAGTGTTCCTGCGCAAGAACAAGGCGGACTTCAGTCCCGATCCCGCGGAAGCTGCCATCATTATCCTCTCGCTCGCCGCAGGCGAAGTCAGCGAGGAGAGCCTTGCGCGCTGGATTCGCACTCATTGGGATTCCAAATGAGTCCATTTGCGGGAAAACTGCGCTTCCGTGCCGTTGCCCTGCCCGAAGCTTTGCGGTATCCCAGCCGAAGAATTCGACTTTCGACTGGGGACATCCATGGCAGATCATAGCGAAGTTGCGTACAGCACCGCCGACGGGAACGACTACGTTGCGCACGAGCAGACCTATGAGGGCTTCATCAAGCTGGTGAAGTACGGCACGGCTTCGGTCGCGCTCATCGTGATCCTGATGGCGATCTTCCTCACCTGACCCGTCTTCGGCAGCTGCACACGCCAGCGGCAGCTGCTGCCCAGAAAACTTGCATACAAACCGGTCCCAGAACCGGTATCGAACGCCGCGGGAGTAACGCTTAGTTTGCGCGCGCGCTGTCCCGTGCCGCCGGAGGACCCATGAAGATCGCCGTTGCCAAGGAAATCGATCCGTCGGAGCCGCGGGTCGCCGCTTCGCCTGATACGGTGAAGAAATTTAAGGCGTTGGGCGCCGAGCTTGCCGTCGAGCCGGGCGCGGGCATCAAGTCGGGCCTGCCGGATTCCGAATTCACCGCGGCAGGCGCTACCGTCAGCGCCGACGCGCTCAATGACGCGGATATCATCATCAAGGTGAAACGCCCCGAGGCGTCCGAGCTCGCGCAGTACAAGCGCGGCGCGCTGGTCATCGCGATCATGGATCCCTATGGCAACGAGGCTGCGCTGAAAACGATGGCCGATGCCGGCATTGCCGCCTTCGCGATGGAGTTGATGCCGCGCATCACGCGCGCGCAGGTGATGGACGTGCTGTCCTCGCAGGCGAACCTTGCCGGCTATCGCGCCGTGATCGAGGGCGCCGAGGCCTTCGGCCGCGCCTTCCCAATGATGATGACCGCGGCCGGCACCGTGCCCGCCGCCAAAGTGTTCGTGATGGGCGTCGGCGTCGCCGGCCTCCAGGCGATCGCGACCGCGCGCCGCCTCGGCGCCGTCGTCACCGCGACCGACGTGCGGCCTGCGACCAAGGAGCAGGTGGAATCGCTCGGTGCGAAATTCCTCGCCGTCGAGGACGAGGAGTTCAAGAACGCGCAGACCGCCGGCGGCTACGCCAAGGAAATGTCGAAAGAGTACCAGGCCAAGCAGGCCGCGCTCACCGCCGAGCACATCAAGAAGCAGGACATCGTGATCACGACCGCGCTGATTCCGGGCCGGCCGGCGCCGAAGCTCGTCAGCGCCGACATGGTCAAGTCGATGAAGCCGGGCTCGGTGCTGGTCGATCTCGCGGTCGAGCGTGGCGGCAATGTCGAGGGCGCCAAGCCGGGCGAGGTCGTCGATCTCGATGGCATCAAGATCGTCGGCTACACCAACGTCGCCGGCCGCGTCGCGGCCTCGGCCTCCAGCCTCTATGCCCGCAATCTGTTCTCCTTCATCGAGACCATGGTCGACAAGAAGGAGAAGAAGCTCGCCGTGAACTGGGACGACGAGCTCGTCAAGGCCACCGCGCTCACGAAGGACGGCGCGGTGATCCACCCGAACTTCCAGCCGAAGGCTTAAGGAGACCCGTCATGGAGCATGCTGCACAGGTCGTGGACCCCTTCATCTTCCGGCTGTCGATCTTCGTCCTCGCCGTCTTCGTCGGTTATTTCGTGGTGTGGTCGGTGACCCCCGCGCTGCACACGCCGCTGATGAGCGTGACCAACGCGATCTCCTCGGTGATCGTGGTCGGCGCGCTGCTCGCGGTCGGCGTCGGCATGGTTTCGAGCGGCTCGGGCTGGGCGCGCGGCTTCGGCTTCGTCGCGCTCATCTTCGCCTGCGTCAACATTTTTGGCGGCTTCCTTGTCACCCAGCGCATGCTGGCGATGTACAAGAAGAAGTCGAAGTAAGCGGCCACCTCGGGCTGAAGGGATCAATGGGGACCTGAGATGAGCGCCAATCTCTCTGCATTCTTGTATCTCGTGGCGGGGGTGCTGTTCATCCTGTCGCTGCGCGGGCTGTCGAGCCCGGCATCGTCGCGCCAGGGCAATTTGTTCGGCATGATCGGCATGGCGATCGCGGTCGGCACCACGCTGGCGAGCCATCCGCCGGCAGACGGCGTGGCCTGGGTTCTCGTGATCCTCGCCGTCGCGATTGGCGGCGGCATCGGCGCGGTGATCGCCCGCCGCGTGCCCATGACCTCGATGCCGGAGCTGGTCGCCGCCTTCCACTCGCTGGTCGGTATGGCCGCGGTGCTGGTCGCCGCCGGCGCGTTCTATGCGCCCGAGGCGTTCGACATCGGCACCCCCGGCAACATCCATCCGCAGAGCCTGGTCGAGATGTCGCTCGGCGTCGCCATCGGCGCGCTGACCTTCACCGGCTCGGTGATCGCCTTCCTGAAGCTGTCCGCGCGAATGAGTGGCGCACCGATCATTCTTCCCGCCCGCCACATCATCAACATCGCGCTGGCCTTGGCGCTGGTGTTCTTCATCGTTCGTCTCGTCCTCACCGGCGGCGCGTTGGACTTCTGGATGATCACCATCCTCGCCCTGGCGCTCGGCGTGCTCATGATCATCCCGATCGGCGGCGCCGACATGCCGGTCGTGATCTCGATGCTGAACTCCTACTCCGGCTGGGCCGCGGCCGGCATCGGCTTCACGCTCGGCAATTCCGCGCTGATCATCACCGGCGCGCTGGTCGGCTCCTCGGGCGCGATCCTGTCCTACATCATGTGCCACGCGATGAACCGGTCCTTCGTCTCGGTCATCCTCGGCGGCTTCGGCGGCGAGACGGCTGCCGCCGGCGGCGGTACGGGCGAGCAGAAGCCGGCGAAGCTCGGCTCGGCTGACGATGCGGCCTTTATCATGAAGAACGCCTCCAAGGTCATCATCGTGCCCGGCTACGGCATGGCGGTGGCGCAGGCCCAGCACGCGCTGCGCGAGATGGCCGATATCCTCAAGAAGGAAGGCGTCGAGGTGAAATACGCCATTCACCCGGTCGCGGGCCGCATGCCCGGCCACATGAACGTGCTGCTGGCCGAAGCCAACGTGCCCTACGACGAAGTGTTCGAGCTGGAGGACATCAACTCCGAATTCGCGCAGGCCGACATCGCCTTCGTGATCGGCGCCAACGACGTCACCAACCCGGCGGCCGAAGAGGACAAGTCCTCGCCGATCTACGGCATGCCGGTGCTCCAGGTCTGGAAGGCCGGCACCGTGATGTTCATCAAGCGCTCGTTGGCCTCCGGCTATGCCGGCATCGACAATCCGCTGTTCTATCGCGACAACACCATGATGCTGCTCGGCGACGCCAAGAAGGTCACCGAGAACATCGTCAAGGCAATGTAACGCGGAAGGGACCTGGGCCATAAGGAATGGCACCGGTCCCATCCCATGCGGCCCAAAGCCACGCGCAAGCAGCGCGTCGAATGGCACGCTGCCGACAAGGTGGCGTGCGGCTGCGGCGATATTCCGCCGGACCTGCAGCCCGATGTCATGAAATTGCTGCGGAGCCGTCGCAAGCCTTGGTCTCAACCGACGACCGGGCCGGGCAATGATGACCATCGTCAAGTGGACCGCCATTGTCCTCGTAACTGTCTATTGCGCCGGTCTCCTCGTGCTGTATGTCCGCCAGCGCGAGATGCTGTTTCCGATCCCGCCCGTCGGCCGCACCGCTCCCGATGCCGCAGGCCTTCCCGAGGCGGAAGAGCACGTTCTGACTACGTCGGATGGTGAGAAGGTCATCGTCTGGCACGTGCCGGCCAAGCCCGGTCATTCTGTGATCCTGTACTTTCCGGGCAATGGAGATTTTCTCGCCGGCCGCGTCAGCCGTTTCAAGGCGGTGACCGCCGACGGCACCGGCCTCGTTGCCCTGTCCTATCGCGGCTATGCCGGCTCGAGCGGGATGCCGAGCGAACAGGGGCTGCTGTACGATGCTGCGGCCGCTTACGCCTTCACCACTGCGCGCTATGGAGCGGAACGAATCGTCACGTGGGGCTTCTCTCTGGGGACGGGCGTGGCAGTTGCCATCGCCTCGGAACATCGCGTTGGAAAGCTCATCCTGGAGGCGCCTTATACATCAACCGTCGACGTTGCGGCTTCGTCGTTCTGGTTCGTTCCGGTCCGCCTTCTGATGCACGATCCGTTCCATTCGGATCAGCGCATGGCGCGCGTCACGGTGCCGCTGCTTGTCATGCATGGCACCAATGACCTTGCCATCTCGATCATCTTCGGAGAGCGTCTATTCGCAATCGCCCATGAGCCCAAGCGGTTCGTTCGCATGGTGGGCGGCGGGCACGACAATCTCGATCAATATGGCGCGATCGAAACGGCGAGAGGCTTCATTGGCGGCTGACAGCTTGGCTAAACGTTACGTTCCCGCCCTCGCTGTCTCCTGCTTGACGTTTCTGCCGCAGAATGCGCTTGCGGCGACCGGGCTCGACGGTGCGGCGATGCGCTGGCCCTATGCGCTGCCCTTTGCCGGCTTGTTGCTGTCGATCGCCCTGGGGCCGCTGCTGTTTGCGAAATTCTGGCATCATCATTACGGCAAGATCGCCGCGGCTTGGTCGCTGCTGGCGCTCGCCTCGCTCGTCGTCTTCGCCGGCAGCACAGCGGCGCTGGCGGCGCTCGTTCACGCCATGCTCGCCGAATATCTTGGTTTCATCGTGCTGCTGTTCGCGCTCTATGTCGTGGCCGGTGGCATCCTCATCACAGGGGACATCAAGGCGACGCCCGCGACCAATGTGGGCATCCTCGCACTTGGCACGTTCGGGGCGAGCGTCGTCGGCACCACGGGTGCCGCGATGATCCTGATCCGCCCCTTGCTCCGCGCCAACCGGCTGCGGCGCCACAACACCCATGTCGTCATCTTCTTCATCATCCTGGTTGCCAATGTCGGCGGCGCGCTGAGCCCGCTTGGCGATCCCCCGCTGTTCGTCGGTTTCCTGCACGGCGTCGACTTCTTCTGGACCACGCGGACCATCTGGTTGCAGACCGTGATCGTGGCCGGGCTGCTGCTCGCGATCTTCGTCGCCATCGACGCCTGGCGCTTCCGGAGCGAGCCGCCGCCCGATGACACCGGCCCCGCGCAGCCGGTCCGCATCCGCGGCCTCGTCAATCTCGTGCTGATCGCGGCCATTGTCGCCAGCCTGCTCGCCGCGGCGATGTGGAAGCCCGGCATTGCGTTCGACGTTCTCGGCACCAAGCTGGAGCTGGAGGACGTCGTCCGCAATCTGGTGCTGCTGGCGATTGCTGCGCTGTCGGTGTGGCTGACGCCCGATGAGCACAGGCAAGCCAACGGCTTCACCTGGGAGCCGATCCGCGAGGTCGCCAAACTGTTCGCGGGGATCTTTGTCGCCATCATCCCGGTCATTGCCATGCTCAATGCCGGCCATCACGGTGCGTTCGCTTGGCTGCTGTCGGCCGTGACGGAGCCGAACGGCGCACCGCGCGAGGCCGCCTATTTCTGGTTCACCGGCCTGATGTCCGCGTTCCTCGACAACGCGCCGACATATCTGTTGTTCTTCGAGCTCGCCGGTGGCAACCCGCAGGTGCTGATGCATGAGCTCTCGGGCACGCTCGCCTCGATCTCCATGGGGGCGGTCTACATGGGTGCGCTCACCTATGTCGGCAACGCGCCGAACTTCATGGTGAGCAGCATTGCCAGCGAGAATGGCATCGAGATGCCGAGCTTCTTCGGCTATCTCCTGCGCGCGGGCGCCGTGCTGATCCCGCTGTTCCTGCTGTTGACGTTCCTGCCGATCGCCCCGATCCTGCACTGGCATTGAATCTCGCGCCTGATTTGATACTGCTCATTCAAGCAACTGGAAGCGGTGGATGAGCGCACATAGCCCGATGCCCCGGTCGGCCTGGATCTTCCCGGCGCTGGCCGTGCTGTTGTTCGCAGCCGTCAGCGCGACGGGTTATGTGTTCACGCTGTCGTTTGGCGGGCTCGTCTTCGCCATCGTCCTTCTGGTTATTCTGTTCGGCACGGTGTTCGCCGCGGTTCATCATGCCGAAGTGATCGCGGAGCGGGTCGGCGAACCCTATGGCACGCTGGTGCTGACGCTCTCGGTGACCATCATCGAGGTGGCGCTGATCACCACGATCATGCTGGGCGACAAGCCTGCCCCGGCACTGGCCCGCGACACCGTGTTCGCCGTGGTCATGATCGTCTGCAACGGCCTCGTCGGCCTCTGCATCTTCATCGGCGGCCTGCGCTATCGCGAGCAGGGTTTTCAGCTCTCTGGCGCCAACGTCTATCTTAGCGTGCTGTTCGCGCTCGCGACCATCACGCTGATCCTGCCGAACTACACCACCACCACACCGGGCCCGGTCTATTCCGCGATTCAGCTCGGCTTCGTCGACGTCGTCACGCTCGCGCTGTACGGCGTCTTTCTCTACACCCAGACCGTCCTGCACAAGGACTACTTCGTTCATGAACGGGCGGAGGGCGAGGGCGGGGAGGTGCACCTGTCGGCGGGGACGCTCGTGCTCACCGTGGCGCTGCTCCTGGTCTCGCTGCTGGCGGTCGTGCTGCTCGCCAAGAAATTCTCATTGGTGGTAGATGCCGTCGGCGCCAGGATCGGTGCGCCGCCGGCCTTCGCCGGGCTTCTGGTCGCGCTGCTGATCCTGATGCCCGAGGGCGTCGCGGCCATCGCGGCGGCCCGCCGGAACGACCTGCAGAAGAGCATCAACCTTGCGCTCGGCTCGTCGCTGGCGACCATTGGTCTCACGATCCCTGCGGTCGGCGTCGCCACCTACGCGCTCGACAAGGAGCTCGAGCTCGGCCTCAGCGCCCAGGGCAGCGTGCTTTTGCTGCTGACCTTCTTCCTGAGCATGCTGACCTTCGGCACGGGCAGGACCAATGTCCTGTTCGGCCTGGTCCATATGGTGGTATTTGCCGTCTATGTGTTCATGGTTTTCGTGCCCTAGAGGGAATCCCAATGCTTGCCGCCAAGTCCGAGATTCAGGTCGACAACGAAGAGGTCCGGGTGACGGAATGGCGGCTTGCCCCGGGGAGCGCGACCGGCCATCACACCCACGGGATGGACTACGTGATTGTTCCGGTGGTCGCAGGCGAGATGACCATCGTGGCGCCCAATGGCGAGCGGTCCAAGGCGCAGCTCGCCGCCGGAAAATCCTATTTCCGCAAGGCGGGCGTCCAACATGACGTACTTAACGAAACCTCAACTGAGATCGTGTTCCTTGAAATCGAGCTAAAACGTTAAGTTGGTGCGACTGTTTGCCATCGATCCGTCGCAGTTGATCCCTCACAATGCCCTAAAGTTCCCGCATCAGATCGCGCGGGGAGTGGTCGGAATGCTGAAATACCTCGCAAAAATTTCGATGGATATCTTCCCCTCGGTGCTCGCGACGATCATCGGGGCCTACATCGTTAATCATTACATCAACGCCAAGCCGGCGGCCGACACCCCAGCCGCCGTGGTCGCGCCTGCCCAGACTGGCAGTGACGGCAAGCCCACGGATGCCGCCAACCTTCCTGCCCCCGGCGTCAAAGCCAAGGGCATCTCCGAGAAGAGCGTCACGGACAAGGCGGCGGTCGAGAAGCCCGTCGATCATCAGGCGGCTGCCGAGACCAAGGCTGCCGACGTGGCTCCCGCTGAAACCAGCCCGCGCGGCCGTTCCTCTGCGCGTGACAAGGCCGCGGCCAAGTCCGCTCCGGCTGCCGCTGCTCCCGTGGTTGAGGCCAACTCGGCCGCGACCGCGGCTTCCCCGGCCGCCACCCCCGACGCCAACGATCTCGCGCGCGCTGCGATCGAGCGTCTGCGCAAGTCGCCTGAGGGCAAGGCCGCAGAGGCCAGATCTTCGGAAGCCAAGCCCGCCGAGGTTCGCTCGTCGGATACCAAGCCGGCCGAGAGGCCGGCAGAGCCCGTGGTGCGGGAAGCCGCCCGCACGCCCGAGGCTCCGCGAGTCGTTGGTGTGGAGCCGACCCCGGTCCGTCCGCTGCCGCCGCCGATCACGGTATCGACGCCCTCATCTGAGGCCTATGGCAATGGTGGCTCCCATCCGCCCTACACGGCCTCGATCAGCAGCGACGATCCGAATCGGGTGACGCCGCCGGCTGACATTCCCGTGCCGATCATCGCGCCACCGCTCGATCTGCGTGCCGACGCTGGCACCTCCATGCCGCGGCCGAAGAAGACCAATGTCGCCGACGAGATGCTGTCGGGCATGAAGTCGATGTTCAACGCCGTTCTGCCGAAGAGCGCCACCCCCGACTAAAACTGCGCCCGCGTTGTGCCAAATCGTCAGCCGCCGACGCGGGCGAGGCCGCTACGGGCGGCGTCATCGCGTGGACGCAGCGCGACGGCCTTATTGTAGGACGCCGCCGCCTTGGCCCTATCGCCCAGCCGCTCATAGGCCTGTCCGCGCGCGGTCCAGACCTGGGCGTTGTGCGGATCGGCCTCGGAGGCTTCATCGAGATCGGCTGCGGCCTCCTTGACCTTGCCGAGCGCGAGATAGCTGTTGGCGCGGCCGAGCAGCGGCTCGGCCTTTTGCGGGTTGAGCCCGCTCGCGGCGCTGAAATCGGCGATCGCGAAGTCGTGCTGGTTCTTGCCCTGGTAGATCAGCGCGCGGCCATAGAGGGCCTGCGCATTGTAGGGATCGAGCCCGACCGCGCGATTGAACTCGTCGAGCGCTGCCGCGGTCTCGCCTGACTTGGCCAGGGACTGGGCCTTTGCGGTGTGGGCTTGGGATTCGGTGACGTTGCCGGCGCTCACCGCGCTCTCGGCGGGCGCGGCCGCCTTGGGTGCTTCCTGCGGCTTGTCCTTCTCAGGGAGTAGCGATCCGAGATCGAACGAGCAGCCGCAGAGCGCGATCCCCATCACGGCCAGCGCGAGCGGGTGCCGCCAGATCTGGCGTAGCCGCGGCAAGCCACGCTCGGGGAAAGGAGAGGCCATCTACGGTTCGCTCGCGCTAGAGCATGATCCGAAAAGTGTGAAGCGGTTTTCCGAAGAGATCATGCTCAAACAACAAACTAAAGCGCGATAATAATTCGTCCTAGTCTCATCGCGCTTTAGCGCCGCATCGTAGTGTGCCCGTCCCAGAAAGGCACCGCTCACAAACAACAACGCGGGCCAAGGGCCCGCGTTATCGAAAACCGAGGTCTTACAGGTTCGGCAAATCAGCGCGGGCCGCGCGGGCCTGCACCAGCGCCGCCACGAGCGCCGCGATCACCGCCGGGACCGGCACCGAACACCGGCTTCGGCTTCATCGGCAGCAGGCCTTCGCGCTGCAGCTTCTTGCGGGCCAGCTTGCGCGCACGGCGCACGGCTTCGGCCTTTTCGCGGGCCTTCTTCTCGGAGGGCTTCTCGTAATGACCGCGGAGCTTCATCTCGCGGAAAATTCCCTCGCGCTGCATCTTCTTCTTCAGCGCCTTGAGGGCTTGATCGACATTGTTATCGCGAACGAGAACCTGCACGCGGCATCCTCTTCAGGTGGATCGGATTTGAATTCTGGTAAGTCAAAGGGATGGCAAAACGCGCAAGCCCTTAACCTTGAGCGCGGGGATGTATCAGACAAAACCGGAGATGTCCACCGGCCAAGCGGGTTTTCGGGCCAAGTTCGGCCATCAAATGCGGCGAAAATACCTCCATGCGGCCCCGATTTGGGCGGTTTGACGCCATGGACGGGGCCGCGACCGGAGCTTTGTTCCGGAATCTTTGCAATGAGGGGACCACAATGGACATGAAAAAATACGCTGCCGAAGCCATCGGCACCTTCTGGCTCACATTCGCGGGTTGCGGGAGCGCGGTGATCGCCGCCGGCTTCCCCCAGGTCGGCATCGGCCTCGTCGGCGTCTCCTTCGCCTTCGGACTGAGCGTGGTCACCATGGCCTATGCGATCGGCCACATCTCGGGCTGCCATCTCAACCCGGCCGTCACGGTCGGTCTCTTCGCCGGTGGCCGCTTTCCGGCGGGCCAGATCCTGCCTTACTTGATCGCCCAGGTGGCGGGCGCGATCGTCGCCGCGTGGCTCCTCTATGTCATCGCGAGCGGGGCGCCCGGCTTCGATGTCGGCAAGGGCTTTGCGTCAAACGGCTATGACGCGCATTCGCCAGGCCAGTACAGCATGATCGTATGCTTCCTCACCGAGGTGGTGATGACCATGATGTTCCTGTTCATCATCATGGGTGCCACCCATGGCCGCGCGCCGGCGGGTTTCGCACCGCTCGCGATCGGGCTCGCGCTGGTGATGATCCATCTCGTCAGCATTCCCGTCACCAACACCTCGGTGAACCCGGCGCGCAGCACCGGCCCCGCGCTATTCGTCGGCGGCTGGGCGCTGTCGCAGCTTTGGTTGTTCTGGGTTGCTCCGCTGATCGGCGGCGCGCTCGGTGGGGTGATCTATCGCTGGCTCAGCGAGGAGCCCACCGGCGTCGTCGCGGGCGTGAAGACGGCGTAGGAAGCGTTTTCGAGCGAAGTGGATACCGGTTCGCGTAAAGAAAATGCGTCAAAAGAGAAATGGCCAAGCGGGATCGCAGCGTCTACTGCGGTCCCATCACTTGTCCCTGGCGGGGCGAACTTCGGTGACGTGACCCATCTTGCGGCCGGGGCGCGGCGCGCCCTTGCCGTAGATGTGCACGGTTGCGCCCGGAACGGTCAGCCACTTGTCGTAATCGTTGATCTCATCGCCGATCAGGTTGGTCATGGTGACGACGTCGCCGTGGCGCACGGGCTTGCCGAGCGGCCAGCCGGCGATGGCGCGGATGTGCTGCTCGAACTGCGAGACCGAGGCGCCGTCGAGCGTCCAGTGCCCGGAATTGTGCACGCGCGGGGCGATCTCGTTGACCAGCACCTTCGGTCCGGTGCCGTTGGCAAGCACGAACATCTCCACCGTCAGGACGCCGACATAGTCGAGCGCAGTCGCAATCTTGCTCGCGACGTTGCGCGCCTCGTCCGCGAGCGCGTCGGGGATTGGCGCGGGCGCCCGCGACACTTTCAGGATGTGGTCGCGGTGCTCGTTCTCGGTCACGTCGAAACACTCGACATCGCCTGCGGCCGAACGCGCGGCGATCACCGAGATTTCGCGCTCGAACGGCACGAAGGCCTCCAGGATTGCCGATTTGGTGGCGAGACTGGTCCACACCTTGGCGATGTCGTCGCCCTCGCGGATAATGGCCTGGCCCTTGCCGTCATAGCCGAAGCGGCGGGTCTTCAGCACCGCCGGGAGGCCGATCCTCAGGATCGCCTCGCGCAGCGAGGAGACGGAGATGACGTCCGCATAGGCCGCAGTGCCGATGCCGAGCTTCGTCACGAAATCCTTCTCGGCGAGCCGGTCCTGGGTGGTCTCGAGAATCCTGCGATTGGGCAGCACCGGGCGGCGCGCGTCCAGCACCATCGCGGCCGCCGCCGGCACGTTCTCGAATTCGTAAGTGATGACATCGACGTCGCTCGCGAACAGCTCAAGCGCCTCGACATCGGCATATTCGGCGCAGGTCGCGTTCAGCACGACGTCGAAGGCCGGCGAGTCCGGATCGGGCGAGAACACCTGGCAGCGCAGGCCGAGCCGCGCCGCGGCCATGGCCAGCATCCGCCCCAATTGTCCGCCGCCGAGGATTCCGATGGTGTCGCCGGGCTTCAGCTTCACCTGCTTTGCGTCAGTCACGCCTTGTCCTCCGGACGCTCGGCAACCGCGTCGGTCTGCGCCTTGCGCCAGGCGGCGAGGCGATCGGACAGGGCCGGGTCGGACAATGCCAGCACGGCGGCTGCCAGCAGCGCGGCGTTGATCGCGCCGGCCTTGCCGATGGCGAGGGTGCCGACCGGGATACCCGCGGGCATCTGGACGATCGAATAGAGCGAATCGACGCCCTTGAGTGTCTTGGATTCGACGGGAACGCCGAATACCGGGAGTTCCGTCAGCGCCGCCGCCATGCCGGGCAGATGTGCGGCGCCGCCGGCGCCGGCGATGATGACCTTGTAACCCGCGGCCTTGGCGCCCTTGGCGAAAGCAAACAGCCGGTCGGGAGTGCGGTGGGCCGAGACGACGCGGCTGTCGACGGCAATGCCGAGCGCATCAAGCGTGTCGGCGGCATGCCGCATCGTGTCCCAGTCCGACTGGCTTCCCATGATGATGGCGATCGGCGCGGTCATGACGTCAATTGTGCCCGGAAAAACAGAAAGATAGGCCAGATTAACGGTTCCGGCCGGCGGCTCGCAAGGCGGTGGCAAGGAGAAGGGAATCCACTATCCTGTCTTGGTGAATCCCCGCAAGCCTTCATTGAGCAGGATGCCCATGAAGAAACCAAAAAGGGCTAGCGCCGCGAAGGCCAAAGAGGGCCGGAAGACCAGCACCGGCCGATCCAACGCCGCCCCCAAACGGCTGACCAAGCGTCCGGCGAAGCCGCCGCGGCCCGCCACGCCGGGCGATGATGGAGCCAAGGACAACATCAGGGCGACGATCCGCGGCTTGCGGACCAAGCTCAGGGAGGCGCAGCGCCGGGTCGCGGAACTGGAAGCTGCGGCCGACACCGATTTCCTGCTCGAGATTCCCAACCGGCGCGGCTTCGAGCGCGAGCTCGCGCGCGCCATCGCCTATATGAAGCGCTACCGCGCCAGCGGGGCGCTGATCGTGCTCGACGTCGATCGGCTGAAGCCGATCAACGATTCGTTCGGCCATGCCGCCGGCGACGAGGTGCTCAAGGCGATTGTCGCCACTCTGACGCGGCAGGTCCGTGCCTCCGACGTGGTCGGCCGGCTCGGGGGCGACGAGTTCGCGCTGTTGCTCTGGAATCTCAGCGAGACCGATGCCAAGGCAAAGGCCGCGACCTTGGAGCAGGCGATCGACGAATTGTCCTTCGCCTTTCGCGGCCAGCACGTGACCGCGGGCGCTTCTGCCGGCGTCGCGTTGCTCGGTCCCCACTCCGACGCAGGCCGCGCCCTGGAGGAGGCCGATGCCGCCATGTACGTGCGCAAAGCGCACCGCCGGCACGAGCCGCCGATCAGGCTGGTCAGCAGCTGAATTTACAGCGTCAACAGATCTTCCGGCACGTTGCCGAATTTGCGCAGCAGCCTGGCATCGCCGAATTCGCCGGTCATGGGATCGCCGCTGCGGCTGAACGCGACCGCGCCGATGTGGCCGGTACCGTGCGCCAATATCTCGGCGCGCCGCAACGCGGCGGCCGAGGTCTGGCACTCCTCGGCAGTTCCCGCGACCGGCGAGCCGTCGGCATCGATCAAGAAGGGCATTGCAACGTAGTAGGTCACATCCGACATGGCGTTGCTCCAATGATGAACTCAGGCGGCGCTGCTCTTGCTCCGCATCTTGCTGCGCGAGGTCTCCGGAATGCAGCCGGCGGAAATCGCCGCCTGCAATTCCTCCAGCTCGGCTTCCAGATATTCGTTGGCCATGATCAGCGCCTTGATGGTGCTGCGCAGATTGCCGTCGCACATCGCGATCGCCTGATCGCAGGCCTGTTCATAATGGCTGTTGTCAAGAGGCGTTGCCGACATCTGCGTTGTCCTTGTGCCTTGTCTTTGCTGGGCCGCTCGAATGTTCCTATTTTGTTCTTTTCGAGTCAAGCGGATTCAGATGCGGCGAGCGGCCGCGAAAGACCCGCTCACGGTCAGGCGATGATGTCTGGGGTAATCTGGTCTTCGATGAACGCGATGCGGTCGCGCAACAACAGCTTGCGCTTCTTCAGCCGTTGTAACCGCAATAGGTCGGGGGCGGGCGATTGATGCAACGCATCGATCGCCGCATCGAGGTCTCGGTGTTCCTGCTGCAACCGGGTGAGCTCGGCTTCGAGCTCACGCTCATCTTCATTGGTCATGTCTGCGGTGGCCGAAAACCGATAGGCGTGAGATCTGGGCTGTGGATGCCCTGTGGAAATTATCGTCCTTGCGCAGCGTGATCGCAAGCGATCTGCGACCCTCCCTCGCCGATCTCCCGCAACATATTTCTGCGAGGAGCTGCGGCGTTGCGCAGGCGCATTGATATCATGGATTTTTCCCGCGTGGTTCCTTAGTCACGCTTCGTTACATATGAACTTTCAAAAATGACGCTGCGACGACGGATACCCATCGACAGGGCGAATCGGTGATGTAGACTTGGCCGTCCGGATCGAATCCTGAGGTTCAACCCTACCGAGGAGGTTTCGAATGACAATTCAGGCACATCTCGTTGAATTGGAACGGAAGCACAAACTTCTCGAAAACGAATTGCACGAAGCTCTCGTGCACCTTTCAACAGACGACCTGCAAATTGTTGAGTTGAAGCGCCGGAAGTTGATGGTCAAGGACCAGATCGAGCGTCTGAAGCAAGGCGACACGCTCCACTAGTAAACCCCGCAACAGTGTAGAGTTGATCACATCCTTTCAGGCAGGGGTGAGAGCATTCGTGCTCATCCCTGCTGCAAGGTGCACGCCGTGCAAGATCTTTGCGCGGCGCTAGTTTTTTGTTTGGACGCGTTGTCTTGACGCGAACCGGTATCCACTCCGCTCGGAAACCCTCTAGATGTCGGCGAGCTCGGCGACGTGATCGGCAATCGCGAGCGACGACGTCAATCCCGGCGATTCGATGCCGAACAGATTGATCAGCCCTGCGACACCGTGATCGCGCGGGCCTTGCATCAGAAAGTCCTGCGTGGCCACAGCCGGCGGCACGATCTTCGGCCGGATGCCCGAATAGCTCGGCATCAGCGCGCCATCGGGCAGCGTCGGCCAGTATTTGCGGATCGCCGGGTAGAAGCGCTCGGCCCGTGACGGGTCGACCTCGTAGTTGATCGTTTCGATCCACTCGACGTCAGGCCCGAAGCGCGCCTGCCCGGCCATGTCCAGGGTCAGATGGACCCCTAACCCGCCGGGCTCAGGCACCGGATAGATCAGGCGCGAGAACGGCGCCTTGGCGTTGCAGCTGAAGTAGTTTCCCTTGGCGAGATAGGCCGGCGGAATCCGATCCAGCGGCATGCCGTCGATGTTGCGCGCCACATTCGTCGCCGACAGCCCC
This sequence comes from Bradyrhizobium sp. WSM1743, assembly GCF_000473065.1. GTDB lineage: Bacteria > Pseudomonadota > Alphaproteobacteria > Rhizobiales > Xanthobacteraceae > Bradyrhizobium. The sequence goes on from NZ_AXAZ01000015.1 coordinate 65,400, forward strand.
GCGGCGTTGACGAGAAGGTCGCATTGCAGAGTCATCGGTGCCTCGCCGCCGGCATCGATCTCGATGAAGCCGGCTGCTGCCTTGGCGCGGATCAGCGGGGTGTGAAACGCGAAGGCGGCGCCGGCGTCCTCGGCTTCGCCGCGCAACGATAGCATGTAGGCGTGGCTGTCGATGATGCCGGTTGACGGTGACAGCAGCGCAGCGTCGCAGGCGAGCGCCGGCTCCAGCGCGCGCGCGGCCTCGCCCGAGAGCAGCTGCATGTCGAGCACGCCGTTGGCCTCGGCATGCGCCTTGATCGATTGCAGCTTCTCGGTCTCCTTCGGGCTGGTCGCGACGATCAGCTTGCCGCAATTCTTGTGAGGGATGCCGCGCTCGGCGCAGTAGCGGTAGAGCGCGTGCTTGCCGGCAACGCACGTGCGCGCCATCCAGCTCCCGGCGCGGTAGTAGATGCCGGCATGGATCACCTCGCTGTTGCGCGAGGAGGTGATGGTTCCAATGGCCTCGGCTTCCTCGAGCACGATCACCTCGCGCCCGGCCTGCGCGAGCTTTCGGGCCACCGCGAGACCGACCACGCCGGCTCCGATGACGACGCAGTCGACCCTATCCATGGTTGTGCAGGATGTCCGCCGGAGGCATCGGTGGCATCAGGCCCGGGAGCGGCTGCGCAGGGGAATTTCCCGTTAAGAAAGCATTTATCATGTCAGGCCAATTGCCGTATTCCACGTCACATTTTTCCATTGTGCGTACAGGCGTTTACCCGATCCAAACCCGCGAGGCCAGACAATCCGACGCTGAAATCGCGGGTGGCTGATGGCTGAGAAGAACTGGCACGTGGGCAGCACGCTTTCGATTGCTGTGCAGGCCGTGATGTGCCTGGCCGGCGCGGTCGCGCCTGCACGCGCCGTTGCGCTGTCGAACGGCTTCGCTGCTCCGGATCTCGCCAAGCTCGATCCCAACGTGATCTGGGAGGCCCTGATCGCGGGCATCGTCGTCTGCGCGTTCCTCGCCGCGATCGCGCTGTGGATCCATTCCTCGCTGCGTCAGACCCGGCGTTTGCAGTTGCGGCGCAACGCCTTCATCTCCTCCGCCATGAACAATCTCAACCAGGGCGTGGTGATGACGGATGCGCAGCGCCGTGTCATCTTCTGCAACGACCGCTACCTCGAGATCTATGGCCTGACGCGGTCGGATATCCTGGCCAACATGACCGGCTATGAACTCCTCGAGCTGCGGCGCAAGCGCGGGGTGCTCGGCGCTTCTGACGACGAGTTCTACGAGAAGGCGGCAAGCAGCAACGGCTTGATCACCGAACTGCCGGACGGACGGGCCATCCTGGTGAAATTCTTCGTGCTACCGAACGGTGGCTCGGTGGCGACGCATCTCGACGTCAGCGAACAGCGCAGGCTGTCGCGGCAGCTCGCCTCGACCAAGCAGTTCCTGGAGACGGTGCTGGACAACGTGCCGGCCTGCGTGGCCGCCAAGAGCATCGAGGATGGCCGCTACATCTTTGCCAATGCGGCCTATGAGCGCTTCTGGGGTTTCTCGCGGGACCACGTCGTCGGCAAGAATGCGCGCGAGCTGTTTGCGCCGGCCTCGGCGGCCACGATCGAGGCAAGCGACCAGGCCGCGCTCAAGTCGCCGGACGGCCAATTCCGCAACGAATTCGAGGTCGAGCGCGGCGGGGAGCGGCGCATGGTCGCCTCGATCCGGATCGCGGTGCGCAATGAAAGCAACCGGCCCGGATTCCTGCTGCTGGTGTTCGAGGACATCACCGACCGCCGCTCCCTGTCGGAGGAGCTGGAGAGCACCAAGAAGTTCCTCGAGCTCGTGGTCGACAACATCCCGGTCGCGCTGATCGTGGAGGAGGTCAAGGATGGCCGCTATCTGCTCGCCAACCGCAGTGCCGAGACGATCCTCAACCGCAAACGCGAGGAAACCACCGGGCTGACTGCGTCCGACATCTTCAACGCCAAGGAAGCGAAGCTGATCATCGCGCGTGACGAGGCCGCGATCAAGAAGCGCGGGATGATCACCGAGGAGCATCCGATCTCCACCAAGGACGGCCTGCGGCTATTCCTGACCCGCCGCGCCACCGTGCTCAGCGACGCCGGCGAACCGCAATATCTGATCAAGACCCATGAAGACGTCACGGACCGCCGACAGACCGAGTCGCGCATGGCGCACATGGCCTATCATGACGGTCTCACCGATCTGCCGAACCGTGCCGCCTTCCTGCAGGCGCTGACCCAGATGATCGAGGCCTGCGAAGGCACCGACGAGGAGTTCGCCGTGCTTTGCGTCGACCTCGATGGGCTCAAGGAGGTCAACGACGTCTTCGGCCATGCGCTCGGCGACAAGCTCCTGATCGAGGTGGCCCAGCGGCTCCAGGACTCCGCGCGGGGCGGCGTAGTGGCGCGCCTGTCCGGCGACGAGTTCGGCCTGATCATCGACGGCAAGCAGCCGGAAGCGGGTCTTGCGCTGGCGCGGCAGATCGGCGAGGCGGTCGCGCAGGAGTTCCAGATCGATGGCCGGCCGGTGCGCGCCGGCATCACCACCGGCATGTCGATCTTCCCGCACAATGGCACGGATGGCGCCTCCCTGCTCGCCAATGCGGGCGCTGCGCTGTTCCGCGCCAAGCAGAAGTCGCGCGGCACGATCAGCCTCTACCAGCCGGAGATGGACCAGCAGATCCGCGATCGCCGCGTGCTGCACCAGGATCTCTCCATGGCGGTCAAGAACGGTGAGCTCTCGCTCGCCTTCCAGCCACAGGGGGCCGCCGGCCACAGCGTCGCCGAGAGCGAGATCATCGGCTTCGAGGCATTGGCGCGCTGGCAGCATCCGGTGCGCGGCCAGGTCTCGCCGGCTGAATTCATCCCGATCGCCGAGGAGAGCGGCCTGATCGTCGAGATGGGCGAGTGGATCCTGCGCGAGGCCTGTCGCGAGGCGGCGTCCTGGCCGAAGCCGCTCCAGGTCGCGGTCAACCTGTCGCCAGCGCAGTTCATGCACGGTGACGTGGTTGGCCTCGTCCATTCGATCCTGATCGAGACGGGTCTCGCACCGGGCCGGCTCGAGCTCGAGATCACCGAGGGGGTGCTGATCGAGGATTTCGACCGCGGCCTTGCGCTGCTGCGCCGCCTCAAGGCGCTCGGCGTGCGCATTTCCATGGACGATTTCGGCAGCGGTTACTCCTCGCTGAGCTACCTCCAGGCGTTCCCGTTCGACAAGATCAAGATCGACCGCGCCTTCATCATCAATCTCGGCCGCAACCCGCAATCGGCGGCGATCGTGCGTGCCGTGATCGATCTCGGCCACGGCCTCGAAATGTCGATCATCGCCGAGGGCGTCGAGACGGTGGACCAGCTCGCCTTCCTCGCCAAGGAGGGCTGTGACGGCGTGCAGGGCTATCTGCTCGGCAAGCCGCTGCCGATCGGCAAATATGCCGGTCTCATCGGCCGCGCTGAAGCCATGGAGCTTGCGCTCAAGACCGGTTAGTGATGAGAGCGTTTCGCTCCCATTCGACGGCCTCATGGCGGATTACGATCTTGCGATCATCGGCGGCGGCCTGAACGGTGTCAGCCTCGCCCGCGATGCGGCGGGCCGCGGCCTGCGGGTGATCCTGTTCGAGCAGGGCGATCTCGGCGGTGCGGCATCGTCGGCAACACCGCGGCTGATCCACGGCGATCTCTCGGTGCTGGAGCGCCGCGGTTTTTGGCGGGTACGCCGGGCTCTGGCCGAGCGCCGGACCTGGCTCCGGATCGCGCCGCATCTGGTCCGGCCGATGCGCTTCGTGATTCCTGCGCATGCGGACGAGCGTCCACCGTGGCTGCTGCGCGCCGGCCTGTTCATCTATGACAGCCTAGCCGGCCGGAGCGGCCTGCCCGGATCGACGACCCTCGACATCACCCATCATCCGGTCGGCAACGCGCTGAAGCGCCCATTCCGCACGGCGTTCGAATATTCGGACTGCGTCGTCGACGATTCCCGTCTGGTGGTGCTCACGGCGCTGGACGCGGCCGAACGTGGCGCGGCGATCCGGACCGGGGCACGCTGCGTGCGTGCCGATCGAACCGATACCTGGCGCCTCGCTGTGGTCGATCGCGGCCATCGCCGTACCGTCACGGCGCGGGCGCTGGCCAACGCCACCGGCGGCTGGACCTCAATGGTCGCGGAGACCGTGCTGCGGCAGCCGCAGCTGGCGATGGCGGCCACCCAGATGAGCCAGATCATCGTGCCCAGGCTGTTCGATTCTGAAAACGTCTACGTCTTCCAGAACAGTGACGGGCGGCTGATCTTCGCCCGGCCCTTCGAGCGCGACTTCACACTGATCGGCACGGTCACGCACGCCTTCACGGGCGATCCCGCCATCGTCGCCATGCGAGGGACCGACGTCAGCTATCTCTGCGAGGCCGCCAGCCGCTATTTCCGCGAGCGCGTTGCCCCGACCGACGTGGTCCGCACGGTCTCCGGCGTCAACCTGGCGCTGGCGTCCGCGCGCGGACGCCACGAGACGACGCTGTTCCACGCGCGCCGGCGCAAGGCGCCGCTGCTCACGATGTTCGGCGGCGACGTCACCACCGCGCGCCTGCGCGCGGAGCGGGCGGTGACGAAGCTGACGCCGTTCTATCCGATGTCGCCGCCCTGGACCGCCGGGGCTGCGCTACCGGGTGGAGATTTCGCCTGGGATCGTTTCGACACCGAGGTCGACCTCGCGCGCGACCGTTGGCGCTTTCTGTCGGAGCCGCAGGCCGAGCGGCTGGTCGCGGCCTATGGCTCGCGGCTGCCGGCGGTGCTGGGCGAGGCGAAGACGCGCGAGGACCTCGGCCCCGCCTTCGGCCCCGAACTGACCGGCGCGGAGGTGCGCTATCTCATGGACTGCGAATGGGCGCGTTTTGCGGATGACATTCTGTGGCGCCGTTCCAAGCTGGGCCTGACCATGCCTGCTGCGGACTGCAATGCGCTGGCTGCGTTCATGGCATAGCCCGGATGGAGCGAAGCGCAATCCGGGAGCTTCACCGCAGATAGACTACCCCGGATTACGCTGGCGCTCCATCCGGGCTACGGAACGGCAATGTATGAAGACCATTTGGGATGATCTCCCCCGAACCAGTTGAGCTAGGAACGATCGGCCGCTAGCGTGCGGCGGAATCGGGGTTGGCAGGGACGATGACGGACGAGTTGCCCAGAACAGACACCGCGACCAGTGCAGCCGGCAGAGATCCGTATCCGGCGGCAGGGCAGCCGTTGCTGCGGATCGAGGGCGTCGCCAAGACGTTCGGGACGTTCCGGGCCGTTGATGGTGTCTCGCTCGACATCAAGGCCGGCGAGTTTTTCGCGCTGCTCGGCCCCAGCGGCTGCGGCAAGACCACGCTGCTGCGCATGCTCGCCGGGTTCGAGACGCCGGACGAGGGGCGCATTTTGCTCGGCGGCAAGGATATCGCGCAGGCATTGCCGCACGAGCGTCCGATCAACATGATGTTCCAGAACTATGCGTTGTTTCCGCATCTGTCGGTGCGCGACAACATCGCCTTCGGCCTGAAGCGTGCCGGCATGGCGCGCGCCGACATCGCCACCCGCGTTGCGGAAATGGTCGCGCTGGTGAAGCTCGAGGGGCTGGAGAAGCGCAGGCCTGACCAGCTCTCCGGCGGTCAGCGCCAGCGCGTGGCGCTCGCCCGCGCCCTGGCGCGCCGGCCGCAACTCCTCTTGCTCGACGAGCCGCTCGCCGCGCTGGACAAGAAGCTGCGCGAGAGCACGCAAGGCGAGCTGATGGAGCTGCAGCGCCGGCTCGGCATGACCTTCATCATCGTCACCCACGACCAGGAGGAGGCGATGACGATGGCGAGCCGGATCGGCGTGATGAAAGCCGGCAAGCTCGCCCAGGTCGCGAGCCCCCGCGAGCTTTACGAAGCGCCGCGCTCGCGCTGGATCGCGGAGTTCGTCGGCGACATCAATCTGTTCGACGGCGAGTCCAAATTGCGTGATGGTCATCGTCTGGTCATTGGCACGCGTGATGCGGGTGCGCTGGTGGTGGCCGAGCCGCGCGAGCCGATTGGCACAGGAAGATTTGCCGTCGCGATCCGCCCCGAGAAGGTCAAGCTGTCGCGTCGCGGCCCGGTGAGCGAGGCCGGTCGTGAGACCGTGATCAACCGGCTCGACGGCGTCATCGCCGATATCTGCTATCTCGGCGGCACCACCACCTACAAGGTGAAGCTCGATACCGGTGGGATGCTGCAGGCTTCCGTCGCCAACAGCGCGCGCATCGACGTCGACGCCTACAGCCTGAACCAGAACGTCGTCGCCTGGTTCACGCCCGACGATTGCGTGGTGCTGCCGTCATGAGCTCCCGCCGCATCTTCGCGCGGCCGGCGCGGTTTGCCGCGATCGCCCCCTATGTCTGGATGGCGCTGTTCTTCCTGGTGCCGTTCGCCTTCGTGCTGAAGATCAGCCTGTCGCAGACTGCGATCGCGCAGCCGCCCTACGAGCCGGTGTTCGACCTGACGGCGGGATGGGACGCGCTCAGCGGCGCCTTTGCCGCGCTCTCGATCGACAATTTCCGGCTGCTCGGCTCCGACGACATCTATGTGTTTGCCTATGTGCGCAGTCTCACCGTCGCGATCACGGCGACCGCGCTTCTGCTCCTGATCGGCTATCCCATTGCCTATGGCATGGCGCGATTGCCAAAACGCTGGCAGGCGGTGGCGATGGTGCTGGTGATCGTGCCGTTCTGGACCTCGTTCCTGATCCGCATCTATGCCTGGATCAACATCCTCCAGCATGACGGCCTGCTCAACCAAATCCTGCTGGCGCTGCATCTGGTCAGCCAGCCGGTGGTGTGGCTCTCCACCGACACCGCGATGTATATCGGCATCGTCTATTCCTATCTGCCGTTCATGATCCTTCCGCTCTACGCCACGCTCGCCAAGATGGAGCCGGCGCTGGAGGAGGCGGCCTCCGATCTCGGCGCGCCGCCGTGGCAGGTGTTCTGGCTCGTCACCTTCCCCCTCTCGCTGCCCGGCGTGGGAGCCGGCGTGCTGCTGTGCTTCATCCCCATCGTCGGCGAATTCGTCATCCCTGATCTTCTGGCCGGCTCCAATTCGCTGATGATCGGCCAGACCCTGTGGCTGGAATTCTTCACCAACAAGGGCTGGCCGGTCGCCTCCGCTGCGGCCATCGTGCTGCTCGTGGTGCTGCTGCTGCCACTGCTGCTGTACGAGCGGCTGCAGAAGCGCCAGCTGGAACGGGAAAGGTAGGGCGATGCGCAAGGTCTCCCGCCTGTCCCGCTTCAATATCGCTTCGCTGGCGCTGGGGCTGGCGTTCCTCTATTTGCCGATCCTGATCCTCGTTCTCTACTCCTTCAACGCCTCGCGCCTGGTGACGGTGTGGGGTGGCTGGTCGCTGCGCTGGTATCACGAGTTCTTCAATGACCGCGCCATGATCGAGGCGGCCTGGATGAGCTTGCGGGTCGCGGTCTCCTCCGCGACCATCGCCACGCTGCTCGGCACGCTCGCCGCGGTCGCACTGTCGCGCGGCGAGCGGTTTCGTGGCCGGACGCTGTTCTCCGGCATGCTCTATGCGCCGCTGGTGATGCCGGAGGTGATCACCGGATTGTCGCTGCTCTTGCTATTCGTGGCGCTGAATGCCGAGCGCGGCTTCTGGACGGTGACGATCGCCCACACCACGCTGACGATGTGCTTCGTCGCCGTGGTCGTGCAGTCCCGCCTCGGCTCGCTCGATCGCTCGCTGGAGGAGGCGGCGATGGACCTCGGCTGCGACCCGGTGCGGGCGTTTGTGTCGGTGACCCTGCCGCTGATCGCGCCCGCGATTGTCGCTGGCTGGATGCTGGCCTTCACGCTCTCGCTCGACGATCTCGTGATCGCGAGCTTCACCACCGGTCCCGGCTCGGCGACGCTGCCGATCCGGATCTATTCGGAGGTGCGATTGGGGGTGAAGCCCGAGATCAACGCGATCTGCACGCTGGTGATCGCCCTGATCGCGGTCGTCATCGTCATCGCCTCGCTCGCCTCGAAACTGTCGAGCTCGCAGGGCGAGAGCGCGGCGCCGTTATAGAATCACCGGAGAACATCGATGGAAGGCGTCGAAGAATGGCGTGAACTCGAGTGGGCTCTAACAAATCTGGTCCACTCGATCTCGTCCCAACTTTCCCTTCGTGACTGCGAGCTTTTGGCGGAGTTTATCGAGAACCGATAATTTGGTGTCGCTCTGGAATGGTTGCACTCGTCAATCAAGGAGAATGATCTCCAGCCCTCTTCGAGCCAGAAACTTGAAATTCAACGATTGGCGGAAGCGATGGATATCGACCTGTCGTAGCAGCTGCTACGACAGGTATGTTGGGTAACAAACGCGAGATTGAGTTTAAGACTTCACCGCACCCGCCGTGAGCCCGCCCACCATGTAGCGGCGGAAGGCATAGTAGACCGCGGCCGGCGGCAGCGCGTAGATGAAGCCGGTGGTCATGAGCAGCTCCCAGGGCGAATCGTCGGCGGCAAGGAAGTTGCCGAGCGCGACGGGGAGGGTGATCTCGCGATCGTTCGAGAGCAGCAGGAACGCATAGAGATATTCGTTCCAGGCCAGCAGCACCGCATAGGTGCCGATCGCAACCAGCGAGGGCATCATCAGCGGCAGGTAGACCAGGCGGAAGATCTGCAGCGTCGTGGCGCCGTCCATCACCGCGGCTTCATCCAGCTCGACCGGCAGCTTGTCGGAGGCCTGCTTGAGCACCCAGATCGCGTAAGGCGAGGCGATCGTCACCATGGCCAGGATCAGCGACCAATGATTGTTGAGCAGGCCGTAATTGCCCATGGTGCGGTACATCGGCACGGCAAGGAACGCCGCCGGAATGAAATAGGTGAAGAGCGCGAGGTTCAGCACCATGCGTCCGCCCGGCACCTTCAGCCGCGAGATCGAGAACGCCGCGGCGGTCGCGATGAACAGCGTCAGCACGCCGACGGATGCCGCGATCACCGTCGAATTCCAGAACTGGACGTAGAAGTCGCGCAGGAAATAGTGCTGCTGCTTGAACACGATCTCGAAATTATGCAGCGTCGGATGGTCCGGCCACAGCTTGCCCGAGAACGCGTCCTCCTTCGGGGAGATCGCAAACAGGAACATGTGATAGATCGGGATCATCGTCCACAGGAAGACGGGAATGCCGATCAGCAGCAGCCGCGCTTCAGTCGCGACTTCGCGCCAAGAAAACTCTCTTACGCCGGGGAGCTTCATCGCGACAACCGTTTCATCATGAAGTACACGAGCGGCAGGACGAAGGGCATCGCGCAGACGATGGAGGCCATCGCGAGCGAGAGCTGGTCGAGCCGGAGATAGCGGATGCCCAGTGTCGACAGCACGTGCGTGAGGTCGGCCGGGCCGCCGCCGGTGAGCAGGTAGACGCTGTTGAAGTCGCCCAGCGTCCAGATCATCGAGAGCAGCGTGCAGGTCACGTACAGCGTCTGCATCGACGGCCAGGTGATGTAGCGGAACTTTTGCCACCAGCTGGCGCCGTCCACTTCGGCGGCCTCGAACAGATCGTGCGAGATCGCAAGGCGTCCGGTGATCAGGATCAGCGTCCAGAACGGCAGCGACTTCCAGATGTGCACGCCGATCGCCATGCTGAGCGCTACGGTCGGGTCGTTCAGCCAGTTCGGGCCGTCATCGCCGGTGAAGGAGAAGATCAGGTGGTTGATGACGCCCCACTCGGGATTGAGCATGAAGCGCACCGACAGGATGGTCGGGATCGACGGCACCGCCCAGGGCAGGATGAAGATCACCGACAGCCATTTGATCCAGGTGCGCTGCTGCGCGAAGAAGCCGGACAGGAACAGCGCGATCAGCATCTTGATGTTGATGCCGATGACCAGGAAGATCAGCGTGTTGACCGCGGCGCGTGCAAAGATCGGGTCGTTGTAGAGCGCGACGTAGTTTTCCGGCGCGCGCGCCAGCCACAGCCCATAGCACACCGGATAGACGACGAAAGCGAGGAAGACGAGCAAATAGGGCGCGAGCAGGATGATGCCCCAGACCTGCGCCGGGGTAAGCCGCGACGACAGGGGCGGGGCGGGGATTGCCTGATCGCCAGAGAGCGTGATCGCCATTCTTTTCGGACTCTTCTCAAATCTAAAACCTCTCCCCGCTTGCGGGGAGAGGTCGGAGTACGAAGTACTCCAGGTGAGGGGGTACAGGACCCACAGCGCGCACAAACTCGCGGAGAGAGCCCCTCACCCCGACCCTCTCCCCGTAAGAACGGGGAGAGGGAGGGGATAGACCTTAACCCGCGACCTGCTTGATGCGGGCAATCAGTTCGTCGACGGCCTTGTCGACCGGAACCTTCTCGCTGACGACGCGGTTCATCGCCTTCGCCCACACGTTCTCGTTGTTGAGGAGCGTGAACTTCCAGTTCTTGGTGAAGTCGAACGCCGCGGTGCCGCCCTTGAACTGCGTGTAGACCGCCTTGCGGTGCTTGTCAGCCTGCCAAAACGGACTTTCCTGGCTTTCCTTCGTCACCGGGAACCAGCGGCCGAGCGCGCCCTCGATGTAGGGACGGACGTTCTCTTCCTGGAGCAGGAAGCTGATGAACTGCTTGGCCTCGGCCTTGTTCTTGGCCGCGGTGAAGATCAGCCCGGTCTTGACGTCGGAGCGGTAGCGGATGGTCGAGCCGTCCGGCGCCTTCGGGAAGGAGGCCGTGACGATGTCCTGCTCATAGGCCTTCTTGCCGGCGTCGCGTTGCTCCTGGGTGAGAGCCTGGTTCTGCGAGTCCTCGAACCACTTCGCCGCGATCGAGATCGTGAAGTTGTGGGTCATCACGATGGTCTTGTTGTGGAAGGCGACGTTGTTGTCGGGGTCCTTCCAGGTCGTCGAGGAGGGCGGGGTGCAGCCCTTGATATAAGTGTCGGTGTAGTCCTTCATCGCCTTGATCAGGTTCTCGCGAACCTTGGGATCGTCGACCAGGAGCTTGCCGTCGTCGTCGACCAGCTTGACGTGGTAGGCGTCCATGAAGGTGTAGAAGGACTGGAAGGCGTCGGTGGATTCCACGCCCATCGGCTGGCCCACGGCGTAGATGCGCTGGCCGGTGGCCTTGCGGATCGCCGGCTGCACCTTGTCGCACCAGAACGTCCAATAGCCCGTCCAATCGGTGGGAATGTCGCTCAGCTTGAAGCCGGCCTTCTCAAGCATGTCGTTCCAGATCTGGACGTGCATGCTCTGCTGCTTCAGCGGGAAGCCGTAATAGGCCTTCTTCTTGGTGACGTCGTTATAGAGGATCGAGGCGTCCAGCGTGTTCTGCACGAACCGGCCCTTGATCGGCTCCATGATATCTGTGAGGTCCTCGAGCTTGCCCTCATAGGCCCACTTGCCCTGCGCCTGCACGTCATAGGAATCGGAATAGGCGACATCGGGCACAGTGCCGGCATCGAGCGCGGCGACCGTCTTCGGAATCATGTCCTGGATCGCGTATTGCGACAATTCGACCTTGATGCCGGTCTTGGCTTCGAATTTCTTGATCGTCTCGATCAGCGCGTCGTCTTCGGAGCGATAGAAGCCCTTGCCCCACCAGACCGTGATCGTCTTCTGCTGCGCAAAGGCGGGTGCAGTGGCGGCAAAAAGCCCAACCGCAGCGACCGCCAATGATACTGCGCCAATAACCTTGGATTTCACGTTTTTCTCCCTCAAACGGCCGGTGTTTTAACCGGTCGTATAAAACACTAGCGCATGGCCGTCATCCGATCTAGCGACTTCTTGTCAGACCAATGTCGTGGGGGTGGAGGGGCTGTGGAGATGCGAATTCGCGCATCGATCCAAAGGCCGCATCAATGCATGCCAATCAATTCGCCTCGTGGTTCCTGGCTTTGTCAGCGTTTCGCTTTGAGGCCGATCGAAGCGACATTCGGGCTCGTCTCAGCGGATCGGGAGCGCGGCCTGCCTTGCCCGCTCGTCGGGGAAGGAGAGCGCCATGCCTCGAGCAGCATCTTGAGAAATTGGCTAGCATGAGGCGATAGCGTCGTCCCGCGCCTGCGCACGATTCCGATCGTCCGCGACACTTCCGGCTCAGTCAGCCGAATGGTGTGAATGATCGGATGGCCGGCCGCTGGTGTCGCGAGCCTCGGCAGCACGGCGATGCCGAGGCCCGCTTCGACCAGGCCAAGCGAGCCGGAGAGGTGAGCGACTTCATAGGACCAGTTCAGCTGCAGGCCGTGTCGCGCCAGCGCATTGTCGATCAGCGCGCGATTGCCGCTGTTGCGACCGACGGTGATGACCCGGTGTGACACGATTTCCGACCAGCTGACCTGCTTGCGTGATGCCAGCGGATGGTCATGACGGCAGGCCAGGACGAAAGGATCCTCAACCAGTTTCTCGAACTCGATTTCCGCATGCGAAGCGCCGATGAAGTTGATGCCGAAGTCGGCTTCTCCGCGCGCGACCGCTTCCAATCCCTCGTTGGCACCGATGTCGAGTATCCGGATGCGAATGCGCGGATACGCTTCGGCAAACCGGCCGATCGCACGCGGCAGGAAATAGAACACCGCTGTCGGCACCGCAGCCACCGAGACCAGGCCCGAACTTCGCGCGCCGATATCGTGGATGGCGAGCACCGAGGTCTCGAACTCGTCGATGAGGCGGCGCACCTTCGGCAGGAAGTCGCGCCCGGTCATGGTGAGATTGACGTGGCGCGTCGACCGTTCGAGCAACGGCGCACCGAGGCCTTCTTCCAGTTTCTGAATGCGTCGGCTCAGCGCCGGCTGCGACAGGTTCAGCACCCTGGCGGTGCGGACGAAGCTTCCCGTCTCCGCCACGGTGATGAACGCCTTGAGGTCGAGCAGTTCTGCGTTCATGGCAGGCTCCATTATTTCGATAAACGAAATAATACCTCAGATATTTGCATTTCACAAAAGAGTTCTGCCGGAGGATGCTCTGGCTCGCGCGAAGATGTCGCCGAACGGAACAGCTCCATGAACGATCAGATCGCCATTCCCTGTGTGGTCATGCGCGGGGGCACCTCGCGCGGGCCGTTTTTCCTGGCTCGTGATCTTCCGGCCGACGCCAAACTGCGCGATGCGGTCCTGTTGTCCGTGATGGGCGGGGGGCACGACCTTGGAATCGATGGGATCGGCGGCGGCAATGCCGTCATCAACAAGGTCGCGATCATCGGGCCGGCAACGGTGCCCGGCGCCGACGTTGATTACCTGTTTGCCCAGGTGCGGGTTCGTGAAGGGATCGTCGATACCTCGCCCAATTGCGGAAACATGCTGGCGGCCGTTGGGCCGTTCGCAATTGAAGCCGGCCTGGTCGCCGCTGCCGCAGATCGCACCCATGTGCGCATCCACAATGTCAACACCGGCAAGTTGATTGACGCGACCGTTCCGACCCCCGCAGGACGCGTGACTTACGACGGCGAGGCGCGGATCGACGGCGTTCCGGGAACGGCCGCGCCGATCGAACTGTCGTTCCCCAACGCGGCCGGTGCACGCACTGGTCGCCTCCTACCGACGGGACGTCCGGTCGACCGCATCGAAGGGATCGATGTGACCTGCCTCGACGCAGCAATGCCGGTCATGCTGGTCCGCGCGGCGGATCTGGGATGGAGCGGCCGTGAGGCTCCCTCGGACTTCGCCGACAACGGCTTCCGCGCGCGTCTCGAAGATTTGCGTCTCGAGGCGGGGCGCCGGATGGGCTTTCCAGATCCCGCGACGATGGTGATCCCGAAACCGGTTCTGATTGCGCCCGCGAGAGAGGCGACGTTGAACGTCAGGTACTTCATGCCACACGACTGCCATAGCGCGCTGGCGGTCACCGGCGCGGTCGCGATCGCGACTGCGTGCATCACGCCCGGGACGATCGCCGCAGAGATGGTCGGACCGCTGGTGCCGCCGGTGTCGATCACACTCGCCCATCCTTCCGGCCAGCTCGTGGTGAGGCTGGAGTCCGGCCCGGTTGCCCGGGTGCTGCGGACAGCCCGGCGAATCTTCGAGGGCCACGTCTTCGCCCGTCGGTCGCACGTGCCTTGTTCGGTCCTGGCGGCCTGACGCCGGACTGCTCTTAAACCTCAAGAATAAGACAAGGGAGAAACGAGAATGCAGATGCGAGCGCTGGCTGGGTCCGCGAGCAGTGAGCCGCGAAAGCCGTTCTACCGGATTCTCTATGTCCAGGTGCTGATCGGCCTCATGCTCGGTGTCCTCACGGGCCATTTCTGGCCCGAATTCGGCGCCGCGCTGAAGCCCTTTGGCGACGGCTTCGTCAAGCTGGTCAAGATGATGATCGCGCCGATCGTGTTCTGCACCATCGTGAGCGGCATCAACAGCATCAGCGATTCCCGCGAGGTCGGCCGCACGCTGGTGAAATCCATGGCGCTGTTCTACCTGCTGACCGTGCTCGCTTTGCTGGCAGGGCTTATCGCCGTGTCGCTGATCCAGCCGGGCGCGGGCATGCATGTTGCGGTCAATACGCTGGATCCGTCGGTGGCCGCGAAATTCACCAAGCAGGCAGGGGTCTCCGGCTTTGCGGATTTCATGCTGCACATCATCCCGCATTCGTTCTTTGGAGCGTTTGCCGATGGTGAAGTGCTGCCGGTCCTGCTGATATCCATCCTGATCGCCTTCGGCCTGAGCCGTGCCGGCGACGGGGGTATCGTGGTGACAAAGGCAGTCGCCTCGTTCTCCGAGGTGCTGTTCGTGTCCTTCGGCTTCATCATGAAGCTCGCTCCGCTCGGCGCCTTTGGGGCCATGGCGTTCACGGTGGGCCGATATGGCATCCGTTCGATTGGCTCGCTCGGACTGCTGATCCTGACATTCTATATCGCCTGCTCCGTCTTCGTGGTCCTGGTGCTTGGCACGCTGGCGCGGCTGAACGGCTTCAGCTTGTGGAAGACCATCCGTTATTTCAAAGAAGAATTGCTGATCGTGCTCGGCACGTCGTCGTCGGAGCCGGCGCTGCCTGGCGCGCTACGCAAGCTGGAGCAGCTCGGATGCCGGAAAGGCGTATCGGGGCTCGTGTTGCCGATGGGCTATTCCTTCAATCTGGACGGCAGCGCCATCTATCTTACCTTGGCTTCCATCTTCATCGCGCAAGCCTGCGACATTCACCTGTCATGGGGACAGATCGCGGCGATGCTCGGATTGATGCTGCTGACGTCCAAAGGGGCCGCCGGTGTCACCGGCAGCGGCTTCGTTGCGCTTGTCGCGACCCTATCTGTGATGCCGGATTTGCCCGTGACCGGCGTGGCGCTGCTTGTCGGCATCGACCGCTTCATGTCGGAGGCGCGGGCGCTGACCAGCATGATCAGCAACTGCATCGCATCCATCACCATTTCGCTGTGGGAGGACGCCTGTGATCGCGAGGTGTTGGCCCGGGAACTGGGACAGGGGGACACTCTCACGGCCGCGCCCGGGGCGAAGATTGGGACGGCACCGGTGATGAGGGAGGACAAGAGCTGGATTTCGACGACGCAATCGGCTGCGTGAACCCGAAGAGAGCGACGCCGATCACTCCAGTTGGACGTGGCGTTGGCGTTAGTTGGACTTGGCGTTCTCTTTGGCGTTCTCCGCCGTGGGCGATTCCGCCGGCGCGGGGCGCTTTCCGCTGCCGGTGATGCGCTCGATTGCGGAGCGCACGGCGTCACCCCCCTTGCGGTCCTTCAGCATGTCGAGCAGCGGCGCGGAGGCCGGCGAGCGGCGGATCAGGCTTTCCGGATCGGGAAAGATCAGGGGATCGTCCCAGGGGCCCTGCACCACGAAGGGCAGTTCGAACCCCGACGCACTGTTGAGGCTCGCCACGCCCTTCATGTCGTATTCGCGTGCCGGCACCGAAGCGGTGCCGGTGAGCGTGATCTTCGCCGTCGGCCCTTCGACGCGGATGTCCTCGGCGGTGGCGATCCCGTCGGAGAATTTCACGGCGATGGTGAGATTGTTGTAGGGCGTCGAGCCGTTGCGGAAATTGCCGCCGCCCGACAGCGGCCGCCGCTCCAGCCGCTTCAGGAGCTGCTCGGCGTTGAAGCCCGAGATCGCACCGTCATGCCCGGTCACGGTGGCGCTTCCGTCGAGTGACTGCACGAGGCCGAACGGGCTCGATCCGGAGGCGAGGAGCGAGACGTTGATGTTGCCGCGGCCTGACAGCTTGTTGAGACCGAACAGTTCGGTGGCGCAGGCCTGGAGGTCGACGTCGGTGAACTGGAATTGCGCCTTGATATCGGCGACGGTATCGGACCGCGCGATGCCGAACGAGCCCTTTGCGATCCCGCCATAGACCTGCGCCTCGCCGACAGAGAGCGCCAGCGTGCCGTTGCGCAAATTGGCGCCGATCGCGGTGCGGCCGAGCTTCGTCGGCCCGACCGTCAGCTTTGCAGCCGACAGGCGCATGTCGAGGTCGGTGGTCGACAGTCCATTGAGATCGAACAGCTGCCTGTTCCAGTCGCGCGCGCCGCTCGCGAGCAGGCGGAACGTCGAGATATAAGGCGTGAAGTCGAGCGCGTCGGCGGCGAGCGTCGCCTGCAGCGTCTGCCGGCCGTTATTGGCGTAGGTCATGACGCCCTCGGCGGCATTGCCGTCGAGCTCGACATTGACATTGGTGAGCGCGATCGAGGCGCCGACGACGTTGGCGCGCGCCTTCAGCGCGAAGCGGCCGAAGCCGCCGCTGCCGGGCTGCGGCTGCCCGGTCCAGCGCAGCGCGTTGCGCAAGGACGGGCTGTCGACCGTGAGCGTGCCTTCCATCATCGGGCTGGTGCGATTGGCGACGCTACCGTCGAAGGCGAGCTTGAGCGGCGCGCTGGCGATTCGCGCCTTCAGGCCGGACCGGTCGCCGGAGAGGGCGGCGACGAAATCGGAAAAGCTGATCGAGCCGTCGACGCGCTCGCCGCGCCAGTCGAACTGTCCGGTCGCAGCAAAGGAGCGCGAGATCGAAGGCCAGGCCAGCGACAGGTCGATGTCCTCGAGCTTCTCGGTGGCATGCGTGGCGGCGTCCTCGTAATCGAGCACGCCATCCTGGATCCGGATTTCGGAGAACGAGACCTGGTTCTCGGCCCCCGGCTTCATGGTGCGCGCGATGGTCTGGATGAAGGGCGTCCAGTTGCTCTCGCCGTCCGGCTTGAGGCTGACGTGGATGCGCGGCCGCAGCAGCATCAGATCGGCGATCTCGAACCGCTGCAGCAGCAGCGGTAGCAGCCGCAAATTCGCGGTGAGCACGTCGACCTGGAGCGCGGGAGCGCTGGTGCCGCCACCCTTGAGGCCGACGTCGCGGAAGGAGATGTAGCTCACCGGCAGCACTGAGATGTCGATGCTGCCCGCGACATTGAGCTCGAGCCCGGTGACGTCGCGGATCTGCGCTTCGACCGCCTTGCGCAGCGCGTCGCGGTTGATGAGCCAGGAGGTCGCGATCAGGGCGATCAGCGCGACGCCGAGCAGCGCCGCGATCGGCGTCCCGAGGCGCTTCATTCCTTGGGCCATGGTCAATGGCATGTCCTGATCGGGTTGGTCGTTGGAGCTAGGGCGGGCCGGGAAACCTGAGCGCCCACGCCCAACCCCCGCAACTTGATGGGTTTTCTTGACGCTTTCAAGGCCGCGGCACGGTTATGCCCACGGCATGGGCAGCTTCTATCACCCAGGGGCGGAGCGGAGAACCCCCGTATCATTGACGGCTTCGGACGATTTCGCCTAATAATCGCCGCCAATAAGGCGCGACGCCCGCAAGCCGAAGGTCCAGTCGAGGTTTTTTGCATGAACAAGGTCTATCCCGACGCCAAGTCGGCGCTCGACGGCATTCTAAAAGACAACATGATGATCATGTCGGGCGGCTTCGGCCTCTGCGGCATTGCCGAGGAGCTGTCGGACGCGATCCGGGAGTCCGGTGTCAAGGGCCTGACGGTGGTCTCCAACAATGCCGGCGTCGACGGTATCGGCCTCAGCCGCCTTCTCGAAACCCGCCAGATCAAGAAGATGATCTCGTCCTATGTCGGCGAGAACAAGCTGTTTGCCCAGCAATTCCTCGCCGGCGAGCTGGAACTCGAATTCAATCCGCAGGGCACGCTGGCCGAGCGCATTCGCGCGGGCGGCGCCGGTATCCCGGCCTTCTACACCAAGACCGGCGTCGGCACGCTGATCGCCGAAGGCAAGGAAGTGAAGGAGTTCGACGGCGAGAAGTATCTGATGGAGCGCGGCCTGTTCGCCGACCTCGCCATCGTGCACGCCTGGAAGGGCGACACCGCCGGCAACCTCATCTACCGCAAGACCGCGCGCAATTTTAACCCGATGATGGCGACCGCCGCGAAGATCACGGTGGCCGAGGTCGAGCATCTGGTTCCGGCCGGTGAACTCAATCCCGACCACATCCACACGCCCGGCATCTTCGTGAAGCGCATCGTCGAGGTCGGCACGGCCAAGAAGCGCATCGAATTCCGCAACACCCGCCCGCGCACCAGCGCATGATCCGGAAAAGTGGAAGCCGGTTTTCCGATCAGATCATGCGCCACTAAAGAATCGACAGGAGCACAACGATGGCCTGGACCCGTGAACAGATGGCCGCGCGCGCCGCGAAGGAGTTGCGTGACGGCTATTACGTCAATCTCGGCATCGGCATCCCGACGCTGGTCTCGAATTACATCCCGGATGGCATGGACGTCAGCCTGCAGAGCGAGAACGGCATGCTCGGCATGGGCCCGTTCCCGTATGAAGACGAGGTGGACGCGGACCTGATCAACGCCGGCAAGCAGACCGTGAGCGAGCTGCCCTCGACGTCCTATTTCTCGAGCGCGGATTCCTTTGGCATGATTCGCGGCGGCCACATGGATCTGTCGATCCTCGGCGCCATGCAGGTGGCCCAGAACGGCGATCTCGCCAACTGGATGATCCCCGGCAAGATGGTCAAGGGTATGGGCGGCGCGATGGACCTCGTCGCCGGCGTCAAGCGCGTCGTCGTGGTGATGGAGCATTCGGCCAAGGACGGCCCGAAGCTGCTCAAGAAGTGCAATTTGCCGTTGACCGGCGAGCGGGTCGTCGACATGGTCGTCACCGATCTCGCAGTTTTCACCATCGACAAACACGGCGACGGCGGCATGGCGCTGATCGAGCTCGCCGACGGCGTCACGCTTGACGAGGTCAAGACCAAGACCGAGGCCGAATTCCGCGTCGCGCTGAAGAATACTTAAAGGCTTTGCGAAGGGGGCGCGCATGACGATACGGTCTGCGCGTCCCGAAGACGCCGATTTCATCGTTCAAACCATCCTTTCCGCGCAGCGCGGCTATCGTCCGCGCGGCTGGTTCGACGTTGCGCTTGGCTGGCCCGAAGCGCAGTGCCGCGATTTCATCGCGCGCATCGCGGTCGCCCGCACCGTGTCGATGTGGCACGTCTCGCAATTCCTGGTCGCCGAGGTCGACGGCAGGCCTGCGGCGGCGCTCGGTGCTTTCCCGGCGGCAGGCACGGGACCTGCGGCCTGGCGCGCGATCGAGGAAGTTGCGGTCGCGACCGGGCTCACCGCGCCGGAGCTGGAAGCCATCCGCTGGCGCGGCGCCTATACGCGGGCCTGCTGGGTCCAGGGCGGAGAGGCCGACTGGATGATCGAGTATGTCGCGACCGACCCGGCCTGTCGCGGCCGCGGGCTGGTGCAGGCGCTGATTGTCCACGCACTTGAGAAGGGACGGTCGGCCGGATTTGTGCGGGCGACGCTATCGTTCCTAGATCACGCGGCAGCCGAAGAATTCGCGGTAGCGATTGCGGTCGTGTGGCGGTGGGTAATGCAGGTGCACCTCCTGCGGCCGCCAGTCGTGACCGAACAACGACTGGATGATGCGGTGGACGCTGCCGAGCGCCATGTCGATCGATTGCCGCGACGCGCTCGGGTGCCGGCCGCGCAGATGCATGGTGATGGTCACGGTCTGCTTGCTGCGCGCAACGTCCAGCCGCATGCCGTCGTGATGGATATGGATGAAGCGCGAGAACGCATCGATGGCCTCACCGACGGTCGCCTGTTCGCGCACGATCAGGCCGACCGCGCCGAAATTGGTCAGGCCGCCGCGCTCGGCGAGACGCAAGCCGAAATCTTCGGCGCCGGACGCCCCCGCCGACAATTCGAGCAGACGGCGCAGGCCGGCGACGGCAATGGGGGTGTCGGGCTTGTCGAGGCAGGCCGGCGGCAGCCGGGCCTTGCGCATCATCTGCATGGGATCGAGCCCGACTGACCGGGCGACCTCCGGAAAATAACTCAGGCTTGAGCTGCGAATGAGGTCGGTCATGCGAACCGTTCCTGCCAGCCACCCCTGCAGACGTCCCGAAATGTAAAATTTCTGTCCCGGTCAGTCAAACCCAGGAACCGGACGGAACATACATAGGGGAAACCGAAGCACGGGCGTGAATGCCGTGTTTACGACGGCGCGGCAGGGCGATGGAGCCAGCTCCCGTCTCGGACCATTTGAGCAAGACATTGCTGGATCGGGATCATGCCGGGAAACATGCTTTCCAAGGGTGAGATATTCGTCGTCGATACCGACGCTACGTCCCGCGAACAACTTTCGACGGCGCTCAAACAGAACGCCTATGAGGTGATCTGTTTCGCTGACGGTGCGTCTCTCGTGTCCGCAGCAAAGGCGCGGATGCCGGCCTGCGTCCTACTGGAGCTGCCGTCCGATCACTCGGGCCTCGAGGTGCTCAAGCGGCTGCGCGGCGAGAACTGCATGGCGCCGGTGCTGGTGACCTCGGCGAACGGCAGCATTGCCATGGCGGTCGACGCCATCAAGAGCGGCGCGGCCGACTTCATCGAGAAGCCGTTCCGCACCCACGACATCGTCGGCCGGATCGATGCCGCCATCGATGAGTTCGCCCAGCCCGCCGCGATCCGGCAATGCTGGCTGCCCGGTTGCGAGCCCCTGACCGAGCGCGAAGGCGACGTGCTCGAGCATCTCGCCGCCGGTCTCACCAACAAGGAGATCGCCCGGCGGATGCATCTGAGCGCCAGGACGGTCGAAGGCTACCGCGCCAGCATCCTGAAGAAGGCCGGCGCCCGCAACGTGACCGATCTGCTCCGCCGCATCTTCGGCCGGGGCTCGCCGACCTAGGTCTAAAGGGACGGCAAAGCGTTCCACGGACATGGTGCCGCCGTGGCGGCGCCGCATAGAAACCTCAATCGAACCGGTTCCTTCCCTGCCGCGTCCAACCATGTTGGCGAGGCATTTGATCGCGCGTCCGGCTGGCGGCGCGGCGATACCGGCAGGAGGGACTTTATGCGCATCACCGCAAAATGTTTGGCAACGACGAGCCTGGTTCTGGTGACCACGGCCATCGCATCGCCCTCATGGGCGGCCAACGTGGACGCCACGTCGACGATCGACACGGTCACCGTCTATCCCGACGGCGCCACCGTCACCCGCGTCATTTCGTTGGACCTCGCCTCCGGTGACTCGACGCTGGTCGCCAAGGATTTTCCGCTCTCGCTCGATCCGTCTTCCCTCCGCGTTGAAGGCGAGGCGGGCGCCAAGCTCACCATCGGCACCATCGATGCGCGGCCGCCGAAGGCCGCGCCGCCCGCGAACCTCTCCGAGCTGGACAAGCGCATCGAAGCACTGAGGGATCAACGGGCCGACCTGCAGGGTGCGATCGACTCGGCGAACGCCCGGCGCAAGTTTGCACAGCATTTTGCCGAGGCGTCGCCGGCCGGCCTCGGCGAGAAGGGCGAGGCGCGCCCGATCGCCGAATGGCGCGCGGCCTTTGCCGCGGTTGCCGAGGAGATCGCGACCGCTGACACCGTTATTCGCGACGCCGCGCGAAAACAGCGCGAGATCGACCGCCAGATCGCGGAATTGGAGGCCGAGCGCTCGGCCAAGCCGCCGAACAAGCTGGAAGTGCGGATCGACGTCGCCTCGGCGGCGGCGACCAAGGCGACGCTGCGCGTGACCTATGCCGTGCGCAACGCGCGCTGGGTGCCGCTCTACGACGCCCGGCTCGATACTGGCGCCAAGGATCGCAAGCCGCAGCTTGAACTCGTTCGTCGCGCCGAGGTCACGCAGTCGACCGGCGAGGACTGGGCGAACGTGACGCTCGGCGTCTCCACGGTCCGCATCAGCCGCGGCGGCAGTGCCCCCGAGCTGAGCTCGCTGGTTGCGCAATATCCGCAAGTGCCGAAGCCGCTGGCGCTTGGCACGCCCTCCGATCTGGCGCGCCCGGCCCCGATGACGCGCCAGGCGCAATCGCTGATGCCCAAGGTTGCGGAAGCGGCCGAGCCGCGCGAGCGCGCCGATGAGCAGCAGGCGGTCGCCGAGATCGGCGACTTCCAGGCCACCTTCAAGATTCCCGGCCGCGTCAGCCTCGGCGCTGCCGAGGGCGCCAAGAGCCTCCGTATCGCTTCGGTGAATGTGCCCGCCGATCTCGCGGTGCGCGCCGCACCGGTGCTGGACCCGACAGCATTCCTCGAAGCCAGCTTCAAGCAGACCGACGATACGACGCTGCTGCCCGGCAAGGTCGCGATCTACCGCGATGGTATCTTTGTCGGCCGCGGCAAGATCACCGCGTCCGCCAAGGACGAGATCGTGCGGCTCGGCTTCGGCGCCGACGACAAGATCAAGATCGAACGCGCCGTGCTCAAGCGCAACGAGGGCTCGGCAGGCCTCTTGGTCACGACATCGAAGACCGACGAGCGCGCGTTCAAGACCACGATCCGCAACGGCCATGATTTCCTGATCAAGGTCGCGATCGAAGATCAGCTGCCTGTCAGCGAGAACGAGGACATCGTCGTCGAGATGCTGCCCGCGAGCACGCAGCCCACCGCAACCAACATCCGCGACAAGCGCGGCGTGCTGGAATGGTCGTTCGACGCCAAGCCCGGCGAGATCAGGGACATCAACTTCGCCTGGCGCGTCCGCTGGCCGAAGGACAAGAGCATGGTGATCGTGCCGGCGGGGTAGATTGCCAGCCACGAACGAGATGCGCCCCCTCTCCCGCTTGCGGGAGAGGGTTGGGGTGAGGGCTCTTTCCTCTGGGGGAGTCTTCGCTGTCGAGACACCCTCTCCCCAGCCCTCCCCCGCAAGCGGGGGAGGGAGCGTACCGTCTTTGCAGAAACAGGATTGGCTAAATTCCGGTCTCAATTGCCCGCATCGACTGCGGCAGTACGTACGGCACGCCGTCGGCTTGATGCACGATCGCATCGATCTCGAAGATGTCGAGAATCCTCTCGCGTGTGACGACCTCCGCGCGCGGCCCGTCGGCGGTGAGCTTGCCGCCGGCCAGCACGACCAGCCGGTCGGCGAAGCGGATCGCGAGATTGAGATCGTGCAGGATGGCGATGACGGCGGTGCCGGCAGCCGCGCGGCGGCGCGCCGCTTCGACGAGGTCGATCTGGTGACGCAGATCGAGGCTCGAGGTCGGCTCGTCCAGCAGCAAAAGCCCGGGGCCGTGCTCGGCCTCGCCGCAGGCGAGCTGCACCAGCACGCGGGCGAAATGGGCGCGCTGCTGCTCGCCGCCTGACAGCGTCGGCAATTGCCGTTCGCGGAAATGCGAAAGCCCGACCTCATCCAGCGCGGCATCGACGAGCGGGCCAGCCTCGCGCAAGCTGCGCTCGCCCGCGCCCATCAACACGATCTCCTCGATCGTGAACGGGAAGGTGACGTTGACGTGCTGGGACAGCATCGCGCGGCGCGCGGCGAGCTCGCGCGGCGTGAAGCTGCCAATGTCGCGCCGGTTCAGGCGGACCTCGCCTGCGCTCGGGCGAAGATCGCCGGAGAGCAGCCGCAGCAGCGTCGACTTGCCGGCACCGTTCGGGCCGATGATGGCGACCATCTCGCCGGCCGCAACCGTCAGGCCGACGTCATCGAGCAGCGTCGCGCGGCCGACGCGCTTGCCTAAGTGTCGCGCCTCGATCACCGCGGTCATAGCGCCGTCAGCCCGCGCTGCCGCAGCAGGATGAAGAGAAAGACGGGCGCGCCGACGGCCGCCGTCAGGATGCCGATCGGCATCTCCGCCGGCGCCACGATGGTGCGCGCCAGCGTGTCGGCGCCGACCATCAGGATCGCGCCGAGCAGCACCGAGGCCGGCAGCAGCAGCCGATGCGCCGGTCCAATGACGAGGCGGAGCAGATGCGGCACGACGATGCCGACGAAGCCGATGACGCCGCTGATCGACACCGCGACACCGGTCATGGCGGACACCATGACGATCGAGATCCGCTTCAGGCGCTCGACATCGACGCCGCCGTGAAAGGCATCGGCCTCGCCGAGCACCAGCAGATCGAGACCGCGGGCGATGAAGGCGCAGGCGGCAAGCCCGACGATGAGGACCGGCGCGAGCACGGCCGCCTTGGTCCAGGTCGCGCCGCTCATCGAGCCGAGCATCCAGAACGTGATGTCGCGGAGCTGGCGGTCGTCCGCGATGAACACGAGGAGCCCGATGCCCGCGTTGGCGATCGCGGTGATGGCGACGCCGGCGAGCAGGAAGATCGCGATCGAGGTCCGCCCCGAGCGGCTGGAGATGCCGTAGAGGATTGCGGTGGTCGCCAGCGAGCCAGCGAAGGCCGCCAGCGGCAACAGCTCGGTCTGGAGAAAGCGCAGCGCCTCGCCGAAGCGGGAATCGGTGAAGACGATCGCGCTCGCGGCTGCGAGCGCGCCGCCGCTGGAGACGCCGACCAGGGCGGGATCGGCGAGCGGGTTGCGAAACAGCCCCTGCATGATCGCGCCGGCCGCGGCCAGCAGGCCGCCGACCATCGCGGCCGCCGCGATCCGGGGGATGCGGATCGACCACAGCACGAGCTGATCGCGGGCCGTCGTGGGCGTGCTTTCGCCGATAACGCCGAGCGCGGCAGGCAGGCGGGAGAGGGGGATGCCGGCGGCACCGACCGTCAGCGCGATGATCGCAGTGACCAACAGCACCACGAGCAGAACTGGGATAGCGAACGATGCGGACCGCCGTCCCGCGCTGCGTCGCGGGCTCCGTGCTTCGATCCCGACGGCCACGCTCATTGCCGGCAATTCGCCGTCGACAGAGCCGACGTGAATGCGCCGCCGTCGGCCAATGCCGGATAGAGCTTGACGGAGAGATCGCGCGCCGCCGCCGCCGTCCGCGGCCCGAAGCCGAGCAGATAGAGCCCGTCCATGGTGATGAAGCTCTTGTTGGCCGCGACTGGCGTCAGCGCAAAACCGGGATGAGCATAAATTGCGTCGGCCTGCACCGAATCCTTGCCGCGCTCGATCGACAGCACGAATTCGGGCTTTGCGGCCACGATCGCCTCGTCGCCGATGATCTTGTAGCCGTCGTAATCGTCCACCGCATTGGTCGCACCCGCGAGCTGGATGATCTCGTCGGCCGCGGTCTTGCGGCCGGCCACCATCGCCCGCCCGTTCTGGACCGACATCACGAACATCACGCGCACCGGCATCGTCACCTTGGCGCGCAGTGCGCGCACCTGCGCAAGATCGGCGCCGACGGCGGCGCTCAGACATTCGGCACGCGCGTCGACGCCCATGGCGTGGCCGACCAGTCTTATCTTCTCGATCAGGCCTTCTTCGGAAAAGGTCTCGGGCACCAGCACCAGCGGCACCTTCGCCGTCTCCAGGATATCCATGGTCTCGCGCGGGCCCGAGCCCTGGATCGCCAGGATCAGGGTGGGGTTGAGGCCGAGCACACCTTCGGCCGAGATCTGGCGCATGTAGCCGACATTGGGTTTGTCGTGCAGCGCCGCCGCCGGATAAAGGCTCGTGGTGTCGACGCCGACCAGCCGGCTTTCCAGCCCGAGCGCATAGAGGATCTCGGTGATGGCGCCGCCGATCGACACCGTGCGGGCAAAATCGGCAACACTGACCTCGCGATTGCGTGCGTCATGCACGGTGATGCCGGCCGCGTGCGCGGCAGACGCGAGCGCGATTCCGCCGGAGAGCAGGAGATGGGCGAGGGTGCGACAAAATGTCATTACAGGTTACTTCGTCAGGATCAGCTTGTTCTGCGAGGTCAGGCGGAGACGATAGCTGTCCTCGCCATGCGCAATGATGATCTCGCGCTCGGCCGCAAACAGCTCGCGGCTGTCGATCCGGCTCCCGCGCATGGTCAGAGTTCGCGTTGTTGCGGAAGGGCTTTGTGCCGGCCCTGCCGCGCCGCCGCTGCTGTCTCCTGATGTTGCTGACATTGTGGGTGTGATGCGCTTTCGAAAATTTCGTTTACCGGTTTTGTATAGGCGGCACGACGCGCATTCCAACGGTGGCAATTTACAATCGATATAAACTGCAACCTGATGTGATTGACCGTCAGAGTGTTGCCACGTAACCATTTCTCGCAGCGGGGAACTTGCCCGCCTCTTGAGACAATCAGCCAGCCAGTCGCTCGCGTTGCGAGCGCGCGCCAGCCACAAGACATCAAAAGCTAAAGTGAAGTGCAGGCTGGGGCTGATATGGCTGACGGGGCTAGGTATTCGCGCGCCCTGATTTTGGGCGCGTTGGTGGTTTCAATTGCGGCAATGATGGCGGAGAGCAGTCTCGCGCAGACCGCGTTGCCGCAGGCCGACAACGCGTCCTCGGAACGACCGAAACAGGCCAAACGCAAGCCGGGGAAGCCGCAAGTCGCACAGCGGGCAACGCCTGACGTCATGAACGCCCGCGCCCAGGCCGGCGGCACGGCGCCGATTCAGGTGCTCGACACCATTACCGTCGCCGCAACCAAGACGAAAGAACGCGCGATCGACGCGCTCGCGCCTGTCAGTTCGATCACGCTCGACCAGATCCAGGGAATCCAGCCGAACCGGCTGTCGGGCATTTTCTATGCGGTGCCCGGTGTGTCGTTCCAGGAGCGTGGCGACGACCCTGCGACTGTCATCAACATCCGCGGCCTGCAGGATTTCGGCCGCGTCGCTGTCGTCGTCGACGGCGCGCGGCAGAACTACCAGCGCACCGGCCACAACGCCAACGGCTCCTTCTTCCTCGATCCTGAATTGATCGGTGGCGTCGACGTCGTGCGCGGCCCGACCGCCAACATCTACGGCTCCGGCGCGATCGGCGGCCTGGTCTCGTTCCGCACCAAGGACATCGACGACGTGGTGCGTCCAGGCGAGCGCTGGGGCGTCGATCTCTCGGGCTCCTACGGCTCCAACAACAATCGCGGACTGGGTTCTGTGTTCGGCGGCGTGCGCGCCACGCCCGATATCGACATCTTCGGCGGCGCGGTCTACCGCACGCAAGGCAACTACAAGGACGGCAACGGCACCGAGATCGGCAACACCGGCAATCAGGTCGAGGCCGGGCTGATGAAGCTCACGGTGCGGCCCGCCCTCGGTCACGAGGTCAAGTTCGGCGCCGTCTTCCAGGACTATCAATACGATATCGGCCAGTTCAACCGCGGTCCGGTGGCAACGGCGGCACAGCGCGCGCTCTACCAGGGCTCGTCGGTCTATGCCTCCGATGCGAAGAACTACACCGGCACCATCACCTGGAACTATTCGCTGCCGAGCGACAATCTGTTCGACTGGCACATGTCGGTCTACGGTAACCGCGTCGATAACGATCAGACCAAGACCTATCACTACTCGACCGGGGGCACGGCCTATTGCGGCGCCGGTAATTTCGGCAACAACATTTCGGGCTGCGTCGGCGACAAGCGCGGCTACATCCTCAATACCTACGGTATCGACGTCAACAACACCACGCGCTTCAACGTCGGCGACTGGCGCAATGCCGTCACCTGGGGCGTCGACGCGTTCCAGGACGACGTGATCACGACCGACAGCCGCGGCAACTCCAACATCACGACGCCGAGCGGCATCCGCACCGTCTCGGGCGGTTTCGTTCAGTTGAAGCAGAATTACAGCACCTGGTTCGAGGCGGTGAGTGCGATCCGCTATGACCGCTACGATCTTGATTCCGGCCGGACCAACGCCGGCGGTGACCGCTTCTCGCCGAAGATCACGCTCGGCGTCACGCCGGTCCCGGGCTTCCAACCCTATGTCAGCTATGCCGAAGGCTACCGCGCTCCATCGATCACCGAGACGGTGATCTCGGGCGCGCATGCGACCGGCGGCGGACCGGCCTTCTTCCCCTGTCCAGACGGCACCGTCGGCCTGTTCTGCTTCCTGCCCAACCCGAACCTTCGTCCCGAGGTCGGCAAGAACAAGGAAGTCGGCTTCAACCTGAAATACGACAACATCTTCAGCGCCAACGACTCGTTCCGCGGCAAGATCAATCTGTTCCGCAACGATGTCAGCGACTACATCGATCTCGTCGCTTCGGCGCCGGTCCCAGTGCCGCCGTTCGGCTCGTTCAGCCAGTACTATCAGTACCAGAACATCACACAGGCCCGCATCCAGGGCTTCGAGGCAGAGACGATGTACGATGCCGGCAACTGGTTCATCGGCGTCGCCGGTCACTACATCCAGGGCAAGAACGTCGCCACCAATATCGGGCTGGCGACCATCACGCCGCGCAAGGTCGTCACGACCGGCGGCGTCCGCCTGCTCGATCGCACGCTGATCATGACGGCGCAGTGGGCTTCGTTCGGTGCCAACAACGACGTGCCCGCCAACTATCTTCCTGCGACCGGCTACGAGCTGGTCAATCTGTACCTGACCTACAACGCGACCAGGGACATCGTGTTCTCGGCCTCGATCGACAATCTCTTGAACCAGTACTACCGGCCTTACGCCATTCCCGGCAGCTCGACCGACGGCACGTCGCAGAACGACGTGCTGTGGTCGAGCCCGGGTCCAGGCAGGGTCTACAAGGCCGGCATGAAGATCCACTTTGGAGGTGCGTAAGCCTAGGGGCCGCAACACCACAACCTCCGCCGGGCCGCGCTGATGCTCCAGCGCGGCTTCGGCGCGTTTTCGTCCTGATCAGAAGGAGAGACTTTCATGTTCATCGCTATGAATCGTTTTCAGGTGAAGAAGGGCGCGGAGACCGCGTTCGAGACCGTCTGGGCGACCCGCGAATCCTATCTCGGCAGCATGCCGGGCTTCGTCGAGTTTCATCTGTTGAAGGGCCCGGAGGCCGAGGACCACACGCTCTATTCGTCGCACACCAGCTGGGTCGACAAGGCGGCGTTCGAGGCCTGGACGCGCTCGGAGGAATTCCGACGCGCCCACGCGCGTGCCGACAACAGGACTGGCGAGAGCCTCTATCTCGGCCATCCCAAGTTCGAGGGCTTTGAGGTGATCCAGAGCGAGCGCAAGGCCGCGGCTGCTTAGATCGCGGTAGCGCACGAGAGGAGCCTGACATGCTGAGCACCGATCTCGCCGATCTCAAGGCGTACATGGCCGATAATCCCGGTGCGGTGATCGAGGACGTTGCGCGCGAGCGCAAGGTCACTCCGCGCGCGGTGATCGAGGCGCTGCCGCCGTCCATGATGCGCATCGGGGGCGGTGAGCACTTTGCCGCCGCCATGCAGGACATTGCGGAATGGGGCGAGGTTACGCTGATCGTGCACACGGATGATGCGATCTTCGAGTTCACGGGCCCAATTCCCGCGGGCGAGATCGGCCGCGGCTATTTCAACCTGATGCAGCCGAAGGGCCTGCACGGTCATCTCCGCCACGGGCGCTGCGCAGGCGTTGCCTTTGTCGAGCGGCCCTTCATGGGCAAGATCTCGGCCTTCGTCGCGTTCGTGAACACCGACGGCGGCATCATGTTCAAGGTCTTCGTCGGTCGCGACGAGACCCGGGCGCTGCGGGCGGATCAGCTGGCGCGGTTCCGCCAGCTTGCTGACCGTATCGCGGCGCAGCCAGCGGTGTAGCTTCCGTCCATCCGTCGGGAGATCAGGATGCACAGCATTTTCAGGCTTCGGCACGTGATCGCAACAATCGCACTGGCCTTCGCGCCGAAGCCGGCCTTCGCGATCGACCAAGCCCTGTTGCCGCGCAATCTGTCGCCCTGGGGCATGTTCCTCAGCGCCGACATCATCGTGAAGATTGTGATGGTCGGCCTCGCCATCGCCTCGCTGGTGACATGGACGGTGTGGCTCGCCAAGACCATCGAGCTGCGCCGCAAGGGCTCGCTCGCCTTGCAGCGGACACGTGCCCTCGAGGGCAACATGACGCTGGCCGAGGCATCCGCACGGACCGGCGACGCGCGCGACGCGGTCGCCCAGCTGATCCAGTCCTGCGCTAGGGAGGCCGAGCTTTCCGGCGGCATTCTCGACGACGGCTTGCAGGAGCGCGTGGCGTTGCGGCTGGAGCGGGTCGAGGCGGCGATGTCGCGGCAGATTGCGCGCGGCACCGGCGTGCTCGCAACCATCGGCGCCATCGCGCCCTTCGTCGGCCTGTTCGGCACCGTCTGGGGCATCATGAATTCCTTCATCGGCATCTCCGAGAGCCACACCACCAGTCTTGCGGTGGTCGCGCCCGGCATTGCGGAAGCGTTGCTGGCGACGGCGCTCGGTCTCGTCGCCGCGATTCCGGCGGTCGTGATCTACAATCATCTCGTCCGCGGCATTGCCAATTACCGCGCACTGCTCGGCGACGCCTCGGCGCAACTCATGCTGCTGGTGAGCCGCCAGCGCGACCACCGCGACTTCCGCCTGACGCGGGCGGCGGAGTAGGCCATGGCCGCGAAGCTCGGCGCACGTTCGCCATCGCCGCTCAAGCGCGGTGACCCCGGTGATCTCGACGTCACCCACGAGATCAATGTCACGCCGTTCATCGATGTGATGCTGGTGCTCCTGATCATCTTCATGGTGGCGGCGCCACTTGCCACCGTCGACATCGGCGTCGAATTGCCTGCGACGGCCGCCGAGCCGGCGCCGCGGCCGGACAAGCCGACCTTTGTGACGGTGAAGCCGGATCTCACCGTGGCCGTCGGCGAGGACACGATGGCGCGCGACAGCCTCGCTGCTGCACTCGACGCCGCCACCAAGGGCCGCAAGGACGAGCGCATCTATCTGCGCGCCGACAAGGCCGTCTCCTATGGCGACCTGATGGAGGTGATGAACACCTTGCGCAATGCCGGTTATCTCAAGGTCGCCCTTGTCGGCCTCGACGGACGCAGCTGATGGCCGCGAACGCCTTCGCCCTG
Organism: Bradyrhizobium sp. WSM1743; assembly: GCF_000473065.1. Classification (GTDB taxonomy): domain Bacteria; phylum Pseudomonadota; class Alphaproteobacteria; order Rhizobiales; family Xanthobacteraceae; genus Bradyrhizobium. The sequence continues at coordinate 96,353 of NZ_AXAZ01000015.1, forward strand.
CACGAGCCGCTCGGCGAACGTGAAGCCGCGCGCTGGGGCGTGTCGGGCGCAGTGATCGTGGCGTTGCATGTAGCCGCTGCACTGCTGGCGATGAATTGGATTAGGTCGCAACCGGAGCAGGGCGTCAGCCTGCCTGCGATCATGGTCGACATGTCGCCAGTGACCTCGGCGCCGCAGCCGACGCAGGACGACGTCGCCCCTGGGCCGCTGATGCAGGAGGCCGACGCCTCGCCGCCCGAGCCCGTACAGCAGCAGGCCGTCGAGGACACCATCGCGCCGACGCCGCCGCAGGAAAAGCCGGACGTCGTCGCGCCACCGGAGCAGAAGCTGGAGCCAACACCTGCCAAGCCCGAACCGGCGAAGATCGTGCCGGTCGAAAAGCCCGCGCAGGAGAAGCCGAAAGTGGTTCGCCGCGAGGCAAAGAAACCGTCGGACGCAACACCCGCGCCGCGCACCAGCGCACCGCCGCGGGCCGAGCGCGAGGCGCCGATGGCATCCGCCATCAGTGCGGGTGCGACGGCCTCCGCGATCGCATCCTACAATCAGCGCGTCCGCGCCCATCTGATGCGCTTCCACTCATATCCGGCCAGCGGCGGCGGCCAGCGCGGCGTCGCGAGGCTGAGCTTCACTCTTAGCCGCAGCGGGCAGGTGACATCGAGCCGCCTCAGCGGCACGTCCGGCGTCGCCGCCTTCGACGCTCAGGCGATGTCCATGGTCCGCCAGGCGTCGCCGTTTCCGCCGATCCCGGACGAGATCAAGAACAGCTCGATGAGCTTCACGATTCCGGTGGAGTTCACGGTGAGGTGACGATGCTCTCTCACTCCCTCTCCCCGTTCTTACGGGGAGAGGGAGTGAGAGAGGGGCCGTCTCCGCAAACTCGATTTGGGCGACAGAGCGAACGCGCCGCAAGGCGAGTCGGATCGACTGCAACCTGTAGCGAACTTACTGCCCTGCCCCTCACCCGGATCGCTGCGCGATCCGACCTCTCCCCGCAAAGGGCGGGGAGAGGTTAAGAGGAGCGAGCGTCGTCTCACTTCGCCTTCAGGAGATCCGCGACCTCGAGCAGCACGAATTCGTTGTCGTCGGCCTTGTTGGGATCGCGGCTGGAGGAGAACGGCAGATTGTTGTCGTTGCCGACGATGATATGCGTGTCGTCGACGCGATCGACGTTCTCGATGGTGAAGAACGGGAAGGTGTAGACGCCGTCATTGAGCGGCTTCTTCGCCTTCTTGTCGGGATCCCGGATCTTCATCAGGTCGATATAGCCGATCTTGCGCACGGGCTTGCCGACATTGGCGTCGGAGAGCTCGATCTTGTAGACGCGCTTGAACTTGGCGAGGTCAGGGAAGCAGTTCTCGCCGCGCTGGCCTTGCGGGCAGGCCTTGTCCGCGGTGCCTTCGCCGTTGTCACGCTCGATGATGAGGCCGGAGGCCTGATCGATCATGTTGAAGTCGCCGATGGCATTGCCGTTCTGCTCGAACACATACTGCCAGTAGCGACCGGTGAATTTCTCCGCGGCGACATCGAATTCGAGGATGCGGGCGGCTTCCTTGCCGTCAACCTTCTCCCAGTCCTTCTTCTCGGCATCCCAGAGCGAGCCCTCGAGCAGGCCGTAGAGGAATTTTCCGTCCTTGGACGAGGCGAAGCCCTCATAGCCCTTGGAGCGGCGAAGGTTAACGTTGGTGTAGGTCGCACCGGGTGCGCCGGGCGTCGCGACGGCCCAGTTGTCCGGCGAGCGCACCGGCTTGCCGTCGGCGACCGTCTCGAACACGCCGAGGATCTTGCCCGATTTATCGGCCTTCAGGATGTAGGGGCCGAACTCGTCGCCGATCCAGAAGGTGTCGCCGATGATCTGGAAACCTTCGGTGTCGAAGTCGGAGCCCGTGAGGTAGCGCTTCTGGGTGTCTTCATGGACGATGCGGAACGGGACCTTCTTGTCGGGATCGTGCAGGAAGATGGTCTCCAGGCGCTCGATCTTGCCGTCCGCCCAATCCATCTTGTAGCGGTTGAGGTACAGCATCGAATCCGGCGAGTTGGCGCGCGCGCCCATGCCATTGTCGGTGATCACCCAGAAGCTGCCGTCGGGCATGGTCTTGATGCCGGAATGGCCCTGCAGCGGCTGGCCCTTGAACGGCAGCGACACGCCGGTCGGACGCTCATAGGACTTGCCCATGACGGTGCCGAGCGCGTCGACGCGCTTGCCTGTGGTATACTTGCCCGAGGTCTTGAGATCGGCGGGTGCATCGGCCGGCGCATCGATGAACGACTCGGCTGGCATCACCACGTGGCCGGCGAGCTTGGCTGGGAATTCGCCTTCGCTCTGCGCGAGTGCGGTGCTCGCGGTGAGAATGATCGTTGCGACGGTGCTGAGAAAAGTCGCGCGCATGTGCGTCTCCTGTTGGCGGACGCACGCGTTATGCGGATCGCATGTTGCAGTATTGTGAAGCCGGGCCAAAGGCCGCAGCGGTCATCTACTCCTTCACCGCACCGGTCAGCGAGGACACGTAATAATCCACGAACAGCGAGTAGAAGATCGCGACCGGCAGCGAGCCGAGCAGCGATCCCGCCATCAGCGCGCCCCATTGGTAGACGTCGCCGGTGACGAGTTCGGTCAGGATCGCCACCGGCACGGTCTTGTTGGCGCCGCTCTGGATAAAGGCAAGCGCGTAGATGAACTCGTTCCAGGACAGCGTGAAGGAGAAGATTCCGGCCGAGATCAGCCCGGGCACCGCCAGCGGCAGCGTGATCCGCCGCAGGATCTGCAGCCGGGTGGCGCCGTCCACCAGCGCGCACTCCTCGAGCTCATAAGGGATCGACTTGAAATAGCCGATCAGGAGCCAGGTGCAGAACGGCACCAGGAAGGTCGGATAGACCAGGATCAGGGCAAGCGGCGAGTCGAACAGGCCGAATTGCACCACCACGGTGGCGAGCGGAATGAACAGGATCGAGGGCGGCACCAGATAGGCGAGATAGATGCCGAGGCCGACATAGGGACTGCCGCGGAAGCGCAGGCGCTCGATCGCATAGGCCGCCAGCGTCGACGCAATCAGCGACAGCGTGGTCGACCCGATCGCGACCAGCATCGTCGTCCATAGCCAATGCGGATAGGCGGTGTTGAAGAGCAGGTGCTTGATGTGCGCCAGCGTCGGCGAGGAGATCCAGAACGGATTGTGCTCCTTGTAATTCATCAACTCCGCGTTCGGCTTGAACGAGGTGATCGCCATCCAGTAAAACGGGAACAGCAGGATGAGCACGAAGCAGCCGAGCGGCAGATAGATCATCATCAGCCGCCGCAGCCCGGAATCCCAGGCCATCGTGTCGGGCGCTGCCTTCGCGTCGGCGACAGCGGCTTGCGCGACAGTATCAGTCATTGCTCTCTCCCTGCTGCCATTTGCGCCGCGCCAGGCCGAAATAGGAGAACAGCGTCGCGAACACCAGGAACGGGATCATCGACACCGCGATCGCGGCGCCTTCACCGAGCTCGCCGCCGGCGATGCCGCGCTGGAACGCCAGCGTCGCCAGCAGATGGGTCGAATTGCCGGGGCCGCCACGGGTGATGGCGTAGACCAGCTGGAAGTCGGTGAAGGTGAAGATGATCGAGAAAGTCATGACGATGGCGAGGATCGGCATCATCATCGGGAATGTGATGTAGCGGAAGCGCTGCCAGGCGCTGGCGCCGTCGAGCATCGCGGCCTCGTAGAGCGAGGGCGAGATGGTCTGCAGCCCCGCCAGCAGCGATATCGCGACGAAGGGAATGCCGCGCCAGATGTTGGCGGCGATCAGCGAGAAGCGGGCCGGCCAGGGCGAGCCGAGGAAATCGATGTTGTCGCTGCGCCAATGCAGCACGTCGACCAGCAGGTAGGAGATGATCGAGAATTGCGGATCGTAGATCCACCAGAACGCCAGCGCCGAAAGCACGGTCGGCACGATCCAGGGCAGCAGGATGATCGCACGCAGCACGCTCTTGAACGGAAAATGGTTGTTGAGCAGCAGCGCGAGCCAGAAGCCGAGTGCGAACTTCCCGAACGTCGCGATTCCCGTATAGACCACGCTGTAGAATACCGCGTTCCACCACAGGGAATCGGTGAGCAGATACTGGAAATTCTCGAGTCCGACATAGATGCCACGCCGGCCGATCGTGGTGTCGGTGAAGGCGAGCCAGACGCCGAGGCCGAGCGGATAGGTCAGGAACACGGTGAGCAGCCCGATCGCGGGCGCAAGGCACATCACGATCAGGAACGGCTTGTAGTCGAACAGGCGGACCAGCCAATTCGGCTGCCGTTGCACCAGTGCGTGGGAGGAAAGCGTCGTCACGGACATCAGCTTGTTGTCCTGCCGTTGAATGTCACCACACCGTCATTGCGAGCGGAGCGAAGCAATCCAGTTTGGTTCTACGGCGCAGTTTGGATTGCTTCGTCGCAAGTGCGCCTCGCAATGACGGCGGTTTTGTCGATTCTCACCGGCCCTGCCGCCGGAAGTACCGCTTGCAGCGCTGCTCGGCTTCGGCCGCGGCAGCCTCTGGCGTGGCCGCACCGGTCGCAACGGCAGAGCACATCTGAATCAGCACGTAGTCTGCACTGACCGCACCCGTCGCCGTGGATATCGGTCCCTTATAGCCGTCATAGTATGTGCTTTTCATCGTATCCTTGAAGATCGAGACCTTGGGGTCGCCTTTCCAAACGGCGGCATCGGCATAGGCGGCGAGCGGCTGCGACCAGTAGCCGGAGTTGGCATTGAGCCAAGGTTCGTACTGGTCCTTCTCCAGCATGAATTGCAGGAAGGCCTTCGCCGCGTTGGGGTACTGGCTGTGTTTGAACACCATGGCGTTCAGCGTCAGGCCCGCCATCGGCGAGACCTTGGCCAGGCCTTTCGGCAGCAGTTGATGCTCGCTGTCGTCGGCGATCGCCTTGGTCGCCGAATCGTTCTTCAGCGAAAAATACAGTGAGACGCCGTTGGCCGTCAGCGAGATCTCCTGAGAGGAGTAGGCCCGGTTGTTGCTGACGTCGTTCCACGAGGTCGTGCCGGCGATGAAGGTCGGGTAGAGCTGCTTGACCCAGTTCAGCGCGGCGATGGTCTCCTTGCTGTTGATTGTGAGGTTGCCCTCCTCGTCGAGCAGGGCGGCATTGTGCGACCACAGCGCCCAGTTCGCAAAGCCGTTGCCGTCACCCTTGGCGTTGCCGAGTGCGAAGCCCGCCGGCTTGCCGGCCTTGTGCAGCTTCTGGCACAGGTCGACGATTCCGGCATGGTCTTCCGGCACCTTGTCGAAGCCGACCGATTGCAGGATCGACTTGCGGTAGATCAGAGGCCCCGCGGTGGCGCCGAACGGCAGTCCGATCCAGGACTCGCTCTTGTTCTTCTTGCCGTAGCGTTGCGCCAGCGGCAGCCAGCCGCCATAGCGCTTGCCGACATAGTCCGCGACGTCGGTCAGCTCGATCAGTTTGTCGATATAGATGTGCGGCGCATCCGAGAAGCCGATGATGATGTCGGGGCCGGCGCCGGAATTGGCGGTCACCGCGGTCTGCTGGTTGATGTCTTCCCAGCCGACGAAGTCGACTTTGACCTCGACCCCGGTCTCCTTGGTGAACTTCGCTGCATTCGCGCGGAATACATCCTCATCCGCCTGGACGAAGCGCACCGGGCGCAGCATGCGTAAGGATGCGCCCTTCTCGATCGGCAGCTTGGGCGCCGGAACGTCGGCAGCCTTGATAGTGGATGTTTGCGCTGCAGCACCGGTGGCCGCGAGCGTTGCAGCGGACAGGCCCAGCGCCAAGGCATCACGACGTGTGATGTCGTTCCTCATCAGTACCTCCCTATGATGTCTCCCTTCCCGGCGTTGATCGCCGGTGAAGGGCCGTTCGTCGTTGGCGCCTTCGCGCCGGCCGCCTAGCTGTTCGGTCCGCGGTCCATGCTGACGGGCTGCCAGCGGCGGAGCGCGGTGTTCTGCAGCACCGACGGATTGACGCAGCTTACCGGCCACATGCCCTGAAGCACCAGTGACAATTCGTAGCCCACCCGGCGCTTGCGCGCTTCGTCAAACCGTGCCGAGGCCGAGGCGACATGGGCGGTCAGGGTCACGTTCTCCATGCCGAGCAGGGGATTGTTGTGCGAGGGCGGTTCCTGCTCCAGCACGTCGAGGGCGGCATGCGCGATCCAGCCCTCCTGCAGCGCCTTGATCAGGCTCTCTTCGTCCACCGTGGCCCCGCGCCCGGTGTTGATGAAGATCGAGTCCTTCTTCATCTGCCGAAAATGCTTCTCGGTCAGCATGTGATGGACCTCGGGCCTCGCCGGAGCGTGCATCGAGACGAAGTCGGATTGCGACAGCACCTCGTTGAGCGTCGCCGGGATCACGCCGTGGTCGTACATCAGCGTTTCCTGGATGAAGGGATCGTAGGCCATCATGCGCAGGCCGAACGGCGCGGCGCGCTTCGCAACCGCGCGCGCCACGCGGCCGAACGAGATGAAGCCGAGGGTCTGGCCCATCAGCCTCGGGATCTTGAGCAGCGCCGGCCGGCCCTCGGCCCAGCGGCCGTCACGCACCATGCGGTCCTGCTCGACCAGGCGGCGGAAGCCGGCAAGCAGCAGCATCATGGCGTGGTCGGCGACCTCCTCGATGAAGGTGTCGGGGATGTTGGTGACGGGAATTCCGCGGGCGGTGGCAGCCTTGACGTCGACGCTGTCGACGCCGACCGAGCCGAGCGTGATGACCTTGCAGCTCTCAAGCGCGTCGATGATCGGTTTGGTGATCGGGATGCCCTTCGCGTAGATGGCATCGGCATTTTTCGCGGCGGCGATGAATCCGGCCTCGTCGGCGGGCGCCTCGACGATCTCGGCATCGATCGGATCGAGCGCCTCGCGCTCATAGGAATAATCGCTGCCCGCGACGGTGAAGCTCGCACCCTTCGGCGTCACCACCCTGTATTTCGGCATGTCCTGCTCCCGATTTGGTTTCTTGTTGTGACCCGCCTCCACGAGCGGGCCTTTGCGTCTTTTACGCGAAATCGGGGCAGGTGCGTACAATTGTCGGTTGTCATGAGCGCGGTATATTTCCGTTTTCCCATGCGCGGTCCGGGCTTCTACGGAGGCACGTAAGTAACTTGCTAAGGGCTGGCCCAATAAAAATTGATTCGATTTCGATCGATCTGGTCGCGTGCCCGTGTCCCATCATTGCCGGAGCTAACCTGTGAAGTTGAGCAATCTGAAGATCGCGCCCAAGCTGGGCATTCTTGTCGGCGTCACTTTGTTCGGCTTGTGCGTCTCCGGTGTTCTCGCCGGCTATCTGATGAAGCGCGAGATGGTGAATGCGCGCATCGATCAGGCCAAGGCGATCGTCGAGCTGGCGCGCAACTATGCCGCCGCATTGAAGAAGCGCGTCGACGCCGGCGAGATGACGAAGGACGCTGCGATGGCCGAGCTTCGCCGCTACGGCAATTCCATGACCTATGACAAGGGCGCCGGCTATCTGTTCGGCACGTCCTACGATGGCCTCACCCAGCTTGCGCCCGATCCGAAGGTGATCGGCACCAACCGGATGGACGTCATGACCAACGGCCGCAAGCTGTCGGTGGAATTGATGGATGGCGTCAAGGCCCATGGCGAGATTCTGCTTCATTATGAGTATGTGAAGCCCGGCCAGGAAACGCCGATCCGCAAGATCGGTTACGCCGTCGCGGTCCCCGGCTTCGACATGTATCTCGGCACCGGCGCCTATCTGGATGACATCGATGCCAAGATGGGGCCGGTCTACTGGCTGCTCGGTCTGGCGATGCTCGGCATCGTCATCGTTGCCGGGAGTGTCGCGTGGCTGGTCGGCCGCAGCATCAGCTCTCCGCTCGCCCTGCTCGGCACTCGGATGCGGGAGCTGGCCGACGGCAGGCTCGAAGGCGACGTCCCCGGTGTCGGCCGCGGCGATGAGGTCGGTGCAATGGCTTCGACCGTGCAGATCTTCAAGGACAATGCGGTCCGCATCCGCGACCTCGAGAAGACCGAGGCGGACGCCAAGGAACGCGCCGCGGCGGAACGTCGCAGCGCGATGGAAGAGATCGCCAACGACTTCGAGCGCAGCGTCAACGGCATCGTCCGCTCGGTCTCCTCGGCCGCGGCCGGCATGCAGACCACGGCGCAGTCGATGACCGCAACCGCCAGCGACGCCTCGTCGCGCGCGGCGACGGTCGGCGCTGCCTCGCAAAAGGCCTCCGGCAATGTCGGCACGGTCGCGGCGGCCGCCGAAGAGCTGTCGAGCTCGGTCGCGGAAATCTCCCGCCAGGTCACGCGATCGACCGAAGTGGCGAGCCGCGCCGTCAACGATGCCGAGCGTACCAACGCCACCGTCCAGGTGCTCTCCTCCGGCGCCGAGAAGATCGGCGAAGTCGTCAAGCTGATCCACTCGATCGCGGCGCAGACCAACTTGCTCGCGCTCAACGCCACCATCGAAGCGGCCCGCGCCGGCGAGTCCGGCCGCGGCTTCGCCGTGGTCGCCTCCGAGGTGAAGGCGCTCGCCAACCAGACCGCGAAGGCGACCGAGGAGATCTCCGCCCAGGTCGCGGCAATGCAGACCTCGACCGGCGACGCGGTCGCGGCCATCTCCGGCATCACCCAGACGATCGCCGAGATGAGCGAGATCACCGCGGGCATTTCCGCATCGATCGAGCAGCAGGGCGAGGCGACGCGCGAGATCGCGCGCAACATCCAGTCGGTCGCGGCCGGCTCGAGCGAAATCAACGCCCATATCGGCAGCGTCACCTCGGCCGCGGAAGCGACCGGCAGTGCCGCCACCGACGTGCTCTCCAACGCCCGCGAGCTGGACAACCAGTCCGGCGCGCTGCGCAGCGCCGTCGACAATTTCCTCGCCAAGGTGCGGGCGGCGTAGTTTTCGCGCGTGCACCGACGCTTCGATCTACTCCGCCGTCATGCCCGGGCTTGTCCCGCCTGCGCGGCAGAAGCCGCTTCGGCGAGGCGAAGGCCCGGGCATCCACGTTTCTTAGGCACCTCACACGTCGGTACGCGTGGATGGCCGGGACAAGCCCGGCCATGACGGAGAATGCGGAGGGATCGTGCCCCGGACGCAGCGCAGCGCTCCTTCAGCGATGCGCTGCCGAGCCGGGGCCCATGCTTGTAGCAGTCTGGGTCCCGGCTCCGCGATGCATCGCTGACGCGCTGCATCTTGTCCGGGACACGGGGACCCGCCCTACTGCTTCTCGATCTTCGCGTTCGTGATCAGCTTCTCCCACAGCACGAGCTGCTCGTTCACGAAAGTGCCGAGCTGCTCCGGCGTGCCGGAAAAGGCGTCCATGCCGAGCGTGGCGAGCTTGGCCTTGATCTCCGGATTCTCGACGATCTTCCTGATCTCGGCATTGAGCCGCGTCGCGATCTCCTTCGGCATGCCGGCGGGACCGAAATAGCCCTGCCACGATGAGATGTCGAAATCCGGCACGCCCGCCTCCTGCATCGAGGGCAGGTGCGGCACCAGCGGCGAGCGGTCCTTGGTGGTGACGGCGAGCGCGCGCAGGGCGTTGCCGTTGACGTGGGGCAGGCCGGTCAGGATGTCGACGAACATCATCGAGACGCGGCCACCCATGACGTCGTTGAGCGCCGGCGGCGAGCTCTTGTAGGGCACGTGCAAGAGGTCGAGCCCGGCATTGTGCGCGAAGGTCGCACCCGACACGATCGCCGACGACGAGCCCGAGGCGTAGCTCAGCTTGCCCGGATTGGCCTTGCCATAAGCGACGAGCTCGGCGACGGACTTGGCCGGCACTTCCGGATTGATGACCAGCATGAAGGGCAAATCGCCGGTGCGGGCGATCGGGGTGAAATCCTTGACCGGATCGTAGGTGAGGCTCTTGAGCAGATAGGGATTGGCCGAATGCGTGGTGTTGGTCGTCACCAGCAGCGTATAGCCGTCGGGGGCGGCCTTCGCGACATAGGTCGCGGCGAGCATGCCGTTGGCGCCCGCCTTGTTCTCGATCACGATGGGAACGCCGAGCGCCTGCGACAGATGCTGCGAGATCAGCCGCGTCGTGGTGTCGGTGCCGCTGCCGGCTGCGAACGGCAGCACCAGCGTGATGTTGCGGCTGGGATAGTTGTCGGCCTGAGCCGTGGACGCTGCGGCGAGGCAAAGTGCGGCCGCGCCGACGGTCCGCAGGTTTCGAATCAACGCTGAAAGCATGTTTGGTCGTTCCCTCTTTTTCGTTGGCGGGGAACCTAGCGTCTCCTCAATGAAATCGGAAGACGGGAGTTTCGTGCCCCGGGCGCAGTGCAGCGCGCCGCTCCTCGCGGCGTGATGCGCTGCTGAACCGGGGCCCACCTGCGGCAACCTGGGTCCCGGCTCTGCGGTGCATCGCTGACGCGCTGCATCTTGTCCGGGACACGAGAGGCGACGTCCGCCCAGCGGAATTACTTCATCGCCGAGCCCTGCCGCGATGCAAGCACGACGCCGGCGAGCACCAGCGCGTAGCCGATCAGGTGGAACGGCTGGAGCTTTTCGCCCAGCAGCAGGATCGCCATCGCCGAGCCGAACACCGGCACCAGATGGAAGAACGGCGCCGCCCGGTTCGGCCCGATCAGCGCCACGCCGCGGTTGAAGAAGAGATAGGCGAGGGTGGAGGGAAAGATCAGGATGTAGCCCAGCGTCGCCAGCGTCGTCCCGTCGAATTGCAGCACGCGGCCGCTCGCCGCCTCCCAGATCGCGGTCGGCAGCAGCATCGTCGCGCCACAGCAGGTCGTGAAGGAGAGAAACGAGAGCTGATGGATCTTCGGCCGGCGCGGGATGAAGGCGGAGTAGAGGCCGAACGCCACCAGCGAGGAGGCGAACATGATGTCGCCCCTGTTGAAGCTGATGCCCGCGAGCGCGGCGAGGTCGCCGCGCAGGATGATGATCAGCACGCCGAGCAGCGAGATCGCGATGCCGCCGAGCTGCGCGCCGGTCAGCCGCACGCCGAACAGCACCAGCGACCACAGCGCCACGAACAGCGGACCTGCCGACTGGATCAGCAGCGCGTTCAGCGCCTCGGTGTACTGCATCGCCCAGTACGAGATCGCATTGTTGAAGGCAAAGCCGACCAGCGACAGGAACAGCATCAAGGGCAGGCTCTTGCGCAACGCCGGCCAGTCGCGCTTCAGATGCGGCCAGGCGAACGGCAACAGGATCAGGAACACGCCGAACCAGCGGATCGTGGTGATCGTCAGCGGCGGCACATGCGCGCCGACATGACGCGCGAGCACGATGTTGCCGGCCCAGAACAGCGAGCTCAGGCTGAGCAGCAGATAAGGCTGGTTGTTGAGCCAACTGGCCGGACTGGCGGTCGGTGGCGCGGGCGAAGCGATCGTCATGGGCGTTACATGCAAGCTTGCGCCGGATTGCCGTGATGACACAAGTCACAGCGCCGCAATGCTACAATGCGCGCATGAGCTGAGGAGGTGCCGTTGGCGGTTAATATGTTGAACATCGAGGGACTGGAGAGGCTCGAACCGAATGCGCCGGTGGTGATGCTGAACCTGATGCGCTTCCACGCGCGCTCGCGCGACGGCGACGGGTCCGGCTGGGACGCGTATCTGCGCTACAGCGCGATCACGGTGCCGATGATCAGGGCGCGCGGCGGCACGCTGCTTTGGACCGGCGAAGCGAAGGCGGTCGCACTCGGCCCGCATCAGGGCAACGACTGGGACTTCGTCGCGCTGGTCTATTACCCGTCGGTAGCGGCCTTCCTCGATATGATGACGTCGGAAGCCTACGAACGTGAAGCCGACCCGCATCGCGTCAACGGCTGCGCCGAGCACGTCATCATCGCGACGAGCGAGGCCTACAGCAAGTTCAGGATCAAATAGCCCGCGCTCTTTCTTACCCTCCCCTGGAGGGGGAGGGTCGGCACGCAACCGAGCGAAGCGAGATTGCGTGACGGGGTGGGGTGATCTCTCCACTCGGGCACTGTTTGTCGCGGAGGGACCGTCACCCCACCCCGCTCGCGCTTCGCGCGATCGACCCTCCCCCTCCAGGGGAGGGTAAGAGGCACCTTCGTGTTTGGATGGAACGGTTGGCTACGTCGCCTGCTTCCGCGACGCCGCGAACACGCCCGCCAGCACCAGCGCGAAGCCGATGAAGTGGAATGCCTGCGGGTGTTCGCCCAGAAATACCATCGCCATGATCGAACCGAACACCGGCACGACGTGGAAAAACGGCGCGGCGCGGTTGGCGCCGATGAGGCGCACGCCGCGATTGAAGCAGAGATAGGCGAGCGCCGAGGGGAAAACGGCGACGTAGAACAGGGTCAAGAGGTTCGGCCCGTCGAGCTTCATCACGGGGCGGGCGGACAATTCCCATATCTCCAGCGGGATGAGACAGGCGGCGCCGCAGCCGAAGGTGAAGGCGAGGAACGAGAGGCCGTGCATCGGCGGCCGCTTCAGTGACAGCACCGAATAGAGCGCGAAGATCAGGAGCGCGAGGAGGAAGATCAGGTCGCCCTTGTTGAAGTCGATGCTCGACAGCGTGGTGAAATCGCCGTGCAGCAGGATGGTCAGCACGCCGCACATCGACAGCAGCACGCCGAAGGCCTGCGCCGCGGTGAGCCGGATGCCGAGGATGACCAGCGACCACAGTGCCACCAGCAGCGGCGCGGCCGACTGCAGCAGCAGCGTATTGAGCGCCTGGGTATGCTCCAGCGCCCAGTATTGCAGTGTGTTGAAGGCGCCGATGCCGGTGACCGAGAGCGTGACCATCAGGCCGAGCTTGCCGCGGATGGCCGGCCAGTCCTGCACGAGGTGCTTCCAGGCGAACGGCAGCACCAGCAGGAAGGCGAAGAACCAGCGCAGGAACGATAGGGTGACCGGCGGAATGTGGCCGGCGGCGAGCCGCCCGACGATGGCGTTGCCGGCCCAGCACAGCGCGGTGATGCTGAGCAGCAGATAAGGCTGGTTGGCGATCCAGCCGTGGCCGGATGTTTCCGCACTCGTGGTCTGATCGGTGGCGGACATTGCGATGATGCGGGCCCCGCATGTAGTACGCCGAGCCCTCCGGCCCGGCGAGATCCGGGCCGGCTGATCACCCGGCACCGTCCAAAGACACGGAAATCGAGGTTGCATCAACGGGGGGCGGACGCATCGCGACCATGCCAGCCGCGAAGGCGGCCTCTCAGGCTTTGGTCGAAGCCGTCGCGCCCGTAGCGAGGGTTTTCTGGATTTTCCGGGGATATCAAAGGCTTGGAGTGCGCGCCGGGCCCGAAAAAAGCCCCGTTCTTGCTTGCCTAGAGGGGCCGCTTCCTTTATCCGGTTGGGCTGCCTCGCGTGCGACCGGCCTCGGCCGGGAATTGGGCTGGGCGCAGGCATGATCTCCCGGAAAAGTGGGTCCCCGTTTTCCGTTCGGATCATGCCACTTACAAAAGAAATCTTCGAAGGATTACCCGCGCATGGCCAATGTTGTCGTCGTCGGCGCCCAGTGGGGCGACGAAGGGAAGGGCAAGATCGTCGACTGGTTGTCGGAGCAGGCGGATATCGTCGTCCGCTTCCAGGGCGGTCATAACGCTGGCCACACGCTGGTGATCAACGGCAAGACCTACAAGCTCGCGCTCCTGCCCTCCGGCGTGCTGCGCGAGGGCAAGCTGTCGGTGATCGGCAATGGCGTCGTGTTCGATCCCGCCGCCTTCCTCGACGAGGTCACCAAGCTCAGGGCCCAGGGCGTCGCGGTCTCTCCGGACAATTTGCGCATCGCCGAGAACGTCACGCTGATCCTGCCGCTGCACCGCGAGCTCGATGCGCACCGCGAATCCGCCAGCGCCGCGACTGCGATCGGCACCACCCGCCGCGGCATCGGGCCTGCCTATGAGGACAAGGTTGGCCGCCGCGCCATCCGCCTGATGGACCTTGCCGACCTCGATACGCTCCCGCACAAGATCGACCGGCTGCTGGCGCACCACAATGCGCTGCGCCGTGGCCTCAATCTGCCGGAGTTCGACGGCAAGGAGATCCTGAAAGAGCTGACCGCGCTGGCGCCGCAGCTGCTGCCCTACGCCGAGACGGTGTGGCGGCTGCTCGACATCGAGCGGCGCGCCGGCAAGCGCATGCTGTTCGAGGGCGCACAAGGCGCGCTGCTCGACGTCGATCACGGCACCTATCCTTATGTCACCTCGTCCAACACGGTGGCGGCGCAGGCGGCGACCGGCGCCGGCCTCGGGCCGGGCGCGGTCGGTTACGTGCTCGGCCTGTGCAAGGCCTATACGACCCGCGTCGGCCAGGGCCCGTTCCCGACCGAGCAGGACAACGAGATCGGCCGCAAGATCGGCGAGCGTGGCCGCGAGTTCGGCACCAACACCGGCCGTCCGCGCCGCTGTGGCTGGTTCGACGCCGTGCTGGTCCGCCAGGCGGTCCGGACCTGCGGCATCAATGGCCTCGCGCTGACCAAGCTCGACATTCTCGACGGCTTCGATTCGATCGAGGTCTGCACCGGCTACAAGCTCGACGGCAAGGAGATCGACCATTTCCCGGCCGGCGAGGGCGCGCAGGCCCGGGTCGAACCGATCTACGAGACCATCGAGGGCTGGAAGGAGCCGACCGCCAGTGCGCGGTCCTGGGCCGACCTGCCGGCCCAGGCCATCAAATATGTCCGGCGGATCGAGGAATTGGTGGGGTGCCCGGTCGCGCTGCTTTCCACCAGCCCGGAACGCGAAGATACTATCCTGGTGCAAAATCCGTTTGAGGCTTAACGCTATCTTACCGGGACGCGCGTATAGTTGAGTAGAAATGGCTGATTACTACCCGCTGATCGCCCGCGCTATTGCCGCCCTGGACCCCAACGCTCCCGGCGAAAGCCGTCGCGCGCTCTATGAGCGGGCGCGCACGGCCCTGATCGCGCAGCTGCGCAGCGTGCAGCCGCCGCTCTCCGAATCCGAGATCACGCGCGAACGGCTGTCGCTGGAAGAGGCCGTCCGCAAGGTCGAATCGGAGGCCGCCCAGCGTGCCCGCGAGGCCTCGCGCCCCGGTGGCGGCGCCCGCCCCGGCGGCAGTGGCGATGCCTTCCGCCGCGCCAGCACCCGTGCCACCGAGGCCAACCCGGCTGCGGCGCCGCCGCGCACGCGTCCGGCCCCGACGCCGCCGCGGGCCGACCGTCCGTCGTTCAATGTCGACGACCAGGGCGAGGCGCCGCGTCCGCCGCGCGCTCCCCGTTTCGACGCCCCGCGCCAGCCCGGGCCATCTGCCCCGCCGCCGACACCGGAGCCGCCGGCCGGGCGCGATCGCCAAGGGGCGCGCCGTCCGCCCGACGTCGGACCCCCGCCGCCGCTGCCGCCGTCGCCCGGCGTGCGCGGCTTCCGCGACATCACGGCCGATGCCAATGATCTCGGCGGCGCTGCCGCGCAGGCCAGCCGCGCCGCGCGGCGCACCTATGCCAACGTGCCCTCGCCCTCGCCGGAATTCGACCGGCTGGAGCCGAGCCTGGAAAACCGCGCCGGCGAGTCCGAGGCGCCCTATTCCTACGACGAGTCGATCGAGGAGGCCGAGCGCTACGCGCCGCCGTCGCCGCGTCCGCGGATCGCGTCCGAGCGCGAGGCCAAGAAGCGCGCCCGCACCGGCTCGGCCTTTCCGTTCAAGAGCGCGATCGCCGTCGGCATCGTGCTGATCCTGGTCGGCGCCGGCATCCTCTGGGGCAAGCCGCTGCTCCAGACCGCCACCAACCTGTTCAAGTCCTCGCCGACCCAGGTGGTGGAGGCGCCGAAGGATGCCTCGCAGCCGCAGAGCAAGCCGAAGATTCCCGATCGCGTCGGTCAACCCTCGGCCAGCGATCAGCCGGTCGCGCCGGTGGCGCAGAAGGTCGTGCTCTACGACGAGGATCCGTCCGATCCCAAGGGCAAGCAATATGTCGGCTCGGTGGTGTGGCGGCTCGAGCCGATCAAGGCCTCCGGCAACCAGAAGGCCGACGTTGCCGTGCGCGCCGACATCGAGATCCCCGACCGCAAGTTCAAGATGACGATGTCATTCCGCCGCAACACCGACTCCTCGCTGCCGGCGAGCCACACCGCGGAGCTGACCTTCATCCTGCCGCAGGATTTTCCCGGCGGCAGCGTCTCCAATGTGCCGGGCATCCTGATGAAGTCGAACGAGCAGGCGCGCGGCACCCCGCTCGCCGGCCTCGCGGTCAAGGTCACCGACGGCTTCTTCCTGGTCGGCCTCTCCAATGTCGATGCTGACCGCTCCCGCAACGTCCAGCTCCTGAAGGAGCGCTCCTGGTTCGACGTGCCCCTGGTCTACGCCAACCAGCGCCGCGCCATCATCGCCATCGAAAAGGGCGCCCCCGGCGAGCGCGCCTTCAACGACGCGTTCGCCCAGTGGGGCGATTAGGATTCCTCTCTTCCAAAGAAGACCGTCATGCCCGGGCTCGGCCCGGGCATCCACGTTCTTTGCGCCTTGGAGCTAGGCGTGGATGGCCGGGACAAGCCCGGCCATGACGCTACGGTTGACCGACGTTACTGCGCCGCGGCTTCCCGCTTGCGGGCTGCCGCAGCGGCTGCGTGCTCGCGGTCCATCACGGCGCGGCAGCCGGGGCTGACGTGGTGCTTGTTCCGGACCATGCAGGCGGTGATGCGCGGGATGTCGGGAATCTCGCTGGAGCACAGCCGCATCGCATCGCCCGAGCACATCTGCTGGGCTTCTTGCGAGAAGGCGAGACTGGGTGATGTCTGGAGTGCGAAGATGGTGGCGAGGGCGAAGAGAGAGGTGATGGTCTGATAGCGCGTCATGAAGGATGCGTCCCCGAGTTCCGTGGGTTGAGCCACTTGATTTTGGGGCGCCGCACGCGGCTTGATCTGCCGCATGTCACAGCCTTCACGTCGGGAACTTTGGTCCCGCATGTGGTCGCTCGATTTCTTGATGTTCGAATCGAAAGTGCTGCGCCGCCCGAGCGAAGTATGCGCCATTGTCACGGACCTGCAATGGTCGGCGCAAAGGAATTCGCAATTGTTGCACGCGCGTCACGCCGCAAGCGGCGCTCGCGATCAGATCAGCCGGTCGGGCGATGCGCTCGCTTGTTCCGCGTCACCAGCACCGAGCGAAGCGGCATGTTCCTCGACCGCCGTGACGCCCTTCGGGGTGAGCTCGAACAGATCGCCGTCCTTCATCACATAGCCGCCTGCGATCAGCTCGCCGATCTTGCCCTGACGGTCGTCGGCGAAGGCGACCGACTGGCTGATGTCCCTGAGGATCGAGAGTTGTTCGTCGCGCAGCATGTCTGACATCTCCGATCTCCTCTGGGGCTGCTGGCTGCTCCTCACATGCCGTGGCTCTGGAACACCTTGCTGCAGGCGCGCGACAGCTTGGCGCGATGCGCTTGCAGGCAGCTCTGCACAGCGCTGTCATTGCCGAGGTCCTTGCGGCAGAAGCGCGAGGCGTCGCGCGAGCAGGCGTTCTGCTCCTGCGGCGTGCCCATGTGGCCCTGCGCGAGAGCGGCCGCACTCGAGAGGCCGCTCAGGGCTGCCAGCGTGATCGTCGCCAGAATGAATTTGCGGGACATCGGCGGCTCCAATCCGACAGGGAGACTTCAAAGGTCCTGTCTGAACTCGTCGCCTTGCCACTTGTTCCCCTCGGGGCGGCTGCCGCCCCGGCTGTTCAAGGTTCCCGCTGCGCTGCTATAACACTGGGGAAGTGTGAGGGTATTTGATGAAACGCTACCTGGTGTTTGCGCTGGTTGGCCCGTTCGTCGGCGGGTTCCTGCTGCTGCTGACGACGACCTACCAGTCCGGCTATTGGACCCAGACCAGTCTCGGCGAGGTCGGCAAGCTGTTCGCGGTGTTCTTCAAGACCCTGCAATACAGCTATCTGTTCGGCTTCCTGCCCTCGCTGATGATCGGCGCGGTCGACGACATCCTGATCCACATCCGCCGGATCGGCCCGGGTTTGCGGATGCTCCTGGTCGGCCTGTTCGCCTTTGTTCTGGCCTCGCTCACCTACAGCTCGCGCGGGCCGGATTCGGGCGCGGTGCAGTTCATCCTGTACGGCCTCGTCGGGTTCGTGCCGGCGGTGATTTCATCCTGGCTCGTGCATCGCTATATCGAGGAGCCGCAAGTGGCGGCGGCGCCGACCTGACGCGCGGCGTCGGGTCGCGGCAGCAACCTCCGCCGTGCTGCGGCGTTCACCGAAGGCCATGATCATGTCCGAGGACGACATCCTTGCTCCGCGCAAATCCCGTACGGGCAGCAGCTCGCGCGCGACCTTTTCTCGCAACGAGGCGCGCGGGCCGATCATCGACCAGGAGGGCCACGAGATCAGGCCGGAAAGCCTGGAGCAGGGGTTTCGCGAGTTTCGCTTCGAATTCGGGCAAGCGAGCCCGTTCGGCAATCTGACGCGCGAGCAGCGGATCGCGCGTCTCGAGGCGATCGCAAGGCTGCTCGACGTCGCCTTCATCCTGCCCGGCACCAACATCCGCTACGGTATCGACGGGCTGATCGGCCTGATCCCCGTCGTCGGCGACATCATCACCACCGCGATCTCGCTGTGGCTGGTGCGCGAGGCCCGCGCGCTGGGGGCGCCCTGGTACATCACCGCGCGCATGCTCGGCAATGTCGCGCTCGACGGCGTGGTCGGCATGGTCCCGTTCGCGGGCGATGCCTTCGACGTGATGTTCCGCGCCAACATGCGCAACGTGCGTCTCCTGCGCCGCTGGCTGGAGAAGCAGCCGCGGATGTAGCGCTACTTCGCCTCTCCCCGCCTGCGGGGAGAGGCCGGAATTTGCGGGAGCAAATTCCGGGTGAGGGGGAGTCTCCGCAGGGCCGACTGGTCGACGATGCGCCAGGTTTCTCCATCGTCATTGCGAGCGCAGCGAAGCAATCCAGAATCTTTCCGCGGAGGGACGCTGGATTGCTTCGCTGCGCTCGCAATGACGAGGAGAGGCCTGAGTATCTGTCCCTGACACCGCGATTGTGGAAGCAGCCACCCTCTCCCCGTACGAACGGGGAGAGGAAAGAGAGTGAGCAAGCGGGAGAGAGTGCCCCCCAAACGCAAAAAGCGCGACGACCTTTCGGCCATCGCGCTTTCTGCGCACATCGGAGGCTTGCGAAAAAGCTTACGCCGCGTCGGCGTCGGTCTCCGCGGCCGGAGCCGGCTTGGGCCGACGGGGCAGCGGGAAGGCATCGCTCTCGTACAGCGAGCGGATGCCATTCTGGTCGAAGCGCGCTTCCTCGACCTGGAGATAGGCGCCGTTCAGCGAATCCGTCGGCAACTGCTCCATCGCGAACTGCACGGCCTCGGCCGCAGTGCCGAACCGCCGATAGGTGAAGCCCGCACGCTTCTTCTTGCGGATCGCGGCGGGGAAGAGTTCGGCGGAAGTGTTGAAGTTGAACGGACGCAGTGGACGCATGGTCAAAGACCTCGTGATCTTCTCTGGGGCTTTAAGCGCGTGGGGTTGGGGAGGGCAGGGGCCGCAATCAAGCGGGCCCGCCACATGTCATTTTCGTCCACTAATATAGGCCGATTTGACAGAAATGCGACCCCCGCGATGCGAGATGATGAATCAACGCATGGCAGCTCCGCAGCCGAAATAAAGCAAATAATATCAAATAGTTAAATCGTTTACACTTGCCAAGTAGCAGCAGCACGATCAGCACCACGAGCACGACCCCGCCAACGCCCATGCCGGAATGGCCGAGGCCATAGCCGTAACCGCCGAACCGGCCGGAGAGGCCGCCGACCAGATAGATGATCACCAGGATGATCAGGATGGTCCCCAGCGTCATGGCATCCTCCCTGGCAGCGGCCGAGATGCGATGATCGGCCGCACCGCCAGAGGAGAAAAGCACATCACGCCCTCGGGTTCCACGGGGGAACCCGACCGGGTGCGCTGTTTATTTCGGCTCCAGCTTCAGCGCCGCCGAGTTGATGCAGTAGCGCAGGCCGGTCGGCCCGGGGCCGTCGGGGAAGACATGGCCGAGATGGCCGCTGCATTTGGAGCAGAGCACCTCGGTGCGGATCATGCCGTGATTCGTATCCCGCTCCTCGTCGATATGGCTCTCGACCGCGGGCTGGGTGAAGCTCGGCCAGCCACAGCCGGAATCGAACTTGGCATCCGACTCGAACAGCACATTGCCGCAGCCGGCGCAGACATAGGTGCCGACGCGCTTCTCGTGCTCATATTCGCCGGAGAAGGGACGCTCGGTCGCCTTCTCGCGCAGCACGGCGTATTGCATCGGCGTCAATTCGCGCCGCCACTGCTCTTCGCTCTTGATGACCTTGTCGTCGGTGGTTTTCGTCTTGGTGTCGGGCATGGGTCTCCCGTTTCTTCAGTGATTTGCTTTCGGTGATGTCGCGATCAGTTGGTGGCCTTGCTGGCATTCACCAGCGTCGGCTTTTCAATGTAGTTATCCGCGAACAGCTTTTTCAGGTTCTGGACCTTCGGGATGTCGTTATAGGCGATGTAGGGCTGGTTCGGGTGCAGCGTCAGATAGTCCTGGTGATAGGCTTCCGCGGGATAGAATGCCTCGAGCGCGCCGATCTTGGTCACGATTGGCTTGTTGAAGACCTTCGCACCGTTGAGCTGCGCGATGTAGGCCTCCGCCACCTTCTTCTGCTCGTCGGAGGTGGTGAAGATCGCCGAGCGATATTGCGGGCCGACGTCGGGGCCCTGGCGGTTGAGCTGGGTCGGGTCGTGCACCACCGAGAAGTAGATCTGGAGGATCTTGCCGTAGGAGATCTTCTTCGGGTCGTACTTGATCTCGACCGATTCCGCGTGGCCGGTGCGGCCGCTCGAGACGGTCTGGTAGTCGGCGGTCGCCTTGGTGCCGCCGGCATAGCCGGAGACCGCGTTGACGACGCCTGCGGTGTGCTGGAAGACGCCCTGCACGCCCCAGAAGCAGCCGCCGGCGACCACGGCGGTCTGGATGTCGCTCGCGGGCGCTGCGTCCAATGCGGGAGCGGGGATCACGACCGCATCCTCCGCGGCCCGGGACGGCATCGTGAAAGCCAGCGTCAGGGCGGTGGTTGCGGCGAGCAGGGAGGCGAGGGCGGTTCGGCGCATGGCAATCCTCTTTCGGAAGGGCTGACAGTCTAGGGCGGTCGGGACCGGGCGAACAGCCTGCCCGGGGGTGTTTCCGCATCATCCGAGATACGGGCAGCGCCGGTGATTGTTACGGCGGGGCGGACACGAGGCCGTGAAGACCGCTGGCGCAGGCAGCGCGACTTGGAGCCGACTTGGCGGGATGCGGAACTCCGCGCTAGATGAACCGGCGCAATCGACGATCGACCATACGAAATGGTGGCTGGAGCTGACCTGACAACATGCTGCGCGTCGTTTCCCTGACCCTCGCCGCTCTGGCCGCCTTCATCTCGAGTGCCGCGGCCGATCCCCAAACCGGCAACGATCTCGCCCTTTGCCGCGACCGCCAGGCGGAGATGCAGGCTCGCGCCGCCGCCTGCGACAATCTGCTGAACGCCGACCGTCTCACCGGCAAGGACAAGGCGATCGCGCTGTCCGTGCGTGGCAATATCCTGCTCAACAAGCGCGACCATGTCCATGCGATCGAGACGCTGTCCATGGCCATCGGCCTCGATCCCGACAACGTCATTGCGCTCAACCTGCGCGGCCTCGCCTATGAGCGCAGCGGGCAGGACGACCTCGCGATGGCCGACTACAACCTCGCGCTCCAGAAGCGTCCGGCCTTTGGGGTTCCCTACAACAACCGCGGCGTCATCTACGCACGCCGCGGCGCGCTGCAGAGCGCGATCGAAGATTTCAGCCTGTCGATCAAGTACACGCCGAAATTCCTGCTCGCCTGGACCAATCGCGCCCGCGCGCGAACGCTGATGAAGGATTTCGACGGCGCGATCGCGGATTTCGCCGAGGCCGAGAAGATCGATCCGGCCGCGCCGCAGATCGCCGGCAACCGTTGCGTCACTTACGGCATGATGGGCAAGTTCGACCGCGCCCTGGCCGACTGCAACGGCCTGATCGAGAAGCAGCCCAAGAACCTGTTCGTGATCAACAACCGCGCTGACGTCAACATGATGAAGGGCGACCTGGAGGCCGCGCTGAACGATTACAACACGGCCATCCAGATCAACCCGAACAATGTCCGCGCCCATTCCGGCCGCGGCCAGATCTACGAGCGCAGGAAAGATCTCGCGCAGGCCCGCGCCGATTATCGCGCCGCGGCCTATTCGCTGACGAGGTTCGACGAGACCGAGGTTGCGCGCGCCCGCGCCATCGCGCAGGAGCGGCTCGCCGCCCTGACGCCGCAGGCGCCGGGGGCCGCGCCCACCGGTCGTCGCGTCGCGCTGGTGATCGGCAACGGCGCCTACAAGAACGCCCAGGCGTTGCCCAATCCGCCCCGCGATTCGAAGCTGATCGCGGGTGTGCTGCGCGACCTCGGCTTCCAGACCGTGATGGATACGAGGGACCTCACCCGCGACAAGTTCTTCCAGACGCTGAAGGCGTTCGCCGAGGAGGCGGAAAAGGCCGATTGGGCCGTGGTCTATTATGCCGGCCACGGTTTCGAGATCGGCGGGGTGAACTATCTCGTCCCGATCGACGCAAAGCTCACCGCCGACAAGGACGCCGAGACCGAGGCCGTCGCGCTGGAGCAGGTGATCGCTGCCGTCGGCGCCGCGCGAAAGCTGCGTCTCGTGGTCCTCGATGCCTGCCGCGACAATCCGTTCGCGCCGACCATGCAGCGCACGCTGGCGCTGAAGCTGGTCGACAAGGGCTTTTCCAACATCGAGCCCGGCGCCGGCTTCATGGTGGTCTACGCCGCCAAGCATGGCGAGACCGCGATGGACGGCGACGGCAGCGCCAACAGCCCGTTCGCCACCGCGCTCGCCCCGCGAGATCAAGCAGCCGCGCGTCGAGATCAGGAAATTGTTCGACATCATCCGCGACGACGTCTGGGCCGCGACGAAGCACGCGCAGCAGCCGTTCACCTACGGCTCCCCGCCGGGCCGGGAAGATTTTTACTTCGTTGCGGGGAGGTGACGAATTGAGTTGCGAAGCAACTCAATTTTCCGGGGCGATGCGAGGCATCGAACTATGGTGCGCAATTGCGCACCTGAGAATCTCGAAATTCCGGGTTCGGCTCTTCGAGCCGCCCCGGAATGACCGAGTAGACAGCATCACACCACAATGCTCAACCGTTTCGCCGCCCGCGTGATGCCCGTATACAGCCACCGCGCCCTGGACTCCTGAAACGCAAAGCTCTCGTCGAACAGCACGACGTCGTCCCATTGCGAGCCCTGCGACTTGTGCACGGTCAGCACGTAGCCGTAGTCGAACTCGTCGTAAGGCTTGCGCTGCTCCCAGGCGATCTGCTCGATGCCGCCCTCGAAGCAATCGGCGCGCACCGAGACTTTCGTCACCTTGTGGCCGAAATCCTCGTCCGGCGACAGCCGCATCGACAGGATGCGCGACTTCGAGCGCGAGGTGTTGCGCGACTTGACGCGCCACAGGCCGCCGTTGAACAGGCCCTTCTTGCGGTTGTTGCGCAGGCACACCAGCTTGTCGCCGGCGACCGGAAAGGTGTCCTCGATGTTCTGGCGCTGGCGCACCCGCATGTTGTAGGCGCGGCGGGTGTTGTTGCGGCCGACCAGAATCTGGTCGGCGCCCATGACGCGATCGGGATCGAGCTCCTTGCGCGAGACCACCTCGCTCTCGCCGTAACGGCCGATATCGAGCTCGCGGCCCTCGCGGACGTCCATCGACATCCGCACGATCGGATCGTCCTGGGCCTGGCGGTGCACCTCGGTCAGCATCGCGTCGGGCTCCGAGTTGGTGAAGAAGCCGCCGCCCTGGATCGGCGGCAGCTGCGCGGGGTCCCCGAGCACCAAGAGGGGACAGTCGAACGACATCAGGTCGCGCCCAAGCTCCGCGTCGACCATCGAGCATTCGTCGATCACGATCAGCTTCGCCTTCGAGGCCGGCGCATCGTCCCACAATTCGAAGCTCGGCTGCTCCTCGCCGGATTCACGCGCACGGTAGATCAGCGAATGAATCGTGGAGGCGCCGTCGCAGCCCTTGTTGCGCATGACCAGGGCTGCCTTGCCGGTGAAGGCGGCGAACTTCACCTCGCCATCGACGCCATCGGCGATGTGCCGCGCCAGCGTGGTCTTGCCGGTGCCGGCGAAGCCGAACAGGCGGAAGATCGGCGGCGTGCCGCCCCGGCCCGGCTTAGCTTTGAGCCAGTCGCCAACGGCCTTCAGAGCGGCATCCTGATGCGGGGTGAATGTGGGCATGGCTTTCCAGGAAAACGGGGCGCCGCACTTGAATGAGTCGCCACTCGCAAACTAACCCTTCGTTCGCTGCAATCAAGTCATTCTCCCGCACGGTGGAATTGCTGCTCCGTAGACAGCGCAGCCTCACGCACTAAGATGAGCCCAACAAGAACAATGCGGGAGGGCGACGCCATGAAGTTCGGCATCTTCTACGAGCTGCAACTGCCACGGCCCTGGGTGGCCGGCGACGAGCTCGCCCTCTACCAGAACGCGCTCTCGCAGATGGAGCTCGCCGACAAGCTCGGCTACGACCATGCCTGGGTGGTCGAGCATCACTTCCTCGAAGAATATTCCCACTCGCCTTCGCCGGAATCCTTCCTCGCCGCGGCCAGCCAGCGCACCAGGAAGATCAGGCTCGGCCACGGCATTCTCCAGCTCACCACCAATCACCCGGCACGCGTCGCCGAGCGTGTCGCGGTGCTCGACCTGCTCAGCAACGGCCGCTGTGAATTCGGCATGGGCGAGAGCGCGTCCATCACCGAGCTCGAGCCGTTCGGCCGCGACATGGAGACCAAGAAGGAGGTGTTCGAGGAGGCGGTTGCCGCGATCTTCCCGATGTTCAAGGACGCCGGCAGCGAGCATCACGGCAGGTATTTCGACATCCCCTTGCGCAACGTCGTGCCCAAGCCGGTGCAGAAGCCACACCCGCCGCTGTGGATGGCTTGCTCGCAGCTGCCGACCATCGAGCGCGCCGGCCGCCACGGTTTTGGCGCGCTCGGCTTCCAGTTCGTCAGCGCCGATGCTGCGCATGCCTGGGTGCACGCCTATTACAACGCCATGACCAAGCGCCTGCACAAGCTCGCCGACTACGAGATCAACCCGAACATGGCGCTGGTGTCGTTCTTCATGTGCGCCAAGACCGACGAGGAGGCGCGTGCGCGGGCCGACGGCGCCACCTTCTTCCAGTTCGCGCTGCGCTTCTACGGCGCCTCGCAGAACCGCCAGCGGCCCACGCCCTACACCGTCAACATGTGGGACGAATACAACAAGTGGAAGCGCGACAATCCGCAAGCCCAGGAGGCGGCGCTGCGCGGCGGCCTGATCGGCTCGCCCGAGACGATCCGAAAGAAGCTGAAGCGCTTCCAGTCTTCGCATATCGACCAGGTCATCCTGCTCAACCAGGCCGGCAAGAACAGCCACGAGCACATCTGCGAATCGCTCGAGCTGTTCGGCCGCGAAGTGATGCCCGAGTTCCAGAACGATCCGGCGCAGGCGGTCTGGAAGCAAGGGGTGATGAGCGGCGAGATCAAGCTGGAAGAGATCGACACCGAGGCCTTCACGGATCGCTACGGCAAGCTCGCGATCAACGTCGCCCCGATGAAGGCGGCGGGATAGACGCGCGCACCTAGTCCCAATATGGAATCGCCGGGCGGGCGATCATCAGCCAGAAGATCATCAGCACGGCTGCGAACGCTGGAAACCCAAACGCGAACCACCATCGGAAGAGAAGGTAATACCGGGCAGGCAGCTTGGTGTTGCTCGCAACCGCTGCGACGGCGAGATCGCGCATCTGCATCTGCATCCACACCACCGGAAGCCAGAAGGCGCCGGTCACTACATAGAGTGCGATGGACGCCGCAATCCAGCCGTCGCGAAGGGAATACCCGCCCAACCACGCGAGCCATGTGCCGGTGATCGGCTGCAGGATCACGGCACTCGCCGTGAACAGGAAATCGGCCAGCACCACCGTCTGCGCGACTCCCGCAATCTCGCGCGGGTCGCCGCGCAGATGCGCCACCAGCATGAAGAAAGCGATGCCGGCGCCGGTGCCGAGCAGGACTGCGGCGCCGATGATGTGCGCCATCTTCACGAGGAAGTAGAGCATCAGCGATCCTCCCGGATCGCCATGGCAACGAGATTGAGCATGATCACCGGCCAGATCTTCAGCATCGGTCCCAGCGGATCGGCCCACAGCCGCGGTACCAGCACCGTGCCGATCACGGCGTAGGTGAGCGAGATGATCAATGCTGCCCACAGCCCGTAACGGCTCAGAGGCCGCCAGAGAATGGCAAGGCCAATGACGATGTCTGCGAGCGCGCCGGCGGTAACGGTGAGCGCTGCGACGTTCTCTTGCAGCCCGCCTTCCCGTAGCAACGACATGCCAATGTTCCAGCCCGCGCCCAGCGAGATGATGCCTGTGGCGATCCAGAACATGCCGAAGACGCCGAAGATCAGCGGCTTGAGTGCATACAGCCGTGCAAACCAGCGTTCCTGCACCGAGGCGGGCTCACGTGCGAGCGCGACCTCGAGATGGCGCGGCCTCATGCCGGTCACTCGACGCCAGGGCTCAGGGTCGCCGGTCGCGCCGCGCCGCATCTCGGCCTGTGCCGTCGAGTTGACGGGCGTTCTCCAGCCCAGCATCTGCGCAACGTCGCCCACGCGATAAGCGGCTGAAGCCACCCAGGACGGCAGGTGCAAGCGGTAAGCAGGCCTCCAGCGTAGCCAGGACCGAAACAGCGCGACCGCGTCGCTGAAACCAATCCGCTCTGGACCGGCCAGATCAAGCGCGACGCGGCAGGGAGCGCCCGGTCGCAGGAAGAACACCACCGTCTCAACGACGTCGTCGAGATGCACGGGTTGAATAGCTGCCGTGTGTGGCATGACGGGTAGGATCGGAAGTGACGCCAATCCTCGCAACAGCGCGCTGCCACCATAGGCGGGCCGGCCCACCACGACGGAAGGCCGCAGCACGACCCAGTCGAGGTCCCGCGCCATCAAGACAGCTTCGCCGTCCCGCTTGCTGCGCGAAAAATCGGTGCGGGCATCGCGATCGCTGCCGATTGCCGAGAACAGGATGACACGGCGGACGCCCATGCTTTCACAGGCCGCATAAAGCGCCGCGCTGCCGGCGACATGAACGCCTTGCATGTCCTGTCCCTGCAGCGCACCCGCCGCATTGATGACGGCATCGGCGCCTGCAAGAACGCTCTTCCATTTCGAAGCGTCGGTGGTGCGCGCAACATCGAGGGCGACGTGGACGTGGTGCCTGTCGGGTGACGTCACCGGATGACGGGAGACCAATACGCATTCATGCCCTTCGGCGGACAGCCTGGCATGGATTGCCGATCCAATAAGCCCCGTACCCCCAACGAGAACGATGCGCATTGATTGCTTCTTCGATCTGTCGGCCAGGATAATGCAAGCCGCTGATCAACTCCGAAGATCTGGAGAATAAAGCGGGTGTGATGCGATCGTTCCTCGCGGTGGAACTGGAGGTTCGCAAAGGGGCCGCCAAGTCATGTTGCTGACGCAATCTCTGTCTTAGTCGGTGACAACTTAAAACACTACGTGGGAATCACCCCGGTTCGCACGACGGTTCCATAGCCAAGGGGTTGGCTCGAATCCGCAAAACATCGGCGCAAGGTTCATGAATGCTTTCGCGTTCGCTTGCGCTGTTTGCGGTGCCGGGAACCGGACGACGAAAAAATCACAGGAGTTATGATGCTGTTCCGCTCGAGCGCCGCACTTTGCGGCGCCCTGGTCGCGCTTGCTATGTCTGTTACCGTTGCTCGAACTGAAACGCGTGGGGTTCACTCAAACACCGTCGATGCCGCCTCCGGGGATGCGGTCGTCGGCGCTGCATCCATGTACAATCCATTCAAGCCCGGCAAGGAGGAGGGCGGTCCGCGCACAGCCTCCGGCGAGCGTTATGATCCCGCTGCCTGGACGGCTGCCATCAAGACGAGTCTGCGAAGGAAATTTGGTGGCGTCCAATTTGGCGCGAGGCCGAAATATGCTCTCGTCGAGGCCGCAGGCAAGAAGGTCATCGTCAAGATCAATGACGTCGGACCACTCAGGCCCGGCCGCATCATCGACTTCAACGAGCGCACGATGCGCCATTTCGATCCGAGCCTGGAGCGCGGAGTCATCAAGGACGTGAGAGTGAGCCCCCTTTCAGGGGACGATTGGACGCTGGGGCCGGTGGGCTAAACGTCACGCGCGGTTGAAAGGCAGCTGCGTTGGCCACTTCCGTTTGACGGCCCATGGCCGACCTGCCGGTGCGTTCAGCCGAGGACCGTTCGCGGCCCCAAAGCGGACGCTGGATATCCTTGCATTCCGCCGGAAGTGACTGCGGCTATGCCCGCCGGCTGAGGCCTCTCTGTCTTCCGCGGAAATCACCTTGTTGCTATCCTCCCGCAAAACAAAATCTTGCGGAGGAAACGATGCGGTCTCAGACAGTGCCCGCGAATCCGGGAGCTGCCGATGTCACGTCTGCGGTGCTCGCCATCGGCCGCTCTGATTTCCCGGATGTGCTGATCGACACGCTGCGTCGGCAAGCGGAGGTCGGCCATTGCATGGTGTTCGCGCTGAGCCGGGCTGGTGCCGCGCGCTGCCTGCTCGATGCCGGCAACATCCCGATCGGCGGCGATCTCGGCGAAGCCTATGCCGGACACTTCCACGAATCTGATCCCAACCGCGACGCGATGTTCGAAGGCGAGGGCGGCGCGCCGATCATGCTGCCTCAGTTCGCGCCGCGCATGTACGGCGCGCGTTACCGAAAAATCTTCTTCCAGGATTCCGGCATCGTCGACAAATGCGCGACCGCGATCTGGACCGGCGACACCTGTTTCTACGTCAACTTCTATCGCATCGCCGCGCAGGGCCGCTTCAGCGAGGGGCAGCGGGAACGGCTGAAGTCGATCGCGCCGGTCGTCAGCGCGAGCGTGGCGTGCCATTTCCGGCAAGCCGCAACCCCTGAGAAGACGCTGGCCGCGTTGTTCGCAACGTGCGCGCCGCTCGCCGCGCTGACCCCGCGCGAGCAGGAGGTCTGCCGCCGCATCCTGCTCGGCTTCAGCTCCGAGGCGATCTCGCAAGGACTCGGCATCAGCCTGCACTCGACCCTGACCTACCGCAAGCGCGCCTATGAGCGGCTTGGCATCTCCTCGCAGAGCGAATTGTTTGCGATCGTGCTGAGATTGCTTACGGGGCCTCATGGCCTGGCTTCATAATCATGCAATCGCCTCTGTTGTCCGCGACAGCAGGTCTTCCGCCAGCCGTGACCCGGCCTCCCGTGCATCCTGGCGAGCCGCATGGTCAATATCGGGGCCAAAGAGGGTCTTCTGAATGATTAGACTGCGGACATCTTCGATACCGATGAAGCGCAACCACGCTTCTAGATAGGGTTTTTGAAAGTCGAAGCGCTGCGCCGGAGTGATGGATTGCGCCGCATAGTCGAGACCTCGCGCATGGACGACCACCGCGATCTTATCCCGGAGCAGTCCTCCGAACCCGTGTTCAGGATCGAATGAGAAAAGGATGTCCTTCTGCGACACCAGGTCGATGAAGTGCTTGAGCTTGTAGGGAATGCTGAAATTCCAGAGGGGCGTCGACAGCAGGAGAATATCCGCCCAGTGCAGTTGTTGCGCCAATTCTTGCAATGTGGCCCATGCCTGCTGTTGCGAAGGGGTAAGCGGCGTGCCGCTGAGCCCCGCATATTTGGCCAACATCGCGTCCTCACCGAATTCGGGGAGGTCGACATCCCATAGGTCGAGCGTTGAAATCTCCAAGTCGGGTCGCCGAGCACGATAGCTTTGAACAAAGGCCTCGGCGACCTCACGCGAGGCGGAACGCGCTTTGCGGGGCGAGGAAACGATATGCAGTAGCTTGGTCATGGATCGTCCTTGCTCATTGTGACGGACCGCATTGCCTCATATTTTAATCCGATATAGAAATTGAAATTATCGACGGCATTCATCATGGATCACAATATATGTTGGAATTGGTCCTGCTCAGGACGTTCGTCGCGGTGTTCGACGAAGGCGGCTTCAGTCGGGCAGCAGCGCGACTGAACCTTACGCAGTCGGCCGTCAGTGGGCACCTGCGCCGTCTTGAGGAGAAGGTCGGAAAGCCGTTACTCAACAGGACGACGCGCTCGCTGGAGATGACACTCGATGGCGAGCGCTTGCTCGCCTATGCCCGGGCGATGCTCGCCCTTAACCGGGATGCTTTGGCCGATCTGGCGCAGTCACCCTTTCACGGCAGGGTTCGCGTCGGCCTCTCGGAAGACTTCGCACAGGTCCCCATCCTTCGCGCCTTGCAGGCATTCGGCGCTGATCGCCCTGGATTGCAGGTCGAGGTGCAAGTCGGGATTCCGGGTGCGCTCCTCTCGAAGATGAACGAGGGCAAAATCGAACTGGTGCTGGGATCACAGTGTGAGGGTGAGGAGATGGGGCGCCTCCTGTGGCGCGAGCCTCTTGTCTGGGCATGGGCGGATCACACCGTGGATCTTCCGGACCCGCTGCCGTTGGCCGTGTTACCGGAGCCTTGCCCCTACAGGGAAGTTGCTCTTGAACGGCTTGCCAAGGCCGGGATCAGCCAGCGCACGGTGATGATCTGCGCCAGCAACGCCAGCCTGAGGGCGGCCGCCATCTCAGGCTTTGCTGTAGCGCCGATGATCGCCAGTCAACTGAGAAACGGCCTGGTCAGGGTACCCAAAAGCTACGGTCTGCCAGAGTTACCAGAAGCGGAGTTCAGGCTATTTGCCGCATCGAACGGCGATACCTCCGTCCTCGAAGAACTGGCGGAGGCCATCATGAACGCCGTTCCTCGAAGGCACGCTGGCGAGGAGTGATCCTGAACTCGCACCTCCACTGCCGCTGGTGACCGAAGCCGCCGCTGATGAAAGAGCGGAGCGTGTCCGCTCCGCCGGGCGACTCAGATCTCGACTCGCTCCGCGATGAGAAGCGCGTTCTCCACGTCGCTACCTCAATATCAACCGGTTCTCCAAGTTTGTATCCCGCCGAGCAAGAGTTCGGCGTTAACCATCGCTGACAGTTCAAGTCTGAGCGGCAACGCTTCGAAGTTTCTTAAATTTTGCTGGGTACCTCTTCAGGGCACAGTGACCTGGGGACAGATATGGCTAAGCGGGCCAAACGTGGAAAGGCAGAGACGCTCGCACTGCCGATGGCCGCGAGAGTTGCAATTGGCGCCGCGGCGGTCGCCGCATTGGGGTACGGTTTGCTGTCTCGCCCGGCGAGCGTGCAATCGGCACGGAAACCGTCCGCACCCCAAGCCCAGGCATCGTCAACTCCGGTTTACGTGGCACCTCCGGTTCATGCATCCGCGCCGGCTCCGGCTCCGATTCCAGCCCCGGTGCCTCTGGTCGAACCGCCAAAAGCCGACGCTGACACTCCCGGAGCATTGGTTCGGCAGGTGGTTGACTACGCCAGCCGCCAGACGCCGGGCACCGTGATCATCGATACCAAGAACACGTTCCTCTATTTCGTTCTGAACGACACGCAAGCGATGCGCTACGGCATCGGTGTCGGCCGCGAAGGGTTTGCATGGTCCGGCGAGCAGACCGTGGCTCGCAAAGCAGAATGGCCGGATTGGCGCCCGCCTGCGGAGATGGTCTCGCGTCAGCCTTATCTGCCGCGTTTCATGGCAGGCGGTCCCGGCAACCCGCTCGGCGCCCGGGCGATGTATCTCGGCGAGACCGAATATAGAATTCACGGCACCAACAAGCCCGATACGATTGGCAAGCGGGTGTCATCCGGCTGTATCCGGCTGACCAATGAGGACGTCGTCGACCTCTATGAGCGGGTGAAAGTCGGAGCGAAGGTGATCGTGCTTCCGGCAAATGCGGCTCGCCGACCATTGCAGGGAGCGCCGGGCGACACCGCTTTCCGGTTGCCGGACCCGGCATCGCCGTCGAACCGGCCCCTGGCAGCCAACGCGCAGATGCCGTCATCTGGACCGAGGATTGCCGAGGTCCGGTAACTCAATCCGCTGCCCTCGGTCTGCGTCCGAATTCCGTCCGTCCCTATCGCTAGGGACAGACGGCGGCTGCGGAGTTCACTAGTCTGCCCTGAAGCACACGAGAATCCGGAGGAGGCCGCCTTGAGCGCCGCGCATCCACATCGACCCGGCCGCGTTCCGGGCCGCCCCCTATCCGACACTCGCGATGATGCGCAAGCAGGCGCCGATCGCTTTCGTGCCGCAGGCTAATTTACCGACCGATCTTCTTGATGCAAGTGGGTTCGCCTCTGGGGTGAGGTGTGCAATCCCAATCGGGTCCAAAGCCCGCACTGGCGTTCCGCTGTGGCAGGAAAGGGTAGTAAATCACAACCGCCGCAAAGATGGTGACAGCGACAATTGCTGACACCAGCATCCATACCATGCCCGCGCGATCCGGACTCCAGTGGAGTCGCCGGATGGATCGGTGCTTCCTTGGATTGGGGTGCTTCATCGTCGTGCCATCGATGTGCGATCCTCTCCATCACAGCACTCATCCGAAATGTTTCTGTAAGGTGCTGCTCCCGCAACTCGATCATCGATGCCCCGGAAGCTGCGCCTTCCCGGCACAATCGCCCTAACACGATCCATCCCGCGGGTATCAAGAAGACCGGCCACGCGTAGTACAGGACAACAGCCCAATCGGATGTTTGCATGCGATTTGCACCGAAGCTTTCGATTACATCGATTGCAACTTGAGCGATAATCGCTCAAATCGCACGTGAGGTGCGCGCTCACGATTAATCGATCGTTGCTGGGGCTATTGGCGGGGAACGTGCGGAATTGGCCCTTAATGAACGTTCGCTCTCGCGTTTGTCGATGTCCGCTGTTGAGGTGATAGGGACCTTGCTATCGCGTCCCCCGCGCTGACTTATGAACACACGCCCAAATGCCGCCTGTCCCCATCGCTAGGGACAGACGCCGGCGCCGGATTTCGCTAGTCTGCCCTGGAGGAAACGAGAACCCAGGGAAGCCGCCTTGAGCACCGCGCCGCGCATCGACATCGACCCCGCCGCATTCTGGGCCGACCCCTATCCGATGCTCGCGAAGATGCGCAAGGAGGCGCCGATCGCGTTCGTGCCGCAGCTCGGCTCGACGCTGCTGACGAGCCGCGACGACATCTCGATCTCCGAGAAGCAGATCGACGTGTTCTCCTCGCACCAGCCCGCCGGACTGATGAACCGGCTGATGGGGCACAACATGATGCGCAAGGACGGCGAGGCGCACCAGGTCGAGCGTCGCGCGATGTTTCCGACGGTGTCGCCGAAGACGGTGAAGGCGCACTGGACTGCGCTGTTCCAGGCCCATGCCGACCGCATCCTAGAGCGCATCGAGCCGGGGGGCATCGATTTCATGCGTGATTTCGCGCTGCCGTTCTCCGGCGAATGCCTGAAGTCGATTACCGGGCTCACCAATATCGGCTTTGAGGACATGGACGCGTGGTCGCAAGGCATGATCGAGGGCATCGCCAACTACGCCGGCGATCCTGCGGTCGAGGCGCGCTGCCACGCCGCCACATCGGGCATCGATGCCGCGATCGACGATATCATGCCGGTGATGCGCCAGCATCCCGACCAGAGCATCATCGGCGTGCTCCTCGCCTCCGGCATGCCGATGGAGAGCGTGCGCGCCAACGTCAAGCTCGCGATCTCGGGCGGCCAGAACGAGCCACGCAAGGCGATCGCCGGCACGATCTGGGCGCTGCTCACCCATCCCGACCAGCTCGATCTGGTCCTGCGCGGTGAAGTGTCCTGGCTGCAGGCCTTCGAGGAATATGCCCGCTGGATCTCGCCGATCGGCATGTCGCCGCGCCGCATCGCCAAGCCCTGGACCATTCGCGACGTGTCGTTCGAGCTCGACGAGCGCGTGTTCCTGATGTTCGGCTCCGCCAATCGCGACGAGAAGCACTTTGAGCGCGCCGACGAATTCGACGTGCGACGCGACACCTCCAAGAGCGTCGCCTTCGGCGCCGGTCCGCATTTCTGCGCCGGCGCCTGGGCTTCGCGCGCCATGATCGCCGACGTCGCGCTGCCGACCGTGTTTGCGCGTGCGGGGCGCATCGAGATCGCCGACGACGAGCCGGTGCGGATCGGCGGCTGGGCGTTTCGCGGGCTGCAGAACCTGCCGGTGCGATGGCTGCATTAGGCTGGCTGGGACCTTCATCCCGAACACCGCGATGATGCCATTCTGCTCCTGTTTTGCCCGACGAGTCAAACGGACTTCGGATAATGCGTAAGTCATTGTTTTCACACGCCCCGTCTACTGTGCATGGGGTTGTTTTGCGACTTTTCATGTTCCGGTCGTCTGGGCTCGGACGTAATCCGTGCCGATCTCACATTCGCGTGCGGAAAAATTCTGTCTGCATCGTCGCGACCGCTTGAAAGATTAATCATGCACTGCGCCACACGCGGAGTGCTCGCATCGCTATTTTCCCGCACGTCTCGACACCTCCGATAAGGCGCACCATCATTCTCGAACGCAGATGAATGACGGCCACGCGCGGCCGGGAGTGTGGAATGCAGCGTCGGGACTTTCTGAAACTGTCGATCGGAACAGCAGCCGCCGCTGCCTTCGCGTCACCCGCAATCGCGCAAGGCGCAGTGAAGGAAATTCGCATCGGCTACCAGAAGACCGGCGTGCTGGTCATCACGCGGCAGCAGGCCGCCCTGGAAAAACATTTCACGCCACAAGGCATCGAGGTGAAATGGATCGAGTTCTCCTCCGGCCCCCCGATGATGGAGGCGATGAACGTCGGCAGCGTCGATTTCGGCGCGGTCGGCGATTCCCCGCCGGTGTTCGCCCAGGCGGCCGGAGCGGCGATCGTCTATGCCGCCGGCCAGCCCATCACCAACGGCCAGGGCATCCTGGTGCCGAAGGATTCGCCGATCCGCGACATCGCCGGCCTGAAGGGCAAGCGCATCGGATTCACCAAGGGCTCCAGCGCCCACAACATCGTGGTGCAGACGCTGGAGAAGGCCGGCCTCATCTATGCCGACATCACGCCGGTCTATCTGACGCCGCCGGACGCCGGTCCCGCCTTTGCCAATGGCAGCATCGAGGCCTGGGCCATCTGGGATCCCTATTTCGCGATCGGCGAAACCAGGCAGAACGGCCGCATCCTGATCAATGCGCGTGAGGTCACCAAGACCAATTCCTTCTACATAGCCAATCGCGACTTCGCGAAAAACCATGGCGCCATCCTGCAGCAGATCGTCGAGGTCACCACCGCGGCCGGCAAATGGGCCGAACAGCACCGCGACGAAGTTGCCAGATCGCTCGCCGCGATCACCGGCGTCCCCCTGGACATCCAGACCGTCGCCGCCAATCGCGCGAACTTTGTGGTCGGTCCCGTCACCGACGATATCGTCGCGACCCAGCAGGGCGTCGCCGATCGCTTCTACAGGCTCGGCCTGATCCCGAAGCCGATCGTGATCCGCGACATCGTCTGGCGCAACCCGGCAGCCTGATCGTGCCGACCGATCTTCCCATCCAAAAAGGTTTGAACATGAAGCGTATCGTTCAACGCGTGATCGCAGCCATCGTCATGTCGATCGGCATCGTCGCGGCCGCCGTCGGCACGACCTACGGCTAGGGGCACATCCATGAGCCAAGCCAACGCCAACATCCTCTGGTTCCTGCCGACCCACGGCGACGGCCGCTATCTCGGCACCGGCATCGGCGGCCGCGAGGTCAATTTCAACTATCTGCGCCAGATCGCGCAAGCCGCCGATCAGCTCGGCTATTTCGGCGTGCTGCTGCCGACCGGGCGGTCCTGCGAGGATTCCTGGATCGTCGCCTCCTCGGTCGCGCCGTTCACAGAGCGGCTGCGCTATCTCGTCGCCGTCCGCCCCGGCCTGCAATCGCCGAGCGTTGCGGCGCGCATGACCGCGACGCTCGACCGCGTCACAGGCGGCCGGCTGCTCGTCAACGTCGTCACCGGCGGCGATCCCGTCGAGAACAAGGGCGACGGCATCTTCCTCGGCCATGACGAGCGCTACGAAGTCACCCGCGAGTTTCTGGGCGTCTATGGCGACCTGCTCGCCGGCAAGACGGTGAACGTCGAGGGCAAGCACATTCATGTCGAGGGCGGCAAGCTTCTGTTCCCTCCGGTGCAGTCGCCGCGCCCGCCGCTCTATTTCGGCGGCTCGTCCGATGCCGGCATCGACGTCGCCGTCGACACCGTCGACAAATATCTCACCTGGGGCGAGCCGCCGGCTTTGGTTGCCGAGAAGATCGCGAAGGTGAGGGAGGTCGCCGCCGCGCGAGGCCGAAAACTCTCCTTCGGCATCCGTCTCCACGTGATTGTCCGCGAGACCAATGAAGAGGCCTGGCGCGCCGCGAACGAATTGATCAAGCATGTGAGCGACGACACCATTGCGCTGGCGCAGAAGAACTTTGCCCGCATGGACTCCGTCGGCCAGCAGCGCATGGCGCAGCTGCATGGCGGCAAGCGCGACAAGCTCGAGATCGCCCCGAACCTGTGGGCCGGTGTCGGCCTGGTGCGTGGCGGCGCCGGCACGGCGCTGGTCGGCGACGCCCAAACGGTGGCGGCCCGCATCAAGGAGTACCAGGATCTCGGCATCGATACCTTCATCATGTCGGGCTACCCGCATCTGGAGGAAGCCTATCGCTTCGCCGAGCTGGTGTTCCCGCTGCTCGCGCTGGAGCAGCCAAGCAACGTGACCAGGCTACATTTCAACGGCGGTCCCTTCGGCGAAACGGTCGGCAGCGATTTCCGTCCGCAGCACCGGGTGTCGCGATCATGAGCCTCATCGACAGCATCTCGCTTCCGCGCAACATTCGCCTGCCGCGGGTCGACGGCCTGGTCCCATGGATCGTGCCGCTCGCCATCATCGCGATCTGGCAAATCGCCTGCGTCACCGGCTTCGTGCCGACGCGCGTGCTGCCGGCTCCGAGCGACGTCGCGCTGGCGGGCTGGAAGCTGCTGCTCTCCGGCGAGCTCGTCCGCAACATCTGGGTCTCGTTCTGGCGCGCCTCGATCGGCTTTTTGATCGGCGGCAGCATCGGCTTCGCCTTCGGCCTCGCCAACGGCCTGTCGCAGCTCTCCGCAAAGCTCACCGACACCACGCTGCAGATGGTGCGCAACGTCCCGCATCTGGCGCTGATCCCGCTGGTGATCTTGTGGTTCGGCATCGACGAGAGCGCAAAGCTGTTCCTGGTGGCGCTGGGCGTGTTCTTCCCGATCTATCTCAACACGCTGCACGGCATCCGCACCGTCGATCCGCAGCTGATCGAGATGGGCCGCATCTACGGCATGACCGACGGCGAACTGTTCCGTCGCGTCATCTTCCCGGGCGCGCTGCCCTCGATCTTCGTCGGCATCCGCTTCGCGCTCGGCATCATGTGGCTGACGCTGATCGTCGCCGAGACCATCGCGGCCTCTTCGGGCCTCGGCTACATGGCGATGCAGGCGCGCGAGTTCATGCTGATCGACGTCGTCGTGCTCTCGATCCTGATCTACGCCCTGCTCGGCAAGCTTGCCGACAGTGCTTCCCGCGTGCTGGAGCGTCTGACGCTCTCCTGGCACCCCGCCTTCCAGAAACGTTGATCAGAAATACTGGGAATCACACGCAGACAGCGCTTCGTACGTCCCTTCCCGAGACCGAGCTCGCCAGCCGCGCCAATTTCGCGCCACACGCACGCGTGGTGCGCGAGGAGCGGCCGGCACAGATCACGGGCCTGCCGCTCAGCATCCGGGGCTTGCGCAAATCCTTCGGCGACAACGAAGTGCTGCGCGGCATCGATTTGCATATCCCCGCCGGCCAGTTCGTCGCGATCGTCGGCAAGAGCGGCTGCGGCAAGAGCACGCTGCTGCGCCTGATCGCCGGGTTGGAGAAGATCGATGCCGGCAGCATCAGCTTCGGCCAGGACTTTCAGCCAAGAGACATCCAGCCCGAGGACATCCGCGTGATGTTCCAGGAGCCGCGGCTGCTGCCCTGGGCCCGCGTGCTCGCCAATGTCGAGGTCGGTCTCGGCCGCGACCGTGCATCGAAGTATGCACATGCCCGCGCCGAAAAGGCGCTGACCGAGGTCGGCCTCGCCGACAAGCGCGACCAGTGGCCGTCGGTGCTGTCGGGCGGCCAGAAGCAGCGCGTCGCGCTCGGCCGCGCGCTGGTCTCCCGCCCGCGCGTGCTCGCCTTCGACGAGCCGCTCGGCGCGCTGGACGCGCTGACCCGCATCTCGATGCAGCGCCTGCTGGAGCGGGTCTGGCGCGACCAAGGCTTTACCGCGATCCTGGTGACCCATGATGTCGCCGAGGCGGTTGCCCTGGCGGACCGGGTGCTGGTGATCGAGGAGGGCCGTATTGCCCATGACCTCGTGGTTAACGCCGGCAGGCCGCGCCAGCGCGGCTCGGCCGAGCTTGCCGGGCTCGAAGGCTCGATCCTGAGCCACCTGTTGTCGGCGGACGATCGTACCTAAATACAGGGAACCCCACTTTCGGGGAGCAACGCCATGAATGTAGTGCCCCGCGATCTCATGACCGAAATCCCTGTCTCGTCCGCCGATTTCCGCGGCGCCATGCGCCATCTCACCGGCGGCGTCAGCGTCATCACCGCCGGGCGGGGCAAGGACATCACCGGCATGACGGTGACCTCGGTCACCTCACTGTCGGTCGAGCCGCCGACGCTGCTGGTCAGCATCAATCGCGACGCCTCGTCCTTTCCGCTGATCCGCCGCCACGGCGCCTTTGGCGTGAACATCCTCAATGCCGATCAGCTCGACATCGCCGAGCGCTTTGCCGGCAAGGGCGGACTGAAGGGCGCCGACCGCTTCGCGGGCGCCAAATGGGTGACGGCGATCTCGGGTGTTCCGCTCCTGTTTGACGCGCTCTCGGCCTTCGATTGCGAGGTCGAGGAGATCGTCGAGCGGCATTCGCACGGCATCGTCATCGGCCGCGTCAGGGACGTCAGAAACTCGACGCGCAATGCGGCGCTTGCCTACTGGCACGGCCAGTACGTGGCAGTCGACCAGGACGAGGACGCCGCGAAGCTCGCCGATGTCAGCCTTCCCGCGCGCGGCCGGCGCGGCATTTGATCGCCGCGGGCTGTCGGCGCAGAGGCTGGCCTTTTCATCATCATCGCTCTAGAAGCGCCCAGAGCCTTCCGTATCGGGACGGCAATGGAGCGGATCGATGAAGCGCGTCGCGACCTGGGTCTTCTACGCCATCGGCGCGCTCGCGATCGCCTATCTTGCGCTGTACGCCTACGCGATGTTCTCGGGACAGCCGATCGTGCCGGGCGATCCCATCCACATCTTCCGCAAGCCCGACGCGCCGAGTTATTCGTGAGAGCTTGTGACGTCATTCCGGGGCGCGCGTAAGGGGGAACCCGGAATCTCGAGATTCCGGGTTCGATGCTTCGCATCGCCCCGGAATGACAGTCGATGTCAGCCCCGCAAAATCGCCAGCGCCAGCGCCTGTGCGCGCGGCACGATGCTGTCGATCTCCAGATATTCCTCCGGCGTGTGCGCGAGACCGCCGACCGGGCCGAGGCCGCAGATGGTCGGGGTGCCGACCGCGGCAGTGAAGCCGGAATCGGCGCAGCCGCCGGAGAACTCGCCCTGCAGCGTGGTGAGGCCGACCTGTCTTGCGGCTGCCTGATAATTTTCGAACAGCGCCTTCGACTCCGCGCTCTGCACCACCGGCACGAACTCGCCCTTGATGGTCAGCGTCGCGCTCGTGCCCGGCACGTACGAGGTCGCGACGATCTTTTCGATCGCGGCCATCACGGTCGCCCGATCTGCCGGATCGAGGTAGCGCAGGTCGATCTGGCCCTCGGCGTAAGGCGCCGTGGTGTTGACGGACTGTCCGCCCGAGACGAGGCCGACATTGAGCGTGATGCCCTTGTCCAGATTGGTCAGCGCGTGGATCTGCACGACCTTGTGCGCGAGCTCGCCGATGGCGCTGACACCGGCGGCGAAGTTCGCGCCGGAATGCGCGGCCTTGCCGGTGATGGTCATGTGCATGAAGATGCCGCCCTTGCGCCCGGTCACGACATTGCCTGTGGGACGGCCCGGCTCGGAATTGAACACCGCGCGCGCGGCGCGTCCCTCGCGTTCGATCACGGGCCGGGAGGAGGGCGAGCCGATCTCCTCGTCTGAGGTGATCAGCACCTTGATCGGATGCGGTGCGCCGCCGAATTTGTGGAAGGCTGTTGCGACGAACACGTTCATGACGAGACCGGACTTCATGTCGGCGACACCCGGTCCATAGGCGCGGCCGTCCCGGATTGTGAACGGACGCCGTCCGGCCTCGCCCTTGCCGAACACGGTGTCGCGATGCCCCATCAACAGCACCGGCTTCTCGTTGCTGCCGGGCTTTGCTACCTCGGCATGGATCGCGTCGCCGAAGGTGGCGTTGGCCTCACGCCGAAACGGAATGCCGTGCTCGGCAAAATGCCGCTCGAACCGCGCACCGACCGCATCGACGCCTTCCTTGTCGTAGGAGCCGGAATCGATGTTCACGACGTCGCGGAGCAGGTCGATCATCGCTTGCTTTTGCGACGCCAGCCAATCCGTGATTTGAGCTTCAGACATGTTTGCCCTCGTATGGTTCTCGTGCGGGTTATAGGGCCTCGTGCCGCTGCGACCTAGTCGAAGAACGCGGTGCGGCCATGTCCACCGATGTCGTCCCCGCGCCCCGTGCGCAATTGCGCACTAGGCGGGGACGACACCGAAGGTGTGGCGCCGGTGTTTGTCTCGCCGCGAAAACAAAATGCCCGGGACCAGCCCGGGCATCTGCATTCTCAAATCGCGCTGGCGCCGCCTCACGCCCCCATCATCGGCATCCGCGGATATTCGCCGGGCGTGCCCGCAGGCGGGATCGGGATGCCGCCGTCGGCATATTCGTTGAGCTTGTTGCGCAGCGTGCGG
The DNA here is from genome assembly GCF_000473065.1 of Bradyrhizobium sp. WSM1743. Lineage (GTDB taxonomy): Bacteria > Pseudomonadota > Alphaproteobacteria > Rhizobiales > Xanthobacteraceae > Bradyrhizobium. The sequence continues at coordinate 137,201 of NZ_AXAZ01000015.1, forward strand.
ATCGAGATGCCGAGGATGTTGGCGGCATGGGTGCGGTTGCCGAGGCAGTGCTTCAGCGTCTCCAGGATCAGGTCGCGCTCGACATCGGCGACGGTGCGCCCCACCAGCGCGCGCGTCACCTGCTCGGCGGCCATGGTCGCATGCGCCACGGCCGGCGGCGTCTTGGCGAGGTCGAGACGATCGCCGTCGGGGGTGATGATCGCGTCCGGGCCGATCTCGTCGCCTTGCGCCATCAGCACGGCGCGGTGCATGGTGTTTTCGAGCTCGCGGACGTTGCCCTGCCAGCGGTTGGCGGAGAGCACGCGGCGGGCTTCCGCCGAAATCGGGCGCAGCGGCACGCCGTTGGCCTCGGCGTATTTCTTCACGAAATGCTGGGCGAGCTCGAGGATATCGGCGGGGCGCTCGCGCAGCGGCGGGATCTTCAAATTCACGACGTTGAGGCGGAACAGCAGGTCCTCGCGGAACGTGCCTTCGCGCACGGCCTCGGCCAGGTTGCGGTTCGAGGTCGCGATGATGCGGATGTCGACGGCGACAGGCTTGGTGCCGCCGACGCGGTCGATCACACGCTCCTGGATGGCGCGCAACAGTTTCGATTGCAGGCGGACGTCCATCTCCGAGATTTCGTCGAGCAGCAGCGTGCCGCCGGTTGCTTCCTCGAACTTGCCGATGCGGCGCGCGACCGCGCCGGTGAAGGCGCCCTTCTCATGGCCGAACAGCTCTGACTCCAGGAGATGCTCGGGGATCGCGGCGCAGTTGACCGAGATGAACGGACGCTTGGCGCGGGCCGAGCGGGTGTGGACGTAGCGGGCCAGCACTTCCTTGCCGGTGCCGGACTCGCCGGTGATCATCACCGAGGCGTCGGAGCCGGCGATCTGCTGGGCGAGCTTGATCACCCTGGCCATGGCGTCGTCGCGATAGACCAGCTCGCGGGAGTCGTTGGCCACGGCGGCCAGCACCGCGGCGATCAGCTCCGGATCCGGCGGCAGCGGGATGTATTCCTTGGCGCCGGCGTGAATCGCCGCAACCGCTGCGCGGGCGTCGTTGGTGATGCCGCAGGCGACGATCGGAGCGTGAATGTGCTCGGCTTCCAGCCGCAGCACGAGGTCGCGGATGTCGAGGGCGACGTCGACGAGCAAGAGGTCGGCGCCCTTGCCGCCACGCAGGACGCGCATCGCCTGCTCGTGATCTTCGGCGTGGGTCACGGTGGCGCCGTTCTCCATCGCGATCTTGGTGGCGGTGGTGAGCTGGCCCTTCAATGTGCCAACGATGAGAAGCCGCATGTCAGTCTCCTGTCCGTCTGCTCGCGCTGCCGCGCGTCATTCCCTTGTGTCTTGTACTAGCCGCGTTCGGCCTTGATGATTTCCGTCATGGTCACGCCGAGCTTGTCCTCGACCAGAACGACCTCGCCGCGGGCGACCAGCTTGTTGTTGACGTAGATGTCGATGGCCTCGCCGACGCGCCGGTCGAGCTCGAGCACGGTGCCGGGCCCGAGCTTGAGGAGCTCGCCGACGTCCATCTTGGAGCGGCCGAGCACGGCCGAGACCTGCACCGGCACGTCGAACACCGCCTCGAGGTCGGCGGCGGCGCGCGCCGCATATTCGTCCTCGTTGTAGCCGACATCCGCGGTCGGCGGCATCGGACCGTTGAGATCGGGTAGCGGGACCTGTCCGTCGGTGTCGCTCATGGTTTAGCTCCCCTTGCGGGACGCGATATAGCGTCCGACCATGTCATCGATCTTGGCCGCGATGGCGCCGCGCTCCAGCACGACGCCGCCATCGGCCCATTCGATCCGGCAGTCGCCGGTGGCAATTTCCGGCTCGGCCAGGATCACCAGCCGGCCCTCGAAGCCGCTCTGCTTGGCGAGCCGCTCGATTTTCTCGCGTGCGGCGTCGTAGAGCGCATCGTTGATGCGGACGACGAGATGCGGCGTCGCGACCAGATGCGAGAAGCAGTCCTTGACCAGCGCGATGACCTCGCCGAGCGGCTCGGCCGCGACGAGATCGGCGCACAGCTTGCGCGCCACCGCGACTGCGACCTCGACCGCCTCGGTCTCCATCTTGGTCTCGATGTTGCCGATGCCGGAAGCGACGCCCCGGATTGCAATGTTGATCTCTTCCATGGCGAGCGCGACGCGGCGGTCGCTCTCGGCCTTGGCCTCGCGCTGGCCGGCGGCAAAGCCGTCCTGATAGGCGCGCGCCTCGGCTTCCGCGACCTTCTGGGCGATCTCGGCTGCGGTCGCGGCCTTCTCGCGCGTCGTCCGCTCGGGCGCCGCGAAGTCGGTATCGAACAGGAATTTTGCCGGAGCGGCCATCAGTACACCAGCTCGTCGTCGGCGCGGTTCTTGGTCAGCATGATCTCGCCCTTGGCGGCGAGGTCCTTGGCGAGGTTGACCAGCAGCGCCTGGGCCTCGTCGACGTCGCGCAGGCGCACCGGGCCCATCGCCGCCATGTCGTCCTGGAGCATCTTGGCCGCGCGCGAGGACATGTTGCCGAAGAAGAAGTTGCGGACGTCCTCGTTGGCGCTCTTGAGCGCGACGCCGAGCTTGTCCTTGTCGACGTTGCGCATCAGGGTCTGGGCCGAGCCTGAATCCAGCTTCACGAGGTCGTCGAAGGTGAACATCAGCGCCTTGATGCGCTCGGCCGATTCGCGGTTGTCCTCTTCCAGCGAGGTGATGAAGCGGGTTTCGGTCTGGCGGTCGAAATTGTTGAAAATTTCCGCCATCACTTCGTGGGCGTCGCGGCGGCGGGTCTGCGACAGGTTGGACATGAATTCGGTGCGCAGCGTCTTCTCCACGCTCTCGATCACCTCCTTCTGCACCGCCTCCATCTTCAGCATGCGGTTGACGACATCGAGCGCGAGCTCCTCGGGCAGGATGCCGAGCACGCGGGCGGCGTGCTCCGACTTCAGCTTGGACAGCACCACCGCGATGGTCTGTGGGTATTCGTTCTTGAGGTAGTTGGCGAGCACCTCTTCCTGCACGTTGGAGAGCTTCTCCCACATGTTGCGCCCCGCGGGTCCGCGGATCTCGTCCATGATGCCGTTGACGCGCTCCGGCGGCAGGTATTGCTGCAGCAGGCGCTCGGTGGCGTCGAAATTGCCCATCAGCGCACCCGACGCCGACATGCGCGAGACGAATTCGAGCAGCATGTCCTCGACGGTGTCGACCTCGACGGTGCCGAGTGTCGACATCTCCAGCGAGAGCTGGCGCACCTCGTCGTCGTCGAGCAGCGACCAGATCTTGCCGCCATATTGCTCGCCGAGCGCCAGCATCAGGATCGCGGCGCGCTTCGGTCCGGCCAGCCCTTCGGTCTTGGCGCCGCCCGCGCGGTTACCGGCGCGCTGGCCGAGCGTGGAGATCACGCTGGTGATGTCGTTCGAGTTGGCGTTTTGCAAATTGGCGGCCATGTCAGATCACTTCTTGATTCACTTGGCAGTTACTTGGCTGGCTCGGTGAGCCACTGGCGAATGATGGCGACGGTTTCGTTGGGGTTGCGCTCGGCGAGCTCGCCGACGCGATGGACGGACTGGGCGTGGACCTGGCCCTGGATGGTGGCGACGTCGATGGCGCTGGCGGCGCCGCTCGGCAGTAGCTGCTGGCCGGTGGCGGGTGTTGCCTCTTCCGAAGCTGTGGGCCCCGTCAGCACGCCGGAGATGGCGGCGGCGACGTCGTCGGAGGCGAGGATGCGCTTGACCAGCGGGCGGATCACCAGGAACAGCACGACGAGCCCGAGCAGCATCATCACGCCGAGCTCGACGAAGTACATGACGTCGTCCTTGGTGAACTGCAGCATGCCGAGGAAGCCTGAGGGTTCACCAATCGGGGCGGTGGAGGGGGCGTCGGCGAAGCGGAGGTTGACGACCTCGACCTGGTCGCCGCGCTTCTGGTCGAAGCCGATCGCCGAGCGCACCAGCGTGGCGATGCGGTCGAGCTGCTCCTTGGTGCGGTCCTGGTAGGCCAGCTCGCCCTTGTCGTTCTTGGTGTAGATACCGTCGACCAGCACCGCGACCGAGATGCGGTTGACCCGGCCGGCCTCGGTTACCTCGGTCTTGGTGGTGCGGGAGATCTCGTAATTGTTGGTCTCCTCGGTCTTCTTGCTCTGGTCCTTGGCCGCGACGCCGTTGTTCTGCTGGTTGCCGGGCAGCTCGTTGTTGACCGTGACCTGGCCGTTATTGTCGGCGGTCATGCTCTGCTCTTCGCGGGTCTGGCTCGAACGCAGCACGCGGCCTTCGGGGTCGAACTTGTCCGAGGTCTGGGTGACCTTGTTGAAGTCGAAATCGGCGGAGAGCTGGACGCGGGCACGGCCCGAGCCGACCACGGAGGACACGATGTCCTCGACCTGCTTGCGCATCCGCTTTTCGAAGGCGATGCGGCGCTCGTCGCCAACGGCCTGCTCCGGATCGGTCGCCGCGCCGTCGGCAAGCAGCTGGCCGGCTTCGTCGACGATCGAGACCCGCTGCGGCTTCAGTCCGTTGACGGCGGAGGCGACGAGATGGCGGATGGCGCGGATCTGCTGGGCTTCCAGCGAGCCGCGGACGCGCACCACGATCGAGGCCGACGGCTCCGGCGCCTCGCGCGCAAACAGCGGGCGCTCGGGCAGCACCAGATGGACGCGGGCGGCCTGGATGCGGTCGATGGCGCGGATCGTGCGGGCGAGCTCGCCTTCCAGGGCGCGCAGGTGGTTGATGTTCTGGACGAAGGAGGTGGTGCCGAGTGCGTCCGACTTGTCGAACACCTCGTAGCCGACGCCGCCGCCCTTGGGCAGGCCGCCCTCGGCGAGCTTCATCCGCAGGCGGGTGACCTTGTCCTTGGGCACCATGATGATGGAGCCCTCATTGCGGATCTCGAACTGGATGCCTTGGCGCTCCAGGTCCTTGATGATGCCTGAGGAATCCTCGACGCTGAGGTCGGTGAACAGCGTCGTCATCTGCGGCGTGGTGACGCGCATGATGACGAAGGCGAAGAAGCCGATGAGCGCGGCGGTGACCGCGATCATCGCCCCGAACCGGGCGGCACCGATACTTTTTAAGAAGTCCGCAAGACCTTGCAAGCAACCGCCCCGAAGCTTCGACCCGCAACCGAGCGGTCGACTGGGCAATTATTGCCTAGGGGATGGTTTCGATATGGTTAACGAAGGTTAAGAGGTCGGACAAAAGTCGCGCCAAAACGAAACATGAAAAAAATCGGCCTCGCAGGACGAGACCGATTTTCGTCGAAAGCCACAGATTTCCGGATCGCCTACTGGCGATATTGCTGGATGCGGGTGGTGCGAAGACCCGCCAGACCGTGCTGGTCGATGGAAAACTGCCAGGAGAGGAATTCGTCGACCGTCAGGGTATAACGGCTGCAGGCCTCCTCAAGGGAGAGAAGTCCACCACGGACAGCGGCGACGACTTCGGCCTTGCGGCGGATGACCCAGCGTTTGGTGCCGGGTGCAGGCAGATCCGCGATCGTCAACGGACTGCCGTCCGGCCCGATGACGTATTTTACCCTCGGGCGATGGGGTTCTGTCATGGCGTACTCACAAACTCTCAACCACTGAACTCACGCCGTAACCGTAACCCTCGCGGCTTAAAAATCCGCTAAGCCTAAGGCTTCAATACAATTCTCGTTGAAACTTGCGGGAACGCGGCCGGCTCGGCGGGCGGGAGACGTGATCTCGGCCGGCTGAGCGGGGCAGAAGGTAAATACTTTACTAACAAAGGCGGCCTGTGCGCGGTGTCGCGGAGGCCCCAAGTGTCGTCCTGGGGCGCGCGTAGCGCGAACCCGGGACCCATAACCCCAGGAAGCAGTTCTTGCGAAGACTCGGGGTTACTCCCTCACGCCAAACGACTTCCTGTGGTTATGGATCCCGGCCTTCGCCGGGATGACATCGACGCGGACGTTCCTCAATTGCTGCTTGTCGCGATAATGCTCTTGACCTGGCTCAGCGTGTAGCTGGCGCCGTCGATGGTGAGCAGCGGCGGCGACTGGGTCAGGTCGACCGACGACACCACGCCCTGCACCTGCGCGGCGATGCCGACATTGTTGTTGGCGACGTCCTTGCCCGTGGCCGAGATCGTGTACTTACCGTCGGGCCATTGCGTGCCGTCATTGCCCATGCCGTTCCAGGTGAAGGGGATGTCGGTGCCGGCGGCGGCGGTATATTTGCCGGTGAACACGGTCTGGCCGCTGGCATTGGAGACGGTGATGTCGACGGTCGAGTCGGTTGGCACGTTGAGATGCCAGGTCGCCGACGAGTTCTTCATCGTCGCGGTCGAGCCGTCGACCAGGGCGGTCTTGCCGACGAAGCCCAGCGCCTGGGTCGCCTGCGTGGTCTGCTGCAGGGTGACGAGCTGAGCCAGCGAATCGTTGGTCTTGAGCTGCTGCTCGACGCCGGCGAACTGCACCAGCTGCTGGGTGAACTGGTTGGTGTCGAGCGGATCGAGCGGGTTCTGGTTCTGCAGCTGTGTCGTCAACAGCGTCAGGAAGGTCTGGAAGTTGCCGGCGAGCGTCGACCCCGTGGTCGAGCTCATCGACGAGTTCGACGAGGATTTCGGGATGTCGGTCGTCGCGGAGACGGGCGTCGGGGCGGTGGCGGCATTCGTGGTGGTCATTGCCGAATACTCCTCACACTCTGATGTCGACACCGCTGCTCGATCCGAGCATGCGGCCATAGCCGCGCCCCACGGGCGCTGCGGGAACGCTGTCGTCCTCGCTGATGATCAGCCGGCGGGCATTGCCGCCATTGTCGTTGTTCTGGCCGGACTGCTGGCCCGATGAATTCTGGTCGCGCAGGCTGAAGGACAGCCCGTTGCTGCCGGTCTTGAAGCCGGCATCGTCGAGCGCGCGCTGCAATTGCGGCGCGTCCTGACGCAGCATTTGCAGCGTCTCCGGCTTCTCAACGGTGAGATGCGAGGTGACCTGGCCGTTGCGGTCGACATTGATGCGCACGTCGATGCGGCCGAGCTCGGCCGGGTCGAGGCTGATGTCGAACCGCGACTTGCCGGCGCGAATGGCGGCTGCGATCTCGATCGGCACGCCGCTGATCGGAACAGTCGTGTGGGTTGCCGCGGTCGCGGTGAGCGTCGCGATCGATGCCGTGGCAGCCGAGGTGGTACTGGTCAGCGGCGCCTGCACGGCGGAAGCGGCCTGCGCGCTGGTGTCCGTTGGGGCGACGGCAGCTTGCGTGCCCGCATGCGCGGGCGCGGCCGGCGCGCCTTGTGTCGGTTCGGCGGTGCGGTCGGCGGGACCTGCCTTCACGTCGGTCGCTCCGCCATCTGCCTGCGGCTTGAGGCCTTGCGCATGCGCGGCGTTGGCGATGGCCGGTGCCGGAGCCTGCGCCGTGGCGGCATTCGGCTTGCCGGTGTCCTGGCCGATATTCGAGACGTCGGTCTGGGCCTGCGCCGTGACGGCGTCCTTGAACGAGGTTTTTGGCGTGCTCTGACTGGCGACGGCGATCAGTCCGCCATTGGCTTTCGCATCGCTCGTGCTGGCCTCGCTCGTGCCGGTCGCGGTCTCGCCGAGCGTTGCCGTGGTGTGGGCATCGACCTCGGCGCCGGCGACCTTGGCGCTCTTGTCGCCGGCGGTATCGGTCTTGGTGCCGGCGATCTGCGCTGCAGTGGAGGCACTGGCGGCAAGACCTGCCGCGGCGATCGTCAGCGGCGAGGCGGCGGCATCGCCGGCCTGGCTCGCAGCCGCATTCGGATCGACTGGGACGACCGGCGCGGCAACGACGACGCTGGGATCGGGCACGGCGATCTGCGTCGCATCCGTCGGCACGGCGGCAGCCGCATCGGCGGCGGCGGTCAGGGCATCGGGGCCGTCGCTCTTGTCGCCCTTGGTCTCGTCGGATTTCTCCGCCGATTTCGCGTCTGACGTCTCGGACTTGTCCTTGATCTTGCCGGCGTCCTTGCCCGCGTCCTGGGCCGGATCGCTGGTCGCCTCGCTCTTGTCATTCTTCGCCGGCGCAGATGTGTCGGTATCGTCGCTCGCCTTGCTCTGCGCAGGCTGGTCCGTGGACGAGGTGTCGCGCGGGCCGCGGTCGGACGCTGCGGAATCGCTCCGGCGTGGCGCGGTGTCCTGCGCCTGCGCATTGTTGCTGATCGCCTGGGTGTTGCTGTCGACCAGCGTGCCGAAGGAGTCGGTCGCGGGCGCGTCCTTTGGCCCTTGCGGCCGCGCAGGCTTTGGCTGCGCGCTCGGGACTTGCACGCTTGCCACGACATCTGACGTACGACCAACCACAGGCAACCCCTTGGAAGCAACTTCGGACAAGGGGGGAGCAAGGAGCGGGCCAGCGTCCCTCTAAATTGATTTATATAACAAAAACAGCGTGTTAGCTGTTTGAAGTTGCTGCCGGGCAGCCCGGCGCGACCCCGCCATTTCTGCCGCCCCGGCAAGAATTGCCCTAAGCCGGCCGCCCGCGTGATTGCTTCACCGGAATGCCGCCTATATTAAAGAGGTTACTCTCAGCCGCTTTCGACTTGGGCAGTCGTGCTCTTCGGGAACTAAAGTTCCGGGGGATTGCCGATGTCCCCGCGAGAAGGCACAGCAATCGCGGATCGCGCTACGCCGCCGTCACAACGCTTCTAGGGCCGATGCTCAACAGTCTGGATCTCGAAGGCCGTCCCGAGGACACCAGGGTCGTCGTCGCCATGTCGGGCGGCGTCGATTCCTCGACGACGGCTGCGCTGCTCAAGGCTGAAGGCTATGACGTCGTCGGCATCACGCTGCAGCTCTACGACCATGGCGCGGCCACCCACCGCAAGGGCGCCTGCTGCGCCGGCCAGGACATCCACGACGCCCGCGACGTCGCCGCCAAGCTCGGCATTCCTCATTACGTGCTCGATTACGAGGACCGCTTCCGCGAGTCCGTCATCGACAACTTCGCCGATAGCTACGCGCTCGGCGAGACGCCGGTGCCCTGCATCGAGTGCAACCGCAGCGTAAAATTCCGCGACCTCCTCAAGACCGCGCGCGAGCTCGGCGCCCAGGCGCTCGCCACCGGCCATTACGTCGCCTCGCGCCGTCAGGGCGACGGCTCGCGCGCGCTGGTCTGCGCGGCAGATAGCGACCGCGATCAGAGCTATTTCCTGTTCGCGACCACGCAGGAACAGCTCGACTTCCTGCGCTTTCCGCTCGGCGACATGACCAAGCCGCAAACGCGCGAGCTCGCGCGCCGCTTTGGGCTCGCGGTCGCCGACAAGCACGACAGCCAGGACATCTGCTTCGTGCCGACGGGCCGCTACACCGACATCATCACGCGCCTGCGGCCGAACGCGATGGACCCGGGCGACATCGTCGATCTCGACGGACGCGTGCTCGGCCAGCATCACGGCATCGCCAATTTCACCGTCGGCCAGCGCCGCGGCCTCGGCATCGCCTCCGGCTCGCCGCTGTTCGTGGTGCGGCTGGAAGCAGCCAACCGCCGCGTCGTCGTCGGCCCGCGCGATGCGCTGAAGATGCACCGCATCAGCTTGCGCGACGTCAACTGGATCGGCGGCGGCGACATCGACCGCGCCATCGGCGGCGGCCTCGAGATGTTCGTGCGCGTGCGCTCGACCCGCTCGCCGCAGCCGGCCTGGCTGCGCGGCAGCAATGGCCATTACGAGGTCGAGCTCGTCGCCGGCGAGGAAGGCGTCTCGCCCGGCCAGGCCTGCGTGTTCTATGACGCACCCGGCGGCCAGGCCCGCGTGCTCGGCGGCGGTTTCATTCAGAGCGCTGCGGCGAAGATTGGCGCGGCCACATCGCGCCCGCTCGCGGAAGCCGTGCGCGGCTAACTTGCCGAGATTGAGCCCAACTGCTACCGCGAAAGAGGTGCACTCCCTCTCCCGCTTGCGGGAGAGGGTTAGGGAGAGGGCTCTCTCCACACGCGATATATCGCGAGAGGAAAGAACCCTCACCCGGCGCTGCGCGCCGACCTCTCCCGCACGCGGGAGAGGCGCTAGACCGAGTTCGGGGCTGACTTCGATCTCACCAATGATCGTCCGGTGTAAGTAAGAGTATCAGGCAGGGCAGGGGGCATGGCAGCAGACATCTCGCGGGCCGGGGTCGAGAAGGCCTATGGCCGCTGGGCGCCGGTCTATGATCTCGTGTTCGGCAAGGTGTTCGACGCCGGCCGGCAGTCGACCATCGCGGAGGCCGACCGCATCGGCGGCCGCATCCTCGACGTCGGCGTCGGCACCGGGCTGTCCCTCTCGGAGTACGCGCGCACAACGAAAATCTGCGGCGTCGACATCTCCGAGCCGATGCTGCGCAAGGCGCAGGCGCGCGTGCGCGCGCTGCGTCTCTCCAATGTCGAGGTGCTCTCGGTGATGGATGCGAAGAACCTCGCTTTCCCCGACAACGCCTTCGACGCGGTGGTCGCGCAATATGTCATCACCGCCGTGCCCGATCCCGAAGGCACGCTCGACGAGTTCGTGCGCGTGCTCAAATCGGGCGGCGAGCTGATCCTCGTCAACCACATCGGCGCCGAGCGCGGTCCCCGAAAGCTGTTCGAGCTCGCCTTCGCCCCCGTCGCCCGCCGCCTCGGCTGGCGCCCCGAATTCCCGTGGGCCCGCCTCGAGGGCTGGGCCGCCAAGCACGGCGGCATCACCCTCACCGAGCGCCGCCCGATGCCGCCGATGGGCCACTTCTCGCTGATCCGCTACCGCAAATCGTAATGTTCTGGGAGCGGAACGCGCCGCACGCCCCGCGCGTTTTCCTCTCATGCGCACGACACCAAACATCATTCTGGCTGGCCTCCTGATCGCCGCTTCAGGCGCTGCGATCGCGCAGGCCCCGCCCGCCCCGGCGACGCCGCCGCAACAGACCGCGCCGCCATCCCCGCAACATGCGGCCAATTGCACGCCGCAGGACCGCCCGAACCGTCAGGCCGACGGCACCACCACCGGCCAGTCCCGGGAACCGCTCGGCGACAAGCTGGCCAAATCCGAAGGCGTGCTCTGCCCGCCCGCCGGCATCGACCCCGAGATGCACGCCCCAGCCCCCGACACCGGCGGTAAAACCCCTGTCATCCCGCCCCCCGGCAGCCCCGGCGGCGATCCGAATGTGAGGCCGAAATAGGCGCTTCTTCCTTCGCCTCGCCCCGCCGGGGAGAGGCCGAAATCCGCGCAAAGCACGGATTCCGGGTGAGGGGAAGTCTCCGCGAGGCTGGTGCCCAAAATCCTACTGATCCGGCCAGAAATGGTCGTTTTCCCGCCGACTTGTCCCGCCGAAGCCTTGGCGAAGGCGGCAGCTTTTAGCGAAGGCGGATTGACTTCCCGCCGCCCCCTTCTTTATATGCCGCGCGTTCGCGAGATCGGCCCTGGTCGCCGCCGCGATCCCTGTGGCGGGGTAGCTCAGCTGGTTAGAGCACGGGAATCATAATCCTGGGGTCGGGGGTTCGAGTCCCTCCCCCGCTACCAACGATCCCCTTGTCCAGCCCGGACACATAGGTAACAGGTCGTACCTAAGACATGGGTGACAACCTCGTGCCGAACGGGTTGTCGAGGGTTGCAGGGTCACTCACTCCAAGCATTCATGGCACAGCCGCATTGTTGCTCGGCACGCGCGTTCGCCGTCAACCCCGCGCGCCAAAGGCGCGCCCCTGCGGGCTTCGGGGGGTGACCGCTCAGCGCGGCCGAGCCAAGGGCTGCCATTCCAAGAATGAGCAAGACCTGCCTCTCGGTCAAAGCGAGGATGTCGTACCGGAGACATCGGTGACGGGCTTTGGGCCGAATGGGTTGTCGAGGGGCTGCAAGGTCTTTTGCTCCAGGTCGAAGTAGCCCAGATCGTAGTGCATGAAGCTGACGAGCCAAATGCCGTCGTCGACCTCCTTGATGCCGAGCTTTTGGCCGGCCAGCACGACGGAGATATTGATTTTCTTGCGGTGCAGGCAAAGGCGCCCACAGGATGTGATGACGACGTCTCGATCGTGGAAGGGATAGGTCAGTTCGGGCAGGCCATCGTAGCGGCGTGCTGAAGCTGTGTAGAGGTCTGCGGGACGCTTCATATCGAGAGCTTCGTGAGGGCGTTCCTCATTGAACTCGTGCCGGAAGCTATCAAAGCGATCCTGCTGCTGGAGGCTGTTGAACCCC
>NZ_AXAZ01000126.1 GCF_000473065.1 Bradyrhizobium sp. WSM1743
CTCTTTCATTCGAGGGTGAAGCATCGAGGCAAAGCTCGGGCGAGATCAGCCGCGAGGATACGAGGGCGTGTCTGCGATGAATGCGAATGATGAAGCGACCCCGTCACCCCACACTCCGTCATTGCGAGGAGCCCTTGCGACGAAGCAATCCAGAATCCCTCCGCGGAGGCACTCTGGATTGCTTCGCTTCGCTCGCAATGACGACGTGGAAGCAACTGCGCCCCATCACCCCGCTCTCGTGCCCCGGACGCAGCGCAGCGCCTCTTCGGCGGTGCGCTGCAGAGCCGGGGCCCATGCAGCAGCGAGAACCCGGCCTGCTGGGTCCCGGCTCTGCGCCGCAACGCTTGCGCGCTGCGTCGCGTCCGGGACACGAGAGCATCGCCTTTGCACAACCGTCACAGTCTCTAACGCCCACTAACCAACACCTGACTTAAAACTGTCATAATCGCCGAACGGAACCCCGCGCCTGTGCGCTTTTTACACGTCGTTAAGCGCGCCTGCATTGGATGCGCCGGGAAAGTGCGTTGGGGACTGCAATGACTGCCGCGAAGAAGATGCCGGGAAAACCGGCCGCCGAAATGTTTGACGACATCCCGGTGCTTCAGCGCAAATGGCGTGCGGCGTTGAAGCCGGGCGAGCGGCTGCCGCGCTATGAGGACGTGATGCTCGGCAGCCTCGGACGGCTCGCTGACCACATCGCGCTCTTGAAGAATGACGGTGTGCTCGAGCTGTCCCGCAGCGGACGTTACGTGCAGAAATGGCTCGGCGAGGAGCGCTGGGACATTGCCGTCGCCGAGCTCTCGCCGGACTGCGCCACGGCGCTATCGGAAGCGGCGGCGAGCGCGCTTGCGACCGGACGGCCGCACCAGGCGAGCGCGCATTGCGTGCGCGACGGCATGGTCAGGACCTACGATTTGCTGGCGCTGCCGACGTCCTCGCGCTGGGGCGCGACGCTGGTTGGGGCCTATGTCAACGAGCGCGGCGCGCAATACAATCTCCTCGACGCCATCTTTTCCTCGACCGACGATGCCGTGGTCTCGCTGGCGACGTTGCGCGATACCGCCGGCAAGCCGTTCGATCTTCAGGTCGTGCATCACAACAAGAGCGCGGGCGAGCTGCTGAAGCTTGCGAGCGGAAGCCTGTTGTGGCGTCGGATCGGCGAGGGCATCACGCTGCTGGCCTCGCCCGAGGTGATGGAATTCCTGCTCAAGGCCATTTCGGGCGGCCGCGGCGAGCAGCTCGAGATCGAGAGCGAAGGGCGCTATCTCAGGCTCAGCGCCACCGCCTTCGCCGACGTGGTCTCTCTGACGATCTCCGATGTCACCGCATTGAAGCGGCGCGATGCCTCGTTCCGCCTGCTGTTCGACAACAACCCGATGCCGATGTGGGTGTTCGACGCAGAGACCAAGGAGTTTCTCAGCGTCAACGACGCCGCGGTCCAGCATTACGGCTACAGCCGCGCCACTTTCCTGCGCATGAAGCTGCACGAGATCTGGCCGCAGGACGAGTGGGACAGCCACGCCGAGGCGCTGGAGCGCCTCGGCGATGCCTATCACTCGTCGCGCAACTGGCGGCACTTACGCGCCGACGGCAGCGAGATCGAGGTGCTCACCTTCGGCCGCCGCGTCGTCTTCGACGATCGCGACGGCTACCTGGTTGCGGTGGTCGACATCACCGAACGCCGCAAGGCCGAGGCCCGCATCGCCCATATGGCGCACCATGACGGGCTCACCGACCTGCCGAACCGCGAATATTTCCAGGAACGGTTGAAGCAGGCGCTGGGCCAGGCCGGGGGAAAACGGGTCGGCGTGCTCTACATCGATCTCGACCTGTTCAAGAACATCAACGATTCCTTCGGTCATCCCTCGGGCGACCGGCTGTTGAAGGAAGTCGCCGAACGCCTGACCGCCACGGTCCGCGGCGCCAATCTCGCGGCGCGGCTCGGCGGCGACGAGTTCGCCGTGATCCTCGCGGCGGACGTGTCGCCGAACGAGGCCAGCGCCTGTGCGAGCCTGCTGATCGACATGCTGAAGACGCCCTATGAGATTGACGGCCAGGAAATGGTGATCGGTGCGAGCATCGGCATCGCGCTGTCTCCGGGCGACGGCACGACGCCGGAAGAGTTGATGCGCAATGCCGACATGGCGCTGTACCGGGCGAAGTCCGAGGGCGGTGGCGTGCACCACTTCTTCGAGCGTGAGATGGACCTCCAGGCGCAGAGGCGCCGCGACATGGAGCTCGATCTGCGCCGCGCGTTTGCCAATGGCGAGTTCGAGCTGCACCATCAGCCGCTGGTATCGATCGCCTCCGACCGCATCTCCGGCTTCGAGTCGCTGCTGCGCTGGCGTCATCCGGACAAGGGCATGATTTCGCCGGCCGAGTTCATTCCCGTTGCCGAGGACATCGGCCTCATCATCCAGCTCGGCGAGTGGGTGTTGCGCGAAGCCTGCGCCGAGGCCGTCAAATGGCCTGTCGACGTCAAGGTCGCGGTCAATTTGTCGGCGGCGCAATTCCGCAGCCGCAACCTGGTTCAGGTGGTGATCTCGGCCCTGGCGCAGTCAGGCCTGTCGCCGAAGCGGCTCGAGCTCGAGATCACCGAGTCGATCTTTCTGGCCGAGACCGATGCCAATCTCGCCATCCTGCACCAGTTGCGCGAACTCGGCGTCGGCATCTCCATGGACGATTTCGGCACCGGCTATTCCAGCCTGAGCTATCTCCGCAGCTTTCCCTTCGACAAGATCAAGATCGACCGCTCCTTCGTCAAGGATCTGGCGCAGCGGCCCGACTGCGGCGCGATCGTGCGCGCGATCTCCGGGCTCGGCCGCAGCCTCAACATCACCACGACCGCGGAGGGCGTCGAGACCGAGGATCAGCTCGACTGGCTGCGCGCCGAAGGCTGCAACGAGGTGCAGGGATTTCTGTTCAGCGCGGCGCGGCCCGCGGCCGAGATCGGAAAGCTCCTCGCCGATTTCGGTCAGCGCACCTCACGGGCGGCGTAGTGCGGGCGGGTAGCAGTCGTAGACCAGCGCCTTGAACGCGGGTGTGATGCGGCTGCGCTCGTTCTGGGTCTGCTGCATCATGAGGTAGACCATGTCGAGCTTGGGATCGACGCCGAAATAGGTGCCGCTCCCTGAGTCCCATTTCAATTCGCCGAGCGAGCCCGGCGGCGGCGGTTTGGCGTTGCCGGGATCGGTCCGCACCGCAAGGCCATAGCCATAGCCGAAGCCGTCGCCCGGGAAATAGAAGTAGTCGCGTCCGACGCCGGAGCCCGGCCCGATGTGATCGGCCGTCATGGCCTTGAACGCGGCCGGGCTGAGGTAGCGCCTGCCCGCGAACTCGCCGCCGTTTAGCAGCATCTGCGCGAAGCGCTGATAGTCGGTAATGGTCGAGAGCAGGCCGCCGCCGCCGGACTGCCATTCGGGATGATCGAGGCGGTCGCGCTCGCCGGCAAGCAGGATGAAATCGTTCGGCAGCGGCCGCGCCATCCGCGCCAGCTCGTCCTCCGTCGCCAGCGCGAATTTGGTGCTGTTCATGCCGAGCGGGTCGAGGATGCGTGCTTTCAGAAACTGATACAGCGTCTGGCCCGAGATGATCTCGATGATGGCGCCGAGCACGTCGGTGGAATGGCCGTAGCGCCACAGCGTTCCCGGCTGCCGCGCCAGCGGCAGCTTGGCGATGCGATCGGCGAATTCCCTGTTGTTGAACTGACCCTCGAAAATATTGGCGGCCTTGTAGGCCTGCTCGACCCATTTGCCGCCGATGTAGTCGTAGCTGATGCCCGAGGTGTGCCGCAGCAGATCCTCGATGTTGACAGGACGGACCGGCGGGATGAGGTCAAGCTCCAGCTTGCCGTCGGGCAGGGTCACCTCGAGGCCCACCTTGGTGTCGGCAAAAAGCGGGATGTATTTCGACACGGGGTCGGTGAGCGCAAGCTTGCCTTCGTCGATCAGCATCATCGCGCCAAGGCACGTGATCGGCTTGGTCATCGAGTGGATGGCGAAGATCGTGTCCGGCGTCATGGCGAGGCCGGTCCTGGTGTCGCGCACGCCGAAGCACTTCAGATAAACCGGCTTGCCGTGCTGCTGGACCAGGATCACTGCGCCCGGCAGCCGGCCGCTTCCCACCTCGTTGTCAAAATACGCCGTGATGCGGTCGAGCCCCTCGGACGAGGGGGCGGGAATATCGGCAGCACGGCTTCGCGCGATCGAGCCGGCGAGCATCGCGGCCCCGACAAGAAATTCACGCCGTCGCATCCGGGCTTCCTCCCTCGCCGGGATCAAAGCCGCACAACGTTCGGGGCGTCAACAAGCCTTCGATTAAAATCGCGTCACAATTTCCGAAAGGAACGGTCGCGGACGGTCCTCGCTCGGTTTGGTCGGCGTGCCGATATGAACGAAGCCGGCGAGCTTCTCGTCCGGCTTGAGGCCGAGGCCGTCAAGCACGTCGCGGTCGAAGGCGAACCAGCCGGTCAGCCAGCAGGCGCCGTAGCCGAGCGCGGTGGCGGCCGTGACGATGTTCATGGCGCTGGCGCCCGCCGACAATTCCTGCTCGAACGCCGGCACCTTCGGATGCGGCCTGGTGAAGCTGACGATGCCGATCACCAATGGCGCGTCCATCAGGCGTTTGCGCTCGACCTCGACGTCGGCCGCCGGCGCGCCCGGATTCTTCCGAGCGAAGACCCTCGCGATGACCTCGCCGGCACGCTGGCGGCCGTCGCCCTCGAAGATGATGAAGCGCCAGGGCGCGAGCTTGCCGTGGTCAGGCACGCGCGCGCCAATGGTGAGGATCGTCTCGAGCTCGGCCGGCGAGGGGCCGGGCCCGGTCATCTCGCGCGGCTTGACCGAGCGGCGTGTCTTCAGGAGTTCGATGGCGTCGGGCACTGCGCTATCCTCTTCGGCTGGTCGTCGGGCGTGCCATGCCGAGATAAGCATGCACGCCCCCAACCGGAAGCGAGTTTAGATCGATTTCAGGGATCAGACGATGCCCCGCGCCCGCTTGACGTCGGGCGGGGTTGCCTCTTCGACCAGGGCGGCGATCGCCTCGGCCGTCGACATCACCTTCTGGCCGTCGCTGCCAAGCCGGCGGACGGAGACCGAATGCGTCTCGGCCTCCTTCTTGCCGACCACGAGCAGGGCCGGGATC
The DNA here is from genome assembly GCF_000473065.1 of Bradyrhizobium sp. WSM1743. GTDB lineage: Bacteria > Pseudomonadota > Alphaproteobacteria > Rhizobiales > Xanthobacteraceae > Bradyrhizobium. The sequence continues at coordinate 5,143 of NZ_AXAZ01000126.1, forward strand.
TTGGCCAGCGAGTGCTCGCGGACCTTGTAGTTGATCTTTTCGTTGCGCAGGTCGATCTCGACCCGCAGCCCGGCGCGCCGCGCCTGCTCCAGCACCACCTTGGCGTATTCGTCGCCTTCGGAGGTGATGGTCGTGACCACCGCCTGCACCGGCGAGAGCCAGAGCGGGAAACTGCCGGCATAGTGCTCGATCAGGATGCCGATATAGCGCTCCATCGAGCCGCAGATCGCACGGTGCACCATCACGGGCGGCTTCTTGCCGCCGTCATGGTCGATGTAGAACGCACCGAACCGCTCCGGCAGGTTGAAGTCGACCTGCGTGGTGCCGCACTGCCAGTCGCGGCCGATGGCATCGCGCAGCACATATTCGAACTTAGGCCCGTAGAACGCGCCTTCGCCCGGGTTGATCTCGGTCTTGATATGATTGTTCTGCGACTGGATCTCGCGCAGCACGGTCGCCATCACGCGCTCGGCGTGATCCCACATCGCATCGGTGCCGACGCGCTTGTCGGGGCGGGTCGACAGCTTCACGGTGAGATCGCCGGTGAAGCCGAAATCGGCATAGGTCGACAGGATGAGATCGTTGATCTTCAGACACTCGTCAGCGAGCTGATCTTCGGTGCAGAAGACGTGTGCGTCGTCCTGGGTGAAGCCGCGCACGCGCATCAGGCCGTGCATGGCGCCGGAGGGCTCGTAGCGATGCACCACGCCGAACTCGGCGAGCCGCAAGGGGAGGTCGCGATAGCTCTTCAGGCCATGCTTGAAGATCTGCACGTGGCCCGGGCAGTTCATCGGCTTGAGCGCAAACCAGCGCTTGTCCTCGGCCTCGTCGCCGGCCGACTGCGCCGCGAACATGTTCTCGCGATACCAGCCCCAATGGCCCGAGGTCTCCCACAAGACCTTGTCGAGGATCTGCGGCGCGTTGACCTCGCTGTAGTCGCCGGAGAGGCGCCGGCGCATATAGGCGATCAGCTGCTGGAAGATGGTCCAGCCCTTCGGGTGCCAGAACACGACGCCCGGACCTTCCTCCTGGAAGTGGAAGAGGTCGAGCTCGCGCCCGAGCTTGCGATGGTCGCGCTTCTCGGCTTCCTCGATCTGCTTGAGGTAGGCGTCGAGGTCCTCCTGCTTGGCGAAGGCCGTGCCGTAGATGCGGGTCAGCATCGGGTTGTTGGAATCGCCGCGCCAATAGGCGCCGGCCACCTTCATCAGCTTGAAGGCATTGCCGACCTTGCCGGTCGAGGTCATGTGCGGGCCGCGGCAGAGATCGAACCAGTCGCCCTGGTAATAGATCTTGATCGGCTCGTTGCCGGGAATGGCGTCGACCAGCTCGACCTTGAACGCCTCGCCCTTGTCGCGGAACACCTGCTTGGTCTTTTCGCGATCCCAGACTTCCTTGGTGAAGGGTTTGTCGCGCGCGATGATCTCGCGCATCTTCTTCTCGATCGCGGCAAAGTCTTCCGGCGTGAACGGCTCGTTGCGGAAGAAGTCATAGTAAAAGCCGTTCTCGATCACCGGACCGATGGTGACCTGGGTGCCCGGCCACAGCGTCTGCACGGCTTCCGCCAGCACGTGCGCGCAGTCGTGGCGGATCAATTCGAGCGCGCGCGGATCGTCGCGGCCAACCAGCTCGATCTTTGCATCATTCTCGATGGGATCGTTGAGGTCGGCGAGCGCGCCGTCGAGCGCCATCGCAACCGTGCGCTTGGCCAGCGACGGCGAGATGCCCTTGGCGATGTCGAGGCCGGTGATGCCCTTGTCGAACTGGCGCTGGGCGCCGTCAGGGAAGGTGAGGGTGATTTTGGGAGTGGGGGTCACAGGCTTCAGATTGGACAGGCTGTACTGGAAGCCGGACTCGGATTTGGGCTGGTCGGACATTGCTTTTCTCCTGAGGCTCACTCCTGCGAACGAGCGCAGGTAAGCGGGAACGAGCGATATATCAGGCGATTCGGCCTGCGCAATCCGGCAATTCCAAGAAAGTGGCGCGCAAAACCGGGGGCGCAGCCCCAACTATTTGGCGTTGTACCCTTTAACTCGTCACAAGCCACCGCTACATGCGTTTGCATGGAAAATGCCCCAGCCGCCGGCCGTTTCGCCCCCACCGCCCTGATGCTCGGCAATCTCGTGACCGGCTGCTCGGTGCTGGCGCCGGCCGGCATGCTGCCGGAATTGGCGACGGGGCTCGACGTCAGCATCCATGCGGCCGGGCTCCTGATCACCTTCGGCGCCGTCACGCTGTGCATCGGCTCGCCGCTGACGGCCTGGCTCACCAGCCGCATCGAGCGGCGGACGCTGCTTGCGACGACGCTGGCGGTGCTCGCGCTCGGCAATCTCGCCTCGGCCTTCGCACCCGACTACTCCAGCCTCCTGATCATTCGCCTCGTGATGCTCGCAGTCGGCGCGCTCTATACGCCGCAGGCTGCCGGCACGGCAGCGCTGATCATGCCGGCGGAACGGCGCGGCAGCACCATTGCGTATATTTTCCTCGGCTGGTCGTTGGCGGCTGCGGTCGGCCTGCCGCTGATCACCTTCATCGCCAGCCGCTATGGCTGGCGCGCGGCCTATGGCGGCATCGGCGCGCTCGGCTGCATCAGCTTCACGCTGTTGCTGCTGCGTCTGCCGGTGGGCCTGAAGGGCGTACCGGTGAATCTGAAGACATGGGCCGCCGTCGGCCGGAGCAGGACGATCCTGCTGCTGCTTGCGATCACGATGCTGCAAATGTCAGGACAGTTCGTCGTGTTCACCTACATGGGCCCGCTGCTCAACAAGCTCACCGGCGCCGGTCCCGATGCGATCGGCATGGTATTCGCGCTTTATGGCGTCTGCGGCTTCCTCGGCGTTGTCATCGCGACCCGCATCGTCGACAGCTCGGGGCCTTATCGCACCTCGTTGCTGTTCACCTGCCTGCTGCTTGCCGGGATGACCGGCTGGGCGCTCGGTGCCGGCTCGCTCGTCTTGATGGCGGGCGCGGTCGCGATCTGGGGCCTTGGCTTCGCCTCGACCAATTCGATGCAGCAGGTGCGGCTGGTTGCGGCCGCGCCGCCGCTGGCGTCGGCGACCGTCGCGCTCAATACCTCGGTCCTCTATATCGGCCAGGCGGTCGGCTCCGCCGTCGGCGGGCTGCTGTTTGCCCGCGAGCTCCTGCACACGCTCGGCTTCGTCGCGGTCGGTTTTGTCGTGCTGGCACTGATCCTGGTGGTGCTGACCCGGCCCCGGCCGGCGGCTGCCGCCACCGCCTGAACGCCGCGTCGTATACGCAAGGCGCTTGGCAAACGGCGCGCGGGAGCGCTAGAAGGCCGGTCACGGGGATCAAAGAGAGTTGACTGAGATGAGGATGATTCTGGCGGTTGCAGCGGTGCTCTATTCAGCCTCCGCATTTGCGCAAACCGAGAAGCCACCGATGGTCGGGGACAAGCCATTGGTGCAGGTCAAGCCCAAGGGGACTAAGGAGGGGACCAAAGAGGCGGCGGCCAAGCCTGCCGCGGCGGCGAAGGGCAAGCCGCAGTCGGTCGCCGTTCGGCTCCAGGCCTGCCTCGAGATCGACGACGGCACCAAAGATCGCCTCAACTGCTACGACGCCGTGATCCCGCCGGCTCCGAAGCCGAAGCCGGCAAAGGCCAAGGGCTATGCCGACTGTCGCTTCTTCAAGGAAGAGGACGAGCGGCTGGCCTGCTTCAACGGCTTTGCCGAGAGCATTCCGAAGCTGCCCAAGAACTAAGGTCGGCAGGCTAGAGCGTTTCACATTTTGACGGAAGCATAACCGGCGTTGGCGAAGTAGTTGGCGCATTCGCGAGGCTGGATGTCCTGGATGAGGTGACCGATGTGGCGCCAAGTGTCCTCGATGGTGCGCTTCTGAGCTTGCCGCATCCAGTGTTTGATCTTGGAGAATGCCTGTTCGATCGGGTTGAGGTCGGGCGAGTATGGCGGCAGGTACCACAGCCTGGCGCCAGCAGCCTGGATCATTTGCCTGACAGTTTTCGACTTGTGGCTTCCAAGATTATCGAGAA
>NZ_AXAZ01000127.1 GCF_000473065.1 Bradyrhizobium sp. WSM1743
GGCAAGGTCGTCGCGATGAATGGCGCGACTTGCAAGGTGGAGATTCCGGGCGCTGGCAACGTGCAGGCGCTGGCAGTCAATGTCGAGGTGGCCGGCCGGCCGACCGTGTTGTCGTTGCGGCCGGAGCGCGTGAAGTTGAACCCGGCGCCGGGTTCGTTGCCAAACATCTTCGGCGCGCACGTTGCGGAGGTGATCTATCTGGGTGACCACGTACGTGCCCGGATCTTGCTCTGCGGCCAAGATGATTTCGTGATCAAGCTGCCGAATTCGGATGGCGTGGTGCAGCTCGAGCCGGGCACAGTGATCACTATCGGCTGGAAAACAGAGGATTGTCTGGCGCTCGATGCCTCACGACGCTGGACCAAGGCTCCGTTAGTGAGGTGGTGATCAGTTTGGAAATGTCCCGTCGTCCTAGGGATGGCATAATACATGGGGAAGCAGATGAAGAGGAAGAGATTGAGGTGTTCCGATGCCGTGGCCGTAGTTGGCTTGGCAACGCTGATATTTGCACCAGCGAAGTTCGCCTTTGCGGCCGATCAGTTGACGATTGTTTCCGGTGGTGGGGATTATCAAAAGGCTCTGCGCAAGGCCGTTTTTGAGCCATTCGCAAAGTCGGCTAGGATCAAGATCACCGAAGGCGAGTACAGCGGCGAAATCGCGAAAGTCCGAACGATGGTCGAGTCGAAGACGGTGAGCTGGGACGTGGTGGACGCCTCCGGCTCGTCTGCCTGGACAATGTGCGAGCAGGGCCTCCTCGAGACGATCGACTGGAAGAAGGTGGGTCTCGATAGGGCCAAGTTCGGTGACGCCGGCAAATTTGAGTGCGGCATGCCGATTCAGACCAATTCCACGATCATTGCCTATGACAAGGACAAGCTGCCGAACGGACCGAAAATCATCGCCGACCTGTTTGACACGAAGAAATTTCCTGGTAAGCGCGGCCTCTGGAAAAGTCCCTATCCCAATCTTGAATGGGCGTTGATCGCCGATGGGGTGCCGATCAAGGACGTTTACAAAGTCCTCAACACATCGGAGGGCGTCGACCGCGCCTTCAAGAAGCTCGACACTATCAAGAATGACATCGTCTGGTGGATGGCCGGCGCCCAGGCGCCTCAGCTTCTGGCTGATGGTCAGGTCGTCATGACCGCGGCATTTCACGGCCGCATCACCGGTGCCAACAAGGATTCCGGCAGGCATTTTGAAATCATGTGGGATGCCGCGCAAGGAGGCTGGGCGTACTGGACCATTCCCAAGGGCAGCCCGCATCTAGAAGACGCCTACAAGTTCCTCGCCTTTGCCGGTTCACCTCAACCGCAGGCAGACCTGACGCGCTACATCCCGTACGGTCCTGGCAACAAGGATGCACTCGCGCTGGTTGATCCCGCGATTCTGGCCGACCTTCCAAACACGCCCGATCGCGATGCCGCTGCTCTGCACACCGATTATCCCTTCTGGGTCGACAAGGGCGACGAGCTGCGCCAGCGCTTTACCGCCTGGCTCGCAAAGTAAGTACAAGGGTAGTGAGGAGGACTAGCGTCTCCTCGCTACCTCAACAGAGAATTTGACAGTTCCGCAAACGACAACTCAAAAATGACAAACGCCGACCGTGAGATCACCCAATGGGTCGAAGAGACGTCGTTCGTGGACACCCACGAGCATCTTATCGAGGAAAGCCAGCGCGTGTCTGGCGTGATCGATCGATGGCTGCCTTGCGACGACTGGACATACGTGTTCAATGCCTACGTTGCCAACGATCTGGCAGTTGCCGGGATGCCATCCGCTGATCTCCAAAGACTGTTCGGGCCCGATCTTTCGAGCCGATCAAAATACGAGCTGATCGCACACTACTGGGACCGGATCCGCCACACCGGTTACGCTCAAGCGGTGCGCCATACGCTCCGGGGCTTGTACGGTGAGGACGATTTGACAGCGGAGAGCCTGCCCCGCATCGCCGAAAATACCGTGATATCGTGCGGCCCGGCTTCTGCGCAGACGTCCTTCGTCGCGCACATGTCGAATGCTGCCAAGTCTATTCTATGCAGCGCATTTTCATGGAGAGCGAGCAGCTGGCGATACTCGCCCAGGATCTCAGCATCCTGGAGTTTTGCCGTTGCAGCCCTGCTGACTTTGACCGGGTGGAGGCCGAGACAGGCAGATCTCCGGCGACATTCGATGAATGGCTTGGCATCATCGATTTCTATTTCGCCACGTACGGTTCCAGAGCCGTAGCAGTGAAATGTCAGATCGCCTACTCGCGCTCACTTGATTTTGCCCCTGTCGCCAAAGCACATGCAGCGCGGCTCTTTTTGCATCAGGTCGGAAAGTGCGGCACGCATTGGCTTCAGGGGATCTCAAGGCGCTGCAGGATTTCCTGTTTCGCTACTGCGTCGGCAAGGCCGGCTAGTGCGGGTTGCCGGTCAAATTGCAGATTGGCTATCTGGGCACCTCCGGCTCGATGCAACTGGCTCGGGTTCGCGACAATGCCGCTGATCTCTGTCGCCTGCTGCAGGATTTCCCCGAGACCCGGTTGGTCCTCATGCATATCGGCTACCCGTACGAGCAGGAGTTTGTCGCGCTGGCCAAACACTATTCGAATGCGACAATCGACATGTGCTGGGCATGGATTATCAATCCAGGAGCAAGCGTGCGCTTCCTCAAGGAATTCCTGCTGGCGCTTCCAGCCAACAAGATATTTACCTTCGGCGGTGACTATGTTGCGGTCGAGCCCATCTATGGCCGCGCCTGCATTGCCCGGCGTGGTATGCGCAGGCACTTTCGCAGTTAGTCGCCAACGGCTGGATCGCCCGAGAAGAGACTCCCGACCTTATCGAGCAGATCATGCGTGGCAATGCACTTCGCTTCAGACGGTGAACGAGAGCATGGTGGCGGGTCGGCCGACCCTGTCGTGGCGGCGGCCGGAGCGGGATAAAGCTCAACCTGACGGCAAGTTCCGTTTCAGATCGCTGACCTGGCGGACGCCAGTCCTGATCCATCTCTTCGGACGCGTACGCAAGCATAATGATTTGCCGATTAGTCTGGTACAGCGGAGCCCGGTGCGGCGATGGCTATGAGAAGGGTGAAAGAGGATTTTAGAACGTCGCCATCGCAACGGTGCATTGATTGCGCAGCCCCGTCCTCCCTATTCTTCGTTGTTCCGTCGACGACGTTTACTCAGCCTTCTCGATTCTTTCGATGCAGCTCGCCCGAGGTCACCGACCACAGCAACAATGGAGAATCCGTTGAGTCAGCCCGCGTCTGAACGATCCGGCAGTAAATTGGTAGACCCCACCAGGCTCACCGTCGAAGACATACAAGCTGGCTTCGCAAGCGGAGCGTACACGGCCCAATCGTTGGTCGAGGCGAGCCTTGACAGGGTCGCGCGGTACAACACGAGATACAACGCAATCATCATTCTGAATCCGTCGGCTCTCGACGACGCGAAGGAAATTGATAAGCGCCGCGCGGCCGGCGAATGCCTTGGTCCCCTGGCGGGCGTTCCGGTCGTCGTGAAGGACACTATCGATATGGCTGGCTTTCCCACGACGGCGGGATGGTCGCTGCTGTGCGGCGAAGTAGGCGGGGTCGAGCTCGTGCCCGAACGTGACGCACCCGTCGTGGCCCGCTTGCGAGAAGCGGGAGCTCTGATCCTTGGCAAGACAAATGTTCCTATTCTCTGTATGAGTGGTACTCACGCTAATGACAGTTGGGCAGGGCCGACACTCAACGTCGTAATGCCGGACCGCGTACCCGGCGGCAGCAGCTCGGGCACCGCGTCTGCGATTGCCTCGGGTATGGCCGTGCTCGGCCTCGGCACGGAGACCGGTGGTTCGATTCAAAATCCTGCCTCGGCGCAGGACCTCGTCGGCATCAAACCGACACTCGGATTGGTGCCCAACATGGGGGTTCTGCCTCTGTCGGGCAATCGGGATGTCGTCGGTCCCATTGCGCGCTGTGTGCGTGACGCGGCCGTTTGCCTAGATGTGCTTTCCGGCTACATTCCTGAAGATCCCAAGACCCTCGCAGCTGTCAGCAGAAAGCCGAAAGGAGGTTACACCGCTGCGCTCAGCGCGGATGCGCTAGAGGGCAAGCGGCTTGCTCTTTACGGCCGCGGATGGCGCAATGAAGCCCTTTCAGCAGAGACGGAGCAACTCTACGACAACGCAAAAGACGAGCTCGAAAGACTCGGCGCAGTTCTTATCGACGATCCTTTTGACGGCTCGGGGTTTGCGGACCTCCGCAAGCCGACTCCTCCTTTCGCGGATTGGGACGCGCGTGGCTTGGAGTCCGCTCCTCATGACCTGCACAACTACCTTGCACGATTGGGCCCTAGGGCCACGCTAAAGACTTTTTGGGAGTTCTCTGAGGCGACTGAGGCGGAAAATCCGTTCGGTCCGACAGGCGTCCTGAGTTTCCTGTTTAATTTACCGCAGTTTGCGGCGGTCTTGGCAAACCCCGCGCAACAGCCAAACGTCAGTGAATTCATCACTCTCAAGGAAGAGTATCTCACGATATTCGACGAAGTGTTTGCGCGCTATCAGCTCGATGCCTGCGTCTTTCCCCAGATGCTTCAGGAGCTGCCGCCGCTGCACGGGAAGGAGCCCTTCCGTGCGACAACCGTCGACGAAATCAACATTTCTGGCTTACCAGCGATCACTGTTCCTGCGGGCCATTATACGTCGGGCTCCCCGTTCGGCCTGATCTTTGTAGGCAGGATGTGGAGCGAGGCCGCCTTGTTGGCGTGTGCTTACGCATATGAGTCCGCAACGCGCCACCGCAAGATACCTACTCTCGAGGGATAGGAGGCGAAGCGGGGCGGATTGTCGGGCGTACACGGTCCCTATTCTCACGCAAGCCTCGCGCAGGATTGCGGACTGTTTGTTCACGGCGAACGGTCGCGCCTTTGTCATGCGGCCTCCCGCATATTGCGCCTCGATGACCGTGCTAGGCGAAAACTCCGCGATTGGCTTGTTCCCGCGCGCGAAGCCCTTCGATCGGCGCGCGGCTCGACTTCCATCCTCTCGCAGGACCGACAGCCGAACTTCTCTGAACGTATCCGTGCATTACGGACGCTTGTCAAACCAAGTCAGCTACCGCGGGAAGTGATCAAGACGGGGGCAGGGTAAGCGAAGCGGTCACCGAATTTCGGACCAGTTGACTACTTGGATTTGGGGCCGTTCCGTCGCAAGAGACGGAGCGGAAGATGACGCAGAGAACGAGACGGAAGATCGATGCGGCGCTGAAGGCGAAGATCGTGCTGGGAACAAGAGACAGTCGCCGATCTGGGCCAGCTCTATCAGGTTCATTCGAACTAGATCTATGCGTGGAAGAAGCAGCTCCTGGACCAGGCGGCGCGCGCTTTCGAAAGCGGCAGCGGCGATGTGGGGCTGGAACGCGAGCGCGAGGTCGAGAAGCTATACGGCAAGATCGGCAATTGATCACGAGCAGGATTTTTTAGCAAATAGGTCCGCAAGATGAACGCCCGGACCGCCGTGCGTTCGTTGACCGTGGTCATGGCAAGCTGTCGATCCGCCGGCAACGAGCGTTACTCGGCGTGGCGCGCTCCGGCGTGTATCGACCGCCCACCGCCAACGATGATGACGATCTGCCGCTGCAGCATCCGATCGACGAGTTGCTCACCGCTTGGCCGTTCCTCGGTTCGCGGCGATGAGCGCCTTGCTGCGGGCGGAGCGCCGTCCGGTAAATCGCAGGTGCGGCGGTTGATGCGCAAGGTGAGGATTGCCGTGCTCGGACCGAAGTGACGACCAAGTCGGCGCCCGGAACAACTATTCCCCTATGTTTCGCGCGGACTTACGATCGAGCGGCCGAACAGGTACGATGCGCGGAAATCACCTACATTCCGATCGGGCGCGGCTTCCTCGATCTCGTCGCAGTGACGGGCTGGGCGAGGGGAGTGGTGCTCGCGTGGCGGCTGTCGAAGACGATGGACGCCTCGTTCTGCGTCGCGGCATAGGCGCTGGCGCTTTTTGGCAGGCCGGAATCTTCAACACCCGACCAGGGCAGCCAGTTATCTTCGCGTCCATCAGCGGCGTGCTCGCGGCGGGCGGGATCTCGATCGATGGTGCGGCCACTGGATGGACAAAGGTTCACCGAGCCGCTATGGCGCTCGCTGAAGGGCCACTTATCGCGTTGCCCGGATGCAGTCGCGGCAACAGCAGCAGGCAGAAAGTGCGGATCGCAGCGTAATATCAAACAGCGGAGCGGTCCAGAATCCAATCAGGAAACCGGCCCCCGTGGTCCGAGGCATAGGGTCCACTTCAAGCTGGAAATTCAACACGCTCATGTTACGACAGCCCCCGGCATGATCCTGAAGATCGTGATCGATCGCCAGATCAGCGAAAACGGGATCGCAGGATCGGCGTCTCGCGCAGCGCACAAACGATGAACGAGTTCACCGCCCCTTCCAGCAACATTATGTCTTCTTATCATCCAGTACGTCGTCTTCTAATGCACAGGCTTCGCACTTTCGGTCAGCAGGAAGGAGTTAACATCTAACTTGCCACTTGGGCTGCAGGGGACAACGCCGTGGGAACCTCTCTCAAACTGATACCAGCCCGATCGATTGCTTTCGTCAGGATGAACCACACACAATTTCTGCGCATCTCGCAAAAAAACAAAGCGCTTCTTTCGGCCTGCTCCCGTTTCCGAGGGAGAAAAGGCGCGACGATCTCGTAAGCTCAAATCCTTAAAGTGAGCAACGAAGGAATTCGAAATGCGTGGAGGCAATAGCGCTCAGGTAAAAATTGAAACTGGTCTCCTTTCGGGAGTTGCCGGGAACAACTCGACAATTCGAGTATACAAAGGCATTCCTTACGCTGCGCCGCCTGTCGCTAATTTGCGCTGGCGTGCGCCTCAACGAGCACCCGCCTGGCAAGGTGTGAGCGAGGCGAATGCATGTTGCATGCAAGCTTACGTCAGTCCCGCGTCGGTGAGCGCCGATGTGGCCGCGGGCAAGAAGCCACGGAGATCGGAGTTTCTTGCGTGGCGCCAACCTCTGAGCGAAGACTGCTTGTACCTGAACGTGTGGACGCCTGCCAAGACTTCGAGCGAAAAGCCTCCCGTGCGATGATTGTTGGCTGGACCTCTGGGGACGGAACGGACGCTCGTCGATGTTCCGGAATGCCCGACACTGCGGCAGAATTCCCAGATGCTGCGACAGTTTGGCCCGATGGCAGATGAGTTCCTCAAGGCTTTTCGGGTGACGTCAGACGCTGATGTACCGCGGGTGCAGGCAGCATTCGTGCGCGATCTGTGGTTTGCGAGCAATTCACGCATCTGGGGAAGGCTGCAAACGAAGACCGGCAAGAGCAAGATCTATCGCTTTTACTGGGACCACATGCCGCCGGTGAGTGAAGCTTCCAAAGACTTCGGCGCGTTCCATGGATCACAGGTCGTACACGCGCTGAATACCTTGGACAGATGGAATCTGCCTTGGAGTCTGCTGGACAGGCATCTGGCTGACGTGATGTCGTCGTACTGAATCAACTTCGCTAAGACAGGAAATCCCAACGGGCCGGGACTTCCACCTTGGCCGAATTTCAATTTGGACAATGAGCAGTCCATGAAGTTTGCCCAGCCAGTCAGCGCGATTCCCACACCGCACAAGCAGGAGCTCGACTTCTTTGACGATTGGTGGTCCGCAAAGCGGGGGGCAATAACTGATCAATTGTTGCTCGCTATTGCATCCGCATCATCGGCTGCCATGGCTGTCGTGGAGGGCGGCAAACTAGCTCGTTGTTGAATCTGTTCCTTTGCGGTTCGAGAGTGTTGAAGGTTAATCTTGTCCTGCTCATCTTATTGTTCACTTCGGTCGCTTGCGTTTTGCGATCGGTCCATGATGCTCACGAGATTCACGATGAGACGCTGATGCTCATGATCGCGGCGAGACCACCGACGGGTCATCAGCGCCAAGTCCAAGCGAGCTACACCCATCGAGCCGTCAGGCTGATTACAGGCTTTGCGGCGCACTGATGCGCGTTTGCGCAGTCCGATTGAACGCGTGCAACTCGAACCGCGTGGCCCTCCGGCCTGCGTGTTGGATGATACGTAGCTGCATTGACCTCAAAGAATCGTTGAGGCGACATTCCGAGGTGCCGGGCACATCTGCGTCGCTGTATTGGAGTGGCCAGCTCCATGGGATGGCACGAGCTGTCATATGAGATGCGGTTTCGGCTTTCTAATTCCAAGGCACAGATCGCATCTCTTGGTTGTAGATGAACATATATCCTCACGCTTTGCTGGGTCGGCGCAGGATTTCGGCTGTCTGGGCGGCCACATCAATGAAATTCGGCTTTCGTAGCCCGATAATATTTAGGTGAAAAGACAAATCGTCTCGGCCGCGAGGCCGCAGTAAAACGGGAGGAAGAGTGCGTCGTCTGATTAGTCGTAGCCGTCTCATGACGGCCCGCGGTTTTGACCGCGCGCTCAACAACATGCAATCCGTCAAAATACAACATCGTGGTCTGGCAGTCGTGGGCGGCGCTTCAATGCAACAAGCGCCGGGGCCGGGGAGGGGGACGATGCCGGACGCGGACAATGCCTTTGTGAAGTTTTCCGACATCCAGAAGTCCTACGACGGCGAAGCCCTGGTCGTTAAGAATCTCAACCTGGATATCGCCCGGGGTGAGTTCTTGACCATGCTGGGGCCCTCCGGCTCCGGCAAGACCACAACCCTCATGATGCTTGCCGGGTTTGA
>NZ_AXAZ01000128.1 GCF_000473065.1 Bradyrhizobium sp. WSM1743
AAGCTTCATGAAAACGCTCAAGGCTGAACAGATCAACGGCAAGGCCTTTGCCGACCTGAGCGACGCCCGCCGCCACATCAACAGCTTCATCGCGGAGGTCTACAACAAAGAGCGCCTGCACTCGGCGCTCGGATACCAGTCGCCCCTTGAGTTCGAAACCGCGTTCGCGCAAAACAACGCGCGGTAACGCATCGTGACAACCCCACTGTCACTGTAATTATCGTGTCTCACTTCAGGGGTGCAGTCCAGCACACCAAACTCGGACTGTCCAGCGGACAACGTCGGGCAAAAAAGTCCGAACTAGCGTCGACCGCGCAATTCGCGCGCCTTAGAGGCCCGGCCAGAACCCTGCCTCTCGGACCTCCTGCAATATGCTCCTGTTTTGCCCGACGGATCAAATGATGGGAGACGTCACTAAAATTGGCCGCAACGATCGCGGCCTATTCTCGTCGGCCGGCGTGCGTGCGCCGGACGGGCGAGACAAACCACGATCCCTTGGCTCTTTTTTGCTTTTGAAGTCTTGCCCGGCGCTCCACCCGATTCCGCCCCACGTAAGTCATTGATCTTGCATATGCCGTCTACTGTGCATGGGGTTGTTTTCGCGCTTTCGTTGTTCCATGGCAAAACATGAAGCGCTCTATCGTCGCGGCATTCGGCTGGTCACGCCAGATCGAGTCGTCCCTCCACCAAGCGAGACCAACATGCACTCTACCGCCACCGGCTGGGGCCACGGTCTCCTCGGCGTCATCATCTTCAGCGCCTCGCTGCCAGCGACGCGGGTGGCCGTCGGCGGCTTCTCGGCGCTGTTCCTGACGTCGGCGCGCGCCGTGATCGCGGCGTTGATCGGGGCGGCGGTGCTCGTCGTGCTCCGTCAAACCCGACCACAGCGGCAGGATCTCGCCTCGCTCACCATCGTCGCCATCGGCGTCGTGGTCGGCTTCCCCCTGCTGACGGCGCTCGCGCTCCAGCACATCACCTCGGCGCATTCGATCGTCTTCATCGGCCTGTTGCCGCTGTCGACCGCGATCTTCGGCGTGCTGCGCGGCGGCGAGCGGCCGCAGCCGCTGTTCTGGCTGTTCGCTGGTCTCGGCAGCGCCACGGTGGCCGGCTTTGCCCTCTCCGGCGACGGCTCGGCCTCGCTCACCGGCGATCTCCTGATGGTGGCCGCGATCGTGCTCTGCGGCCTCGGCTATGCCGAAGGCGCCGCGCTGTCGCGCCGCCTCGGCGGCTGGCAGGTGATCTCCTGGGCGCTGCTGCTCGCGCTGCCGTTGATGCTGGCGCTCGCGGTGCTGACGTGGCCGCCCGTCTGGAGCGGCATCAGTGTGCCCGCCTGGATCGGGCTCGCCTATGTCTCCGTCTTCAGCATGTTCGTCGGCTTCATCTTCTGGTACCGCGGGCTCGCAATCGGCGGCATCGCCCGCGTCGGCCAGTTGCAGCAGCTGCAGCCGTTCTTCGGGCTCGCGCTCGCAGGTCTTCTGCTGCACGAGCCGGTGGCCTGGAGCATGATCGCCGCGACCGCGCTCGTGGTCGCCTGCGTCTTCTTCGCGCGGCGGTTTGCCTGAAGCCTATCGCCTCACGCCTGCCCCATCACCGTCCGCGTCAGCGCGCTCCTTGCGAACTTCTTCAGCGGCATCGGCTTGCCGAACAGAAAGCCCTGCACGAGATCGAAGCCGAGCTCGTTCGCGGCGACGAGATCGGCGCGGCTCTCGACTCCTTGCGCCACCGCGTGCGCGCCAAAGCTCTGCGCCAGCTCGACGATGTGACGGCACACCGTGCGCTTGAGCCGGTCATTGCCACTGCCGGTGACGAACTGCCGGTCGGCGTTCAGCTTGACGAAGGGAATCTTGTCGAGGCCCATCAACGCCGGCCAGTCGGCGCCGAGATTGTCGACCGCCAAGCCGATATTGTGCAGACCCACCTCGCGCGCGACCTCGGTCAGGAGATCGAGCTCGCGGATCGCCTCTTCGCTCTCGATCTCGACCGTCAGTCCGCCGAAGGCCGGATGCGTCGGCACGCGGCGGCAGAGATCGCGTACCGCCTGCGGCTCCCTGAGATACGCGGCGGGAAGATTGATCGACAGATTGACCGGGCTTTGTTGCTCCAGCAGATAGTGCCAGTCCTGCACGGCGCGATCGATCACGAACTCCGAGAGCTCGCGCAAATGCGGATCGTGCGGCTCCGGGATGAAATAAGCCGGCGGCACCACGCCCCAGGTCGGATGCCGCATCCGCACCAGGGCCTCGGCGCCGCTGCGCACCAGCGTGCGCGCGTCGATCTTGGGCTGGTACCAGAGCTCGAGCCAGCCGGCGTGCAAGGCCTCGCCGACATGCACGGCCGGGCTCGGCGCCGGCTCCTCCGGCAGCAGCATCGCAACACGCTCGCGCAGCGTCTCCGCGGCAAAGGGCGTCGTGAGCGGCGGCAGCATCGCAAGGCCATATTCCTCACCGACCTGCCGCACGGCCTTGACGATGATCGACTCGCGAGCGCCGACCGCGAGGACCCTGCCGGCAAATGCCTCGCGCACCAATATTTCGAGGAATCGTCCCGGCTCGATGCCATCGGCGGCGACGCCGAGCAGGATCAGGTCCGGCAATTCGTTGGCGAGCACGGTCTGCAGCTCGTCAGCGTTGGCACATTCGCAGGTGACGAAGCCGAGATCCTCGAGCACCTCGCTGAGAAAGGCGCGCAAGTGACGCTTGCTATCGGCCACGCAGGCGCGCGGCGTCACCTTTCGCCGTCCGAAGGTCACAGGCCTCCGTGCGACGAGTTCAGTAATCCCATCGTTCATCGTACACCACTCCCGTTCCGTGACGGTTTCTTAAACGCGGAGCGTGGGTTCAAATAAGGAGAGCGTCACATCGCTCTTGAATAATTTGAGTAACGTTAAGCCCTGCAATTCGAGCTAATTTGTCGACAGAATCTTCGACAAGAATTCGCATACCCGAGCACCACACGCGCAGCACCGGTTATTGCAGATGAAATGTCGCCGCGCGCGATCGGCGCGCGACTTGGTGGTCGACGGCGTTGAAGGATGCACTCGCGCGGTTGCTCCGACGCCGCGATGACGCGGGTGCAACGTTAATCGGCGCTGGCTTTCACGTTGCGTCTTCCCGCGATGCGTGCGCCGTCGCCTTTCGCTCGTGACGGTTCTGCGACAACGGACCCGGGCCGGCGGCCGCAAATGTGAAGCACATCACACGTGCGTTGCCGCACCTGCGCTATTGCTCCGCGCAGCCGGTGGTGGGCTGTCGAGGACTACAGCTATGTCGATGCGGCGAATGATGTCTTGGTGGTTCAGATTCGTGCTGTCAGGGCGATTCATGGATCGCTTCCTGTGCTTGCCGCGTTAGCCGCGCTGCGCGCAACGTGTCGCTTCGCGGCCGAACCCCGATCTATGTTTGCCCGATCAGTTTGCGGAACGCCGCCGCACCGTCCTGCATTGCGTCGCGGCCCTTCCAGGCCAGATAGCTCAGCTTGCCGCCGATAGTGTCGTGGCTGCGCAGCCGCCGCGATCCGAGAATGTGGCCGACATTGGACGGGAAGCGGCTCACCTCGGCGGACACCAGCGCTGCGATCGCGTCCATCAATTGCTGGAGGCGGACGCCCCAGTCGCAATGTTCGATGCCGTCGATGCGGACCTTGAGCGCATACTCGATGTCGTAGATTTCGGCGAGCAGGTCGCGGGCGATCAGCACCCGGTTGTGCCGAAGTGCGATACGAAGCGCGAGGCGCTTGTCGTCGAGCCGGTCGAGGACCATGGGAACGACGCAGGCATAGGGCGTGGCGGCAACGTCTGCGGCGGCCTTGCTCGCAGCGGCCTTGGTGGCGAGCCGCACCAATTGCCAGGACGTCTTCAGGCGCCGCGCCACCAGCGCCAGCGCGAAGGGCAGCGCCTGGGGATGGGTCTTCTTGAAGGCGTCGAGCTGCGTGGTGATCTGGGCGACTTGGCCATCGTCGAACTTCGTGATCTTCTCCGGCAGCTTCTCGTTGAACTTCGGCAGCGCATTGCCGGCGCGCAACACATGAAGCATCTTCAAGACGTCGTCGAAGGCGGTGCGCGAGGCCGTGTATTGCGCAAGCTTGGCGCGCGCAGATTCGGCGCTCTCGGACGAGGCGAGGGTGCTCTCGAGGACCTTGACGACCTTGGTCTGGAAGGTCGACGCGATCTTCTGCACTTCTTTCGGGTTGTTGGCCGCGACCTGGTCGTTGATCGCCTTGATGTAGTCGCGCGCCATGGTCGGCAGCAGGTCGCGGCAGATCCATTCCCAGATCGGGGTGGGGGTGTTGCGCGAGATCCGTCCCGTGTTGGCATGCTCGGGCGCGCCGTCGACCAGCAGCAGCTCCAGCGGCGCGAAGAAATAGCGCGAAGGGTTGGTGGCGCGCGCCTGGGTCGATCCGTCCTTGTGAAACTCGGCGCGCAGGCGGGACTGGATGTCGGCCGAACCCGGCATGTCGATGCCGCACAGTTCGAGCCGCTCGAGCTCGCTGAGCAGACAGCTGCGCGACAGCGGCGTCAGCCTCTGCAGGAATTCCGACAGCCGATCGATCTCGTTCATGGCACGCAATCTTTCGCAGCGTGTCCCGCGGGCTTGCGGGCCCAATGCGTGGAGGCATTTGCGCGCTCTCAACCCTCCTAGAGAAGCAAGTCGCCGTTAATTAATCCGTAAAACCCGGGAAGGCGGGACGTCAGACGATGGCGGCGGCCAAGAAATTCCGCATGTTCGTCCAGGACTTTGGGGGAGAAACTCAACCCTTGCATAGTCGGGTGCGAGACCGCGCAAGCACAAATTGTGCCGAAGCCGTCATTTTTGCGCAAAATGGTCTAAATCACCGTAGTCTTACGGAGCAAAAAGTTAACCACAGACCGGCCCCGGTTCCGCTAAATGAGTGACATGGGGTCACAGAATGATACGGCCACCGATTCGCGGCCGTCGGAATGGCACGAAGACAGCGCTGCTTCAGCCGAAGAGCCCGATTTCGTCCGCCTGAGCGCTGTCCGTGCCAAGGCGGCCGACGAGATGGCCGCTGCCATCGCCCGCGAGCTCAACGGCCCCCTGACTGCGCTCCTGCTCTACATGGGCGAGATCAAGCATCACAGCGATCAGCTCGCGCCCGTTACGAGCGATCGTGCCTATTTGCAGCGGGTGGTGGAGAACGCGCTGGCACAGACCGAGCGTGTTTGCGGCCTGGTCAAGCAGCTTGCCGGCCCTCACAAGGGCGCCTTGCCGATTCCGTCCAGCACCGAGGAGGCAGAATCGAGGGCCGCCCACGTGCTGCAGCCGCGGCGCGTGCGCGCCGAACTCCTCGGCCCGTCCGGCCAGAAGCGGCTGACCAAGCGCGAGCGCGAGGTGTTGAGGCTGATCAGCGAAGGTTACTCGAACAAGCAGGGCGCGCTTCGCATGCAGATCAGTCCGCGCACCTTCGAGAGCCACCGCGCGGAGGCGATGCGCAAGCTCGGCGCCCGCAACACCGCGGACCTCGTCCGTGCCGCGCTGCTGCATTCGATCGACTAGATTAAGGCCGGCCTGTTGCGCCGCGCGCCAGGCGATGCGGATGAGCCCGAGACATCTCTCGAGAAGCTTGGAAACCCCTCGCGCTCAGAAATAATCTTCGGCGAACCGACGTCCGTGCGAGGCGGGACGCAGCGGCTTGATCTCTTTCTTCGGCGCATTCGGAATGATCGTGATGGTCCAGCGGGGAGGCATGCTCGATTCCTGCGCCAGCACCGAACGCACGAAGCCGGTCACGGTCGACTCGCCAGCCTTGACCGTCGCCATCCGGCCGTTGAACTGTGCGATGCGGAAGCGACGAACCTCCTTCTGGTCTGCGGTCTCGTAGGTGAACATGGAAAACCCTCCTGGTTTTCCGGCACTATCGCCACCTATGATTAGCCATCTCTAAAAATCCCAAACCGTAGAAGTACGGCGGGTTTCGCGCGGCCTTTGCTATACCCGTTCGTTCACCTCTCCCGCTTGCAGGAGAGGTCGCGCCGAAAGCGCGGGTGAGGGGTCTTCCTCTCGGGGATAGTCCCGTTGCGGAGACACCCTCTCCCCGCCCTCTCCCGCAAGCGGGAGAGGGAGTGCACCTCCGTTGTAGCAATCAAACCTAATCTCATCGTGCTTTAGACCTGCGGCTCCTGCGCGCGCGCGGCGGCATCGGCGGCATCCATCAGGTCCAGGAGAGCGCTGAATTCGGCCTCGTCGAGGCCCTCCGCGGTCTTCTCCAGCCGCAACGCCAGCGCTGCGAGCCTGACATAGCCGAATGTTCCGGCCGCGCTCTTCAGCGAATGCGCTTCGCGCGCGATCCTGGCGTGGTGCTGCGCAAGCGAGAGCGTGCGGAACAATTGCAGGCGCGCGCGGGTCTCGCTCCAGAACACGTCGCGCACTTCACAGGCGCCGTCCTCGCCGATCTCGCGCACCAGCGCTTCGTACGCGCGCGGCTCGCGCGCGGGTTCGGCATCGAGCGGCGCCTGCGCTGGCGCGACGGTTACGTCAAACATGGCCTTGTCTGCCTTGATCACGGTTCGTTGTCGCGCGGCACGTGCCGACGCGAGGCACGCCCGGTGTCTACGGCATTCGAATTTCAGTTCCGGTAGCAGGATGGCCGGTGTTTGCAGGCCGGCATTAGCCGGCGGTTTACCAAGCGACCGCGGCATTCAGCGCGGGCCGAGCAGCCGGTCGTACTGGGCTTTCACGGTGGCATAGCATTCGCACGCTGTCTGGCGCAGGCCGTCCAGATTGGTGATCTGGATGTGTCCGCGGCTGTAGTGGATGAAATTGGCCTGCTGCAAGGAGTTGGCGACCAGCGACACGCTGTTGCGCCGCGCCCCGATCATCTGCGCCATGGTCTCCTGGGTCAGCAGCAGCCGGGAGTCGCCCGACAGATCATGAGTGTGCAACAGGCACCGCGACAGCCGCGACTCCACCGGATGCGCGGCGTTGCAGCCCGCGGTCTGCTGCACCTGGGCGTAGACCGCCAGCCCATGGCGCGTGAGCAACGTGCGCATGGTGCTGCTCTGGTCGGCGGCGATCCGCAGCCGGTCCAGGTCCACCACAGAGGCGACGCCGGGAACCAGCACAATGGCGGTATTCAACGCGCACGCATCGCCCATGATCGAAAGCGTCCCGAGCAGGCTGTCACGGCCGATCATGGCGACTTGCACATGCTCGCCCTTGGCCAGCTCCACCACCAGCGAGATGACGCCGCGGTGGGGAAAATAGGCGCGCTTGAGCGTCTCGCCGGTCTCGACCAGCACGGCATCATGGGGCAGATCGACCGTTCGCAGGTGCGGGCGGATCAATTCATAATCGTCTGCCGACAGTGCAGACAGGAAACCGTTGGGTGGACGCACCGTCGTTTCCAAAGCCGCCTCCCCCGTTCTCTGCACTCCTCGAATCGCGGCGTGAAATCACGTCCTACGCGGGTAAGTTCCATCATGTTCGCGCCGGGATATATTGGCAATTGGGACAAGTTGTCCGTCCATGGCGATTGGTCCGCGACCTCGCGTGCACGTCGGCATACAGGGATTGCGCTGTGCTCCGGTCACGGCACGCTCCCATCAGGCACAAGTGGTGGGCCCTCACCGCCGAATAGCAGCCGCAGGGACGTGGTCACCAACGCCTGCAGATCGCCGATTTCGATCTGGCCCATCCTAATGGAAACTGATCCACCATGTGGAAAGTAGACATATCGCAGCGCAGCGCCGCTCCCTCCAGGACAGATTTCCTGACCATTTTGACCGTCGCGAGACGCGGACGCAGCAGATCGAAATCCGGAGCGTCGAGCAGCTGCAGCAGCTGATTGGGCGGGTGGCTGCTCGCGTTCATGCATATCAATCCAGCGGGTTCGATGGACGATCGGCTCGACGCCGTCCGTCATTCAGTTGCACGGCGAACAAATACTAATCTAAAGGTTGTGGCGCCGTCCATATACCCGTTGGAGGGCAGACACGGTGTCTCAGCACGCGCCGCTTTGGCCGCAGGGTAACCGTTCGTTTACCTCAAGCGCGGACCGCGCGGATCGCGGCAACACCGCAGAACGCGGATCGCGAGGGCGCCGCCGGCTGTGAGCGGCTCGGTCCAACGCCCTGCACGCCGTCTCTATCGTTCTTCACGAGCAGGACTTTCCCGCGCGCCTCGCCCCGCTGTTGCCCCGCTGTTATCGGCCCGTTTACCTCGCACGTCTTTCCTTTGCGGCGCGGAGCTGGTCTTGCCGAAAAGCGCTGCCGCATGCAGTCGAACCGCAAACTTCTCTTCAATATCCGTAGTAGCACGGAGGATGAAATTAACGGGACTGTGAAAGGGGATGTCTAACGATCCAGGATAGGGCGTCCGTCCGTGTCAGGGATGGCTCAGGCGTCGCGTCTAGGGTCCAGGTCAGTAAGGCGTAGCTCATGGATGATCTGTTGCGGGAGTTCTTGACGGAGACCAGCGAGAGCCTGGACACCGTGGACAATCAGCTGGTGAAGTTCGAGCAGGAGCCGAACAACGCCAAGATCCTGGATAACATCTTCCGCCTGGTCCACACCATCAAGGGCACCTGCGGCTTCCTCGGCCTGCCGCGGCTCGAAGCGCTGGCGCATGCCGGCGAGACCTTGATGGGCAAATTCCGTGACGGCATGCCGGTGACCGGGCAGGCGGTGACGGTGATCCTGTCCTCGATCGACCGCA
>NZ_AXAZ01000129.1 GCF_000473065.1 Bradyrhizobium sp. WSM1743
GAAGCGCCAGATCGTTGCGTGGTCGGGCGTTGCGTCGTCCAGCACAAAGCCGCAGAAGTCGCGGAACGAGGCGCGGTCATCCAGCGCCTCTTCAAGCTCCGGATCGGACAGTCCATACCATTGCTGCAGCAGCAACGCCTTCAACATCACCAGCCGCGGGTACGGCGGCGCCCCGCGCTCCGGTTCCGGCAGACCGCCCAGCACGTGCTCCACGGCGGTCCAATCCACCAGATCGCTGATCCGCCTCAGCACCGGATTGCCTTTTCCGCGCCGCGACGACGCCAGCGCGTCCGCAAAGCTCGGTTGCCCCNCCTGCCGATATGCCA
This sequence comes from Bradyrhizobium sp. WSM1743, assembly GCF_000473065.1. Lineage (GTDB taxonomy): Bacteria > Pseudomonadota > Alphaproteobacteria > Rhizobiales > Xanthobacteraceae > Bradyrhizobium. The sequence continues at coordinate 327 of NZ_AXAZ01000129.1, forward strand.
TTCCCATCCCCTCCAATCGGTCTAGGGAATCGCAGATTCGCGAATAATGCAAAGCTCTCGCAAGCGGGAGAGGTGACCTCTCGGCTTGCATCGATCCAACCAACCCAACTTTGGTGTTGCAGGTCTAGCCCGTGCCGAACGCCTTGAAGGTGATGATGGTGAGGGTGTCCTGGATGCCCGGCAACACCTGCACCTTCTCATTCACGAAATGGCCGATATCGGTGTCCTTGTCGACGTAGAACTTCACCAGGAGGTCGTACTGACCGGCCGTGGAGTAGATCTCGGAGGCGATCTCGGCTTCTGCAAGCGCGTTGGCCACCGTATAGGACTGGCCGAGCTTGCATTTGATCTGAACGAAGAAAGGAACCATCGCGGGCACTCCGAAAGCGTATCTGGCAGATAATAGGCCAAAACCAGCCGGATTTAGCAAGCGAACTTGCAGGCCACCAGGGTGCGCGCTAGGACGGGTGATGACTGCGAAAACCCGGAAAACCGCAAGATGACGACGCCCGTTGCGCTCACTATTGCCGGCTCCGATTCCAGCGCCGGCGCCGGTATACAGGCGGATCTGAAGACCTTTGCAGCGTTCGGCGTCTACGGCGCCTCGGTGATCACGGCGCTGACGGCGCAGAACACGCGCGGCGTCACCGGCATTCACGTGGTGCCGGCCGAGTTCGTCACCGCACAGATCGACGCGGTGTTCTCCGATCTCGACATCGGCGCGGCGAAGATCGGCATGGTGGCCCAAGTCGCCAGCATCGATGCCATCGCGGTCGCGCTGTCGCGCTGGGCGCCCCGCCACGTCGTGCTCGATCCAGTCATGGTGGCGACATCCGGCAACCGCCTGCTGGCCTCTGAGGCCGTCGACGCCCTGCGCACCAAGCTGATCCCGCTGGCCGCCGTGATCACGCCGAACCTGCCGGAGACCGCGGCTCTGCTCGACGAGCCGGTGGCGGCAAGCGAGGCCGAGATCGAACGTCAGGGGCGCCGCCTGCTGTCGCTCGGCTGCCGCGCCGTCCTGGTCAAGGGCGGGCATGGGGAGGGCGCGGAGAGCATCGATTATCTGATCGGTGCCGACACCACGATCGCGCTCGCCGCGCCGCGCGTCGCCACCAAGAACACCCATGGCACGGGCTGCTCGTTGTCCTCGGCCATCGCCGCGGGGCTGGCCAAGGGCGAGGATATGGAAAACGCCGTCCGCAACGCCAAGGCCTGGATCAGCGCCGCGATCGGCGCCGCCAATCGCTTCAGCGTCGGGCGCGGCCACGGGCCGATCCATCATTTCCACAAGTTCTACTGACGCGGGCGGTGGCGGCAGCGCGGCCGCAGGGCACTTTTGGGGCAGGATAGTCTCCACATCGTCATGCCCGGGCTTGTCCCGGCCATCCACGCCTTGCCACACAGCACGAAGAACGTGGATGCCCGGGACAAGCCCGGGCATGACGACCTCTGCGAAGGCTCAAATGCGATCACCCTGCCCACCAGGGGAGGGCAGGGTTATTGCGGGCAGTCCCTGCGGCGCCATGTCGCCTGATTGTCGCATGCGACTGATATTCGCGGGGAGAGGGCGAGGCGAAGTTTGATTCGTATCTGAGGGCCTCGAGGGTTCAATCGGTCATCCCCCTGTCACGGGACATTGTTACAGGCTGGCGCATGGGAAGTTACGATGTGAGTGACGAGAGCCCGGAGCGGCGCTTTCGCACGTTGTTCATCTCCGACGTTCATCTCGGAGCCCGCGGTTCTCAAGCCGACCTTCTGCTCGACTTCCTGCGCTACCATGATGCCGACACGATCTATCTCGTCGGCGACATCGTCGACGGCTGGGCGCTGAAATCGAGCTGGCACTGGCCGCAATCGCATAACGACCTCGTCCAGAAGCTTTTGCGCAAGGCCCGCAAGGGCGCCAAGGTCATCTACATTCCCGGCAATCACGACGAGTTCCTGCGCAACTATTACGGCACGCATTTCGGCGGCATCGACGTGGTCGAGAACACGGTTCACACCGGCGTGGACGGCAAGCGCTATCTCGTCATCCACGGCGACATCTTCGACCTCGTGGTGCAGAACGCGCGCTGGCTCGCCCATCTCGGCGACAAGGCCTACGACTTCGCGATCCAGATGAATCGCTTCGTCAACTTCTTCCGGCGCATGTTCGGTGTGCCCTATTGGTCGCTGTCGCAATGGGCCAAGCAGAAGGTCAAGAACGCCGTCAACTATATCGGCGCGTTCGAGCAGGCGCTCGCCGCCGAGGCACGGCGGCACGAGGCCGACGGCGTGATCTGCGGCCATATCCACTACGCCGTCATCCGCGACGAGGCTGGCATCCGCTACATGAATTGCGGCGACTGGGTCGAGAGCTGCACGGCGCTCGTCGAGCATGACGACGGCCATTTCGAGATCATCACCTGGGCGGATCAGTTGCGAAGGCCGGCGCAGGTGCCACAGGTCGCGGCAAGGGCTGCCTGATGCGCATCCTGGTCGCGACCGACGCCTGGCACCCGCAAGTCAACGGTGTGGTTCGGACGCTGACCAAGCTTGCTGACGCCGGAAAAAGCCTCGGCGTCGAATTCTCGTTCCTGACGCCGCAATCGTTCCGCACCTTTGCGATGCCGAGCTATCGCGACGTGCGCCTCGCGATGCCGCGGCCGGCGCGAATCGCGAGGCTGATCGAAGAGGCGCGCCCGGACAGCATCCACATCGCGACCGAAGGGCCGATCGGCCTGATGGTCCGCCGCTATTGCCGCCAGCGAAGGCTGCCGTTCACGACCAGCTTCCACACCCGCTTTCCCGAATATGTCCGCGCACGCGTCCCGGTGCCGGGCTCGCTGATCTGGCGGGCGCTCCGGCGATTCCACAACCCCAGCCGCGCCGTCATGGCGGCGACCCCTGCGCTCGCGCGCGAATTGACCGAGCGCGGTTTCGACAATGTCGTGCTGTGGCCGCGCGGCGTGGACACAAGGTTGTTCCGTCCCCGCGTCATTGATCTCTGCCTGCCTGCACCCGTGTTCCTGTCGGTCGGCCGGGTCGCAGTGGAGAAGAATCTCGAGGCGTTCCTGGACCTCGACCTGCCCGGCACCAAGGTGGTCGTCGGCGATGGCCCGGCGCGCGCCTCGCTGGAAGAGGCCTATCCCGATGCGATCTTCCTCGGCGAGAAGCACGGCGAGGAACTGGCCGATATCTATGCGGCCGCCGACGTGTTCGTGTTCCCGAGCAAGACCGATACGTTCGGCCTGGTCCTGCTGGAGGCGCTCGCCAGCGGCCTGCCGGTCGCGGCCTTCCCGGTGAAGGGACCCCGCGACGTGATCGGCGATGCGCCGGTCGGCGCGCTCGATCACGATCTGCGCGATGCCTGCTTCGCCGCGCTCGACATCTCCCGGCAGGATTGCGTCGCGTTCGCCGCCAACTACACCTGGGAAGCCTCGGCGCGGGTCTTCATCGACAGCATTTTGGCGGTCGGGGCGGTGCTGCCCGGCCGGGCCGGCGTGGAACAGCCGCGCCAGGTCGCCTAGAGCTATCTCGATCCGATGGATCGAAATAGCTCTAGATTCTTGTTTTGACGCGTTTTCTTCACGCGAACCGGTATCCACTTCGCTCGAAAACGCTACGGGGAAAATCCTCTCGCGGAGGTGTCTTGCCCGGGCCTCATCGGCCGCGATAACATTCCGCCATGACCGAACAGCTCCTTCCGGTCGGCCCCGCCGACATCGATGCCGCAGCGCGCGTGATCGCGCCTTACGCCATCCGCACCCCGCTGTTGTCCTTCCCCGTGCTCAACGAGCGCGTCGGTGCGAAAGTGTTCTTGAAGCCGGAGATGCTCCAGCGCACCGGCTCCTTCAAGTTCCGCGGTGCCTTCAACAAAGTGTTCTCGATCCCGCAGGACAAGCGCGCCGGCGGCGTCGTCGCGTTCTCCTCCGGCAACCACGCCCAGGGCGTGGCGGCCGCGGCAAAGATCCTCGACATGCAGGCAACCATCGTGATGCCGGCGGATGCGCCTTTGTCGAAGCGCGAGCGCACCAAGTCCTACGGCGCCGAGGTGGTGCTGTATGATCGTGACAAGGACGACCGCGAGGCGATCTCGCGTGGCATCGCCGAGAAGCGCGGCGCGACGCTTGTAAAACCCTATGACGATCCCTTCGTGATCGCAGGGCAGGGCACCGCCGGCCGTGAGATTGCGGAAGACATGGCGACGCTTGGCCTCAGCCCCGACATCGTGGTGGCGCCGGCCTCCGGCGGCGGCCTGATCGCGGGTGTCGCCACGGCGGTGAAGGCGCGCTATCCGTCAGCCGAGATCGTGGTGGCCGAGCCTGAGGCATTCGACGATCACGGCATCTCACTGACCGCCGGCCATCGCGAGCCGCATCCGCCTGCAGGCCGCACCATCTGCGACGCGCTGATGGCCTTGATGCCCGGCGAGATGACGTTTGCGATCAACAGCAAGCTGCTCGCGCGCGGCGTCACGGCGTCGGATGCTGAAGTGGGAGCTGCCGTTGCGTTCGCCTATCGCGAGCTCAAGCTCGTGGTGGAGCCCGGCGGCGCGGTGGGCCTTGCCGCACTGCTTGCGGGGCGTCTCGACGTCACGGGCAAGAACGTCGTCATCGTGCTCTCCGGCGGCAATGTCGACGCGGATCTGTTCGCCGAGTTGGTCGCCTAGCCGTCAACTCTTCCGCACCATGGATACCGGGCCTGCGCCTTTCGGCGCATCCCGGAATGACGACGTTGGGAGCTGACATTGGGAGCTGACATTGGGAGCTGACATGAGGGAGGGGTAGAGCGTCGCCGCTCTACCCCTTTGTCGTCTGCGCTTTCAGCGCGATCAGTGCATGAAGCCGCCGCGGCGGTTGCCGCCACCGTTCATGCTCGGCGCCTGGTTCATCGACTGCCGGAAGTTGTTGCTGCTGTTGACCATGCGGTTCGGCATCGTGTTGAGCTGCGGACGGTTGTTTTGCATGTTGTTCTGCACCTGCACCTTGCTCACCGGATTGTTGTTGGGCTTCACGACGCCGGTGTTGCCGTTATTGATGCGGATCGGCTGGTTCTGCGTCTGAACATTGACCGGCTTCACGTCGATCTTCGTGCCGCCTTTTCCGACATTCACCGGCATGCTCACGATCTTGCCCGGGGCGCCCTTGCCGTTGGTCGTGTTGGTCGGCGCGGGCAGCGTGACGATCTTGCCCGGGGTCTGCGACGGCGTGCCGTTCTGCGGGTTCGGCTGGTTGTTGCCCGCGGGCAGGTTGACGACCTGGCCGCCATTGCCGAGCTTGCCGATGGCGTTGCCGTCGATCGGCTTCTGCACGATCGGAAGGTTGCCGTTCACCTGCGCGCCATTGCCCTGCTGCATCAGCGGCATGTATTTGGGCTGGCCGAGATTGCCGATCTTGATGGTCGGGGCAATGTTCTGCGGCGCCAGGAACTTGGTCGCCTGCATCAGTGGGATCTGCTTCGGCTGCGCCTGCAGCTTCAGCGCGACCTGCGCATAGGGGCTGTTGCCGTAGCTGTCATAGAAGCTCTTGTAGGCGAGCGGCGAGTTGACGAGCACCGCCTTGTGCCAGGCCTGCGAGATCAGCAGGTTCTTCAGCAGCCAGCGGATGTGGTCGCACAGCGGATCGTGCGGATACATCTGGATGAACTCCTGATAGTATTCCGGACGGCCCTCGGACACGACGTAGTCATAGGCCTGGCGCGTCGAGCGGCTCGGCAGGTTGGAGGCCATCTGCACGACGGGCGTGTTCACCGGCGCACGGCTGGCGGCAACCGCGGTGTCACCGAAGAAGGTGAAGTCGCTCGTGAGCGAGGAGCTCTCCCACGGGATCTGCGCACCGCTGGTGGTCTGGTTGACCTGCAGGCGCACGCGCTTGAACAGCTGCTCGATCGGCACGTTGGGCTCGCGCGCGATGTTCAGGAAGGCCTGCGTGTAAGGGCTGTGACCACTGGTGCCGTCGAGCGCCTCGGCGCCCGGCGCGGTCGAGTAGCCGACGATCGAGCCGTTCGGCGCATCGACGATGGCGAGGCCCCGGCCGGCGTCGTTGACTTGAGGGAACGGGTTGTTGCGGCAGGCATCGAGGATGACGATGCGCATGCGGCTTGGGATCGTCTCCAGCGTCGACATCACGTCGACGAGGCGTACCGAATTGTTAACGAGCTCGGTCGGGCTGGACACCTTGGCGTCGACGGGAACGAGATAGTTCTCACCGGCGAGCTGCACGCCGTGACCGGCGTAATACACCATTGCCACCGTGTTCGGACCGCGCGAGGCGACCTTGGCGGAAAAGTCCTGGACGACGCGGAGCATGTCGTTCTGGGTCAGATCGGTCGCGGCGACCACTTCGAACCCGGCGGAGTTCAGGAACTGCGCCATCGATTGCGCGTCATCGTCGGGGTTCGCAAGTTGTGGCGCATTCTGGTAATGCGCATTACCGATCACCAGCGCCACCCGCTGCTCCGGGCCTTGCAGGGCAGTGGGAGCCGGCTGGGCCGGGGTGACTTGCGCGGAAACCGGGCCGCAGGCGAAGCCGAACAGGCTTCCCAAGAGACCCGCAGTCATCAAAAAAGGCTTTAGGCGGAACATGGCGTGCTCCTTTGGCACTCATCTCGATGCGAGATTGGTTGCGAGGAAGCTTGGCCGCGTTCGAGCTTGTGGTCCGTGATCCCCATCACCATGGCCGCGTACGTGATCTGAATCACGCTCGGAACCTGCTATGGTGAGCGATTGATTGGGAGGATAGCCCATCACATGCTGAAATCGATCGATCCGATCCTGACGCCGGACCTGCTCTGGCTGCTCGCCGCAATGGGCCATGGCGACGACTTCGTTTTCGTCGATGCCAATCACCCGGCCACCCGCATCGCGCAGAGCACCTCATCGCAGCGCCTGATCCAGCTGCCGGGCATGAGCATGGAGGTTGCATCCGCGCCATCATGTCGGTCTATCCGCTCGACGATTTCGATCCCGATCCGGTGCGGGTGATGATGCCGGTGGACGATCCCGACCGCGTCCCCGAGGTACAGCACGCCGTGCTGGCGGAGATCGAGCGCGCCGCAGGCCGACCCGTCACGCCCGGCAAGCTCTCACGGGCCGATTTTTATCGCGCGGCAGCGGCGGGGTTTGGCGTCGTGCAGGTCGGCGACAGCAGGGGCTATGGCTGCTTCCTGATCCGCAAGGGCGTGATCAGCTAGCGGGATGCGTTCGATCGACGCACCGCGTGATGCAAAGCGGATGCGATCATCGCTTGCGATGGTCTTGCGCATGGCGATAATCGGCACTCGGATTTGAATGGCCTTGCATTAGGCGAGCGACTATGGTCGATCCATGTCTCGCCTTGTGTGTCTATCTGTTGCCATCATCCTGTCGCTGCTGCCCGCTGTCGCGCCCGCTGGGCCCGTGCAAAAGCGCCCCAATCCGGTCTGGAAGGGCTACGGTTTCCTGCCGGGTTATCGTCAGCCGCTGAGCAACAGCATCCCGCTCTACAAGCAGAAGGACGCGATGCGCCGCCTGTCGCGCGCCGACCGGCGCCACTGGTACATCGACCCGGTTCCTCAGTATTACCGCTGGGATGGTGAGTGGCACTATTTCGGCCGCCCCGGCTTCAACGGCGGCCGCTACAATGGTGGCAGCTTTGGCCCGTGCTGGACGCGGACTCCGATCGGGGCGGTGTGGAATTGCGGGTGAGCGGCTAGGGAAAGCTGCGGACGACCTCGATCAAGCCGACGATTGCGGCATTAAACGCATCGAGGTCCTCAGCCGGAATCCAGTACTCCTGATGTGAGCGTCCCCCCGCCTCCTGCACATCGTATTTTTCGATGAAGCTGCGCTTGACTGCAAAGCGGGTCGCGAAGCCCGAGCCGCTCGCCGGGACATTCCAATCCCGCGCGATCTTGATGGCGTAAGCTTCCGTCAGCACCGGATAGAAGATCGGCTGGTCAGGCAGGCGCGGCGGAAACTCGCGCATGCCTGATTTCTGAATCAACTCCAGCTCTTTTGGACCGACTGAGCTGCTGCCGGTTTGATGGACACCGAGATTAGGTGTTTCATGAAGCCGGAGGTGGGCGATGAAGAGACGGAAGTTCAGTCGCGAGTTCAAGATCGAGGCGGTCAAGCTGGTTAGGGAGCGTGGGGTGTCGGTGGCGCAGGCCGGGCGCGACCTGGATGTTCATGAGAACGTTCTGCGCAAATGGGTGAAAGAGTTCGGCTCCGATCCGGTGCAGGCCTTTCCCGGCCACGGGCAGATGAAGCCGGAGCAGCAGGAGATCGAGCGGTTGCG
>NZ_AXAZ01000130.1 GCF_000473065.1 Bradyrhizobium sp. WSM1743
TGAGCGGTCACCCCCCGAAGCCCGTAGGGGCGCGGCTTTTGCCGCGCGGGGTTGACGGCGAAAGCGCGGACCGAGCAATAATGGCCATGCCATGAATGCGTCACGCCGTAACGCACCAAATCGATGCGTTCGGCGTCAGCTTAGATCGACCCTGGAGTAAATGACCTTGCAACCCCTCGACAACCCGTTCGGCACGAGGTTGCCACCCATGTCTTAGGTACGATCTGTGACCAATGTCTCCGGTCTGGACATTTGGAAAAATGGTCGGAGCGAGAGGATTTGAACCTCCGACCCCTAGTCTCCCAGACTAGTGCGCTAACCGGGCTGCGCCACGCTCCGAATGCCGTTCCATTAGCTAGGATCGCCGCTTTGCGCAAGGCGAGGCAGGCACCATTTTGGGGGCTCTCCTCAATCGTGAGCCGAAAGCCTCCCGGAACTGCCCGCAAAGCAGGCGAACCGCCCCTACCCGTCCTTCAGCGCCTGATCCAGCATCTCCCGGCAGGCGACGAGGTCGGCGAGTGCCCGTCCCAAGCGCTCCCGGTCCAGCGCGCTGGGGCCGGCGGGCGCTGTGGCGGCGCCGCCCTTGCGGAAGGTGGTGAGGATCTCCTCGTCGTCGATCTCGGTGAAGCGGAAGTCGATGCCTTCCTCCTCATCGCCCTGGAAGTCGTCATCGTCGGTATCGGTGATGCCTTTGATGGGCGCCTCGTCCTCGGGCTCCATTAGGCTCGCGCCGATGGCGTCCTCAATGGCGCCGAAGGAGACCGCGGCCGCGCTGTCGGCGAGGCCCTGCACCGATTTGACGCCGTGCTCTTTCAGGATCCGCTGCACCCCGCGGATGGTGTAGCCCTCGCCGTAAAGCAGGCGGCGGATGCCCTTGAGCAGGTCGACGTCGTCGGGGCGGTAATAGCGGCGGCCGCCGCTGCGCTTCATCGGCTTGATCTGGGAGAACCGGGTCTCCCAGAACCGCAGCACGTGCTGCGGGATGTCGAGCTCCTGCGCTACTTCGCTGATGGTTCGGAACGCATCCGGCGCCTTGTCCAATGCCAGTCCTTTCCGAAAAGGCGGTTACGCCTCTTGTTGAGCCTTGGCCTTGGTGGCGTCGCCATTGGTGCGGTGCTGGGCGTTGATCCGCTGCTTCAGGATCGCCGACGGCTTGAACACCATGACGCGGCGCGGCGAGATCGGCACCTCGGTGCCGGTCTTCGGGTTGCGGCCGATGCGCTGGCCCTTCTTGCGCACCATGAAGGAACCGAACGAGGACAATTTCACCGTCTCGCCCTTCTCCAGGCAGTCGGTGATCTCCTTCAGCACGAGTTCCACGAAGGCGGACGATTCCGTGCGCGACAGGCCTACCTTCTGGTAGACGGCTTCGCAGAGATCGACACGCGTTACGGTTTTACTTTGATCGGTCATCGCCCTGCCCCACATCACGGCGAACAATTGTTGTCTGAAATTAGGAGGTTACGATACGGCGGTCAACAGCGCTCATCAATGCACACGCATCGATAATCGGCGCAGATTCCGGCAAAATTTTATCTGATGTGGCTTACCAGCGCACCAGCGCGGAACCCCAGGTGAAGCCGCCGCCCATGGCTTCCAGCAGGACCATGTCGCCCTTCTTGATGCGGCCGTCCTTGCGCGCCACCGACAGCGCCAGCGGGATCGAGGCCGCTGAAGTGTTGCCGTGACGGTCCACCGTCAGCACCACCTTCTCCGGCGCGATATGCAGCTTGTGCGCGGAGGCATCGATGATTCGCTTGTTGGCCTGGTGCGGCACGAACCAATCGATGCTGTCGGCATTGAGCCCGGTCGCCTGGAAGGCGTCGACGATGACATCGGTGATCATGCCGACCGCGTGCTTGAAGACCTCGCGGCCCTCCATGCGCAGATGGCCGACGGTCTGGGTCGAGGACGGCCCGCCGTCGACGAACAGCTTGGCCTTGTGGCGGCCATCGGAGCGCAAGTGCGTGGTCACGACGCCGCGGTCGGTCGCGGCATTGCCCGGCTGCTCCTGCGCCTCCAGCACCACGGCGCCGGCGCCGTCGCCGAACAGCACGCAGGTGCCGCGATCGTTCCAGTCGAGGATGCGCGAGAAGGTCTCGGCGCCGATCACCAGCGCGCGCTTATAGGCGCCGGTGCGCAGGAAATTGTCGGCAGTGGCGAGCGCGAACACGAAGCCCGAGCACACCGCCTGCAGATCGAAGGCCGCGCCATGGTTGATGCCGAGCCCGTGCTGCACGGCGACCGCCGTCGCGGGGAACGTGTTGTCCGGCGTCGAGGTCGCCAGCACGATCAGCTCGATCGATTGCGCATCCACGCCGGCGTCAGCGAGCGCGGCCTGCGCCGCCTTGAGCGCCAAGTGCGAGGTGAACTCGCCCTCGGCCGCGATGTGCCGCTCGCGAATGCCGGTGCGCTGCACGATCCACTCGTCGGAGGTGTCGATGCGCGCCGCCAATTGGGCGTTGGTCACCACCTGCTCCGGCAGATAGGAGCCGCAGCCGAGCACGACCGAACGAATTTGAGTCACGAAACATCCTCCGGCGCGGGCTGCACGGAACTGAGTGCACCACCCTCGCGGTTGAGCATCTGATTGATCTTGTTCAGGAGATCGTAGTGAGCCATCTCATAGCCAACATCGATCGCATAGGCAAAGCCTTCGGCGTTGGTTCCGCCGTGGCTCTTGACCACCACCCCGTTCAGTCCCAGCAGCACGCCGCCATTGGACTTGTTGGGGTCCATCTTGTCGCGGAGGGCCTGGAAGGCGCCGCGGGCGAAGACATAGCCGAGCTTGGAGAGCCAGCTCCGTTGCATCTCGTTACGGAGCAATTCCGCCATCTGCCGCGCGGTTCCCTCGGCTGCCTTGAGCGCGATGTTGCCGCTGAAGCCCTCGGTCACGATCACGTCGGCCAGACCCTTGCCGATACCGTCGCCCTCGACGAAGCCGATATAGTCCAGCTCCGGCAGGTTCCTCGCCCGCAGGATCTCGCTGGCCTCACGGATCTCCTCGTGCCCCTTGATCTCCTCGGCGCCGATATTGAGCAGCCCGACCGTGGGCCGCGTCTTGTTGAACAGCACGCTCGCCTTGGCCGCGCCCATCACCGCCATCGACACCAGGTGGTGGGCATCGCCGCCGAGGGTGGCGCCGAGGTCGAGCACGACGGACTCGCCGCGCATGGTCGGCCAGATCGCGGAGATCGCCGGGCGGTCGATGCCCGGCAGCGTCCGCAGGTGGAAGCGCGCCATCGCCATCAGCGCGCCGGTATTACCGGCGGAGATCGCGACGTCCGCCTCGCCCTTCTTGACCGCATCGATCGCGAGCCACATCGAGGAGGTCTTGCGGCCGCGCCGCAGCGCCTGGCTCGGCTTGTCCTCCATGCTGACGGCGACGTCGGTATGGACAATCTTGGAGGCGACTTTCAGCGTCGGGTGCTTATCAAGTTCGGGCTCGATCCTGGCGCGGTCGCCGACCAGCAGAAACTCGGTATCGCGATGCCTGCCGAGCGAGATGGCGGCGCCCGGAATGACCACGGCGGGGCCGACATCGCCTCCCATGGCGTCCAGCGCGATGCAAACCTTGCTTGGCATAAAAGTCCTGGAAACCTGGTCTGGTGCGGTCTTGGATCAGCGGGGCCGCAAAATGGGTTCGCCACTGATATGGCGATCGGCCAAGCGCCACGCCGCACCCGGACCGGGGCGCGACAATAGCGTTTTGTGCCCCCGAAACAACCTCTTGCCCCCAGCCTTTTGCATTCGGGGGCGATCCGGCCACGAACCCTGAATTTCGCAGGAAAGACATTGAGATCGGAGGGATAAGAGGTTCTTTCAAACCATCAAGGCAAATGGCTCGCGTCCCCTCGCAAGGCGGTCACAGGCGGAAAAATGCCCCCCTATCGGCCCTTCTTATTGTCCTGCAACGCCTTCAGCGCCGCGAAGGGATGATCCTCGGGATCGGGAGCGGTGACCTCCGCCTCGAACACGGCCCCCTCCTTGCGCGGATAGGGATCGATCGCCAGGAACAGGGCGTCGGTGGCGAGCCGGCCGAGGTCGATGATGCCGTTGATGATGGCCTCCGGCGGATCGGCGACCTCCGGCGGCTCCTCGTCGTCCTGCCCCCCCTCGATCAGATCGGCCAGGCGGCGCGCCTCGGCCTCGGGGGCGAACATCAGGTCCACCTCCTCCTCGATCTCGCTCTCGATCGGATCGAGCGTGACGACGCAGGTCTGGCCGATCCGGCCGCGGACAAGCCCCGTGACCTGGACCCGCCCGCCGCTTTTCGGCACGACATCGAAGCTGGCATGGGCGGACAGGATCTCGCGGAGGCCTGCGACCTCCGCCATGGCCTGCCGCTCGGCAGCTGAGGCCTCGAGCTCGCGATGCAGCCCGGCGTCGGGGATCTGCGCAACGATGATGAGCGCCCGCCAGGGATCGGGCTCGGATCCGGCATTCGGTCGGCTCATGGCGTGACATCCTCAGGGAGTGCTGGAGGAAACTTGAAGGCGGCGCGCAGCAGCGCGGCCTCCTCGGTCCGGCCAAGATCGGCCTCACTGACCCTCGCATAGGCCGCAAGCCGCTGCGCCTGGTCGAAGCCGGTCCCATTCAAGATATTCTTGCAGATCGCCGCTGCCAGCGCCTCGCCGCCAGCCTCCATGGCCTGGTCATAGGCCTGGACGCGACCGTAGAAGGCCTCACCGAAGGCCCGCATCCGCTTCGGCACGGTCTGGTCGCCCACCCCCATCTCGCGCAGATTGTCGTCCATGTCCTCACAGAAGCGGTCGAACAGCGCCTGGGACAGCTCAGTGGCGCTTTGGGCCGTTCGCAGGCGGCGCAGCAGCAGCCAGAGATGCAGCAGCAACAGGTCGAAACGCCCGTTAACCGTATCTGGCACGCCCAAGTCGCGGTAAAATATGGGTTCTCGCGCCTGCGTCACGATCATGCCATAGATGGCTTCAATGGTGCCCGACGGGGTTCGCCGGGGTTTCCTGAAGTGATTGAACGGCCAAAACATTGTGGTTTCCGCAAGCGGGCGCGCGCGAGTTGCATTCAGAGCCTCCGCCCGGTACTTCAGCGCCTCGCGCGACGCAAGGGGACGGAATCAGTTCCGCTATGACGACAACGAACCAGACCAGCCTGCGCGCGGACAAGCGGCGCGGCCTTCACGCATGCTGGCGCGGCTTGCGCATGCTCGCGGCTACGGCCGTGGTCGGCGTGGCACTTGCGGGCTGCACCGGCGAGCAGTTCCAGAAGGGGTACATCCTGCCGCCCGGCGCGCTCGAGCAGATTCCGATCGGTGCGAGTCAGGACCAGGTGCTGATCGTGATGGGCACGCCCTCCACCGTCGCGACCCTCGACGGTGAGGTGTTTTATTACATCTCGCAGCGCTCGGAGCGTCCGGTCGCCTTCATGAACCAGAAGGTGGTCGACCAACGCGTGATCGCGATCTATTTCGACAAGAACCGGCGCGTGCGCCGGCTTGCGAATTACGGCCTCCAGGACGGCAAGATCTTCGACTTCATCAGCCGCACCACGCCGACCTCGGGTCAGGAGATGAGCTACCTCGCACCGCTGTTCAAGCTGCTCAGCTTTAACTGAGCCTTCAGCCTGCGGCGTCGTGCCGCCGGTTGCGGCTTGCCGTTGCACGCCGGGTTCCCTACGCTCCCTGCAAAACAAGAAGCAGGGAGTGGATTCGTGTCTCACCCTTTACTGTCCCGCCGTCGCGTGCTCACCGGCGCTGCCGGCATTTCGGCCGCAGCGATTCTGCCGCGATCCAGCCTTGCCGACTGGAAGCCCACCGAAAACGTTCGCCTCATCGTGCCGGCTGCGGCCGGCGGCTCGACCGACGTGATGGGCCGGCTCTTGGCCGCACATCTACAAACCGCCTGGGGCCAGTCGGCGGTCGTGGAAAACCGCTCCGGCGGCGGCGGCACGATCGGCACGGCCGAGGCCGTGCGCGCCAAGCCGGATGGTCACACCATCCTGATCGGCAACCCGGGGCCGAACGCGATCGCCTACAGCATCTTCAAGAACCTCACCTACAAGCCGGACCAGCTGCAGCCGGTTTCGAACATGATCCGGATTCCGAACATCGTCTCGGCCCATCCGAAGACCGGCATCAAGTCGATCCCCGAGCTGATTGCTTACCTGAAGGCCAATCCGGACAAGCTCAGCTATGCCTCCTCAGGCGTCGGCCAGAGCCCTCACCTCACCGGCGCCTGGTTCCTCCAGCTCACCGGCCTGAAGATGACGCACATCCCGTTCCGCGGCGCCGGACCCGCGCTGCAAGCGGCCCTCGCCGGCGACATCCAGATCCTGTTCGACAATCTCTATCCGAGCCTGCCGCAGGTGCAGAACGGTACGCTCAACGGCCTCTGTGTCACCACGTCTGAGCGCAGCGACCTCGCGCCCAACCTACCGACCATGCGCGAGAGCGCGCCGGAGCTGGCGAACTTCGATGTCTCGTCGTGGTTCGCGGTCTTCCTGCCGAAGGGCGTGCCGGCCCCCATCCTCGAAGCGCTCAATCTCCAGGTGAAGGCGATGCTGGAGCGCGACGACATCAAGAAGCAGATCGCCGCCATGGGCGCCCGCGCCGATTACGGCACCCCGCAGCAGTTCGCCGCCTTCGTAGACGCCGAGACGAAGAAGTTCGCCGGCATCATCGAGAAGGAAGGGCTGCAGATGGACGTGCAGTAGGTCGTTGGCCCGCCACATGGCCCGACCGGAGCTGCCGACCGCCCACGGCGCGACGCTCGCACAGGCAGGGCCAGAATGTCTCTTGACTTAGAGCGCGCTCAAACTCGTAGTTTCCGTGCGTCGTGATGAGAGACAGGTGGGCATGAAGATCGGCGAACTCGCAAGGCGTTCCGGACTGACGGCCCATACGATCCGCTACTACGAGCGGATCGGGTTGTTGCCTTACGCCGACCGGGATCGATCCAGCCGACGTGACTACGACGCCTCGATCCTGACCTGGATCGAGTTTCTCGGCCGCCTGAAGACGACCGGCATGCCGATCAGGGACATGCTGCTTTACGCGGAACTCCGGGATCGAGGCAGCGGCACCGAGGCCGAGCGGCGCGCGCTGCTGGAGCGACACCGTGAAAGCGTGCGTGCCCACGTCGACGAACTGAATGCCTGTCTTCTCGTCCTCGACACCAAGATCGGCGGTTATGCCGAAACGGAACAGAGGATGAAGGATTATGATGCAACACTTCCCGAACGCCGGCGAAAGCCGGTTGGAGCGCGGTCGACGCGCACTCGCTGAGATCGACGGAGAGGCCGGCCATAAGGTCGTGGCGGCGCTTGGTGACATCGCCCCAGACTTCGCCACCTATGTATTCGAATTTCCATTTGGCGACATCTACTCACGGCCCGGGCTCGACCTCCGTTCGCGCGAAATCGCAACGATCGCAGCGCTCGCGGCAATGGGGAACGCCACACCTCAGCTCAAGGTGCATATCGAGGCAGGTCTGAATGTCGGGCTCGGCCGCGAGGAGATTATCGAGATCCTCATGCAGATGGCCGTCTATGCCGGCTTCCCGGCTGCCCTCAACGGCCTGTTCGCAGCGAAGGAGGTATTTGCGCAAAGAGCCGAGGACGGATCGGAGCCGAAAGCCTGAAGCTCGACCGTCGAACCTTGTTTTGCCGTGCAGCCGGACTGCGCTGGCCCTGATCGGGATAGGGGGAAGCCTCGCGGCTTCTCCCCTCCCACACCACCGGACATACGGGTCCGTATCCGGCGGTTCGGTAGATTATGCTGGTTGCTGTGCCGCGACGGAAGCCAAGCCGAGTGCCCTGAAGAACGCGATTGGCATGGCGATGGTGAGCGCGGGGCTGTTCGCGAGCCGCCAAGGGCCATGTGGGTTGCCGACGGTTTGTGCCGCCAGATTCCGGCCGACGCCG
>NZ_AXAZ01000131.1 GCF_000473065.1 Bradyrhizobium sp. WSM1743
GGGCCATGTGTGGACGGCTCCGGGTTGGCAAGGAGAATCTTCACTTTGCGGCGTTGGTCGGAGCAGCCATGTGTTCGGCCTGTTTGTGCGGTTCACTTGACCGCTGGCCATAATGCCCTCCGCGGATCAGGTCCCGATCAAAAGCACGCATTCGAAGATGCCGTGGCCCGTATGGGTTGTCCTGATCGCCGGATCGACCGGCGCTGCATTACGTGCTGTTCGCCCTCCCAACCGTTACGTCACGCCGGCGATGTCGGCGCGATCTCGTTTAGGCCGCCAGCGCGGCCGGCTCCTGGTAGCGTTCGTTCCTCGCCATCATCGCCCAGGCCATCCTGGCGAGCTTGTTGGCAAGCGCGATGGCCGCGACCTTGGTGGGCCGGCGGGCCAACAATCGCGTGAGCCATGGCCGATGATCGGTGCCATGGATCTTGGCGTAGCGGATTACGGCGAGCGCGCCAGCCGTAAACAGGCTACGCAAATAGCGATCGCCCTGCTTGCTGATGCTGCCAAGCTTGTCTTTGCCCCCGCTCGAGCTCTGCTTCGGTACAAGCCCAACCCAGGCCGAGAAGTCTCGTCCCGATCGAAAAGCTCTAGGATCAGCAATGCTCGCGACCAGAGCTGTTGCCAAAGCCGGCCCAACGCCGGGGATCGCGTCCAGCCGTTTGCTCGTCGCGCTTGATCGATGCCAGGCGATGATGCGTCGGTCGAACTCCAGGATCTGGGCCTTCAGCGCGCGCAATTGACCACCGAGAGCAGCAAGACACATCCGGGCGCCCTCCGGGACTCGGTCTTCGGCTGTATCGGCGACGACTTCCAGCAGTTGCTCGACACCCCTGCGCCCGACAGGGGCGACAATCCCGAACTCGGCGAGATAGGCGCGGATTGAATTGATCACGGCAGTCTGCTGGCGGATGAAGAGGTGGCGCGCTCGGTGAAGCATCAGACAGCTCTGTTGTTCAACCGTCTTGGTCGGCACGAACCGCATGTTGGGCCTCGTCACCGCCTCGCAAATCGCCTCCGCATCAGCGCTGTCGTTCTTCTGCCGCTTGACGTAGGGCTTCACATAGGCCGGAGGCATCAATCGCACCGCATGCCCCAATGCCTGCAACTCGCGGGACCAATGGTGTGATGATGCGCAAGCCTCGATCCCTACCAGGCAGGGCGGCAGCTTCTGGAAAAACGTCAGGACTTGCCGGCGCTTCAACTGACGGCGGATGATCACCTGGCCAGCTGCATCAACGCCGTGCACTTGGAAGACTGACTTCGCGATATCCAGACCGATGGTCGAAATTGGCTGCATAGGGCTGCTCCTCCGAATCGTGGGAGCCTCAAACGGCGCCCACACCTTGGCACTCTCGTGCCGGTGGAGGAGCCGTCCACAGCATCAAAAGGGGACCGTGGCGGCGCCGAAGTGGCGTCTGCTCTATGATCGAGAGGCAACGTCTCTTCTAGCGCCAGATTGAGCGGATAGCGGCCACTTCAATTCGTCGTGGTCTTGCCGCCGCGCATGGACACGAGCTTTTCCTCACGAAATCGGAGAATGAGCCATGCGGTCTCATCAAAACCGTCTGCGAGCTTTCCGTGGTGAGAATACACCATCTGAGCAGCTTCCGACTTCGACGGCGGTCCCAGCGCCGTGACTACGTCCAAACGCGACATACCTAAATGCAGCTTGCCGTCGAAGACGAGCGGCGCGAACTTTTCCGGGATGATGGCGCAATCGGTCGAGGTCTCGGTGTCTTTCTCGGTGAGCTCTTCAACGACCTCTGTGACGAGATGGTCCGGGCCGCCCATCTCTCCGCTGGACACGACCCATAGTCGATGCTGCGCGCGCCTATAACACAGCCAATAGACACTATCTCCAGCATCGCCCTGGTGTTGGATGATCCCTTCGCCCACGGCTTCGCGAACCGCGCCGAGCCGCGTCTCCTCGAAGCGGCCGGCGAATGCGCCTAGCGAAAAGCGGGTCGCCAATCTCTTCACGACTGTCGGCGGCACGCGCTCGAACGCATGTTCGCTGACTGGGGGCGGAGGTGTCTGCGCGGAGCAGTCGTCCGCGGGGATCGCGACAAGGAGAAGCAACAAGAAGAGCGTCTTTCGACCATCAACTCCGAATTGCCTTACATTGAAGGTTGAGCGCTTCTGCATAGCTCAATTGCTCATCGTTTTGGGCTCAAAGCTTTCTTCACTCGCCCGATCGCTTCTGGGGCGTCGGGAGCGACCGGGGATAGCCTATCGCTATTTCCCCGAACCCTCTTCCGACCCCTGGTCGGGGTCACAATTCAAATGGTTCATACACGAACTCGGTCAGCGTCCGCTCCGGGTCCAGAAGCCGACCTCGACAATCCGGCGCCTATCCCATGCGCCTGTTTAGGCGACGGGTAGGTCCCCGAACCTCAAGGGCACGATCAGCGTCAACAAACTCAGTGAGGGCTCGGCTTCACGCGGGTTTTCGGAGCTGTCGTGAGGAAGCCATCTCGGTCTCCGCCTCCTTTATTGTGTTGAGAACGTTTTTCACGGACGCTTCCAAATTGGATACAAGATCGGGATCGGCTTCGATCTGCGGTGGACACAGTAAGTAGACGGGGCGAGCATCGTCGAGGCGTGCTTCGGAGCGACGCGTCGCAGCATAGGCTAACACGCGTTGGGCATCCTTATGGCGAAAGAGCAATGGGATAAAGCCAAGTGCGACGAATGCCATCATCATCGCTACCAGCCCGTCGAGTGACCTCGTTATCGAGGCGTCCTCATGTTCAATAACGGAGGGCGGGGTGACTTGAGCGACATCCGCCGAGGCATCTACGAATGCGGCGCCGATCGTTTGCTCGCTTTCGCGCTCGATCGCGGGTGGCGGGGTCACCTTGACTACATCCGCCGAGGCATTGACCGGCGCCGCGCCAGTCGTTTGCTCTTCCTTACGCTCGACCAAGGATGGCGGCGCTACCTGGACTTCGACCCGCGAACGATTTGCCGGTCGGCGGGCAGCCGTCGCATCATCGCCCTCCCCGCGACGCGCGTCCAATGAGGTTCGCGTCCCGAACGATTGCACAGATTTCTGGTGCGACAGCATCTTCCGCATTTCGTGCGGCCTGAGCCTTGTTCGCTGAGCCTTGTGAAGCCTGTGGTCAGACATGGGCGCTGCGTGCCTCCACATATCCCACCGCAGCCGGGGCGCGCGTTCGCGGAACGGATAAAAAGTATCGTCACGAACCCATCCACCACCAGTCCAGGCCTTGCTCCTTTGGATCAGCTGCATGTTCGTGCCCAGCCGGCTGGAATAGGGCAAGCTCGATGCACCAGCATCATAATGGCCCCCGCCATAACCGCCACCGGCACCACCGTTGGCAGCTCCCGCACCACCAGCGTCACCCGCACCACCGCTGCCGGCACCCGCGCCACCAGCGCCACCGGAACCACCGCTGCCGGCACCCGCGCCACCAGCGCCACCGGAACCACCGCTGCCGGCACCCGCACCACCAGCGCCACCGGCACCACCGCTGCCGGCACCCGCACCACCAGCGCCACCGGCACCACCGCCGCCACCGCCGCCACCGCCGCCACCGCCCGCCCCCCCGGCACCACCGCCGCCGCCACCGCCACCGCCACCGCCGCCACCACCGCCCCCACCGCCCCCACCACCGCTCCCGTGGCCAAAGGCTTGGGTGATGACCGGCGGGGTAATCAGGGTGATCAACAACGTTGCTATGACCGTAGACTTGATCACCGATCTGAGCATATCTGCCTCCAATGCGCCCTACTCTTTGGCGCGGTAGCACTCTTCAGAGGCCAATAGGTCACCAGAAGCTGAAGGTGGCCGAGTTCATTAAGCGCTAAGCGGCGCTTACTGCTGCCCGGCCCAGCTTTTCATCAGACGAAACTCGGGTCGAGCTTCTGCTCAGCCTCAAGCACTCGTTCGCGAAGCGCTTCCAGTTCGGCGAGCTGAGAAGCGAGCGCTTCGAAACGGTGACGAAGAAGAGCGGCAGCAGCATCCGCCCAGGGATTGCCCGCCGGCACCGTGGCCGATTTGAAGAGATCGGCCCGGGGGGCCGACGGGGAAGTCTGGAGATGATGGAGACCACTCATGGCCGGGTCCTCCGCGTGGCGACGTACCGAGGGTTCGAACCTCCGCACGTTCCCCACCGATTTCGTCGCGAGAAGAGATGGAGCCGTAAGCCGCGCCCCGGTCGGCGACCCTCAGCTAATCTTCACCGCGTTTGTGATGATGGTGTTCGTGGGCCCCCGCGCCCTCCCCGCCAGACGCCGCGACCGAGTTGATGTCGATAGCAGCATGGAGGAGGAGTTACGGCGGCGAATTTTCCGCAGGTCTTCAAAAACTCGCGCCGGTAGTCGTGTTCGTATGAGGACATGGCGCCCCCTCATGGCTATTGCAATTAAACCATCCCCCAGCCTGAATAAATTAAATTAAGTTAATCGAGTTCAATCACTAAATATAACAAGACCCCGGTTCCCGTTAGAAACCGGCTTTCGCGTCCTAGTGCTTCGAAGGGGTGTTCTTCGCCGGTTCGTTCGAGTTTGCTCCTTGGCCGAGCTGATCGAGCCGCTTTTCGAGCTCGCGCTTTTCTGCAAGGAGTCTGGCCGCGAGGATCTGATCGACCTCCGTGTGCAGCGCCCACAATTCATCAATGGACAACGTGTCAAGGTATTCTCGATCCATGCCAGCCAGCTCCATACGGATAGAACTAGTTTGGGCAACTAGGGCACGTGCGTGCGCGCAATGCCCTGGCCCAAAAGTTTGCTCGGGTATCGCCGTGCTTTATATTGTTTAATATTCTCAATATTAAATTAAATTAAATCCAAAGATAGTTAACTTCTTCCCGTCATGTGCGTGAGATCTGGCGCGAGAATTAACCGACGAGCAGCCCCAAAACGACGTGCTGGACGGAGCGGCGACACCGCAATGGGTCAAAGGATTCCCTCGCGGTGTGCATGATGCCATTCTGCTCACCTCGGAAGCGGACAATGCGACGACCAGAGGGAGGTCAGCCACGGGTCAAACCTCCGCAGTCTGCATGAAGTTAGTCCGCTCGCCTCTCGGAAGCGGTCGGCGCAATTACCCAAGCAGATGCGAGCCTCGGATCAGAGGCCGACCTCGGCGCCCACGGGTCCCGACGTCAGCTACCGCTTCACCGGCTCGGTTACGGGCTTTTCCTTCTCAACTACAAACACGTTGAAGGTCCTTGCCGGAGCGCTCGCCTTGTTATTTGCTTCGTGAACTACGCCGGGTTCGTTGTGATACGACCGGCCCGCCGTGTAGGTCTTGGCCTCGCTTCCTTCTTTTCGGCCGACGACCTCTCCTTCAAGGACGGTGGTGTACTCGTCGCCCGGATGCGTGTGAAGACCGGTACCGGACCCGGGCGGCCGCTCGACGATCAGCGAGAGAACTTCCTTGTTAGGCTGCCCTGTCAGAGGCTCCTTCTGCAGCGGAGTGATTTTCAGCTTCGGAGTCTCCCGCGCATCAGCAACCATGCTCGTCGCGCAAAATGCGGTAAACGTAGCCAGCGCAAGCGGCGCCAAAATATGGGTGAGCTTCATTGAATTTCATCAGAGTTTAAAAGATGAAGAAACAAGCTTTGGCGGATCGAACAGCAGCCAGATTAACCTGCACGCTTCTTGGTGCCAAGCAGTAGAGGCAGGCCCGTTACATCGTTGGTATTCCGGCTTGGGTCAACCTGACCTGCCACCGAATTTTCATCCGGCCGCGGTTAGAGCCTCGGGGTTTTGTACGCCAAGTGGCGCGGTTGTAGCAACGGACGATCGGCGGAGCTGGTCGGGGTTGCGTAGCCGATCGTCCGTTGTGGTGAGGTGGGCGGCATAAGCCGCGGGGGTCATGTATTTCAGCGACGAGTGAGGCCGCTGAAGATTGTAGTCGGCAACCCAATTGGCGATCTTGGCGCGGGCGTCGTCGAGATCGAAGAACAGAGTCTCGTTGAGCAGCTCGTCACGCATCCGGCCGTTGAAACTCTCGACGAAGCCGTTCTGCATCGGCTTTCCCGGTGCAATGAAGTGCCAGCATCCCGATGCGATGGACCTGTATTTCCAGGGCATGGCTTGGTTCAACAAGGGAGTAACAACCCCCGAACACATGATGTCATTCGGCTTGCAATATTGACCCCCTAAGCCGGGGGATCGGCGTCCAAAATTGACCCCCTACAGATAGGTCTGTTGCGCTGCCTGCTTTGGAATGAAGCAGGTGGTTGGGGATGCTGGTCGTGGAGACGATTGGGCGGATACGGCGCGAGCACTTCATCAAGGGTAAGACGATCAAGGAGATCGCCCGCGACCTGAAGGTGTCTCGGAACACGGTTCGGAAGGTGCTGAGGTCGGGAGAGACCTCGTTCGAGTATGAGAGA
>NZ_AXAZ01000132.1 GCF_000473065.1 Bradyrhizobium sp. WSM1743
GTCGATGCCAATCACCCGTCGCATTCGCACCTCCTGCCAGACACATGACTGACGGGAGCTGCGGGCGACACGACAACTACGGATTCGCGCTCTCGGCGCAACCGGGCGAGTCGCAGAGGCGGCCAGCTACTAACTCGAGCTCTCGGCTCATCGAATAACATCGGCCTGCCCGCACTTCGTGCTCCCGGTGCCTCTGTCCCGATGGTCGCACCATACGCCACGATGTAGAACACCGCAGCGGGAACGTTGGCACCGAGACATCTCATACCGGTTACGGATCCGCTCGAACGCGTCAACGGCGAGATCAAGCGCCGAACCGAAGTGGTCGGCGTCTTCCCCAATGAGGACGCCATCACCCGCCTGATTGGCGCCATCCTGCTCGAACAGAACGATGAGTGGGCGGTCCAGCGCGGTCGCTACATGACACTGGAAACGATCGCGCCATTGGGCGATGATCCCGCCGTAGCTTCCCGGCAATCGCCACCTGACCGATCCAGCCCAGGCCGGCGAACGCGGTGACCCACCGCCAGCTACACCACGCCCGGGGAGTACGTCATGCCAAGCTGATGATCGCTTGTGGGGCGCCTTGCCGCCGAACCTCAAGCGGGTGAACGCGGCGGCCAGCCAGGCCGCCCAAACCCGGTTCACGGCCCTGCTGCACCATGTCGATGAAGCCGCTCTTCTTCGGGCGTTTCGACGACAAAAGCGGCAGGCCAGCGCGGGGGTCGATGGGGTGACGGTGGCGAAGTACGAAGAGGGGCTGACGGATAATCTCCGCGACCTCTGCGCACGGGTCCACACTGGTCGCTACCGGCCACAGCCGGTGCGGCGCGTCTACATCCCCAAAGCCGACGGCGGTAAGCGGCCTCTCGGTGTGCCGGCGCTCGAGGACAAGATTGTCCAAAGCGCGGTGGCCGAGGTGTTGAGCGCTGTCTACGAGGCCGACTTCCTCGGATTCTCCTACGGCTTCCGGCCGGGGCGGAATCCTCACATGGCGCTTGATGCCTTGCATACGGCGATCATGAGCCAGCATGTGAACTGGGTGCTCGATGCCGACATACGCAGCTTCTTTGACTCGGTTGACCACGAATGGCTGTTGCGGATGCTGGCGCACAGGATCGCCGATCCTCGCATCTTGCGGCTCATCGGGCTGTGGCTGCGAGCCGGCGTTTTTGAGAGCGGCGAGAAGCAAGAGACGGACAGGGGCACGCCACAAGGGGCGGGCATCAGCCCGCTCCTTGCCAACATCTTCCTGCACTACATCCTCGATCTCTGGACTCATCAATGGCGTCGTCGCCGCGCACGCGGTCGCATCGTGATCGTGCGCTATGCGGACGACTTCGTCATGGGCTTCGAGAGTAAGGCAGATGCGCAGGAAATGCTCTTGGCCCTCAAAGCGCGGCTGGCCGGCTTCGGCCTGACGCTCCATGAGGACAAGACGCGGCTGATCGAGTTTGGCCGGTTCGCGGCCGTCTCACGTCAGCAGCGCGGCGAGCGGCGGCCAGAGACCTTCGCCTTCCTCGGCTTCACCCACTACTGTGGGCGGACCCGGGATGGCCGGTTCATCGTGAAGCACAAGACGGAAGGGAAACGCCTGACGCGCAAGCTGACGGCGTTGCGCCAGGAGGTCTGGCGGTTCATGCACGCGCCACTGGCCATGCAACACGAATGGCTCACCGCCGTTCTGCGTGGACACTACGGCCCTATGGCAGACCGCACAACTATCCGGCGCTCAACGGCTTCTACCGCGAAGTGCGTCGGACCTGGCTGCGCTGTCTGAGACGGCGTAGTCAGAAAAGCCGGCGCATGGGTTGGTCGGAGTTTGAAACCCTGACGGCTCGCTTCCGTCTGCCCGTCCCACGCATCACTCGCACATGGGCGCAGGCGCGGATATGACGCGGGTTACTCTCGGGAAGAGCCGGGTGCGGGAAAGCCGCCCGCCCGGATCTGTGAGGGCAAAGCCGAATGGCCGAGCTACTCGACCACGATCCGCGGACCCGAAAAGCCGCATGTCCCGGCCTGCAAAGATGCGCTTCTCCCCGCAGAAAATGAAGGCTCGGGTACGAAGTAGGTTTCTCGGCCTTTGCCGTAGAGACCTTGTGCTTGCGATCGCAATTCGTCTGAAGGCGGGGCTTCGAATGTCTATGTTGCCTGATCGGCGATGTCCTCGAGTATCAAGGTGGGGCATTTTTGGAGATTGCCTCTAACGGAGCGGGGCGGCTTACACCTGAAGCGTGTATTCAATTTCCGCGGGATCACCGTACACGTCCCGGCGCTCCAGTGTGAAGTATCCGTGGCGCGGTTTGCCCGCGTGTGGCCAAAGCTGATGGAAATACTCAGCCTAGCGCAGTTTGCATGCAGAATTACTGCTCGGAATCGCCCGATATTGCTCAAATACAGATCTCTTGCCTCGCTACTTATTGCATCCAGACGAGACGTATCTAGACGTCTGGCCCGGCTTCGGGCTGCTCAAGATTTCAGGAAAGGAGAAGGTGTGATGATTTCCGAGGTGTTCATCACCTGTGCGGTCACCGGCGGAGGAGAAGCGCCGAGGCAGAAGAACGTGCCGGTAAGTCCGGAGCAGATCGCTGAATCAGCGATTGAGGCCGCGCGTGCGGGAGCGGCAGCGGTGCACCTCCACGTCCGTGATCTCAAGACCCAGGAGGGCTCTCTCGATCCTGCCTTGTGGCGAGCGGTTGTGCAGCGCATTCGGCAGTCCGATGTGAATCCGGTGCTCAATCTGACCACTGGAGAGGGCTGCGGCATCGTGGTGGGCGGGCCGGAAGCTCCCCTGCCACTGGCATCAGGGACCTGGATGGCGAGCCTGCGTGAGCGGCTCGTGCACATCGAGGAGCTCCGCCCCGAGATATGCACGCTAGATTGCGGCTCGAAGAGCAGCAAGGGCAACGTAGAGGGCGTCATGGTCAACACGGTCGGAATGCTTCGCGCCATGGCTGCGCGGTGCAAAGAGATCGGCGTGAAACCGGAGCTTGAGGTGTTCGATACAGGACATGTGGTGTTGGCCAACGATCTGGTCAAGGATGGACTGATTGATGGCATCCCATTGTACCAGCTCTGTATGGGCACGGGTAACGGCGCCCCGCCGGATGTGTCTACGTTGCTGGCCATGGTGCACCAGCTGCCGCGGGATGCCGTCTATTCAGCCTTCTCGGTCGGGCCGATGCAGCTTCCGTATGCTGCTCTGTCGCCCCTGGTCGGTGCGAACATACGGGTCGGTTTGGAAGACAATCTGTACCTGTCCCGTGGGCGGCTGGCGACCAACGCTGAGCTCGTGCGGCGAGCTGTAGAGATTGTCGAGCGCATGGGAGTGCGGGTGATGAGCCCGGATCAGATGCGCGAAAAGCTGAAGCTGAAGGTTCGCGCCTAAGAGGGACCATCGTCATGCCTGAGAATCCATACATCACCAGGACCCCGCCCCGCGCAGTCGGGCTTCTCGGGGGCGGTGTTATTGGCGGCGGCTGGGCCGCGCGTTTCATTCTCAATGGAGTGGATGTGCGGCTGTACGATCCGGCTCCCAATGCGGTCGAGTATGTCCAGAAGATGCTGGCGAATGCGCGGCGGGCCTATCGGCGGCTGACGGGTGTGCCTCTGCCGATCGAAGGCGCGCTCACCCTCGCTGATTCGGTTGCGGACGCGGTCCGCGGCGTGGACCTCGTGCAGGAATCTGCGCCGGAGCGACTGGACCTCAAGCAGGAACTCCTCGCCACTGCCAGTCGGGCGGCCGGGCCTGACGCGTTGATCTGTTCCTCGACTTCAGGATTTCGGCCGTCACTGCTGCAGGCCGAGATGGATCACCCCGAGTGTTTCCTCGTGGCGCATCCGTTCCAACCAGTGTACATGCTGCCACTTGTTGAACTCTGCAGCGGTGAGCGTACAGCGCCGAAGATGCTAGATCGGGCGGCGGCGATTTTCCGCGCGATCGGGATGCATCCGCTGGTGGTGCGCAAAGAGGTTGATGGTTTCATCGCGAACCGACTGGGAGATGCGATCTCGCGCGAGTCGCTGTGGCTTGTGCACGATGATGTTGCTACGCTCCAGGAAATCGATGACGCCGTCCGATACTCTTGGGGATTGCGGCGAGCGGTGATGGGTGCCTACCGCATGGCAGACGGCGGCGAGGGCATGCGCGAGACGATCGAGCAATGGGCATTCAAGTGGCCATGGTCCAGGCTCACCGAAAAGCCGAACATGGATCGGGCCTTTCTCGACAAGGCGGCCGAGCAGGCAGACGCGTTGGTTAAGGCGGACCCCCTGGACGTTCCCACTGTACACAAGCGCGACGACTTGCTCGTCGCCTTGCTGCAGGGGTTGCGCTCACAGGGCTACGGCCCGGGCGAGACGCTCGCGCGGTGGGAGCAGGGGCTGCGCGAGCGCGCTCCCCTGCCACAGCTGCATGATGGCTCTGGCCGTCTGCGGATGCCGACCCTTGCAGTCCCCTCCGACTGGATTGACGGCAACGGACATGTCGCTGAGAGTCGGTATCTTCAGGTCTGCAGCGATGCGACTGGAACACTGGCACATTACATCGGCATTGACGCCGAGTATCGGTCACAGAGCGGTGCCTACTACACTCTCGAGACACACCTGTGCCATCTAGGGGAGCTGCATGCGGGTGACCGCATCCAGGTAAGCACTCAGGTCCTCGGGGTCGATGACAAACGCCTTCACCTCTTTCACGTGATCACGCGAGAGGGGGGCGAGCGACCGGTTGCCACGGGCGAACAGATGCTGATTCACGTTGATGCGGGCACAAAACGTAGCGGTCCCGTAAAGGGCGATGTGCGAGAGCGCCTTTTCGGGCTGGCGCGAGTGCACGCACAGTTGCCTCGTCCGGATCGCGCCAGCGCAAGCATCCGCCTGCCGCCAAGTTCCGTTAGCTAATCCATCTTCACATTTATCATTGCATAGAGGATCGATGTTTAAAGGAAAGGGCAATGGCTTCACGCCGCGAATATTCTGAAAGTGCGGTATCTGCAGACGTTGACAGTGGCAGCTCGTTTGCGGGGGTCAATGGGAGCTTCGTGACAGTCGTGAACCCGTTGTCGCCGATGATTGCGGTGAAAAATGAGTGCCATTTTCCGGAAGCTTCGAGAGAGGAACGCGAGAAAAATTAGTAGAACCTGTTCGAGCGACCTTGCTCGGCAATCTATTGAACATTTGAGCGGGCAAGTCTTAGGGCGAGCCCGAGAATTGCGAGTCGCTGCGACGACAGCAGTATCGTGCCATCGATCTGCCGTTCGCGAGGCTGCTACTATACGAGTCCTCTCGAACAAAGCTTTGCCAAGCTCAGCAGTTGAAGAAGCCCAACTGGGCAGCTGTGCTCGCCTCGTACAGTACTTCCACGCATTGGAGTTCCTCGACCCACTTCCGGTCGGCAATGTGAGCGGCTGGGCGGAAGGAACGGTGTGACGCCGGGGCTTGAATGGGCGCGCATGTGTAGGGGCATGCTGGTGCCGTTTCGAACGGGGCATATTTCATTCGCGATCCGGGAGGCTCGTGCTGGGTCCGTTCTTTTACGCCGCGAGCGCGACCAGGAAATCCTGTCGACGGCCTCAGCGACTCTGTGAAGGCCCGGTAGCCTCACCAAGATAAGCGTGCCTTTGTTGCGGGCCGAAGCGCTGGACTACCGAGGCGCGCACATTCATCGCATGGTTGTGGAGGCACATGAATCCGCGCGCTCGGCCGGATTAACGCAGGATTTCGGCTGCCGGAGCAGCCACATCAGTGGAATTTGGCTTTCGCGGCCCAATAATATTTACGTGAAAGAGAAATGGTCTGTCGGCCGCGAGGCCGCAGTAAAACGGGAGGAAGAGTGCGTCGTCTGATTAATCGCAGCCGCCTGATGAAGGCGTGGCCCTGCGGTTTTGAGTGCGCGCTCAACAGCATGCAATTGGTCAAAGTGCAACATCAGGGTCTGGCAGTCGTGGGCGGCGCTTCAATGCAACAAGCGCCGGGGCCGGGGAGGGGGGCAATGCCGGATGCGGACAATGCCTTTGTGAAGTTTTCCGACATCCAGAAGTCCTACGACGGCGAAACCCTGGTCGTTAAGAAGCTCAACCTGGATATCGCCCGGGGTGAGTTCTTGACCATGCTGGGGCCCTCCGGCTCCGGCAAGACCACAACCCTCATGATGCTTGCCGGGTTTGAGGTNCCCACCCAGGGCTGCATCCTTCTGGAGGGGCGCTCGATCCAGAATGTGCCGCCGCACAAGCGCGACATCGGCATGGTATTCCAGAACTACGCGCTCTTTCCGCA
>NZ_AXAZ01000133.1 GCF_000473065.1 Bradyrhizobium sp. WSM1743
AACTGGTTGGCATAGCGTATCGGGCGTCTGGAGCGGTCGCTCAGCGCCTCAAGCCCGTGTGCCTTGTAGCGAGCGAAAATCTTGTAACCGGTCTTGCGGGATATGCCGAACTCCCGGCAGACCTCTGTCATGGCTTCCCCATCCAGAAGCCGGGCGACAAAACGCAGGCGCTCTTCCATCACCGAACTCGCTCTCCACGGCATCCACACCTCCCGCAGAACAAAAGCGGAAAGTGTAACCCATGTGTCCGGTACGAAGTGTCACCTATGTCTCGGGTCGCTCACAAATCATCTGTCGGGTGGATCGACCGTCGGCGTGGAGCCCGCTCCCGCCGGTGACGATGACGCGCGCGTGGCCGCTCGATGGTCGGCAAACCAAAATGCCGAAAACAACCCCATGCACAGTAGCGAAGCCATTGGCGGAATGACGGTTTTCCGAATCGGTTTGACGCGTGGGGCAAAACAGGGGCATAATGTCATTGTGCCAGCCCGTGGGATGGGTATGTATCGGATCGCTCTGCTCTGCACGTTCGCGCTGACCGCCTCGCCTACGTTGGCCGGCGACAAGCTGAAAGATCAAGAAACTGATCGGCTCTTGCAGATTCTTCGTGACGAGATCGAGCGCGAGGATTGTCTGTGGCGCGAGAGCTTGGCACGATTGACCGATCAACCTTCTGACGAGCAGCAGAAGATTGCCGGCCTCGTCGCCCATTTCTGCAGCCAGAAGCATCGAGAGCGGATCGTCCAGGGGGCGACGACGGAAGATCTCGTCAGGCATGAAGTCGCGCAATACGACCAGCTTTGGGCGCAGGAGCGGGCGATCGCGATCGGATGGCAGATTCGGGAGCTTAAGCAGCGGCGTCTTCCCTAGAAGCGCACGCTGAGCAACGCCCGCCTACCTCAAATACCCCACCACCATCCGCGTCGTCTCGTCCACCAGCACCTTCACCGTCTTCTCCGACAGCATCTCGGCGTGGTTCAGCACCGTGTTGTGCGCGACCGCTTCGATCGTGCTGACGCAGATGAACGTCGCCAGCCCCGGGTCGATCTTGCGCATCTCCTTGCGGCGGCTTTCGAGATAGGTGCGCACCAAAGTGTGGACCTCGCGGTTGAAGGCTTCGACCTCCTTGAGCTGGCCGGTGCGCGGGATCTGCTCGGCGAGCACCCGATGCAGTTTCGGGTTGATGCGGTGGGCTTCGATCGCGACGGTGACGAGTTTTCGTACGGCCTTGTCGAGGGACGATGGCCATGATCTCCTCGTTGTGCCGCTCAATCACGGCGGCGACGAGGGCCTCCTTGCTTGGGAAATACTGATAGAGCGAGCCGGCGCTGACGCCGGCTACTTCCGCGATGCGGTTGGTGCTGGCCTTCTCAAAACCTTCGCGGACCAGAATGCGAGCAGTCGCTTCGACCAGGGCGTCGACGGTGGCGCGTGAGCGCGCCTGCGAGGCATTTTTCCGGGGTTTTGTCGGCGGCTTGCGCGGCATGGGCCATCGATCCGAATGCGAGTAGGAAAAGCGAGCGAATGCTCGCATTATACGCACGATCGCCGGCTGATGGACAGAGGGCAGTCGCGAGCCGGCGGACGCAGCAAATGAGGGCAGAGCATGAGCGTTGCAAAAATCCTGTCGATCGGGCGGCTGTGCGGTGAAGGTCGTTTCACGTGGGACGCGGCGTCGAACGATCCCGCGCCGAGCCTGCAGAGCCGGTGCTTCAACATGCTGCTGCGGTTGCTTCCGTTCAAGAAGCAGCTCGCCTCCGCCGAGGCCGTGCAGGCCCATGTGCGCAAGCTCGCCTTGCAGCCGGCCTCGCACGAGCCGACGGGTTTGGTCCGCGATGTCGAGGTGACGCTGACCGGGATGGGCGGGTGGCCCGTGTACTACACCGCGCCGGCTTCGGGCCATGAGGGCTGCAACTACGTGATGTTCCTGCATGGCGGCGGCTACATCAACGAGATCGTGCCGGCACATTGGCGCTTCGTCGGCGAAATGACGCGCAAGGCGCGCGTCTCGTGCGTCGTGCCGATCTATCCGCTCGCGCCGCGCGCGACCGCCAAGGACGTCGTGCCGGCGACGGCGGAGCTCTTGCGTATGCTGCTGGAAGACGCCGGGCCCGCCAAGGTCACGGTAGCAGGCAATTCCGCCGGCGCGGGTCTCGCGCTCGCCGCCTGCCAATGGCTGCGCGATCGCGGTCATCGGCAGCCGGCGCGGATGGTGCTGATCTCGCCCGCGGCCGATGCCTCGGTCAGCCGTCCGGAGCAGGTTGCGATCGCGGCGCGCGATCCGATCCAGGACATTCCGGGAATCGTGGAGGCGGGGCGGCTCTATGCCGGCGAGCTCGATGTCGGCCATCCGTTCGTCAGCCCGCTCAACGGCGCCTTCCGCTCGCTCGCGCCGATGACGATCTTCGCTGGCACGCGCGATCTGCTCTATCCTGATAGCGTCGATCTGGCGGAGCGGGCGAGGGCGGTGGGCGTGCCGGTCGAGCTGCATCTGCTCCGTGACCAGCCGCACAACTATGCGTTGATGCCGACGCCGGAAGGCCGACGGGCGCGTGCGATCATCTTGCGTGAGGTGGCTTGATTGGAGATGGATGTGATCGTTGTCACGGAGCGCCGTCTTATTGGACTGGCGCGGTGCGGTCCGTCGGCGGCGGCCTCCGGGGCGTTTCCTCGATCCGTCGCGTTCGGATCAGTAGTTTTGCGGGGCCTTAGGCGTGGCCCTTGATCTCGTAGCGACCCGGCACGCATTTGTAGCGCTCGAGGCGCCAATTGGCGTGATAGATCGGATGCTCGCCCATCCATTTCGCCAGGGGTGCCTGTGCGCCGACCGCGCACTGCATCATCGAAATCTCGGGCGTCATGTTGCTGTCGGTCACGATTTCCTCGACGCAAGCGCCCGAGGCAGATGCACCTAGCCGGCAGAGCACGGCAACGACGGTCACGAACATTCCTGTCACCTCATCGGTTGTTTCTGACCACGAAGAGGATGCAAGCGGAGTGCCAGAGCCTGTGACAGGCAAACCACACGCTGGCCTAGCCGACTCAACCCAGGGTCCCCATCTGACGATTCGGATTGTAAAAAGAATGCCCGTTTCCCGAAGCCGGACAGATACGGAAGCCGGGCAGTCATCCCTGGATTGCTTTCACGAGGCGTCCCGATGCGCTGAGCTGGCCGCGCGTCGAAGCGGCGGAATAGTCCGTCCGCCGAAATAACTGATATCGAACGACAGCGCGCCGCTTTTACCCGCGGATGCGCGGCTGCTACAGTTTTGCGCGCGCCGCGCTGAGCGGCGCTGTGAGGAAGAAACATACCGACAAGGGGAGGGACCGAGTCCCATGAAGGATTTTGCTGGAAAGATCGCGGTCATCACCGGCGGCGGCACGGGCATGGGGCGCGAGCTCGCGCGGCAGCTCGTCGCTGAAGGCTGCAACGTCGCGATGTGCGACGTTTCGGAAGCCGCGATGGCCGAGACCAAGCGGCTCTGCGAGGCCGAGAAGCTGCCGCAGGGCCTGCGCGTCACGACGCATGTCGCCGACGTCGCGATCGAGGATCATCTCAAGTGTTTTCGCGATGAGCTCGCCGAGCAGCAGAAGACGGACAAGATCCATCTCCTGTTCAACAATGCCGGCATCGGTGGCGGCGGCAGCCTGTTCACCAACACGCGCGAGCAGTGGGAGCGCACCTTCAACATCTGCTGGGGCGGGGTCTATCTCGGCGTGCGCACCTTCCTGCCGATGCTGGTCGCCGCGGACGAGGCCCACATCGTCAACACCGCGAGCGTCAACGGCTTCTGGGCCTCGATCGGCATGAACCAGGCGCACACCGCCTACAGCTCGGCCAAGTTCGCGGTGAAGGGATTTACCGAAGCGCTGATCAACGACCTGCGCCTGCACGCGCCGCACGTCAAATGCTCGGTGGCGATGCCCGGTCATATCGGCACCTCGATCGTTTCCAACTCGCGCAAGGTGCAGAGCGCCGATGGGTTGGAGCGGCTCAACGCCGACGAGGTGGCGCTAACCCGCAAGCGCATGGCCGCGGCCGGCGTGCCGGATGCCGACAAGATGTCGGACGAGGACATTCAGGCGGCGTTCGCCGAGCGCGCCCGCAGCTTCCTCGAGGACGCGCCGACGACGGCCGCGCAGGCGGCGAAGATCATTCTCGACGGCGTCAAGGCGGAGCGCTGGCGCATTCTCGTCGGCGAGGACGCCAAGCATCTCGACGAGCGCGTACGCGCCACGCCGGAGCAGGCTTACGACCGCGCCTTCTTCGAAAGTATCACGCAGGAGGTCGGCTGGCGGCTCGGTTGAGGCCGCCTCCGAGCGGACGCGAATATAGGTATGATGATCATCATGGCAAGAGATGCGTCAGCAATTTTGCGTGCCATCTCTTGCCAATGTTCGCCGGCTCCATGACCAATCGGAATGTCACGCATGCGACATGACGATGTTCAAGCGATGGTGATCTGAAACGCCTCTCATCGGGCGCACGGCCGCTTGGTTGACGAGCTGAAATGGTCTAGTCAATGAGCGTAACGCGACGACAGAGCGTAGCTCCCGATGATGCCCGCATGCCTCTCCGACGACTGGACCCTTTGCCCGGAACGAGAGGACATTTCTGCTGAGTTCACGCGGCTGCTCACCGCGGCCCAGGAGGGCGGCGCCACGATCGCCGAATGCCTGATGATCGCGCGGCAGCTCAAGCGCGGCGACGACCGGTCCTGGCATCGCGAGTGGAAGAAGCTGGCGCAAACCAATCGGCAGCGCGCCGAGGCCGCGTTCGCGGAGGGCCACCTTGCGAGCGCGCAGCGCAACTGGCTGCGCGCGATGAACTACTATGGTGCCGCGGCGATGCCGCTCGACCCCGCCGACGAGCGCCGCTGGGTCGCGGTGCTGGCGATGCAGGAATGCGCGCGCCGCTACCTCGCCGCGCGCAGCCCGGCCGGCGAGGTGGTGACGATACCTTGGCTCGACGGGCATTCGCTGCAGGGCTACTTCCTTCCGGCGCCGTCGGGGAAGGGGCGGGCTCCGACCGTGATCTGCATCGGCGAGCCCGGCCACCGCAAGGAAGAGTTTCTGGTCAAGCTCGTGCCGCATGCGCGCGAGCGCGGCTTCTCGATGCTGGCACTCGACCTGTTCGGCGACCAGCGCGACGACTATCTCGACGCGCTGTTGCGGCGCCGGGATCTCGAGAGCGCGATCCCCGGCGTCATGGACTATCTGGAGACGCGGAGAGACGTCGATTTCGCGCGCGTCGGGATCATCGCCGATGGCTGGGGCTCGTCCTTCGTGGCGCGCGCGGTATTGCAGGAGCCGCGGCTGGCCGCCGCCGTCTGCGACGGCGGCCTGTGGGACCTGCACGAGCGGGCCTTCTTTGCCAGCCGATTCGCGATGAGCGACGTCAGCATCGTCCCGGTGCCGCATGCGCCGCTGATGGCCTCCAGCGCCGACTGTCCGGTGCTGATCACGCTCGGCGAGGACGGCTGGCTCAAGGCCGATCGGGCGCGTCAGCTCGTCCAGAACTCGCGGCTCGGCAGTTCGGATGTCATGCTGAAGGTGTTCACGGCGGCCGAGACGGGCGCGGCGCAGGCCCATGCGGACAATCCGAGCCTTGCCAACGAATACATCTTCGACTGGCTCGAATCGCGGCTCGGCGCCGCCGGACGAATCTGAAGCGCGGTGAGATGTGGCTTGAGTGTTGCGACGATGGAGGTGCGCTCCCTCTCCCGCTTGCGAGAGCTTTGCATTATTCGCGAATCTGCGATTCCCTAGACGGATTGGAGGGGATGGGAATGGCATATCGGCAGGTGGGGCAACCGAGCTTTGCGGACGCGCTGGCGTCGTCGCGGCGTGGAAAAGGCAATCCGGTGCTGAGGCGGATCAGCGAACTGGTGGATTGGACCGCGGTGGAGCACGTGCTGGGCGGTCTGCCGGAACCGGAGCGCGGGGCGCCGCCGTACCCGCGGCTGGTGATGTTGAAGGCG
>NZ_AXAZ01000134.1 GCF_000473065.1 Bradyrhizobium sp. WSM1743
TACCATTGCTGCAGCAGCAACGCCTTCAACATCACCAGCCGCGGGTACGGCGGCGCCCCGCGCTCCGGTTCCGGCAGACCGCCCAGCACGTGCTCCACCGCGGTCCAATCCACCAGATCGCTGATCCGCCTCAGCACCGGATTGCCTTTTCCACGCCGCGACGACGCCAGCGCGTCCGCAAAGCTCGGTTGCCCCNCCTGCCGATATGCCATTCCCATCCCCTCCAATCCGTCTAGGGAATCGCAGATTCGCGAATAATGCAAAGCTCTCGCTTGCGGGAGAGGTGAACCAGCGGCTGCGATCGATTCAACCTAGAGCTATTCCGCATTAGCGCGCCGTCAGTTCCGGAGTTGCGCCATCAAGTCGCGCGCGGTGTGCATGTCGGCGATCTCGGCGCCCTCCGTGAACGATCCCAAGACATTCTTCAGAACGGCCAGAGCGTCCGCGTTCTGGCCGGCCCGTATCTTGAGCCGTGCGAGGCTGATGGCGCAGCGCAACTCCCAGAAGCGCGCGCCCTGCTGGCCGGCAATCTCCATGGCCTCGCGAAAGCGTGCCTCGGCGTCCTCTGAATGCCGCGCGCCCCTGAGCATCAACTCTCCCTTGATGCGGATCAGCTCGGGCAGATACCAGAGCTCCTGCCGGTCGTTGCAACGGGTCAGGACGTCCTCGATGACGTCGAGGCCGCGGTCGACCTGGCCGGCTTCGCCAAAGCACGCCGCAAGCTCGCCAAGCAGGGGAAGAAAGCGCGGCAGGAAGCGCGCATCGCCAGCGCGATTGAGTTCTTCGCGCAGCAGCGGCAGGCCGATCCCGACGTCGCCGCGCTTGGCGACGACTGCCGCATTGAAGGCCCTTGCCCACAAGCCCCACAGCCGGATTGCGTGCCGCTCGGTGTGCTCGAGCAGCTCGCTGCCGTGGCGTTCCGCGGCGCCGAGATCGCCGGCCCAGAAGGCGATTGGGCAGGCGGCCTGTCCCAGCACACTGCAGAAGGTCAGGGCGTGGCCATTGGCTCGGCCTTCCTCGATGTTTCTTGCCGCCAGCGCCTGGGCCTGGTCCGCGAGACCCTGCAGCCACAGGATGCGGGCCCGGAAATATTGCGTCGAGATCCTGAGATCGAGCGGGAAGATCTTCGGCTTCTCCGCCAGCACGTGCAGCGATGCGTTGACCCGGTCGATGCGCTGCCGCGCGTCATTCTGGTCGCCGAGATAGTGCAGCGCGACAGCCATCAGCCGGTCGCTCAGCATGAGATCGGTCTTATCAGGGGAGTTCGCCGCCGCGCTCGCAAAACGATCGGCGAACGCACGGGCCTTGCCGAACTGTCCGTTGTTGAACTGGTCGATGCACAGGCCCCACAGTGCGCGCAGGCGGAAATCCTTGTCGTCGAGCCTGTCCGCCAGCGCGAGGGTCGTCTCCAGGATCGGGCGCGCCTCGCGCGCGCGGCCTTCGCCATACATCAGCGACCAGCCGAGCGCCGACAGTAGCTGCATGCGGATGCGATCGTCGCCCTCGGTGTCTGCGAGCGCTGCAAGCGCCGTTCTGGTGCGTTCGCGGCATTCGGCGAACAACGAAAGGCGCACCCACAGTGTGACCGCGGCCGCCGTCAGCGCGATACCGAGCCTTGCGTCGCCGTCGGGCGCGAAGGCCCAATCCAGCGCTGCGCGCACATTGTCCAGCTCCCCCGCATAGATGCTCAGCCATTCGGGCAGAGGTGTCGATGTATCGGCCTCCGCGTGCTCGAAGAAATCTCGAAAATACTCGGCATGGCGCCGGGCGAACTGCCTGACTTCACCGAGTTCATTCAGCTTCCCGAGCGCGTAGGTGCGCGTGGTATCGAGCAGGCGATAGCGCAGCGTCCGCGAACCGGATGGCGAGATCAGCGATTTGGTGACCAGGCTGTCGATCGCCTCCAACGTCTCCGAGGTGCTGAGGCCCTCGCCGGATGCGACTGCGGCGGCCGCCTCCGGCGCGAATGGACCGGCGAACACCGACAGTCGCCGCAAGGTGGCGCTTTCCGCCGGAGGCAGGAGGTCGTAGCTCCAGTCGAGGGCCGCGGCGAGCGTCTGGTGCCGCGGCACGGCCGTGCGCCGCCCCCGCCATTGCAGCGAAAAGCGGCTGTCGAGCAGCGAGGCCGTGCCGGCGATGCCGTACGCATTGACACGGCCCGCCGCGAGCTCGATCGCCAGCGCAATGCCGTCGAGGCGCCGGCAGATGTTCGCGACCAGCGGCGCTTCTTCAGCGCTGAGCTGGAACGGACCCGAGCTCTGCGCGATGCGCTCGACGAACAGCTGAGCCGCGGGGTAGGCGAGGACCTCGGCGACATCGAGGCCCTCGCGCTCCGGCGGACAATCCAGCGGGAACAGCCGAAAGATCCGCTCGCCTTCACTGCGGAACGATTCGCGGCTGGTCGCGAGAACGCGAAGCTGCGGCGCCTCGCGAACGATGCACTCGACGAATGGAGCCAGCGTGTCCAGCACATGCTCGCAACTGTCGAAGATCAGCAGGGTCGGTCCGGTCCTCAGGAATGTCAGAATGGCCGGCGTCGGGTCCTCCGCGCTGACGGTCAGTCCGAGGACCGAGGCGATGGTGGTCGTGACATGGCTGGCGTCCCGGAGCGGACCGAAATCGACGAAGAAGACGCGTCCGCCGAAATCCGCCGAGCGGCGATGCCCGACGGTGACGGCGACGGCCGTCTTGCCGATGCCGCCCGGGCCGACCACCGTCATGAAGCGATGCAGCGTCAATCCGGTTGAAATCTTCTCGATCACCTCCTCTCGTCCGATCATCTTCGCAAGCTGCGCAGGCAGGGAGCGAGGAATGACGATTTCGGCCGAGGCTGAGGGGACCGGCGGAGCCGCTTGAGCGAATGGCGCGACAAAGCAATAGCCGCGGCCGGGCACATTGAGGACATAACGGGCCGATTTGCCGGTATCGCCGAGCGCCTTGCGCAGCGCTGCGACGTGGAAGCGCAGACTGCCCTCGTCGACATTCACGTCGGCCCAGATACGCTTGACCAGCTCCCTCTTGTCGATGACCTCACCGGGGCGCTCGGCAAGCAGGATCAGAATATCGAGCGCGCGGCCGCCGATATGAAGCGGTGCCCCCTCCTTCTCCAGGAGCCGGGACTTTGGAAACAGCCGAAATGGCCCGAATGAAATGTGCGAGTCGTGACTACTTTGAGCTGGCACGTGCCATTGCCCCCTCGACGGGAGTCAAAAAAGGTATTTCGTTGTGGTCTAGCAGAACGACGCGTCCAGTAAACTGGCCGAAAGCCGCATGGCAGACAGACCGGCGCAGATGGCTTGGGCTTGCTTCGGCCTGCCAAAATAGTCTCCCCGTGAAAGAAGGGTTTAGGTTGGCATGGCAAGGCGATCGCCTCCACTCGCGCGCTCGCATGGGACCATTGCGGCGCCTGGCCCTTCCGTCCGTAAGTTCGGCGTGCGGCCGCTCACGCATCGACGTGCGACATCTGGCGCTGCTCCGCCGTGACGATCCACGCCGACAATGTGACGAGACCCATCAATGCGGCCAGCAGCCAAAACGCCATCGGCAATCCGCCGAGCTGTGCGACGAAGCCCACGCCGGCAGGGCCGAGCAGGACCCCAGCGTAGCCCGCGGTCGTGATCGCCGCGACCGCAAGTCCGGTGGGCATCACCGTTTGCCGCGCCGCCCGCCGAAATAGCACCGGCACGAGATTTGACGCGCCGAGCCCGATCAGCAGGAATCCGCCGAGGGCGATCGCTGCAACGGGCGCTGTGAGCAGGACCACAAAACCCGCGATCGCGATCAGGCTGCCCCAGAGCAATGTCGCGCGGTCCCCGATACGCGCAACGACCGCGTCGCCGCCGAGCCGGCCTATGGTCATCGCGATCGAGAACACGATGTAGCCGGCTCCGCCTTGCGCCTCGGTGACGAGCCCCGCGCCGATCACGAGCAGCGCGCCCCAATCGAGCATTGCGCCTTCGACCAGGAAGGTGATGGCGCCGAGCAGTGCGAGCAGCAGCACCGATCCGTGCGGCAGCACGAACAGTGGGCCCTCCTGCACCTGCACCGAGCGAAGCAGGCGCGGCCGGGTCACGAACATCGCGATCAGCATCAGCACGGAGCAGATCAGCGTGCAGGCGAGCGCGCCGAGTTGCAGCGAGAGCAGCGCCGTCATCAGCGCGGATCCGGCGAAGCCGCCGATGCTGAACAGGGCGTGGAAGCCGGACATCAGCGGGCGTCCCGCGGCGCGCTCCACTTCCACGGCGTGGATGTTCATGGCGACGTCGATCGAGCCGAGCGCGGCGCCGAACGCAAGGAGCGCCAGCGCCAGCGATAGGGGCGAGCTTGCGATCGCGAGCAGCGGCAGGACCAGCGTGAGACCAAGCCCGCCTGCGATGATGATCGGCCTGCTGCCGTAGCGCGCGCTGAGAACGCCGGTCAGCAGCATCGCGACGACCGAGCCGATGCCGAGGCTGAGCAGGAGCAGCCCGAGAACCCCGTCGTCGACGGCGAGCCGCGCTTTCGCGAACGGCACCAGCGGCGCCCAGCACGCGATGCCGAAGCCCGCCACGAGGAAGGCAAGCCGGGTCGCAAGGCGGGTCGCCGGCCGGTCGGCAGAAGACATGAGAACTCCGGGGAAGCAGGGGCGGGGCGGCCCGATGAGCCCTCCGATTGCCGCGACTTTATGTCGGCAGTGCGTTCATATTGTCGCAGCTCGTGCCACAGCAGACTCCCGTAGCCCGTATGGAGCGAAAGCGTAATCCGGGGCCGCTTGCCCGGCATCTCGCACTCCATCACCGTCACCCTGAGGTGCTTGCCTCTTCGGCGAGCCTCGAAGGGCGACGGCCCGACTGTGGCCGTCATCCTTAGGCTCGACATAGGACGCTGCGCGTCCCATGTCTCGCACCTCAGGATGACGGAGTGGGCCTGTGTCGCCGCCTGTCAATCCCATCGCATGAAAATATTCCACTTTACCGAAATTCGGATTTGTCGTATGCATGGCCCGTCCCGGCTCAGTCTCGAGGGGCGATCATGTGGTCGTCATTGTCGCGAGCCGGGCTTGCGGTGGACGCAGCAGCGTCGGACGCGAAAGCTTGAGGCAGGGCGGATTGCTCTCCGTGAGCCCTAAGGCTTCGTGCGGACGAACGGCGCTGTCAGGTTCGTCTCGTCTGTAAGTTTCGTAGCTCCGTCGACAGGGCTGGGAAAACTGCGGCGAAATGGCGGGCCGTGCGTACGGCCAAACCGTGTGGTCCTGGCCGTCGTTGCTACGGTCAAGCTCTTGCGGACGCGGCAGTCGCGTCAACCGGCGCGGGGGCCGGTGACTTTCGCAAGCGCGAGGGAGGCCAGAAGGAACTCGGCTCCCGGGAGAGCACGGCATAAGCCGTCCGACCATCGCGCAGGGAAGGCCGAGTGATTGGC
>NZ_AXAZ01000135.1 GCF_000473065.1 Bradyrhizobium sp. WSM1743
CCGATGACATCCTGGCTTCCATCGAACGCTTCTGCCGGTACAATGCCCCGGCAGAACGCGACGCGAGGTTGCGAACTTCTGGTTCAGGACACTAGGTGCAGATGCCCCAGGCGGCCGCCGAAAGCGTTGACGACGTCCCTGCTGACGCTCTTGGGTTCGGCCGCCACACGAACCTTGGCGGTCTCGCCGCTCGATCGCTCGCCTTCGGTAATCTTGATCCCAGTCGCTCGTGTAAGGGACTCGACAAAGGCTTTGCCCTCGGCTGCCTGGACGCAGCAGACGACCGTCGGCCGATGGCCTGCAAAGGCCCGTTTCGCTGGCGCAAGCAATCCCACCCTAGCGAGCACTGCCAACGGCTTGGCAAGATCGAAGGCATCGGCTCCGCGACGGCAACGGCCTTGATCACCGCCCTAGCGATAGAAACTGCTTCAAGAACGGCCGTCAGCGGCTTGGTGCCGAGGCAACGATTCAGTTGAGGGCGGACCGCCCTGTTTGCCGTCTAGGAAAATCGGGGGTCGATATTTGCGTACACGCGCGACAAAACCAGCCGTCAGCCAGCCGTGTCGGGTTCACCACGGCAATGCTTGAAATCCTACGACTCGCAGTGTCATTCCAAGAGCAGGCTGGTAGTTATGGCTATTTTCTCCAGTCAGGCAAGCCGCGCACGAAATTCCGCGAGTGGCACGCCATTTGCTGAGATGATGAAGTCGCAGCCAACACGATCGCAGCGGCCCTATCGCCGCCGTTCCCGATGAAGTCTCGCTCGATCGACCCTGGTCGCTGTGTTGATGCTATTTACTCTCGGAGATTCAAACGAGATGAGCATCATAATTTGATGGAGCGCATGCGTCCACATCTGGCGCTCACCCGTTCGTGACGCAGCGGAATAGCTCGGCTTAGGCAAGGCACCGTAACCTGGAGAATACGATGATGACTGAAGCGACTGTGATCGATAGAGTTTTGCCGGGGGCCGACGTCGTCAAACGTGCAACACGCATCGGCGCTGAAATGAGAAACATTAAGCTATCGGGCGATTTGCCCGACCAGACGATTGCCGCGATCAATGGTCTACTGCTCAAGCACAAGGTCGTCTTCTTCCGCGACCAGGGTCATCTCGACGACGCCGAGCAGGAGCGTTTTGCTCTTCGTTTTGGAAAGCCCGTGCCGCCTCCGATCGTCGGTCCGACCAAGGGAACGGCATCGATCCTCGATGTTGATTCCACCCGCGTCAATGGCCGGGTCGACCTGTGGCACAGCGATGGAGCCTTCGTCGATGCCTATCCCAAGATTACAGTGCTGCGAGGCGTCGTGATCCCACCATTCGGCGGTGACACGGTCTGGTCAAACACGGCTGCGGCTTATCTTGAGTTGCCGCTGCCGCTGCAACGGCTTGCCGACGAGCTCTGGTCCGTTCACACCAACGGCCAAGGCGTTAGGCTTGGCTTCAGCGAGGCCGATAAGAGATATTATGAGGACGTCTTTACTAGCACGATCTATGAGACCGAGCATCCCGTCGTGCGTGTCCTTCCCGAGACCGGCGAACGCTCGCTGGTGCTCGGTTATTACGTGCAGCGCTTTGTTGGCATCCCGAAGTATGACGGGCAGAAGCTA
This sequence comes from Bradyrhizobium sp. WSM1743, assembly GCF_000473065.1. Lineage (GTDB taxonomy): Bacteria > Pseudomonadota > Alphaproteobacteria > Rhizobiales > Xanthobacteraceae > Bradyrhizobium. Next base: position 1,612 of record NZ_AXAZ01000135.1, read on the forward strand.
TTGGATCTCTTCCAGTCTCATATCACTGCGCCCGAGAATACGGTGCGCTGGAACTGGAAGGAGGGCGATGTCGCCATATGGGACAATCGAGCCACGCAACATTATGCGGTCAATGACTACGGCGACCTGCACCGCGTAGTTCGTCGCGTTACCGTCAATGGCGAGCTGCCCATCAGCGTCGACGGCCGGTGCAGCGTAATGCGCGTCAAGGCCATCAAGCCGCCGGCCACGACTAGCACCTAGCGCGAGGGTCGCGTTGGTGCGTGGCGGTACCAGTGGTACGAAGTTGCGCGATAGGTGCCACAAGACTAGGAGCCAAAGGTATGTGCGGTATCTGTGGATGGATTGACTTCGATCGAGACCTTGGAGTTTCCGACGCGCGATGGGAGCTTGCCACCATGACAGCCACCATGGCCCGCCGCGGTCCGAATGATGAGGGCACTTGGATTGACGGTCCCATGGCGCTGGGACATCGCCGCCTGGCGATCATCGACATCCAAGGTGGTCGTCAGCCGATGATGCTCCAGGAGGGTGGCAGACCCGCGTTAGTTCTAGTCTACACTGGCGAAACTTACAACTACCGCGACTTACGTCAACGGCTCGCTGCTCTGGGTCATCGATTCGATACGAGCAGTGACACCGAGGTGGTGCTGCACGCCCATCGCGAGTGGGGCCATCGCGACCCCCGCACCGCCGTGAGTGAGCTAAACGGGATGTTCGCCTACGCACTTTGGGATACCGCCAAGCGCGAGCTGGTGCTCATACGCGATCGGTTGGGCATCAAGCCGCTTTACTACTACCCCACTCAGCACGGAATGTTGTTCGGCTCTGAGCCAAAGGCGATCCTCGCGAATCGCCTCGCGGAAAGGGTTATGGACGCCGAGGGGCTTCGGCGCACCCTATGCTCCATCGCCGACCCGGACACTACCGCGTTCCGCGGCATGCGTGAGGTACCGCCCGGCCACATCGTCCGCGTCACTCGCGACGGAATCCGACAGGTGAGTTATTGGCAGCTCACCGACAGCGGGCACACCGACGACGTGCCTACCACGGTTCGACGGGTCCGCGAGCTGCTCGAGGATACGATCCAGCGGCAGCTCATCTCCGACGTGCCGCTCTGCACGCTCTTGTCGGGCGGCCTGGACTCCTCGGCCATGACCGCACTGGCCGCGCGCTTCAGCGACGAACGAATCCGGTCCTTCGCCGTGGACTTCGTCGGCTACACCGACAACTTTACACCCAACCCAATCTGCCTTACGCCCGACGGGCCGTATGTGCAGGAGGTCGCGAAACTCGCTGGGACCGCCCACACTGATATCACCTTATCCGCAGATGAACTCATGGACTCGGGCATACGGACCAGCACCCTCCATGCCCACGACCTGCCGTTCACCATGGGCGACATCGACAGCTCGCTCTATTTGCTATTCCGAGCTATCAGGCAACACTCGACGGTAGCTCTGTCCGGAGAGTCGGCCGACGAGCTTTTCGGCGGATACCCGTGGTTCCATGATCCCGCGCACGTTCAGGCCGACACGTTTCCTTGGTCCGAAAGCATCGATATCACCCGGAAGTCCCTAGACCCGGACCTCGTCCAGAAGCTTGACTTCCCCGGCTACCTAGACGGGCAGTACCGCAGCGCACTTGCTAAAGTTCCCGAGCTGACCGGCCCGGCCGCGGCCGATCCATACGAGCGTCGCATGCGCCAAGTCTGCTATCTTTTCCTTACGTCTTACCTGCCGAGGCTGCTGAACCGGAAGGACCGGCTGAGCATGGCTTTGGGTCTCGAGGTGCGGGTTCCCTACTGCGACCACCGCTTGGTTGAGTACGTGTTCGGCACTCCATGGGCGCACAAGACTTTCGATGGGCGCGAGAAGAGCCTGCTGCGAGCCGCCACCGCAGACCTGCTGCCGCAGTCAGTGGTGCAACGAGTTAAGAGCGGATATCCGGTTATCCAGGATCCAACCTACTACAGAATGCTGCGCACCCGGTTCACCGCGCTGCTGAATGATCGCAATGCGTCAGTGGCGCCGCTGCTCTCCATCGAGGGCTCACGCGACTTGCTCAATACGACCGAGAACATCAGATGGGTACAGCATATCCTCACCTTACAGGACTTTCTGACCGATTACAACGTGAGCCTCAGGCTCTGAGACGACGGAACAAATAACAGAATCGTCGCAATTTCCTCTGATGAGCGGAAGTGAAATTCCGGGGGGCCGAAGACGATCAGCCGGTTGGGCGATCTTGAATTTCATTTGGGTGGCCATCTACGTGTCGGCCGCAGCTTCCATGAGCAACGTCGTGCCAGTCGGTTCAACGCTCGCAGCGGCTGCGATTCATCCACCAATTTCATGGTTTGCTCCACAGTAGCCGCTACATGACGCCAAAAGTTCTGAAGGCAGGGCACAAAAAAGCTTAGAGATATGGCAAGCGCGAGACTCAAGTCGCTAGACCCATCCTGCGCGTCCGCGCCAGGACAACGGTGTCGCCTCGGAGCTCCGCTTTCAACCTGATAGGCGTAGCCGTCGAGATAGACTACAACTGCGAACTGACGATGGTCGCATCGGCCGCAGCTGACGCACCGCATAATCTGCGTGAACCTTTCTCGCTTCATCGTCCGTCCTTTTCTGATCTGAGGCCGGCTGGTATATCCAAGCCTTCAACGGCAACTTCCGGGCCAAATGCCTCAACGTCCATTGGTTCCTGTCCCTTGCGGACGCCCAGGAAAGAGTGGAGACTTGGCGCAGATACTACAATGAAGAACGGCCCCATGCGGCGATCGGCAAGGCCACCGGTTTTTGCTGCAAAACCACGTCGGCGCATCTAGCCTGCCAAGGTGATCAAGGGCAAAAAACTCTAGTTCTGGGTGCTCCAAAGTTCGGCCTTGCTACACGCTACACCGCACTCAAACTCTTGAAGCTTTCAGAGATCCAGGATAAGGCCAACAGCTTGGCGCCGCTATCTTCACGAAAATCCCGAACTCAAATATCGGCTACATATCACGGCTAGGTTGGTGACCGAAAGCTGGCTTCGTTCGGTATCAATCATACCAGAGCGGCGATAGCCGAACTGTGGTTTCCCGAAACATGAATCGGCTCGAGGCACTCGTGATCTCCGTCACCAAGTTCAATGCAGCTCAGGCCTACAAGGTCATTCCGGATCAAGTAGAAGTGGGGGCAGTGTCAGGCCACTTGTGCCCGGCCTGTGGGACCTCGCCGACGTCCGCGCGAGGCATTGCGCGTGGATTTGGCGCGGGTCTTGAGTTCAACTGCGGTCGATCCGGCCCGGCCTACGCGGTAGCTTGCGCAAATATCGTCGTCTGCGGCGATCCAGCGCTTGAGCCGGTCTGCATCGCAGCTGCACGCCGGCTACTCGAGCGAGGCGCTGAAAAAAGCTTGATCTGTGCCATCCCTATCCAGGCTCAGGCGGCGGTAAGTGGAGCGTGTCCCGCTCGCGGAATTTGCTCCGCTGCCGACCGCTAAGATCATTGCCGCGACGGCCGAACCGAGCCATCTCACGGGAGATTTGTGCGGCAAGAACGAACTTGGCAGAGCAGGGCGAGCTTATCGGAAGCACACCGAGCAAGTTGTGGCACAACGAGAGCCGCTCACGTGCCTAGTTAAGGGCACTCTTCAAGCAGTATCGTACCTTTAGCTAGTGTCCTGAACCAGAAGTTCGCAACCTCGCGTCGCGTTCTGCCGGGGCATTGTACCGGCAGAAGCGTTCGATGGAAGCCAGGATGTCATCGG
>NZ_AXAZ01000016.1:0-37500 GCF_000473065.1 Bradyrhizobium sp. WSM1743
CACGGGCTTACGGTGACCGCCCATCTTGCCCGGCGCAACCGAGCCGGTCGCCCGCTGTCGCTGTGACCACTTCACCACTGACGAGACCGCAACACCAAACCGTTCCGCCACAGATCGGCAGCTCTCGCCCGCCAAAACCGACGCCACCACACGCTCGCGAAGATCCAGGGAAAGAGGNCGGGTCATGCGATGCTGGCCTCCAATCCAGTCAGCATCTTGAATCACAATCCGCCAAAAACCGGAATCCCTCCGATTCAATCAAGCGAGGAAATGCTCTAGGGCAGATCGATTGACGTAACCCAATCGATTGCGGAGCATCTTACGACCAAATCCGGCTGGATGTCATTGGACCGGATCAACGCGATCATGACGCGGAGTTCCGCTTATGCCGTGTTCCCCGCGTCGACAGTGAACACCGTCCCGGTGACATTGCGGCCACCTTCCCCCAGCAGATATTCCACCATGCGCGCGACGTCATCCGTCTCCGGCAGACGGCGCAGCGCGCTGCGCCCAGCGATGCGTTTGCGGCCTTCGTCGGAGAGATTGTGGGTCAGCTCGGTATCGATGAAGCCCGGAGCGATCGCATTTACGGTGATGCCGAGCTTGCCGACCTCGCGCGCGAGCGAGCGGGTGAAGCCGGTGGCGGCCGCCTTGGTCGCGCCGTAGACCGACAGGCCGTTGTAGCCCGTGGTCGCGATGATCGAGGAGATGTTGATGATGCGGCCGGCACCATCGGCCATCATCTGCCGCGCGACATATTTGGTGAGGATGATCGGCGACAGCACGTTGAGCTGCACCAGCGCCGCGATCTCTGAATTGTGCATGGTGGCGAGCAGGCCTTCAGTGCCAAGGCCGGCATTGTTGACGAGGCCGTAGATCGGGCCGAATTCGTCTCGCACCAGTTTTGCAAAGGCCGGGATCGCATCGATCACGGCGAGATCGCAGGCGCGGAAATGCAGGCGCCCTTCGGACCCGGCGATGGCCGCCCTGAGCTCGTCGCTCTCGCGCCGCGCGGCCGCGATCACGTTGAAGCCTGCACCAACGAGGCGGTTCGCAATCGCTAGTCCAATGCCGCGGCTGCCGCCGGTGACGAGAACGTTATGCATCGATGCGCGCCAGTTTTCCGGCCGGGGTGACGTCGAGCGTCTCGACGAAGCGGAGCACCGCCGGCACCTTGTGGGACGCGAGCTGGGCGCGGCACTGCTCCAGGATCTGGTCGCGGATCTCTTTCGCGCGCGCCGGATCGGTGCCCTCAGTGAGGATCACGTCGGCAACGACGATGCCGCCGGTGATCGGGCTGCGGCGGGATTTGGCCCGCGACATCCGCACGTCGGCATGGCGGTTGATGACCGCCTCGATCTCCTCGGGGTGGACCTTCAGCCCGCCGATATTGATGATGCCGCCGCGACGGCCGACGAAATAATAGCGGTCGCCGCGCAGCTCGACGATGTCGCCGCTGTCGACGAAGCCGTCGGCATCGGTGAGCGCCGCCGCATTGCGGCCGACATAGGCATGCGCAGTGCGCGCCGAGCGGATCCGCAGCGAGCCGTCGACGACCTTCATCTCGACGCCGTTGCGGTTGCCGAGATAATCGGCCGGAAAGCCCTCGAGCCCGTCATTCACGGCGAAGCCGACGCCGGCCTCGGTCGAGGCATAGGCGTGGCCGACGGAGGCATTGAGGAACGCTGCCTTCAAGCCGTCCAGCACAGCCTGGTCGGCGATCTCGCCGGAGAGACGGACGTAAGCCGGGGCGAACTGCGCGGCCGAGCCGCTCATCAGGAGCTTGCGCCAGTGCGAGGGCGTGCCGGAGATGTGCGAGACGCCGCGCGCATTCAGCCGCGCGACGTGATCGGCCAATGCCTCATGCGGGTCCGATAGCACCATCGAGCCGCCGGAGAGGATGGCGCGAAGGAAGATTTGCAGGCCGCCATAGCGGCGAATGTCGTAGAACGTCGCCCAGACTGGCGCAGGTCCGCGTCCGTAGCCCTCGGCAACGATCGCGCCGGTCAGCGCTTCCAGCGTATGGCCAGCGATCTTTGGCACGCCCGAGGTGCCCGAAGTCAGCATCAGCCATTCGGTGGCGCGCTCGGTCTTGGCCGGCGCGGCGGCTTGAAGCGGCAAATGCGCGGCGACGACCAGCGACACGCCGGTCTCCGCCCAGCGATCGGGCTCGTCAGTGACGACGGCATCGATCCCTGCATCCGCGATCAGGGCGTCGAGATGCGCCGGATTGAGGTCGGGCGGACACAGCAGCATGCGGCGGACAATGCCGTCGAGCTCGATCATGGCAAGGCCCGACCGGAGCTGGTCCGATAGCTTGAGCAGCACAGCACGGCCCGACAGCTCGCGCAGGCGGCCGCCCAGGATCGTGTGCGACAGGATGTCGGTCAGCGACACGACATCGTGCGCATCGGAGATCGTCCGGCCTTTCAGCTCCGCGCCGAGATGGTCGCGAAGCGCAAAGATCTCACGCGGGGACATTTTCGTAGGCCCGCACGAAATCGCCCACCGTGGCGGGGAACGCGGCGTCCTCGGAAATGGTGAAAGGGTCGACGCCGGTCTCATCCTCGAGGCGCGCCACAAGAATCGCGAAGGCGAGCGAGTCGAAGCCCGTCTCGTGCAGGGACAGATCGTCCGACAGTGCGGGAAGCGTGACGTGCTGCTCCTTGGCGATCTGCTGGATTGCTTCAATGACCTTAGACCTTACCGACATGGCTGGCTCGCTTTTTGTTATCGATCTCGGTGTTGCGGCGGCTCTTGACGACCGCCTCCCCATGGCCGTCTGTTTACCCGACAGAAGTAAATGGCTTCTTGGACAATTCAGATAAAATTGGACCTATCTCTCGATTTTGGTTCCGCTATAGCCTGATCGTACCGTCCGAGATTGCCGCATACGCCTCCCTGTCCAGCCCCACATAGGCACCGGACTTCGGATCGCGCACGAACAGCGGATCGGAGATCGCGGCCGGATCAAATCCCTCACGCGCGAGATCCCCCTTCTTCTGTTTGAAGGTCTCGGTGGCATCGAGCTCGCGCGAGATGCGGACGAAGACCGGCCAGGCGTATGCCGGCAGGCGCTGCGCGAGATGAGCAGGCAGCGCGGCGATGTCAAAACCCTCGTTCGCAACGATCGCGCTCATGCCGGCCCGGCCATCGGTGCCGGGAATGCCGACGCCGTAGGTGGTGGCATCGATCACGCCGGTGAAATCGCGCACGGCATCGTTGACCTCCGAGGTCGCGACGTTCTCGCCCTTCCAGCGGAAGGTGTCGCCGATGCGGTCGACGAAATGGAAAAAGCCCTTGTCATCGATCCGCATCAGATCGCCGGTACGGAACCAGGCATCGCCCTTGGCGAAGACGTCGCGCAGGATCTTCTTCTCAGTCTCACCGGCATCGGTGTAGCCCTCGAAGCGGCCGCCGCCCTCCTCCGCGGTGCCGATGCGGCCGATGGCTTCGCCCTCCTCGCCGCGCGCGCAGGCGATGCAAAAGCCCTCGTCGCTACGTAGCGGCATGCCGCTGTCTGGGTCGAGCTTGACGAGACTGGCCGGGAAGCGGTGCGCGAGCAGCGGCGGGATGCGCCCGATCGCGCCCGGCTGTCCTTCGACATTGAACAGCGAGAAATTGCCTTCCGTCGCCGCGTAGAATTCGAGGATGCGCGGAATGGAAAAGCGCGCCTGGAAATCCTCCCAGATGTCGCCACGCAGGCCGTTGCCGCAGACGAGCCGCAAGCGGTGCCGGTTCTCGTATTCCGACGGCGGCGCCTTCAGCAGGTAGCGGCAGAGCTCGCCGATATACTGGAACAGCGTGCAGTCATGCCGCACGATGTCGGACCAGAAATGCGAGGCCGAGAACCTCTCGGCAATCACCACCGAGCCGCCGGCGGCCAGCATGCTGCATGGCGCGACGATGCCGCCGACCGAGTGGAACAGCGGCAGGCAGTCATAGAGCCGGTCCTGCGGCGTGGCGCCGGTGAGGCCGGCGAACCAGAAGCCCCAATTGAGGATCCGGCGGTGGCTGATGCTGGCCGCCTTTGGCAGGCCGGTGGTGCCCGACGTGTAGATCAGCAGCGCACGGTCGTCGATGGTGACGCCGCCATGCTCGTCCGGCGATAGCGGGGCATCGTCGAGCGCCGTGAGCGCGACATCGATCGCGCGGTCGCTGCGGGCGTCGCCATGGGTCCAGATCTTCGCCTCTGTCTTCAGATGCGGCTTCGCGCTCTCCAGCGTCGCCGCCAGATCGTGCGCGACGATGATGTGCGCCGGCCTTGCGACATCGAGGCAATGCGCGAGCGATTGGCCGATGAGATTGGTGTTGATCAGCGCAACCACACCGCCGATCCGGCTGATGCCGAGCCAGGCCGCGACATAGTCGATGCCGTTCGGCACGATCAGCCCGACGGTATCCCCCTTGGCCATGCCGACCGAGCGCGCCCAACGTGCATAGCGGTTGATGCGCTTCGACAAGCCTTCATAGTCAAGCGCTGCGTCATCCGTGACCAGCGCGATGCGACCAGGCTGGCGCCGCGCCCAATCGTCGACAACGTCGGCGAACAGCCGATCCGGCAGCATCTCGATCCGCGCGGTGAGCTCGATGGCCTTCAGCCAGATCTTTGATGCCGACGGCGCGCGCGCGGCTTTCGTTTGCTCGATGACGCCGGTGGTCATGCCGTTCATGCTTTCGGAACGTGTCTGCTGGTCCCGGCAGCTTAGTCCACGGCGTCCTGCCCAGGCGTTAAGAGACAAGGTAAAAGCCGGTTAGTGCGCGATTAACTCTGGTGATCCTTTACCGAGCCGGCCCGATCGGCGTGCGGCCCAAGAGGATTCTCACGACAGAAACTCCATTCATTCGGACGCGCTCCGCGTGTCCCCCAGCCCCGCTTGCGGCCGGCGATGTCCCGGCGCTAACCGCTTCGCCTGTAACGCAGGCGCGGCGGCGCGTTGACCGGATAATACGGATTGAGGTCACAGGTCGCGGCGCGCCCCGATGCGGTGGCGCTGCACTGCGGCAGAGAGGTGAAGGAGCATTCGTACCACTCCCCGCCACCGCCATTCGCGCCGGAATAGACGTGCATGCAGACGGGATAGCGGGGATCGAAGGTCTGCGCACGCGATGGCGCGACGACGAGCGCTGCCGCAACAGCACTGATCAGGCTAGACGAGAGACGCACGAAGAATGCTCCTGTACGCTGCATCGCGGATCTCAGTACACCTTCTTGTGACGCCGGCGCGGTGGCGGCGGTTCGTCGAACGCGTAATAGGGATTGAGATCGCAACTCGCCGCGCGGCCCGAGGCCGAAGCCCGGCATTGCGGCAGCGACGTGAAGGAGCAGTCGTAATAGTCGCCGCCGCCACCGGTGAAGCCGCCGGGCGTATAGACGTGCATGCACACGGGGTAGCGCGGATCGTAGGTCTGCGCGCTGGCATCGGCCGCGACGAACAGCGCGGCGACCGCCGTGAGGGTCAAAATCGGCAAACGCATGGAGGAATCCTCGAGTTGGTCACGGCGGCGACGCGGACGCCAGCCGCCTCATATGGCATAACACCACGCAAGAGGCGACTGTTCCCAGGGACAGATGATGGCAAGGTGAGTGGCCGAGCTAGCCGCCGAGCCCCTGCAACACGAGCCGATTCAGCCTTGCCGCGAACGCGGCCGGGTCTTCCGGCAATTCGCCGTCCAGGATCTGCGCCTGTTCGAGCAGGAGCAGGCTGAGATCGTCGACGACCTTCGAGCCAGCTTGCGCCTTGGTGACCGCGGTGACCAGCGGATGGCGCAGGTTGATCTCGAGGATCGGCTTGGTCTTCATGCCGCGGTTCTGCTGCGCCAAGATGCGCTCGAGCTCGCGGCTGGGGCCCTGGCTGTCGGCGACGAGGCAAGAGGCCGAGCTGGTCAGGCGCGTCGAGGCCTTGACGTCGCTGACGCGCTCGCCGAGCGCGGCCTTGATCACAGCGATAGTGGCCGCTTCATCCGCGGCCGGCTCGTCCTTCTTCGCCTCGTCCGCTTCGTCGAGGCGCGGAATCAGGTCGAGATTGAGATCGCCCTGGCTCAGCGACTTCAGCGGCTTGCCTTCGAACTCCGACGGCATCGAGGTCCAGAAAGCATCGACAGGATCGGACAGCAGCAGCACCTCGATGCCGCGCGCGGTCGCAGCTTCCAGCCGCGGATTGGATTTCAGCCGCTCGATGCTGTCGCCGACGAGATAATAGATCTCGGTCTGGTTCGGCTTGAAATCGGCGATGACCTGCTTCAGCGACCGCTTGTCGCCCGACGTGGTGGTGAAGCGCGACAGCGCCAGCAGCTTTTCGCGCCGCTCGAAATCCTCGTAGATGCCTTCCTTCAGCACCGCGCCGAAGGCGTCCCAGATCTTGGCAAAATTCTCCGGATCCTTGTCGGCAAGACTTTCGAGCTCGGACACGACCCGGGTCGCCACGGCTTTGCGGATCTGCGCGAGCTGCGGATTGTTCTGGAGCATCTCGCGGGAGATGTTGAGCGGGAGATCCTCGCTGTCGACGACGCCGCGGATGAAGCGCAAGTACCCTGGCAACAGATCGGCATCGTCGGTGATGAAGACGCGGCGGACGTAGAGCTTCACCCGGCCCTTGCGGTTCGGCTCGAACAGGTCGAACGGCTTGGTCGAGGGCGCGAACAGCAGCACGGCGTAGGAGTAACGTCCCTCGGCGCGGTAGTGCAGCGTCATGGCGGGATCGTCGAAGGCAGACGCAATCTGCTGATAGGCCTTCTTGTAGTCGTCTGCCGTCAGCTCGGATTTCGCGCGCTGCCATAGCGCGCTGGCCGAATTGATCTGCCGTGGCTCGCCCTCTTCCGGCACGAGCTCGATCGGAAACAGGATGTTGTCGGAATAGGCCGTGACGATGCGCTCGATCTCGTAGGTCTCGAGATATTTCTTGGCGGCGTCCTTCAGGTGCAGGACGATCTCGGTGCCGCGCGTCACGCGCGCCGCTTCCTCGTCGCTGGCACGGGCGATTTCGAAGCCGGAGCCGCCGGAGGACGTCCAGGTCCAGACATCGCTCTCGCCGGCGCGGCGGCTGATCACGACGATCTTCTCGGCGACCATGAAGGCGGAATAGAAGCCGACGCCGAACTGGCCGATCAGGCCGAGCCCATCCTTGGCCTCTTTCAGCTTGGACACGAACGCCTTGGTGCCGGAGCGGGCGATGGTGCCGAGGTGGTCGATCAGCTCCTGCCGCTCCATGCCGATGCCGTTGTCGGCGATCGTGAGCGTTCTGGCCGTCTTGTTCGGGACGATGCGGATCTTGAGCGCGTCGCCCTCGCCCAGCAAAGCGGGACTTGCGATGGCTTCGTAGCGCAGCTTGTCGCAGGCATCGGAGGCATTGGAGATGAGTTCGCGGAGGAAGATGTCAGTTTCGGAATAAACGGAGTGCACCATCAGGTGCAGCAGTTCGGAAACTTCGGCCTGGAAAGGCTGCGTATGCACAGCCGTATCTGACGTCGTCATGCGCTTACCCGGTCAAAACAAAAGGGAGGAACCCGGATATAGCGCGAGGCGACGGCGGATCAAGAGGATGTGAAGCATCCGCCCCCGCGCGGCCACCTCAACAGGCGCGGGTCAGGTCACGCAGCGGCCGGGCTGGAGCAGCCTTGCGACCTCGGTCAGGGAGCTGACCACCGGCTCACAGGCGATCGTCGGCTTGCTGCGAAGCTTCTTCTGGTTCTGGAGCAGCACTGGCGGCTTGGCGTTGCCGGCCTCGATTACCGCGGGGACCCGCAGCAGCACCGACGTATCGGCGAGGTCGTTCAGCCGCATCGACACCGTGCGGGTGGGAACTGCTGCCGGCTTGATCTCCGCGAGCCGGTCCGCCTTCGCGGCGCGATTGACGTTGTGGCCCGGCTTGTCAGCCTTGTCGGCGACCGCTTGCCAGCGGTCAGCCAGATCATGGCCGGAGGCTAATTGCGCGGCACCGAGCGTCGCGGCGATCGCGACGGCGCCCAAAAATACCTTTTGAATCTGTGACATGGCTGTCGATCCCTCGCCCCATGGCGATCGCGGGAACAACGCCGCCGGAGGATCGGGGGTTCTCGACCGTTACGATCACTTAACCGTGTGCGAAAAATGCCGCAGGGCCGGCAAAATATTTCGCAACCTGTGGAACGACTCTGCCGGTCGGGAGTCGTCTCAGCAGCCGGCTATTCCCCCCTGCCCCATAAGCCGGCGACGTAGGGCGCGACTGTGGTGATGCCAGTCGCGCCTTATTTTTTTCGCCCATCGCCGCCGTCCGGCTTCGACTCACGACCCGCCGGCCTTCAGCAATTGCCGCGCGTCGAGCTCGACCGTCTTGAAACCCCAGTCCGCCGCGACAGTCACGAGATGCGCCGTGCCCCCGGGGCCGTCGGGGTCTTTCTCGCGATTGTAGAGCGCGACCAGCGTCAGGTAACGCGCTTGCGTGGCGAGGGCGTTGAACATCATCCAGAGATTATTCCGCTGCCAGATATCGTAACCCTTCTTGCCGGAGAGCCAGCGCGGCAAGTCCTTGGATTCGGCAAGCACGCGAGGCGCCACGCGTTGGCAGAGTTGCTGGTACCGCATCACCCAATCCACCCCTCCGTGATTGACCGATTCGGCCTGGAACTGGGCCTCCGGCAAGGCCAGCAAGAGCTGTGTCGGGATGCCGAGCTCGTTGCAGACCTCGTGGAACAGGATATCGCTGCCGCAAGCCCCGCCTGCGATGCCGAAGGCGACGCCGCCATCCTCGTTCATCTCGTCCTTGACCGCCTTTTCGATCATCTTGCGCGCCGCGGCCACGGCCTCGGGCGTGTTGGGAAAACGCGGGTCGTTCTTGTCCCGGCGGGACGTGTCCAGCATATGGCCAGTGAAAAGGATGACCCGCACGGGCAGCGCCGCGGGTTTATCCGGTGCAGCCTGGTTCATCTCCTTCAGCGCGGCTTCGACATTTGCCGACAGCACCCCGAGCTCGCGAAACAGCAGGAGATTGCGCCGCGCCGCGTCGATTTCGAACGGACCCGCATTTGCCAGGCTCCTTCGATAGGCGGTCCCGGCTTGTGCCGGCCTCTCGGCCGTGAGGAACGTCAGGTCCGCACGGCTGATCTCCTTCCAGACGTCGAATTTCTCGCCCTTCCGCACCACCTTGTCATCGTTGCCGACGGCCAGGTGTAACGCCGCAGCGAGACGACCCGCGCGGCGTTCGCTGGTCTTGAGCACGATCGCCGCGTCCCCGTCATCGAAAGTTTCAGCCCAGACGTCGGGGAGCGCTTTGGCGAGACCGATCTGGATCGTCAGCATCGCAAGCGCGTTGATCGCCGCATAGAAACTGTCCAGATCTTCGGCGAAGCCATCGAGATAATGCTGGATGCCGGAGGCAAGATGTGGCGAGCGGAGGGCCGCCTCGCGTTGCGCGTCTGCGGACGCTGCGGCCTGCCAATCGTCAATCCATCGCGTCTTGGCGTTGCTTCCCAGCAGTGAATGCCCTTCGGCGCGGTGAAACCGCCGCTCCGCCGATTCCTTGGGCGTCTCATCGCGATCATTCGGCGGCATCGTGCGGGCGAGTACCCGATTGATCGCCTGTTCCGAACGCGTGATGCAGTCGAGCTTTGAATCGGGACCAAGGGCCCTGGCCGCCAGCTTCTGATAGATCGTGCCCAGGCGGTAATTGGCCTGAAAATCGTTACTGTCCAAGCCCCGAAGCAGTTCGAACGTCTCCTTGGCTCCGGCGAAGGCCTTGATCCGAAATTGCGCGTCGCCAACAATCCGCAATCCCGCGCTCCCCCATTCGAAGCCGCGGACCTCCTGAGCGAGCAGCCGCAGGTCGCCGGCGCGACCCGCCTTTTGCGCGATCTCGACCTCTTCCTGGAAATCGAACGGCACGACCATGAGCGCGGCCCGGTCGTGCGGCGTCAGACGCGGGAGCAACTTGAAGACCGGGCTGTCCTTGTTGGTGTCGGCAAGCGTCGCCTTGAGCGACTCGACGAAGCCAGGGAGCGCGGCGGCAGGATTCGCCGGGTCGTATTGACCATATCGATCGGTCTGAAGATCGAAGGGATACTTGTCCTGCGTGTCCTTGGCGCGCATCAGCAGGGTGTGCCGATCGCGCAAGCCGTGCCGGATACCAAGCTCGTAGAAGACGTTGGCGTTGTGGATGGAGACGTCGGCGATCACCAGATCGGAGAGCACCAGCAGCCGGAACATATCCTCTCGAATATTGCCTTGCCGCGTAATCTCGAGCGTGGTGCGGCCTTCAATCCCGGCCTGCTTGAGCGCAGGTCCGATAAGATCCCTTTCCACCCGATCGAAATCGATGCCGTCCTGCGTGCCGAAGGGACGAACGATGAAAGCGCGCGTTACTTCCATGACTGCGATCCTCAGGTCTGGCTCAGAAGCCTGCGTCTGAGCACCGGCCGCTGCCGGATCAGCTTACATCGAAGCAGGGCGGGAAGTGTTCCGGCTTGACCTGCTCCTTCGCGGCAAGCCGCCCGATGTCGGCAAGGTCCGCGATATTGTTGGGATCATCCATCGCCGCGATTTTCGCGACAGCTTCCGGCGCAAGGTCGAGCTTGACCGTGGTCTTCAGCCAGCCCGGTTCAAGGAGCACGTTATAACGTGCATAGGTGGCGAGTTGCGGGCCGCTCTGGCTGTCCAGCTTCATATCCCCCACAGCACGGTCGATCGCCCATGGCGTCAGGCAGTTCGTCAGCCATTGCAGCATTGCCTGATTGACGCGCCCGCAATCATCCATGAGCGATTGCAGCGATCGCAGGCCCTGCTCGGCCGCAGGCATGCCCGTGATCTGTTCCGCCGTGTAAGTCTTCTTGAACGCGCCCGTGCCGACCGAGACCAGCAACAACTTGTCTCTGCCGGTTGGCCAGTGAAAACCATGGCCATCGAGCGCGGCCAGCATCAGCAGTTGCAACGACGGGTCGTTGAAAGGGCTCACACCGCCGTCGACGAACGCGCCGGCGACGACGTTTCCCTCACGCGAGGAGATGTCGATCTCCTGAGGCTTGAAATAGGTCGGTGCTGCCGTGCTCGCCCGGACCACCTTGGTCAAATGCAACTTGCCGTCCTGCGCGGCATATCGAGCCGCGGGATGGTTGTGCAGCGGCCAGGGACTGCCCGTGTCGAGGCGCTTCGTCATGATCATCAAGCCGGTGCGGATGCGCTCGCTGTCGAGCGTCGTATCTGCCCCGAGCTGCTCATCGAGCGCAGCTTGAAGTGGTTCGGATTTGAACTTTGGCGCCAGCAGCCCGAGCCTCCAGAACTCGGCCTGGAAAACATCCGTCCCGATCCCGGTGTAGAGCTTCTTGAGTTGCTCCACCGTCAATCCGCAGGCCAGACCGGCCGCAATGATCGACCCGGTCGATGTCCCCCCGATGAGATCGAAATAGTCGCAGAGCAGGAATTTCGGGTCGTCGAATCGTCTCCTGAACTCGCGCTCCATGACTTCAAGATATTCGAGGGTAAGAATGCCGCGTATCCCACCACCATCGAGCGCCAGTATCCGCTTTGGTCCGTTCGTCGCGTCCAGATGTTGTTGCTTGGTCTTGGGCATCCGACCCTCCCAGGCGGCAAAAGGCTGCCGGCGATGCCGGCTGCAGCAATTCGATGGTTCACAATTCTCATATGCGACGGCTACGGAATGTGCCGCGGCATCAAATTCGATCCGACCTTCAAAATCGGTCGCTTCAAGACAACCATCTTGCACGAAACACAGCCTAAAGCATAGTGGCCGAGATTGCCGGACGAGAAGATCAGACCGCCGCCTCGCCATCGTTCATGGCATCGCGCTGGAAACGCAGAAAAATCGTCAGATGGTGCGGCAGACGCCGGAGCCTTGGCTGAGGCGAAGCAAGGAATTCATGAAGCAGCTTCCTGTCGCCAATCAAAACAAAGGCGAGCAGTTACGTCCGGTGATTGCCGGCTGAACCGAAGGGACGCTCACGCGCGACAGGATCAGGCGATATGGCGCGGTCGGCCGTAAACTCAATAGCGCGCTGCCATCGCTCGGGGTCTCAAGAGACCTTTGCTGCCAGCCATTCTCGCCCCTCGCCATAAAGCTTTTCGACTTCCGTGCCGGTGAGGCCCGGCATGTCGCGCTTGACCTTGTAGCCGATCAGCTCCTGCATGTAGGCGAGGTGGCGGTAGCCTTCGGGCAGCGCGGCGAGCGCCTTCTGGTCGAGGCGCAGTGTCGCGGCGGGATCGACCGGATCGATCCGATCCTTCTCATAGATCGGCTGGCGGCGGACGATGCCCCATTTGCCGATGCCTGATTGATCTTGCCGCTTCTCCAGGAAATCGTAGAAGCGCCCGGTGCAGACGACGTCGCAGAGCACGTCGTGCACGAGGGCGCGCTGCGAGATCGTCATCTTGGTCTGGGCGATGGCCCGCGCCCCCGCAAGATCGATGCTGGTGCCGCCGAGGAAGTGCAGGATGCGCACGCCCCTGGCGAAGCCCTCCTCGCTGACCCGGATGAAGTCCCGCGCCGGTCCCTGAAACCAGGTGGCGGACATCCAGCCCTCGTCATGCCACAGCGTGGCAAAGCGCTCCCAGTCGCCGGCGTCGCGCCACACCGCCCAGTTCTCGACAAGATCGCGGATGGCGAGGCGATCGAGGATTTGCTGGTCCATAAGGCACATCTCCGACTGGGATAGATGCATGAGGTATGAGCGGCGAAGTGGATGCGCGTCAAGCGCAGAAGGCCGACACGAAAAATCCGGCGTGCCTTGCAGCACGCCGGATCAAATCGTGTCGCGAAACGGCGCTTTCCTTAAGCCGCCGGCGCTTTGGGTGTGCGATTGCGCGAATTGCGCTGGAAGAACAGCGCCTGGCTCGCGACCGCCGACACCATCGCGGGTTGGAACGGCTTTGAGATCAGGAACGCCGGCTCGGGACGCTCGCCGGTGAGGAAGCGCTCGGGGTAGGCGGTGATGAACACCACCGGCACCTCGAAGGTGCGCAGCAGCTCGTTGACGGCGTCGAGGCCCGACGAGCCGTCGGCGAGCTGAATGTCGGCCAGGATCAGGCCGGGCCGCCTGTTCTTGGCCAGCGCCACCGCATCGGCATGCGTGCGCGCAACGCCGACGACGTTATGGCCGAGATTCTTCACCAGGCTCTCGAGGTCCATGGCAATGAAGGTCTCGTCCTCGATGATCAGCACGTCGGTCGCGATCTCGGCCGCCATCTCGCGTCCGGCAGCGTCCGCAAGCCGCCGCGTTTCCGCGACATCGGTGCCGAGAATGAAGGCGACTTCCTCTTCCGAAAAGCCCTCGAGCGAAAGCAGCAGGAAGGCCTGACGCGGCAGCGGCGTGATGTTCGACAGCCGCCGCTCCGGCGGCATCGGCAGGGTCGTCACCTCGGCATCGTCGTTGACGGAGACCGAATTCCAGATCTGGGTGAACAGCCGAAACAGGCCAGCCCGAGGCCCATGGCTCTCGTCGAGCACCGACGGATCTCCCAGCATGGCTTCCAACATGGCTGCGACATAGGCGTCACCGGAGGCCTGGCTGCCCGTCAGGGCGCGCGCGTACCGTCGCAACAACGGCAAGTGTTCAGCAACAAGCTGTGAACGGGACATCCCCACTCCATTCGTCTCCGGGCCAACCTTGAGGTCAGGCGTCATGCGGGGGGCCCGGGTTCCCCTGCTGGGCTGATTACGCATCAGGCCAAGAAAAGTTCCGCTGGGCTGGGAACTTTTTCACGAACCTGGAATTGTGCCTATCCAGGGAACGGCTCCCGGTTGAGAAAACCTCTCGATTTTACAGTCACTTAACTCGGGGAAACGTGGAACAGGTCATGAAAGATCTCAAGTCTCAAGCCAGCAGAAGCACGACCCCCGGCAAGGGAGGCCTTACTCCGGAGATTCAATCCCGGATCGGGCACCAGTTGCGCGCCATGTACGACGATGTCGTGCGTCAAGGGGTTCCGGATCGGTTCGCAGAGCTGATCAAGAAGCTTGATGCGCCGGGAGCGACACCCCACGTGGAAAATGAGGGCGGATCCAACGACAACAACAATGGGAGGGATTAATGCCTCTCACGGACTCCCTGCGTAACGACATCCTGGCGGCCGTGCCCAGTCTGCGCGCCTTCGCCATCTCGCTTAGCGGCAATGCGGACCGCGCCGACGATTTGGTCCAGGAGACGCTGCTGCGCGCTCTCGCCAACATCGACTCGTTCCAGCCCGGCTCCAACCTGCCGGCCTGGCTGTTCACGATCCTGCGCAACCTGTTTCGCTCCGACTATCGCAAGCGACGGCGCGAGGTCGAGGATGCCGAAGGCAACTACGCCAAGACGCTGAAGACACAGCCTTCGCAGAACGCGCATCTCGAATTCGAGGAGTTTCGCACGGCGCTGGACAAGCTTCCGCAGGATCAGCGTGAAGCGTTGATCCTGGTCGGCGCCTCTGGCTTCTCTTATGAGGACGCGGCCTCGATCTGCGGCTGCGCAGTCGGCACGATCAAGAGCCGCGTGAACCGCGCCCGCTCGAAGCTCGCCGCGCTGCTCTATGTCGACGGCGCCGAGGATTTCGGCCCCGACGAGACCGTGCGGGCCGTGATCGGCGGCAGCGGCGGCTGACAGCCGGCGTCAATCGGACCGGGACGAGACAAAGACGGCCGTTTCCACGGTCGTCTTCGCGTGCGTCTGACGCCGATGAACGTCGAGCTCATGGCACGCGATCACACATCCACGAAGGTTACGGTCTCGGCCACGCTCGCGCGCGAGGTGCGGTAACTGTTGACCTTGTGCGCATTGTCCGCATAGCCGAACGAAATGCCGCAGACGACGCGGCGGTCGTCGGGCAGATTGAAGTGGCGACGGATCAGGCCGGAATGCCGCGCGAGCGCTGCCTGAGGAATCGTCCCTAGCCCGAGCGCCTGCGCCGCCAGCATAAAATTGGAGACATAGGCGCCGCAATCGATCGCACCGTAGATGCCGAGCGGCTCGTTGGTGTGGATGATGGCAACATGCGGCGCGCCGAAGAAATTGTAGTTCTCCAGCGCCTGCTTGGCGTAGGCGGCCTTGTCGCCCCGGGCGATGCCAAGCGTGTTGTAGAGCTGGAAGCCGCTCTCGCGGCGACGATCGAGATAGACCCCGACATATTCACGCGGCGGAGTGAAATCGTAATCGTCGCCGAGGCCATTTGAGGCCTCGGCGTAGATCTCCTTGCGAAAACGTTCCTTGGCCTCGCCGCTGGCGATGATGACCTGCCAGGGCTGGCTGTTGCACCAGGACGCCGTGCGCTGCGCAATGGTCAGCACGTGCTCGATGGTCGCGCGATCGACCTCCCTGGGAAGAAACGCGCGGGCAGAGTAGCGCTCGTTGAGGAGTTCTTCGAGCACGCCGATGCGATCGTCGATGGAGTAGCGGGCATTGGGCACTTTGGCGTCCATGGCTAGTCTCGCTTTCGTGCCCCGGACGCGACGCAGCACGAAGTGATGCGGCGCAGAGCCGGGGCCCATTGTGGGATTCTGGGTCCCGGCTCGCGGCGCGTTGCGCCGCGTCCGGGACACGAGGATATTCACCGTCCCTTGGTCGGGATCTTGTTGTACGGCACGTCCTTGTCAACGCGGATGTCGCCGGGCAGGCCCAGCACGCGCTCGGCGATGATGTTGCGCAGGATCTCGTCGGTACCGCCGGCGATGCGCACCGAGGGCGAGGACAGCAGCATCTGCTGGAACTGGCCCTGCACCGTCTCCTCGTCGTTGCCCGTGAGAACACCGGCTGCGCCCTGCAGGTCCATGGCGTAGGTCGCGATGTCCTGCAGCATTATGCCGGAAACCAGCTTGCCGATCGAGTTCTCCGGGCCCGGCCGCTCGCCCTTCGACAGCGCCGAGATCGTGCGGTAGCTGGTGTATTTCAGCCCGCTCGACTTCGCCGCCCAGCTCGCAAGCTTCGAGCGCACGGCGGGATCGTCGATGGCGAGCCCGTCCTCCAGCATCAAATTGGAGCAGAACTCGAACATCTCAGGCAGGCCGGTCGCAAGCCGCGCGCCGATCGACATGCGCTCGTTCATCAGCGTGGTCAGCGACACGCTCCAGCCCTCGCCGACGGCCCCTAACCGCTGGCTGTCGGGGATCACGACGTCGGTGAAATAGACCTCGTTGAACTCCTGCATGCCGTTGGCCTGCTTGATCGGGCGCACCTCGACGCCCGGGCTCTTCATGTCCAGGAAGAACATGGTGAGGCCCTTGTGCTTGGGTACGTTCGGGTCGGTGCGCGCGATGAGGAGGCCGTAGTCGGAATAATGCGCGCCCGAGGTCCAGATCTTCTGGCCATTGACGACCCAATTGTCGCCCTTCTTCTCGGCGCGCGTGCGCAGACCCGCGACGTCGGAGCCGGCGGAAGGCTCGGAGAACAGCTGGCACCAGATCTCCTCGCCTGATGCGAGCTTGGGCAGATAGCGGCGCTTGGCGGCCTCGCTGCCGAAGGCCATCACGGTCGGGCCGCACATGCCTTCGCCGATCTGGAACGGCTGCGTCAGCTTGCCGTAGACGCCCTCCTCCTGCTGCCAGATCACACGCTCGATCGGCGTGGCGCCGCGGCCACCATATTCCTTCGGCCAGTGCAGGCAGACCCAATTGCCTTCGAACTTCTTCTTCTGCCAGGCCTTGCCGACTTCGACGATGTCGTGATTGGCAAGGCGAATGCGGCCGAGCGAGGATTTTGACAGCTCGGCATGCAGCGCCTTCGGCGCATTGGCCTCGATCCATTTCCGCGCGGTCTCGCGGAATGCGGCTTCCTGCGGGGTGTCGTCGAAATTCATCTTCGAACTCTCCTCTCTCGTGCCCCGGACGCTGCGCAGCGCCATTAGCGCGTTTACGCGCGTCTCAGACGCGCTATGGCGGTGCGCTGCAGAGCCGGGGCCCATTGTAGCTTTCTGGGTCCCGGCTCTGCGAAGCAGCACTTCGTGCTGCATCGCGTCCGGGACACGAAACTTATCTTCCCTTTGTCGGGATCTTGTTGAACGGCACGTCCTTGTCGACCCTGATATCGCCGGGCAGGCCCAGCACCCGCTCGGCGATGACGTTGCGCATGATCTCGTCGGTGCCGCCTTCGACGCGGGTGCCCGGCGCGCGCAGCAGCATGGCCTGGAAGCGGCCGGCCACTTCGGCGTCTTCGGGACCGCTGACGACGCCAGCCGCACCTTGCAAATCCAGCGCGTAGGTCGCCACATCCTGGATCATCGCGCCCGCCACCAGCTTGCCGATCGAATTCTCTGGCCCCGGCCGCTCGCCCTTCGACAGCGCCGAGATCGCGCGCATGCTGGTGTAGCGCAGGCCGCTCGCCTTCACCGCCCAGTTCGCGAGCTTGGAGCGCACCGCGCGATCCTCGATCGCAGGCCCATCGTCGAGCATCAGGCTGGAGCAATATTCGAACAGCTCCGGGAAACCGGTCGCAACACCGGCGCCGATCGACATCCGCTCGTTCATCAGCGTGGTCAGCGAGACGTTCCAGCCGTCACCGACCTCGCCGAGGCGCTGATGGTCGGGGATGCGCACATTGGTGAAATAGACCTCGTTGAAGTCGGAAGCGCCGCTTGCCTGCTTGATCGGCCTGACCTCGACGCCGGGGCTCTTCATGTCCAGGAAGAACATGGTGAGGCCCTTGTGCTTGGGCACGGTCGGATCGGTGCGGGTGAGCAAAATGCCGTAGTCGGAATAATGCGCGCCCGACGTCCAGATTTTCTGGCCGTTGATGATCCACTCGTCGCCATCCTTCTCCGCGCGCGTGCGCAGGCCCGCGACGTCGGAGCCGCCGGCCGGCTCGGAGAACAGCTGGCACCAGACGTTCTCGCCGGAAGCGAGTGGCGGCAGATATTTGCGCTTATGCTCCTCGCGCGCGAACGCCATCATGGTCGGCCCGCACATGCCATGGCCGATGATGAACATGTGCGAGAGCTTGCCGAACGGGCCCTCCTCCTGCTGCCAGATCACGCGCTCGATCGGCGAGGCGCCGCGGCCACCATATTCCTTCGGCCAGTGCAGGCAGGCCCAGCCGGCGTCGGCTTTCTTCTTCTGCCAGGCCTTTGCGACCTCCAGAATGTTGGCGTTCTTGAGCTGGGTGCGGCCGAGCGAGGATTTGCGCAGCTCGTCCTCGTACTGCTTCGGCGCGTTCGCGCTGATCCAGGCGCGGGCGGTAGCGCGGAACTCGGCTTCCTGTGGGGTGTCGTCGAAGTTCATCTTTGTTCTCTTCTTCCGTCATTCCGGGGCGATGCGCAGCATCGAACCCGGAATCCAGAGGTTATCGACTCAACTCGAGATTCCGGGTTCGCGCGCCGCGGAATGACATCACGCCGCGTTCTTCTTCCGCATCCTGTCGATCAATTGGTCTTCCCAATAGGACAGGCTGCCGAGCCCGAGTGCCATCGCATTGGCGCGGCGGTAGTACATGTGGCAGTCGAACTCCCAGGTGAAACCCATGCCACCGTGAACCTGGATGTTATTCTTGGCGCAGTGCTGGAACGCCTGCGTCGCGCTGATGCGCGCGGCGGCCGCAGCTTCCGGCAGCTCGGCCGCATTGGTCGAGAGCGCCCAGGCCCCGTAATAGCTGTTGGAGCGCGCCAGCGTCGCGGAGACGTACATGTCGGCGAGCATGTGCTTGACCGCCTGGAACGAGCCGATCGGACGGCCGAAGGCGATGCGGTCGAGCGCGTAGTCGCGGCCCATCTCCAAGGCGCGATCAGCCCCGCCGACCTGCTCGAACGCGCACAGCACCGCGGCGCGGTCGAGCACCTCGGTGAGGATGCCCCAGCCTTCGCCCGCGGCGCCGAGTGGCTCCGCCTTGCAATCCCTGAAGGTGATCTCGGCCTGCCCGCGGGTCGGATCGAGATTGGTGAGGCCTTTGACCTCGACGCCACCCGCTTTGAGATCGACCAGGAACAGCGAGATGTCAGCGTCGCGCCCGCTCGATCCCGTGCGCGCAGCGACCACGGCGAAGTCGGCAATCGCGCCATCGGGCACCGGCTTCTTGACGCCGTTGAGCACACCATTCGCAGCCGTCAGCTTGACGTTCTTCGGCGACGGATTGCCCTTGCCCTCGAACAGCGCCAGCGTCCCGATCGCCTCGCCGGAAGCAATCGCAGGCAGCCATTTCTTCTTCTGTGCCTCGCTGCCCGCGATCAACAGCGCTTCGGCGGCGAGGTACACCGTCGAAGAAAACGGCACCGGCGCGTTGGCCCTGCCCATCTCCTCCGCGATCACGCACAGCTCGAGATGGCCGGCGCCGGCGCCGCCGAACTCCTCAGGGATGGCGACGCCGAGGAAGCCCATCTCGGCGAGGCCTTTCCACAGATCCTTGTCGTAAGGCGCCTTGCCGTCGAGCACGACGCGCACCGCCTTGGGCGAGCACTTCTCGGCGAGGAACTTGCGCGCCTGGTCGCGGAGCTGTTTTTGATCGTCGGAGAAATCGAAGTTCATGGCGCGTACCCGTGTTGATGATGTCAATTACTTGAGAATGATGACTTCTTGGTCCGGCTTATCCGCATAGAGCCGCTCCACCAGCGCGGCGCGGCGTTCGAGGCCGGCGCGCTGGTTGATGTAGCCCTTGTCGGTGAGCTCATTGCCGTCGATCGAGGGCGGCTCGACCATCAGCATCGCGCGCGCGATGACCCGGCTGCTGGCGCCTTCGCATTCACGGTTGTGGGCTTCCAGGCCGCGCTTGAAACAGGCGATCACCTCGGGATGCTTCACCGCATCGGCAAAGCTCAGATCGGCATTGCCGGTGAGCTGCCGGCAGGCATGCAGGTTCGGCCAGGCCAAGAGGCCGATGAACGGGCGGTCCTGCCCCGCGACCAGCGCGTCGTGCACGACCGGCGTTGCGGCTGCGATCGCATCGGTCCTGAGCGAGCCGACATGCACGAAGGTGCCGGTGGTGAGCTTGAAGTCCTCCACCACGCGGCCGGCAAAGATGATGCCTTGCTCCGGATCGGAATCGTCGACGAAGATGCCGGCGTCGCCGATGCAGTAAAAACCTTCCTCGTCGAACATCTTCCTGGTCAGCTCCGGCTGGCCGAAATAGCCGGGTGTGACGTTGACGCCGCGCAGCCGCAATTCGTATTTCGAGCCGCAGGGCACCATCTTCAACTCGACGCCCGGGAACGGCAGACCGATCAGGCCGACGCGCTCGGTGTCCCAATAGGTGCCGGTCGAGGTCGGCGCGGTCTCGGTTGAGCCCCAGCCGGTGTAGAACACGATGCGCTCGCCGGTGGTCTTCACCGCCAGCGCCTGCATGCGGTCGTAGAGATCGTCCGGCAGCCGCGCGCCGCCATAGGCCATGATCGACAAATTCTTGAAGAAGGAGCGGCAGAGCGCGTCGTCCTTCTCCATCGCCGCCGCGAGCGCGGCATAGCCGGCGGGCACGTTGGCGTAATAGGTCGGCGAGATCTCGCGCAGGTTTCGCAGCGTCTCCTCGAACTGGCCCGGCATCGGCCTTCCGTCATCGATATAGAGCGTGCCGCCATCGACCAGGATCGGGTGGAACGCCGCATTGCCGCCCATGGTGTGATTCCACGGCATCCAGTCCAGCATGGTCGAGATCGGACCGCTGGGATCGCGCGGCCGCACCTGCATCATCATCGCCGCATTGGCGCACATCATCTCCTGCGTGTTGATGACGGCCTTGGGCATGCCGGTCGAGCCTGACGTGAACAGCAGCTTGCCGACCGTGTCGGGCGTGATCTTCGCGATCGACTCCTCGATGTCCTTGGTCACCGGCGTTGCCGCAAGCTCGGCGAAGCTGACGCTCTTGATGTCGTCGCAAGGCCGCGCGACGTGAACCACGGTAACGCCGCTAAGGTCGAGCGCTTTCAGCGCCTTCTCGAAGATCGGGCCGTCCTGCACCATCACCACGGCCGGCTTGATCAGGTCGAACAAATATTTCAGCTTGACGTGATCGTGGCTCATCAGGGAATAGGCCGGCGACACCGGCGCCGCGGGGACGCGCGCCTGCATCGCAGCCTGCGTCATCAGGGCGTGCTCGATCGAATTGCCGGAGAGGATCGTGACCGGCCGTCCCGCAAGCTTGAGATTCAGCAATCCTTGAGTCAGCGCGTCCACGGTGCGCTTGGCTTTCCCATAAGACACCTTGCGCCATTCGCGGTTGGGGCCGCCGCGCTGTGCCAGCCAAATGCGCTCGGGCGCTTCCTTCGCCCACTTCGCCAGCGATGCCGGGATGTGCTTCTCATAGGGCTGCAGCGGAATGCGCGACTTCAGCACCACGGTGCCGTCGGCGCGCCGCTCGACATCGATGTCGCGCTTGAGCCATTGAACCTTGCGAAAGGCGGGCCTTGTCATCACCGCCGCCGCGCTCCCACTCATTTTGCGTCTCCCGGAATTGCTGTCCTTTGCGGATCTTCGTGGTTCAGCGCCTGATATAGACAGGCTTTCGCTTCTCAAGGAAGGCCCTGATGCCTTCCGAAAACTCTTCCGAGCGGCTGCACAGGACCTGGTTGCGATCCTCCATCGCGATCGCAGCTTCCAGCGATCCAGCATCGACGCTCATGTTGAGACATTCCTTGGACAGCCGCAGCCCCACGGGAGAAGCCGTCATCATCGCCTCGACATAAGGCGCAGCCGCTTCGTCGAGCTTGTCCTCGTCGACGACCTCCGAGACGAGGCCGACCGCGAGCGCGCGCTCGGCGCCGATGAAGCGCCCCGTGAGGATAAGCTCGGATGCGACGGACACGCCGACAAGCCGCGGCAGGAAATAGCTGGTACCGATGTCGCAGCCGCCGAGGCCGAGCTTGATAAAGGCGCAGTTCATCCGCGCCGATTTGGTGGCGATGCGGATGTCGGAGGCCAGCGCCAGCGCAAAGCCGCCACCGGCCGCCGCGCCCTGGACGAGCGAGATGATTGGCTGCGGACAGCGCCGCATCAACATCACGATGTCGGCAATGCGGCGCTGCGAGTCCAGCGACTCCATGACGCCAGGCGGCTCCTGCTGCCCGGCACGGCGCGCCATTGCCGCCTTGAGGTCGAGGCCTGCGCAGAAATTCTTGCCGGCACCCTTCAGCACCACCACGCGGGTGTCGCGGTTGCGCTGCAGGCTCTGGAAATAGACGTTGAGCGCATCGATCAACGCAGGATCGAGCGCGTTGAGGCTGTCAGGACGATTGAGCGTCACCCGGTCGACGCCGTCGTCATGCTCGATCAGCAACGGTTGGGACATGGGGCCTCTCACTTTCTTGCCACACGGAGACCGTCTCCCACCCTCCCCTGGAGGGGGAGGGTCGGCTCACATTGCGCGCAGCGGAATGTGAGACGGGGTGGGGTGAAAGTCTCTCCGCGCAGAGACTGCCCGAGTGGAGAGATCACCCCACCCCGCTCGCGCTTCGCGCGATCGACCCTCCCCCTCCAGGGGAGGGTAAAAAGAGCGCTGCTTACCGCGGCGCCATACGGATCGCGCCGTCGAGGCGGATGGTCTCGCCGTTCAGCATCGGATTCTCGACGATGTGCACCGCGAGCATGCCGTATTCGGCGGCGTCGCCGAGACGCGACGGATGCGGCACCTGGGCGCCCAGGCTCTTGCGGGCCTCTTCGTTCAAGCCCATCAGCAGCGGCGTGAAGAACAGGCCGGGCGCGATGGTGTTGACGCGGATCTTCTGGCTGGCGAGATCGCGCGCGGCCGGCAGCGTGAGGCCGACGACGCCACCCTTCGAGGCCGAATAGGCGATCTGGCCGATCTGGCCTTCGTAAGCGGCAACCGAAGCGGTGTTGATGATGACGCCGCGCTCTTCGCCGATGGGCTCCGCAGTGACGAGACGTTCGGCGAACAGGCGCAGGCAGTTGAAGGTGCCGATCAGATTGACGTTGATGATGCGCGCGAACTTTTCCAGCGGATAAACACCGTCGCGGCCGACGATGCGCTGCGAGCCACCGATGCCGGCGCAGTTCATCAGCACGCGCGCGACGCCATGCGCGGCTTCCGCTTTCGCGATCGCGGCCTTGATCTGCTCCTCGCTGGTGACGTCGGCGTGCAGCGCGACGCCCTTCACTTCAGCGGCGACCTTCTCGGCGTTCTCCTTGCTCTGGTCGATCACGCCGATCTTGGCGCCCTTCGCGGCCATGGCGCGGGCGGTCGCGGCGCCAAGGCCCGAGCCACCGCCGGTGATGAGAACCGCAACGTCTTTCAACTGCATCGCTTGTACCTTTCCTTGGGCGTTTCTTCTCTGGACTTGTCTTCTCTAGGCTTGGGAGTTCGGTCGACTATCCGGCCGCGGCAGCTTCCTCGGCTTGCGTGAGGATGCCGCCGCAGATCAGCGCTTCCATGTGCTTGATGTATTTCCGGCAGACGTCGTCGGTGACCGGGCCGACGCCAGTCGCGCGGGACATCGCGTGCCGGCCGAAGAACAGATGATCGCAGGCGCCGATCAGGCTGGTGTAGAACAACACCGGATCGGTCTGGCGGAATTCGCCGCGGCTGACGCCTTCGGCCAGCAGGCGGCGATGGAAGTCCAATAGCGGCGCAACGAAGAATTTCGAGACTTCATCGGCGGAGCTCGCGCTGGTCTCGTGCAGCAGATAGTGGATCAGCCGGTTCATGTACGGGAACCGATGATAGGCGCGGATAATGCCGGCGATATGCAGCTTCAGCTTCGCCGTCGACGTGATCGGCTGCGCCAGCAGATATTCGAGATTGGACATCTCGGTTGCGGCATCGCGCGCGAGCAGCGCCAGCAACAGGCCGTCCTTGTTGCCGAAGTGATATTTGACCAGCGCGGCGTTGGCGCCCGACTTCTGCGCAATATCGGAGAGCGAGATCTCGATCGAGGAGCGCTCGATCATCAGCTCGCTGGCGGCCACGAGCAATTTCTCTGCCGTGGAATTTTTCCCGCCGGGGAGCCTGTTCGGTACGCTGGTAGCCACGGAGATCCCTGTTTGGCCGCTGGAAACGGGGCGCAGATAAGCCCAAGCAGCGCCTCATCACAAGAGTTAATTGATCGATTGACTAAACGATATCGCACCCCTTAAATCCGCCCCCGACAACCCAATTCAGAACAATCATGGGAGAGACCGAAATGGCCGAGGCTTACATCGTCGCCGCTGCGCGTACCGCGGGCGGGCGCAAGGGGGGCCGCCTCGCCGGCTGGCATCCGGCCGATCTCGCCGCGAAGGTGCTGGACGAGTTGGTCGATCGCACCAAGGTCGATCCGGCCCAGGTCGAGGATGTGATCATGGGCTGCGTGATGCAGGTCGGCGAGCAGTCCAACAACGTCGCCCGCAACGCGGTGATGGCATCAAAGCTGCCGGAGAGCGTGCCGGGCACCTCGATCGACCGCCAGTGCGGCTCCTCGCAGCAGGCGCTGCACTTCGCCGCGCAAGCGGTGATGTCCGGCTCGATGGACGTGGTGATCGCGGCCGGCGTGGAATCGATGACGCGGGTGCCGATGGGCTTGTCGTCCCAGCTTCCGGCCAAGAACGGCTTTGGCAATTACAAGAGCCCGGGCATCGAGAAGAAGTATCCGAACATCGTGTTCAGCCAGTTCACCGGCGCGGAGATGATGGCGGAGCGCTATGGCCTCTCCAAGGATGAGCTCGACGAATACTCCTACAACAGCCATCAGCGTGCGATTGCGGCAACGCAAGCCGGGCACTTCAAGAAGGAGATCGTGCCGCTCGAGATCACCCGCGCCGACGGCAGCAAGGACACCCACCACATCGACGAAGGCATCCGCTTCGACGTCAGCCTCGACGGCATCAAGAGCGTCAAGCTGATCGCGGAGAACGGCAAGCTGACCGCGGCCAGCGCCAGCCAGATCTGCGACGGCGCCTCCGGCGTCATGGTGGTGAACGAGAAGGGCCTGAAGCAGCTCGGCGTCAAGCCGCTCGCCCGTATCCATCACATGACCATGATGGGCGGCGATCCTGTCATCATGCTGGATGCGCCGCTGCACGCTACCAAGCGCGCGCTGGAGAAGGCCGGCATGAAGATCGGCGACATCGACCTGTTCGAGGTCAACGAGGCTTTTGCCTCGGTGCCCACCGCCTGGCTGAAGACCACCGGCGCAGATCCGGAGCGACTCAACGTCAACGGCGGCGCCATCGCGCTCGGCCATCCCCTCGGCGGCTCCGGCACCAAGCTGATGACCACGCTGATCCACGCCCTGCACCAGCGCGGCAAGCGCTATGGCCTCCAGACCATGTGCGAGGGCGGCGGCATGGCGAATGTGACGATCGTGGAGCGGCTGTAACCCCTCTCTCGTGTCCCGGACGCGCTGCAGCGTGAAACGCTGCGGCGCAGAGCCGGGACCCATGCCTCACAGTGGACCCCGGATCTGCAGCGCACCGCTTCGCGCTGCGCTGCGTCCGGGGAACGTTTTGCCGGTATTGAATTGGCGCCATGACCCACCCCTCCATCCACGCAAAGACGACGCCCGACAAGATCGCCTACCAGATGGCCGGGACCGGCAAGGCGATCACCTATCGCGAGCTCGACGAGCTCTCGAACCAGGGCGCGCATCTTTTCCGCTCGCTCGGCCTGAAGGCCGGCGATCACATCGCGCTGTTGATGGAGAACCGCCTCGCCTTCATGGAGCTCTGTTGGGCCGCGCAACGCAGCGGGCTCTATTACACCGCGATCAGCCGTTACCTGAAGCAGGAGGAGATCGAATACATCATCGCCGATTGCGGCGCCAAGGTCGTCATCACCACGCCAAAATGCGCCGACCAGATCAAGGGCCTGATCAAGGGCACGGCAGGCGAGCCGATCTTCTACATGATGGACGAGCCACTGCCCGGCTTCCGTTCCTACGACCAGGAAGCGGGCGCGCAGCCGACCACGCCGATCGCCAACGAGGTTGCCGGCTACGACATGCTGTATTCCTCCGGCACCACTGGCCGGCCCAAGGGCATCAAGAAAGCCTTCGAGGGTAACAGGATTGACGTGCCGAACGCCTTCCTGCGCGTGCTCTGCGCCGACATGTGCGGCATGAACGCGGAGAGCATCTATCTGTCGCCGGCGCCGCTGTATCACGCGGCTCCCTTGCGCTTCAACATGATGGCGATCGTGCTCGGCGGCACCTCCATCATCATGGAGCACTTTGACGCCGAAGAATTCTTGAGGCTGGTCGAGAAATACAAGGTGACGCAATCGCAGCTGGTGCCGACCATGTTCGTGCGCATGCTGAAGCTGCCGGACGATGTGCGCACCAAGTACAACGTTTCCACATTGAAGGGAGCGATCCACGCTGCCGCACCCTGCCCCATCGACGTCAAGGCAAAGATGATCGAATGGTGGGGACCGATCCTGATCGAGTATTATGCTGGCTCGGAAGGCAACGGCGTCACCGTCTGCAACTCGCAGCAATGGCTGGACCACCGCGGCAGCGTCGGCCGCGCCGTGGTCGGCAAGATCAAGATTCTGGACGAGAACGACGAGGAGCAGCCGGTTGGCGAGATCGGCACGGTCTATTTCGCCGACGCGCCCGCGTTCACCTATCACAACGACCCCGAGAAGACGAAGAAGGCCTACAACGCCAAGGGATGGTCGACGCTCGGCGATGTCGGCTATCTCGACAAGGACGGCTTCCTCTATCTCACCGACCGCAAGTCCTACATGATCATCTCCGGCGGGGTGAACATCTATCCGCAGGAGACCGAGGACGTGCTGATCACCCACCCCGAGGTCGCCGACGTCGCCGTGTTCGGCGTGCCGAACGAGGAGATGGGCGAAGAGGTCAAGGCGGTGGTGCAGCCGCACGACATGAGCCGCGCCGGCAAGGCACTCGAGGCCGATTTGATCGCCTATTGCAAGGGTCGCCTCTCCGCCATCAAGTGCCCGCGCTCGATCGATTTCGAAGCCGAACTGCCGCGCACGCCGACCGGCAAGCTGGTGAAGCGGCATTTGCGCGACAGGTATTGGCCGAAGACGGCGGCGAAGATTTAACGGAAAGTCTCGTGTCCTAGACGCGGCGCAGCGTCCTTCACGGTGCGCCGCAGAGCCGGGACCCAGAGCGACTTTCGTGGCACTGGTGGGCCCCGGCTCTGCAGCGCGTCACTACGTGCCGCACTGGGTCCGGGGCACGAAACCTCGCATGAGGTATCCTCAATCGAACAAGCTCGGCGTATGGTTCACGAGCGCGCCTTCGATCTCGAGCATCTTCAGCTTCGTCACCACGCCGCCATTGGCCGAGAAGCCGCCGGGCTTGTTGCCGGCAGCCAGCACACGATGGCAGGGCACGACGATCGGGCACGGGTTGCGGCCGAGCGCCTGGCCGACGTCGCGCGACAGCTGGACGCCGCCGAGCTGCTTGGCGATGTCGCCATAGGTGATGGTCCTACCCGGCGGGACGGCGCGGGCGATGTCGTAGACGCTGCGGTTGAATTCGGGCACGCCGTCGAGGTCGAGCGGGATGTCGGTGAGATCATCCGGCTCGCCCGCGAGCAGCTTTGTCATGCGGTCGATCGCCTGCTGCACCTCGGCGGTCGGCTCGGCTTCACTGGCATCAGCGTGGCGCTGATGGATGCGGGTGCGGATCTTCTGCTCGCCACCCATCGGCAATTGCGTGCCGTTGATGCCGCGCGGGCCCCAGGCGATGGCGCACAGGCCGATCCGGGTATCGAACAGGGCAAAATGCTGGTCGGTCATGGCTAGGTTCCTGGCTTGCTTCCGTTGCAGGCCCCCAGTTTGATTTCCTGCCAAATCTAGGCTTGGAAATAGTTGCGATCCACCCGGTTTCCGGGAATCTTGCACAGGAGTTCCAATTCCTCGCGAGCCCTGAATGCAAAGCCTGCACGTCAACGGATACGACATGCCCTATCTCGACGTGGGCGAAGACAAAGGCCGCGCGCCTTTAGTGTGCGTGCACGGCTCGCTCAACGATTTCCGCGTCTGGGGCTGCGTGCTCGGGCCGCTGACGCAGCGGCACCGGGTGATCGCCGTCAGCCTGCGGCACTTCTTCCCAGATCGTTGGGATGGCCTCGGTGACACCTATTCGATCGCCCAGCACGTCCAAGACGTCATCGCCTTCATCGAGAAGCTCGACCTCGGCCTTGTCGATCTGATGGGCCATTCCCGCGGCGGGCACATCTGTTTTCGCGTCGCTCAGCAGCGCCCCGATCTGCTGCGGCGGCTCGTCCTCGCGGAGCCCGGCGGCGAGCTCGATGCGAGCCTTGATCCGGATTACGTCGGCGGCCCCTCGCCTCTGCTGGCGCGCTTCACGGCTTCCGCAGAGAAGATCGCAGCCGGCGATATCGACGGCGGCCTTGCCGTCTTTGTCGACACGCTGGAAGGCGCCGGCACCTGGCCGCGGCTGCCGGCGATAGTGAAGCAGAATCTGCGCGACAACGCCATGACGCTGATCGGCCAGGTCCGCGACAACCGCCCGCCGTTCTCGAAGGCCGATGCGGAGTCCATCAAAATGCCGACGTTGTTCGTCCTGGGCGCGCGGACCAAGGGCCTCTTGCCGAAGGTGCTGCATGCGCTGGCCGCGCATGTGCCCTACTCCAAGACGGCAATCATCCCGAACGCGACGCACCCGATGTTCGAGCAGGCGCCGCAGAAATATTCCGAAGTGGTGCTGGATTTTCTGGCGAGCTGACCAATGCAGAGCTTTCGTGTCAACGGTTACGACATGGCCTATCTCGAAGTGGGAAGCGGCCCGCCGCTGGTCTGCGTGCACGGCACGCTCGGTGACTTCCGCACCTGGTATGCGGTGCTCGGACCGCTGTCGAAGGCGCATCGGGTGATCTCGGTCAGCTTGCGGCACTTCTTTCCCGAGCATTGGGACGCCGTCGGCGACGACTACAAGATGGCGCAGCATGTCGCGGATACGATCGCCTTCATCGAGCAGGTCAAGCCCGGACCGGTCGACCTGATGGGCCATTCACGCGGCGGACACGTTGCATTCCGCGTCGCGCAGGCGCGGCCTGATCTGTTGCGGAAACTGGTGCTGGCCGAGCCCGGCGGCGATCTCGACCCATCCCTGCCGGTGCCTGAAGGCACGCCCGCGTATCCGTCACTCGCGGCGCGCACGGTGCGCTCGGTTGAAATGATTCGCGCCGGCGACATCGAGGGCGCGCTGCAGAACTTCTACGAAGGCATCGAGGGCGACGGCTCCTGGCGGCGCGTGCCGGCGGCGGCCAAGCAGCAACTCCGCGACAACGCACTCACCTTCCTCGGCCAGATCAACGAGCAGCGCAGGCCCTACACGCTCAGCGATGCGCAGGCAATCAGGACGCCGACACTGCTGATCGGCGGCGGCGCGACGACCGGCAGCCTGTCGATGATGTGGCGCGTACTGGCCGCCCACATCGCGGGAGCCCAGGCGGCGGTGATCGCCAATGCCGGCCACTGGATGTTCGAGCAGGCGCCGCTGGAGTTCGGCGAGGTGGTGAGCAGGTTTCTGGCGGAGTGAGGCTGCCCTCTCCCGCAAGGGGAGAGGGCACAGAAACTCACACCTTCCACACGCCGACCGGCATCTTGATGGTCGCGTTCAGCCTGTTCCACACGTTGATCGTCGCGATTGCGAGGATCAGGGTTGCGAGTTCGCGCTCGTCGAAATGCTTGGCGGCCTCGTTCCAGATCGTATCAGACACGGGGTCCTCACGATCGGCGAGGCGCGTGGCGGCCTCGGTCAAGGCCAGCGCTGCGCGCTCGGCGTCGGTGAAATAGGGCGCATCGCGCCAGGCGGACACGGCGAACAGGCGCTCGTCGGTCTCGCCCAGCTTGCGGGCGACCTTGGGATGCATGTCGACACAGACGCTGCAGCCATTGATCTGGCTGGCGCGCAGGTGCACCAGTTCCAGGAGCTTTTCCGGCAGACCCTGCTTTGTCAGGTTGCCAGGGACTGAAGGACATTCATGGCCTCGGGCAGGACCATGACGGGGTGATTCATGCGGGCGTGCATCATTTTCGTCTCCATCGGTCGAATTTCGAAGGTTCCGGTCACATCGGTCGGATTAGCTTCGTCATGGGCATGACGGATCGCGACGAGGGAATGTGACCGATGACCGAACAAAATTTTCTCACCGAACAGTTCGAGGCGAGCAGGGACCATTTGCGCGCGATCGCCTACCGGATGCTGGGGTCCCGCGCCGAGGTTGACGATGCCGTGCAGGAGGCGTGGCTGCGGGTCAGCCGCTACGACATGTCGGATGTTGCGAATTTGCGCGGCTGGCTCACGACCGTGGTCGCACGCATCTGCCTCGACATGCTGCGCGCCCGAAAGTCGCGCCGGGAGGATCCGATGGGCCCGCACGTGCCAGAGCCGGTCGACGACACGCGGGAGCGCGAGGCCGAGATGGCCGATTCCGTCGGCGCGGCGCTACTGGTCGTGCTGGAGACATTGCAGCCGGCGGAGCGGCTTGCCTTCGTGCTGCACGACATGTTTGCCGTGCCGTTCGAGGAGATCGCGCCGATCGTCGGCCGCTCCGTCGATGCCTCGCGCCAGCTGGCGAGCCGCGCGCGTCGGCGCGTGCAGGGCGCGCCGGTGCCCGCATCGGATCTGTCGCACCAGCGCGGAATCGTCGATGCATTTCTCAAAGCGTCGCGCGAAGGCGATTTCGAGGGCCTGCTCGCCGTGCTCGATCCCGACGTCGTATTCCGCGCCGACCAGGCCGCGGTGCGGCTCGGCTCGCTGGCCGAGATCCGCGGCGCCGACGCGGTCGCGCAGACCTTCAAGGGCCGCGCCCAGGCCGCCCGGGCCGCGCTGGTCGATGGCGAGATGGGTGTTGCCGTCGTCCTCGGCGGACAGCTGCGCATTGCACTGCGCGTGACATTCGAGGGCGAGCGGATCGCGGGAATCGAGGCGGTGGCCGATGCGGAAGAAATCACCGCGATGGAGGTGGAGGTGCTGGAGGGCTAGGCCGGCGTGGCATCGTGCCGTTGCGGGTGCTAGGCTTTCCGCACAATCGTGCGGTGCCCGCGCGCAAGATGCAAAAGGACGAAGTCATGACCTTCCGCTTCATTCCCCTGCTCGGTGTGTCGCTGCTCGGCCTCGCCGCCGGTGTCACGTCCGCGCTCGCGGCCGCCGACGAGAAGCTGAAGTCCGCCGCCGAACAGGAGAAGGCGCCGCTGATCGAGACCTTGCGCGACATGGTGATGATCGAGAGCGGCAGCAGCGACGTCGAGGGGCTGAAGAGGATGGCCGACTTCACCGAAGGACGCCTCAGGGCGCTCGGCGCCGCCACGGAGCGGCGCAAGACTACGGCAGGCGCCGGCGCCGACATGGTGATCGCGACGTTCAAGGGCACGGGCACGCGGAAGCTGATGCTGATCGCGCATATGGACACGGTCTATCAGCGCGCTGTCCTTGCAAGCGAGCCGTACCGCGTCGACGGCAACCGCATCTATGGCCCCGGCATCGCCGACGACAAGGGCGGCATCGCTGTGGTCCTGCATGCGCTCAAGATGTTGAAGGATGCCGGCTGGCAGGACTATGCCAGGCTCACCGTGGCGTTCAATCCCGACGAGGAAGTGGGATCGATAGGGTCGGGCGAGATCATCGCGGAGCTCGCCGACCAGCACGACGTCGTGCTCTCCTGCGAGCCGACGGCGGCCTCGCCCCCGGCGAAGAACGACTCGCTGCTGCTGGGCGCCAGCGGCACTGCGACCGGCATCATGAAGGTGAAGGGTCGCGCGGCGCATGCCGGCGCGGCACCCGATCGCGGCCGCAACGCGCTGATCGAGCTCTCGCACCAGTTGCTGCAGACGCAGGACATCGCCAAGTCGATCCCGGGCACTCAGCTCAACTGGACGACGGCGAAGGCCGGCACGGTGCGCAATCAGATTCCGGAAGATGCCGAGGCCGGCGCCGACATCCGTCTCACCCTTCCCGACGGCATCGCCAAGCTGCAGGCGGCGCTGGACGAGAAGATCAAGAACCGCCTCGTACCCGACACCGAGACGACCGTGAAGATCGTGGCGGGGCGCCCGCCCTTCGTCGCCAGTGAGCGCGGCCGCGCGCTGGCCGAGATGGGGCAGGCGATCTATGCCGAGATCGACCGCAAGCTCGACATCACCGAGATCACCGGCGGCGCCACTGATGCGGGCTATGCCAACCGCAGCGGCAAGGCGGTTGTGGTCGAGAGCTTTGGCCTTGCCGGCTTCGGCTATCACGCCCGGGACGAGTTCATCGACACCAATTCGATCGTGCCGCGGCTCTATCTGATGAGCCGGATGCTGATCGAACAGGGGAAGAAGAAGTAGGCGCGGAGCGTCGCTGGGTCTTTTTCTCGAAAACAACCCCATGCACAGTAGCCGGCCCCAGCAATATCAATAGCTTAGTGGATCCGAAAAATGGGTTCGGAGAGGCGCTTGACGACGTCGGCTGCTGGGCCTAACTTCGAATACGGAATTCCGTATTCCACCTTAGGAGCCGCCGACGTGATTCCTCTCGACCCGCTCCCGAACCTGATCGACCAAGTCTACGAACGGATCCTGGAGGCGATCTCCGACCGCACGCTTCAGCCCGGCCAGCGCATCCGGCAGAACGAACTCGCCGACAGGCTCGGCGTGTCGCGCCAGCCGGTGTCGCATGCGCTGCATCTGTTGCACCGTCAGGGCCTCGTCGCCGAGAGCGGCAAGCGCGGCTTCGAGGTCACCCAGCTCGACCCTGCCCGCATCCGCCAGCTCTACGAGGTGCGCGCCGCCATCGATTCGCTGGCGGCCCGGCTCGCCGCAGTGCGCGCCGGCGCCGACGCGGCGGGACGCGCGCGGCTGGACGCAGCGCTCGCCGCCGGACGCCGCAGCGACCGCAACACGACGCTGGCCGAGCTCATCGTGCTCGATGTCGACTTTCATCGCGCGATCTATCAGCTCGCCGGCAATCCCGTGATCGAGGAGACGATCGCGCCGCAATGGCCGCATATGCGGCGCTCGATGGCGACCGTGCTGTCGGAGCTCGACTATCGCGACAGCGCCTGGGCGGAGCATGCCGATATTGCCGGACATATTCTGCGCGGCGATGCGAAGGCGGCCGAACGCGCTGCGCTCGCGCATGCGCAGACGGCGGGACGAATGACCGAGGAGAGATTGCGGGCGACGGACGCGGCGGCGGCGTAGCAACACACGCCGTCATTCCGGGGCGCGCGAAGCGTGAACCCGGAATCTCGAGGTTCCGGGTTCGGTCCTGCGGACCGCCCCGGAACGACAGAAACAAAATCAAGGAGGACGACCCATGAAACTGTCCCAGGAGCAATTGGAGTTCTTCCAGCGCGAGGGCTGGCTGTTTCTGCCCGAGCTGTTCAGTCAGGAGGAGGTCGACCTGCTCGCGCGCGAGGCGGTCAGCATCTACGACGCCAACCGGCCCGAAGTCTGGCGCGAGAAGAGCGGCGCGCCGCGCACGGCGTTTGCCGCGCATCTCTACAACGAGGCGTTCGGCATCCTCGGCGCGCATCCGCGCATGATCGAGCCGGTCGAGCAGGTGTTCGGTGAACCGGTCTACATGCACCAGTTCAAGATCAATGCGAAATCGGCCTTCACCGGCGACGTCTGGCAATGGCACCAGGATTACGGCACCTGGAAGCGCGACGACGGCATGCCGGAGCCGCGCGCGATGAACATCGCGATCTTCCTCGACGAGGTGATGCCGATCAACGGGCCCCTGATGCTGGTGCCGCGCAGCCAGAACGCCGGCGACCTAGAGGCCTCGCATGACCTCGCCACCACCTCCTATCCGCTGTGGACGCTGGACGAGGACACCGTGACGCGGCTCGTCAAGCAGGGCGGCATCGTGGCGCCCACCGGCAAGCCAGGCGGCATGCTGATGTTCCACGGCAATCTCGTGCATGGATCCGCCGGCAACATCACACCCTATCCGCGCAAGATCGTGTACCTGACGCTGAACGCGGTCTCGAACTATATCCGCACCCCCACGCGGCCGGACTACATCGCGCATCGCGATTTCACGCCGATCAAGACGGTGGACGACGACGCGCTGCTGCGGCTTGCCCGTGCACCAAGGCAGGCGGCGGAGTAGATTGCGCTCGTGCCCCGGACGCAGCGCAGCGTCTCTTCGACGATGCGCTGCAGAGCCGGGGCCCACGCCGCGCGGTGGTTTTTCTCTGGGTCCCGGCTCTGCGGCGCAGCGTTGCACGCTGCACCTTGTCCGGGACACGATAGTTGTATTGGACATCCCTATGAACCTCTTCCGCCTCCTCCAGGCCCGCGCTTCCGCCGGCAAGCCCGTCCGTGTCGCGCTGATCGGCGCCGGCAAGTTCGGCTCGATGTTTTTGGCGCAGGTGCCGCACACGCCGGGGCTGGAGGTGCCTATCATCGTGGATATTGACCGCGACCGCGCGCGTGAGGCGTGCCGCACTGTCGGTTGGGATGAGGCACGCATCGCGGCGACCACGTTCACCGACGACGGTGCGCGCGCCATTGCCGGCGGCGCGATGGATGTGGTGGTGGAGGCGACCGGCAATCCCGCCGTCGGCATCCAGCATGCGCGCGCCGCGATTGCAGCGGGCAAGCATATCGTGATGGTGAATGTCGAGGCCGACGTGCTGGCGGGCCCGCTGCTGGCCGAGGAAGCGCGCAAGGCCGGCGTGGTCTATTCGCTCGCCTATGGCGACCAGCCGGCGCTGACGGCGGAGATGGTGGATTGGGCGCGGGCCACCGGCTTTCGCGTCGTCGCCGCCGGCAAGGGGACGAAGTACCTGCCGGACTATCACGACGTGACGCCCGATCGTGTCTGGCAGCATTACGGGCTGACCGCGGGCGAGGCGCAGTCGGCCGGCATGAATCCGCAAATGTTCAACTCCTTCCTCGACGGCACCAAATCGGCGATCGAGATGGCCGCGATCGCCAATGCCTGCAGCCTCGACGTGCCCGCGGACGGCCTGCTGTTTCCGCCCTGCGGCGTCGACGACTTGCCGCACATCATGCGGCCGCGCTCGCGCGGCGGCGTGCTGGAGCGGTCCGGCATCGTCGAGGTCGTCTCCTCGCTCGAGCGCGACGGCCGGCCGGTTTCTCGCGATCTGCGCTGGGGAGTCTATGTCGTGCTGGAGGCGCCGAACGACTACGCCGCCGATTGCTTCAGGCAATATGGCCTGAAGACCGACGCCAGCGGACGTTTCGCCGCCATGTACAAGCCGTATCATCTGATCGGGCTCGAGCTGAACATCTCGGTGCTGTCGGCCGCGCTGCGGGGCGAGCCGACCGGGCAGCCTTACGGCTTCCGCGGTGACGTCGCGGCTGTTGCAAAACGCAATCTGCGCGCCGGCGAGATGCTCGACGGCGAAGGCGGCTACACGGTTTGGGGCAAGCTGTTACCGGCGGCTGCGAGCCTCAAGGCCGGCGCCTTGCCGATCGGGCTCGCACATCGCGTGAAGCTGAAGCATGACGTAGCCCATGGTGCGGTGGTGCGCTGGAGCGATGTCGAATTCGACCCGGACAATGAAACGGTGAAGACCCGCAAGGCGATGGAAGCCGCATTCGCAGCGCAGCATTGATCGGCTTTGCCGGTCTCACAACCAAAGTGCGCTTGATTTGCAGTTCCCCTTTGGTCATCCTGACCATGATCCGGGAATACTGAATTTCGGACAAAAAGAAACGTCGGCCACCGGCGAAGACCAAAGCGGCGTCAAGACCGCGATCCCTCGTCGAGGACTCGACATCACAGGAGGGAAATGCATGCAACGTCGTAAATTCCTGACGGCAGGCGGACTGGGCCTTGCCGCAACTGCTGTTGCCGCGCCGGCCGTCGCGCAATCGATGCCCGAAGTGAAGTGGCGGCTCGCTGCAAGCTGGCCGAAATCTCTCGATACGCTGTATGGCGGCTGCGAGTATTTCTGTAAGCGCGTCGCCGAGATTACCGACAACCGATTCCAGATTCAGCCGTTCGCCGCGGGCGAGATCGTTCCTGGCCTGCAGGTGCTCGATGCGGTCTCGAACGGCACGGTGGAGATGGGCAACACCGCGCTGTACTATTACTGGGGCAAGAATCCCGCTTTCACTTTCGGCACGGCGCTGCCGTTCGGCCTCAACACGCGCCAGCACATCTCCTGGCTACAGTGGGGCGGCGGGCAGGATATGCTCAACGATCTCCTCAAGGAATACAACGCGATCGGAGTTCCCACCGGTTCGACCGGCGCGCAGATGGGCGGCTGGTTCCGGAAGGAGATCAAGTCGATGGCCGATCTGCAAGGCCTCAAATTCCGCGTCGGCGGTTTCGCCGGCACGATCATCGCCAAGGTCGGCGGGGTGCCGCAGCAGATCGCCGGCGGCGACATCTATCCGGCGCTTGAAAAGGGCACGATCGACGCGGCCGAATGGGTCGGCCCCTACGATGACGAGAAGCTCGGCTTCGTGAAGGTCGCGAAATACTATTACTATCCCGGCTGGTGGGAAGGCACCGGGCAGGGTCACAACATCATGAGTCTTGAGAAATGGAATGCGCTCCCGAAGCACTACCAGGCTGCGGTGGAAAGCGCATCTCGCGACACCTTCACCTGGGTGACCGGCAAATACGATGCAGTCAATCCGCCCGCCCTGAAGCGGTTGCTGGTTGCCGGCGCGATCCTCAAGCCGTTCCCGCAGGAAGTGCTCGAGGGCTGTTACAGCGCCGCCAACGGCATCTATGCAGATCTCTCCAAGAGCAATCCGCATTTCGGCAAGATGTATGCGAGCCTGAGCGCTTATCGTAACGAGTCGCTCGCCTGGATGCAGGTGGCGGAGCTGAGCTTCGACAGCTTCATGATGCGGATGCGGACGAGGACGTAATCGCATCGCGGCAAGTAGCGAAACGACGAAAGCCCCGGAGAAGTCTCCGGGGCTTTTTGCATTCGCGACATCGGAACTGGGCGAGATAGCACTGTTTGGACAGTGTCATCGCCCGGCTTGACCGGGCGATCCAGTATTCCAGAGGCCCAGATTGAACGGCACGCGCTCACCACATCCGCCGCAGAGTACTGGATGCCCCGGTCAAGCCGGGGCATGACAGCGGAGGGTGTGTTGGCTCCGTGAAAACGCGCGAGAGCTGGCGGCTTGACGGTACCGCCCTCAATTCTCGTCGTCACCCAACGCTGCGACGAGCTTATCGTAATACTTGCCGACGAGATCGATATTGCCCTTGTTCTCGACCTGGAGCGCTGGCGTCTTCAGCGCTTGATTGAGTTCATCGAGCGCCTCCTTCTTCTCCTTGGCCGGCATCTTCTTGTCAGCCTGGATCTGCGCGATCTGCCCTTTGATCACGGCTTCGGGGCCGACATATTTCTTGGTCGCAGGATCGAAGCCGCCGATGACGAGACTGATGTTGTCGACGACGTTGTTGTAGTCGTCGTAGCCGGCAAAACCGTGCTTCTTCGCGACCTCCTCGAGCTGCGCGATCACCTTCTGGTCGGGCGCGGTATTCTCCGGAAGTTTTTCTGTGATTGCGTCAATGTCCTTCTGCGCTGCGAGCACGCCGTCGAGCTGCTTGTCGGTGAGCGCGATCTGCTTGAGCGCCGGGGCCTGCTGCTGCGGCGCCGGAGCGGCCTGCTGCGCAGGTGCAGGCTGCTTGGCTTGCGCGAATGCTGAGCCCGAGGAGGCGAGCGATGCTGCGGACACGAGGCACGCGACGCCGAGCGCGGCGAGGGC
>NZ_AXAZ01000016.1:42500-148579 GCF_000473065.1 Bradyrhizobium sp. WSM1743
CGCCATTGTAGCACGTGTGTAGCCCAGCCCGTAAGGGCCATGAGGACTTGACGTCATCCCCACCTTCCTCGCGGCTTATCACCGGCAGTCTCCTTAGAGTGCTCAACTAAATGGTAGCAACTAAGGACGGGGGTTGCGCTCGTTGCGGGACTTAACCCAACATCTCACGACACGAGCTGACGACAGCCATGCAGCACCTGTGCTCCAGGCTCCGAAGAGAAGGTCACATCTCTGCGACCGGTCCTGGACATGTCAAGGGCTGGTAAGGTTCTGCGCGTTGCGTCGAATTAAACCACATGCTCCACCGCTTGTGCGGGCCCCCGTCAATTCCTTTGAGTTTTAATCTTGCGACCGTACTCCCCAGGCGGAATGCTTAAAGCGTTAGCTGCGCCACTAGTGAGTAAACCCACTAACGGCTGGCATTCATCGTTTACGGCGTGGACTACCAGGGTATCTAATCCTGTTTGCTCCCCACGCTTTCGTGCCTCAGCGTCAGTACCGGGCCAGTGAGCCGCCTTCGCCACTGGTGTTCTTGCGAATATCTACGAATTTCACCTCTACACTCGCAGTTCCACTCACCTCTCCCGGACTCAAGATCTTCAGTATCAAAGGCAGTTCTGGAGTTGAGCTCCAGGATTTCACCCCTGACTTAAAGACCCGCCTACGCACCCTTTACGCCCAGTGATTCCGAGCAACGCTAGCCCCCTTCGTATTACCGCGGCTGCTGGCACGAAGTTAGCCGGGGCTTATTCTTGCGGTACCGTCATTATCTTCCCGCACAAAAGAGCTTTACAACCCTAGGGCCTTCATCACTCACGCGGCATGGCTGGATCAGGGTTGCCCCCATTGTCCAATATTCCCCACTGCTGCCTCCCGTAGGAGTTTGGGCCGTGTCTCAGTCCCAATGTGGCTGATCATCCTCTCAGACCAGCTACTGATCGTCGCCTTGGTGAGCCATTACCTCACCAACTAGCTAATCAGACGCGGGCCGATCTTTCGGCGATAAATCTTTCCCCGTAAGGGCTTATCCGGTATTAGCACAAGTTTCCCTGTGTTGTTCCGAACCAAAAGGTACGTTCCCACGCGTTACTCACCCGTCTGCCGCTGACGTATTGCTACGCCCGCTCGACTTGCATGTGTTAAGCCTGCCGCCAGCGTTCGCTCTGAGCCAGGATCAAACTCTCAAGTTGGACTTGAACTTTGAACCGGCTGATCACAACGTTTGACGAGGTCCCACCA
Source organism: Bradyrhizobium sp. WSM1743 (assembly GCF_000473065.1). Taxonomy (GTDB): domain Bacteria; phylum Pseudomonadota; class Alphaproteobacteria; order Rhizobiales; family Xanthobacteraceae; genus Bradyrhizobium. Next base: position 43,740 of record NZ_AXAZ01000016.1, read on the forward strand.
TTTTTCATCGACCGAAGCCGATGAGCTGCCTGCGATTCACATCGCTGGCAACGATGGTGTTTCCTTTAAAACGTGTACCGCCGAAGTCTTTCGTCCGGTCTCGATCAGAAAAGCCGAGGCTTTTCAGAAGCGAGACCCGCAAGGACTCCGCCGTCCACGTTTCTCTTTCTTCATCTTCACTTGTCAAACAGCCCGGGACCGGAGAGGCCCCAACCTTCCAAGGTGGAAGGGTTCCGACACCCTTACCGACGATGAATGACTCCAACCGACTGGCGTCGATTGTTGTGTCACTCAACAAGGTGAGGAGCATCAGTGGCGCGTTCGCTCGCCTTGGTCAGTGACCCGGCGGCGCCGCGCTCAGTGGTTGGGGTTATAGGCCCCGCCTTCCGGGCTGTCAACGCCCATCGTCAACAAATCGTCGCACAGTGGATCATCGGAAAAAATCGCACGTTTACAGGCAGTTAGAACGGCATGGAGCGCGCGAAGCGAGCTTGGTCGAAGAAAAAACTGAAAAAAAGTTTGGGGGCCCGAAGGGCTCCGGAGGGGCTCCTGAGGCGGCTTGCGGCGCCCCGCCGGGGGCGCCCCGCGCGCCGCCCCCTTGAGGAAGTTTTTTCCATATTTGGCGCCGTACTTGAGCCACAATCCCGCGGCGTTCTGATAAGAGACGAGCTTGAATCGCGGGGATGCCTGTGGGGGCTGCCGGCGATTTTCATGGGGTCAAAGGAAGGCGATCTTGCAAATGACGCGACCTTCCTTCGGCGTTCGAAAGACATCGAGAGAGCTTTACCCGTCCAGCTGTTCGTAATTTCCGCCGCCCCTGTTCCGGGGCTTTCTGAGCGCGGACGGCCGTACGGCTTGCCTTTATCCGGCGATCCCCCTTCAAGAGGGGACCAGAGACGAGGTTCGAAGCGGGCTTTCTTGGGTCGTTGAGTTGGGGGACTTGGGTTGAACCACAGGACGTCGCGCGGCACTTATGGGCGTGAGACCGGGATCATCGATCTCGGCCACGAGCCGCCGCTGTCCGTCGATGGTTCGGAAGCCGCCGTGATCGACCGCCGCCGCGTCTCGGTGCAATGGTTCAGCGGGACAATCTTGACCGGACTCTGCGGCGCGGCCCTGATCGGCGGCGCCGTTTTCGCATCGCTCGACGGCGAAATGACCTTCGCCAAGGTGCCGGAGCGGGTCGAAGGCGCGCTGCGCGGCGCATTCGGCGCCGCCGATCGCGCCGCCACGCTGCACAAGAGCGACCGCCTGCCGCCGCCGAGCGAATCCACAGCCTCGCGCAACGTCATGCGGGTTTCGACGGTCGCCCGCGTCGGCAACCGTGACGTGATGCGGGTGCGTCCGTTCGTCCGGATCGCAGGCAATTTGTCGATGACGACGAGCGATTTGTCGGCGAAGATCCCGCCGTTCAACGCCCAGCGCCTGCTCACCGATGTCGGTTCCGATCCGAAGACTGCGTCCGACGATCCCAACAATCCGGAAGCCGTCGAGCCCGACGCGGAAGTGTCCTTCGTCACCAAGGACCTGTCGCCGGTGCTGCCGAAGGCCAAGATTTCCGCGGTGGTGGCGCTCGACGACATCCTGATGCGGGTGCGCGATGCCGCCAACTGGCGCGGCAATGGCGGGGTGCGCTACGCCTCGCTCGCCAATGCCACGGCCGACGTCTCCGGCGCGACCGGCCCGTCCGACATCAAGATGGCCTATGCCACCGAAGCGTCGTCGTCCGATCCCTATGCCGGTTTCGAGACGCGCGTGGTGCCGGAAAACGTCACGCTGCTGCCCAAGACCAAAGAGCAGATCACCGGCGGCAATCCCAACGGCGAACGCGTCCACATCGTCAAGAAGGGCGACAGCGTCGCCGGCGTGCTGCGCGATCTCGGCGCCAATGCCGAGGAAATCAAGGCGATCACTGCAACGCTCGGGCCGCGCGGCCGCGACGGCGGCCTCAAGGAAGGCGAGAAGCTCCGCATCCTGATGGCGCCAGCGAGCCCCGGCGCCCGCCTGCAACCCTACCGTGTCGTCATCGCCAACGAGACCATGGTCGAGGCGATCGCGGCGCTGTCCGATCTCGGCAAATACGTCGCGGTCGACGTCTCCAGCATGAACACCGTCACTGATACCGCGGCGAGCGCCAGCAGCGACGACGACGACGATGACGACGGCTCCGGCGTGCGGCTCTACCAGAGCATCTACGAGACCGCGATGCGCAACAAGGTACCGATGCCGGTCATCGAGGACATGATCAAGATCTACTCCTACGACGTCGATTTCCAGCGCAAGGTGCAGCCTGGCGATTCCTTTGACGTGTTCTACGCCGGCGAGGACGAGGGCGTGACGTCGAGCGAGAAGAACGAGGTGCTGTTCGCCTCCCTCACCGTCGGCGGCGAGACCAAGAAATACTATCGCTACCAGAGCCCCGACGACGGCCTCGTCGACTACTACGACGAGACCGGCAAGAGCGCGAAGAAGTTCCTGGTCAGAAAGCCCGTCAACAACGCCATCATGCGCTCCGGCTTCGGCGGCCGCCGCCACCCGATCCTGGGCTACGTGAAGATGCATACCGGCGTTGACTGGTCCACCGCCTACGGCACGCCGATCTTCGCCTCCGGTAACGGCGTGATCGAGAAGGCCGGCCCCGAGGGCGGCTACGGCAAGTACATCCGCATCAAGCACGCCAACGGCTACGAGACCGCCTACGGCCACATGTCGGCTTTCGCCAAGGGCATGGAGGTCGGCAAGAAGGTGCGGCAGGGCCAGGTGATCGGCTTCGTCGGCTCTTCCGGCCTGTCGACCGGCCCGCACGTCCACTACGAGATCCTGGTCAACGGCCGCTTCGTCGACCCGATGCGCGTGAAGCTGCCGCGCGGCCGTTCGCTGGAAGGCCCGATGCTGGCAAGCTTCGAGAAGGAGCGCGACCGGCTCGACGGCATGATGAGCGGCCGTGGCGGCGCCATCGCCCGCATGTCGGACGCCACCGGCGGCCCGCTGCAGGTCACCAACCGGTAAATCGGTCGGGCCGACCTCGTGGCGCGGCTGGGCGCGCCTCCTCCCTTTCATTCAATTTCGGTGGAACCGCAGGGAACACGCTGGGGAATGGCCCAGTTGTTCTAGCATGAGGGGGCGGAGTTCACGGAGGAGTGTCATGGACAACTGGACGAACGCAAAATGGTGCGACGTCGCGAACCTGATCCTCGGCGCATTCCTGTTCTTCTCGCCCTGGATTTTCGGTTTCGATGCCGGACCGGCCTCTCAGAACGCGTATGTCGCGGGCATCGTGATTGCGATCCTGGCCATCGCAGCCCTCGCAGCCTTCGCGGTGTGGGAAGAGTGGCTCAACCTGATCGTCGGCCTGTGGACGCTCATTGCACCCTGGGTGCTCGGGTTCCAGGGCGCCAAGACGGCAATGACCGTTCACGTCGCGGTCGGCATTCTGGTCGCCGTGCTTGCTGCGATCGAAATCTGGATGATGTCCCAGAACCCGCCGCGGCTGACGACAAGCCGGTAGCATGCAAAGCCCCGCCCGGACCATCGGGCGGGGCCATCATAGTGACGAGGTGCCGTAAGGCACGCCGCCTTGCCGGCACAACGCCAAGTTTCGTTTGCCAAAGCCGCATGACGGGCAAATACTTTCCAAAAAATCGGGAGGTCAAGTCGTGGGCAACAGGCTCGCCTGCGCAGCCATCATCGCTGCGATTTTCGCTGTCACGAGCGCATCGGCAGAAACCTGGGAGGTGACGCGACTGGTCCCCGGCTCGGCATTTCATGGCGTGCACGGGCTTGGTATCGACAAGGCCGGCCATCTGTTTGCCGGCAGCGTGGCGGGCGCGGCGCTCTATGAGGTCGACATTGCGGGCGGTAGCGCCAAGGTTGCAACTCCCGCGCCGGTCGGAATGGCCGACGACATCGCGTTTGCGCCCGACGGCACCATGGCCTGGACCGGATTCCTCGCTGGCGACCTCTATGCGCGCAAGGGCGACGGCCCGATCAAGAAGCTTGCTTCCGGCCTTCCCGGCATCAACTCGCTCGCCTTCCGCAAGGACGGCAGGCTCTACGCCACCACCGTCTTCCTCGGCGATGCGCTCTACGAGATCGACGTCGAGGGCGTCAAACCGCCCCACCAGATCATGGAGAAGATGGGCGGCCTCAACGGCCTCGAGTTCGGTCCCGACGACAAGCTCTACGGTCCGCTCTGGTTCAAGGGCCAGATCGCAAAGGTCGACGTCGACAAGGCCGAGCTCACCGTCGTCGCCGACGGCTTCAAGGTCCCGGCCGCCGTGAACTTCGATTCCAAGGGCAATCTCTTTGTGGTCGACACCGCGCTCGGCCAGCTCGTCCGGGTCGATCCCAAGTCGGGCGCCAAGACCATGGTCGCGCAACTGAAGCCCTCGCTGGACAATCTCGCCATCGACGACAAAGACCGCATCTACATCTCCAACATGGCCGACAACGGCATCCAGGAGGTCGATCCCGCGACCGGCCAGGCCAAGCAGATCATCATCGGCAAGCTCGCCCTGCCCGGCGGCATCGGCGTCACCTCGGAGAACGGTAAGGATACGATCCACGTCGCCGACGTGTTTGCCTATCGCACCGTGGACGGGGCGACCGGCGAGGTCACCGAGAAGGCGCGCATGCATGCCGCCGGCGTCACGCTCGAATATCCGATGAGCGCGACGGCGAAGGGCAACGACGTGGTGCTGTCGAGCTGGTTCACCGGCACAGTGCAGGTGATCGACGGCAAGACCGGCGCGACGCGCGACATGTTGCACGACTTCAAGGCGCCGCATGACGCGGTCGTGCTCGCCGACGGCAGCATTTTGGTGGCCGAGCTCGGCACCAAGTCACTGGTCAAGGTGAGCGGTGAGCATGGCAAGGATCGCACCACGCTGATCGGCGCGCTCGAGGGTCCGGTCGGCCTCGTTCGCGGGGCAACCGACGAGGTCTACGTCACCGAAGCCTTTGCCGGCATCGTCTCCAGGATCGACAGCAATGGCGAAAAGACCGTGGTCGCCAAGGAGCTGAAAATGCCCGAAGGCATCGCACGAGGTCGCGACGGCCAGCTGATCGTGGCGGAAGTCGGCGCCAAGCGGCTGATCGAGATCGCACCGGAGAGCGGCAAGATCACCGAGATCGCCGCCAATCTCCCGATCGGCCTGACCGCCGCCCCCGGCGGCTTGCCGACGCATATTCCGACGGGCGTCGCTGTCGGCGCGACGGGCGTGATCTACTTCAGCTCGGACGTCGAGAATGCGATCTACAAGGTGGTGAAGAAATAACGTCTGGCAGCGGAATCCGGCTGCGAGGGAACCGGTCCCCCGGTTCCCGGTTAGAGGCTAACGGGATCGACCAGCAGGAGGATCGCCCCATGACGCGCCTCTCACGCGACGATGTCATCAAGGCCGTGGACCGGGCCGACGACGTCACCATTGCCCAGATCATCGGGACCGGCGCGACCGTCGAGGAACTCGCTGAAGCCCAGGCCTGGCTCGCCAATGACGAGCCAATGATCAACGATCTGCGGCCGCTGGCGCAGGGACGGGTACGCGAGCTGGTGGATATTCTTTCGGAGCTGGAAGAGGACGAGGAGGACGGTATTGAGCCAGGGCCGGCGGCGACAGGCGGATGACCGTGGGGCAGGCCGGAGAAGCGAAGTCTCTTCGACCGCAGAAGTCAGAGGACTGAAGGTCGAATTCTCTCTCAGCGAACCCTTTTACGAAAGCGTGTCCCAGATCGGTAGCAACACGAGCAGACGCACCTCCCAAGAAACTGAAAATGCCTGAAGACGTCCCGCGCCAGCCACGGCAAGCTTAATCGTCGCAGAGGGGGCGGGACCAAGCGGCTGGTCGAGAGCGCACCGAAAAACAGCAACGTCACCGAGAGCTCAGTCTATCTCTCGGCCCCATGGTGCGCCCGCCAGCCGGCCGATGCACATCCCGACTGGCATTGACAGCAGAAGCTGAAAGTTCTGGCCTCGCGAGGCTTTCCTAGAAAAGGATGAACAAGCATCGCCCAATGTTGCGCAACGTTGGACCAAACAATCAATCGGTCCAACTTAAGAGCAATTTTCTGCAACCAGCTATATCGGCTTCTGTAGCTTCTCAGCTATGGCCATGCGCTTGATAATGTCAGCCTCTGGATGCTTCGGTCTTTCTATGAACTTTACGAATGCACGAATGGCATCCGCAACAGTATGCGCGGACGTAAACTCCGTGAACTTCTTTGATTCTTTGATGATGATGCCAATGTTGATCTCGGGATTCGTTAGCTGCTCAACGGTAAATCCAATTCCGAGGCCAGCCTTCTGATTACATTGAAATAGACCGAAGCTTTTCTCCGGAGCCGGTGAGACACAATTTGGATCCAGTCCTGATTCACCAATTGCATTCGCCAAGGCTGCCAGTTGCTGCTCTTTCGAAAAACCAGAGCGACTAAATCGATCGACGATCATGTCGCCAAACTGTCGAAACTCTTGAGGAATGCCTGCCGCTTCTAGGTTGAATGAAGCCTGTCCAGCAGCGCCGGCGCTGGAAGACTCAGTCTCAAACCATCTAATCGCGGATATTCGTGAGCTCGAAAACGGCGTCTTGTTGACCTCGTTGTGCTGATTGCCGCCCAAGAGCTTGACCTGCTTGGTCGCCGGCATGGCCTCAGAAAAAAACGCGACGTGCCCGCTGGTATTCGTATTCTCGCCCGGTGTTAAAACGATGACCGCTCCTACGGGAATCTCTGAGGATCCAAGTGGAACACTCTGACCCCATTGTTTCCAATGTGCGGCGAGCGCCGCTCCTTTGGGGATTGAATTTTCGTGGCCGCTCTGCTTGATGCAGAAAGCCACAAACGCCCCACACCAATGGGGTATGCTTCCGTGGACTGGACCGAAGTCCGTAGCCGCAAAGTAACTCTTGATCCGCTCCACCGAGGTTGCCTCAGAGACTCCAGCCTGCATCTCTTGTTCTGCAAAGTGCAACCAAGGGGCTTCACCCGGGCTTGCCTGGGGCAACTCGTCAGGAGCGGCCTCTTTGATCAAATCAAACGCGCTCTTCAACTCGGAATTTAGCAGCGCTTCTGTCACCGATACAAAATGCGGAATCGTATCGCTTTCGTCCAAGGCACTGAACTGTTCTCGTGCCTTGAGACTTGCAAACTGATTGTGGGTAACGGCGTCGCTGATCTTCTTCGTCGAGTCTTTTTCGCTTTCGCGTATTGCCAGTGCAGCGTTGACGTCTGTCAGATAGGCGTGGAACAGGTCTAAATAGCTGGGAATGAATGGATCATTGGCATCGGCAAGGCTTTGCTCGCTCATCGCTTTCGCATCTGCCCGCATGCGATGCCCGGCAGCATAGACTTGAAGCATTGGATAATCAAAGTCCTTTGGACCGTAACCATCCGATAGCGGCTTGCCGTTAGTCAGAAAATCGCTCCATTCAGCAGATGAAACCCGCAAAGGCCCAACGGCATCGGAGCCCGGTACCGGTCCGAGATTCTTGATCTTGGTTTCGATCTGCGCGCGAGCTAACAAGAAATCTGCTGACACCAACCATGGCGCATTTTCTGGAACGACATTGAAGCTTCGTTCTACTAGAATACACTGCCTCACGAAGTCTTCGGGTTCTATCTCTTGCCGTTCTGGATCGGCCACTTCGTCGACGTTCGATCGCTGCAACCACCCGTCACCCTGACCGGGTGGCACAATAACGTTGAGCCAAACGTTTGCTGGATCGCTGTCGAATTTCTTGCCCGTTGCCAGCAAGACCTTCCCCGGTCCGAAAACTGAAAATACTTGGGCGTCGACTGCCGGATTGGCACGGACAATGGTCAACGCCTTAGTCTGATAAGCCATATCGTGCTCCTTCAATCCGACGTCGCTAGCGCATTCACCAAATCGGAAGTCAGCTGATCGGATAGATCTGCTGTCAATGGATCTGACGCGTTCCTGCTTTTAAGAACTAGCTTTGAATCCAGAATTTTTCTCACATCGGCGATCCGAGCCCTTACGTCTTTTACGTTAGGATTCGTCGCGAGCTGCTTGTTCTTCGGCAGCTTACTATTCATCAACTCCGAAGCGCTGCTGATACCTTGGGGGAAATTTTCAACTTCATATAGGTTTTCGAATTGCTGGGTCGCACATTCCTTCTTTGGCTGGATTAGCCCTAACTGTCTTGCATTCAGTTTTCCGGTGACGAGTGTCGTGGTATCTCCGGAATCGCGAAGGCTCTGCTGATAGGCCGCGATGCGCGCGTTCGTCTTTGTCGTCACATGAAGAACCTCGGATTTGGGAGCGCAAAGTTTCTTCAAGATCCCTTGAACGAAGCCGATACTGTGTACTTTGGGGTTGTAATTCGCGATGATAGCTTCGTGCGCTGGGTCAGAATTCGGATTTGAAGTCCCACTTGGCGTCACTCGATCTCGCGCGGAATGCGCCTCTGCTATCGTACTTGTCGACACCAATGGCTGACGTCTGACAGCCGCGGCGCCGGCCTGCTCGAATACCGTGACGGTGGAATTGATGTTCGCCGAGATGGTCATCGGCATGCAGATCGTCAGATATGACCTTAACGCGTGGACCGCGATAGGCTTGTTGCTAATGGGCAGTCCAAGGACGTCCTCTCGGAACTTGCGACGGTTGACGAAGACGACGGACTGCACCGTCGTGTGGTCGACCTGAAGCAGCAATGCATTGACGTTTCCAAGCGTGCTTGTCGCGAGACCGAACGCGGCGGCGACCGAGGCGAGCGCGATCGGCGTGATACCCGGCGAGATGGCGGGATTGGTCAACGCGTCAACAGCAACGCGAATGGCACCGATCTCTGCGAGGATCGCGGAATTGTCACGCTTCTTTTGGTCCAGCCAAGCGAGATACGCGTCGCATCGCCGGTCGATGTCGTTCATCCCTGCCTGAACGATCAACGGCCAAGAAGCGTTCGGTAATTGGCCTAAACCGCTGCAACTGGGCACATCTGGCCCGACATAGGGCGTCGCCTGGCGGCACAGTGTGTCGAGATAGATATTTTGCAACTCAGCGGCTGCAGTCATGTCGGCAGTGTAAAGATCACTACCTATACCTTCGCGGAAATAGTCCCTCTCCTTGGGGTCGCAGCCACCAACGAGCAGCCCAAGACACACGAACGCAACGATTCCCCAAACGCTACGCATCGACGCAATCCCATTAAGTAATTATGAGGGATTGTGCCGAGCCTCGTCCGAATTGTTCAAGCAGATTCATGCACGCTCACAGCGAAAGCGCGAGGCGTGTTCTATTTATAACACACTGCTCTTGCGTGCGTTGCGGCGACACACCTGATGGTTGTGTGATGTCGATCGTGCATAGAGTACAACACCGGACCGCCTCGTGGGCTGAAGCCCTTGGCTCGCGTCACGGTACAAAGAAACCTCCCCGCATGGCGGGGAGGTTTGGACGGGGTCGCTGCCGCGTTAGGTGTGCTCAGTTCAGCTTCCGCTTCGGCACCGGTGCCTCGAACTGGGTGATCTCCGCGGTTTGCGGCGCCTTGCCGTTGAAGGTCAGCACGTTTCCTTCGGACGAGATCGCAACGGTATCCCCGTCCCTGACGTCGCCGGAGAGGATCATCTCGGCGAGCGGGTCCTGGAGGTAGCGCTGGATCACCCGCTTCAGCGGCCTTGCGCCATAGGCGGGATCCCAGCCCTTGGCGGCGAGCCAGTCGCGGCCGGCGGCATCGAGCGTCAGCACGATCTTGCGATCGGTCAGCAGCTTCTGCAGCCGGGCGAACTGGATCTCGACGATCCGGCCCATCTCGCTCTTCTGGAGGCGGTGGAACAGGATGATCTCGTCGACGCGGTTGAGGAATTCGGGGCGGAAATGCGCCCGCACCATGCCCATCACCTGCTCGCGTACGGCCGAAGTGTCCTCGCCCTCCGGCTGGCTCACCAGAAATTCCGAACCGAGGTTCGAGGTCATGATGATCAGCGTATTGCGGAAGTCGACGGTGCGGCCCTGGCCATCGGTCAGGCGGCCATCGTCGAGCACCTGCAAGAGGACGTTGAACACGTCAGGATGCGCCTTCTCGATCTCGTCGAACAGCACGACCTGGTAGGGCCGGCGCCGCACCGCCTCGGTGAGCGCGCCGCCCTCGTCATAGCCGACATAGCCGGGAGGAGCGCCGATCAGCCGCGAGACCGAGTGCTTCTCCATGTATTCGGACATGTCGAGGCGGACCATCGCGGTCTCGTCGTTGAACAGGTACTCCGCGAGCGCCTTGGTCAGCTCGGTCTTGCCGACGCCGGTGGGGCCCAAGAACATGAACGAGCCCGTGGGTCGGTTCGGGTCCTGCAGGCCTGCGCGCGAGCGGCGCACGGCGGTTGCGACCGCACGCACGGCCTCGGCCTGGCCGACGACGCGCTTGCCGAGCTGCTCCTCCATCTTCAGGAGCTTCTCCTTCTCGCCCTCCAGCATCTTGTCGACGGGCACGCCGGTCCAGCGCGAGACCACCTGCGCGATGTGGTTGGCGGTGACCGCCTCCTCCATCATCTCGCCGGAGTTCTCCTTGGCCTCGATATCCGACAGCTTCTTCTCGAGCTCCGGGATCCGGCCATAGGCCAGCTCGCCGGCCTTCTGGAATTCGCCGCGCCGCTGCGCGTTGGCGAGCTCGACACGCAGGCCGTCGAGCTCGGCCTTCAGCTTCTGGGCATCGGAGAGCTTGCTCTTCTCCGCGCTCCAGCGCGCCGTCAGCGCCGCAGACTTCTCCTCGAGCCCGGCAAGGTCCTTCTCCAGGGTCTGGAGCCGGGTCTTGGAGCCGGGATCGCTTTCCTTCTTCAGCGCCTCCTGCTCGATCTTGAGCCGGATGATCTCACGATCCAGCGAATCCAGCTCTTCCGGCTTGGAATCGACCTGCATCTTCAGCCGCGCCGCAGCCTCGTCCATCAGGTCGATCGCCTTGTCGGGCAGGAAGCGGTCGGTGATGTAGCGGTTGGACAGGGTCGCGGACGCCACCAGCGCGGAATCAGCGATCCTTACGCCGTGGTGCTGCTCATACTTGTCCTTCAAGCCGCGCAGGATCGAGATGGTGTCCTCGACCGAGGGCTCGCTGACGAAGATCGGCTGGAAGCGCCGCGCCAGCGCGGCGTCCTTCTCGACGTGCTTCTGGTACTCATCGAGCGTGGTCGCGCCGATGCAGTGCAGCTCGCCGCGCGCGAGCGCCGGCTTGAGCAGGTTGGAAGCGTCCATCGCGCCGTCGCCCTTGCCGGCGCCGATCAGCGTGTGCATCTCGTCGATGAACAGGATGAAGGTGCCCTCGCTCCCGGTCACCTCCTGGAGCACGGCCTTCAGCCGCTCCTCGAACTCGCCGCGGTATTTTGCGCCCGCGATCAGCGCGCCCAGGTCGAGCGCGAGCAGCTTCTTGTCCTTCAGGCTCTCCGGCACGTCGCCATTGACGATGCGCAGCGCGAGCCCTTCCGCGATGGCGGTCTTGCCGACGCCGGGCTCGCCGATCAGGACGGGGTTGTTCTTGGTCCGGCGCGACAGCACCTGGATGGTGCGGCGGATCTCCTCGTCGCGGCCGATGACCGGGTCGAGCTTGCCGTCGCGCGCGGCCTGGGTCAGGTCGCGGGCATATTTCTTCAGGGCATCATAGGCGTTCTCGGCGGTCGCGGAATCCGCGGTCCGGCCCTTGCGCAGCGCCTCGATCGCCGCATTGAGATTTTGTGGCGTGACGCCGCCCTTGGCGAGGATGGCGCCGGCCTCGCTGGTCTTCTCCAGCGTGAGCCCGAGCAGCAGCCGCTCGACGGTGACGAAGCTGTCGCCGGCCTTCTCGCCGGCCTTTTCGGCGGCATCGAAAGTGCGGGCCAGCTCGGGCGCGAGATAGATCTGGCCGGCGCCGCCGCCGGAAACCTTCGGCACCTTGTTAAGGGCGTCCTCGGTCGCCTTCAGGATTGCACGGGAATTACCGCCGGCGCGGTCGATCAGACCGGCAGCGAGCCCCTCATTGTCGTCCAAGAGGACTTTCAGGACGTGCAGGGTGGAAAACTGCTGGTGCCCCTCGCGCATCGCGAGCGATTGCGCAGACTGAATGAAGCCCCTGGAGCGTTCGGTATACTTCTCGATATTCATGTGTCTTTTCTATCCCTCGGCCTGCCCTCGGAGCCCTCAAAGGCACTCCAGACGGCATCTTCATTGGGTTTCCCATTACCGCATTGACGTTTCTCAACCGGTAACGGACGTGTTTGGCCGGCGTTGCACCGGCCTGAGGCAGATGTGGGAAGCGGGTTGCGGATGCGAAAGAGGCGGCTTCACAATTTCGTGCGCTCGTGGGCGGGCTTGGCGGTGACGGGCCGAATCCCTTAAGTTGCGGCATGACAGCCAGCTATACCGCCGAGATCACCGGCCTCTACCGCTACCCGATCAAGGGCCTGACGCCGGAACGCCTGTCGCGCGCCGCCTTGCGGGTCGGCCAGACCCTGCCGGCCGACCGCCGCTACGCCATCGAGAACGGCCCGAGCGGATTCGACCCTGAGGCGCCCCAGTGGAAGCCGAAAATCCAGTTCCTGATGCTGGCGCGCAATGAGCGGCTGGCTGAGCTCGACAGCCGGTTCGACGACGCAACCAATGTGTTGACCATCCGCAAGGACGGCCAGATCGTCGCCAGCGGCGATCTCGAGACCGCCGCCGGGCGCGCCGCCATCGAGGCCTATTTCAGCGAGAACTTTCAGCCCGAGCTGAAGGGCCCGCCCAAGGTTCTGTCCGGCCGGGACCACAGCTTCTCCGATGTCGCCCGCAAGGTCGTCTCCATCATCAACATCAACAGCGTCCGCGCCATCGAGACCATGCTCGGCGGCGTCGCCGTGCATCCCCTGCGCTTTCGCGCCAATCTCTATGTCAAGGGTTGGCCGGCCTGGTCGGAGCTCGATCTCGTCGGCCAGACGCTCGCGATCGGGCAGGCCCGGCTCAAGGTGGTCAAGCGCATCGTCCGCTGCCCGGCCACCAACGTCGATCCTGAAACCGCCAAGCGCGATCTCGAAATCCCACCCACGCTCTCACGCCATCTCGGCCACATGGATTGCGGCATCTACGCCGAGGTGATCGAAGGTGGCGAGATCGGCATCGGCGATGCGGTTGCGGTGGAAGAGCCGAGATTGGTGTGAGCCGCCGCGCCTTCCCTACGTCGTCCCGGACAAGCGCGCCTCAGCGCGCGCCGATCCGGGACGACAGTCTCGTATGATGCGACGGTTCAGCCATCCTACGGTTTCGTCGTCACCTCAATTCGGCATCACATAGGCATAGATCCGGCCACGCGAAACCGGCGCCTCACGGACGCGGTTGCCGTTGTTGCCGGAGATCATGATCGGATTGCCCTGTGCATCGATGCCGGTGATGATGCCGACATGACCGCCGCGGCGGCCGCGCGACATCACCGCGATGGCGCCGACCTGCGGACCGGAGACGCGTGTGCCGTAACGTGCGAACGAGCTCGCCATGTCCGAGCCGGTGCCACGATGGCCGGTGTGCTCGAGCACCATGTTCATGAAGCGCGCGCACCACAGGCTGCCGCGCCCGGTCGGATTGCCGCCGAGATAACGGCGGGCCTCGGACACGAGGCCCGATCCGCCAGCGAAGCCGCCGCTCGCAGCCGTGCTGTCATTGCCCATGCCGACACCGTTGGCGTTCGGATTGTAGCTGGCCTGGGTGTCGGCGAAGCCGCCCGCCTGCAACTGCGCGGCGCTGCGCTCGAAGCGCGAGCTGCGTCCATGATGGCGGTGGTGATGATGCCTGGCGTGGTGCACGTATGCGTGCCGCTCTGCGCTATGACGATGATGAGGCCGAGCCGAGGCCGGAGAAACGAACGCGGCGACCGCCGCGAAGAAGAGCGCCAGCGCGACAACACAACGCGACTGGCGGAACGCAAACAACTCAACCATACTTCATCCTTCGTTACACCCCACTTCCCATCGGCCCGATGCGCTGGCCGACATCCGCCGGGGCGTAAAGCTTCCGGATGTGGCGAGAAAAAGACGCCACGCCGGCGAATGGCTGCGATGATTTTGTATCGGGACTGGCCTGATGCTGCCGCATTGCGGACAACTGCGTTAACTGCAATCCTGCAAACGCGGCTTGAAGAGAGGGAAACAGTTAATGCCCCACGCCACGACCAGGGACGACGTCCGCATCTATTTCGAGGAGGCGGGCCAGGGAACGCCGATACTTTTTCTGCACGAGTTCGCGGCCGACTACACCAATTGGGAGCCGCAGATGCGCTACTTCTCGCGTGGCCATCGCTGCATCACCTATTCGGCGCGCGGCTACACGCCGTCGGACGTGCCTGACGGCGAGGTCTACACCTACACGCATTTCTACACCGATGCGCTGGCGGTGCTGGATCATCTCGGCATCGATCGCGCGCATCTCGTCGGGCTGTCGATGGGCGCCTACTCATCGCTTCAGATCGGGCTCAACGCGCCGCAGCGCGCGTTGTCGATGACGCTCGCCGGCGTCGGCTCCGGCTCGGAGATCGAAAATCTCGAGAATTGGCGCAAGCAGTGCCGCGCCAATGCCGAGCAGTTCGAGACGCTCGGCTCCGTCGAAGTCGCGAAGGTCACGCGCGAGGCACCGAGCCGGATTCCGTTCCTGGTGAAAGACCCGCGCGGCCACGCCGATTTCTACGCCGCGTTGGCGCGGCACGATGCCAAGGGGTCGGCGCGCACCATGCGCGGCTTCCAGGGCGGCCGCCCTTCGATTTATACGATGACGGACGCGATCGCGAAGGTGACGACACCGGCGCTGATCATCTGCGGCGACGAGGACGATCCGTGCATCGGGCCGAGCCTGTTCCTGAAGAAGCACCTACCCGCGGCGGGCCTCGCGATGTTTCCGAAGTCGGGCCACGTGCTCAATCTTGAGGAGCCGGCGCTGTTCAACGCGAGCGTGGAGCGGTTCGTGACGCTGGTGGAAGCGGGACGCTGGCCGGTGCGCGATCCGCGATCGCTGGCGGTGAGTTAGGCTGAGCTCTCGCACCAAACTCCGCTGTCATTCCCCGCAAAAGCGGGGAATCCAGTATGCCGCGGCCTATCGTTTGATTACTCCCGTCTCGGCGTACTGGATCGCCCGGTCAAGCCGGGCGATGACAGTTGAGCGTGTCGATGGCGCTCGCTCAAATCTCGAATGACGCAGAGACTACTTCCCCCCGCCCCTGCTCAGCAAGAACACCGCCTGCTCGCCGAACATGTTCCACACCCACCAGGGCAGGTTCAGCGGCACGGGGCGGCCGTAGAGATCGAGCGCGACCGAGCGCTCCATCTTGACGTTGATCTCGTCGCAGAGCTGCACGAAGTCCTTGATGGTGCAGAAATGGATGTTGGCGGTGTCGTACCAGGTCGCCGGCAGATTCTCCGTGCGCGGCATGTGGCCGCCGATCAGGAGCTGCAGCCGCATCCTCCAGAACCCGAAATTCGGGAACGACACGATGGCCCGGCGGCCGATGCGCAGCAAGTTCTCCAGCACGACCTTCGGCTGCCGCGTCGCCTGCAGCGTCTGCGACAGGATCACGTAGTCGAAGGCATCGTCGGGATAATTGACGAGATCGGTATCGGCATCGCCCTGCACCACCGCGAGGCCCTTGGCGACGCAGCGGTTGACGCCCTCGCGCGACAGCTCGATGCCGCGGCCGTCGATGCCGCGGGTCTCCAACAGCTGAAGCAGATCACCCTCGCCGCAGCCGACGTCGAGCACTTTCGAGCCCGGCTTGACCATCTCGGCGACCAGCAGATGATCGGCGCGAAACTGGCCGGACGGTCCGGTCGCAACGCCGTTCAAGGGCAGCACTTCCTGCACGGACATCGCTAGCGGTCCTCGAGGGTGAGCCCGCGGGCCTTGCCTGCCGATTGCAGGAAGGCGCGGGAGATGTCGAAGAATTCGGGCACGTCGAGCAGGAAGGCGTCGTGGCCGCGATCGGTCTCGATCTCGGCGAACGACACCCGGGCGCTCGAGGCGTTCAGCGCGTGCACCAGCGCGCGCGATTCCGAGGTCGGGAACAGCCAGTCGCTGGTGAAGGAGACCACGCAGAAGCGCGTCTTGATGCCCGCGAACGCCTTCGCCAGCACGCCGCCATGGTCGGCGGCGATGTCGAAATAATCCATCGCGCGGGTCAGATACAGATAGGAATTGGCGTCGAAGCGCTCGACGAAGGACGAGCCTTGGTAACGCAGATAGCTTTCGACCTGGAAGTCGGCATCGAACGAGAAGGTCGGCAGCTCGCGGTCCTGCATGCGCCGGCCGAACTTGCGATGCAGCGCCGCGTCCGAGAGATAGGTGATGTGCGCCGCCATCCGCGCCACCGCGAGCCCGCGATGCGGGTGGATATCGCGATCGGCATAGCCGCCGCCGTGCCAATCGGGATCGGCCATCACGGCCTGGCGGCCGAGCTCGTGGAAGGCGATGTTCTGCGCCGAGTGCCGTGTTGCGCAGGCGATCGCCAACGCGGAGAACACGCGGGCAGGATAGGCCGCGGTCCATTGCAGCACCTGCATGCCGCCCATCGAGCCGCCAACGACGGCAAACAGCGTGTCGATGCCGAGCCGGTCGATCAGCATCGCCTGCGCGCGCACCATGTCGGGAATGGTGATGACGGGGAAATCCAGGCCCCAGACCTTGCCGGTGGCGGGATTGATCGACGCCGGCCCGGTCGAGCCCATGCAGCCGCCGATTACGTTCGAGCAGATGATGAAGTAGTGCTTGGGATCGATGGGGCGGCCGGCGCCGACCAGCGTCTCCCACCAGCCGGGCTTGCCGGTGACGGGATGCACATTGGCGACATGCTGGTCGCCGGTCAGCGCATGGCAGATCAGGACCGCGTTGGAGCGATCGGCGTTGAGCTCGCCATAGGTCTGATAGGCGATCTGGAACGGGGAGAGATCGACGCCACAATCGAGCCGCAGCGGCTGCTCTGTACCGAAATGCATGACCTGCGAGCTTGGATGATCCACCTCGTGCGACCGTTCGTCGGCGCTGATCGCAGGACTCGGTATCGACTTGACGCTACCCATCTCTGACATCGACCTCGTTTGCGACTGGCTGCTGGACCGCGCCGCTGACATCAGGCCATGAAAAACCCGGCCTGAACGATAGGTTCGGCCGGGATCGGAAGCGTCCCCGGCCTGTTTAGCGAATTTTTTAACGTGGCTGCAAGCCGGCCGGCTCAAATGACCACGGAACGCGCAAAAACTACCGTCTTGGGCAGTTTTCGTCAAGTCGCGGCCCGGATCGAGCCAATTCGCCTCTCGCGCCGTGAAAGGAAAGGGCCGTCATTTCTCTTTGCTTTCGCCGCCCCGACTGCCTAATCAGGACATTGATCGCAGCGGTGACGGCCTTACCAATTGTCTTGCCGATCCGCACTGGAACGTCCTTCAACAGCCTCTCAGATATGACCCAACGTCCGCCCGCGCCACCATCGCTTCAGGAACTGCGCAAGGAGATCGACGCGATCGACGAGGGCATGCATCGCCTCTTGATGCAGCGCGGCGACATCATCGACCGCCTGATCCAGGTGAAGCAGACCCAGGAGGTCGGCTCGGCATTTCGGCCTGCGCGCGAGGCCGCCATGATGCGCGACCTCGTGCAGCGCCATCGCGGCATCCTGCCGCTCGACACCGTCGAGAGCATCTGGCGCGTCATCATCTCGACGTTCACCTATGTGCAGGCGCCGTTCTCCGTGCATGCCGACATCTCGGTGAGCGAGCCGGCGATGCGCGATTCCGCGCGCTTCCATTTCGGCTTCACGGTGCCTTACGTCGCGCATTTCAGCGCGCAGGCGGCGGTCGAGGCGGTGGCGAAATCCAAGGGCGACCTGGCCCTGGTCTCGGCGACCTCCAGCCGCACACCGTGGTGGCTGGAGCTCGAAGCGGAAGGCGCACCGAAGATCATCGCGCGGCTGCCTTTCGTCGAGCGCGCCGACCATCCGGCCGCACTGCCCGTGTTCGCAATCTCGCGCGTCGCCGACAGCGCTCTGGTGACGGAAGTCGAGACCTTCAGCGTGCGCGTCTCCGGGTGGAACGCCGAGGTCGCGCGCGCCCTGTCGCCGCTCGCCGAGATCGTGGCGGTGCCCGATACCGCCTTCGACGGCGCGGCGCTGCTGGTCTCGGTCACCAGCGCGACCAGCATCGACAAAATCAGGGCTGCCCTGATCGAGGCGGGGGCCTCGGTGCGCTCCACGGCCCTCGTCGGCAGCCACGCAACGCGCTATACGGTGCCCCCGACCGGGGCGAAATCGTAAATCGCGAGCAGCCCAGCCTATCCGGAGTCCAAGATGTCCCGCCCCGTGCCGAATCCCGGCATTCTCGATATTGCGCCCTACACCCCCGGCAAGAGCCCGGTGCCGGAGCCGGGCCGCAAGGTTTTCAAGCTCTCGGCCAACGAGACGCCGTTCGGGCCCTCGCCCAAGGCGATCGAGGCGTTCAAGCATGTGGCGGATCATCTGGAGGACTATCCGGAAGGCACCTCGCGCGTTCTGCGCGAGGCGATCGGCCGCTCTTTCGGGCTCGACCCCAACCGCATCATCTGCGGCGCCGGTTCGGACGAGATCCTCAACCTGCTCGCGCACACCTATCTTAGCCAGGGCGACGAGGCGATCTCGACCACCCACGGCTTCCTGGTCTACCCGATCGCAACCATGGCGAACGGGGCCAAGAACGTCGTCGCGCCCGAGACGAACTTCACCGCCGACGTCGATGCCATCCTCAAGGCCGTGACGCCGCGGACAAAGCTGGTCTGGCTCGCCAACCCCAACAACCCGACCGGCACCTATCTGCCGTTCGACGAGGTCAAGCGGCTGCGCGCCGGCCTGCCCTCGCACGTGCTGCTGGTGCTGGATGCCGCCTATTGCGATTACGTCTCGCGCAACGACTACGAGATGGGAATTGAGCTCGTTGCCACCACCGAGAACACGGTGGTGACGCACACCTTCTCCAAGATCCATGGTCTTGCGGCACTGCGCATCGGCTGGATGTTCGGCCCCGAGCACATCATCGACGCCGTCAACCGCATCCGCGGCCCCTTCAACGTGTCGACGCCGGCGATGTATGCCGCGGTCGCCGCGATCGAGGACACCGCGCACCAGGCGATGTCGAAGCAGTTCACCGAGACCTGGCGCAACTGGCTCACCGAGGAGATCGGCAAGCTTGGGCTGAAGGTGACGCCGAGCGTCGCCAATTTCGTGCTGATCCACTTCCCGACCGACAAGGGCAAGACCGCTGATGACGCCGACGCGTTCCTGACCAAGCGGGGCCTCGTGCTGCGCGCGCTGAAGAACTACGGCCTGCCGCATGCGCTGCGCATGACCATCGGAACCGAGGAGGCCAACCGCCTCGTGGTCGAGGCCTTGCGCGACTTCATGGGCGGCAAATGAGCGCGCAGGCGCACTTCCAGCGCGTCGCGCTGATCGGCTTCGGCCTGATCGGCGGCTCGATCGCGCGCGCCGCGAAGCTCCAGGGCTTAGCTAGCGAGATCGTCACCACCGCGCGCTCGGAGAAGACGCGCGCACGCGTTGCCGAGCTCGGCATCGTCGATCAGGTCGTTTCGACCAATGCGGAGGCGGTGAAGGATGCCGATCTCGTCATCCTCTGCATTCCCGTCGGCGCCTGCGGACCCGTGGCGCAGGAGATCGCCGCGCATCTGAAACCAGGCGCGATCATCTCCGACGTCGGCTCGGTCAAGGGCGCGGTGGTCCGGGACATGGCCCCGCATCTGCCGCAGGGCATTCATTTCGTGCCGGCGCATCCGGTCGCAGGCACCGAGCATTCGGGCCCGGATTCGGGATTTGCCGAGCTCTTCATCAACCGCTGGTGCATCCTGACCCCACCCGATGGCACCGACGCGGCGGCGACCGATCGCCTGCGCGCCTTCTGGGCAGCGATGGGCGCCAAGGTCGAGGTGATGACGCCGGATCATCATGATCTCGTGCTCGCGATCACCAGCCATCTGCCGCATCTGATCGCCTACACCATCGTCGGCACCGCCGACGAGCTGGCGCAGGTGACGGAATCCGAGGTGATCAAATTCTCCGCCGGCGGTTTTCGCGATTTCACCCGCATCGCGGCGTCCGACCCGACAATGTGGCGCGACGTCTTCCTCGCCAACAAGGAGGCCGTGCTGGAGATGCTCGGCACCTTCACCGAGGATCTCGCCAAGCTCACCCGCGCGATCCGGCGCGGCGACGGCGAGGCGCTGTTCGACCACTTCACCCGCACCCGCGCCATCCGCCGCGGCATCGTCGAGATCGGCCAGGATTCCGCCGCGCCGGATTTCGGCCGGCCGCACGCGGCACTGAAGAAGCCGTAGCACGCGCCTCCTAATTTCCCGTCATTCCGGGGCGACGCGCAGCGTCGAACCCGGAATCCCGAGGTGTGGCGCGAGATTCCGGGTTCACGCTTCGCGTGCCCCGGAATGACGACAAATCAGTCAATACAGCGGCGGGATCTGGCCGACCTTGACCGGGCCGAGCAGCACGGCGCCGTCGACGAATTTCAGCGGGAAGCTCCGCGCCTTCTTGCCTTCCAGCGTGCTCTCGGTGCCGATTGAATTGATGCCGGCGGCCACGCCGGCATTGGCGTTCTGCTTGATGACCTTGCCGAGGCCGGGCACGGCGCGGTCGAGCGCGCCGAACAGATTGTTGAGATCCTGCGACTTCACGCCGGGCGCGACGCGGTCGAGCGTTGCCTGCGGCACGCCCTCCTCCAGCATCTTCTCGATGCCGAGCGCCGGGATCACGCGCTCGAGGCCGGCCACCGTCATCTGCAATTCGCCGTCGAGTCGGCCATTGGCCGAAAGGCCGAGCGTGCCGGCCGCAACCGCGATCATCTCGCCCTGCTGGATCCGCGACTGAACTATCTCGATATGACCGCCAGCAGCCTGGATCTCGCGGAAGCGCTGCGGCCAGGGTTTTGGCGTGAGGTCGGAAAGGCCCGTGATCTTGGCGCGCGTATCGGCCTCGAACGACTCGGCGAGCAGCGGATGCACGCCCTGGATGCTGCCTTGCGCGACATGGAGCACGGTCTCGATCACAGGGTGATCCGACGGCGATCCGTCGGCGAGGCGACCGTGCAGCTCGACCTGCTTGGCGCGCGCAAGCGGCACCTGCACGCTGCCGTCGAGACGGTTGAGGCTGGGATCGTCGAACACGATGGACGCACGGTCCGGCACGGCCGGCAGGCCAGCCACGCTGGCGCGGCCCTTGCTCCAATTCACCGCGAAGGTGTTTTGCGTGACCCCATCGATCAGCGTCGCCGGCGCGGAGAATTCGGCGATGACACGCTTGGGATCGTAGACCTGAGCCACGACCAGGATGTTGTCGAGCTTCGCCGTGAACGGCGTCTTGCTCGCGTTCTGCGAGACCAGGGCGACGCTGGCGCCGGAGCACTGGACCTCGAAGCGGAACGGGAAGCCCGCGATCGAGCGCTTGGTACAATCATAAATGCGGCCGGACTTGGCCTCCTGTGCGCGCCAAGCGTCGGCGGCGATTTCGGCCTGCGACGCGGCATAGAACCAGAAGCAGCTCCACGCCACGGCGAGGATCAAAACGAAAACGGGTGCGATGAAAAGGCCCCAACGGGAGCGGCGGCCTGCGGCAACGGTCATATTGGACATGCGGCAACCCTTTGATCCCAGATTCAGGCAAATGTAAGCGAGGCCCGCCTGCGACAAAAGGCGGAGAAATCGCTTCGCTTGGCGGTACAGTTCTGGTAGCCGTGCCCGAAATGTCGGAAATCACCCTCCCCTCCGTCACCACTGCCAAAGGCGACCTCTGGGTGTTCGGCTACGGCTCGCTGATGTGGCGGCCGGGCTTCGAATTCGAGGAACGCGTCCCGGCGCGGCTGGTCGGCGAGCATCGCGCGCTCTGCGTCTATTCCTTCGTGCACCGCGGCACACCGGAGAAGCCGGGCCTCGTGCTCGGCCTCGACCGCGGCGGCGCCTGCCGCGGCATCGCCTTCCGCGTCGCTGAAAAGAACCGCACTGAGGTCGTCGCCTATTTGCGGGAGCGCGAGCAGGTCACCTCGGTCTATCGCGAGGTGATGCGCTCGGTGTGGCTGGAGAACGATGCGCGCCAGCGCGTCTCCGCGCTCGCCTATGTCGTCGATCGCGGGCATGTGCAATATGCCGGCCGGCTGTCGCTCGCCGAGCAGCACCGCCATGTCATCCAGGGCCACGGCCGGTCCGGCGCCAACCGCGACTACGTGACGGCAACTGTGAAGGCGATCGAGGCCGAAGGTTTTCGCGACACGCAATTGCATCAGCTTGCGACGATGCTGCACGCGGAAGCACATTCGCTGCACGCACCGGCTCCGGGCGAAGACAGCGAAAGCCGCTAGCCGCCGGTCGGCGCGTAGCTCGGCGCCGAGCCGATCAATTGCTCCTGCTCCTTACGGCCGGCCTCGACGAGGCGGCCGGTCGCGCCTTCGATCGCGGCTTGCACGCGGGAGAGAAACTCGTCCTTCGGCAGACCCGGCGGCAACGGTTCGAGAAACTCCACCACCAGCGTGCCGGGATAGCGCATGAAGGTGCGGCGCGGCCAGAACAGGCCGGAATTGAGCGCGATCGGCAGGCAGGGCACGCCGCAGGACGAATAGATCTGCGCAAAGCCGGTCTTGTAGCCGGGCGGCGCGCCGGGAGCGCGGCGCGTGCCTTCCGGAAAGATCACGAGCTGGCGGCCGCTGCGCACCGCCTCGCGCGCCCGCCGCGTCATGTCCAGCAGCGCCTTCACGCCGGCATTGCGGTCGATCGCGATCATCCCGGTCTTGACCAGGAATTGACCGAACACCGGGATCTGCATGAGCTGGCGCTTGAGGATGAAGATCGGCCGGTCGAAGAAACCCGGCAGCACGAACGTCTCCCAGAACGACTGATGCTTGGCCACGATCAGCAGCGGTCCTTTCGGGATGTTCTCGACACCGCGGAACTCCACCTTGATGTTGCAGATCACGCGCATCAGGACCAGCGTGGCCTTGGCCCACCATTCCGCCACCGTCAGCATCGCGCGCGGCGGCAACGCGAAGGTCGGCAGCGCCACGATCGCAAGGCACACCAGCACGGCATAGAACAGCACGTTGAACACGAGCGAGCGCAGGAAAATCAGAAACATCGACGGTCCGATCAATTTGCCGGTCAATTGGCCTATCAATTAGCCTGGGCGGTGGCGGGCCGCCTCAGTTGCTGACCTGCAGGCTGCTCCGACATCTCGGGCGAAAGGTCAATCCCGAAATCCTCCAGCCGGACCCTGAGCTCGGCCGCGATGTACTTGACATATTCCGACAGGAGCAGCCGCAGCGTCGAGCCTGAGGTCCACCACGGCTCCTCGCGCCATTTGTCGCCGACCACCGCGAACGGGATCAGCGTCGTCTGTGGCATCGCATGCGAGAATTCCACTAGCGCGCGCGGCATGTGATAGTTGGAGGTGACTACGATCAGCGATTTGAACCGGCGCCCCTCGGCCCAGCGCCGCGCCTCGGCCGCGTTGCCGCGGGTCGAGAGCGCGGTGCGGTCGAGGTCGACGCAGCAGGTCATGAAGGACTGGTTCTCCGGCAAGGTCCGGGAGATGTCGTTCGCCGTCGAGGTCGGATGCACGCCGGAGATCAGCAGCCGCCTGCCGTAGCCGGCCGCGAGCAGCTCCATGGCGTCCGATACCCGCGAGGAGCCGCCGGTCAGGACCACGATGCCGTCCGCCTTGCGGTCCGGTACCATCTCGGCGCCGCGCAATTGCGACAGGAACGCGACGAAGCCCGCCGCCGCGCCGACGAAGGCGAGCGCGATCGTCGACACGATCGTCGCGCGCAGCCAGCCGCGCGGCAGTTTCGGCGATCGATCGTCGGTCGGCGAGGTCATGCGATGTCGGTGATCCCTTCCCTGAATGATTTTATGACGTTTTGAGGCGAAGTGGAGTCCTGCGAATGTGAAGAACACCCGGGCTGCGAACTCACCCTCTCCCCTTGTGGGAGAGGGTGGCTTCGCGGCAGCGAAGCCGGGTGAGGGGTATTTCTCCGCGAGCTCACCTCAGCATTTGTACGCGTGGATAGAACCCCTCATCCGGCGCTTCGCGCCACCTTCTTCCACAAGGGGAGAAGGGAAGGCAGCGTCCGGAGCGAGCATTTCGTCCAACTCAAACCACGCTACACTCAATCAACATCATTCAACGTCGCAAACAGGGTCTGGCGCGAGGCCACCGCGGTGATGCCGCCGATCAGCACGGCCTGGATCGCGAGCACGATGTAGCCGGATGGCCGCAGCGAGAAGGTGCCGAGCAGCGCGGCGAACTGGTCGCCAACGGGGGTACCGGAAAACCAGCCTGCGACGGACTCGGAGAAGCCGAACACCAGCATGGCGGCGCCGCCGCCGATCACGCCGCCCTCTAGGCCCAGCCTGAGGAAATGACGCAGGAAGTGATTGGCGATGTAGCGGTCGCCGGCGCCGACGAAATGCAGGACCTCGACGATTGGACGATTCGCCGCCATGGCGCCGCGGGTCGCGAACGAAACCGAGATGATCGTGGCGATGATGACGAGCGCGAGGATGCCGAGACCGGCGAGCACGGTGGCGTTCGTCATCAAGCGCATGCGCTCGATCCAGGCGCGGTGATCGTCGACGCTGGCGCCCGGCGCGACCTGCGTCACGCGCGCGCGCAAGGCGCCGAGATCGAGCGGCGTGCCCGGCTGCACGCGCGCGATGATCATGCGCGGCACCGGTAGATCATCCATCGACAGGCCGGTGCCGAGCCAGGGCTCGAGCAGCTTGCCGCTCTCCTCCTTGGTGAACGGCTTGACCTCGACGATGCCGGCCTGCGCGCGCATCGCCTCCGTCACGGCGGCGGTGTCGCGCTCGAGATCACGGCCGGCCTGCGGACGAACCTGGATGGTAATTTCGCTCGCGACGTCCGACTGCCATTCGGCGGCAGAGGCACTCACCAGCAGCACCGTGCCCGTGGCCATCGAGGCGAGGAAGGTCATGATGGCGACCACCGCAACCAGCGCCCTGCCGTGGATCGAGGCGCGCGGCACGATCGGCGACATGTTGCGCGCCTTGGCCGGAAGCTGCGGACGCTCCTGTCCGAGATCAACCAGCACGCCGCGCTCATCTAGCCTACTCATAGACGTGCAGCCGTCCCTGGTGCAGCACCAGCCGCCGTGCTTCGTACTGATCCATCAGGCCGATGTCGTGCGTGGCGATGATGACGGCGGTGCCTGATTTGTTGAGCTCGATGAAGAGCCGCAGCAGGCGGCGGCCGAGCGTCGGGTCGACGCTGCCGGTCGGCTCGTCCGCGAGCAGCAGCTGCGGGCGCGAGATCACGGCGCGTGCGATCGCCGCGCGCTGCTTCTCGCCGCCCGACAGGATCGGCGGCAACGCGTCCATGCGGTCGCCGAGGCCGACCCAGCGCAACAGGTCGATCACCTCCTTGCGGTAGCTCGACTCGCTGCGGCCCATGACTCGGAACGGCAGCGCGACGTTCTCATAGGTCGTCATGTGGTCGAGCAGGCGGAAATCCTGCAGCACGATGCCGATGCGCTTGCGCAGGTCCGCGATCTCGTCCTTGCCGAGCTGCGAGATGTCGTGGCCGAACAGATTGACGAGGCCCCGCGTCGGCCGATGCGACAGGAACAACAGGCGCAGCAGGGAGGTCTTGCCGGCACCTGACGGTCCGGTGAGAAACTGGAAGGAATGCGCCGGGATCTGGAAACTGAGGTCGCGCAGGATCTCCGGCCCCAGACCGTAACGCAATCCGACATTTTCGAACCGAACCAAGCTCAGCTCCGTTCGAGAGGGGGCGCGGGTCGCACCGCAGCGTTCCGCCATGCGCGATCAACGGGTTTTGCCGCCGTTATGGTTTCCGGTTCGTTAACGGTCGCCCTGTAGCATAAGGGGCGCCCGGTTCTCCGCGACCGTGGCATCGTCAAGACCAGTCCAAGACCTTCGTTCATGCATCAAGGCTCGTCCATGCATATCGTCTGCCCCCATTGTATGACATCCTACGCCATCAAGCTCGCGAGCCTTGGGGCGAACGGACGGGCGGTCCGCTGCTCCCGCTGCAAGGAGACCTGGATCGCCCATGCCGAGGATGCCATCGAGGAGGCGTCCGTTCCGGCCATGGCCGCGGCCAGCCGAGCGGACGACCAGTCCGACCTCGCCGAGCAATGGAACTCCTATGCCAAGGACGACGGCACCAGCGATGCGCCTGTCGTCGATAGCCCCTCGATCGCCAGCGACTGGCCGGATGAGGAGGCCCGCGAAACCGAGGACGAATGGTCAGCGGCGGCCCGTCAGGCCGAGGAGGAGGCCGCCGGCGCACAGCACCAGTCCTGGTTCCGCGGGCTGTTCCGCCGCCGCGGCGCGCGGGTGAGCCGCCCGGTCGCCACCACGGCTCCGCGCAAATCCTATTTTGGCCTGCCGACCGCCTGCGCCGCGATGGGCGCGCTGGTGCTGGCACTGGTGATCTGGCGCGGCGACGTGGTGCGTCTGCTGCCCCAGACGGCGGCGTTCTACAAGATGGTCGGGCTCGAGGTGAACCTGCGGGGCCTCGCCTTCAAGGACGTCAAGCTCTCCAGCGAGACCGTGGACGGTAAGCAGGTGCTGGTGATCGAGGGCGTGATCGTCGGCGAGGGTAAGAAGCCGCTCGACATCCCGCGCTTACGCTTTGCCGTGCGCGACGCGCAAGGCGCGGAGATCTACGCCTGGAACACGGTGCTTGAACAGACCGTGCTACGGCCCGGCGAGCGCGCCTTCTTCCGCTCGCGCCTCGCCTCGCCGCCGGCGGAGGGCCGCAATATCGACGTTCGTTTCTTCAACCGGCGCGACATAGCCGGCGGCAGCGTATAATCGGCCCTGCAGGGGAGGTTGATCCCAAGGTTGGTCTCATGCCGAAAATCTTGATCGCCGACGACGAGGATTCGATGCGCACGCTGGTGGCGCGCGCCATCGCCATGGACGGCCACGAGACCGTCACAGCCCAGGACGGCGCCGAGGCGCTGGAGATCCTGACCCGCGAGGACGGCGCCTTCGACCTCCTGCTCACCGACATCCAGATGCCGGTCATGGACGGCATCGCGCTGGCGCTCTCCGCCGCGCGCGATTTCCCTGATCTGACGATTTTGCTGATGACCGGCTTTGCCGACCAGCGCGAGCGCGCCTCGAACCTGAATGCGCTGGTGCATGACGTCGTGACCAAGCCTTTCTCGGTCGCCGACATCCGCACGGCCGTGGCCGATGCGCTGGCAGCGAAGAAGGGCTAGCGTCGCCGGCAGCCACACATTCCGCCGTCATGCCCCGGCTTGACCGGGGCATCCAGCACGCCGCGGCGGATCTGGCAAGAGCGAGCTCTTCAACGCCGGTCTCTGGAATGCTGGATCGCCCGGTCAAGCCGGGCGATGACACCGAGTGTGACGTCAAAACTCCTTCAGCAGCCGCTCGAGATAATCGAGCTCGATCTGCGGGCGCGAGGGATCGCCGAGACGACGGCGGAGCTCTTCGAGAATGCGGCGGACACGCTGGGTGTCGATCTCGCCGGGAATCTTGACCGTGTAATCGTCGCCATATTCACGCCCATGCAGCGGACGGCCGAGCGGATCGGTCTGGTTGCCACCGCTCTGCTGACGGCCGGCGCGTTGGCCGGGTCCGTCGCCCTGGCCGTCGCCATCGCCCTGCTGCATCGCCTCGGCCATTTTCTGCGCACCCTTGCGCATCGCGTCGAGCGCCTTGCCCTGCGAGTCCACGGCGCCGTCGGCATTGCCCTCACCGAGCTTTGATCCCGCATCGCCCATGGCACCGTCGGCTGCATCCAGACTGCCGTCGTCATCGCCCTGGTCGCCGTCCTGATCGCCGTTCTGGCCGGGCTGGCCCTGGTCCCCTTGCTGGCCCTTCTGTCCCTGTTGGCCTTTCTGTCCCTTTTCTCCCTTCTGCATGAGGCCGCGCTTGGCAAGCTCGTCCTGCAGCTTCTTCAGGCGGTCGCGCAGCCCCTGCTGGTCCTGCTGCAGCTCCGACATCGACTGATCGCCCTGCTGCTTGCCGCGCGAGCGGTCGCGCCGGGAATCCTGGCCCTGCTTGAAGGTCTTGTCGCGCAATTGCTGCTGCTTGCGGATCATGTCGCCGAGCTCGTTGAGCGCCTGCTCCATGTCGCTCTCGCCGGACTGCCCCGGCTGCGCCATCTGGAGGCCCTCGAGCATCTGCTGGAGCTGATCGAGCAACTGCTTGGCGGCATCCTTGTCGCCGGAGCGCGACAGGCGCTCCATCCGGTCGATCATGTTCTGCAGATCCTGCTGGCGCAGAACCTTGGTATTCGGGTCGAGCGGTCGCGCCAGCTGCTGCGGATCATTGTTGTTGCGGAACTGCTCGGCGAGCTGGCGCATGAAATCGTTCAGCGCCTGACGCAGATCCTGCGTGAGCTTCTTGATCTCTTCGTCGCTCGCGCCGCGCTCCAGCGCCTGCTTCAGCGCGTCCTGAGCCGCGCGCAACGCCTTCTCTACGTCCGAGATCTTGCCGTCCTCGATCGTCACCGCAAGCGCCCACAGGCTTGCCACGACCTCGCGCAGGGC
Organism: Bradyrhizobium sp. WSM1743; assembly: GCF_000473065.1. Classification (GTDB taxonomy): domain Bacteria; phylum Pseudomonadota; class Alphaproteobacteria; order Rhizobiales; family Xanthobacteraceae; genus Bradyrhizobium. The sequence continues at coordinate 72,267 of NZ_AXAZ01000016.1, forward strand.
ATTATCGGTGCGCGCGGCCTCGAGCTGTCGGGCCACGTTGTGCAGGCCGAGATACTGCCCGGGCTCCGGCGTGAACATTTCGGGCGCGATCATCAGCGCGTCGAGCGCGGCATAGACGTCGGAATTCTTGTTGGCGTCGAGCGCAAGAATGCGGCGCTGCTCGATCAGTGCACGTGCCAGCGGCTTGGTGAAGAGCCGTTCGGGCAGGCGCATGTTGAACGGTTCGCTTGCGGCCTCGTTGCCGGCCTCGTCCTTGGCCGTGAGGGTCAGCGTGACCTCGGCGCCGGCATAGGGATCCTCGCTGAGATCCTTCACCGACTGTCCGACGCCGTTGCGGGTCCGCGCATTCGGCAGCGCGAGCGGGAATTGCGGCGGCTGGAACAGCGGCCGCGGCGCCGTCCTGGTGTCACCATCGCCGGCAGCCGCCTTCGTACCGTCCTTTGCGCCGTCCTTGGCATCGGTCGATCGCGGGGCAAATTTCGCCTCGGCGCCGGTGACGCCGTAATCGTCCTCGATCTTGTAGGAGAGCTGGAGCGCGCCGCGCGCCTGGCGCTCCGGGTCCTTGGCGAGCGCGATCGTCGGCGGACGGTCCGGCGTGGCCGCAAACGCCCATTGCGGCTGGCCGGAAGGCGCGCGGACATGCGCGGTGCCGTCGGCGGAAATGGCAAAATGCTTTTCGTTGGTCCCCTTGGGGCTGGCTTCAGTGGGGGCGACCTCCTTGAGTCCGCCGGAGACGGCGACATCGAGGTTGCCACCGGAGGAGCGCACGATCAGGGTCGAGCCGGCGGGAACGGCCAGCGGACCGCTGGCGGGCAAGGCCGCAGCCTCCTTGTTGGCGGCCGACAGGATGACCGGCGGCCTGCCGGTGTAGAGCGGCGGCGTGACCCAGGCATCGACGCGAATATTGGTCGGCGCCAGCACCCCGTTCCAGTCGAAGGCAGCGCCAAGCCGCATCGCACGCTCGTCACCGGCGGCGAAGAAGGTCGCAACCAGCATCACCATGACCAGGGCACGCAGCGCCCAGGGGTCGTGAAGCGGGAGCCGCGGATGCGGCAGACCGGCGCGGATGCGCTTGAGCGAGGCCAGCGTGCGCTCGCGCTGCGCCTGCCACAGTGCCTGCGCGACCGGGTCCTGCGAGGTCAGCGTATCCGTGAGCGCGGTGGCGGGGCGGTGACGGATGCCGGAGCCACGGTCGAGCCGGGCCAGCGCTTCCTCGCGGCTTGGCCAGCGGAAGCGAATCAGCGGGAACAGGGCGACGACCGCGATCACGGCGAAGAGCGCAAGGCCGATGGCCCGCGCAACGAACGGCACGGCAAGCCACAGGCCGGCCCAGGACACCACCAGGAACAAGCCGATCACGGTCAGCAGGCGCGCCGCATTGGGCCAGGCCCGCTCCCACGCGATGGCATAAATAGCCCGATCAAGGGCCTGCGCCAGCTTCAGCCGCGACAGCGCGTCACTGTTGCGGATCGGGTCTGACGGGCCGGGGGTGACGCCGTTCAATCAACTCTCCAGGTTGCCCGGTAGAGAAGAGCCTATCACAACGGCAGCACTGAGGCATCCGTTCCCGTACGGGAGAGCCTCCTTTTCCCGCATAACACGAGGACGTGACTGGCCCCGCGCAACCCCGTAGTTTCCGCGCGCCATCCCCGAGCGAACGAAGGAAACGTCATGGATAAGAAGATGCACGACAAGGGCCTGGAAGTCCGCAAAGCGGTGCTGGGCGAGGCCTATGTCAACAACGCCCTGAAGAACATCGACGATTTCAACCGCCCGTTCCAGGAGATGCTCAACGAATATTGCTGGGGCGCGGTGTGGGGCCGCGAGCAGCTGCCGCGCAAGACCCGCAGCATGCTCAACATCGCCATGATCGCGATCCTCAACCGCCAGCACGAGTTTCGCGCGCACCTGAAGGGCGCTCTGACCAATGGTGTGACGCGCGAGGAGATCCGCGAGATCCTGATGCAGGTCGCGATCTATGGCGGCATGCCCGCCGCGGTCGACAGTTTCCGCATCGCGCGCGAGGTGTTCGCGGAGATCGACAGGAAGGTGTAGCCAATTCCCCGCTGTCGTCCCGGACAAGCGAAACTCCTCCTCTCTGGGACTATGAGTCCCTGATCGGCGCGCGCTTGAGGCGCGCTTGTCCGGGAGGACGGCCAGGGTGGAATGCGCATCTTTCACAACAACGAAGAAGCAATAAGGAAACACCATGGACATCGGATTCATCGGGCTCGGAAATATGGGTTTTCCGATGGCGCGGCGGCTGATCGAGGCGGGACACAAGCTCGTCGTGTTCGACACGCGCAAGGAGGTCATGGACAAGCTGGTTGCGCGCGGCGCGACTGCGGCGTCGTCGCCGAAGGACGTCGCCGATCAAGTCGAGACCGTCATGGCGAGCTTGCCGTCGCTGCAGGCTTCGCTCGAGGTCGCAACGGGAGCGAACGGCGTGATCGAGGGCAAGCGGGCCAAACGTTTCATCGACCTCTCCACCGTCGGCTCGGCGATGGCCGCGAAGATTCACGGCCTGCTCGCCAAGCGCGGCATCGTGCAGATCGACTGTCCCGTCTCCGGCGGCGTCGGCGGCGCCGAGAAGGGCACGCTTGCGGTGATGGTGTCGGGCCCGAAAGCCGAGTTCGAGCTGCTCAAGCCCGCGCTCGACGTGATCGGAAAGGTGTTCTTCATCGGCGAGAAGCCCGGCGCGGCGCAGACCATGAAGCTCGCCAACAATTTCCTCTCGGCCACCGCGATCGTGGCGACGTCGGAAGCGGTGGTGATGGGCGTGAAGGCCGGGCTCGATCCCGCCGGGATGATCGACGTCATCAACGCGGGCTCGGGCATGAACACCGCGAGCCGCGACAAGTTTCCGCGCGCGGTGCTGCCGCGCACATTCGACTTCGGCTTCGCCACGGGATTGATGGTGAAGGACGTGCGGCTGGCGCTGGAGGAGATGAAGCAGCTCGGCCTGTCGATGGAGGTCGCCGACGCGGTGGGACGGCTGTGGGAAACGGTGATAGCTGCGGAAGGCGCCGAGTCCGATTTCACCGCGGCGATCAAGCCGATCGAGAAGAAGGCGGGTGTTGTGGTTGGTGGTACGAAATAACGCCGGTTCCGTAGATCAATTGCTCACAGCCACGGCGCCGGCGTATCCATCGCAATCAGCTGCTCGACCTCGATGCGCGGGCGCACCACCGCGTATTGGTCGCCCTTGACCAGCACCTCCGGCACCAAGGGCCGGGTGTTGTAGGTGCCGGCCTGCACCGCGCCATAGGCGCCTGCGGTCATGATGGCGAGGAGATCGCCCACCTGCGGCGTCGGCAGTGTGCGGTCGAGGGCGAGATAGTCGCCGGTCTCGCAGACCGGGCCGACGACGTCAGCCATGATGGTGGCGGCGCCCTCCGGGGCTTGCGTCACCGGCAGGATGTCGTGATGGGCCTCGTACAGCGTCGGCCGGATCAAATCGTTCATGGCGGCGTCGATGATGACGAAGTTCTTGCCGTCGCCGTGCTTCACATAGATCACCTTCGCGACCAGGATGCCGGCATTGCCGACGATCATGCGGCCCGGCTCGAACATCAGCGTGCAGCCGAGATTGTGGCTGACGCGCTTGACCATGGCAGCATAGGCGTCGGGCGCCGGCGGCGCCTCGCGATCCATGTAATAGGGGATGCCGAGGCCACCGCCGAAATCGACGTGGCTGATGTTGCGACCGTCGGCGCGCAGCGTCTGCACGAATTCGGAGAGGATGCGGAACGCGGTCTCCATCTTGGAGAGGTCAGTGATCTGGCTGCCGATATGGACATCGGTGCCCGTCACCTCGATCCCCGGCAGCTTCGCGGCGCGGGCATAGACCTCGCGGGCATGGGCGATGGGAATGCCGAACTTGTTCTCCGACTTGCCGGTCGAAATCTTGGCGTGGGTGCCGGCGTCGACATCCGGATTGACGCGCACGGAGATGCGCGCGGTCTTGCCCATCTCGGTCGCCAGCCGCGACAACAATTCGAGCTCGGGCTCGGATTCGACGTTGAGGCAGAGGATGTCGGCGGCGAGCGCCGCGCGCAGCTCTGCTTCCGTCTTGCCGACGCCTGAGAAGACGATCTTGCTGGCGGGAATGCCGGCGGCCAGCGCCCGCTTCAACTCACCGCCGGAGACGACGTCGGCGCCGGCGCCCAGCTTGGCCAGCGTGCGCAGCACCGACTGGTTGGAGTTCGCCTTCATGGCGTAGCAGACCAGCACCTTCTCGCCGGCGAAGGCGTCCGTGAAGACGCGGTAGTGCCGCTCGAGCGTTGCGGTCGAATAGCAATAGAACGGCGTGCCGACGGTCGCGGCCAGCTCGGACAGGTTCACCGCCTCGGCGTGCAGCACGCCGTTGCGATAGTCGAAATGGTTCATGGCGCAGGCTCGGTTGTCCCGGCTTATTTCTTGCCGGGAGGTTCGTCCAGGAGCGGGTCGAGAATAAACGGTTTCTTCCTGCCCTTGGCCGCCGCGGGCGCGGCATCCGCGCCGTAGGTCGGGTTAAACACGCTCGGCGTCCGCTGGGCTTCGGTCTCGGTATCAACAGGCGCGGCACCGCCGGCCGTGGGCGCGTTGGAGGCGGTCGGCGGCAGATCCAGCGGGCCCTTGCGACCGCAGCCAGCCAGCGCGAGCGCCGTCAGGCTCAAGACAATGATGGCCCACCCCGAGCCGGCCGGGCGAAACTTTGACGTCACGACGAAATCCCCACTACGCGCGGCGCACCATACAGAGATTGGCGCGTTCTGGCGAGAGCCGGATGACCATGAAACATAAGCGAAATTTTGCCCTCAGCCCAATTTTCGCTCTTTTTCCAGCCGCTTCGCCCAGGCCTTCGCCTGGGACGCCACGTTCTTCGGTGCGGTGCCGCCAAAACTGGTGCGACTCTTCACCGACGATTCGACCGAGAGCACGCCGAGCACGTCCTTGGTGATTTTGGGCTCGATCGTCTGCATCTCCTTGAGCGGCAGCTCGTGCAGCGCCACACCGCCCTCGGCCGCCTTCGCCACGATCCGGCCGGTGACGTGGTGGGCCTCGCGGAACGGCATTTTCAGCGTCCGCACCAGCCAGTCAGCAAGGTCGGTCGCGGTGGCGTACCCCTCGCCCGCGGCGGCCTTCATCTTGGCTTCATCGGGCACGAGGTCGCGGACCATGCCGGTCATGGCGCGGATCGCCAGCGATAGCGCGGCAAACCCCTCCATGGCGCCCTGCTTGTCCTCCTGCATGTCCTTTTGATAGGCGAGCGGAAGGCCTTTCATGACGATCAGAAGCCCGTTGAGCGCGCCGATGACGCGGCCGGTCTTGGCGCGCACCAGCTCGGCGGCGTCCGGATTGCGCTTCTGCGGCATGATCGAGGATCCCGTGGTGAACTTGTCGCTGAGCCTGACAAGGCCGACCAGCGGCGAGGTCCAGATCACGATCTCTTCGGCAAAGCGCGACATGTGCACGGCGCAGATCGCGGCCGCCGACAGCGCCTCCAGCACGAAGTCGCGGTCGGACACCGCGTCGAGCGAGTTCGCCATCGGCCGGTCGAAGCCGAGCGCCTTGGCGGTGGCGTGGCGGTCGATCGGGAACGAGGTGCCGGCGAGCGCGGCAGCGCCGAGCGGGGATTCATTCAGCCGCTTGCGCGCGTCCTGGAAGCGGCCGCGGTCGCGCGCGGCCATCTCGACATAGGCCAGCAGATGATGGCCGAAGGTGACGGGCTGCGCGGTCTGCAGATGCGTGAAGCCGGGCATCACGGTTGCGGCATGCTCGAGCGCGCGCGCAACCAGTGCCTGCTGGAATGCGGCGAGGGCGGCGTCGGTCTCGTCAAGCACGTCGCGGACATAGAGACGGAAGTCGGTCGCGACCTGGTCGTTGCGCGAGCGCGCGGTGTGCAGCCGGCCGGCCGCAGGACCGATCAGCTCCGACAGGCGGCTCTCGACATTCATATGGATGTCCTCGAGCGCGCGCTTGAACTCGAAGCCGCCCTTGCCGATCTCTGACAAAATCGTGTCTAGACCCTTGCCGATATTTTTCGCATCAGAAGCCGTGATGATGCCTTGATTGGCCAACATCGCGGCGTGGGCCTTGGACGCGGCAATGTCCTGGGCGAAGAGGTGACGATCGACGTCGATGGAAACGTTGATCTCTTCCATGATCTCGTCGGGACGCTCCGAGAACCGGCCGCCCCACATCTTGTTGCTCATGATCCCCTGCTCACGCCTTGATTTGCCGCACGTTTGCTGGCCACGGCCAGCCGTATTAAGAGGCCCCTGATAGCCATATCTGCGACCGGATGACAAACGATATGCTCGACCAGAAGCCTTCCGCCACGCGCCGCATCCCCCTCGTCATCGCCACTGTGGCGATCGGCGGATTGGCCGGCTTCGCCGCGCTGTACGGACTGGGCCTCAGCCGGGCGCCGTCAGGTGACCCTGCGTGCCGAACGGCGGTGGCAACGGCGAAGAAGATTGCCCCGCTCGCCCATGGCGAGGTGGCGGCGCTAACCATGGCGAGCGCCCCGTTGAAGCTGCCCGACCTCGCCTTCGAGGATGCCGACGGCAAGCCGAAAAAGCTGTCCGACTTCCGCGGCAAGACACTGCTGGTGAACCTCTGGGCGACCTGGTGCGTGCCGTGCCGCAAGGAAATGCCGGCGCTGGATGAGCTCCAGGGCAAGCTGTCGGGCCCGAATTTCGAGGTGGTGGCGATCAACATCGACACCCGCGACCCCGAGAAGCCCAAAACCTTCCTGAAAGAGGCCAATCTGACCCGGCTCAGCTATTTCAGCGACCAGAAAGCAAAGGTCTTTCAGGATCTTAAGGCCATAGGCCGGGCGCTGGGCATGCCGACCTCGGTGCTGGTCGACCCCCAAGGCTGCGAGATCGCGACGATCGCGGGGCCGGCGGAATGGGCGAGCGAGGACGCGCTCAAGCTGATCCGCGCCGCGACCGGCAAGGCTGCCGCGGCGCTCTAGAGTGGTTCAGGCGGCGACGTTGAGATTGCCGCCGACGCCGGGGCCGACATTGGCAAGCGAAGGCTGGCCGGCACCGAGCAGCGTCAGGACGGTGGATTTCTCCATATCCATGTTCTGCTTGGTCAGCGTCGCCGCAATATTCGACTGCAGCGCGCCTCGCTGAGCGGCCAGCATGGTGCTGACCATTGCCATCATGTCCATTACGCGAACCCTCGTACCGGGCGTAACCTAGGCGCGAGGGGTTAATGGGACATGAATTGTCACGGTCGGATGGGCTTTGTCCGTGTCCCGGACAAGGCGCGGCACGCAGTGACACGCCGGAGAGCCGGGACCCATGCCTGCGCACGCGGCTTCTGGGCCCCGGCTCTACTGCGCATCGCTGAAGCGCTGCGCAGCCGTCCGGGGCACGAGAGAATCTTACCTTGTCGGCACCGGCTTGGCGCCGCGGTAGTCGTAGAAGCCGCGCTGGGTCTTGCGGCCGAGCCAACCGGCCTCGACGTATTTCACCAGCAGCGGGCACGGTCGATATTTCGAATCGGCGAGCCCTTCGTGCAGCACCTGCATGATGGAGAGGCAGGTATCGAGGCCGATGAAATCGGCAAGCTCCAGCGGGCCCATCGGATGGTGCGCGCCGAGCTTCATCGCGGCGTCGATCGCCTCGACATTGCCGACGCCTTCATACAGCGTGTAGATCGCCTCGTTGATCATCGGCAGCAGGATGCGGTTGACGATGAAGGCCGGGAAATCCTCGGAGACCGCGACCTGCTTGCCGAGCCTGCCGACGAATTCCTTGGCAGTCTCGAAGGTGGAGTCGTCGGTAGCGATGCCGCGGATCAGCTCGACCAGCTCCATCAACGGCACCGGGTTCATGAAGTGAATACCGATGAAGCGCTCCGGGCGGTCGGTGGCGGCGGCCAGCCGCGTGATCGAGATCGAGGACGTATCGGAGGCGACGATCGCCTCCGGCTTCAACACGGCGCAGAGCTCGTGGAAGATCTTGCGCTTGACCTCTTCCTTCTCGACCGCGGTCTCGATGACGAGGTCGCAATCAGCGAGATCGTCGACTTTTTCGGCGGGGGTGATGCGCGCCATCGCCTTGACCTTGTCGTCCTCGGTAACGACCTTCTTGGAGACCTGGCGGGCCAGATTGCCGTTGATGGTGGCCATGCCCGACTTGAGGCGGTCGGCCGAAACGTCGTTGAGCACCACGTCGAAGCCGGCGAGCGCCGCAACATGCGCGATGCCATTGCCCATCTGACCCGCGCCGATCACGCCGACCTTCTTGATCACTGCCGCCATAATGTCATCCACCGGAACGGCGCGCACATCGCGCCCTGCCTATCCCCCGAGCCGGGAGGTCTGATTTGACCAGAAGCCTGATTTAATCAGAACCTTGGCTCGAAACCTAGATTGGATCGCTTCGAAGGCGCCCCCACGCCAAAGAAAACGCCCCAGAAATGCAACACCGGCCGGAGTTTATACCTCCGGCCGGTGTTTGTGATGCCTTTTACTTGCCGAGCTTGGCGAGTTCGGCCGTCAGCTCCGGAACCGCCTGGTAGAGATCGGCGACCAGGCCGTAATCGGCAACCTGGAAGATCGGCGCGTCCTCGTCCTTGTTGATCGCAACGATCACCTTGGAGTCTTTCATGCCGGCCAGATGCTGGATGGCGCCGGAAATGCCGACCGCGACATAGAGCTCGGGCGCCACGACCTTGCCGGTCTGCCCGACCTGCCAGTCGTTCGGCGCATAGCCCGCATCGACCGCCGCGCGCGAGGCACCGACACCGGCGCCCAGCTTGTCGGCGAGCGGCTCGATGTACTTGGCGAAGTTCTCGCGGCTCTGCATGGCCCGGCCGCCGGAGACGATGATCTTGGCCGAGGTCAGCTCGGGACGGTCGCTCTTGGCGACTTCCTCGCCGACGAAGGTCGACAGGCCCGGATCGGCCGCCGCCGCCACGTTCTCGACCGGCGCGCTGCCGCCCTCGCCCGCTGCGGCGAAGGTGGAGGTGCGGACTGTGATGACCTTCTTGGCGTCCTTCGACTTCACCGTCTGGATGGCGTTGCCGGCATAGATCGGGCGCTCGAAGGTGTCGGGGGCGACCACCTTGATGATCTCCGAGACCTGCATGACGTCGAGCAGAGCGGCGACGCGGGGCATCACGTTCTTGAAGCGCGAGGTCGCCGGCGCGACGATCGCGTCGTAGCCGGACGCCAGCGACACGACGAGTGCGGCCAGCGGCTCAGCGAGATCGTGCGCGTAGAGATCGCCATCGGCGAGCAGCACCTTCTTCACGCCGGCAAGCTTGGCAGCGGCATCCGCCGCGGCCTTGGCGTTCTTTCCGGCGACCAGCACCTCGACATCCGCGCCGAGCGCGGCAGCCGCGGTCAGGGCCTTGTTGGTCGCATCCTTGAGCGACGCATTGTCGTGTTCGGCAATCAGAAGCGTCGTCATCAGAGCACCCCGGCTTCGTTCTTGAGTTTCGACACCAGCTCGGCGACGTCCTTGACTTTGACGCCCGCCTTGCGGCCCGCCGGCTCAGCCGTCTTGAGAACCTCGAGACGCGCGGCGATGTCGACGCCGTAATCGGCGACGGTCTTTTCCGCGATCGGCTTCTTCTTCGCCTTCATGATGTTGGGCAGCGAGGCGTAGCGCGGCTCGTTGAGACGCAGGTCGGTGGTGACGATCGCCGGTCCCTTCAGCTTCACGGTCTGCAGGCCGCCATCGACTTCACGGGTGACCTTGAAGTCAGAGCCTTCGACCTCGAGCTTGGAGGCGAAGGTCGCCTGCGACCAGCCGAGCAGCGCGGCCAGCATCTGGCCGGTCTGATTGCTGTCGTCGTCGATCGCCTGCTTGCCGAGAATGATCAGGCCGGGCTGCTCTTCCTCCGCGACCTTCTTCAGGATCTTGGCGACCGCGAGCGGCTCGACATTGCCTTCGGCCTTCACCAGGATGCCGCGATCGGCGCCCATGGCGAGGCCGGTGCGGATCGTCTCCGACGCCTGCGCCGGTCCAATCGAAACAACCACGACTTCGGTCGCCTTGCCGGCTTCCTTCAGGCGCAGCGCTTCCTCGACCGCGATTTCATCGAACGGGTTCATCGACATCTTGACGTTGGCGAGTTCAACGCCCGATCCATCGCCCTTGACGCGGACCTTGACGTTGTAATCGACCACCCGCTTTACCGGCACTAAGACCTTCATCGATCCTCTTTCACTCAATTTGGGAAGGGGTTATCAACTGGCGCGGAACCTAAAGGCCTGATCTGCCCCGGTCAACGCGCGAACGGGTCTAATTTTGACCTTCTGAAATGCGGAGCCCGACGGGTCAGCGGTTCTGGCCGGGAACCCAGAGCACATCGCCGGCGCCATTGCCGTTGGCAGCCCGGCTGGCCACGAACAGGAAATCCGATAGGCGGTTCATATATTGGATGCCAGCCGCGCTGACCGGCTCGCCGGGCCGAGCCGCCAGTTCCACGATCACGCGTTCCGCCCTGCGGCATATCGTGCGCGCCACATGCAGATGGGCAGCGGCCGGCGTGCCGCCGGGAAGCACGAAGGAGGTCAGCGGTGCGAGCTTGTCGTTGAGTGTGTCGATGTCGCGCTCGAGCCGCTCGACCTGGCTCGTCACCACCCGCAGCCGCTCGGCTTTCCCCTCCCGTTCGGGCACGGCGAGATCCGCGCCAAGGTCGAACAGATCATTCTGGATGCGGCCGAGCATCGCATCGAACTCGGGCATGTCCCGGGTGTGGAGCCTGACCACGCCGATCGCGGCATTGGTCTCGTCGACGGTACCATAGGCATCGATGCGCAGATCGTATTTCGGACGCCGCTCGCCGGTTCCGAGCGCCGTCGTGCCGTCGTCACCGGTCTTCGTGTAGATGCGGTTCAATACGACCATGGTTAGCGTCCCATCGCCCAGACGGCGAGCATCGCGATGATGATCGCCACGAACTGAAGCAGCACGCGCCAGCGCATCAGCTTCTGCGAGATGTTGGGCGAGCCGCCGCGCATCATGTTGATGAGCCCGAGCAGCAGTACCAACGCCACGGCGCCGGCTGCCGCCGGCAGGATGAAAGTACTCAAGAGAGATGCCATCTGAGGGTAGATAACACCGTGAGCGCCGCTCCGCCATGGCGTTCGCGATCTGGCTTTTAGGCCAATAATATCAGAAGCTGGCAGGATGATTTTCGATTTGCGCGAGCGGTCTGTTCTCTTCGCCTCTCCCCGCTTGCGGCAGGGCAATCGCATATGGTGTGCACGATGCGGCGGCATCGGCGCTGCGCTCCCTCTCCCGCTTGCGGGGGAGGGCTGGGGTGGGGGTACCTCCGCGTCGGGGTTGCCAAGGATTGCGGAGAATGTCCCTGCGTGGCGAGAGCCCTCACCCGCCGCGCTCTGCGAGCGCGTCGGCCTCTCCCGCAAGCGGGAGAGGCGGAGCAAACTCGCCGACAATCCCCGTGAAATCCATATGCGATTGCCCTGCCACTTGCCGGGAGAGGCCGCAAGCGGCGTGAGAGCAATGGTGCTCCGGAGCGAGCCGTGAAAGCCATCCGCTACATCTACTGCGTCGTGGAAGACGCCTTCTACACGTTCCTCGCCGATGACGGCTGGGCGATCGCAAGCCACATCGCGCTGTCGACACTGATGGCACTGTTCCCGTTCCTGATCGTGCTGACCTCGCTCGCCGGCGTCTTCGGCTCCAAGGAACTTGCCGACCAAGCCGCCAGCCTGATGCTCCAGATCTGGCCCAAGCAGGTCGCTGATTCGATCTCGGGCGAGGTGCATGACGTGCTGACCACCACCCGCACCGGCATTCTGACCATCGGCGCGGCATTGTCGGTCTATTTCGCCTCCAACGGCGTCGAGGCGCTGCGGGTCGCGCTCAACCGCGCCTATGCGGTGGTGGAGATGCGGCGCTGGTACTGGCTGCGGCTGGAATCGATTGCCTACACGCTGATTGCAGCCTTCACTGCGCTCGCCATGGCGTTCCTGATCGTGCTCGGCCCGCTGATCATCGAGGCCGCGCGGCGGCACATTCCGCTGTTCGTCGAGTCGAACGAAAGCATTCTCACCTGGTTGCGCTACGGCATCACCATCAGCGCGCTGGTGGTGGCGCTGATCATCCTGCATGCCTGGCTGCCGGCGGGACGGCGCGGCTTCCTCCAGATCCTGCCCGGCATCGTCTTCACCATCGTGGCGTCGCTGATCTCCGGTATCGTGTTCGGACAATATCTGGCGCGCTTCGCCAACAACTACGTGACGATGTATGCGGGGCTCGCCTCGGTGATCATCGCGCTGGTGTTTCTATACTTCATCGCCGCGATCTTCGTTTACGGCGGCGAACTCAACGCCGCGATCATCAAGTCGCGGCTGCCTCACGGCGTGTCACTTCAAGCAGCGCAGTCGCTAAAGCCCGCGGAGACACAGGCTTGACGAGGAAGGCGTCGGCGCCGGCCTCGCGCGAGGCCGCCTCGTCCTCGCCGCGGCCGGACACGCCGATGATCGGGATCTGAGCCAGCGGTGTCGGCAGCGCGCGGATCCGCCTGATGGCCTCGATGCCGTCGATGCCCGGCAGCACCATGTCCATCAGCACCGCGTCGAACGCGCCCTGCTCCAGCCGGTTCACGGCATCCTCGCCGCGCCCGATGAACTCGGCATGATGGCCAAGCTCGGTCAGGATGGTGTTGAGCACGACGCGGCCGAACGGATTGTCCTCGACGCTGAGCACGCGAAGGGCGGCCACCACCTCGGGCTCGCTGCCGTTCTTCGCCTTGCGGGCCTTGCCCGATCCCGCCGCGTCCAGCGACACCGTTAACGTGAAGGTGGCGCCGCCGCCGCGGCGCGGAGCGACGGTGATGTCGCCGCCCATCGCGCGCGCCAATTGCTTGACCGAGGAGAGCCCCAAGCCGGCGCCGCCGAAGCGTGAGGCGATGGTGACATTGGCCTGGGTGAACGGGCGGAATAGCCGCTTGATCTCGGCCATGGTGAGGCCGATCCCGCTGTCGGAGACCGCAAAGGCGACGCCGGCCCTGCCCTTGCCCTTCGCTTTCCCTCTGGCGGGACGCCACGGCTCGACTGCGATCGCCACGCCACCCTGGTCGGTGAATTTCACGGCATTGTCGATCAGGTTCTCGAGCGCCGCGCGCAGGCGGACGGGATCACCGACCACGAGTCCAGGCAGCTTTTCGGAGATCTTGACCTCGGCCTGGAGACCTTTGGCCGCGGCGCGGCCGGCCAGCGAATCGCCGGCGCTGCGGGCGAGCGTGCGCAGATTGAACAGGTCTTGCCGCAGCGTGCTGCCGCCCTTCCCGGCGCCTTTGCCCGTTTTGGCAGCGTCCACGAACAGCGTGGCAAGGCTCGCCAGATGCTCGGCGCCGGCCTTGATGGTATCGGCCCAGCGCCGCTCCCGTTCGCCGAGATCGGACGTCGCGAGCAGGTCGCTGATCGCCAGAATCCCGGTCAGGGGGGTGCGGACCTCATGGGCAAAGGCGGCCAGCGCCGCCTGGACGACGTCCGGCGCGACGGCCTTGGTGCTGCGCTTGCGCAACCGGCCGGCCGCCCCCGGCCGCTTCCGAGGCAGCCGCCTGGACGTCCGCGTGGTGCGCACTGGACGCGTTTTCGCCGCCATGAATCCCCTTCGAAGTACCCTCTTCGAACCCCGCGCTGGCCAAGCATGACACGGAGGAACGCCCGGAGTCACGGCGACCTTAAGCTAACCCCCAGAGAAACTTAACCTAATCCCACCAGCTGGCGGATAACGGCAGGCGTCACGCCGGCCGCGCGCAATTCGCGCAGACCGGTCGAACGGCTCGATTTCGAGAGCTTCCGACCCGCCTCATCGCGAATCAGCCGGTGATGGCGATAGGCGGGCTCGGGCAGGCCGAGCAGGACCTGAAGCAAACGGTGCACCGAGGTGGCGTAAAACAGGTCCTGGCCCCGCACGATCTCGCTGACGCCCTGGAGCGCGTCGTCGACGACAACAGACAGATGGTAGCTGGTCGGCGTCTCCTTACGGCCCAGGATCACGTCACCCCAGGCCTCCGGTCGCGCCGGGACGATGCCGCGCTCGCCATCGGGCCCCTCGCCGAGCTCGTTCCAGCTCAGGCCGGCGGCGCGGCGGCAGGCGGCCGCCATGTCGAGCCGGAGCGCGTAGGGCACGCCCGAGGCGATCAGTCGTGTCCGCTCGTCAGCCGACAGCGATTTGGCATCACCGGGATAAAGCGGCGCGCCATCGGGATCACGCGGCCACGGCCCACCGGCCTCGCGCGCGGCCACCAGCTTTGCGATCTCGGCCCGGCTTTCGAAGGCCGGATAGAGGAGACGGAGCGCAGAGAGCTTTTCCAACGCGGCGTGATAGTCGGCGAGATGTTCGGACTGCCGGCGCACCGGCGTTTCCCAGGCAATTCCGAGCCAGGCGAGGTCCTCGTAGATCGCCGTCTCATAGTCCGGCCGGCAGCGCGCCGCGTCGATGTCCTCGATCCGCAGCAACAGCCGCCCGCCGGTCTGCCGCGCGCGATCGAAGTTGAGCAGCGCGGAATAGGCGTGGCCGAGATGCAGGAAGCCGTTCGGGCTCGGGGCAAATCGGAAAACGGGTGGCATCAGACGGGTCGAAACGGAAAACTGGCGCCGTTCTCCCGCTCGAGGCGCTCGACCACGTCGCGATAAAACTGCTCCGCCCGAAGGATCATGTCTTCCGATGCACCCGCTCCACCTCCCTCGAATATCCCGCGCGCCAGCTCGAATTCCGAATCGATGAAGTTGGCGACCGCACGCGGCAGAGGTGCAGAGCCGAGTTCGTGCGAGACTGCCTTCCGCTCCATGAGACTGGTGATCTCCGCTCTCAATTCGCCCGGCGGATCACACTCCTCCATAAGGGTCGGGAAATGCATCGGCGCGACGGCTTCGGTTGGACGCATGCGCAGCCATCGCAAAGCGGCAGCGGGCCGAAGTGCATAGAAGATCTTCTTTTGCGCGACGCTCGTCCCGTCCCCAAAATAGACCCGGCGCTGACGCTCTCCGAGATGAAGATAGTGCCGGCAAACGGCCTCCCGGCTCGCGGCCTTTCTGGCAAACGCCAGAAACTCTTCGCGAAACCATGCCTGCCCCCTGTAAACGACGGGCGAGCACAGCCACTCCACAATCACCGCATTTCCCTTCAACAGGAGTTGCAACGCCTTGCGCAAGTCCCATCCATTGGTATCGAGATCCCCCTCGAACGGGAGTTCAATCACGTCGCGACTTACCCAAGGCGTAATGTGATCGACCGCGCGACGCACGTACACAAAACGGCAGTCATAGTCGCTGTCTGGGGAGGCAAAACCCCAGGCCCGGCTGCCGCTTTCGATGGCCAGCGGCAGGAAGACGCGGTGTTCGTCGACGACGCGATCCAGCATGGCATCGATCAGGGCGACTTTCTCGCCGTCCATCTCCACGGGAATACTTCTCAAAGTCATCGAACGCTTCCGGGATTCCGATAGTATGGTCTTAATCTTATCGTCCCAAGCCGTCCACAGGACACCAATCCGCATCGCGGCGAGCCGATGAATTCATGACCATCCACCTCGAAACCCAGTCCGATCTCGAAGAGGCCGTCCACGCGCTGATCAAGCGCGATCCGCGTCTCAAACCCGTGCTCGAGCTCGCGGGCATGCCGGCCCTGCGGCGGCGCGAGCCGGGTTTTACGGGGCTGGCACACATCGTCTGCGGGCAGCAGCTCTCGACCGCGAGTGCCGCGGCGATCTGGGGACGGCTGTCGGCCGCGTTCGATCCCTTCGACCATGACGCCGTCCGCCGCGCCCGCACCGACCGGCTGGGGCGGCTCGGCCTCTCCGCCGCCAAGATCAAGACGCTGAAGCATCTCGCCCGCGAGATCACCGCGCAGCGACTGAACCTCGACGTGCTCGCGGAGGAGGATGCCGACGCCGCGCATCACACGCTGATCGCGCTGCCGGGCATCGGCCCCTGGACCGCCGACGTCTACCTGCTGTTCTGCCTCGGCCACGGCGATGCCTGGCCGGCGGGCGACCTCGCCGTGCAGGAGGGCATCCGCATCGGGCTCGGCCTCAAGGCGCGGCCGACGGAGAAGCAGATGGCGCCGCTCGCCGAACCCTGGCGCCCGCTGCGCGGCGCCGCCGCGCATCTGTGGTGGAGCTACTATCGTGCCGTGAAGAAACGCGAGGGCGTGCTCGCGGCATCAGGCTAACCCCGCAGCCTCGCGCGGTCGACCCGGGCGCATTCGGCGACGAAATCGACCACTGCGCGCACCGCCGGGAGCTCGACGAGATCGGGATGGGCCAGCAGCCAGAGATCCGCGACGCTGGCGAGTTTCTGCGGCGCGACGCGCACGAGATCGGAATAGGCTTCGGCGACGAAGCACGACAGCGCCGAGATTCCGATCCCGGCGCGGACCGCCGCCAGCATGTCCCCCTGGGACGAGCAGCGCATCACCACCCTCGCCTGCCGCGTGACGACGTCGCTCCAGCGCGCAAGCTGCGCATTGGATGCCTGGTCGGCGAAGCCGATGACGCTGTGCTCCTTCCACTCGCCACGGCGTTCAGGCAAGGACCGCCCGGCGGCATAATCGCGCGAGGCATAGAAGCCCGTGCCGAGACGGCCGATCTTGCGGCCGACCAGGTTCTCCTCCCCGCTGTCGAAAGGCCGCAGCACCACGTCCGCCTCACGCCGGCGCACGCTCGCCGGAAACGGATGGGTGATGATCTCGAGCTGGATATGATCGTGCGCACGCAGGAAGGCCGGCAAGCGCGGCATCAGCCAGTGCGAGGCCAGCGTCGCGCCGATCGACAGCTTGACGATGCCGCGCGCCTTGTGTCCTCCCGCTGCGACCGCGGTCTCGGCCCGTAGGGCCGCGGCCGCCATCGCCTCGGCGTGCTCGCGCAACGTCCTTCCATCTGCCGTCAGCGCCAGGCCGTCGGTGGCGCGCGCCACCAATCGGGTGCCGAGCTGGGCTTCCAGCGCCGCGATCTTGCGGCTGACGGTGGGATGGCTGGTGTGCAGCCGGCGGGCGGCGGCGGTGAAGCTGCCGGTATCGGCGACCGCGACGAAGGTCTTGCAAAGGTCCCAGTCCATCGGCTGTCCCGTTCATATCCGAATGACCATCCGTTCATTATTGAACGGCCGGAGCGCGCCGTCCAACCTTATAGTGGGATCAAATCCGCAACACGGGCGGCGATCCGCCCGGGCGACAATCAACAGGGAAACGCCTCGTCATCCGCCCGCCGGCGGGACCGCGTTTCGGGAGGACATGATGGCGCTGCCCACTCTCTTGAAGGATTCGCTCGAGCTGCCCGTGGTCGGCTCGCCGCTGTTCATCGTCTCCGGCCCGGAGCTGGTGATCGCCCAATGCAAGGCGGGCGTGGTCGGCTCGTTTCCCGCGCTCAATGCCCGCCCGGTCGAGAAGCTCGGCGAATGGCTGAGCCGGATCGAGGACGAGCTCGGCGAATACAGATCGCGCAATCCCGGCAAGAAGGTCGCGCCCTACGCCGTCAACCAGATCTGCCATGCCTCCAACGACCGGCTGATGAAGGACATGGAGACCTGCGTGAAGCATAAGGCGCCCATCATCATCACTTCGCTGCGGCCGCCGGCGGAGATCGTCGAGGCCGCGCACTCCTATGGCGGGCTGGTGTTCCACGACGTCATCAATGTCAAGCATGCGCGCAAAGCCGCCGAGCAGGGCGTCGACGGCCTGATCCTGGTCTGCGCCGGCGCGGGCGGACATGCCGGCACGCTGTCGCCCTTCGCGCTGGTGCGCGAGGTCAAGCAATGGTTCGATGGCGCGATCCTGCTGTCGGGCGCGATCAGCGACGGCTTCGGCATCGCCTCCGCGCTGACGCTGGGTGCCGACCTGGCCTATGTGGGCACGCGCTTCATTGCGACCAAGGAAGCCAATGCCGATGAAGCCTACAAATCGGCGCTGACACAGCACGCCGCGCACGACATCGTCTACACCAACCTGTTCACCGGCGTGCACGGCAACTATCTGGGCCCCTCGATCGCCGCCGCCGGGCTCGACCCGGGCAATCTTCCCGCCGCCGACAAATCGAAGATGAATTTCGGCTCCGGCGGCAACATGAAATCCAAGGCATGGCGCGACATCTGGGGATCGGGCCAGGGCATCGGCCAGATCACCGACGTCCCTCCCGTCGCCGAGCTCGTCGATCGCATGAAGGGTGAATTCGATCAAGCGAGGCGCGATTTCCTGATGCGCGTGAGCGCCTGACGTCTCGGACTGTCAACATAAAACGGGAGGACATCATGAAGCTGGCAGCCGCATTGCTCGGCCTGTCCCTGCTGGCGCTCAGCGGCGGCGGCGCCCATGCCGAAGGCACGGGCGAGATCCGCATCGGACAGACCCTGCCCTATAGCGGCCCGGCCTCCGGCTTCGGCGCGATCGGACGGACGCAGGAGGCGTTCTTCGAGAAGATCAACGCCGAAGGCGGCATTAACGGCCGCAAGGTCAAGTTCATCACGCTGGACGATGCCTATTCGCCGCCGAAGACGGTCGAGCAGACCCGCAAGCTGGTGGAGCAGGACGAGGTGCTGATGATGTTCGGTTCGCTCGGCACCGCCACCAACAGCGCCGTGCAGCGCTACCTCAACGGCAAGAAGGTGCCGCAGCTGTTCGTGCTCTCGGGCGCGACAAAATGGGCCGATCCGCAGAAATACCCGTGGACCATGCCTGGCATGGCCGCTTACGAATCTGAGGGCGTGGTCTATGCCAAGCACGTGCTGCGCACCAAGCCCGACGCGAAGATCGCCATCCTGTCCCAGAACGACGATTTCGGCCGCGACTATGTCGCCGGATTCAAGCGCGCGCTCGGCGACAAGGCAGCGAGCATGATCGTTGCGGAGCAGACCTATGAGACCAGCGCGCCGACGATCAGCTCGCAACTCTCAACTTTGAAGGCGTCAGGGGCAGACGTGCTGTTCGGCGTCGTGCTCGGCAAGTTCACCTCGCAGATGATCAAGGGCGTGGCCGAGATCGGCTGGAAGCCCGAGCTGTTCTTCGTGCCGACCTCGGCCTCGTCGATCTCGTTCCTGGAGCCTGCGGGCCTCGACAACGCCGTCGGCCTGATCTCGTCGAGCAATCAGAAGGACACGATGGACCCGCAATGGGCCAGCGATCCCGGCGTGAAGGAGTATTTCACCTTCATGAAGCAATACATGCCGAACGCGGACCTCTCCAATTCCAACTACGCGGCCGGTTATCACTATGCGACGCTGCTGATGACGGTGCTGAAGGCGTGCAAGGATGATTTCAGCCGGGACAACATCATGCGCCAGGCGGCCTCGCTGAAGGAGGTGAAGCTGCCGCTGTTGCTCCCGGGCATGGCGGTTTCGACCGGCCCCGACGACTATCTGCCGTTCCAGCAGCTTCAGCTCCGCCGCTTCAACGGCAAGAGCTGGGTGGGCTTCGGCGACGTGCTGGACGATCGCTAGACTCGAGGACACACAATGATCATCAGCGGTGAACGCCGGATCGGCTACGACGAGATCCAGGCGCGTATCAGACGCGCGGCGAGCGGCTTTCGCGCGCTCGGGCTCGCCGAGGGCGACCCGGTTGCGATGATGCTGCGCAATGATTTTGCGCTGTTCGAGGTGGTTGCGGCCTCGGCCGCGCTGGGCAGCCCGGTGGTGCCGATCAACTGGCACCTCAAGGCCGAGGAGGTCCGTTACATCCTGACCGACAGCGGCGCGAAGATTCTGGTCTGCCACGCCGACCTGCTGCCGCAAATTCGCGGCGGCATTCCGGAGGATGTCCGCCTGCTCGTCGTCGCGACGCCGCCGGAGCTCGCGGCGACCTTCGCCATTCCCCCAGAACTGACCCACGTCCCGGCGGGACTGACCGATTGGGATCGCTGGCGCGATGGCCATCCGGAAATGCAGGAGCCGCCGCGCCGGGCCGCGGCGATGATCTACACCTCCGGCACCACGGGCATGCCGAAAGGCGTGCGGCGCATGCCGATGCAGCCGGAACAGGCCGCCGCCTCCGAACGCGTTGGCGCGATCGCCTACGGCATCAAGCCGCGCGAGGGCCAGGTGGTGCTGATCAATGGGCCGATGTATCACTCGGCGCCGCATTCCTACGGCATGATGGCCTTCCGCAACGGCTGCACCATCGTCCTCCAGGCACGGTTCGACGCCGAGGAGCTGCTGGCGCTGATCGAACGCCACCGTGTGACGCATATCCACATGGTGCCGACCATGTTTGTCCGCCTGCTCCGCCTGCCTGAGGAGGTCAGGCAGCGCTACGACCTGTCGTCGCTGCGCTTCGTTGTGCACGGCGCGGCGCCCTGCCCGCCCGAGGTCAAGCGGGCCATGATCGATTGGTGGGGACCGGTCATCAACGAATATTTCGGCTCGACCGAGACCGGCATCCCGGTCTGGCACTCGGCCGAGGAGGCGTTGAAGAAGCCCGGCACAGTCGGCCGCGCCATCGAAGGCGGCATCGTCAAGATTTTTCGCGATGACGGCAGCCTCTGCGACGTCAATGAGGTTGGCGAGATCTACATGCGCCAGACCGCCGTGCCGGACTTCGACTATCACGGCAAGGCTCAGGCCCGCGCCGAGGCCGGGCGCGATGGCCTCGTCAGCGTCGGCGACGTCGGCTATCTCGACGAGGACGGCTATCTGTTCCTGTGCGACCGCAAGCGCGACATGGTGATCTCGGGCGGCGTCAACATCTATCCCGCCGAGATCGAGAACGCGCTGATCGCCATGCCTGGCGTACGCGATTGCGCCGTGTTCGGCATTCCGGACGCGGAATATGGCGAGCGATTGTGCGCCTGCATCGAGCCGGAAGCCGGCGCACAGCTCTCTGCCAACGCGGTGCAGGCTTTTCTGCGCGAGCGCCTGGCCAACTTCAAGGTGCCGAAGGAGGTCCAGTTCCTGGATGCGTTGCCCCGCGAGGCAACCGGAAAAATCTTCAAACGCAAGCTGCGCGATCCTTATTGGGCAGATCGGAGGCGGGGCGGCGCTTAGACGTTCTCCGGCCAGCATCCGCGCGAGTGGAATGCCGGTCATATTCCGTCCGAGCAGGGCCGCATGCCGGCCTCGCTCGGGTTCGCCGCTTTTGGCCGGCGGCGAAACCGTATAGCGTTCGATCTCAGAGGAAACGCCGCGAAGACGGCCATGAGGTCGCGCATGCTGGACCGGACGCAGGATATTTCCATCGCCGCACAGGCCTGGCTCGACGCATTCGAGCGCACGCTGGGCAAGCCCGATCCCGCCGCGCTGGTTCCCCTCTTCGTCACCGACGGCTTCTGGCGCGACGTGCTGGCGCTGAGCTGGAACCTGCAGACGGTCGCGGGCCGCGATACGATTACGCAAGCGCTGGCAGCGCTCGCGCCCAAGGCGGCACCAGCCAAATTCGAGATCGCACCCAACCGGGCGCCGCCGCGGTGGGTGATGCGGGCCGGCACGAACAACATCGAAGCCATCTTCAGTTTCGAGACCTCGATCGGCCGCGGCAGCGGCATCGTGCGGCTCGTCCCTGATGCCGCCGACGGCGACCGACTGAAGGCATGGACGCTGCTCACTGCGCTCGATGAATTGAAAGGCTTCGAGGAACAGCTCGGTACCTCGCGGCCGCGGGGACAGGCCTATTCGCGCGATTTCCGCGGGCCGAACTGGCTCGACCAGCGCAACGCCTCGCGCGGCTACGCCGACCACGATCCGGCCGTGCTGGTGGTCGGCGGCGGCCAGGCCGGCCTCGCGATCGCGGCGCGGCTGAAGCAGTTGAAGGTCGATACCCTGATC
The DNA here is from genome assembly GCF_000473065.1 of Bradyrhizobium sp. WSM1743. Lineage (GTDB taxonomy): Bacteria > Pseudomonadota > Alphaproteobacteria > Rhizobiales > Xanthobacteraceae > Bradyrhizobium. Next base: position 94,006 of record NZ_AXAZ01000016.1, read on the forward strand.
GTCGATCGCGGGATGCGGATCGGCGACAATTGGCGCAAGCGCTATCACGCACTGACGCTGCACAACCAGGTGCAGGTCAATCACCTCCCCTACATGCCGTTCCCGCCGAGCTGGCCGGTCTATATCCCCAAGGACAAGCTCGCCAACTGGTTCGAAGCTTACGTCGACGCGATGGAGCTGAACTTCTGGACCGGCACGGAGTTCGAGGATGGCGCCTATGACGAGGCCAATGGGCAGTGGAGGGTGACGCTGCGGCGCGCCGACGGCAGCCGGCGTACCATGCATCCGCATCACGTGATCATGGCGACCGGCGTCAGCGGCATCGCCAATATTCCAGACATTCCGACTCTCGACAATTTCAAGGGCACGCTGGTGCATTCCAGCCGCTACGAGGACGGCGAGAGCTGGATAGGCAAGCGCGCCATCGTCATCGGCACCGGCAACAGCGGCCACGACATCGCACAGGACCTCCATTCCAGCGGCGCCGAGGTAACGCTGGTCCAGCGCTCGCCGACGCTGGTCACCAATATCGAGCCGTCGGCGCAGCTCGCCTACGCCACCTACAATGAGGGCACGCTCGAGGACAATGATCTGATCGCAGCCTCGATGCCGACGCCGCTCGCCAGGAAGACGCATGTGATGCTGACCGAGCAGTCGAAGCAGCTCGACAAGGAGCTGCTCGACGGCCTTACCCGCGTCGGCTTCAAGCTCGACTTCGGCGAGGCCGGCACCGGCTGGCAGTTCAAATACCTCACCCGCGGCGGCGGTTATTATTTCAATGTCGGCTGCTCCAACCTCATCGTCGAGGGCAAGATCAAGCTCAGGCAGTTTTCCGAGATCGAAAGCTTCGTCACCGAAGGCGCGCGGATGAAGGACGGCTCGATCATTGCGGCCGACCTCATCGTGCTCTCGACCGGCTACAAGCCGCAGGAGTACCTCGTGCGAAAGCTGTTCGGCGATGCCATCGCCGACCGCGTCGGCCCGATCTGGGGCTTCGGCGACGGCTTTGAGCTGCGCAACATGTATGCGCGCACGAAGCAGCCCGGCCTCTGGTTCATCGCCGGCAGCCTCGCGCAATGCCGGATCAACTCGAAATATCTCGCGCTGCAGATCAAGGCGATCGAGCAGGGAGTCCTGGGGCGTGAGGTGGGTGCAACTTGAACTCCGTCATTGCGAGCGCAGCGAAGCAATCCAGGCTGTCTTCGCGGAGGGATTCTGGATTGCTTCGCTGCGCTCGCAATGACAACGTGGAGATAGCATCGCAGCCCCGATAGGGAATTGAGGGAAGATACACATGCCAGCCATTCTCGGCAGCGGCGAGCACCGCTACCGCGTCGTCGAACACTTCGCAAAGCTGCCCGACGGCTGGCAGCTCACCGACGTCGCCTCGGTCGCGGTCGACAGCAAGGACCAGATCTACGTCTTCAACCGCGGCGCCCATCCGATGGTGGTGCTGGACCGCGAGGGCAATTTCCTCCGCAGTTTTGGCGAAGGACTGTTCTCCCGCGCGCATGGCCTGCACATCGATGCCGACGACAATCTCTATTGCACCGACGACGGCGACCACACCGTGCGCAAATGCACCACCGACGGCAAGGTGCAGCTGACGATCGGCATCCCCGCAAAGCCGGCGCCGTTCATGAGCGGCGAGCCGTTCCACCGCTGCACCCACACCGCGCTGTCGCCGAAGGGCGAGATCTACGTCTCCGACGGCTACGGCAATGCGCGCGTGCACAAGTTCACGCCCGACGGCAAGCTGATCAAGAGCTGGGGCGAGCCGGGCACCGACCCCGGCCAGTTCAACATCGTGCACAATATCGCCACCGATGCCGACGGCTGGGTCTATGTCGCCGACCGCGAGAACCATCGGGTGCAGGTGTTCGACGGCGAGGGGAAATACGAGACGCAGTGGAACAATTTGCACCGCCCCTGCGCGCTGTGCCGCTGTGGCGGGACCAAGAACCCGACCTTTTTGATCGGCGAGCTCGGCCCCGGCCTTGCCATCAACCGCAATGTGCCCAATCTGGGCCCGCGGCTGTCGATCGTGGACGCCAGGGGAAATCGCATCGCACGGCTTGGCGGCGAGGAGGGCCCGGGCGTTGCCAGCGGCAAATTCCTCGCGCCGCATGGGGTCGCACTGGATTCGAGGGGCGACATCTATGTCGGCGAGGTCGGCGTCACCAACTGGGAGACCAGCTTTCCGGACGAGGAGATGCCGGCCGCGGTGCGCGCGACGCGGTGCCTGCAGAAGCTGGAGCGGGTACGGGCGTAGCTGCCATGGCAAGGCGAGCCCCTGCTGGGGCGGGCGGTTCCGTGCGCCCCCTGGGATCGCGGCTTTTTGAGCACTTTTGCCACCCCGCCGCCGCATTGCTTGCGCTTGAATAAGTCGCTCAACGGGCTTCACAATCCCGTCACGCTGCATGTAGTATGTCAATACATGCTGCTTCGCAGCGTACATTGGAGGCCGGGAGCGTTACTTGAACGCACATGTCTCGCAAGGCAGTTGGCCGGTGTTGGTGCTGAATGCGGACTTCCGGCCGCTGAGTTACTACCCACTGTCGTTATGGTCGTGGCAGGACGCGATCAAGGCGGTGTTCCTCGACCGCGTCAACATCGTAGCGCATTACGATCAGGCGGTTCGAAGTCCCACGCTGGAAATGCAGCTGCCGAGCGTCGTCTCGCTCAAATCCTTCGTCAAGCCGACCACCCATCCCGCCTTCACCCGATTCAACGTCTTCCTGCGCGATCGTTTCGCCTGCCAATATTGCGGCTCGCCCGAAGACCTCACCTTCGATCACATCATCCCGCGCAGCAAAGGCGGCCAGACCACTTGGGAGAACGTGGTCGCGGCGTGCTCGCCGTGCAACCTGCGCAAGGGCAACCTGACGCCGGCGCAAGCAAAAATGTTTCCGCGCCAGAGCGCGTTCGCGCCGACCGTGCACCAGCTCCACCGCAACGGCCGTCTCTTCCCGCCGAATTATCTGCACGATAGCTGGCTCGACTATCTGTACTGGGATACGGAGCTGGATCCGTAGGACGCGAGCCTCCGCGCGTTACGCCCGCTGCAAGGCAAGCGTCACGCCGCCGAGCGTGAGCGATCAGCATGCCGGTCGAGGCGGTGGTCGGTGGCAGACGGCGCAGACCCCGGCAAGGCCTCGCGCGAACAGAGGCGGCCATTGCTGCAGCAACAGCTTCATCAGCGGCCAGTTCAACGCCCAGCCGAACGCCGTCACGCAGAGGTAGAGAGAGCCGATCGTCCCGTCGCGCCGCGTCGAATCCATGAACAGCGCTTAGCAGGCGAACGTTGGCCGCTCCACCTCGGCTGGCCCATGCGGGCCATCGCGCAGGACGGAACCGGACCGCCTGGCGCTCGTTCAAATGGGAGCACACGCGTCGACGCGTGGCGCAGCCCAACCGAGGGAGGCCATCATGCCCGCAGCCGAGCACGATCACGTCTACAAGATCCTGGACCTGGTCGGATCGTCCGAAACCTCGATCGACGACGCGATCAAGAACGCCATCAGCCGCGCGTCGAAGACCATTCGCGAGATGAGGTGGTTCGAGGTGGTGCAGACTCGTGGCCACATCGAGAACGGTACTGTCGGCCACTATCAAGTAACCTTGCGCGTAGGCTTCACGCTCGAAGAGTGACTGCGGCCCCACGTTGGATGCCATCTGCAAGACTCGCCGACGGTGCTCTCAGAGCCCACCATCGACCCGCCGTCAGCCAGCACCGTACGCTTCTGGCTGAATCGCTTCGCGCACGTCAGGCGAGGTGGCACGCCACGAAGTGGCCGCCCGCCCCCTCCTTCAGCGCCGGCGCACTTTCCGCGCAGCGCGGCTGTGCGATCGGACAGCGGGTGTGGAAGTGACAGCCCGACGGCGGCTTCATCGGGCTCGGCACGTCGCCCTTGAGACGGATGCGCTCGCGCTTGAGTTTTGGATCGGGCACCGGCACCGCCGACAACAGCGCCCTGGTGTAGGGATGCTGCGGGTTGCGGTAGAGGTCGCTGGCCTTGGCCAGCTCGACGATGCGGCCGAGATACATCACCGCGACGCGGTCGGAGATGTGCTCGACGACCGAGAGATCATGGGCGACGAACAGATAGGTCAGGTTCAGCTCGGCCTGGAGGTCTTCCAGGAGGTTGATGACCTGCGCCTGGATCGACACGTCGAGCGCAGAGACCGGCTCGTCGCAGACGATCAGCTTCGGCTCGACCGCGAGCGCGCGCGCGATCACGATGCGCTGACGCTGGCCGCCGGAGAATTCGTGCGGATAGCGCCGCATGTGCTCGGCCTTGAGCCCGACCTTGACCAGCAGGCCGGCGACGCGCTCTTCACGCTCCTTGGCTGAGGTCGCGAGATTATGGATGGTGAAGGCCTCGCCGAGGATGGCACCGACCGTCATGCGCGGATTGAGCGAGGCGAACGGATCCTGGAACACCAGCTGCATATTCCGCCGCATCGCGCGCAGATCGTGGCCGCCGAGCTTGCGCACGTCCTGGCCGTCGAAGGTGACCTCGCCGTCGGTCGGCTCGATCAGGCGCAGCACGCAGCGGCCCGTGGTGGACTTGCCGCAGCCGGACTCGCCGACGAGGCCCAGCGTCTCGCCGCGATTGACCGAGAACGACACGCCGTCGACCGCGTAGACGGTGCCGACCTGGCGCGACAACAGGCCGCCGAGCACAGGGAAATGCTTCTTCAGGCCGCTGACGCGGAGCAAAGGTTCGCTCATGACGCGGCTCCCACGCTTGTATCTCCCAAGTGACAGGCCATGCGATGGCCGGGCGAGACCTCGCGCAGCAGCGGCTCCTTCTCGGTGCAGACGTTCATGGCGAACTTGCAGCGCGGCGCGAAGCGGCAGCCGACCGGTGGATTGATCAGGATCGGCACCGAGCCGCCGATCGCCTCGAGCCGCGTCTTGTGCTCGCTGTCGAGGTCGATGCGCGGGATCGAGCGGATCAACCCTTGTGTATAAGGATGACGGGGATTGCCGAAGAGCTCGTCGACGGGCGCCTCCTCCACCACCTTGCCGGCGTACATCACGACGACGCGCTGCGCGGTCTCGGCGACGACGCCCATGGCATGGGTGATCAGCATCACCGCCATGCCGAAACGCTCCTTCATGTCCTGCAGCAGGTCGAGGATCTGCGCCTGGATGGTGACGTCGAGCGCGGTGGTCGGCTCGTCGGCGATGATCAGCTTCGGCTTGCAGGCGAGCGCCATCGCGATCATCACGCGCTGGCGCATGCCGCCCGAGAACTGATGCGGATAATTGTGCACGCGGCCTTCGGCGTTGGGGATCTGCACCAGCTTCAGCATCTCGATGGTGCGCTCGAGCGCCTGCTTCCTGGTGACGTTCTCATGCCGCCGCAGGCTCTCGGCGATCTGCTCGCCGATCGTGAGCACCGGATTGAGCGAGGTCATCGGCTCCTGGAAGATGAAGCCGATCTCCTTGGCCCTGATCTCGTCGAGCTGATTGCTGGTCAGCGGCACGAGATCGCGGCCCTCGAAGATGATCTGGCCGGCTGCGATGCGCCCCGGCGGCATCGCGATCAGCTTCAGGATCGACATCGCGGTCACGGTCTTGCCGCAGCCGGATTCGCCGACGACGCAAAGCGTCTCACCCTTGTTGATGGAGATGTCGACGCCGTCGACGGCCTGGAGGATGCCGTCGTCGGTGGAGAAGTGGGTTTTCAGGCCCTTGATCTCGAGCAGCGGCGCCATCAGATCACCCGTCGCGCATCGAGCGCGTCACGCAGACCGTCGCCGATGAAGTTGATGGCGACCACCGCGATGAAGATCGCGCCGCCCGGAAACAGCGCCCAGTGCGGGCCGATGTCGAGAAAGTCCTTGGCATCATAGAGCAGCCGGCCCCAGGTCGGAGTGTCCGGCGGGAAGCCGAGGCCGAGGAAGGACAGCGTCGATTCCGCGATGATCGCGGCGGCGACGTCGATGGTGCCGGCGATGATCACCGGGCCGACCGCATTGGGCAGGATGTGCCGCACCACCTGCCGCACCGGGCTGGCGCCGAGCGCGCGCGCGGCTTCGACGAATTCCTTCTCGCGGATCGACAGGAACTGCGCACGCACGAGCCGCGCCACCGGCATCCAACGCAGGCCCCCGATCACGAGCACGATCAGGATGAAGATGCCACCCTCGGGGCCGAACACCTGCTTCAGCCCGTCGCGGAAGAGATAGATCAGCAGCAGGAGCAGCGGCAGCTGCGGCAGCGACAGGAACAGGTCGGTGAGCCACATCAGGCCGTGTCCGAGCGCACCGCGCGACATGCCGGCGAGCGCGCCGATCAGCGTGCCGATGAAGACCGAGACCAGCATCGCGGCGAGCCCGACCGCGAGCGAGATCCGGCCGCCATAGATCATGCGGGCGAGGATATCCTGGCCGAGATCGTCGGTGCCAAAGGGATGCGCGAGCGACGGCCCCTGCATGCCCGCGACGATGTCGATCTCGTTGATCTTGATGCGCCAGATGAAGGGGCCGATCACCACCGCCAGCACCAGGATGAGGAGCAGGAACGCGCTGACCACGGCGAGTTTGTGACGGCTGTAACGCCGCCACGTCTCGCGCCAGGGCGAGTAGACACCCCGCTCAGCGGAGGGAGATGCGAGGGTCAAGCCAGCCATAAAGGACGTCCGCGATGAGATTGAACAGCACGACGAGACACGCGAAGACGAAAGTGACGGCCATCACCACCGGCGTGTCGTTGGAAAGGATGGAGGAGATCAGCAGCGAGCCGATGCCGGGGATGCGGAAGATCTGCTCGGTGACGATGGCGCCGCCGAACACCGCAGGCATCTGCAACGCAATCAGCGTCACGACCGGGATCATGGCGTTGCGCATCACGTGCTTGACGATGACCTTGGCCTGGCCAAGGCCCTTGGCGCGCGCCGTGGTGACGTAGTCGAGCCTGATCACGTCGAGCATTGCCGAGCGCACGAAGCGCGTCATCGACGCGGCCTGGAACAGGCCGAGCACCGCCACCGGCATGATCGCCTGCCGGATCATCTCCAGCACCCAGCGGATGCCCGTTGCCTTGATGTCGGTCGTATAGACGAAAGGCAGCCAGTCCAGCGTGACCGAGAAGATCAGGATGAACAGGATGCCGGTGAAGAAGGTCGGCAGCGAGAAGCCCACGAAGGCGAGCGTGTTGGCGATCTGGTCGAACAGCGAATAAGGCTTCGTCGCGGCATAGACACCGACCGGAATCGCGATCAGCAGCGCCAGGATCTGCGCCGAGCCGATCACGTAGAGCGTCGCCGGCAAGCGCTGGAGGATCAGCGTGTCGACGTTCATCCGGCTGACGAAGGAGAAGCCCCAGTCCCCCTGCAGCATGGCGTTGAGCCAGTGCAGGTAGCGAAGGTGAATCGGATCGTCGAGGCCGAACTTGGCCCGAAGCGCGGCCTGCACTTCAGGCGGCACGTTCGGGTTGGTCGCCAGTTCAGAGAATGGGTCGCCGGGGGCGAGCGCAAGCACGACGAACAGCACGACCGAGATTCCGAGCAGGCTCGGAATCGCGATCAGCAGGCGACGCAGGACGTATTGACTCATGAGGGAAGGGCCCCGTCTAGAGTTGGGGGATCATTCCTCGCGGTACCAGTCGAACAGGTTGTCGGTCTCGTTGGCCCAACCGGAAACGACCGGGCGCAAATTGTTGGCCGCCGCCTCGACCTTCAGGCGATGCTGCACCGGGATGAACACCGTGTCCTGGTACATGAGGTCGTTAGCCTTGATGTATAGCGCAGCTCGCTTGACCGGATCCATCTCGCCGTCTGCAGCCTGGATGGTCGCGTCGTACTCCTTGTTGACCCAGCGCGGGAAGTTGGTGCCCTGCCACTTGTTCTCCTTGGTGGCGACGAGGGTCGAGAGATAGCGACGCATGTGCTGCGACGGATCAGGCTGGCTCAGCGGGATCTGGAACATCTCCATGTCGGCGTAGAACTTGGAATAAGTGTCGGGATTGCCGACGTCGGAAGAAAAGAACACGGAGGCGACGACCGATTTCAGTTCGACGTCGATGCCCGCTTTCTGGCAGGCCTGCTTGACGATCGCCTGGGTCTTCTGGCGCGGACCGTTGATCGAGGTCTGGTAGAGCAGCTTCAGCTTCTTGCCGTCCTTCTCGCGGATGCCGTCGGCGCCCGGCTTCCAGCCGGCATCGTCCAGGATCTTCGAGGCTTTCTCGATGCTGAACTCCCACGAGGTATTCTTGGAGACGAACTTTTCGGGACCGTTGAGGAAGTTGGCCGTGGTGCGGCCGGCGCGGCCGTAGATCGCCTTCTTGACCGACTCGCGATCGATCAGCAGCGACAGCGCCTTGCGCACGGCGGGGTCGGAGAACAACGGATGCTTGGTCTTCATCGAGGAGCGTTCGCCGTCGACCTCGGTATTGGGATCGGTGAAGTTGAGCGCTATGAACTCGGTGTCTCCGCCGACCGCATAAACGGTCTTGCCCTTGCCGCCCTTCTCCAGACGCAGCAGCACGTCATCCTCGACCTGAATATTCCAGCCGAAATCATACTCGCCGGTCTGGATTACCGCGCGCGCGGCCGAGACGGCGTCGCCGCCGCCCTTCATCTCGACGGAGTCGAAGTAGGGACGGTTCGGCATGTGATAATCGGGATTGATCACACCGCGGACGAGATCGCCCGGCTTGAACTCGACGAACTTGTAGGGGCCGGTACCGACCGGCGAGAGGTTGGTCGGCGCCTCCCGCGATTTGGACCCTCTGTAGTCCTGGAAAAGATGTTTCGGGATGATGGTGTTGGGCGCCCCGACGAAGGCGTCGGCCCAGAACGGCGTCGGCTTGTTGAAGAGGATGCGGACCGTGAGGTCATCCACCTTCTCGACCGTGATGTCGCGGAGCGTCGCAATCGTCAGTGCCGAGGTCGCCGGATCCTTGGCATATTCCCAGTTGAACACGACGTCGTCGGCTGTGAACGGCGTGCCGTCATGCCATTTGACGCCGGGTTTGAGCTTCCAGGTCACCGACTTGCCGTCGGCGGCCAAGCCGCCGTTCTGGATCGAGGGAATTTCAGCGGCGAGAACCAGCTTCATGTTGCCATCGGGATCCCAACAGGCGAGCGGCTCGTAGAACAAACGCGCACCGTCCTGATCCTTGGTGCCGGTGGCGAAATGCGGGTTGAGCAAGGTCGGACCCTGCCACCACAACAGCTTCAGCGCACCGCCACCGCCGCGTTTGGTCGGCTTGTAGGTCGAGGCGCCCTCGGCCATGGCGACACCGCCGAGCGCGAGGATCTGGTTGGCCAGGGGGGCGGTGAGACCGACCGCGGCCATGTGCTTGATGAAGGCGCGGCGGTCCATCCGCCCGTCCTTCACCTGGCCGATCATCGAACGCAGTTCTTTATCCAGCATGGTTGTCCCCCGTCTGGTTCCCGTATGGATGCAGGCGGCCGCAAGAGGCGGTCGCCGGGTTTGGCTGGCGGTAGATGGCACACCGAATGGGGTGCACGTCAACTGGGACCGTGTGTATGCAAACGGTCTTCTGGCTGTCCGTTGGGCAAAACCGTGTTCCGCAGCCCAAGCGATCGGCAATCCGGCGCCAAAATACGCCGGAAACCGCGCTGCACTGCGGAAAATTTGTTCGCCGGATCAGACGAAGTATCGAGGCGAAATTCTACGCCACGGACATGTCGAGCGGAGGCGCGACGTGGTCGGGCAGCGGACAGACGTAAGGTGTCTTGGCCGTGCGCTTCTGAAGGTCGGCTTTGGCGGCCTTGATCAGCTCCGGATCCGTCAGTGCCTTGATGCCGAGCCCGGCCATCGCCTTGGCCGCCTGCACCATGGCCTTATGCGCATGCGAGCTCTTGCCCTGCGCCACTACCTGCCAGGTGTGGAAGGGCGTGCCGATTGCAACCGTCGGTGCGTGAACCTGTACGGTCGGCACCACCCAGCTGACGTCGCCGACATCGGTCGAGCCGACAAGCGGGTTGCGCTTGGCATCGAGCGGCACCAGGAAATCGGCCAGCGGCCGATCTGTCGGCTCCATGCCGATCGCGTAATAGACCGAGGCGATGTCCTTGTCGCTCAGCGTCGCACGGATCTGGCTGGCAAAGTTCTTGTCCGCATCGTCGAAATGCGGCGGTCCGAGCTCTTCCATCACCTGGTGCAGCGCCTGCTCCAGCGGCGCGTTCGGCAGGATGTTGGAGACCGCGGAGATGATCTTCATCTCGACTTTGGTCTCGGTCATCAATGCGGCGCCCTGCGCGATCTTGGACACCCGCTCGACCAGCTCATTCATGCCGGGAAGATCACGGGCGCGGATCGAATAGCGCACGCGCGCATGGGCCTGCACCACGTTGGGCGCGATGCCGCCAGTGTCGAGCAAGGCGTAATGCACGCGCGCGTCACTCGGCATGTGCTCGCGCATGTAGTTTACGCCGACATTCATCAATTCCACCGCGTCGAGCGCCGAGCGGCCGAGATGCGGCGAGGCCGCCGCATGCGAGGTGCGGCCGGTGAAGATGAAGTCGGCGCGCGTATTCGCGAGCGACGGCGTCACCGCCACCTCCCAGAAACTGTGCGGATGCCAGGTGATGGCGATGTCGGCGTCCTCGAACGCGCCGGAGCGCACCATGAAGGCCTTGGCCGCGCCGCCTTCTTCCGCAGGGCAGCCGTAATAGCGCACGCGGCCGGGCACCTTGTTCTCGGCCAGCCAGTCCTTCACGGCAGTCGCGGCGAGCAGCGCGGCGGAACCAAGCAGATTGTGACCGCAGCCATGGCCATGGCCGCCGGTCTCGATCGGGCGATGCTCGGCGACACCCGCCTCCTGGCTGAGGCCCGGCAGCGCGTCGTACTCACCCATGAAGGCGATGACCGGGCCGCCCTCGCCCCACTCGCCCATCAGCGCGGTCGGGATGCCGGCGACGTTCTCGGTGATGCGGAATCCCTGATGGCGCAGCTCGGCAAGATGCTCGGCGGCGGACCGCGCCTCGGTGTAGCAGACCTCAGGCGTGCCCCAGACCCTGTCGCTGAGATCGATGAAACGTGCCTTGATCGTGTCGATGCCACGCCAGATGTCGCTGCGGTTGTCCATGCTTGTCGTCCGTGATCCCAAGGTCAAACGAAGCGGCAATGGTTAGCAGCTTCGCTGTGCGGCGCCTAGCATCCCGCCGGACAGCAGCCATGCGGCCGGTGCCGGATCGCACGACGCCCCCGTGCAAGAGGCGTTTCCGTGCCTTTCGAAGATTTCACGCGGCGTTCTCACGAATAGTTGGGAACGAGGCTTTCAAGACGGCCTGCTCCGGCCTAAATTATGCGAGCTTCGCGCGTCGTTCCGCCAGCCGCCGGAGTGATGCTCTCAGCCAGGAGAACTCCATGAGCACTCTGACCGAATGGAGAGTGCCGCCGGCGAACCAGCCGCGGACGAGCGACTATGGTTTCGATCTCGACCGCGCGCTCGGCTCCGTCGTCGGCCTGCACGCCATCATCCCACCGGACGCCTTCAGCGCCGAGACGCTGGGCACCGAACGCGCCGGCAACGGCGTCGTGATCGACGACGGCCTGGTGCTCACGATAGGTTATCTCATCACCGAGGCAGAGTCGGTCTGGCTGCATCGCGCCGACGGACGCGTGGTGGAGGGACATGCGCTCGGCTTCGATTCCGAGACCGGGTTCGGGCTGGTGCAAGCGCTCGGCCGGCTCGACATCGCGCCGCTGCCGCTCGGCTCGTCGGCGGCAACCCGGATCGGCGACCGCGTCGTGGTCGGCGGCGCCGGCGGACGCACGCGCTCGGTGGCGAGCCAGATCGTGGCCAAGCAGGAATTCGCCGGCTACTGGGAATATCTGCTGGATGAGGCCATTTTCACCTGTCCGGCCCATCCGAACTGGGGCGGCACGGCGCTGCTCAACGAACGCGGCGAGTTGATCGGCATCGGCTCGCTCCAGCTCGAGCGCGAACGGGACGGCAAGGCCGAGCACGTCAATATGATCGTGCCGATCGACCTCTTGAAGCCGATCCTGGAGGACTTGCGCAAATTCGGCCGCGTCAACAAGGCGGCGCGGCCCTGGCTCGGGCTCTTCTCGACCGAGATCGACAACCGCGTGGTGGTGATCGGGATCTCCGCCAACGGCCCGGCCGCCCGCGCCGAGCTCAAGACCGGCGATGTCATCCTCGCCGTGGACGGCGACAAGGTCACGAGCCAGAGCGCCTTCTACAGGAAGATGTGGGCGCTCGGCGCCGCCGGCGTCGACGTGCCGCTCACAGTTCACCATGAAGGCGTCACCTTCGACGTCACGGTGACCTCGACCGATCGCTTCAAGCTCCTGAAGGCGCCGAAGCTGCACTGATCCCAGGGCTTGAGGAAGCGGGCGATGACCGAGGCCGTGGTGGACGACATCGTGGCCGTGCTGCCGCCGCTGCTCAATGCGCTGGAAGCACTCGGCTTCTTCCAGCGGCATTTGCACCCGCCGGCCTTCGCCTCCGTGATGAACGCAATCGGCACACCGGACGAGGCGCTGCAGGCCGCATTCGCCGCGATCGGCGAATGGCCGGAGCAGTTCGCCGGGCTGCGCGAACGACTCGGCCGCGCCTGCAGCGACACGCTCGCCGCCTTTGCCGGCATCCGCGAGGTCGAGCGCGGCAATGGCGATCTCGTCGCCGTGTTTCGCGCGCTGCGCCACGTGCCGCGCGCGCTGGAGGCGCTGTATCCCCTGGCGGTGCAGTTTCCGCCGGTGAGCGGCTTCTTCCTTAACACCGCAAATCGCGAGAATGAGGATCTGCTCTCACGACTGCAAGTCGGCGCAGGCGAGCACACCGGCATCTTCCACGACCACAACGAGCCCGGCAGCCGCGCCGGCTTCTCGGTCTATGTCCCCGAATACTACATGCCCGACCGGCCAATGCCGCTGGTGATGGCGCTGCATGGCGGCAGCGGCAACGGCCGCGGCTTCCTCTGGAGCTGGCTGCGCGATGCCCGCAGTCTCGGCGCGATCCTGGTGGCGCCGACCGCGACCGGCCCGACCTGGGCGCTGATGGGCGATGACGCCGACACGCCGAACCTCATGCGCATCCTCGAGACGGTGCGCAGCCGCTGGAGCATCGATGCCTCGCGCATGCTTCTGACCGGCATGAGCGACGGTGGCACCTTCTGCTACGTCACCGGACTCGAGCGCGCCTCGCCCTTCACCCACCTCGCGCCAGTCTCGGCGACCTTCCATCCGCTGATGGCGGAAATGGCGGACGCAACGCGCCTGCAAGGCCTGCCGGTCTTCATTACTCACGGCAAGCTCGACTGGATGTTTCCGGCGCAGACCGCGCGGCAGACGCAGGCAGCGCTCTCCGCCGCCGGCGCCGACGTCAGCTATCGCGAGGTCGACGACCTCAGCCACACCTATCCGCGCGAGATCAACGCGGAGCTGCTGCAATGGCTGAATGGCAAATGAACAACCTCTCCTTAGATGCGCCGCATGGCTGCGGAACCATCACTCCAGGCCGACGTTGTTGCCGGTCACCGGAGGTTCGCCATGCAGACTTTTTTCGGAATGATCCTGGGCGCGCTGCTGCTCGCGGGCGGCGTCTATGTCTATGATTCCATGCAGACGTCGTCAGTCGCCAATGGCGAGGTCGCGATCACCAATCGCACCATCGTGAACTGGGACGTCGCCAAGGCCGATTGGGATGCGCTGCGCGATCGCGCGCACAAGGACTGGGTTCGGATCTCGTCGAAGTAACGACGCCGTATCATGAACGAGGCGCCGTCGCGAACTCCGCGGCGGCGCCTTTGTGCTGACCACAGTCAACGATACGCGCGTCAGTTCATCTTGGCCTTGCGGGCGTCGGCGATGACCTGCTCGAACTCGGTCATGCTGAGCACGCCGGGCACGCGGTACTTGCCGACGATGAAGGACGGGGTGCCACGGAAACCGAAGGCTTCAGCCTGGTCGTTGTTGCGCTTGAGGATGGCGTCGATCTCCTTGGCGTGGCCGGTGAGATCGCGCTTCAACCGGTCCATATCGACCCCAGCAGCCGCGAGCAGCTCGTTGATGCGCGGCTCGGTCAGGCGCGAGCTGACGCCCATCATGGCGTCATGGGCCTGGTGGTACTTGTCCTGGAATTTGGCCGCGAGCGCAGTCCGCGCCGCCGTGACCGAAACCGGCCCAAGGATCGGCCAGTCCTTCATCACCAGCCGCACCTTGCCGTCGTCCTGGACGACCTGGCGCAGCTCGGGCTCGAGCTTGCGGCAATAGGGACAATTGTAGTCGGACCATTCGACGATGGTGATATTGCCGTCGGGATTGCCTGCGACGGGCGTATCGGGATCGCGCAGCACCTTGGCTTCGGTCAGCACCTCGTCATCGCCGGTCGCCGCGCGCGCCGAGGCGATCCCACCCACCGCGAGAGCACCTGCCCCGATCAGCGTCAGCGCCACGCGTCGCGTCGGCACAAGGCCCTTATTCCCAAATCCAGCCATATCTCGTCCCGTTTCGGTCCCATCTCTATCGATACGGATCGAGACCGGCAATTGTTACAGCTCATATAGAGTGTCGCGGCGGCGATGTCATCGCACCAGCAGTGTGACCGCCAGCGGCACCAGGAACGAGGTCACCAGAGCGTTCAGGCTCATGGCGATGCCGGAGAAGACGCCGGCGATCTCGTCGACCTGGAACGCGCGGGCGGTGCCGATGCCATGCGCGGCAAGACCGGCGGCAAAGCCGCGGGCCCGGTAATCGATGATGCCGGTGCGATTCATCAGCGGCGTCACGATGATTGCGCCCATGATGCCGGTGAGGATCACGGCGACCGCCGCCAGCGAAGGATCGGCATGCAGGGATTCGGCGATGCCCATGGCGACGCCGGCGGTGACCGATTTCGGCGCCAGCGACAGCACGACATCGCGCGGCAGGCCGGCGAACTCGGCCAGCAGCACCACCGACACCACGGCCGTAACCGATCCCGCGAGCAGCGCCACCAGCATCGGCACGATCGAGGCGACCACGCGCTTGCGGTTCTCATAGAGCGGGACGGCGAGCGCGACGGTGGCGGGACCCAGCAGGAAATGTACGAACTGGGCGCCGGCGAAATAGGTCGTGTAGGAGGTACCGGTCAGGAGCAGGAACGCGCCGATGATCCACATCGCGTGCAGCACGGGATTGGCCAGCGGATGGCGCCGCGTCGCCAGCGAGACCGCGTCCGTGCTCGCATAGACCAGCAGCGTTACGGTCAGCCACAGCAGTGGCGATTGCGAAAGATAGACCCACAGCGAGAACGGATTGTCCTTCATCGCGCGTCCTGTTGCTTCAACAGGCGGCTGACGAGGCGAAAGGTCAGCACGGTCGCGAGCAGCGTGACGACCACGGACAGCGCGAGCACGAGGGTGATGGCGATGCCGTGAGACGCGAGCAGGTCGAGCTTCTGCACGACGCCGACGCCGGCCGGCACGAATAATAGTGAGAGATGGGCCAGCAGGCCCTTGCTCGCCGTCTCGACACCGTCATTGCGCAGCGGCCCGCGCGCGAGCAGCGCAAAGCGGTCCCGCGTCATCAGCAGGATCAGGAGCAGCAGGAGGCCCAGCACTGGTCCCGGCAACGGCAGGCCGAGGCCGCGCACGACGGCTTCGCCGATCAATTGGCAGAGCAGGATGAGGCCGAGACTTGCAAGCATGACCACCGCATCAAGGGATGCGCTGGCTCGCTTGTCAATCGCCGCTATGCGCGGGACGCGCGCGATTCATGCGACGTCGCAGGGCGAGGCAGCATCGCCATCAAGGTCGCAGTCATCGTGGCGATCAGCGTGACCTTGCCGTCATGCTCGGCGTAGGCCTTTGCCTCGCAGAAGGTGAGTGTGCGGCCGGGCTTGACCACCTCGGCCTTGAAGACGAAACGCTCGCCGCGGGCGGGCGCGAGCAGCGTAGCCTTGAATTCGACGGTGAGGATATCGGCCGCCGGCGGCATCAAGCTGAAGGCCGCAACGCCGCAGGCGTTGTCGAGCCCGGCCGTGTTGATGCCGGCATGGATAAAGCCGTTCTGCTGTGTGAGAGCCGGCGCGTGCAGCATCGCCAGCTCGACCTCGCCCGGCACGAGACGCACGATCACGATGCCGAGCGTGCGCATCGCCGGCTGGGCATCGAACATGGCGATGGAGGCCGCGCGATAGCCCGGGTTTTTCGGCTCGAAGGCAGTCATGGCTCACACCTCGGCCGGTTCGGCAAGATGCCTCAAGGCCACTTCGCGGATGGCATCGGCGAACGGTGCGGACTTCCGCAATTGGCGGTCCATGTGCACGCCGGTGATCTCGCACGTCGCTGCGAGTTCGCCGGTCTCGGCGTTCGTCATGTCGTGCCGGAAGCGGATCGACTTGTCCCTGATCTCGAGCAGATGGCTGCGGATCTCGACGATGTCGCCGGCGAGCAGCTCGCGCCTGTAGGCAATGTTCTGCTGCACGGCGGCCATGCTGCGGCCGGAGCTGCGCAAGTAACTCGGCGTCAGGCCAAGGCGGGCGAACAGATTCCAGTTGGCCTCGTCGAACTTGCCGACATACCACATGATGTTCATGTGCCCGACATGGTCGCATTGCCACGGATAGACCGTGCCGCGATAGGTCGCCTCCTGCTCCATCGCCTTTCCTCCCGCATTTCCGTCTTTGATCGTTGATACGGTAGCGTATCAAACCCGTGTCGCGTTAGCAATACGGTACCGTATCAAGATCGGGTGAGGCTTCCTTCATGAGCGACGGCAAGGGCGATGTCTGGGTCGAGGCGGGATTCACCGAGCTCGCCCGCGCGGGGGTGGAGGGCGTGCGGGTCGAGGTTCTCGCCAAGAACCTCGGCGTCACCAAGGGCGGCTTCTACCGACGCTTCGCCGACCGCGCCGCGCTGCTCGATGCCATGCTGAAAGCCTGGCGCGAGGGACGCATCGCCGCGATCGCCCAGCAGACAAGTCTCGCCGGGCAAGCGCCCCGCGAGCGGCTGAGGGCGGTGATCCAGCTCTATTCCGAGCGTCTCAACCCGGAAGGGATGGCGATCGAGCTCGCGATCCGGCAATGGGCCCGCTCGGACGGGAACGCCGCGGCGGCGGTGGCGAGCGTCGACGCGGCGCGGCTCAAGCACGTCGGCGAACTCTATCGCGCGACCGGTCTTGCGGCCGAGGAGGCCGACGCGCAGGCCTTCCTGTTCTACTGCTTCATCTTCGGCCAGAGCCTGTTGTTCGTCGAGAGCAGTCCGCGCAAGCGGTCGCAGCTCGTGGCGAAATCGGCCGAGAAGCTGCTCGACTGAGCATGATCCGGACCCGCGGGGCCGCGTGAGCGCAAAGTGTGCAGCGGTTTTCCGAAAAGACATGCTCGAAAAATTCGAGCGAAATGGCCGGAGCGTTGCTCCGGCCATCGTACCAATTCGAAGCTCAGGCGGCGCCCTTCAGCTTCTTGGTGCATTCGCTGTAATAGCCGCCGCCCTTCTGGATCCACTTCAAGCCGCCATTGCCGTTGGTGGCCTTGTTGGCATTGTACTGGTCGACGCAGGTGTGCAGGCGCGCCTTGCCGGGAGTCTCCTTGGCATATTTCGGATCGACCGCGTTCGGATAGACCGCGGGTCCCGCCGGCAGGGCCGGCGCGGCGGCGGGTGCCGCCTCCTTCTTCGCCTGCTTTGGCTCGGCAGGAGCGGTCGGCGCAGCCGCGGTGGGCGCAGCGGCAGGCGTTGCGTCGGCACCGCATTGGGCCTTGCGGAAATCATTCCACTTCATGGTTCCGAGCGAGCCGTCCTTCTTGGCGGCCTGATATTTCGCGCTGCACTCCTGCGCGGTCAGTGCCTGCGCTGGCGCGCTCGCCAGCAACGCTGCGACACCGGACGCTGCAATCGCACACAACAATTTTGTCTGAATGGTCATCCCTTGGTCTCCTCCTTGGTCTTCCCGACGGAAGTGAAACGAGGATTGCTATCCTAGCGTGCCGGCCGCTTGCGACAAGGATGCGATGGGTTGCGGTGGCGAAAATATAGTGATCCTGCAGCTCAACTCATTCATGTCGCGTTCAGCAACGCGAGCCGACGTTCCAGCCCTTCGCAATTCTCGCAAGCAGAGTGCACCACATGACCCTCACGTCCCGCCTCGCCGCCGCCGCTCTCGCCTCCCTGCTCGTCACCGGCACCGCCTTCGCGCAGACCGCCGCGCCGGCAGCCAAGACCGAGACGAAGACCGAGACGAAGACCGATGCCGCTGCCACCACCGACAAGAAGGCGCCGAAGGAGCGTTCGGCGGAATCGCTCGAATGCTCCAAGCAGGCGGACGCCAAGGGATTGAAAGGCAAGGAACGCAAGAAATTTCGCCGTGAGTGCATGAAGGAAGCGAAGGCCGGCACCGCCGCTCCTGCCGCCCCTGCCGCAGACAAGAAATAAGTTCGTCACTGTCCCCTGCGAGCATCCGCGGGAGGCGTCGCGCATTGCGGCATGACGAGCCTGCAATTGTGCGCCTCCCGCCGATTTGCGATAAGGTGGTGTGAAGCAAATCACCGCCTCCCTGCCGTTCGAATGGCCGAGCCGTGCCGAGATCTTGAGTACGGTGGAGACGCTCGTCATCGGCACCGCCGGCGGCCTCGTGTTTCTGCTCGCCGGCCTTCCCGGCGGGCTGATCTCGGGCTCGATGATCGCGGTCGGGATCGCCGCGATCGCCGGCCGCCAGCTGGCGCTGCCGCCGATCCTGACCCAGACCGTGCTGGTGCTGCTCGGCATTTCGCTGGGCTCGGTCGTCTCGCGCCATTTGCTCCAGCAGGTCAGCGCCTATCCCCTCACCATCGGCCTGCTTGCGCTCGCCACCTTCTGCTCGACCTTCGGCTCGAGCTATTACCTCCAGCGCATCCACGGCTGGGACCGCACCTCGGCTTTCCTGGCCGGCAGCCCCGGCGCGCTGTCGCAGATCACCATCCTGGCGGTCGAGCGCGGCGCCGACCTGCCGGGCATTGCGGTGGTGCAGACCATGCGCGTCATCATCCTGACCGCCGCGCTGCCGATGGTGCTGGCCCTCGCCGGCGTCGCGCCCTCGGCTGCGCCGTCGCTGACGACGACGATCGCCTCGCCGCTCGACCTGCTCGAGCTGGCCGCGGCCTCGCTGGCCGCAGCGCTCGTGTTGCGGCTGATCAAGTTTCCGGCGAGCTGGATGTTCGGCGCGATGATCGCCTCCAGCGTGCTGCATGGTGCCGGATGGGTCGAGGGCGGCCTGCCGGACTGGGTGCGCGGCGTGGCGCTGATCGGCATCGGTGCACTGATCGGCAGCCGTTTCGCGCGGATGCGGATCAAGACGCTCGCCGGCCACCTCCGCGCGGCGCTGGGCTCGTTTGCGGTGGCCATCGCCGTCTCCGCCATCTTCGTCGGCATCGTGGCGCTGACCACACAAGTGAAGTTCTCCGACGTCGTCGTCGCGTTCGCGCCGGGCGCGATGGACGCGATGCTGGCGCTGGCGCTGACGCTGCACATCGACCCGATCTTCGTCGGCGCCCATCATTTGTCGCGTTTCGTCTTCGTGACGATCGCAACGCCCGGCATCGTGCACCTGTTCGGGCGCACGCAGGACGATGTGGATGACTAGGCCCTTAGCGCTTCGCCGTCCGCACGAATCCCCAGGCGGCGATCGCGGCCATCAAGAGCGAGATCAGCACGTTGTAGCCGGCGAGCGACAGGCCGAGGAAGCGCCACTGCACCTCGTCGCAGCGCACCACCTTCACGGTGTCGAGCTTCGACAAGAGATCAGCAGCGCTGCCGAGATTGACGACGGGGCCGGAGCAATCGGTCGGCCCTTTCCAAAAACCCCATTCGACGCCGGAATGGTAGGCGCCGAGGCCGGCGTTGGCGAGCGTCGCCAGCACGAGGATCGCCAGCCCCGCCAGCAGCAGCGGCCGCGGTGCGCCGCTTCGAGCCGCAATCGCCGTGAGCGCACCGAGCGGAATTGCGAGGTAATAGGCGTATCGCTGCTCCAGACATAGCGGACAGGGCAGGATCTCCAGCACGAGCTGGAAGAACCAGGCGCCGGCGATCGTGACTGTGGCGATCAGCGTGACGAGAACCGAGGTGGTCAGTGCGGGGCTCGTGGCGGCCGGCTTGAACGCAGGTATGGCGGCACTCGGGGTGGTCACGGCAGCCTCTTTCGCATATCTGGCGCCCTAAGCCTCTAGCCCCGGCCCATGCGGCTGTCGAGAACGGCCGGGATCACTTTGGCGCGGGTTGACCCCGTCCTGTCCATGGCTATAGTCCGCCGGCTTCGCGACGCCGCCTCAAGGCCGACCGAGGGCCCCTGTGGCGGAACTGGTAGACGCGCTCGACTCAAAATCGAGTTCCGCAAGGAGTGCTGGTTCGATTCCGGCCAGGGGCACCAGCCTTCGCTGCTTCGCAGCTACGGCTGGGCAAGCCGCGCGCAAGCCTATCCATGCGAAGCAGCGAAGGCTCCCGCCGAAGCCTTGGCTCAGGTGCGCTCTAGCCATCTCCCCATTCCCACTGTATAAACCGGCAGCTTCTTCCATGACCCGAAGGAGCTCACATGAACGACCTGCACGCGTGGCTTTCGCAGCAACACCACGGCTTGCGGACCTTCCAGACCTTTCAGCAAAAGCTCGAAACGCTCGGCCGGGACGATCCCGCACAGCGCGGCCTGTGCCGCCTGCTCAGCGGTATCGTCGGCAGCTATGTCGAGGCTTTTGACGAGGCCCCGCTGCCGGTCGAAATTGCCGACCGCGCCTACCGGCGCCTGCTGACCCTGCTCGCCAGCCTCGATCTGCATGGAAGCGCCGACCGCCGCCTCGCCGACCTCAACCGTGTGGCGACCTGCGACTTGTGGCGGTGATCCGCAGGAGGAGCGGAGCCACTTCATTTTCAAACAGCAAGACACGCCTCTTCGGCCTCGCGACGCATGACGCCCGAGTCTTGTGCTTCTCTTGACGCCCCTTCCTTTGGAAAGGGCGCAGGGAAGGCCGGGCGCCGGCTGGCACCCGCGGTCCGCTGTGCGCAAATTGCGCGAAGACAGATGCACAGCGGCATACAGGGCAGCCTGGACATCCCGGCCTTTCCCTGCGCAGTGGTTTGACGGCTTATGGCGCGCTCTCCCCGGGGAGCGATGCACTATTGCCCCCGTCGCCTTGCGGATGACTGATGCGCGCACCCGGTCGGGCCGCTTCACCACCGCAAGCCTTGACGCACAGACCCCGGGCGTCAGGACCACACGCTTTTGCCGTACGTGGAACGCACCGGTCGTGTGCGCGCCGCTCAACCGCTCACGGGCCAAACCCGCCCTGCGATCGCATGCGCGCCGATGCGCTCCACGCCCACCGCCACCCGGCCCGCGTATCGTGACGATCGCGAAACGCCCCTTATCCATGGGCCAGGATGAGCGACACATACGATATTTCCGAATTTCGGTCAATCGGAATTTTGAGATTACGGCCCGGCAGCGTTTGGATAGACTTTGTTCCGGTGGGAATCCTCTTCAGCCCGAGAGCTTCATACTTGCCCCCTTCTCCTCCTCGTCATTGCGAGCGCAGCGAAGCAATCCAGGAATGCATCCGCGGAGATAGTCTGGATTGCTTCGTCGCAAGAGCTCCTCGCAATGAGGAGGAGGAGAGATTGCGTCCGGAGGCATTCGACTTCCCCGCGCCAGCCCCTATATCCTGTGGCAACCGATCTGATGCAGCGGGCAACATTGATGGCCAGACGACGCACGACAGAAGCGGACGCCGACGACCTTCCCCGCTATTTCGTCTGGGTCCGGGGCCTCGATGGACCCGAGCCGCAGAAATGGATGACGATGGATTTCGGCGTCGGTGACTGGAAGCGGCCGCTCGTGCTGGCCTATCTGGAGCTGCCGGAAGACGAGCGTCATCTATCCTTGTCGGTGCTGGCCCGGCGCTATCCGCCGCCGCGGGTTGATCTCTCGTGAGCCGGGCTAAGGTGTGTACTCGGCTCCGCAAGGCTAAGCGGAAGTCGCCCCCGCTTGAGCGTGATCGGCGGCTCGTGACACATAGGGGACAGTCGCTCGCTGCGACCAATTATGCGTAAGGGGCTTGAGAGCCTTACTCTCTAGCAGCGACTTATGGTATCGTCAGCCTGCTCTGATGTTGCCGGCGCAGTCGGGAGGCCGACATGGGACGTCGCGAGTTCATCGGACTGGTTGGCGCCGCATGCGTGTCAGTGTCGCCATTCGTTGCGCGGGCGCAGCGCTCAGTACCGGCGAGAGTAGGATTTCTTGGCGGTACGTCGTCGCCTGTCGGCCAGACTCTGCTTGCTTGTTTTCTGTCCGGTTTGCGCAAATTTGGCTGGACTGAGGGACAAGATTTCAAGCTGGAGCTTCGGTGGACCGAAGGCATCGTCGATCGATATTCCCAGTTCGCCGCCGAGCTTGTCCGATTGAATCCGGACCTGATCGTCGCAACATCTACACCTGGAGCCCAGGCCGCCAAACGGGCAACGACCCGTATTCCGATCGTTTTTGCGGCGGTAAGTGACCCTGTGGCCAGCGGTATCGTCGAGAGCTTGGCCCGTCCCGGCGGAAATATCACCGGAGTATCGAATTTCCTGCCGTCAACAAGCGCCAAACTGATCGAATTGTTGAAGGCCGTCGCGCCGAACCTCACGCGCGTATGTGTCCTGCACAATCCCGGCAACGCCGGCAAGATGTTGGAACTTCAAGAGCTCAAAATCGGTGGACAGGCCTCCGGGGTCTTTATCGAGCCGATTGAAGTCCGGTCAACTGACGATCTGGAGCGGCTGTTGTCTGCGGGCTCGCATTTCCGTTGCCACGCACTCATTACATTACAGGAGGCGCTCACTTTTGCCTATCGGAAGCAGATCGCAGAGTTTGCGGTACAAAACCAATTGGCGACGATCTTCCAGGTCAGAGAATATGTCGAAGCCGGCGGCTTGATGTCCTATGGGTTGAACTTTTGTGAGAACTATGGCCGCGCGGCCTATTATGTCGACAGAGTTCTAAAGGGTACGCATCCAAGCGATCTACCAGTCGAGCTGCCAAAGACATTCGAACTCATCATCAATCTCACCACCGCAAAGTCGCTCGGCATCACTGTTCCGCCAACCTTGCTCGCCCACGCCGACGAGGTCATCGAATGAGATGATTGCTGTGGTGCATGAGTCCGGTACTGGCCCATCGCTGCCCGGCCCGCGGGTCGTTGCGCAGCGGGAACTGCCGAAGGACGCTCCATAAGCCAGTGAATGTCTGTCTCGCCAATGATAGCGAACCCGTGACGCTTATACAGGGAGCCGACTGGATTCCATTTGAGGTATTCCAGCCTCACTGGCAGAGACAGCTCATCGGAGACCTGTAAAACGTGCCTAAGAATGCGCGTGCCAAGCCCGCGCTGTTGCTCCTCCGGAAAGATGTAAAACTCTCCAAACCGAGCGAAGCCGTCCTGCTGCATCAACGAAAGAGTGCCGATCTTCGCCTCGCTGCACTCAATCGCGAAGAAGGGCTTTTTCCTGAAATGGTCGAGGTGAACCTTGAATTGATACTCTTCATCCCCATCCCCACTTTTGGGCAATGTGCGGACGCATCGCCGCCTTTTTGACTTCGAACGAAAACACGATGTCTTTTGCCGAGTTTGCTAGAAGTCGAAAGCGGAGGTCGGCTGACAAGGGTGGGATGTCCATGTATTCAGACCAACGCAGTAATTGCGAACGACAAACACCAAAACTACACAGCTCGGCTTCTGCCCCTGAGTTGAATACTGAACGAGTTGCCGCCACATCAGGCTGCCTGAGGGAGACCGGACCTGAGAGGACGGACGTGGTGACCGTAGCTTTTGACCCAATTGCGACATTGGCTCGTATGGGCATCCCATGTGACCTGTTGTATAAGATCGCGTGTAGGTTGGATCGCAGGCATGGTGCAAGAGCGGCCAGACCGGGTCGAGCGCAGGTTGTCGGCGATATTGGTCGCCGACGTGGCTGGCTACTCGCGGCTCATGCACCATGACGAAGAGGCGACCCACGCCAGACTGGCCACTCTCCTAATGGACGGTGTCAAACCGGCGATTGCCGACCACGGTGGCCGCATCGTGAAGAACACTGGCGACGGGTTCTTGGCGGAATTTTCGAGCGCAGTCGAAGCCGTCCGAGCTGCTGTACAATTCCAGGCCCGCGTCGACGAACTGACAATCGGAGATGCTGAAGATAGGCGCATTACTTTCCGTGTGGGCATCAATATCGGGGACGTAATTCTCGGGCCCCACGACATCTTTGGAGACGGCGTTAACATTGCGGCGCGCCTTGAAAGTATCTCAAAACCGGGCGGCATCTGCATCTCTGCCTCTGCCTACGATCAAGTCCGGGGCAAGGTCCGCGTTGAGTTCGCCGATCTGGGCGAGCAGAACCTCAAGAATATCGACCGCCCGGTTCGGGCGTATGCCGTGATCAGCGATGGACCCGGCCCGACTACCCGGACTGAACGCGCAAGTCAAAGCCCGCTTTCACTGCCGATTCGTTTCACTGGTCGGATCCGAGTCCGTTCGGCGGCGATTGCCTCAATTGCGGTCGTCGGCGCGGTGGCCGGGAGCCTCGTCGTCTATTGGAACGTCGGAAAGACCGTCCGCAATTATGCTTTGCAGGAAGGGCAAAAGACACAGAGAGAAGCAACGGCCCGTCCCGATATCGCTCCCCGCTTGTCTCTTATCGTCCTGCCCTTTGCGAACCTTAACAACGATCCCGAGCAGGACTATTTCGCGGACGGTATCACGACTGACCTGACGACCGACCTCGCTCAGATGCCTGGTGCATTCGTGATCGGGCGTGGGACGGCTTTTACCTATAAGAACAAGCAGGTCGATCTTAAGACGCTCGGCAAGGACCTTGGCGTTCGATGGGCCGTGCAGGGCGCCGTGCAGCGGGCGGGAGATCAGGTCCGGATGAATGTGTCGCTTGCCGACCTGTCAACTGGCCGCGACGTCTGGTCAGACCGTTTTGGCGGGGATCGGACGAATCTCGCCGCCCTGCAGGAGCAGGTCACTGCGCGGCTCGCCCGCTCTCTCAACGTCCAACTCGTCCAGGCTGAAAGTCGGCGCAGCCAAATGGACCAGTCAACGAATCCAGATGCTGTGGATTTCAGCATGCGCGGCTGGACGAAAGTATATGGGCCTCAGACAAAAGCAACCAACGCGCAGGCAATGGACTTGTTCGACAGTGCGTTGCGCCTCGATCCGGGAAACATTGACGCAATGCTCGGGAAAGCGTGGTGCTTAGCCAGTCGCGTGAACAACGGATGGTCAACCTCCGTCGTCGAGGACAAAAAGACCGCGACCAAACTGATTGATCAAGTTCTTGCAAAACGCCCGGCGACTGCAAACGCGCACGTAGTCATGGGAAGCGTTTTGAACTACGGAAGTCCCGAAGGAGCGCTGTCTGAATTGGACGCAGCTTTGGAAATCGACCCTAATTCGCCGGTAGCATACGCATCAAAAGGGATCACACTTATCACTGCGGGACGCGCTCGCGAAGCGTTTTCTCCCGTTCAGATCGCGTTGCGCTTAAGCCCCAAAGATCCGGCCGCTGGCACTTGGCGCTTTTTTCTCTGTCATGCTCACGTGCATCTGCATCAATATACGGAAGGCATTGAGGAATGTAGGCGCGCGATCAGTTTGAACAAGTTGGACTGGCTTCCATATGCGGATCTGGTTTCAGCTTATGGAGCCACTGGTCAATTGGAAATGGCCCAGCAAATGTTGACGGAATTGACTGCAATCCGACAGGACTTCACGGTCCAGTGGTTCCAGAAAATAGGCTACGCACGGTCGAGCAATCCGCAGTTTCGTCGTGAGTACGACGACATCGTCGAGGGACTCAGAAAAGCTGGCGTTCGCGAGCAATGAGATGACAGGACTCGAGGTCTCCTTCTGGCCCTTAGCCCGTAGGATGGGTTGAGCCGTTGCGAAACCCATCACCCATGCGGCGGAAATCGATGGGTATCGCTCCGCTCAACCCATTCTACGGGCTGGCTCCGAGAGGCTGCATGGGTCAGTGAAACTTCTCGCCACGATCCAGTTTCGCAACAATTTGCGCGATCCGTCTGGCGCGCGTCCCCGGCTTCTTCGCTGTATGAAGGCGATAGTAGATTGAATAGAGATTCCTACGATCGAGTGTCGCGAAGAACGCTTTCGCCGCGGGCATGTCCTCCAAGGCGTCGAGAAAGTCTCGCGGGATAGTCATGTCCGCTGAGCCTGCGTATGCAGTGTCCCATCGTCCATCCGATTTGGCCGCTTCGACCTGAGCCAATCCAGCGGGAAGCATCCGCCCTTCAGCGATCAGGGTTGTTGCATGACGGCAGTTCTTGGCCGACCAATTGGAATTCACCTTCCTCGGGGTAAGTCGTTGCAAGTACGACATGTCGTCGAAAGGCTTCATCTGGCCATCGATCCAACCGACGCGGATGGACTCAATAACGCAATCGTTCCACGTCACCGACGGCACGCCCGTGTCTGATTTGAATATCCGCACCCAGAGTTCGGTCGCAGTGCCATGGTGCTTCTCAAGCCAGTCCCCAAGCCTGGATGCGTTCTTAAATGCCAACGGGGCTTGCTGCTTTTTGCTAACCATAGGCCACTTTACCACGTAGGCACAAAGCCTCCATCTGCGGACAACAAGCCCAGTGGCAAGCTCAGCCCCCATGATTATGGGTGTCATGGCCTCCGTGCTGCGGCTAGACTTGCCCTCGCGCCGCGGGGGACACGCGGGTCGCGGGACGATGATCATGACCGAACAGGGCGAGACGGGTGAAGCCATCACCATCCTCCTCGTCGAGGACGACGCGCCGACCTGCTGGCGGCTCCAGGATGCGCTGGTCAAGGCCGGGTACGAGGTGCGCAGCGCCGGGACGCTCGCGGAGGCGCGGCAGGTCCTGAGCGTCGGCGCGCCGCGCGTGCTGCTGACCGACCTGCGGCTGCCCGACGGCCACGGCGTCGAGCTGATCCGCGAGATGAGGCAGCGCTCTCCGGACACCGAGATCATGGTGATCTCCGCGCTCGGCGACGAGGAAAGCGTGATCTCCGCGATTACGGTCGGTGCCACCGGCTATCTGCTCAAGGACGCCTTCCCCACCGACATCGCCACCACCGTGCGCGACCTGGTCGCCGGACATTCGCCGATCTCGGCCTCGATCGCCCGTTTCATCGTGCGCAGAACACAAGGTGCCGCACAGAATTCTGCGGAGCCGCCGCCTGGACCTGCGCTCAACACGGCCAAGCTGACCCCGCGCGAGATCGACATCCTGTGGGGCATCGCAAAGGGCTTCAGCTATGCCGAGATCGCCAGCCATCTCGGCCTGTCCAAGCAGACCGTGCCCGGCCACATCAAGAACATCTATCGCAAGCTCGAGGTGCACACGCGCAGCGAAGCGGTGTTCGAGGCGGTGCAGCAGGGCCTGATCAAGCTGTGAGCGAGATCGCGGCGAAGGCGGCTCTCAAACCCGCGCGGCGCCGGCTGCTGGCTTCGCGCCTCGTGCCCTATCTGCTGCTCCAGGCCCTGATCGTGATCGTCACGATCCTGGGGATTCGGCTGCTGCAGCCGAACGACCCCGAAGACTTCGCGGTGAGCGATTTTTCGGCGCGGGAGGACGGTCTGACGCGTCCCGTGACGCTGCCACATTTCACGTCGTCGCGCTATTCGCTGGCCGACCCGCCATTCTACACCGGCGCCTTCACGTTCCGGAGCGCCAATGCGGCCTCGGGCTGGTCGGTTTTCCTGCCGCGCTTCAGCAACGCGGTGGAGGTCGCCGTCAACGGCATCATCGTGCTGGACTCCCGGCGCGATGCCAACGCCAACCGGCCCGACCGCAACACGCCTGAGATCGCAGCCATCCCCGCTTCGCTGCTGCGCGAGGGCGCAAACGAGATCACGGTGCGGCTGTTCGTGTGGGGCCCGCTCAAGGGCTTTCTCGACACCGTCTATGTCGGGCCGGATATCGCCTTGCGCCCGGCCTATGAGACTCGCACGCTGCTGTTCGTCACGCTGCCGGTGGTGTTCTCCGCCTGGCAGGCGATCCTGGCCGTCATCCTCGCGATCATGTGGCTGATGCGGCGCCACGAACCGGTTTATGGCGTGCTGGCAACGGCGATGGTGCTCGGAGTGGTGCAGGCGTTCGCGCCGCCGCCGGTGCCGCCGGCCGCGGTATCCCGGCTCGCCGCGGTGCTCTTGGCGTCCGCACCGATCGAGAGCGCGCTGATCGTCGTGTTCGGCGTGCTGTTCTTCGGCTGGCGCTGGCCGCGCTACGGCACGCTGCTGTTCGTGCCTGGCATCCTCGTGTTCGTGGTCGGGCTGATCGGGGGCCCGCCGCTGCCGCGCATCCTGTTCCTGGTGCTCGGCATTCCCACCGTCGGGCTCTGCCTGTTCCTGATGGCCTGCGTCACCGCAACCGCGGTGGTGCGACGGCAGGACGCGGCGAGCTTCACGATCGGCTGCGCGGTGACCATCGTGCTGGTCTGCTGGGTCCAGGACATGCTCACGGTGCTCGAGATCGTGAGCAACGATCGCATCTTCGTCTCGCGCCTGTCCTATTCGGCGATGCTGGTCGCGATCGGCGCCGGGCTGACCTGGCGCTTTGCCCGCGCGTTGAACCAGGTCGACAGCTTTGCCGGCCAGCTGGTGACGCGGGTGCGCGAAGCCGAGGAGCGGCTGAAGGCGAGCTTTGCCCGCGAGGAGGAGCGCGCCCGCGCCGCCGCGCTCGCCAACGAGCGCACGCGCCTGATGCGAGACCTCCACGACGGCCTCGGCGGCCAGCTCGTCAGCATCGTCGCACTGTCCGAGCGCGGCAGTGCGGGCGCGACCATCACCGATGCCGCCCGCGCGGCGCTGAAGGATCTGCGTCTCGTCATCGATTCCATGGACGACATCGGCGGCGACCTGATGCTCGCCCTCGGCTCCTGGCGCGAGCGCGCCACGGCCCAATTGCGGCCGCACGACATCGCGCTCGACTGGCGCGTGGCGACGCCGCAGGGCCTGCCGCTGCATCCCGAGCTCAGGCCGTGGCACGTCATCCAGATCGTGCGCATCCTCGACGAGGCCGTGACCAACGCGGTCAAGCACGCACAGGCCCGCCAGGTCGCGGTCACCATCGAGACGCATGACGGCGGCCTGGGACCTTACGGCGTGATCAGCGTGACGGACGACGGCCGCGGCTTTGCGCTGTCCGGCAATGGCGAGGCCGCGGGCGCGGGCCAGACCGCGCGCGGCCTGCGCAACATGAGAAGCCGCGCCGCGCGCTGCGGCGCGGTGCTCGATCTGAGCTCGGATGCCTCAGGCACGCGCGTGCGGCTGCAATTGCCGCAGCGTTTTCCCGACAGCGACATGGCTGCGGGCTGAAAGGCCCCCTCCCCGAACGTGTGGGGCGCACGGAGAGAGGGGACGGGCCGGGTGATTTGCCTGCGGAGGACGGGGGGTTCGTCCGCAGGCCCCGTTGGCCCGAAGCGATGCAATCAAATCAATTGAATGGAATATCAGCGCACGCCGACGCGATTGACGGGGCCGCCGCGATTCATCGGCGTGCCGGCGCGCACGCCGACGCCAGGCGCGCCGACGCCGGGCGTTGCGACGGCTGCGCGCGCAACCGGCGCTCCCGGCGCGACCACCACCGCGGCGGTCGGCCGTACCACGCAGCCCTTGGGCACCCCGACGGTCTTGCAATAAACCACCGCCTGCGCCGGGCTCGTGCCCAGCGACACCATCGCCGCGCCCGCCAGGGCCATGATCGTCAGCCCGGCGCCCAGCGCTCCAGCTCTCTTCGACATCTTGCTCTCCTGCTTCCCGTTCGGCGTCCCGGCGCAATCACCGGGTCTCGCAGCCGAGGTGCAGCCTGAATGGCAAAAGTCGGCGCGCGGATACATGCCATGAAGATGGGGGTACCGGGAGGACTGGCCGGTGCCATGAACATGGCATGGACCCGCGCCCGGACCTTGCGAGATGGTCCGGCCCGATTGATCCCGGTCGGGACCAACGATGATTCCAAAGAGGTGCTTTATGAAGATTTCGGTTCTTGCCGCGCTGCTGCTTGCCGCCACCGCCCTGCCCGCTGCTGCACAGTCCGGCCCATCACCCCAGGAGCAAATGGCCTGCCGCGGCGACGCCAGCAAATTCTGCGCCGAACATATCGGCAAGCCGCCGCAGATGAATGCCTGCCTGCGCGAGAACAAGGCCAAGCTTTCGGAGTCCTGCCGCAAGGTCGTTGAATCCCGCGGAGGCTAGTCTTTCAATTAGGAGGGCGGCGCGCTGCCGCCCTCTCCGAGCGCACGCCTCGTCCTTCGAGACGGCGCTGACGCGCCTCCTCAGGATGAGGCTGATCGGCATTGGCGCCCGTTGAAGCTGGGGCCGCACACTCGATCCTCATCCTGAGGGCCCGCCAAAGGCGGGCGTCTCGAAGGATGGCCGCGGGAAGCGCCCCCCAAATGAAGGCCGCTACTCCTGCATCATCTCGCCGCTGCCACCAAACTCGGCCGGAAAATCCTTCAGCTTGGGCAAGCCGTCGCGCATCGGCAGCACGGTCTCGGCATAGTTGACGTGGACGCCGGGCGTGAAGGCGAGTGTGGGGATGGTGGCGGTGAAGACGTCGACCAGACCGAGCGGCGGATGGTTGGTCATGAGATGGCCGCCGCACTTCCTGCAATATTTGCGCTGGCTGAGCGGCGTCTTGGCGAAGGTCTCGACATGCTGCGCGCCCTCGGTGATGCGTACCGCTTCGGGCTTCCACAGGCTGAAGGCGTTGACCGGACCGCCCGACCAGGAGCGGCAGGAGCGGCAATGGCAATAGCCCATCGCCTCCGGCGCGCCCGTGACCTCGACCGTGACCGCGCCACAGAAGCAATTTCCGACATGTTTCATTTGGACGTCTCCGTTTTATGAAGGGATCGTTATCGCGCGTCGGCGCCCCGCACGTCCTCCTTTCGGGGGCGCGCGGGACGAGACCGAGACTATACCGAGCGGCGCCAGGGAATAAGCATGGAGACGCGTTGTTTGTACTGCCGGTACTCGTCGCCGAAGAGATCGACGAGATCGCTCTCCTCCAGCGCGATGCCGACGAAGATGTAGAGCGTGGTCACGGCCGCGAACAGCAGATGCCCCGCGGTCATGGTCGGCGCCGCCCAGAACGCGATGATGAAGCCGAGATAGATCGGATGACGGACGAACTTGTAGAGCAGCGGCGTCTTGAAGCGCGGCGGCGCGGCTTCCCTGCCGACGAGATGGTTGGTCACCTGATGCAATCCGAACAATTCGAAATGATTGATGATGAAGGTCGAGGTGAACACCAGCACCCAGCCGGCGAAGGACAGCGTGACCACCGTCACGGCAAGATCCGGGTTCTCGACATTCCATATGACTTCGGGCAGCGGACGCCACTGCCAGAACAGGAGGAGCAGTGACAGGCTCGCGAGCAGCACATACGTGCTGCGCTCGACCGGCTTGGGGACGAACTGCGTCCACCACGCCTTGAATTGCTGGCGCGCCATCACGCTGTGTTGAACCGCGAACAGCGACATCAGCAGCAGATTGATGATGACCGCGCGGACGACGGGCGCTTCGGCTCCGGTATCGATGGTCTTGGGCACCATGACGCCCATGACGAAGCCGATGGCATAGAGAATGGTGACGAAAAACACGAGATACGCCGCAATTCCGTACAGAAAGGCGATGAACTTGAAAATACGAGAGCCCGCAAGTTCCGGCCCGATGGAATGAACCTGGTGATCAAGTTGGGTCATAGAACGCTCCGTAGTGCCGAGGCATCGACACGGTTTGGTCTTCGCACCATGCCGGGTCGGACGTCCCCTGACTTTCGCGGACGGTTGATTTTCGCCTGAGACGACTTTGATTTTTGCTTGAGACGACGAAAACGTGCGATTTCGCTTTGAAAACAACGTGCTCGACGGCGACCTTCGGGAGCTCACTTGCGATGGGGCGCCCGTTCCGTTGCAGCCGCAAGTGTTCGATCTCTTGCTTTATCTGGTTACGCAACGGGCGCGTGTGGTCAGCAAGGATGACCTGATCAGCCAGATCTGGAGCGACCGCATCGTCTCGGATTCCGCCCTGAACAGCCGGATCAACGCCGCACGCAAGGCGCTGGGCGACGACGGCGCGACCCAGCGCCTGATCAAGACCATTCCGCGCAAGGGCTTTCGTTTCGTCGGCGAGGTCCGGGAAGACGTGGCGGCATCCGCCGCGCGGGCGGAAGCCAAGCCCACTCCCCCGCGCGCGGCGGACCGCCCTGCGATCGCGGTGCTCGCCTTCGAGAACATGAGCGGCGATCCCGCCCAGGACTATTTCGGCGACGGGATCAGCGAGGACATCCTCACCGCGCTGTCGAAGCAGCGCTGGTTCATGGTGATCGCCCGCAACTCGTCCTTCACCTACAAGGGACGCGCGGTCGACATCAGGCAGATCGCCGAGGAGCTCGGCGTCCGCTACATCGTCGAAGGCAGCGTGCGCAAAGCGGACAACCGGGTGCGCATCAGCGCGCAGCTCAACGACGCCGCGTCGGGCAACCATCTCTGGGCCGAGCGCTACGACCGCGAGCTCGTCGACGTCTTCGCCGTGCAGGACGAGATCACCAACGCGATCGCCGCGGCGATCGAGCCGCAGATCCACGCGGCGGAAAATTTTCGCAGCCATCGCAAGCCGCCTGCAAGCCTGGACGCCTGGGACCTCTTGATGCGCGCGCTGTCGCATTTTTGGCGCGTGACCCGGCAGGATCACGAGGCGGCGCGGGCACTGCTCGAACGCGCGATTGCAATCGATCCGAATTACGGCCAGGCGCTGTCGCTGCTGGCCGTCAACGATATGTTCGGCGTGCATCTCGGCTGGGCCGAGCTGGCCGCGGTTGCGCCGGCCGCGGAATCTGCCGCGCTGGCCGCTGTGCGCTGCGACCATGAGGATGCCTGGGCGCATGCCGCGCTCGGCAGCGTCTGCTTCTCGACCCGCAGGCTTGCGGATGCGCTGTCGGAGTTCGAGCAGGCGCTCGCGCTCAATCCGAACTTCTCGCTGGCGCAAGGCTATTACGCGCTGGCGCTGTCCTACGCCGGACGAACGAAGGATTCGTTCGAGGCTGCGCAAAAGACGATCCGGCTGTCACCGCGCGACCCGTCACTGGCGATCTATCACGGCATCGCCGCTTATGCCCGCTTCACCGAACGGCGCTATGACGAGGCCATCGCGCTCGCACGCGAGGCGATCCGCCACCGCGGCGACCTCACCGGCGCCTACCGCGTGCTCGCCGTTTCGGCCGGCATGACAGGCGACAGAATGCTTGCGGAGACGGCGCTCGGAGAGCTCCGCCGCACCCAGCCGGGCATCTCGCTGCACTGGATCGCGACGCAACTGCCGTGGGCCAATGACGGGGATCGCGAACATTATCTGGAGGGATTCCGCCGGGCGGGATTGCAGTGACGGGGCCTGCCGCGACGCTGTGTCGCTCCTCGCAGCGGTCATCTCGGCCAATGGCCGATATGAGGGCTACCCCGTGATGAGAGGCCAATCCATCAAAACAGGACGGGCTGTACATTTTTTGTGCGAACATTGTCGAGACTTTCATCTTGCAGCGCCGAACGAGACTGTGTGAGCCTCGATATCGGATGGGGACTGGGATGGGCCGACCGTAGCTTTGCGCGCCATGACGTGCGAAGCGTTTACGGCTGGTCTCGCTTGAGAAAGATACGACATGCCAAAACGAGTGTTGCTTGGTCTCCTCCTGGCTTGCGGCCTCACGGCCTCGGCGCTAGCGCAAGAGCCGAAGACGGGGGGTGTGATTAATGCCGTGATCCAGCCCGAGCCGCCCGGCCTGATGCTTGCGCTGGTCCAGAACGGTCCGACCCAGATGGTATCGGGCAACATCTTCGAAGGCCTCTTGCGCTACAGCCCCAAGCTCGACCCGCAGCCGGAGCTTGCCGAAAGCTGGAGCGTCAGCGAGGACGCCAAGACCTATTCCTTCAAGCTCAGGAAGGGCGTGACCTGGCATGACGGCAAGCCCTTCACCGCCGCCGACGTCTTGTTCTCGATCGAGATGCTGAAGCAGACCCATGCGCGCGCCCGCACCAACCTCGCGCAGGTCGACAAGGTCGAGGCACCGGACGATTACACCGTGGTGTTCACGCTGAAGCAGCCGTTCGGCCCGTTCCTCGGCATCTTCGAGGTCGGCTCGATGCCGATGGTGCCGAAGCATCTCTATGAAGGCACCGACTGGAAGACCAATCCCTACAACAACGCGCCTGTCGGCACCGGCCCCTTCATGTTCAAGGAGTGGCAGAAGGGCTCGTTCATCCGCCTGGTCAAGAACCCGAACTACTACGAGAGGGGCAAGCCCTATCTCGACGAGATCTACTGGCAGATCATCCCCGACGCCGCCGCGCGCTCGGTGGCGTATGAGACCGGCAAGGTCGACGTGCTGCCGGGCGGCTCGGTCGAGAATTTCGACGTGCCGCGGCTGTCCAAGCTGAAGGACACCTGCGTCACCGGCGCCGGCTGGGAGTTCTTCTCGCCGCTGGCCTGGCTGTGGCTGAACAACCGCCAGGGGCCGCTCGCGGACAAGCGGGTGCGTCAGGCGATCATGTATGCGATCGACCGTGACTTCGCCAAGGACGTGATCTGGAACGGGCTCGGCAAGGTCGCCACCGGCCCGTCGGCTTCGACCATCAAGTACTACACCGACGACGTGAGGAAGTATCCCTACGATCCGGCCAAGGCCAAGGCGCTGCTGAAGGAAGCCGGCTACAAGGGCGAGAAGATCCGCCTGCTGCCGCTCGCCTATGGCGAGACCTGGCAGCGCTGGGGTGAAGCCGTGAAGCAGAACCTCCAGGACGTCGGCATGACCATCGAGACCATCGCCACCGACGTCGCCGGCGGCAACCAGAAGATCGGCGACTGGGACTACGACATCGCCTTCACCTATCTCTACCAGTACGGCGATCCCGCGCTCGGGGTCGGCCGCAACTATATCTCCAGCAACATCGCGAAGGGGCAGGTCTTCAACAACGTCGAGGGCTATTCCAACCCGGAGATCGACAAGCTGTTCGCCGAGGGCGCGACCGCGACCCCGGATTCCAAGCGCAAGGAGATCTACGACAAGGCGCAGAAGATCCTGGTCGAGGACGTGCCGGTGGCCTGGATGCTCGAGCTGCAATTCCCGACCATCATGCGCTGCAAGGTCAAGAACCTGATCACCACGGGGATCGGGGTCAATGACGGCTTCAAGGACGCATGGCTCGACAAGTGAGCCTCTTACCTCTCCCCGCCTGCGGGGAGAGGCCGACGCGCCCCGAGCGATGCGAAGCATCGTCTCGCGCGCGCGAGGGGGGTACAGATCTATGGCATTCTCATGCGTGGATAGAGGCCCCTCACCCCAACCCTCTCCCCGCAAGAGCGGGGCGAGGGAGTGCACCGCCCCAGTGGCCAAAGGTCTCGTCACCCTATAAGAACCTCTAAAATGCTCTCCTTCGTCGCTCAGCGTGTCGCCAAGGGCGTGATCGTCCTGCTCGCGATCGTGGTCCTCAATTTCTTCCTGATCCGGCTGGCGCCAGGCGACCCCGCGGTCGTGATGGCGGGTGAGGCTGGGGCCAGCGATCAGGTCTTCGTCAAGCAGCTCAGGGAGAAGTTCGGCCTCGACAAGCCGCTGCCCGAGCAGCTCTTCATCTACGTCAAGGGCGTCGTGTCCCTCGACCTCGGCTTCTCCTTCCGCCAGCAGGCGCCGGTCGCAAAGCTGATCGGCGAACGGCTGCCGGCGACATTGCTGCTGACGCTGACCGCCTTCGCGATCTCGCTCGCGCTCGGCATCCTGTTCGGCACCTTCGCTGCGCGCTTTGCCGGAACCTTTCTCGACACCGGCATCACAATATTCGCGCTGATCTTCTACGCGATGCCGATCTTCTGGGTGGCGTTGATGGGCATCCTCTTGTTCTCGGTCACCTTCGACTGGCTGCCGAGCTTCGGCTACGAGACGGTCGGCGCCAACCTCACCGGCCTTGCCCATGCGGTCGACGTCGCAAAACATCTGATCATGCCGGCGATGACGCTCGGCCTGTTCTTCATGGCGACGTACACCCGCATGACGCGCGCCTCGATGCTGGAGGTAAAGCGGCTCGACTTCGTCAAGACGGCGCGTGCCAAAGGCCTCTCCGATGCCGTGATCCAGCGCCGCCACGTGCTGCGCAATGCGCTGCTGCCGGTGGTGACGCTCGCCGGCGTGCATTCCGGCACGCTGATCGGCGGCGCCGTCATCACAGAGACCGTGTTCGCCTGGCCCGGCATCGGGCGCCTGATGTACGACGCGCTGTTGCAGCGGGATTACAATCTGCTGCTCGGCGTCTTCGTGATCTGCTCCGCCATGGTGCTGATCTTCAACCTCATCACCGACCTCGTCTATCGCCTGGTCGACCCGCGCATCGAATACGCCTCATGAAACAGTTCTGGAAATCGATGCTGAAGAGCCCGAGCGGCGTCATCGGGCTCGTCATCCTCCTCTTCGCGATCTCGGTCGCGGTGTTCGGACCGATGCTGTTCCCGAATTCGCCCTGGCGCATGGTGCAGCGGCCCTTCCTGCCGCCATTCACGCTCTCGAACGTGCCGCTCGGCACCGACGCGCTCGGCCGCGACGTGTTCGCCGGCATGATCTTCGGCGCACGGGTGTCGCTGCTGGTCGGCCTCGTCTCCACGCTGGTCGCGCTGGTCGTCGGTGTGCCGATCGGCGCCATGGCCGGTTATTTCGGCGGCAAGGTCGACGACGCCTTGATGCGCTTCACCGAGTTCTTCCAGACCATCCCGAGCTTCGCGCTCGCGATCGTGCTGGTGGCGATCCTGCAGCCCTCGATCTATTCGATCGTCGCGTCGATCGCGGTGGTGAGCTGGCCGCCGGTCGCCCGCCTCGTCCGCGGCGAGGTGCTGTCGCTGCGCACGCGCGAATATGTCCAGGCCGCCGTGGTGACCGGCCAGAGCAACAGCTGGATCATCCTGCGCGAAATCCTGCCGAACGCGTTGTCGCCCGTGATCGTGCTGGCCTCGCTGATGGTGGCGACCGCGATCCTCTTGGAATCCTCGCTGTCATTCCTCGGCCTCGGCGACCCCAATCTGATCTCCTGGGGCTACATGGTCGGCGCCGGCCGCACCGTGATCCGGCAGGCGTGGTGGATCACGGTGTTTCCCGGCGTCGCCATCCTGATCTCGGTGCTCGGGCTGAACCTGATCGGCGAAGGTCTCAACGACGCGCTCAATCCGCGCCTGTCGCGGGAGGGCCGCTGATGACGACCGCGCCACCCGCCGTTTCCATCAAGAACTTGCGGATCGCGCTGCCTGAGGGCGCCGAGCGTCCGTTCGCCGTCGACGGCGTCTCGCTCGATCTGCGGCCCGGCAAGATCGTTTGCGTGGTCGGCGAGTCCGGGTCCGGCAAGTCGATGTGCGCGCATGCGTTGATGGGCCTGTTGCCGGACACCGTGTCGGTCGCCTCCGGCGAGATCCAGTTCGAAGGCCGCGACCTGCTCAAGCTCGATGACGACGGCTGGCGCGATCTGCGCGGCCGCCGTCTCGCGATGATCTTCCAGGAGCCGATGACCGCGCTCAATCCGTTGATGCGCATCGGCGACCAGATGGCGGAGATGTTCGAGGCGCACGGACTGCTGACGCCGAAGGAGCGGCGCGCGAAAGCATTCGCATTGGCACGCGAGGTCGGCCTGCCCGACCCCGAGCGCATCGTGCGCGCCTATCCGCACCAGCTCTCCGGCGGCCAGCGCCAGCGCGCCATGATCGCGATGGCGCTCGCGCTCGAGCCGGCAGTGCTGGTCGCGGACGAGCCGACCACCGCGCTCGACGTCACCACGCAGGCGCAGATCCTCAAGCTGATCCGCAACCTCCAGCGCAATCGCAACATGGCGGTGATGTTCATCACCCATGATTTCGGCGTCGTCGCCGACATCGCCGACCAGGTCGTGGTGCTCAGGCACGGCAAGGTCGTCGAGGAAGGTCCCGCCACGGCCGTCTTCAACGAGCCGCAGCACGACTACACCAAGGCATTGCTTGCCGCCGTGCCGTCGATGGATCCGCCGCCGCGAAAGGCGCTCGACGATCAGGCCAGGGCGGTCGAGGTGATCGGCCTGGACAAGACCTACGTCACATCGGGCGGCTGGTTCCGCGAGGATCGCCGTGTCGATGCGGCGCGCGCGGTCAACTTCAACATCCTCAAGGGCGAGACGCTCGGCCTGCTCGGCGAATCCGGCTCCGGCAAATCGTCGGTGGCACGCCTGGTGATGCGGCTGATCGAAGGCGACCGCGGCACTGTGCGGATCGGCGAGACCGACCTGACCTCGCTTTCGGGCAAGGCGCTGCGCGCCGAGCGTCACCGTATCCAGATGATCTTCCAGGATCCGTTCGCCTCGCTCAATCCGCGCCGCAAGGTCGGCCACATCATCGCCGACGGGCCGATCGCAGCCGGTACCGATCCGAACATCGCGTTCGATCGCGCCCGCGATCTCCTCAAGATGGTCGGCCTGGATGCCGGCGCGCTCGAGCGCTATCCGCATGAATTCTCCGGCGGCCAGCGCCAACGCATCGGCATTGCCCGCGCGCTCGCGCTCGAGCCGGAGATCATCGTCGCAGACGAAGCCGTCTCCGCGCTCGACGTCTCGGTGCAGGCGCAGGTGTTGAGGCTGCTGGAAGACCTCAAGGCGCGCCTCGGACTGTCGATGCTGTTCATCACCCACGATCTGCGCGTCGCCGCCCAGATCTGCGACCGCATCGCGGTGATGCAACGGGGCGCCATCGTCGAGCTGAAGCCCACCGCGCAGCTGTTCGCGGCGCCCGAGCATGAATATACGCGCGAGCTGCTGTCGGCCGTGCCGGGACGGAAGGAGCGCGCGCCGGCCGCCTGATGCGGCTTGTCATCGTTCGTCAATCTTTGTGATGGTTCCAAAAACTTGCTCGCTGCAAGAGGCGAAACATATTCGATCCAACGGCATTTGCTTCGTGAGACTTTCCTTGCTGACGATGCGAGGACAGGCCGACACCCGCATTCGCCTGCTCGGCTGCTGAAGCTGCGCAACTGGCATGAAGCGGTGGACGGTCTTACAACCCAGCGCGTGAGAAAACGCCGGACGTTGGGATTCCGCGGCGCGGTCACGCGCTTTTTATTCGGTCGTGATCGCCGCGCCGCTTCAAAGTCAAATGCGGCACCATACATGACGATGGAATGATTAACGTCATCTCATGACGACTCAACTAGCTGACTTCGGAGCCAACATGGGCGAAGTTATTCGATTTGTCTCGAAATCCGAGCGCGAGCGAGCCCGCCTCATCGAGGAGGCACGCGCGATCTACGACAGCATCTTCCCGCCGGCCGATCCGGCCAGCGAGGGGCAGGACAAGCCGGCGATCGGCCGCGCATTCATCGGCCGCGACGGGGGTAACCTGTCGTGATCAAAATCATCGCCGTGCTCTGCAGCCTCGCCTCTCCCTCCAATTGCCACGAGCAGCTCGTCACCAGCTCGGATTTTGCGCAGGTCTCGGTGCAGTCCTGCCTGATGGGCGCGCCGCAGCTCGCCGAATGGATGAACCAGCATCCGGCCGAGCGACTGGCGGCATGGCGCTGCGTGATCGGTCAACAGACCGGCCGCGGGATCTAAGCCCGGACGTCTTGCTTTCGGCGGCTTGGCGCGTTGGCGTGACAGATCGAAAGGACCTCTCGAGTCTGGAACAGCGCGACTGAGGCGAAGTAGGCCGTTCTCGTGCCCCGGACGCAGCGCAGCGCTTCTTCAGCGGTGCGCTGCAGAGCCGGGGCCCATCGCAGCCCCGAGTCTTGCAGTCCCTGGGTCCCGGCTCGCGCTTCGCGCGTCCGGGACACGCCACCAAGCCTGCGCCTCGCTGAACGTTGGGCAGTGACGGCAGTCCTTCGCCGGGGTAACCTCTTGTTGCGGCCATTGGCAGCATGGGGAAGCCGGATGGAGGTCGCCAGCCTCGTTCTTCCCGTATTTGCGATCATCGTCACCGGCTGGCTCGCGGGCGAGCTTGGCTATCTCTCCCGCTCGCTTGCCGACGCCCTGGTCCACTTTGCCTACAACGTGGCGATGCCGGCGCTGCTGATCGTCACGATCGCCCAGGAGCCGGCGCGCAATCTGTTGGAATGGCGCTTTCTGCTCGCATTCGGCGGCGGTTCACTCATCTGCTTCGCGCTGGTATTCCTGCCGGTCCGCGCAGGTGGCAAACACGATCTCGCCAGCAGCACCATCCATGGGATGGCGGCGGCGATGACCAACACCGGGTTTGTCGCGCTGCCGATCCTGCATGCGATCTACGGCCAACCCGCCGTCCTGCCTGCAGCTGTAGCGACGGTGTTCGTGGCCGCAGTGATGTTTCCGATCACGGTAATTCTGCTGGAAAAGCGCGATGCCCGCGGGCCATCCGCACGCTCTACGGGGCTGGCAAAGCAAATCCTGCACAATCCCATGGTGCTGTCGACGTTCATAGGCCTTGCATGGGCGATAACGGGATTGCCGATTCCGGCGCCGGTCGCGGCCTATCTCAACATGATCGCCGGCGCGCTCACGCCGTGCGCGCTGTTCGCCATCGGCCTTGGTTTGTCCGTCGAGGGCCTGCGATCCAGCCTGAAGGCGGCGTTTGCACTCGCGGCGGTGAAACTGGTGGTCATGCCGCTGATCGTTTACGGGCTCTGTGTGATCTTGGCCCTCACCCCCCTCTATACGGTTGCCGCCGTCGTCTGCGCGGCCGTGCCGACGGCGAAAACCGTCTATGTCCTCGCCCACGAGCACAAGGTCGAGGAGAAGCTGGTCGCGGCCACGGTCTCGATCACGACGATGTTGTCGGTCGCGACATTGCTGATTGCGCTCTATCTGCTCTCCGCATCGGCGAGCGGCACGCGTTGATCCGGAGAGCGGCGTCCATCTCGCGGAAGCGCTCGCTATCTCGTGGTGTTGCTCCAGGTGGGGACCGCGTTCGTCACGCCGACCGAGGGCCAATTGTACGAGCCGATCGACGGCGCGGTGACGGTGCCGACCGTCTGTCCGGATGACCCGTAGGGCCCCCTTGGCTGCACGGCCGACACGCCGACACCGCCATAGGTCGGCGCCATCACACCGGTGCTGTAATGCCGGCTCGAGCGGACCTTCTTTGCTTCAGCCGCGAAAGGCGTGGCAAGCAGTCCGGTCGTGACGAGCGCGGCGATCGCGAGTTTGATGGTTCTCATGGCTGATCCTTTCGCCCGGAGCGCGCCCCGACATGCCAACTGTTCACTCATCGGGAAATTTCCATAGGTCTCCGTTCATAACTCCGTGCGCGGGCGAAGGTGCCGGAGCGCGGGGCATGCAACCGCCGCCTTCGGATGGACCCGAATCAGCGGTAGTGCGTTGCGTTCCGTGATTTCCCTGGACGCAAGCAGCATGACCGGCGCCGAACTGAAGCAGCTTCGCAACGACCTCTCGGATGCCCTCGAGCGCAAGCTCACTGCGGCCGACATGGCCAAGCTGTGCGGATTGCCGGAGAGAGGCGGCGCCGACACCATCCGTCGCTGGGAGGTCAGCGGCCCGACGCCGGAGGCGACCAAGATACTGCGCGTGCTCGCGATGGCGAGCGAGCGCTATCCGATCCTGGAGAAGTTCGACATCTTCGATCGTCATGACGTGCGCGAGGAAGACCGGCCTGCGAAGCGCGCGGCCTTTCGCGCACAGATGCGCGATGAGGCGCGGCGGCGTCTTGGTTAACAGGAGGCGCGCGCAAGTTACCTGTGACGCGCGAAGTTAAGCCTTCCTTCATCACTTCTTAAGGCGCCATTAAGCACGAAAATCATTTACCCCCCAACAAGTTAGGTTGGCCGTCGCTGTGCCACGCATGTGACAGCATTTTCGTCAAAAGCGAGCTATCTGCAAAACCAACGACGGCGCGGAAAGCGCGCCTGCCGGGGACCTTACGTGTTGGAGTTCAAGACGATGAAGAAGATTCTTTTTGCGACCGTTGCGCTGCTCGTGGTGGGCGTAGCTGCGCCGGCGGTCGGTGCCGATCTCGGCAACCGCAATTACTACAAGGCGCCCGCGCCGGCCTACGCCGCGCCGATCTACAATTGGACGGGCTTCTATCTCGGCGCGCATGTCGGCGGCGCGTTCTCCAGCGACAACAATTTCAACGGCCTCTCCACCGGCAACAACGGCAACGGCCGCTTCCTCGGCGGCGTGCAGGTCGGCGCAGACTGGCAGCTCAACCCGAACTTCGTGGTCGGCGTCGAAGGCCAGTATTCCTGGCTCTCCGGCAGCGTCGGCGCAGTGTTCCCGGGCGGCATCGCCTATACCAACGATCAGCGCGGCCT
Source organism: Bradyrhizobium sp. WSM1743 (assembly GCF_000473065.1). Classification (GTDB taxonomy): domain Bacteria; phylum Pseudomonadota; class Alphaproteobacteria; order Rhizobiales; family Xanthobacteraceae; genus Bradyrhizobium. The sequence goes on from NZ_AXAZ01000016.1 coordinate 136,282, forward strand.
CGGCTCGATCACCGGCCGCGTCGGCTATACCTGGGGTCCCGGCCTGCTTTATGTGAAGGGCGGCTACGCCTATTCGGACAACAACGAGAAGGTGACCGTCGGCGGCGTGCCGACCGGCTTCATCATCGATGGCGATCACCGCAACGGCTACACCGTCGGCGCCGGCCTGGAATACATGTTTGCCCCGAACTGGTCGGCCAAGGCCGAGTACCAGTATTACAATTTCGGCGACGCGCATTTCACCGCAGGCCCGCTGGCCGGCACCGGCAACTTCACCACCGACGACCATACCTTCAAGGCCGGCGTCAACTACCGCTTCAACTGGGCAAGCCCGACTGTGGCGCGCTACTGATCGGTTATCAAAGCCTTATCGCGCAGAAGGGCCGGCCTGGTTGCCGGCCCTTCCTTTTTTCGCCCTGCGGAACATGCGCAACCAATTGCAGAAATTGCGATTTTTTAACCGGTGCTGCCGATACTGCCGCCACAAATAGAAGAACATTGGGGGAATTACGATGGCGATCCGTCTGGGCCTTGGCCGCTTCCTTGGCCGTTTCCGTCCTCGTTTCAAAATGCTGAAATGGGGCGTGCGCGGCAGCCTGTTCGCGGCCTTTGCGGTCATCGCGGGCATGGGTCTCGTGATCGCAGCGGGCGCTGGCCTCGCGCTGCAGAATCTCGGCGGACGCATGACTGAACTCAGCGGGCGGGACATTCCGCGCCTTTCCGCCAGCCTGCAATTGTCGGCACTGAGTGCGAGCCTCGCGGCGCAGGGACCGGCCCTGCTTGCGGCGCAAAGCGAGGACGCCCTCAATGAACGCACCAAGAAGCTTAGGGAATTGCAGGAGCAGACGCAGCAGAAACTCAACGAGATTATCGAGCTCGGCGCCGACAAGAGCGTTGTTTCCGGGCTCAGCGACACGATGAAGAGCATCAACGAGGCGGCTCAGAGCCTGGCGAAGGCCGCCCGCGAACGGCTCGACATCGCAGCCCTCCATGAGAAGCAATATGACGCGCTTCGCAACGCGCAGGGCGCATTCGTCGGCGCGGCGAGCCCGGCGATGCTGGACGCGCAGACCCGGGTCAATGCCATTCTCGGTTCAGCCGACCTGTCCGCCGCGGATGCAACCGACGCCGCGCAGACCGTCGGTCAGCTCGGCAACGTCGTCGCCAGCGGCAATCTCGCTGCCGCCGACATGAGCGCGGCGCTATCGGCCAGCACGAGCGACAAGCTCGACGACATCCAGAAGGAATTCAAGACGGCACAGGGACGCCTGCGCTCGAATCTCGATCTGTTGCCGGACAACCAAGGCAACAAGATGCTGCGCGAGACGGCGGAAAAGCTGCTCGCACTCGGCACCGGCAAGACCGGTGTGTTCAATCTGCGCGAAAAGGAGCTCGACTCCATCGACTATGGTCAGACCATCCTGGACGAGACCCGCAAGCTCAATGTCGGCCTCGGCATCAGCGTGCAGCAGCTCGTCGACGGCGTGCAGAAGGAGACCAACGCCTCGACCTTCCAGGCGCGGCAGGAGATTTCGCTCGCGACGTCCGTCATGCTGGCGCTGGGCGCGTTGATGCTGGTCGGCTCGGCGCTGTTCGTCTGGCTCTATGTGGGCCGCAACATCCTGCGCCGGATCGGCGCCTTGCATCAGTCGATGCAGCTGCTGGCGAACGGCGACCTCGAGACCGAGATCTACCGCTCGAAGAACCACAACGACGAGATCTCGGTGATGGCGAACACGCTGCAAGTGTTCCGGGAGAGCATGATCGAGACCCGCGCGCTGACGAACGAGCAGGACAAGGACCGTATCGCCAAGGCCGAGCGAGCCGCGCGCATGGAAGCGAAGATCGCCGAATTCGAAAGCACGGTGCGCTCCGCGCTTGCCAATCTGGCGCAGTCCGCCAATTCGATGCAATCGACCGCGCAGAGCATGTCGAACACCGCCGACCAGTCCAACGCGCTGGTGAACGCGGTCGCCTCCGCCGCGGAGGAGACGTCGGTCAACGTGCAGACCGTGTCGGCCGGCACTGAGCAGCTGTCCTCCTCGATCCAGGAGATCAGCCGCCAGGTCGTGACCTCCGCCGAGATCGCCAAGAAGGCGGTCGATGAAGCGGGATCGACCGACGCCACCGTGCAGAGCCTCGCCGACAGCGCAAGCCGCATCAGCGTCGTCGTCGACCTGATCCAGACCATCGCCTCGCAGACCAATCTGCTCGCGCTCAACGCCACCATCGAGGCGGCGCGCGCAGGCGAGGCCGGCCGCGGCTTTGCGGTGGTCGCCTCCGAAGTGAAGAGCCTGGCGAGCCAGACCGCCAAGGCGACGGAAGAGATCCGCACCCAGATTGCCGGCATGCAGGAGATCACGACCTCCGCGGTCGGCGCCATCCAGGGCATCGGCCGGATCATCGGCGAGATCAACGACGTCACCACGACGATCGCAGCCGCGGTCGAGGAGCAGGGCGCCGCCACGCGCGAAATCGCCCGCAACATCCAGCATGCCGCCGGCGGCACCAGCGAAGTCTCCAGCAACATCGTCGGCGTCTCCACCGCGTCCGCCGAAGCCGGCGCTGCGGCCAGCGAGGTGCTGAGCGCCTCGGACGCGCTCCGCCGCGAGGCCGATATGCTGCGCGGGGAGATCGACGCGTTCCTGAACGACATGCGGGCGGCGTAAGAGCCCTCGCCTGTAGCCCGGATAGAGCGCAGCGCAATCCGGGATCGTGCCAGAAGCACGGAGGTCCCGGATTGCGCTTCGCTCCATCCGGGCTACGGAAAACTGCCCCGGAATGACCGCTATGCGAGGCGCGCCGGCATCCTTTTTCGGCTGGCGCCCCGCGCGCGCTGGGTTTAAGCCGATAGCATGAACCCAAGAACCGACACCGCGCAGTCCTCGGCCGAGGCCCTGCGCTACCCCTGGGAACAGCACCCCGGCCCCGAACAGGTCGTGGAGGTCAGGCCCGGCGTGTTATGGGCGCGGCTGAAGCTGCCGTTCCGCCTCAACCACGTGAACATCTACCTGCTCGCCGACGGCGACGGCTATGCGATGATCGATGCCGGATTCGGCAACGAGGAGACGATCGAGGCCTGGACCAAGCTGTTCGATGGACCGCTGAAGGGCGTCAACATCACGCGCCTGATCGTCACCCACTCGCACCCTGATCATGTCGGTCTCGCGGGGTGGATCGTCGAGCGTTTCAACTGCCCGCTGGTGATGTCGCAGGTCGAATATCTGCAATCGGTCTATCACCAGAACCGCGGCACCGAGGAACGGCGTGAGGCGCAGCGGCTGTTCTTCCGCCGCCATGGCATGGACGAGTCGCTCACTGAAAGGCTGCTCGGCCGCGGTCAGGATTATTTGAAGCGCGTCTCGGTGCTGCCGCCGTCCTACCGCCGCATCTCGCATGGCGACGACGTCGTGATCGGCACGCGCCGCTTCAAGGTGATCACCGGCGGCGGCCACGCGCTCGACCAGGTGATGCTGTATTGCGCCGACGACAAGCTGTTCCTCTCCGCCGACCAGGTCCTGAGCAAGATCTCGCCGAATGTCAGCGTCTGGGCGGTCGAGCCCGACCAGAACTCGCTCGGCGAATATCTGGCCTCGCTCGCCAGCCTCACCACGACGCTTCCCTATGACGTGCTGGTGCTGCCCGGCCACGGCGTGCCGTTCTACGGATTGAAGACCCGCATCAAGCAGCTCGCCGACCACCATGAGGAGCGCTGCCGCCTGATCGCGGAAGCCTGCCGCGAGGTGCCGCAAACCTCGCGCGCCCTGGTGCCTGTCGTGTTCAACAAGCACGTGCTGGACGAGCACCAGATGGGCTTTGCCGCCGGCGAACTGGTCGCCCACGTCAACTACATGATCGTCGAGGGCCGGCTGACGGCCGAGATGCAAGACGGCGTGCTGCAGTTCCGGACGACGTGAGCATTGTCGTCATGGCCGGGCTTGTCCCGGCCATCCACGTTCTTCCACGCGAAAACAGGTTCGTGGATGCCCGGGACAAGCCCGGGCATGACGAGTTTGTGGAACGACCAGCACAATCATCTCACTTCATATTCGCGATCGCGTGCAGCGCCGCGATGTAGCCGAACGGTCCCAGTCCGCAGATCACGCCGGTCGCCACGAATGAGATCTTCGAGCGGCGATGATATTCGTCGCGGGCGTGGATGTTGGAGATGTGCACCTCCAGCACTGGGCCCTCGAATGTCTTGATCGCGTCCATGATCGAGACCGAGGTGAAGGAGAGACCGGCCGGGTTGATGACGATGGCATCGGCGTCCTGCCGCGCCGACTGGATCAGATCGACCAGCACGCCCTCATGGTTGGACTGGTGGAAGGCAAGCTTGAGGCCGAGCTTGGCGGCGGCTTCCTCGCAGCTCGCATTGATCTCTGCGAGCGTCGTGGTGCCGTAGATGTGCGGCTCGCGGATGCCGAGCATGTTGAGGTTGGGACCGTTGAGGATCATCACGCGCTTCATCAGGGCTTCCTTTCGCATGGGCTGTCCGACCGGCCGCTAGCCCAGCCGGGCAAGGCTATGGCGTCGGCGCGACCAGTTCCGCCATCATGGATGGAGGCGCGCCATGGACAAAATGTCCACGGCTGCCCCTGCCTTCCCGGCAACCCCGGTCCCGGCCGGCAGGTCCGTGTTAGGCGCTTGATCCCAATCAACAATCGCCGCCGGACCGGCGGTTATCAATTGGCACGCTCGCCTTGCCTCCAATGTGTGCTGGCGCATAGACATTGGAGCTGGAAAAGCTCTAAAAATGAGCGGCCGCCATGGCCGGGCTCCGTTGCAGGTTTGCCGATGGATTACAATCAGTTCTTCGATACCGCGCTCGACCGCCTCCACACCGAGCGGCGCTATCGCGTGTTCGCCGACCTCGAACGCACGGCCGGCCGGTTCCCGCACGCGGTCTGGCACTCGCCCAAGGGCAAGCGCGACGTCGTGATCTGGTGCTCCAACGACTATCTCGGCATGGGTCAGCACCCGAAGGTGGTCGGCGCCATGGTCGAGACCGCCACGCGCGTCGGCACCGGCGCCGGCGGCACCCGCAACATCGCAGGCACGCACCATCCGCTGGTCCAGCTCGAGGCCGAGCTCGCCGATCTCCACGGCAAGGAAGCCGCGCTGCTGTTCACCTCCGGCTATGTCTCGAACCAGACCGGCATCCCGACCATCGCAAAGCTCATTCCGAACTGCCTGATCCTGTCGGACGAGCTCAACCACAATTCGATGATCGAGGGCATCCGCCAGTCCGGCTGCGAGCGCGTGGTGTTCCGCCACAACGACGTTGCGCATCTCGAGGAACTGTTGAAAGCGGCCGGCCCCAATCGGCCGAAGCTGATCGTCTGCGAGAGCCTCTATTCCATGGACGGCGATGTCGCGCCGCTCGCCAAGATCTGCGATCTCGCCGAGACGTATGGCGCGATGACCTATGTCGACGAAGTCCACGCCGTCGGCATGTACGGCCCGCGCGGCGGCGGCATCGCCGAGCGTGACGGCGTCATGCATCGCATCGACATTCTCGAGGGCACGCTGGCAAAGGCGTTCGGCTGTCTCGGCGGCTACATCGCCGCCAACGGCCAGATCATCGACGCCGTGCGCTCCTATGCGCCGGGCTTCATCTTCACCACCGCGCTGCCGCCGGCGGTCTGCTCGGCCGCGACCGCCGCAATCAGGCACCTGAAGACGTCGAGCTGGGAGCGCGAGCGCCACCAGGACCGCGCCGCCCGCGTCAAGGCGATCCTCAATGCCGCCGGCCTGCCGGTGATGTCGAGCGAGACCCACATCGTGCCGCTGTTCGTCGGCGATCCCGAGAAGTGCAAGCAGGCCTCCGATCTCCTGCTCGAAGAGCACGGCATCTACATCCAGCCGATCAACTATCCGACCGTCGCCAAGGGCACCGAGCGCCTGCGCATCACGCCCTCGCCCTATCACGACGACGGCCTGATCGATCAGCTCGCCGAAGCGCTGCTGCAGGTGTGGGACCGCCTCGGCCTGCCGCTGCGCGAGAAGTCGCTCGCGGCGGAGTAGGTCTTCCTTACCCTCCCCTGGAGGGGGAGGGTCGCTACGCATGTAGCGAAGCGGAATGCGTAGCGGGGTGGGGTGACGGTCTCTCCACCTCGAACACTGCCCGTGTGGAGAGATCACCCCACCCCGCTCGCGCTGCGCGCGATCGACCCTCCCCCTCCAGGGGAGGGTAAGCGCCCGCTCCCACCTTAACGATCCCCCCGATTCCCGCCCCGGCCGGGCATTTCGCTGTCGCCTCCACCGGTCCAACGCGCTAGATTTACAGGGAAAATGAGATCTGGCGCGGTTCCCGCGCCCAGGGAGACACGCGCTCACCATGCTGCACGACTGGGGCGTGATCGCCGCCGCCTTCGGCTATATCGGCTTCCTGTTCCTGGTGGCGAGCCATGGTGACCGCCGCTCGCGGGCCGGGCGTGGCCGTGCCTCCGGGCTGATCTACCCGCTGTCGCTGGCGATCTACTGCACCTCATGGACCTTCTTCGGCTCGGTCGGCTTCGCCACCCGCACCTCGACCGATTTCCTTGCGATCTATGTCGGGCCGATCCTGATGATCGGGCTGGGCGCCGGCGTGCTCAGGCGCGTGATCCAGCTCGCCAAAGCCCACAACATCACCTCGATCGCCGACTTCATCGGGGCCCGCTACGGCAAGAGCCAGGCGGTGGCCGCGACGGTCGCGCTGATCGCCATCATCGGCTCGGTGCCCTACATCGCGCTCCAGCTCAAGGCGGTGGCCTCCTCGCTCGGCACGATCCTGAGCGAGGACCAGGCCTTCTCCCATATCCCGATCCTCGGCGACATGGCGCTGATGGTGACGCTGGCGATGGCGGCCTTCGCGGTGCTGTTCGGCACGCGGCATACCGACGCCACCGAGCACCAGCACGGCCTGATGCTGGCGGTCGCGACCGAATCCATCGTCAAGCTCGTCGCCTTTCTCGCCGCCGGCATCTTCGTCACCTTCTGGATGTTCTCGCCGCACGAACTGATCGAGCGGGCGATGAGGACGCCGGAGGCGGTGCGCGCCATCGATTACTCGCCGTCGATCGGCAACTTCCTGACCATGACGCTGCTGTCGCTGTGCGCGATCATGCTGCTGCCGCGCCAGTTTCACGTCAGCGTGGTCGAGAATTCCTCGGACGCCGAGGTCAGCCGCGCGCGCTGGCTGTTCCCGTTCTATCTGGTCGCCATCAATCTGTTCGTGATCCCGATTGCGCTCGCCGGGCTCGTGACCTTCCCGTTCGGCGCGGTCGATCCTGACATGTACGTGCTGGCGCTGCCGATGGAGGGCGGTGCGGGACTTCTTAGCGTCGCCGTGTTCGTCGGCGGCCTGTCCGCGGCGACCGCGATGGTGATCGTCGAATGCGTCGCGCTCTCCATCATGGTGTCGAACGACCTCGTGGTGCCCCTGGTGCTGCAACGGCGGCCCGAAGGCCGCACCGGGGCCACCGATTTCGGCGACTTCCTGCTGCGCTCGCGGCGGCTCGCCATCTTCGCCATCATGGTGATGGCGTATTTCTACTATCGCGCGCTCGGCAACGCCCAGCTCGCGGCGATCGGCCTGCTCTCCTTTGCCGCCATCGCCCAGCTTGCACCGAGCTTCTTCGGCGGGCTGCTCTGGCGGCGCGCGACCGCACGCGGCGCGATCGGCGGCATGCTGGTCGGTTTTGCGGTCTGGTTCTACACGCTCTTCATCCCGAGCTTCATGGATTCGTCGACATCAGCCATCCTGCTGCTCCAGCATGGCCCGTTCGGGATCGAGGCGCTGCGGCCGCAGGCGCTGTTCGGCGCTGACCTGCCGCCGCTGATGCACGGCGTGGTCTGGTCGCTCTCGCTCAACATTCTCACCTATGTGCTGCTGTCGCTGGCGCGACGGCCGTCCTCGATCGAACTGGTGCAGGCCGACCTGTTCGTGCCCAACACGCTGGCGCCGATCACGCCGAGCTTTCGTCGCTGGCGCACCACCGTCACGGTACAGGACATCCAGACCACAGTGGCGCAATATCTCGGCCCCGATCGCGCGCGGCAATCGTTCGAGGCTTTCTCGGCCCACCGCAATGTGCGCCTTGAAGCCGGAGCACCCGCCGATTTCGAGCTGCTCCAGCACGCAGAACACCTGATCGCCTCGTCGATCGGCGCGGCGTCCTCGCGCCTCGTGATGTCGCTGCTCTTGCGCAAGCGGACGGTGTCCGCCAAGGCCGCGCTGAAACTGCTCGACGATTCCCATGCGGCGCTGCATTTCAACCGCGAGATCCTCCAGACCGCGCTCAACCATGTGCGCCAGGGCATCGCGGTGTTCGACGCCGACCTGCAACTGATCTGCTCCAACCGGCAGTTCGGCGATCTCCTCAACGTGCCCCCGCATTTCATCCAGTTCGGCACCCCGCTGCGCGAGATTCTGGAATTCATGGGCGTGAGCGATCCGGCCGATGAGAGTGGTCGCGAGGCGATGATCGAGCAGCGGCTCGTGGCCTACACCACCGACAGCGAGCCTTATCTCGAACGCCTGCCGGAACGCCACATGGTGATCGAAGTGCTCACCAACCGGATGCCCGGCGGCGGCTTCGTCATCACCTTCACCGATGTCACGCCCACCTTCGAAGCCGCGGAAGCGCTGGAGCGCGCCAATGCGACGCTGGAAAAGCGCGTGCGCGACCGCACCGAGGAGCTGACGCGGCTGAACTCCGAGCTGGCCCTGGCCAAGAGCGCGGCGGAAGACGCCAGCATCTCCAAGACGCGCTTCCTCGCCGCTGCCAGCCACGACATCCTCCAGCCGCTGAACGCGGCGCGGCTCTATGTCACGAGCCTGGTCGAGCGCCAGCACAATGGCGAAGAGACGCGGCTGGTCGAGAACATCGACGAATCGCTGCAGGCGATCGAGGAAATCCTCGGCGCGCTGCTCGACATCTCCAGGCTCGATGCCGGCGCGATGACGACCTCGATCTCGAGCTTCAAGATGGCCGACCTGATGCGCTCGCTGGAGATCGAGTTCGCGCCGATCGCGCGCGCCAAGGGCCTGGAGCTCGCCTTCGTGCCCTGCTCACTCCCGGTCAAGTCGGACCGCCTCCTGCTGCGGCGGCTGCTCCAGAACCTGATCTCGAACGCGATCAAGTACACCCCGCGCGGCCGCGTGCTGGTCGGCTGCCGCCGCCGCGGCGCCTCGCTCAGGATCTGCGTCCACGACACCGGCGTCGGCATTCCCGCGGTCAAGCGCGGCGAGATCTTCAAGGAATTCCATCGCCTCGAGCAGGGCGCGCGGATCGCGCGCGGTCTGGGGCTGGGGCTCTCGATCGTGGAGCGGCTGGCGCGCGTGCTCAACCACGGCATTGCCATCGACGCCAATGCCGGCGGCGGCTCGGTATTCTCCGTGACGGTGCCGACGGCGAAGGCGATCACCCACACCGCGGCGGTGACCAGCGCAACGCCGCTGGCGCGCACGCCGATCTCGGGCGCGCTGATCGTCTGCATCGAGAACGATGCGGCGATCCTCGACGGCATGCGCACGCTTTTGAAGGCCTGGGACGCCGAGGTGATCGCGGTCGCCGATCCCGAAGGGGCGATCGCCGCAATCGAAACAGCCGGACGGCGCGTCACCGGCCTCTTGGTCGACTATCACCTCGATCGCGGCAACGGCATCGCCGCCATCCGCGAGATCCGCCGCCGCTTCGGCGATGCGATTCCAGCGATCCTGATCACCGCCGATCGCAGCCCCGCCGTGCAGGTCGCCGCGCGGGACGAGAAAATCGCGGTGCTCAACAAGCCGGTGAAACCGGCCTCGCTCCGCGCCCTGCTCGGCCAGTGGCGCACGCAGCAGATGGTGGCAGCGGAGTAGAGGCAGTGTTGTTGCGAAGCGCCGGCACGCTTCGCTTCAAGGCGCCAGCCGGGTGAAGATGTAATCGTGCACCTTGGCGCGGGCGTCGTGGCAGGCAAAACATGTGCGATGCTGAGCCTCGTCCACCGGCTTGCCGTTGATGAAACGGCCAAAACCCCAGCCGCCGGTAGTGGCGTATTTCTTGGAATCCTTCACCATCACCTGGACCGTGGTGGCGGCGCCGGGAATGGTCGCGGACGCAAACTCCCCCGACTGTTTCCGCTTCCAGGCGCGCTTGACCAGGATGGTGCCGTCGGGGAATGGGAGCTTGCCGGCTTGATACGCATCGAGTGCGGTCTGGTTGCCGACGACAGCGCGAAGCTCGTCGAGCGGCGCCGCCTCTTCGGCCGGCGCGATCAGCTCCCACTGCTTATAGCCGGGCGGAATCGTGACGCCGAAGATCGGCGAGGCGTCTGACGTGGTGCTTTGCGCCGGCCCCTCGGCAAGAGCGATCGAGACCAGGTATGGCACGCAAGTCAGGAGAACGACGAGAACGAGCACGGCCAGGGTGATAGCCGTGGCATAGGAACGCTTTTTCGTTTTGGATTCGATGGGCGTCATGATGTTTCATCAAGCTGAGGATCAACGGGTGATCCTCGGTCCAGCAAGGCTGAACCGAGGTGTTGACAAAGGCTCAGGCGCTGTCGGCGTCGATGACGGCCTTGGCAAAGGCCTGCGGTGCTTCCTGCGGCAGATTGTGGCCGATGCCGCCGGTGATCAGGCGAAACTCGTAGCGGCCTGAGAACTTCTTGGCATAGGCGCTCGGCTCGGGATGCGGCGCGCCGTTGGCGTCGCCTTCCATCGTGATCGTCGGCACCGCGATCTGCGGGGCTGCGGCCAGCTTCTTTTCGAGCTGCTCGTATTTCGCCTCGCCCTGGGCGAGCCCGAGCCGCCAGCGGCAATTGTGGATCGTGATCGCGACATGATCCCTGTTGTCGAGCGCCACCGCGCTCCGATTGAAGGTGGCGTCGTCGAACCTCCACTGCGGGGAAGCGAGCTTCCAGATCAGCTTGGCGAAATCGTGCGTGTACTTCTCGTATCCGGCGCGGCCGCGCTCGGTCGCGAAGTAGAACTGGTACCACCATTGCAGCTCCGCCTGCGGCGGCAACGGCGCGTTGCCCGCAGCCTGGCTGGAGATCAGATAGCCGCTGACCGATACCAACGCGCGGCAACGGTCCGGCCACAGCGCGGCGATGATATCGGCAGTGCGCGCACCCCAGTCGAAGCCGGCGACGACGGCCTTCTTGATGTCGAGCTTGTCCATCAGCGCGATGATATCGGCGGCCATCGCCGCAGGCTCGCCGTTGCGCGGCGTCTCGCTGGAGAGGAAGTGCGTCGTGCCGTAGCCGCGCAGGTAAGGAATGATCACGCGATAGCCGGCCTGCGCCAGGATCGGCGCGACATCGACGAAGGCGTGGATGTCATAGGGCCAGCCGTGCAGCAGGATCGCCACGGGACCGTCCGACGGGCCGGCCTCCGCATAGCCGACATTGAGGACACCGGCCTCGATGTGCTTGATCGCGCCGAAGGACGCATTCGCTGCTGACGGTCGCTGCGCCGCTGTTTCGGCGCGCGCGAGGTCGATCGCGCCGAGGCCGACGGCGGCGGTCCCGGCTGCGATGCCGAGGAAGCGGCGGCGATGCTGGTCGATAATCTGTTTCATCTTTTGGGTGCCTTGTTGATGAGCGTCCGAGTTGTCAGATCGATCGACACTGGCGTGGCTCGATTGGGCTCTTCTTGTCGTCGCGCAACTGCCTATCAGCGCCTACCGTGAAAGGCTCGTTTGGACTTGTGAGAAGTTGTGAAGCCGGCATAGAACCCGTTTGCAAGGATCTGAAAGCATGGCCTGCTTAGGTCTTTGGGAAACCACGTCAACGCACGCCGCTGTGAGATTGCTGGGCCGCGGCTGCCAGGAACTCGTCATTGCGAGCGCAGCGAAGCAATCCAGAATCCCGACGCGGAAAGACTCTGGATTGCTTCGCTGCGCTCGCAATGACGAGCAAGGGTAGACATTTCGATCCTCCCATGGACATTGCGACTTGCAGACATGCCTTCGCCCTCTCGCGACGTGCTCCGCCCGAGGCTTGCTTTCGCGTCACGCCCCCGTGAAGAAAAGGGCGCAGGGAAGGCCGCATAGGCGTTAAGGTAGCGCGAGCATCGATTGATACGGACGGTTTCGAGGAGGCTCGCGCAAGTGCCGCCCAAGCGCTCGCTTTCTGCGGCGGAAGCAACGGATGGTTGGTTGTGGAATGATCGCTTGTAGCAAGGATGCAACGAGTTGTTGCAAAACACGCCAAGCGCCAGGTGCCGTCAGGCGGCCTGCATCCAGCGGGGAGAGTCCTCGAAGTCGCGGGCAAGCGGCTCGAGCAGCAGGATGATCAAGAGGTGTGCCAGCAAGTAGGGCTTGGC
>NZ_AXAZ01000136.1 GCF_000473065.1 Bradyrhizobium sp. WSM1743
CGCTGCGCTGCGTCCGGGGCACGAGAGCGGGGTGATGGGGCGCAGTTGCTTCCACGTCGTCATTGCGAGCGAAGCGAAGCAATCCAGAGTGCCTCCGCGGAGGGATTCTGGATTGCTTCGTCGCAAGGGCTCCTCGCAATGACGGAGTGTGGGGTGACGGGGTCGCTTCATCATTCGCATTCATCGCAGACACGCCCTCGTATCCTCGCGGCTGATCTCGCCCGAGCTTTGCCTCGATGCTTCACCCTCGAATGAAAGAGGGCGCAGGGAAGGCCGGGAGCCGGCTGGCGCCCGCGGTCCACTGTGCGAATTCTGCGTGATAAGAAGCTGCACAGCGGCATACAGGTGAAGCCAGGACATCCCGGCCTTCCCTGCGCAGTGGTTTTACGGCTTATGTCGTGCTCTCCCCGGGGAGCGATGCACTATTGCCCCCGTTGCCTTGCGGATGGCTGACGCGAGGACCCGGTTGGGCCGCCCACATCACCGCAACACTTGGCGCACAGACCCCGGGCGCCAGAACCACACGATTTTGCCGTACGCTGGAATCACACCGGTCGTATGCGCGACGCACTCGCTCACGGTTACCCGCCCTGCGAAGCCCTTCGCGCCGATGCAACTAGCGTCCACCGCCGCCCGGCCCGCGTTCGTGACGATCGCGATACGCCCCTCTTCCTTGGACCGGGTTGCCGCAACACATACGTCATTTCCGAATTTCGGTAAAGTGGAATATTTTTGGGTCTTACGCTTGACCGACATCCTGGGTGTTTTGCCCGACGGGCAACGCAAGGGCTTGTGGACGGCCCGCCCGCCGAATTGGTCCCGATCAGTAGCGTCTGTGTCACTCTCTGGAATTGGAATCGCAGCTGACGTCAGCGAGCCGCACCGCAAGGTCAGGCCAGAAGCGGACTTCGCGTCTAGACGAACCTGGTTGCGCTAATCGCGAGGCTTCCCGAATACAAAATCAAAATGTTGAAGGAGCACCTGCTGTCTCTTCCGATCCTCCAATCCGCTACCCTCTCCTCTTGCTCGTGCAACTCACGATACAGCTGAGACATCCAGGCAATAACCCCACGTTCAATTAGTCCAAATGGGCCGCGCTTACATTGCTTCGCGGGTGCTCCATGCGGCAGCAACGTTAGCAAAGAGATAGCGCAATACGCGAACCCCGTTGGATGAGGGCTCCCATAACTGGGTGGCTTTTGGCCTCGCCAAAAATCGCGAGAATAAGCCGCCGGTACGGAAAATGTAAGCTGCCGGTCAAGCGTCCTCGCCAAATCAGCGGCACTCTCTGGTCGATGCAAATACACCGTCCAGGAGACGCCGCGATGACCACGACGCACGGCACTACATGGCTGGAATGGACATCCGTATCGACCGGGCATGTCACCAGCTTCATCTGGAAATGTTGGGATGCTTTTCAGGCGCGCCGCGAACGCCAGAAATTGAGCGCTGCTTTGTCCGACTTAAGTGACGGAGAACTGATGGATATCGGCACCACGCGCGGCGAGATCGACTACGTCGCCTCGCACCGAGGTATTGACCCTCGAGGCATCCGATCCGGTGAATGGCTGCGATATCTGCCAACTGTGGACGGCCAGGTAGGACCGACTGACTTTCGGTAGAGGTCACGAGCGCTGGCTTGCTGCGCCGGAAGTCCCTTCTGGTCTTCCGCAGACACCAGACATTGGAACTGGTGGCGGTAAGACCAGAAGGGGCCATTTCCGGATGTAAGCACCGTAACAACAGAGAGACGAAGCCTCTTGCTTTAACGAAACTGAGCAACCGATCCCAATGGTGGACCAGACCATCAATCGCGGGGTTCACTAGACGGTGGTCGACGTATCACGTCATGCTACCCGGAATGAAACAGCGGACACGAGGATGTCCGTCGATGTAGTGCTTCCAGACCATGGTCCGTCCGGCAAGATTGGGTTGCTTGATGACAGCGCCATCTGGCACGAGCACCCATTCGTCGTCGATGCGAACGCGATATTGTCCGTGATCGGACTTCCAATTCGGGTCGGAGACGACGTAGGCGTCGGAGTCCTCACAGCACTTCCCGAATTCGCTTTGCAGACCCTCGAACCAGGGCTTTAGCGGGGAATTCGCATAGCGCCCGTCATCTCGCGCAAATGTCGCGGTCGACACCAGCAGCAGGCAGACTTGAGCCGCCAAGCGCTTCATCGCTCTGGTCGCCAGCATTTCATCACCTCGGCCACTCGGAAAATCAGTTTCGATTCAGCGCAGCTGGCGTAATGGGCAAGGAGCGCAGGAACACGAAGCGGGAGGTCACTGGTATTTCCGCGTCGGCGCGGCCATCCTGGCCGATGAGAATGAGACCCGCTCCCCCATTTGCGACGGTCAGGATGACCTCTTCACCAGTCCATGTCCGGATCGGGTTCATCCCGATGACGAGAAACTCGCCTACGGGCTGGTCCAGATATTGAAGTCTGAGCTGCGGAGCGATTTCGGGCGGTGCAAGACGGAAGCCGAGTTGCTGCGCGAGTTCGTAGATCTGCCGCAATGGCACCGTCTCACCGCTGAAGCCCAGATCGGCGGCGGTCACTGTCAGAAGTGTTACCGCCGTTCTGGTACTGCTGAGCGTAAACGCAGGTCGGGCAAGAGCCTCCGCAGCCGAGTTACCGACGCCGCAACCAATCTTACTCAGCGCGGTGAGGAGAGCGAACGTATCCGGGAACGTCCCGATGCTGATCATTTTCCATTCGGCAACATCCGAAACGGACGTTACGGGACCCATGCGCGTCGGGACAACGGGCGCCGCCTTGAGCACTAACTGCCTCTGCAACACATCGCGCGCCGAGCATTGAGCGTGAGCGCGGTTCGCAGAGGCGAGAACGCATACGACCCAGATCAAGAGCCTCGCTGCAGTGGCAGCCCACGTCAGTGCAGCCGTCCGCCTCATGACATCCTCCCTCGTGACGCGGGATCCGCAAGCAGTTCATACTGCTCGGCCGCGCACGAGGATGCGCCAAGGTCATGAGAAGCGCTTTACAGGCGCCTTCCATTCTTCTTACCGTCTGCTTACATATCCGCTCCACGGGGTGCGATCGTACCGCAGGAGGATGCATTTGCTTTACTCCTTTTCGGATTTCACGCTGGACACGGAACGGCGGGAGCTGCGGCAAGGAGCCGAGACAATCTCTGTCGCGCCGCAGGTATTCGACCTTCTGAACTATTTGATCCGGAACAGGGAACGCGTCGTCAGTAAGGACGAGCTCATCGCCGGCGTTTGGAATGGTCGCATCGTCTCGGATGCCGCGCTGACGACGCGCATCAATGGTGCCCGGTCTGCGATCGGCGACACCGGTGAGAAACAGGACCTGATCAAGACGCTCCCGCGCAAAGGTTTCCGCTTCGTGGGCGCAGTGCAGGAAGCCGGGAGCTCCGCAATGGAGACGGTTGGCTCAGTCGAGCGAACCGGCGACATGCCGCCGCGCCTATCCATCGTCGTGCTACCCTTCGCGAACCTGAGCGGTGATCGTGAGCAGGACTATTTCGTGGACGGTGTTACCGAGAGTTTGACCACAGACTTGTCACGCATCAGTGGTTCATTTGTCATCGCAAGGAACAGCGCATTCTCATACAAGGGCAGAGCAATCGATGTACGGCAAGTCGGCCGCGAATTGAACGTTCGCTACGTCGTCGAAGGTTCAGTACAACGCAGCGGTAAGCGGCTTCGGATGAACGTGCAGTTGATCGATGCTATCAGCGGCCAGCATCTTTGGGCGGAGCGCTTCGAGAAGCCTGTGGTCGACCTGTTCGACATGCATGACGAAATTGTATCCAGGCTCGCCAATACATTGGGTGCCCTCCTCATCGAGGCCGAGGCGCGAAGAGCCGAGCGCAAACTGGACCCCGACGCAATGGATTTGTACTTCCAGGGTCTGGCCTGGTTGAGGAAAGGCTCTAACCCCGAATACATAACTCAAGCGCGCAGCTTCTTCGAACGCTCTCTAAAGTGCGACCCCGCCAACGTCGAAGCGATGATTGGGTTGGCAAATGTTGATACGTCAGTTGGAGCCAGCTTTATGACGGATGATGGGCCTGCGCGGTTTGCAGCGGCCGAAGCGATGGTGAATAGAGCATTGTCCATGAGGCCGAACCATGCGTCGGCCCACTTGGCTCGGGGTCGGGTCCAAATCTTTACGAACCGGCCGGCCCAAGCTATCCGTGAATTCGAGCATACGATAGCGCTGGATCCGAATAGGGCCAACGCTCACGCCGCCCTTGGTTTTGCCAAAATCTATTTAGGCCTCGCCGAGGAGACAGAAGGCCATATACTCGAAGCTCTACGTCTCTCTCCGCGCGATACTGAAGTCTACCAGTGGGCATCTTTTGTGGGCGTGGCCAAGCTGCTGCTTGGTTCCGACGTCGAAGCCGTCAGTTGGCTCCGACGAAGCACTGAGGCGAACCCCAACTTTCCTATCGCTCATTTGGCACTCGCCGCTGCGTTGGGCCTGACTGGCGCGCTCGATGAGGCGCGAACTGCTGCAAGAACGGGG
Organism: Bradyrhizobium sp. WSM1743; assembly: GCF_000473065.1. Taxonomy (GTDB): domain Bacteria; phylum Pseudomonadota; class Alphaproteobacteria; order Rhizobiales; family Xanthobacteraceae; genus Bradyrhizobium. Next base: position 4,524 of record NZ_AXAZ01000136.1, read on the forward strand.
CTTGCACTAAATTCAGGTTTCACCATCCGTCGCTTCCTCGCTGCTCAACAAAGCGACAACCCGATTTACCTTGCCGGGCTGGAGCGCACGTGTGCAGGCTTCCGCCTCGCTGGCGTGCCGGAAGGGTGATGGACGTTTCCGGTCAAAAACCGACTTCAGCGCGTTCCTGAGCTATGTCGCCTTTGGGTCCAGGCCGTGTGAAAAGGCTCTGTTTGCTGTGATTCGGGCGATAAGATTTCCTGCGATTTTGCGGGGCATCTGATGAAGCGCTTTGTTGAAGGGGTGGATCGGGGGCAGAGCACGCTGTTTCCGTCGTCGCTCGATGACTATGTGAGCGTCGACGGTCTCGATCTCGGCAAGCTGGGGTTCGTCGGTGTCCAGCCACTCGACACTGGCCGACCGAGTTACCATCCCAGCACTATGCTCAAGCTGTACATCTACGGCTATCTCAATCGGGT
>NZ_AXAZ01000137.1 GCF_000473065.1 Bradyrhizobium sp. WSM1743
ACCATCAAGCGCGAGCTGCGACGCCGCTCCGCGATCGAGCCCATCGGACACCTGAAGGCCGAAGGTCACCTCGGCCGCTGCTACCTCAAGGGCCGCGCCGGCGACGCCGCTAACGTCGTGCTCTCAGCAGTGGGCCACAACTTCCGCCGCATCCTCGCCTGGCTCAGAGAACTCTTGTGCCTGTTCCTGGGGCTGCCTATCGCGAACGCTCGCCTGTCCACCCAAGCTCAATCCGGCTTCTTAACGGACGACTGATTCTGTCCTGACGCCTCCGATAGAATCCGAGATGCCTGCTCCCGTTCAATAGCTCGGAGGCGTGACCGCCCATATGACCACACATTCTTGATCGCTAGTATTGGCATATCGATGAGGAAGATTGCTTGCAAAGGCAAAACTGTCACCTGCGCTAAGCGTGACATGATGCTCGCCGATCCAAAGGTCGAGCTCACCTGAAATAACGAAGCCAGCTTCCTCGCCCTGATGCGTGTAGGGTTCGCTGCCGCTTTCGGAACCAGGAGGGAACGTACATCGCAGAAGCTCGAGCTGCCGGCCAAGATTGGGTGACAAAAGCTCGTCAGTCACCCCTCCTACGAACGTCAGCTTTCGGCGCGAGCTTGCTCTGACAACATAGTCACGCAAATTGTCGTCGTCGTCCGTGTTCGGCAGAAAAAACCAGCTGATCGTAACGCCTAGAGCCCGACTGATGCTGTGAAGAGCTTTGACAGAAGGGCTGGAGATCCCGCGCTCGATCTGGCTCAGGTAGCCCTTGGATAAGCCTGCCTTATCGCTAAGTGCGTCGAGCGTGGTGCCCCGCGCTTTGCGCAGGTTCTTGATCTCTACACCAATCCGACTGCCGACGTTCAGTAACTGATTTATATCGACGGGCTGCTCAGCCTGTTCCGCCAGTCCCTCCAGGTTGGAAGGGCGCAGCATTCTGGATGTCCTCCTGATAATCGAACTCATCTTCGCTCCTTAATACGTCGATTGGGGCACATAGCCGCCCATATCGCGACATCTATCCTGCCATAGAACGCGCCGCCTTCGCCAAACCGGATGCAACCACTCCAATCCAGCTTGAACTATCATTTATTCTTGCAAAGTTCATTTTTATTCTATTTCATGCGGCAAAAGTTCACAAACTAGGTTTCCCTATGGCGGCAAGAATTCCGGAAAAGGCTGAAGTCGTAGTCATCGGCGGTGGCATCGCGGGCTGTTCGGTCACTTATCATCTCACCAAGATAGGCGTTAGCGATGTTGTCCTGCTGGAACGGAAGCAGCTGACGTGCGGCACGACTTGGCATGCTGCGGGCCTCGTGACGCAATTGCGCGCCACCCGAAACATGACAGAGCTCGCGAAATACACGGGAGAGCTATTTCATAATCTCAGTTCGGAGACTGGGCAGGAAACGGGTTTCAAGCAGAACGGTGCTCTGAGACTTGCCAAAACTCCTGGCCGCCTCGAAGAGCTGCTCCGCGGCGCTTCGATGGGCCGCAACTTTGGCCTTGAGATGCATGCCGTTTCGCCAGCCGAGATCAAGGAGCGCTGGCCGCTCCTCAATCTTGATGGCGTTATCGGCGGGATCTGGGCTCCTAAAGACGGCCAAGTGAATCCGGCCGACGTCACGCAAGCCTTTGCAAAAGGGGCACGTATGGGCGGTGCAAAAATCGTGGAGAGCCTGTCGGTCGACCGCATTTTGGTCGAGCACGGGCGTGCGGTCGGCGTTTCGACGAGCGAAGGTGATATCCGTGCTCAAAACGTAGTCATTTGCGGCGGCATGTGGTCTCGCGAATTCGCTGCGGAGCATGGCGTCTCCTTGCCCCTTCATGCGGCAGAGCACTTCTACGTCGTCACTGAGACAATCCCGGAGTTGCCGCGCAACCTGCCGGTTCTGTTCGTCACGGATGAGGAGGCCTACTACAAGGAAGATGCTGGCAAACTCCTTGTCGGATGCTTCGAAAAGGAAGCGAAGCCGTGGGCGCGCGAGGGCATACCGAAGGAATTCTGTTTCGATTCCCTGCCTGAGGACTTCGAACATTTCGAGCGGATCCTCGACATGGCGATCAACCGGGTGCCGGTGCTCGAAAAAACTGGCATCCAGCTATTTTTCAATGGGCCCGAAAGCTTCACGCCGGATAATCGCTATTTGCTGGGCGAGACTTCCGAAGTATCGGGACTTTTTACGGCTAGCGGATTCAATTCGGTGGGCATTTTGTCTTCCGGGGGCGTTGGAAAGGCGCTCGCCTCTTGGATCAAGGAGGGCCACGCCCCGGTCGATCTCGCTGATGTCGACGTTCTCCGGATGCAGCCTTTCCAATCGAACAAGACGTACCTCTACGATCGGACGAAGGAAGTCCTTGGTCTCCTGTTCGATATGCATTGGCCCTATCGTCAGTACGCCACCGCGCGCAACGTTCGTCAAAGCATCTTCCATGATCGGTTGAAGGCACTCGGAGCAGTGATGACGGAAGCGGCCGGATGGGAGAGGCCAGGGTACTTCTCACTCAATGGCAAAGCCCGCGAAATCGAGTACTCATACGGTCGACAAAACTGGTTTGACATCGTCGGCGCCGAGTGTCGCAACACGGGCCAGCAGGTCGCGCTGTTCGACCAGAGTTGTTTCATCAAGTATATGGTTGACGGACGGGATGCGTGTGCGGTCCTCAACCGGATTTGCGCCAACGATGTGGATGTACCAGTTGGTAAGCTCGTTTACACGCAATGCCTGAACGAACGGGGCGGCATAGAGGCGGACGTTACTGTCACCCGACTTGCGGAGGATTCGTACCTGTTCGTGACGGCAGCGATGTCGCAGGCGCGGGATTTCACCTGGCTCAGGCGCCACACCCCGGAAGGCGCGCACGTTTTTATACGAGATGTTACATCGGGACTGCCAATGCTGGGTGTTATGGGGCCGAATGCGCGGCCGCTGCTCGAGCGGCTGTCAGCTTGCGACCTTTCGAATTCGGCCTTCCCATTCGCCTCCAGTCAGGAAATCGAGGTCGGTTATGCGAAAGTGCGGGCGAGCCGGGTGACGTACGTGGGCGAGCTCGGGTGGGAACTCTACGTTCCTGCGGAGTTTGCGGCGCACGTGTTTGACACGATCATCGCAGCCGGCACCGAATATGGCTTGTGCCAGTCTGGCTATTTCGCCCTCGGCTCCATGCGCATGGAAAAAGGTTATCGGCATTGGGGCCATGACATCGGTCCCGAAGATACACCCTACCAAGCGGGTCTGGGCTTTGCGGTGAAGCTGGAAAAGCCGGGAGGTTTCATTGGTCGCGACGCCTTGTTGCGGCAGAAAGAACAAGGACCAATACGCCGGCGGCTTGTGCAATTTCGGATGGTCGAACCGGATGCCCCCCTTGTGTATCATCAGGAGCCCGTATGGGCTGACGGCCACCTTGTCGGATCTATCACCTCCGGCGCTTATGGGCATCGCATCGGCGCCTCCCTGGGCATGGGTTACGTCGAGAACGCCGACGGAGTCGACGCGTCGTTTTTGGCCGAGTCAGAATTCGAGATCGAGGTGGCGGGCGCGCGCCACAAGGCCGTAGCGCAACTTGCTGCACAGTATGATCCTTCCAATTCGAAGATTCTTGCGTAGCTTCCAAGGGTCCTGCAAACTTCAAGTCGTCGACTGGCATAGCTTTCGGTGAACTTTGCTGACCTCATGGCGCCTTCTCCACGGCGGGATCGAATACGTCAGAGTAGTCGCCAAGTTGCTCGACGGCACTTTCGCAAGTGCGCCTTGAGCTTGGCGAAGGCGCTCTCGATGGGATTGAAGTTGGGGCTGTACGGCGGGAGATAGAGGAGCGTGGCGCCGGCCGCCTCGATCATCTCGCGTATGCTTGGCCCTTTGCCCTTTGTGGCTGGACAGATTGTCCATGATGAGGATGGCGTGCTCGGGCAGCTCGGGACGAGCACTTTTTCGATGTCTCAAAGGCGTCGCGGTTGATGGGGCCGTCGAGCACCTAAGGAGCGATGAGCTGTGCGTGGTGAGAGCAGCTACGCAGGTTGTCGTTTTCCAATGGCCGTGCGGAATGGCGGCGCGCGGGCGTTCGCCGCGCCGGCAGCGGCCATGTGTCCGCGCGCGCTTGTCAGTCGTCCGTGAACAAGTCTCTAAGCGATTGAGCGAGAGTCTGTTTTTCGGATGCGGAGGCATTTGAGATTGCAGGGATTGGGCGCTTGAGCCGCTCAAACCCTGCAGTTTGATTTGTGGATTCCCTTTCGCTGCGGACCGTGATTCTGTGGTGCATCGGAGGGGACGATGCGGCCGAAGAAGCACAAGGCGACGGGATCGAACGACCTGTTCCGGGC
>NZ_AXAZ01000138.1 GCF_000473065.1 Bradyrhizobium sp. WSM1743
CCGCAATCGGCCACGCACTCGATGCCTTCACCGCCGAGGAGTGCGCCAACTACCTCAAAAATTCAGGCTATCGAACTTAATGCCATCACGCTTTAAAGGGGCAGCTCGCCGAATTCTGGACGTTCGACGAGATGCCCCCGTCGCGAGCGGCTAGAGCGGCGGGCCCTCAGCGCTCCAGGGAGCACGGCCGAACACCCGACGGACTATGGGCTCGAACGTCTCCAGGGGCAACGTGTCGTAGCTTGGGTCGAAGGAGGCCTGGTCCCACTTGGCGCAGAACTCGACCGTCTTCTCAAAGGCGGGGTGGCCACGAAACTGATCGCGCAGGTTGCGATCCTTGCCTTTGTGATGGAGGAAGTAATAACTTTGGAAGATGCCGTGATGCTTGACAATCCAGTGGGTCGTTCTGCTGACGTAGGGCTGCAGTAGCGAGGCCGCGAACTCCGAATGGTTATCGGGCGCCAGCAGATCGCCGACATCGTGGAGGAGCGCCGCTACCACGAGCTCGTCCTCAGCGCCGTCGCGCAAGGCGCGGCTCGCCGTCTGCAGGGAGTGCACATAGCGGTCGACCCGCTCGCCCTCAGCGCTGTCCCTGAGCAGAGGCAGATAGGCGAGCACCCGATCGGCGGTCCCAGCCCGGAAGGACATCCAGTGCTCGTCAAGGAGAGCGACGTCCTCAGCCGTGGCATCCTCCGCCCGGATGTAGCTGACGGTGCGCCGCTCTATAGCAGCCCGGTCGGGCACAAGCGATGGATGCTTAGTCATGAGCGATTATCCTTTTTCAGATATGATCTTACTTCTCGGCACCTATGGCATCACTCGTCTTTAGAAGACGGACCTAGTCCACGAAGGCGCCAGTGAACTCGGGAGCACCTTAATGCTAGGAACGCCCCGCCGGCAGCAGAATGCAGGCACGACCCCGGCCTACTGCCTCCAGTCCGCCCCCCGGCCCTTGATCTGACGCAACGCGGCGCGCCAGTCGTCCACACCAAAGTTAGGCAAGGCACGCCGCTTCTTCATGCCCCTCCCGTAGTGCTCAACGACGTCGCGGGCAATCGGGGCCGGCTCCTCTCCCAACCCGCGCGCGATAATCTCAATCTCGCAGGCCCGATTCAATGTATACATGCGCCGAAGCGCGGCCGGTATCGTCGCCCCCAGTGTAAGCAGGCCGTGATTGCGCAAGATGAGAGCATCGCCATGCCGACAACTCTCGCCGAGAGAATCACGCTCCTCCCCAGTTACCGGCTTGCCGTATTCGTGATAGGCGAGCTCATCATAGACATCCAGCGCGTCCTGACTGATGGGTCTCAGCCCTTCTTTGAGCACCGAGATTCCGGTGCCGGGACGCGTATGAGTGTGCATAATGCAATTGACGTCAGGCCTCGCCCTATAGATACCAGCATGGATCGTGAACCCTGCAGGGTTGAATTTCCCTCCGCCAGAACGATTGTCCCCCTCGAGGTCTAGCTTTACCAGACTTGATGCAACGACCTCGCCAAATAGATCGCCGAAGTTATTGATCAAGAAGCACCTGGGCTCGTCCGGAATGCGCACCGATAGATGGGTGCTGATCGTGTCGGTCCAGCCATATAGGTCACAGACGCGATAAAGCGCAGCGAGATCGCAACGAATGCACCACTCGGCCTCGGTCATACCCTGACGCTCAACGACCGGAGCCGCTAAGCGGACTCCCTCCCCTTCTGATTGAGATTTCATTTGCCTTCCTTGCACAGCTTCTTATGAAACGGCGTAACCTCGCGGACGATCGTAACCGGAAAGCGCGGGCGAAATCCTCCAACTTTTGATGCCACAAAGCATAAATTCCGCACTATTCTCAGGAAAAGCGAGGCCTTGATGAGTCACCTGGCGACCAATTCCGCATGCTGCTGCACACTTTCGGAGCATCCCACGCTGACTTCGACCTGCCATCCTCTTTCGCTTGAGAGAGGCGAGTTAACAGGCGCCCGCGATTGACATCTCATTCAGACAGTCGGCATTTCGCACTTCGCGGCGGACGCTCAGAATCCTCCACCCGATCATTGCCGCGCTTGCCGTCGCAAGTGTGACAAACAAGCTAGACACCCAAGCATTGGTCGCCCGACTCTGGCCTCAATGAGCTCGGAACGATCGAGACGCGCAGGCGAGAAGTAGCGTCAAAACTGAACCGACTTATGTATGAAGTAGGGGCAAAGCTTACAACGTGCGAAGAATGGAACGCATTCCATGATGAGCAGCTCGATCGCCTCGTTACTATCCATCGCTCCGTCTGCGCAAGCCGGGCAACTTTGAGGTAGCGCTCGCTGCATCGTGCGGAGATATAGCTTCCAGCTTCACGCTCACTCCGATTGAAGGGAGTGAGAGGAGTTCGCCAGGGCTTCGCTCTCTACAAGGGCGGATTTCAAAAACTTCTGACTCACCACGCTTTGGTTGACGCAGGACAGCCGCAGCCCCGCGTCACACGCACTATGCGCAGGCATCCTGGCCTCGTAAGCGCAATTTGATGCCGCTGCAGCAAAACTGCCAAAAGACGCACATGTATGCGGTTATTCCGCGCATTACTGATAAAGTTGGGCGTCACTCATTCCGGCATCGCGATAGTGTTATTGCCGTATGGTGTCCTGGCCATTCACTGGCCTTTTGCGCGGCAGCGCGAAATTTCCAAGGCAATTGCGGCCACAGCCGTTCAAAAAAGGTGCGAAAGCTATGCTCGGAATTGGAAGTAAGCTGCGATCGTTCGAAGTCGTCGGCGTGAAGCCCGGATTTCAGGTTCAGGAAGAGAAGGGACAAAGCGCGTTCGAAACGCTGACGGAGAAGAGCTTTCCGGGCAAATGGAAGATCATCTTCTTCTATCCCAAGGATTTCACCTTCGTGTGCCCGACGGAGATCGCCGAATTCGCGCGCCTATCGAAGGACTTCGAGGACCGCGATGCCGTCGTGCTTGGCGGATCGACTGACAACGAATTCTGCAAGCTCGCTTGGCGGCGCGACCACAAGGATTTGCAAAAGCTGCCGATCTGGCAGTTCGCAGACACTAAGGGCTCGCTCGTCGACGGCCTCGGCGTGCGGTCGCCCGACGGCGTCGCCTATCGCTACACCTATATCATCGATCCCAATAACACGATCCAGCACGTCTACGCGACCAACCTCAATGTCGGCCGCGCGCCGAAGGATACGCTGCGCGTGCTCGACGCGCTGCAGACGGACGAGCTCTGCCCGTGCAACCGCGAGGTCGGCGGCGAGACGCTGAAAGTTGCCTGACGAATATGTCGATCGACGAGCTGAAAAGCCAGATTCCCGGTTTTGCCAGGGACGTGAGGCTCAACCTCTCGTCCTTGGTGTCCGATGAATCCCTCGACAAGCAGACTCGCTACGGTCTGTTTCTTGCCTGCGCGGTGGCTACGCGCAATCCGCATGTGATATCGGCATTCGAAGCGCTCGCGGCCCAGACGCTCACGCCTGCGGCGCTCGCTGCCGCTTAGGCGGCAGCGGCCGTGATGGCCATGAACAACATCTATTATCGCTTCGTCCACGTTGCCTCGAACAGGGCGTACGAAACCATGCCGGCGCGGCTCCGCATGAACATTGTCGGCAATCCGGGAGTCGACAAGACCGATTTCGAGCTATGGTCACTCGCGGTTTCGGCGATCAATGGCTGCGGGGCCTGCATCGCGGCGCATGAGAAGGTGCTGCAGGGGGGCGTAACGGAATCGACAATCCAGACCGCTGTCCGCTTTGCAGCGATCATTCAATCGATGGCGATCGCACTCGAGGCAGGCAGCCTACCGGCGGGGTAGATCGTCGTCCGTGAACAAGTCTCTAAGCGATTGAGCGAGAGTCTGTTTTTCGGATGCGGAGGCATTTGAGATTGCAGGGATTGGGCGCTTGAGCCG
>NZ_AXAZ01000139.1 GCF_000473065.1 Bradyrhizobium sp. WSM1743
TGCTGTGATTCGGGCGATAAGATTTCCTGCGATTTTGCGGGGCATCTGATGAAGCGCTTTGTTGAAGGGGTGGATCGGGGGCAGAGCACGCTGTTATCGGCTCGTCTGGCTCAAGCCGTCGCCGCACGAGCCGGACAGCGTCGATGTAGGGATAGTGCCAACACCACGAGCGTCATTGACGCGGGCGGGCGGCTTATGGGCAGACGACAATGACGTCGCACACGCAATCAAAGAAACGAGACCCAAATGCCTGCTAATGCAGATGACCAATGCTGCGTCTACTACATCAGTGACGCAAGCTGCACCGGATGGTTACATCCGCATCAACTCCAATTAGGCGCGAATAAGAACGCACGGCTGAGCTGTGGGGCGGGCAAACAAAAAGCCCCCGACAGGAACCCATCGTGGGAATTCTTGGGGGCTATTTTTTGGCGAAGCTCGTATTCAAAAAATGCGAGGGTTCTATTTGCACAGCCGGCCCGATTCGTCTTGGCCGGCTGCTCCTGTTGTTATCCCGTTCTCAGTCGCCACAGCCCAGCTTGGTCAATTGCCGTAAAAATCACAGGACACGCACATATGACCAGCTTTATCAAAGTTCTTCTTAGCATCGTAGCCTGAGTCGCGCAGATTCCGCCTATAAAGGGCCGAAGCAGGCTGTTCGCCAAGTCTACCGCGTGCTGGAACACCAACAGCCGCCATGCTTGATCCTACACGGTGCATTTTATGGAATGATGAACCATGACGCTGATTATGACGAGCATCAGCTGATACGACACCAACAGCTAATATAGCTGCGATAAGAAGTGCGGTCTTCATGATACACCTCCTGTAAGGCAACGTAGTTGTTGCCAAAGCAAGGAGCGCGCGTGCTCGATCTCGAGCCAGCGGTCTCCAATACGATGTAAGATGAGGGTCGGAGCGCGGATTGCAGACACGGGCCGCCCTCGGATGCGCCAAACAGAACCGCGCGCTCTGAACCGACTTTCTCAATATCGTCTGCACGTCGTGCATGCGTTGCTCAAGGGTGAAGATCTGCGATCCTTGGTCTGACATTCCGGTGCCCCGCGTGTCGAAAATGATAAGGCGGAAGAATGATGCCAGGCGACGGAAAAACGCGCTGCGTTCCGCTACGTGCCAGCTCGCCTCAACGTGAGAGACGAAACCCAGGACGAACCAAATCCAACGGTCTATTTCCAAGGACCTGACAGGCGATGTGAACGTCATCGCTCTTGACGTAATGAGTTGCCGGTGTGGCCATAAGACACCTGATCCGGACTTTCCCCGTTCGTCAGAGCCAAAGATACCCCTCGCGGGCAACCGTGCCAACCTGGCGCGACAGCATCCGCAGTTGGCCCGAATGAGACATCCTGGAGGGCAGCACAAACGTCCGCTTCCAAGGGAAACCCAGATATCGCGCGCGCTACCAATGCACTGGCATTAGATAGGCGCCCATGCGTACGTGCGATTGGCCTCGCTCAAACTTGGGCGCGAGCAAAGTCGGAAAACGTGCGGGTGAAGTATCCTCAAGGAGGGCGGTCGCGCCTAGAGGCCGTGTCGTAAGACCTGCCAAAGCGCAGACACAAAATTCCAGTGCGGTCGGGGTGACGTATCGTCCTGGCGACCCGGCGCGATCAACGTTACATCGCCGTCCAATTTGGTCAGCCGGTCCACCATGCCTTCCAGACGCGATGGTAGTGGCGTGAGATCGTCGGCAAGGATCCCGCGAAGCTGCTGACCGATCTCGTCGCAGATTGCCCGGCAATGCTCCGACTCGAGATCCGGAGATGAACCAGGGGTACCGAGTTGGAAGGCTGTCCGTCATAGCGGCGACCGTTCTGGATGTACACAGCTTCCCTGCGGCGTTAAACGCGTAAGGCAGTTCGTTGCTCCGGCGAGGCTGTTCTTTTTGTTCATGGTCCGCCCGGCGGTCCAGCCAAGCGCAGTCGCATTTCGAGGACGCGAACTGAGTTCCCATGCTATCATGCTCTCCCGCGTGGGCTTGGTAGGCAAGAAATGTCTAGCTACCTGCGAGTACAAACCGCTGATCTAAGGTCTGAAATGGTTAGCCGCATCACGGCAGCTACGAGCAGGCGCTCCATACCCTTTGCGTCAAGGATCGCGACGATCGCCCCGGATATGGTCGCAAGCAAGATCATCAAGATCCCGCAAGCGGCAAATTGCGGGTTTGGTGATGAAGGAACTCAAAATGCGTTAGCATGCCCAACGCTATTGGAACTGAAACATTCCCTTCGATAGGTTTTGGAGGGCTTCGGGGCTTCGCAATATGCAAGGCACGCTATGACCCCTTTACGCCAGCGAAGCAATTCTCACTGCCGCGATCATCGGCCTCACCGTCCTGATCGAGTTTGCGCTCTTCGTCTCGATCGGAATGTTCTGAGGACCGCGTCATGGCGGTCCGCCGGGAGAACGCCTCAATTCCAGGGTTTTCGCCGTTCCCCGCAACCATGAACCTGCCTGCGACGGAACTAATTTTCAGCGAACACAATTATCTTGTTATCAGCGATGGAGGATCATCGCCATGAGGATCGAATATCTCTCCGCGATTGTGATAGCTGTTCTTGCCGCTGGGACCGGGCTGGCCGTCAATTCTCTCGGCTCGCTGCCTACCGAACTGCAATCCACGCCGAACATGCAAGTGGCAGACCGACTAGCTGCCTCGGTCGATCCATTCTTGCTTCGGTACGGTGGCTAACAGGCGGCGTTGCAGCCAACGGTGCTTTCATCCAGTGGTAAATCATTTCGCGCTGTAGTTGGATTTTTATTCGCGCAGCAGCGATCTTGAGTTGTTTGACGAAGTTTTGCTGAAACAGAAGGCTGCTATACTCGATCTTAGGTAACTAGCCCTGTTCCGGTTTGCACCGACAAGCAAGTCAGCCGATCATTCTTTGAGATTGGCGCAGCCTGTGGATGAGCTCACATCGGACAGCCATCGCTGGGGCTTAGATTATCCGAAAATCCGTGGTGGAGTATCTCCTGGCGATACTCAAACGATGGGGGCCTCCATGCCCGCCATATTCGACCTGCTCTATCGCGAATACTGCCGCGCCCGCCTCGCTGAAATGCGGAAACAGCTTCTGATTGCGGGACAAAATCCTGAAAGCCTAGAAGCCGATTATGATCGTGCCGATCAGGGCAGTCTTGGCAGGACAGACACGCAGCACGAAATCAGTTACGTCGCGCCGAATTGAAGCCCGATGGGCTCTCCTCGATGACGCAATAACTATCAAGCGGCGATGGCTCGGGAGGCAACAATGCACACGCCCGAATGTTAGACTGTTATGGTCGCTTGCGGCTCGTCACTCACCATTGTCTTTTTGATGGCTCTCGGGGTTTGGTAGGTCGGCGCACGGGCACGGCGCTTGCATGCGGCAAATCATGACCCCGGCAAAGCTGGCTGCTCTCTGGCGCGTCGATGCCCCAAAGGCGGATGCGCGTGCCGTGGATTTCGAGTGTGTCCTTAATCCCGCAGAGGCGCCGAGACGATCCGCTGACATGGAAGGCACTTGTAAACCCGTAGAGCCTGCCGATGCCCGATTGCGCGCAAAGCTCCGACCGGCACCATTTCGCGGGTGCAATTCTCGCAGGCGGGAGGTGGCAGGACGTTGCTGTCGGCTCGGTTCATGGCGACTAAGCGCATACCCCAAGCCGGGCCGACGAACACTTGGGAAAAATACGGGGGGCAGAAGCCGCCGTTGTCACTTCGCCTGTTGGAGGGAGATCAGACGCCGGGCGCCGCTTGCCTCAACTGCCGCTTTTGACCCTATGTATGGTCCGGCCGTGCGGTGCAAGAAGATTTCGACGATGCGGTAGATACGGTCTTGCATCAATGTATCCGGCCTCTGCTTGGAGCGGAGTGC
>NZ_AXAZ01000140.1 GCF_000473065.1 Bradyrhizobium sp. WSM1743
ATGACGCCCTTGCGCTTCGCTAATCCTTCGCCGTCATCAGGCTGGATAGAGGACTTCCACCTCCAAGCTGTCGTTCATACTCGGCACACACAAAAGAAGGCGGGGGACCAGCCCCCGCCTTCCATGATCTTTACCGCAGATTGGTGGCTACTCGCTGTCACTGAACTCGCGACTACGCGAAATGGAAGTCATGGCTGTTCAGCTTGTCGAGCTGCGTGTTCTTCAGCGTGAGGGTGTCGCTTCCCGTCGCGATCACGACGTCGTGGCCTGACTGGGCCGCGTGGGAGAGAACGCTCGCAAAGCTGTCGAACACGCTCTTGCTGAACTCGATCGTGTCGTGAACACGTCCACGGGCAGCGAAGTCCTTGATGACGTCCTGGCCGAAGTTCGACGCAAACTGGAACGTATCCGCTCCCGCCTTGCCCACCATGACGTCGTTGCCGGTGCTACCGGTCAGCGTATCGCTGCGACCCGAGCCGATCATCGCCGCCCCCGAACTGGTGCCGACCACGTGGCCTGTGGTGTCGACCTGCTCGGCGGTAAAGGCGTGGCTCTTGCCCGACAAATCGGACGTCTGGAAGCTCCACTTGCCGTTAGCTCCCGTGGTCACCGAACCGACCGAGGTCGTGCCGTCCGACAGCTTGATCTCGCTGTTGGGGTCGGCAATGCCCTTGATCGTCCCGGTGTGATCCCAATGCTGACGTACATTGGTAACCTCGACGGTCGAGGCGTCCTTGGTGCCGCCGGCGCTGTGCGAGCCAATCGGTGGATCGATGGGCTGCGACAAGGCGCTGGTGTTGCCGGCTGCGTCGGTTGCCGTCGCGGTGAAGATGTGTGACCCGTGCTTGAGATTCGGGGTCGTCACGCTCCAGTCGCCGTCACTTGCAACCGTCGCGGTGCCAAGCAAGGTCGAGCCCTCATAAAGCTTGATCGAGCTGCCGGCTTCCGCCGTACCGGATACCGTTGCACGATTATGTGTCGTCGGATCACTCAACAGAACCGGAGCATCGGGGGCAACGGTGTCCACCGTGACATCCAGCCCGGTCGATGCCTTGCTGGTGACGCCGGAGACCAGGTCGGTCGCGGTGAAGCTGTGCTTTCCGTCGGACAGGGCGGCAGTCGTGTAGTGCCACGCTCCGTTCGCATCCGCCGTAACCGAGTCGAGCTGGGTGGTGCCGTCGAACACTTTGACCGTGCTGTTGGCAACCGCCGTTCCCGTCAGGGTCAACGTCTGGTCGCTCGTGATGTGATCGCCGGCGACACCGCTGTCCGTCGAGAAGGAGGCGATCTTCGGTGCGGCCGGCGCAGTGGTGCCCGTACCCGATGTGCTCGAGCCGGAGGTGCTTGAACCAGACGTGCCCGTGCCCGACGTCCCGGTGCCGGACGTACCGGATCCGAATGAGCCCGACGATCCAATGACAGGATCAAATGGCGCTGACGCGGCGCTCGCGTTGCCCGCAACGTCGGTCGCCGTGGCCGTCAGGGCGTGTGTGCCGACCGCGAGGGCAGCAGTGGTCACCGTCCACGTCCCGCTAGCGTTAGTCGTAGCGGTACCGACCTGATTCGTGCCGTCGTACACCTTGATCGTGCTGTTGGCCTCGGCGGTCCCGGACGCCACGACCTGATTGGCGCTGTTCACGGTGTCACTCGCGATCGTCGGTGCCGCTGGCGCCTTGGCGTCGACGGTGACCGCCACCGCAGCCGACGCCACGCTGGTCTGGCCGGAGGCGTTGGTCGCGGTCGCCGTGAGCGTATGCTTCGCATCGGTCAAGACTTTGGTGATGTAGTCCCAGCTTCCGGTCGAAGTCGCGGTCGTCGAACCGATTTGGGTCGTGCCGTCGTAGATCTTGACGGTGCTGCCGGCAGCCGCGGTGCCCTTGAGATCGATAATATTGACATTCGTGATGCCGTCGGCCGCGACGCCGCTGTCAGGAGAGAAGGAGGCAATCGTTGGAGCGGAAGGAGCAGTCGGCGACGAGGGTGAGGAAGGTGACGACGGCACCGAACTCGGGTAAGGAGTCGGATCCTTCGTATTGTCCCATTCGATGTTGCCCGACATAGTCGGGGTCGGGGGCGTGAGCCCCGGCGAAGCGTCAACATTGAAATAGCCGTACATCCCGCGCTCAACGTAGTTGTTTTCGACCGTGACGTTGGTGACGGCGCCCGCCCCGCGCGTCACATAGACTGTGTACGAAGCGTCGCCGGTCATCAGGTTATCTATAACCTTCAGATTATCGATGGGATCGGGCGCATCTGGGTACTCAGTATTGATGAAGACGGCAGCAGTGCCGCCGTTTTGGTCGGGCATCATGATCGTGTTGTGCTCGATATCCGCGCCGCTCGTCATTGCCCGTATGCCATCGAAGTGACGGGCATCCGGGTTGCTCGACGTGTCGGCCAGGTCGTGGATATAGTTGTCCTTGACCAGGGCGGACCCGAACATATTGATGGCGACCGCCATGCCCTTGATATCGCAGCCGACTATCGCAGAGTTGGTGCCGCCCCCGACACCGAGACCAGTTGTTTGGGTTGAGCCAGTGCCATCAATGGTGCAGTTCAGCACCTGGGTGTTGATCGCATTGTTCGAGTCGAGGATGCCCCAGTTGGTGAAATTCTGAACGATGCAGTTCTTGATCGTGACGTTGTCTGCCGCAACCGTAAGCGTTCCGTTGATGATGACGTTCTCGATGACCGCTCCCGGCGTCGTGATGGTCATCGGGCCGTTGTAGGCGGTGAGCGTCACGCCAGGCTGCACGCCGGCAGTCGTCGCGTCCGGCATGCCAAAGAGAGCAGGATCAATAGTACCAGTCATGCGAATTTCTCCTTTTGTTGACTCACGGCGCGTAACCGCGAATGACTATGTCTAGGTTTGTAATGGTCGAGCGGGGACGACTTTTTTGGGACCTTAAGTGGGCCGAGCTGGGATCATTTTTATTTCTCTTCGATGCTGCCTGCCTTCGCGGCGCCTGAAATCGGCGGTTGCCCGCACGACTAACCCCCAGAGATATTTACGCTTACGGGGTCTGTGGGAATTGTGGCGCGCCAATCGTCACAAACGGCTCTTCGCGACGGCGACGTTGGAGGTATCGAGGTTCTCGCAGTCTAGTAAAGCTGATTATCTCGACGCTTGCGGCACTCTTTGATCCGGCACGAGGGACCTTAAGACACTTATTGCTTGCGGAATATTTCTCATCCATTGAATCGACAGATCTGACCAGATAGTGGTGAGCGGCTCTGTGGCAGATGCGATTTTCCATTATTTTAATGGCTGTATTAAATAGCAAGCGCGCGCCCGGGTCATGGACGTTCGGCTCGCCGAGTTCGCCAGCACTTTGCCGGACAGCCAACGCATCAAGTGGGGTGTTGCTAAACGGATTGTACGCGAGGCTTTGGGCTCGCGCCTGTCGAAATCGGTTTTTACCGGCGAAAGGATTTCAGAATGCCAGTGACGGAATGGTTTCGCAGCCCGTTGCGCGATCCGGCGCGGGAACTTCGGCTCGGGTCGGATAGCATTAGCGGTCCCCACCTCGATCGCGCGACGGTCGGGCTCTATCTGCACGACCCGGGCCGGTGCGCAACCGCGGAATCCGCCAGACGCGCGGTGACATTGTCGCATTTATCGATGCCGATTGCCGGGAAGATCCCGGTTGGCTCGCTGCGATTGAGGCCGCCTTTGCCGACCGACGT
>NZ_AXAZ01000141.1 GCF_000473065.1 Bradyrhizobium sp. WSM1743
AGTTCTGAAATGGCGCATCCACCGCTCGCGCCCGGCTGGATCGACGCGCCGCATCAACTCGCATCGCTTGGGCGCTTGCCGCTCGAATCAGGGGACGCCATCGAGGATCTGCAAATCTCCTATGTCGTTCACGGCTCGCTCGACGATCGCTCGAAGCCAGTGGTCTTCGGGTTATGTGCAATCGGCATGAGGCCCCCACCTCGCCATTGCGAGGTTCGCCTGCGATACAGCCTGGCATGAGCTGATCGGTGGAGGTGAAGCGATGGCAAATGCCATGCTTGATGCCAGGCAGGAAGGTGACTTCTATCATCGCGTCGAGGTGATCACTGGGGAGCGCCGACGGAGGCGGTGGACGGGCGAGGAGAAGGCCCGGATCGCGGCGGAGAGCTTTGAGGAAGGTGCGAACATCTCCGAGGTGGCGCGGCGCAATGGCGTTTCCCGCGGGCTGCTCACGGTGTGGCGACGCCAGGTTGCGACGGCGGTGGCCGGCAAGGCGCCGAGCTTCGTGCCGATCCAAATTGGTGCCGAGAGTGGCGGCGGGGCGGCTGGCGAGGCCGGGTGTATTTCGTCGGCACAGGCGAGGCCCTTGGAGATCGCCGCGCCGCCGACCAAGGCCTGCGGGGTGATCGAGATCGAGGTGGGCGGGGCGCGCATCCGGGTCGAGCCAGGAGTGGAGCTGGCGACGCTTTCGACGGTGCTATCGGCGCTTCGGGGCATCCGTTGATTGCGCTGCGGTCTGACCTCAAGGTGGTGCTGGCGGCACAGCCGGTCGATTTCCGCAAGTCGGTGCACACGCTGTCGGCGCTAGTGAGCGAAGCGCTGCGCGCGAACCCGTACTGCGGCGACGTCTTCGTGTTCCGCAGCAAACGCATGGACAGAGTGAAGCTTCTGGCGTGGGACGGCAGCGGCATGGTGCTGGTGACGAAGTGGCTGCACCAAGGGCGTTTCACCTGGCCGCCGATCCGCGACGGCGTGGTGCATCTAAGTGCGACGCAGCTCGCGATGCTGCTCGACGGGCTTGAGTGGACGCGTGTCTCACCCAAGCCTGTGAAGCAGCCGGCCGTTGTCGGCTGAGAGAGGAGGATTTCGCTGGAGCGTGTAGCGCGCGCATGTATCGTTCGATCATGGCGATTCGCCCCGACGCTCTCCCGACCGATCCGGTGGCTCTGACCGAGATGGTGCTCGCGCTTGATGCTGAGAACGAGAAGCTGCGTGTGGCGATGCAGACGCTCAAGGAGATGATCTTCGGGAAGCGCTCGGAACGGCTTGCGGGCCTCGTGGACGAGCAGCTCGCGCTTGAGTTGGGCGATCTTGAGGCCGACGCCACGCTGCCTGCGCCCGCCGACGATGCGCCTGCGGTGAAGCCGGCCGGCAAGGCGCGCAAGAAGGCGCGCCGCAACATCGGCGCGCTCCCAAAGCACCTGGCGCGCTGCGAGCAGGTGTTAGAGCCGGATACGACCGCCTGCCCGCGCTGCCAGGGTCAGCTTCACAAGATCGGCGAGGACGTCAGCGAGGTGCTCGACATCATCCCGGCGATCTTGCGGGTGCTGCGCACGATCCGTCCCAAATACGGCTGCCGCAGCTGCACCGATGGCATGGTCCAGGTGAAGGCGTTGCCGCGCCTGATCGAGAGCGGCATGGCCTCGACCGCGCTCGTGACTCACGTGGTGGTCTCGAAGTTCGCCTGGTATTTGCCCCTGTGTCGGCAGGTGCAGATTCTGGCCGGCCAGGGCGTTCATCTCGACCGGGCGACGCTTGCCGGCTGGGTGAAGCGTGCGGCCTGGTGGCTCAAGAGCCTTTATGAGCTCCAGCTGCGCACAATCCGGGCCTCGCCGCGCGTGTTCTGCGACGAGACCCCGATGCCCGTGCTCGATCCCGGACGACATCGCTCCCGCATCTGCCAATTCTGGGCGCATGCCATGGATGACCGGCCATGGGGTGGCCCTGCGCCGCCGGCGGTCGCCTACGTGTTCGCCGACGGCCGCGGCACCGAGGAGATCGCCGGACAATTGACGGGTTTTTCCGGCATTCTGCAGGTGGATGGTTATGCCGCCTACAAGGCGCTCGCCCGCGGCCATGGTGGCGCGATCGAGCTCGCTTTTTGCCTCGCCCATGCCCGACCCAAATTCGTCGAGGTCTACAAAACGACCCAGTCGCCGTTCGCGCGCGAGGTGATCGAACGCCTGCAGGCGGTCTATGCCATCGAGGCAGTGATCCGTGGCAGCAGTGCCGAGCAGCGGCTGGCCGCCCGGCGCACCAGGAGCGCACCGTTGATGGCGGCGCTCAAGACGCGACTGACCGAGATGGTCGGCCAGCTCTTCTCACAGTCGAAGCTGGCAGAGGCGATCAACTATGCGCTCAATCACTGGGATGGACTGACGCTGTTCCTCCGCGACGGTCGCGTCGAAGTTGACTCCAACACAGTCGAGCGTTCCATGCGCCCGATTGCCATGGGAAGACGCAACTCATTGTTCAGCGGCAGCGAAGGCGGTGCTGAGAGCTGGGCGATCCTGGCGTCGATCGTTAACACTGCAAAACTCCACGATCTAGATCCGCAGGCCTACTTGGCCGACGTGCTGGAGCGTATCGTGTCCGGGCGAACCAAGAGCCATCAGCTGCACGAGCTCCTCGCCTGGAACTGGAAGGCGGCCCGTGAGCGCATCGCACAAGCCGCCGCATGAGCCCACGTCGCCATAAAGCATCGTCGTCGATGGCGGCCGCCGCGATGCCGCTTGAGGAGCTCGAGCGATGGCTCCAGGTTCGCGTCGATCAGCATCCTGCCGCCACCAATCTCCCCATGCTGGACGGCTACGTCGCCGCGATCGTGGCCGGACCGGTGTCGATGAGCCCGCTCGACTGGATCTGCCCGCTGCTCGCCATCGATGCCGATGCTTTCAACCACGGCGGCACCCCCGAATTCGCGGCGATTTCCGCCGTCGCGCTGCGCCATAACGAGATCAGCCAGATTCTTTCAACCACGCCTCGCCAGTTCGAGCCGATGCACCGCCGCAAAATTAATGGCGCCGTCGATCCGCGTCCCTGGTGCCAAGGTTTCTATGCCGCGATGCGGCTCAGGCTGTCGGCGTGGGCGCCGTTGCTCGATATCAGCAACGTCAATCATGCCCTGCTGCTGCCCATCCTGCTGCACTGTCGCGACGATCAGGGTCATCCGATGCTCGGATCACCGCGAAGCGGCCGCGAGACCGCCGACTTTCTGCGTAACGCCCACGCCGATATTCCAGTGGCCGTCGAGGCCATGCGCCAATACTGGATGCCGATCCGCTACGCACGCGCCCGCTGATCACCGCAGACGTGGGAGCTCATACCGGTTACGGTTATGTGCAATCGGCAGCACGCATCATCGGCTGGATTGTCTCATCGGCGCGGGGCGAGCCCTTGATCCATCGCATTATACGGTCGTCGTGATC
>NZ_AXAZ01000142.1 GCF_000473065.1 Bradyrhizobium sp. WSM1743
CGATGCCCGAAGCATCAAAACCCTGCAATCCCAAAACAGGCCACAACGAACAATGCGATCCCAGCTCAATCGCTTAGCCGCTCTTCACGGACGACGCCTTACTCAGCAGCGTTACTCGGCGGAGTTACTCAGCGGCCTTGGGCGCGGCGCCCTCGGGCGGAGGCGCCAGCACGTGGATCGCTTCCTGGATCGAGTCCAGCGCACGCTCTGCGGCGCGTGCGCCGTGCGCGATCAGATCCTCGGTGCGGTGGAAATCGAACCAGCCGAACTGGCCGACTCGGGGCGTGATCAGCATGTCGGGCGGATCGCCGGCGAGGCGGGCGCGGGTGATGCGGTCCTGCATGATATTGAACGCATCGACCATCACCGAGGAGATGCCGGGCCGTCCGCCGCCGCCGAAGAACTCGCGTTTCATGGTCTTCTCGGGCGAGAAGAGCCGCGGGAAGCGCCGCTTGGCGGTCGTTTCCTCGGCCACCGGCGCGACCGGTGTGGGCATCGCACCGTGCGAATAGATCGTCGTGGAATGGGTGAAGATGTCGCTGGAAAGGTTTGCCGCGATGACGATTTCGGCGCCGAGCGCGCGCGCGGCCGAGACCGGCACCGGATTGACCAGCGCGCCGTCGACCAGCCAGCGGTCGCCGACCAGCACGGGCGAGAAGATGCCGGGCAGGGCATAGGAGGCGCGCATCGCGTCGACCACGCGGCCGCGGGTCAGCCAGATCTCATGACCGGTGCGGACTTCGGTCGCGACGGCCGCGAACTTGACTGGCAGGTCTTCGATCAGGGTCTGGCCGATCGCCTCTTCCAGCCGGGTTGCCAGCTTCTCGCCGCCGATCAGGCCCGAGCCGTTGAGGCGGATGTCGAGATAGCCGAGGATGTTGCGCATGCCTTGCAGGCTGCGGCCCCATTGTTCGAACGTGTCGAGCTGGCCGGTCGCATAGGCCCCGCCGACCACGGCGCCAATTGACGTTCCGACCACGACGTCGGGCACGATGCCGTTGCTGAGCAAGGTCTTCAGGATGCCGATATGGGCAAAGCCGCGCGCCGCGCCGCCGCCGAGCGCAAGGCCAATGACCGGACGGCGGATGCTGCCGAGACCAACCTTCTCGCCGTTCGAGCCGTTCGCGCTCCGACCTTTCAAGATGTCCAGCACCGAAAGTCTCCTACGCCGGGCCAGCCCCAACCAACCACCAGACCAGGGACCGTCCTGAACTCCGCCAATTCAGGGCGAAGCATGGTCTATGCCGCTTTGGGAAGCGCACAGGGCAGGAGTATGGCGATGGACGGTTGCTCCAAGGATAATCACACAGGCGTCAAGTAGGTTCCAGGGAAAGAGGGGGCCGTATCAGGCCGTATTTCTTAGGGTTTCAGAGGCTTGAATTTGCCGCGTTTTCGGTGAAAAGCAAGAACATGACACGCGGGGGTGACGGCATCATCGGATGGCGGCGCAGCGGCAGGCTGCTGCCGGCGCTGATCCTTGCCGCGTGCCTTGTGATCTCGGGCCAAAATGCCGCGCAGGCGCAGCTTTTCTCCGATCGCCCGCCGCCGGTGCCACCGGCATCGGTGCCCGACCCCGGCGGCGCCGTCAGCCTGGCACCGCCCTCCGGGCCGGGCGCGGGACCCCCGAGCCTGCCGCCGACCCTGATGCAGCCCGCTACGCCCAGCATGCCGCCGCCCGCAGTCACGACCGTGCCGCCGGCCGCCCCTCTGAATGCGGCCGTGCCCGGACAGGGCGTGCTGTCGCTGACGGCGAAATACGGCAAGGACTCGGCCCCCATTACCAGCGGCTTGGTCTGGCGCGTGTTCGCCGACCGTCCCGACGAGAACGGCACCTTCAAGCTGATCCGCGAGGACCGCAGTGCCACGCCGAACATCGTGCTGCCGCCCGGCAACTACGTCGTCCACGTCGCCTTCGGCCTGGTCAGCGCGGTGCGCACCGTCAGCCTCAAGGCTGAGACCGACCGCGAATCTTTCGTGCTGCCGGCCGGCGGCCTGCGCATCGAGGGCCGGGTCGGCACCAGCCGCATTCCGCAGAACCAGATCTCGTTCGCGATCTACAAGGGCAGCCAGTTCGAGTCCGGCGAGCGCGCCTCGCTGGTGCCGAACGTCGCCGCCGGCGACGTCGTGCTGATCCCGGAAGGCACCTACTACATCGTCTCCAACTATGGCGATGCCAATTCGGTGGTGCGCTCCGACATCCGCGTCCAGGCTGGCAAGCTCACCGACGTCACCATCACCCACCGCGCCGCCGTCATCACGCTCAAGCTGGTCAGCGACAGGGGCGGCGAGGCGCTCGCCAACACCGCCTGGTCGGTACTGACCCCGGGCGGCGACGTCATCAAGGAATCGATCGGCGCCTTCCCGCGCGTCGTGCTGTCCGAAGGCGAATATCGCGCCATCGCCAAGAACGAGGGCAAGGTCTACGAGCGCGGCTTCAACGTCGTCAACGGCGTCGACGGCGAAGTCGAGGTCATCGCGCGCTAAGGTCCGGGCGGCGGTGCCGCCCGCCGCGAGCACGATAATTCTCATCGCGCGCATGAGTGTGCATCTCCTATTACCGCTGCGTCCGGCTGGGTGCTGCCAAGCAACTGCTCTTCGCCGCCAGCTCCTGTGTTCTGTCTTGAATACCGGCAGCGCCACCAGCTTGGGGCCAAGAAACACCGGTGGTATCGGCCTATTCCAGAGGGCGATGCGCCTGCCCACGACCGGTGGAAGATACGTGTTTCCGACAATCAATCTTATTCTCTTTCCATTCTGCTGCGCTATATGTCGAGCGTCCGTCTAACGGGGGAGGCCGGAGCAGGCGCATGCCTTGCGAGACCGGCACGGAGCAGGGGACCAGGCTCGTCGGCATGTTCGAAGTGATCCTCACCAGGCGCAAGCGGTTTGGCTGGCGGTGGCAGGTGTGCGACCAGTCCGGCAAGATATTTGCCGACGGCTTCGAGCGCACGCGTCCGTCCGCCAAATATCAAGGCGAGCGCGCGTTGTTCTTCCTGTTGTCCCAGGCCTATTTGCGCAACCGCTCGGCGGCGTCCAGCGAGGACTAGCGGCGTCCCGTAGCCCGGATGGAGCGTAGCGCAATCCGGGATCTTCGTGCCACGCGGTGAGAATCCCGGATTACGCTGCGCTCCATCCGGGCTACAAGGCGTTGGTTGTCCGTCGGGCAAAACACCCAATTTGTGGGTCAATGCATTCGGCCAAAAATATTCCGCTTTACCGAAATTCGGAAATGGCGTATGTGTCGCCTCAACCCGGCCCAAGGAAGAGGGGCGTATCGCGATCGTCACGAACGCGGGTCGGGTGGCGGTGGACGTGGCCACACCGGCGCGAAAGGTTTTTGCAGGGCGGGCAACCGT
>NZ_AXAZ01000143.1 GCF_000473065.1 Bradyrhizobium sp. WSM1743
ATGTACTTTGCCACGTGCCCTTCGAACCGCGCGATCGCGCCTGCTACTGCGCTCTGATAGGTCCGCAGGACGTCGGCCATTTCCTCCGGATCGAGTCGCGCCGCGAGCGCAGTCGAGTCGACCAGGTCGACAAACATCACGGTGAGCTGGCGGCGGTCGGCCTCCGGTGCAAGCGAGACCTTCCCGGAGGCGACCGTGGGTACGGCCGTAGCAGGGGTGGTCGCCGACATTGAGCCGGCGCGCAGGGCGGCAATGGCGGCGAGCAGCTTGCGGCGATGGCCGATCGAGACGACCCCGAGCCCAACCAGATCCTCGGCCGTGAGGTCCATTAGGACCTCGGCATCGATGTCGTTCTCCCGGAATGCCTGTTCGTACTGTCCCAGCCCCAGACCACACAGCCAGGTCCCGATGTCCATGGGCTCCTCCCGGCTCTCGTCTTCAGCGCTAGGAGCTCCAGTCTATCTCAAGATGGCGTGCGCTGGGCGCGGTGAAACGTCACGACTAGACAGCGACGAACTGCGCTTCTGGCCCACTCGGGGATCAGATCGCGGAGCGGACTTGCGAATGCAACGCAGCAATGTTGCGGAGCCGTTTCCAGAGTACAAACGCGACGGGCGGTTTTTCAAACTGAGACGTTGATGCGAGTTCGGTGGCAGGAACCGGACGGCTGAACAAGAACCCTTGCGCCGCGTTGCATCCTTCCGTCGCCGCATCATCCAGACGCTGCGTGGCTGGGCGATCTTCGTGCTGCAGGAAGCCGGCGCCATCCGCCAGTGCGAGGAGCACGGGTGGATGCGACCGCGCCGACCCGCACGCTCGCGAGCGGGCCTTCGACATCGCACGTCAGAATTCGCCGAGCGGCTTCTCTCCGGATGAGGCCGTGGCCGAGGTCCGTGATGTTCTGATTCGATCGGCGATTCCTGTCCGGAGTGCCCCTCCGAGGCCGACTAGGCCGCCTCTTCTCTCGGCCGGCGGCCGAGCGGCACCCGCAGCCGAGTGAGTTCGATCCACGCCAGTGCGGCGTTGATCCATCTCTGCCGTTCGTCTCCATCGGCTTGGGCGGCGAGCTTCATCGCGGCAAAAGCCTCTTGCTCGGGGTCGTACTCGACGTCCATGGGCCGAAACATAATCGCGGATCGTAAACGATCACGCACCGATGCGACCGTATGAATCCGGGGACCGCCACGACCGCGATCGCGGGCCTAACCCTCTGGAGCGTCACGCCTCTGCTCCTCTAATCTGTCGATGAGCTGCTCCCGAGGCTCGGGATCAGCCGCAGCCTCTGGCTGCTGCGCGGGTAGCGCTGGCCGCCCCGGACGGATCTCACTTTCGCTAACGGGTGGGTCTTGCGAGCTGACGAATTCCATCCATATACCATCTCATCAGATGGAGAAAGGATGGTGGCAGCGATGGCCAGCAACGTGCACGAAATCCGACCAAAGCCCTCCGACTCGGAAAAAATCACGATCAATCTTGGTTTTGTCGATCTCGGTCAGGTCGATTTGATGGTGCAGGAAGGCTTCTACTCGAACCGCACGGATTTCATCCGGACCGCCATCCGCAACCAGCTCGAAGCCATGCCGACGTGGTCAAGCAGTCCACGGCGAGAAAGAGCCTGGACCTGGGCTTGCGAAACTATAGCCGCGATGATCTCGAAGCAGCGCGGCGGGCGGGCGAGATGCTGCACATCAATGTTCTGGGCCTTGCCACCATCGCCCAAGACGTCACGCCCGAGCTTGCCCGCGCGACGATTGCATCGGTCTCTGTGCTGGGGGCCCTGCATGCCAGTCCGGCGGTCAAGTCCGCTCTCGCAGACAGGACGAGGTAAGGTCATGCTGAACCAGGACATCATTCGCGAAGCCACACGCCTCACGCGCTCGGGCCAACTCGTCGAGGCCACCGCGTTGCTTCAGCGCATGCTTCGGGGCGAGAAAGAGCGGGACGCTGCCGCACCGAGGACCGGCCACCCCGCCCCTGCTGCAGGAAGAGAGCCGCCGACCATCGACGCTAAGGCGAACGCCGCCGAGACGAGGCGGCCGCGTCGGGCGGCCCGGCCGCCAGTGGACCTTGCCAACAGCATCCACGGGCTCGGACTCCGAGGATTGCTGGGGCGCGCCCCGCCCTCCATGGCGGATACCGTGCCGGACGGCGCCAGGTTCGTCGAAGGCGTCTACGCAAATGCCGCGGGAAGCCGCGCCTACCGGCTGTTCATCCCGAGCGGCTATCATGGGCAGCCCATTCCGCTGGTGATCATGCTCCACGGCTGCACGCAGTCGCCGGAAGATTTCGCCGCCGGCACGCGGATGAACTTCATCGCCGAAGAACAGACCTGCTTCGTGGCCTATCCTGCGCAGCGGGCGGAAGCGAACCAGTCGAAATGCTGGAACTGGTTTCGGCCAGTCGACCAGCAGCGCGACGGAGGCGAGCCCTCGCTCATCGCCGGCATCACCCGCCAGATCATGCGCGATTATTCGGTCGATCCGGAATGCGTCTACATCGCTGGACTGTCCGCCGGGGCCGCGGCCGCGGCCGTCATGGGATCGACGTACGGCGACCTGTACGCGGCGATCGGCATTCATTCCGGACTGGCCTGCGGAGCAGCCAGCGACCTACCCTCCGCGCTCATGGCCATGAAGCAAGGCGGCGGACCTGAGGCAATGCCGGGCGACGCCCCGCCCGTGCCGACAATCGTCTTCCACGGCGATCGCGACACCACGGTGCATTCAAAAAACGGCGCTCGGATCGTCCGACAGTCGCTCGGCGGATCCCGCACGAAGGCGAAGGTGCATCGCGGGCGGGTACCTGGAGGGCATGCCTACACTCGCACGGTCCACACCGACGCCGGCGGGCGCGGAATCCTCGAACACTGGGAAATCCACGGAGCCGGACACGCATGGTCGGGAGGCAGTCCCGCAGGATCCTACACCGATCCGGACGGACCGGATGCGACGAGGGAGATGCTGCGTTTCTTTCTCGAACATTCGCTGCAGCAGAGACGAAACTAGACTAGGCCGCGTACTCATAATTCCAGCACGAGTCTGTTTCACCTCTGAAAGCAGACTTCACAGCGCCGAGGGCTGCGGACCGCTAAGGGCCCAGGCCGTGTGAAAATCCGGCGACTTGGGGCGCTCCGGCGCATTTCGTGGCCGCCGCGCTTCTCATTCGGTGGAATCGACCTCTT
>NZ_AXAZ01000144.1 GCF_000473065.1 Bradyrhizobium sp. WSM1743
GGACGTTTCCGCGGAGGTGATCGTGGCGGGGTGTCTGCACGTAGCGGGATCTCGAGACCCGCGAAACTGCGATCGATCGCCAAGGCTGTGGCCAGGGGATTAGGTTAATGCTCAATCATAACGGCACTTGCCGACGAAAAATCGTCCGCCAGTTTCATTCTTATTTGTTTATTTCTATTCTTTGAGTTAACTTAAATCGTATAATTAAATAAATTAAAATCTGCCGTGCGCAAAAAAAGACAGGAGCAGTTCCGTTGCCTGCACCTATCACGTCTAGCATCGACCACATTCTGCTGACACGATTTAATCTGCCTTCCGGAGGCGCCGAGAGCCTAATCCGGGCCAAGGATGGCTGGTTGCAACAGCGCGTGGAACTATTTGAGAGATACTGTCTACCATCTGTGTGTTCCCAAACCAATAAAGAGTTCCACTGGATCATATATTATGATCCTGACAGCCCTGAATGGTTGATGCGCTGGATACGACAGCACCGCGTTCTCGGCGTCTACCAGCCGTTCTTTCGATCCTCCGTCAGTCGCGAGGAACTTTGCGCCGACATCCGCACCGTTGTTGGCTCTCCGCGCGCCGAGCTCATTACCACCAATCTCGATAATGATGATGGGCTGGCAACAGATTTCATTGATCGAATTCAAATGGCGGGCCGAAAGGGGGAAAAAACGGCGCTCTATATCGCGCAGGGCCTCATCAAGAGTGAAGACAGGCTCTACACTTTCAAGGACCCTCGCAACGCCTTTTGCTCGGTGCGGGAAACCTGGGAATCTCCGATCACCTGTTGGTCCAATTGGCACAATCTACTCGGAAAAACTTTGCCCGTAATTGAGATTGGCGGGAAGCCGGCATGGCTGCAGGTTATTCATGGGCGGAACGTCAGCAACAGAATTCGCGGTAAGCGGGTATCCTCTTCGTCTCATATTGACCGGTTCCCCGGCCTGATCAACGATGTACGAAGCGCAAGTTTGCACGAGCGGATGCTCGAACGTCTGGTGGCGCAACCGGCACGCTTCGTCAGAGAGGTTAGCAGAAAGGCAGCGAAAGCATTGGCCATGCGATTGCTCGGAAAGGATGGTTTGAGCCGGGCAAAGCTGATCTGGGCATCCTGGCGAGTTCGGAGCGGACCTCAGCTCTGACGACGTTTCGCTAGAGCCACATCGCGTCTGGAGCCGGCGAAGATGACACGCCGAGCAACGCGCCCTCTAAGTTAGACGTCGATCATCTGAAGGATCCAGACCATATGGGACACCATCGTCGATCCGCACATCGAGCAGCCATACCCCGCTGCCGAGAAGAAATATGAACCAAGTATAAGCCGTTCCCCAGTAGTGGACCGTCCAGCCCGCTAAGAAGAATGCTGTTATCATAATCAGATAAGCAGTTCGATAGGCGACCAGCCGCTCGTCCAGCCCTTTTCTGAAGCTCACGCCGAGAAACACCGCGAAGAAGGACAACGCCAGCAAAAGGCCAGCCGGAATGCCGAACTTCATAGCAATGTTGAGCCAAAACATGTCAACACTTGGCGTCATCCAGCTCATTCGCGCCCAGTCGCCATATCCGATGCCAAAAAGCGGATGATCCAGGACTGAAGCAGAGCCGAATTCCCAAATCAGTATGCGATACCAGCCTGTACCCGGGTCTAAGGTAAAGTGTGAAATGTAGAACTGGACCGGGGTCTGATTGGAACCGAAAAGTACGGCGAGATAAGCTGCCAGGAACAGGCACCAGAGAAATTTCCAGCAGTACGGGCTCTTCCTAAAGAGAGCGCTCCACATTATTAACGCCGCCTGCACGACCATGCCCGCGATTGGGGCCGAGGACAATGACAGCAAAGCCGTTGCTCCAACGAGCCCCGTCTTCAGCCAACGCTGCAACTGCGGAATGCGGTGGCCCAGGACCAGATGGGTCAGCGCGAGAGCGCTACCGGCGCAGACGCCGAACAGGATCGGATGCTCGAAAACAACCTGGGCTCGCCGAAGACCTCCACGCATATCGTTGCCGGCATCCGGATTGGACGGAAGAATGGCGGCGAAGAGTTCCAGGAGAACATTGCGTCCGGTCAGCGCCTCCAAGAGCGCGAACGGAAAGAGAAGCGCCACGATCATGAACAACATGCGTGCCAAGTTGAAGAAGTCGTCGGCGTCCCGGATGTAGCATCTGGCCACAAGATAGGCGCCCATCGTTTCAACAAGCAGGATGCCGGCCGGCTTCACGGCGAATTCCGGGCCGTGGACCACGACCAGGCTCAGTGCGCTCCAGAGGCAGAACAGCAGCAGGGCTATGTCGGAGACCCGCATCCGTCCTGACGCGCCGCTGATCCACTTGGCCAGGCAGGGAAGGAGCATCGGGAGTAGGATCACGCGGGAGACGGACAGCGAGACCGGACCGACTGTCACAACCCAAGGGACGACCAAGGAGGCTAAGAAAAGACGAGCGGGCCAAGGCAACTTCTTCTTGCCCGACCGATCCGCACCGATGGCGTGTCGCCGGGGAGCACGGGGAATCGCTCCCTCGAGATTCCGGTAGGGCCTTGACCCGGTGTAGACCCCATCAATGCCCATCTACTATTTCGTTCCTACCTTGTCGCCCGGAAAAAGGCATTTAGGGATTAGCCGTCGCTTATGTTAGTATTTTCCCTCTGTCATGGAGAGCGATCAACTACTCATTTTAGAGGAAATTTGCAAGAATAAATAAAATAATCTTGCAGAGAGGTGGCGATGCTCAATTAAATCGGGCTCGCCCGAGCAAAAATCCACCTGGTTCCCAATCTATGAACGGGCGGTATAAGTATGAATCGGATTTTGTTTTTTCTGGCCATGGCTTGCCTGACCGCGGGTCTTTCAAGCCTGTGCTTCGCGCAGGATCACGCGACAGGTGGTTCAAACAAGCTTTCCCGGGAGGAATGGCAGTCTCGCATCAATGCCACTCGTGAACGGCTGGACCAGCGGCGGGAAGAACTGCGGCGCGAACGTGAGCAGCGACTTGAGCTAAGGCTCAATCGCGAGGGGCGAATTGAGCCAAAGCGGGACGAGCTGCGGCGCGAGCGCGAAAACAAAGGCGGCGAGTTCCCGCCCCCCCTGGTGGGAAGTAGCATTGATCCTGCCCTCTTTGGCATGCCGGACGCGACGACTGCTGGCGTGCAGCCTGGCGTGACGCTCACCGCCTAC
>NZ_AXAZ01000145.1 GCF_000473065.1 Bradyrhizobium sp. WSM1743
AATGACAGCCTTCTTGAAAATTTCGACCGCACCGGCCATGGCGCCGATTTCGTCACGCCGATCAATCCCGGGCACGTCGATGCTAGTGTCGCCCTGGGCGAGCGCCGCCATGGCCTCGGTCATGCGTGTGATCGGCCGCGCGATAGCGCGTGTGAGTAGTATGCCCATCAACACTGCGATCATGAGCGAGGCTGCGGCGCCCATTACGGTTGCAGTGTATGCAGTGGCATATGCCAACTTCTGTACGGCGTCACGTCCTGCCAACAGATCGCGCTCAACCTTCTCGATTTCGTTCGCCTTGGAGCGGATTGCGTCCATGGCAGCTTTGCCGGTCGCCCCCTCCAACGTGCGCGCCTGCTCCCGAGTCGTGGGATCCGCCATCAGCGCGATCTCCCGCTCGGCGGTCTCGACGCGCCACGTCATCGCTAGCTTGTTCAATTCATCTAGGCGGTTTTGCTGGTCTGGGTTATCCGAAGTCTGTTCTCTTAATTTTCGGATTGCCGCGCTGAAGTTGCCGCTGCCTCTGCGGTACGGGTCTAAGAATTTCTCGTCGCCGCTGATCAAATAGCCGCGCAGATTAGTTTGTTGATCCAACGCTGCGGCCACTGCCGCCTCTAGCGTGTCCAACACGTCAGTGGTATGGACCCGCCAGTGCAATTTGGCCACGCGGCATTCGATTGCATTCTTGTCTTCGACGTTAGCCGCTGGGGGCGCTTCCAAGACACGGACGAAAGCGCGTACTACGAGTTCATATGCAAGCGCGCGGGAATATCTGTCCATTACTGCGAGGAAGAGTTCAAAAATGACGGCAGCTTGGCTTCGGTAATCATGAAAAACCTGAGCCGAGCTGAAGCGGCGGATTTCAGCCGCCGGCTATCTAAGAGGGTGTTCATCGCCGCAAGCTACGGCGTGAGCTTGGGATTCTGGCAAGGGTCCTCGGCGGGATATGGACTGCGACGATCAACCGTTGACGAGCACGGCAACCGGCGCGTTGACCTTGGTCCGGGCGAGCAGAAGCACTACAAAACGGACCGCGTCATTCTCGTCCCCGGACCGCAATCCGAACTCGATGTTGTCCGACGCATCTTTACCGAGTTCGCAACCAGGAAGAAAACTCGAACGGAAATTGCCGACGACCTCAACAAGGAGGGCATCTACAATTCTCAAGGGAGACCTTGGCAAATGCAGACGGTCAACATCCTGTTGAAGAACGAGAAGTATCTCGGCCAGATCGTCTATAACCGTCGATCCTACAAGCTTCAAAAGCCGCCGATAGATAACCCACACGAAATGTGGATACGGCACCAGAATGCCTTCACGCCTCTTGTTTCACCAGAACTCTTCGCCAAGGCTCAGAAGGTCCTGAGCGAAGTAAAATATGGACGCAGAAGATCCGACGAAGAGCTGCTTTCACAACTCAAAGCTCTTTGGCGGAGAAAAGGGCATCTTTCCCGGGACATTATTCAGGCTGACAAAAAGATGTTCAGTTGCACCGCGTACGCTAGACGTTTCGGCTCAATAATGAATGCGTACGATCGCATCGGCTTCGATCCTGGTCCTCGCTTTCACTTCTATGGTACCGGAGAGAAGGCAAATGCGGTCATACAATCAACTGCCAACGAGCTTATCGGCGAACTGCAGCGCTGGGGTGAAAGGGCGACATTTCTACCGGAACTCAATCTTCTTACAATCGATGGAGCGCTGACGGTTGTGATCGCGACGGCATGGTCGGTAGCAGATGGTACGCTTGACGGCCGCCATCACCGACGATGGCATGTTCGCAAGCTTAAGTTCCCTAGGGCGGATCAAGCTCTCATCATCCGAATGCAGGAAGCCAACGCAAGCATCATGGACTACTTCATGTTGGGCACGAAGAATTTGCCTTTCACGAAAGACCGAAAGCTCCGAGTGTCAGAGCTCAAATTTGCTGACTACCGACACGATCGGCTCAGTTCTGTATTGCGTGCCATTTACGATAAGCTCCGGCAAAGCCGCGAGGTTCAGTCCTCACGTTGAGAAAAGCCAGAGCAGCAGCTGTTTCTGCAGCCAGGTCACGCCCGCGGCGATTCCAGCCACCGGTAAACCACCCCAAACCCATGAACGACCGCGCGCCGCACTGATCGAGCGCAAATACAGGAATGCTCCAAGGAAGATTCCATAGTTTTTTCGGAAGTCTCCATTGAGCTTTGCAATCTTTGCGAGCTCGGAAGATGCCTGCATTTCATCGGCCATTTGCGCTGATCTCCGTTATTGAGTCAGCGCCCTATGAACCACTGTTTTGCCCGACGGAGCAACAGAAACTTCGGTATTTCAAAAATATCCTTCGGCGCAAACTCTCAGCCCTTGACCAACCTTTTGGCCCGATGTCGCGGGACCGCTCTAGCGCTAGCGGCTTGCCTCCCGCTCCATTCGCCGGAATCTGTCTCGCATGAGCACCAAGTCGCGAGAGGTCATCTGGGGCGGCCGGATAATGGGCGCGAAGATCCACGCTCAGGGAGCCCGCGAACGCGCCGAGCAGGCCGTTCGCGAGGCGGACCGGGCGGAGGCCGAGGCCTGGTCTATCCGCATGGAGGGCTACGGCGGCCCTGCCCAGCCCTCTCCGACCATCGGCCAATGCCTCAACGGCGGGTTTGCCTGGCTGGAGGTCGGGTGCGTCCGCTGCAAAACACGCGCGAGCCTGCCGCTCGATGCCATCCGCCGGCCTAAGGACACGCCGCTCTGGAAGCTGGAAGCTTCGCTCAAGTGCCGCTCGTGCCGCACCACTCGCTACGCGCCGCCTGCTCGCATGATCAAGCTGACCGAGACAAGGCAGATCACACCCTACAAATGGGTGCACCCAACTGAAGAGCGTTAGGTTTGAGCGAGAATCAGGCTAGTCGAGCACCATGTGCAATCTGTATTCGATCACGACCAACCAAGCCGCGATCCTGGCATTGTTCCGCGTCGTGAACCGCTATGTCGGCAATCTGCCGCCGATGCCTGCGGCGCGGCAATCAGGATGGAAGTGCAGCGTCAATTAGTCTTACTGCGTCATGGGCGTCGACGTCCATTTGATGCTTCGCGGGCGCCACAGCACGGACATCGCGGCAAGGTCTTGATGAGCGCCCGAAG
>NZ_AXAZ01000017.1 GCF_000473065.1 Bradyrhizobium sp. WSM1743
CTTGCTGGCACACCTCTTGATCATCCTGCTGCTCGAGCCGCTTGCCCGCGACTTCGAGGACTCTCCCCGCTGGATGCAGGCCGCCTGACGGCACCTGGCGCTTGGCGTGTTTTGCAACAACTCGTTGCATCCTTGCTACAAGCGATCATTCCACAACCAACCATCCGTTGCTTCCGCCGCAGAAAGCGAGCGCTTGGGCGGCACCTGCGCGAGCCTCCTCGAAAACGTCCGTATCAATCGATGCTCGCGCTACCTTAACGCCTATGCGGTCTTCCCTGCGCCCTCTGACATTGGGGGTGATGAATCAAAACTCGGGCGAAATGAGCCGCGAGGATGCGGAGCCGTGTCTGCGAGTGAGATGCGAGTTAGCGGAGAACAGCGTTTCTACTTGCTCCGTCATTGCGAGCGCAGCGAAGCAATCCAGACTCTTGCTGTGGAGGGATTCTGGATTGCTTCGCTGCGCTCGCAATGACGAGGAGTGAGAGGTGCGTATCAAGCTCAGTCTCGTGCCCCGGACGCAGCGCAGCGCTTCGCTGGCCATGCGAAGCATCGTCCAGCGAGCGGTGCGCTGCAGAGCCGGGGCCCATCCCACAGCGTTCTGTGCGACTTTCTTGGTCCCGGCTCTGCGCCGCAACGCCTTTGGCGTTGCAGCTTGTCCGGGACATGAGAGTGGCGGGGCCCGGTCACGGATTGCCAAACACTCCCCGCATTTCATCTCAAATTGCAACTCGGGCGTGCAAGAAGTCTTGATCGGCCGTGAGTTAGGGGTGATCGCAGGCCTTGAACGGGCCGCACGCCGGCAGCGACTAACCGACAGAGTGCACAGGGATCAGTGGAACGTGATCGAGCTTCCTCTTTCTAAAGTACCAAAATGGTGCTTTAGTGCTTTTCATGACCCCGTCGCCCAAAAACGCTCCGTTCGCGCTGCGTTACAGGCTTGCCCCTGACCCGGCCGCCAAGGCCGCCATCGAGGCGACGTTTAGGGCTTATGACCGCATGATGGAGATCCTCGACGAGGTGGCGCGGGCCCACAATGTGGGTTCCAACGTCGTCCTGCTCCATGCCCATGCCTATGATCCGATCCGGAAGGAGACCGCGCTGCCCTCGCGGCTGGTGACGCTGGGCCTGCGCGACCGCGCCGAGTATCGCGCCGCGCAAGGGCGCCGCCTGCCGCTCGACGACAAGCTCGCCAAGATCAAGGGGCCCGCCACCATTTCGATCGCGACCGTGCAAGGGCGGTTCAGCGTGCCGTTCGACTACGCCGGCTATGCCGAAGGCTGGGGGCAGAGCGTGCCCGCGCGCCTCATCCGCACCGACGACGGTCTTGAAGTTCACTACGGCGTCACGCCGAACAGCCTGCCAGAGGAGGAGAACGCCATGGATACCATTGCTGCCGCTCCCGACAATTTCCTGTCCCGGGTCGGGCGCCTGATCGCCGGGATCGCCTATGACGCGATCGAGCAGGCGGAAGGCAAGAACAAGCTGAAGGTGGTCGGTCAGGCCATCCGTGAGATCGAGCGTGCCGAGAGCGAGGCGCGTGACGCGCTCGCCGCTGCGCGTGCCGAGGAATATCGCCTCAACGCCCGCCGCACCGAGATCGAACGCGAGATGGCCGATCTAGCACCCAAGATCGAGGGTGCGATCGCTGACAGCCGCGACGATCTCGCGCGCGCGGGCATCGCGCGGCAAATGGATCTGGAGGCGCAGTTCGAGGTGCTCTCCCGCGCCATCGACGAGAACAACGAGAAGATCGAGCAATGCGTCACCTCGCTGCGCGCGGTGCTGTCGGCACTCCAGGATGCTGAGCAGCGCCGCGCCGATCTGGAAAAGAGCGAGAGTGCTGCGAGCCATCAAGCCGCAACGTCACCGCGGAAGCAGGGCGGCGCGTCTGCGGCGGCGAAGGCGCTGCGGGCGGGCAGGGCAGTGGCACGCGCCACCGGGGTGCCCCCCGGCATCCCCTATTCGAGCGACATCGACGAGCTCAGCGCGCTCCATCGCGACAAGGAAATTGCGGCGAGGCTCGCGCGGTTGAAGTCGCGCTCCTGAGTGCCGTGTCATGAGCACTCTGCTCGAACACGTCATGGCGCCGGAGGTCAGGCCGTTCGCGATCGCGGCGGCCATGATCGTCATCGTCGGCTCGGTCGAGGTGATTTCGATGCTGGTCGGGGCCTCCTTGAGCGAGATGCTTGGCACCAACATCGATTTCGCTCATCCCAGCGACAATGGCGTGATCAACGCCATCTCCTGGATCAATGTCGGCGGCGTGCCGCTCTTGATCTTCCTGCTGCTGCTGCTCGGCGCCTTCTCCATCACCGGCTTCCTGATCCAGGACATCGCGCGAATGGTTGCGGGTCCCTTGCCGGCGACGATCGCTTCGACCGGGGCGGTCATGGTCTCGGTTCCGCTGGTCCGCGCCGCAAGCAGAGCCATCGCGCGGGTCATTCCTAAGGACGAAAGCTATGTCGTCGGCTTGGGGGACCTCGTCGGGCGCATCGGGGAGGTCGTGATCGGCCCGCTCGACCAGGGCCCGCCCGGCCGCGTCAGCGTCGCCGATGTCCATGGCAACCGCCATTTCGTCTCGGCGGTCGCGGCGCCGTCATCGGGACCTTTGCCGCAGGGAACCATGGTGCTCCTGGTCGACCGCGATGGCACGCGCTTCGTCGCGGTGAAGGCCGACGATGAACTCAAGCCGTCCAAGCCACCTCTAACAGGTCACCTCTAAGCAGTTAGCAAGTCATTCATTGGAGAAAGTCATGTTCGACATCGCAGTCCCGGCCATGATCGGCGTCGCGCTGATCGTCGTCCTGGGGATCGTCTTCACCATTCTCTACAAGCGCGCCACCCGCGACGAGGCCTTTGTGCGCACCGGCCTTGGCGGCAAGAAGGTCGTGCTTGACGGCGGCGCCATGATCCTGCCGATCTTCCACTCCTACGCCAGCGTCAATCTGAAGACGCTGCGGCTCACCGTCGAGCGCAAGGAGCGGGAATCCCTCATCACCAAGGACCGCCTGCGCGTCGACATCGTTGCCGAGTTCTACGTCCGTGTCCGTCCCGACGAGGAAAGCATCGCGCTCGCGAGCCAGACGCTGGGCGCGCTGACCAACGATGCCGAGGCGCTGCGGAACCAGGTCGAGGCGAAATTCGTCGACGGCTTGCGCTCGGTCGCTGCGACCATGACCATCCTGGAACTCCAGGAGAAGCGCTCGGATTTCGTCAAGCACGTGCAGTCGACGGTCGAGTCCGACGTCAAGTCGAACGGCCTCGAGCTGGAATCGGTGTCCCTGACGAAGCTCGACCAGACCGACGTCAAGTTCTTCAACCCGGAAAACTTCTTCGACGCCGAAGGTCTCACCCAACTAAAGACCATCACCGAGACCCGCCGCCGCGACCGCAACGCCATCGTGCGCGACAACGAGGTCGCGATCGCGCAGAAGGACCTCGAGGCGCGGCAGCAGACCCTGACCATCGAACGCACCAAGAAAGAGGCCGAGCTGTCCCAGGAGCGCGACATCGCCAACAAGACCGCGAGCACCCGCGCCGAGGTCGCAACCGCGACGCAAACCGCGCGCCTGACCGAGGAGAATGCCCGCATCGACACCGACAGGGCGGTTGCCGAGAAGGAGGCCGGCGCCAAGCAGGTCAAGGAAACCGCGGTGATCGAGTCGGATCTGGCCATCAACAAACGCAAGACCGATGCCCAGCGCGAGATCCAAATCGCGACCCAGGAAAACGAGATCCAGATCGCGGCGAAGAGCAAACAGACCTCGGAAGCCGTCGCCGAGGCCAAGGCCGCCGAAGCGCTCGCCGTGTCGGCCGAAGAAAAGGTCGTGACTGCACGCGCGGTCGAGGTCGCCGATCGTGCCCGTCTCACCCAGGTGCTGGCCGCACGCACAGAGGCCGAACGCAAATCGACCGAGGTGATCGTCGCGGCCGAAGCCGAAAAGAAGGCCGCGCTCGATCGCGCCGAGGCCACCAAGACGCTGGCCACCGCGGAAGCGGAGTCCAACAAGATCAAGGCGGTCGGCGTCAGGAACATCGGCGAGGCGGAAGCTGCCGTCATCACCATGAAGAACGAGGCGCAGAACAAGCTCGGCAGCAACGTGATCGATTTCGAGATCGCCAAGAAGCGGATCGAGACCATGCCCTCGGCACTGGCCGAGATGGTGAAGCCGATCGCCAACCTCAAGGATGTCCGCATCCTACACACCGGCGGCGCGTTCGGCGGCAACGGCGCCGGCGCAGGCAATGTGGGCTTCGGCGAAGGTCTCGCTGGCGAGCTCCTCAAGGTGCATGCGCTGCGTCCGATGATCGACGAGATCCTGCGCCAGAGCGGCTTTGCGCCGGGCGACGATCCCGTCAAGGCGCTGGTCGGCGCAGTGACGGGCAAGAGCAACGGCGCGGCCGTGCCGGCGCCAGTGCCGGAGAAGACAAACGCCGCCGATCTATGAATGCCCGTTCATTGCTGCGGAGAATTCGAACCGATAAAAGCAGGAACGTTGCGCGTCTCGCGTCGCGCAACGTTCCGGAGTGGTGGTCGATGGTGAACCCGTCGACTGCACTCCGGTCGACGCTTTCGAGGCAACAACATTGGTTGCCGTGGCGCCTGCGCCGATCGAGGCCAGGCGCTGGAGCCTGTTTCGATCGGAGGATTTTCAATGAAGCATTTTCTGTCTGGACTGATCGCCATCGGCGTTTCGATCGCCGCCGCGCCGTCGTTCGCGGCTGATGCCCGCAACGTCACTGTCGTCAACGAGACCGGCTATGCCATCAAATTCCTGGGCTTCAACGCGCCGGATGATGGTCTGGACGAATGGGAGAACGAGCTCGACAAGGTGTTGCAGAACCAGGCCAGCACCTATGTCGAGTTCGATGATGACGACGAAGGCTGCGTCTGGAACATCCGCGTCGACTGGCAGAACTACGACGAGGCGGTGCTGTGGAAAAACGTCAACCTCTGCAAGTTCACCGCGCTCCGCCTGCGCTATGATTCCGGCACCAAGACCACCTCGTTTCTCGCAGAATGATGTTTGGCTGACCTGGCCGGAGGAGGGGCCATTCCAGGCCCTTCCTTGCGGCGCGTTGCGGATGATGACGAATTCGTCCTTTGCAAGCGCAAGCGGCTTTGTTATACGCAGCCGCGCGCGAACGAACGGTTCGCCTTTTCCTCGGTAGCTCAGCGGTAGAGCATCCGACTGTTAATCGGATGGTCGCTGGTTCGAATCCAGCCCGGGGAGCCAAATCTTGCCGACAATTCAAGGATTTGCGCCCGCATCCTCGTGCGACGTGCGATCTTCTTGTCGTGATCTTTGAAGCCTGCATCCACGATCCAGCGTGGAATCGATCTCAAACAGATGTGTGGGCGGGCGCGGTCGCGCCATGCGGGCGGCGCCAAATCGACTCAATTCAAACCGAGCATGGTAGCGCCGGACATTTACGGAGCTGATTCCCATGCCAGAGATCCAGGTCGACCATTCTCGGGTGGCCCCCTCGATTCTGCCGGCCGGCATTCCTGAGCTCAGCGATGACGAATGCCTCGCCTGTCTGGCGCGGGCGGTCGAGACGCCGGATTCGGCACGGCTGGACGAGGTCGCCGCTCTGATCGGCCGCCTCGCGGTGGCGATCGAATAAGGCTGATCGGGCCCCTCTATTGCGGAGTTGCGGAAGCCGTGGTCGCTCGAGGCCGACGGCCATGTTGCGTTTTGACTGAGCATGCTTCAAAGATGCCGCGAATTTCCTCCGCGGCATCGTCCGCATTGCAGGGTCCGCAAATGTCCGGTTTTTCGACCGCGCGCCAAAAAATGGTCGATGGCCAGGTGCGCACCAATGACGTCACCGACCGCCGTATTCTCGACGCCATGCTCACGGTTCCGCGCGAGGCCTTCGTGCCGGCCGGCCGGCAGGCATTGGCTTACCTCGACCTGGACCTCGACGTGAGCGAAGGCGCCGCCAAGCGGTTCCTGATCAAGCCGCAGCTGACTGGCAAGCTGCTTCAGGCCGCCGAAATCCGCGAGGGCGACAACGTGCTGATCGTCGGCTGCGCCACGGGCTACCTCGCCGCGCTGACCGCCAAGCTCGCGCGGCAGGTCACCGCGACCGAATGCGATTCGGCTTTGGCCGCGAAGGCCAGGGACGCCTTCGCCGCCCTGGGGCTTGCCAATGTCACCTGCAAGGCGGCGGCCTGCCCCGACGGGGAACCGTCTGCCGCTCCCTATGACGTGATCGTCCTCAACGGTGCGGCCGAGGTGATGCCGGAAGCTCTGCTCGGGCAGCTGAAGGAGGGCGGGCGTCTGGTGGGTGTGTTGGCCAAATCCAAGCCGCCGCGCGCCACGATCGTGACCCGTACCCACGGCGAATTCGGCCATCGGGCGCTGTTCGATGCCGCAGCCCCGGTCCTTCCCGGGCTGGAACGGGCGGCTGCCTTCGTCTTCTGACGGCCTAAAAGCCGCCCAAATCCCGTTCTGAATCAGAAGTGTGGCCGGGATGCTGCACGTGAAGAGTTTCCACTGAGAACTACCTTGAGGTAGTTCCGTCGCGCCAATCCGCGTCCTATGTTGCGGCGGGGCAACGACTCCACTCGGTAGACGGTAACCCAGCTCGCGGGCACGAGCCGGGCGTTAGAATGAACGGAATTTCAGGGATGCATGGGGTGAAGCTCTTCACCGGAGCTGCGGTTTCGGTCCTGCTGCTGGCGCTGGCCGGGCCGACGCCTGCCTTGGCGGATACCATCGAAGCCGCGCTGGTGCGCGCCTATCAGAACAATCCGCAGCTTAACGCGCAGCGTGCCCAGGTGCGCTCGACTGACGAAAACGTGCCTCAGGCCTTGTCGGGCTATCGCCCGAGGGTTTCGCTGACCGCGAGCGCTGGTTACCAGTACTCGGACTTCAAGAGCAGCACCACCAGCGACCCCGTCAACGGTACGGGCATTCCCCGCAGTGTGGGACTGACCGCCTCCCAGACATTGTACAATGGCAATCAGACTGCCAACCGGACGCGCGCCGCCGAGAGCCAGGTCTCCGGAGCCCGCGAGGGGTTGCGTGTGCTTGATCAGAGCGTGCTGCTCCAGGCCGCGACGACATACATGGATTATCTGCGCGACGCCGCCACGCTGGAAGTCCAGCGTAGCAACGTACGCGTGCTCGAGCAGACGCTGAAGCAGACCCGTGACCGCTTCAACGTCGGTGAAGTGACCCGCACTGACGTCGCGCAATCGGAGGCGCAACTGGCTGCCGGCAAGACGCAGGCGCTCACTGCCGAAGCAAATCTGACCACGACGCGGGCGAACTTCCGGCGCATCATCGGTAACGAGCCGACGAACCTCGCGCCGGGCTCGCCTGTCGATCGGTTCCTGCCTCCGACGCTTGCAGCTGCAATCGAGCTTGCCCTCGTCGAGAACCCCAACGTCACGGCGGGCATGTACGGTATCGACGTCAATCATCTTCAGGTGAAGATCAACGAAGGCGCGCTGCTGCCGACGGTCACCCTGCAAGCATCGGTCACCCAAGCCTTCGAGCAGTCCCTGATCCAATACCGCTCGTTCGGCGCCTCTGCGGTCGCGCAGCTCTCGGCTCCGATCTATCAGGGTGGTGCCGAATACGCGCTGATTCGTCAGTCCAAGGAGAACCTTGCGCAGCAGCGCCTCAATCTGGAGACGACCCGCGATCAGGCTCGTGCCACGGTGGTGCAGACGTGGGGCCAGTTGCAGGCCAGCAAGGCGCAAGTGCAGTCCGCACAGGCACAGGTCGCGGCCTCGGAGATCGCGCTGAACGGCGTCCGTGAAGAGGCCAAGGCTGGCCAGCGCACCACGCTCGACGTGCTCAACGCGCAGCAGGCGCTGGTGAACGCGCGTGTCGCACTCGTCACCGCACAACATGATCGCGTGGTTGCATCCTATTCCGTGCTGAGTGCCGTAGGCCGTCTATCGCCGCAGGTCCTTGGCTTGCCGACCACAACCTACGACGCCAGCGTTCACTACCATCAGGTCCGCGACAGCTGGGCCGGCGTGCGCACGCCCGACGGGCGCTGATTCCCGTTCTCATCCGGTCGGCCTCGCGAACAGCCGAGGTCGACCGGCGCTTTGCTTGCAATCATCAAAATCCCTGACATAGCCTTGCCAAGATGATGCGGGTCGATTCGCCCCGCGTTGTCGTGTGCGTATCGCTTGAGTGCCGGGGGCAGGGGCGCACCGTTGCACGTTGAGCCGTGATCTGGGGACAAGTCGGGCTGCCGCGACGAAAATCACGGGCCTCCCGTCCGGAACCGGCCAATCCTGTCGTGCTTGGTGTAAAACAACGCATGCGAGGGCGTTGATGATGTGGAGTCGGAGATGACGCAGCCTGCAAAGGTCACAGAACCCTCGATGGAGGAGATTCTGGCCTCGATCCGGCGCATCATTGCCGACGATGAGGCAAAGCCGCCGCCGGCCGAGGCCGCCAAGCCCGAGAAGGCTGCGGCGCCCGCCGCGTCGCCGAAGCCGATGAACGACATTCCGCCATCCAAGGTCGCACCGCCCAAACCAGCCGCCGAGAAGCCCGCGTCACCTCCGGCTGCGAAGCCGGCTCCTGCTCCGGCACCGCCGCCACCCGCGCCTGCGGCGGACGCGTCCAACAGCCAGGACGATATCGACGCGCTGCTGGCGGGGTTAGACGCGGCCACGCCTTCGCCCGAGGCCCGCGCTCCCGAGCCAGAGCCAGAGCCCGACGTGCTCGAACTGACGGACGAGATGGCGGTGGATCCGACACCACCTCCGCCGCCGCCGAGCTTCCGCAAGGTCGAGCCGCGCGACGATCTGGAATTCACCGAATCGCCGCCACCACGTCCTACGTCGCACCCCTACGCGCCGGTAGACTTTGACGCCCCGCCGTTGCCGCCGCAGCAGCCGATCCTCGCGCAATCGACGGTCTCCGCAGTCGAATCCGCCTTCAACTCCCTGGCCCATACGGTGCTCAGCAGCAATGCACGGACGTTGGAGGACCTGGTCAAGGAGATGCTGCGGCCGATGCTGAAGTCCTGGCTCGACGACAACCTGCCGGGCCTCGTTGAACGCATCGTGAAGGCCGAAATCGAGCGGGTCTCGCGCGGCGGCCGTTAAGAAGGGCCGTACGGCCCCGATAAAGCCCTGCTCCTGCGTCGTATTCGGCCTGCGACCCAGGCCGGAGTGCCTGTCGTTGAGCTTCCCGTTGACTTGGACCGCGCGCGCGGCTTTCTAGCACCCCCATGATCGAGAAAAATTACCAGCCCGCCGATATCGAAACCCGCATGTCCGTCGTGTGGGAGGACAGCCTTGCCTTCAAGGCCGGCCGTCCCGACCGTCGCGACGCGGTGCCGTTCACCATCGTGATCCCGCCGCCGAACGTGACGGGCTCGCTGCACATGGGTCACGCCCTCAACAATACCCTGCAGGACATTCTCTGCCGGTTCGAGCGCATGCGTGGCCGCGACGTGCTGTGGCAGCCCGGCACCGACCATGCCGGCATCGCTACTCAGATGGTGGTCGAGCGGCAGCTGATGGAGCGCCAGCAGCCAGGTCGCCGCGAAATGGGCCGCGAGAAGTTTCTCGAGCGGGTCTGGCAGTGGAAGGCCGAGAGCGGCGACACCATCATCAACCAGCTCAAGCGCCTCGGTGCCTCCTGCGACTGGTCGCGCGAGCGCTTTACCATGGACGAGGGCCTGTCGAAGGCCGTCGTCAGGGTGTTCGTCGAGCTGCACCGCGAGGGCCTGATCTATAAGGACAAGCGGCTGGTGAATTGGGACACCAAGCTCCTGACCGCGATCTCCGATCTCGAAGTGCAGCAGACCGAGGTCAAGGGCAGCCTCTGGTATCTGCGCTATCCGGTCGAGGGCAAGACCTTCAGCCCCGAGGATCCCTCGAGCTTCATCGTCGTCGCCACCACGCGCCCCGAAACCATGCTCGGCGATACCGGCGTGGCCGTGCATCCCGAGGATGAGCGCTATCAGAAGCTGATCGGCAAGAACGTCGTCCTGCCGCTGGTCGGCCGCAAGATCCAGATCGTCGCCGACGACTATTCCGATCCGGAGAAGGGCTCGGGCGCGGTGAAGGTGACGCCGGCGCACGACTTCAACGACTTCGAGGTCGGCAACCGTCACGGGCTGCGCCGGATCAGCGTGCTCGATAGGGAGGGTTGTCTCGATCTCCTCGGCAACGAGGACTATCTGCGCGACCTCCCCGAAGGCGCCGCGCAATTCGCCGAGGAGTTCCACAAGGTCGACCGTTTCGTGGCGCGCAAGCGCATCGTCGAGCGATTGGAATCGTTCGGCTTCGTCGAGCGGATCGAGCCGCACACGCACACGGTGCCGCATGGTGACCGTTCCGGCACGGTGATCGAGCCGTATCTGACCGACCAGTGGTATGTCGACGCCAAGACGCTGGCTAAGCCAGCGATCGCGGCGGTGCGTTCGGGCGAAACGACATTCGTGCCGAAGAACTGGGAAAAGACCTATTTCGACTGGATGGAGAACATCCAGCCCTGGTGCATCTCGCGCCAGCTCTGGTGGGGTCATCAGATCCCGGCCTGGTACGGTCCTGACGGCAAGGTATTCGTCGCCGAGACCGAGGAGGAGGCCGTCAGCCACGCGCTCGGCTATTACGTCGAGCAGGAGGTCATCACGGTCGAGCAGGGCCGCGAGATGGCGCTCGACCGCAACAAGCGCGAAGGCTTCATCACCCGCGACGAGGACGTGCTCGATACCTGGTTCTCGTCGGCGCTGTGGCCGTTCTCGACGCTCGGCTGGCCCGACGATACGCCCGAGGTGCAGCGCTACTATCCGACCAATGCGCTGGTGACCGGCTTCGACATCATCTTCTTCTGGGTCGCCCGCATGATGATGATGGGCCTGCACTTCATGAAAGAGGTGCCGTTCTCGACCGTCTACATCCACGCCCTCGTCCGCGACGAGAAAGGCGCCAAGATGTCGAAGTCGAAGGGCAACGTCATTGATCCCTTGCATCTGATCGACGAATACGGGGCGGACGCGCTGCGCTTCACGCTGGCCGCGATGGCGGCGCAGGGCCGCGACATCAAGCTCGCCACCAGCCGCGTCGAGGGCTATCGCAACTTTGCGACAAAGCTCTGGAACGCGTGTCGCTTCGCCGAGATGAACCATTGCGCCGTGCCTGAAGGATTCGAGCCGGCGAACGCGAAGGAGACACTGAACCGCTGGATCGCGCATGAAAGCGCGCACACCACGCGTGAGGTGACCGAGGCAATCGAAGCCTATCGCTTCAACGATGCTGCAGGCAGCATCTATCGCTTCGTCTGGAACGTCTATTGCGACTGGTATGTCGAGCTCGCAAAGCCGGTGCTGCTCGGCCCAGACAGCCCTGCCAAGGACGAGACCCGCGCCATGGTGGCCTGGGCGCGCGACGAGATCCTCAAGCTGCTGCACCCCTTCATGCCCTTCATCACCGAGGAGCTGTGGGAAGTGACGGCCAAGCGCGACGGCCTGCTCGCATTGGCGCCGTGGCCGCTGAAGCCGAC
This sequence comes from Bradyrhizobium sp. WSM1743, assembly GCF_000473065.1. Taxonomy (GTDB): domain Bacteria; phylum Pseudomonadota; class Alphaproteobacteria; order Rhizobiales; family Xanthobacteraceae; genus Bradyrhizobium. The sequence goes on from NZ_AXAZ01000017.1 coordinate 11,496, forward strand.
TCAGCCTTCGCCGGAGCAACTCGCGATGCTCGCCGCAGCCGCCGGGCCGGCTGATCCCCTGATCTCGCCGGCGCTGGTCATGCCGATCTTCGACCATGCCGATTTCACTGATCCCAAGGCAGAAGCCGAGATCGGCTGGGTGATCGACCTCATCACCCAGATCCGCTCGGTGCGCGCCGAGATGAACATCTCGCCGGCGACGCTGACGGCGCTGGTGCTGGCGGGCGCCTCGGCCGAGACCAGGGAGCGCGCGCCGCGCTGGACCGATGTCATCAAGCGCATGGCGCGGCTGTCGGATATCTCCTTCGCCGACCGCGCGCCTGACGGTGCGGTTCAGCTGCTGGTGCGCGGCGAGGTGGCTGCGCTGCCGCTCAAGGGTGTGATCGACGTCGCCGCCGAGCGCACGCGCCTCGACAAGGAGATCGGCAAGGCCGACGCCGACATCAAGCGCGCCGAATCCAAGCTCGCGAACGAGAAGTTCGTCGCCAACGCGGCCGAGGAGGTCGTCGAGGAGGAGCGCGAAAAGCGCGAAGCCGCGCTGGCGCGCAAGGCCAAGCTGCTCGAGGCGCTCGAGCGGCTGAAGCAGGCGTCGTGATCTCGTTGTCATTCCGGGATGGTCCGAAGGACCCGACCCGGAATCTCGAGATTCTCCGGTGCGCAATTGCGCACCGTAGTTCGGCTCTTCGAGCCGCCCCGGAATGACCATTAGCGAGGAAACGGCTTGCTCAAATACTTCGAGCCCTTGACGCCATAGCGCCAGGGCAGCTCGGCCGCCTTGGTGATGCCGATGCGGATGCCGGCTGAGATCTCCACATCCTCCGTCCGCGCATGCAGCGCGATCGGCGGGCGGTCCAGCGGCAGCGCGTTGTGCGCGATAGTGATACCAAGCGCCTCGGTCAGCTTGCCCGGGCCCGAGCATAGTGTGTGCACGTCCTGCAGATGCCGGCGTCGGCGCATCGCAGCCAAGCCATGCGTCGGCTCCAGCGCGCGGATCAGCACGGCGCTGGCCGAGCCTTCCTCCTCGCAGACGAAGTTCACGCACCAGTGGATGCCGTAGGAGCGATACACATAAGCAAAGCCAGGCGGGCCGAACATCACCTGGTTCCGCGGCGTCGGCCCGCGATAGGAGTGTGCGGCCGGGTCGGTATGGTGATAGGCCTCGACCTCGACGATGATCCCGCCGACGCCCTCGACGAGCATGGTGGCGCCGATCAGGTCGGGCGCGACCTCGTGGACGCTGCGTCCGAAAAAGGTCCGCTTCAGCTGCTTGCCAAGCCGTGGGGATGAGGTCTTTGAGATTGGAGCCATTCGAGGAGAGAATCGCCTGAGAACGGAGCAGGATATTGCCCATATCTGCCATGTTCCCTGAAGCGGTGCGAGCCGGGTTGCGATGCTTGCCCAGACCGACTAGGTAGGACCTGAACAGACCGGACACCCCATGGTCGTTATTGTCGATACCATCTCGAATCCGCTGCGCCCGCGCCACCCCGAAAAGGTGAACCGGCCTGACTCCGCTTCGCCGCCGAAGCCGGACTGGATCCGCGTGCGCGCGCCGAATACCCGCGGCTATGCCGACACCCGCAACATCGTAAGGTCCAACGGTCTGCACACGGTGTGCGAGGAGGCGGGCTGCCCGAATATCGGCGAGTGCTGGGACAAGAAGCACGCGACCTTCATGATCATGGGTGACACCTGCACCCGGGCCTGCGCCTTCTGCAACGTCAAGACCGGACTGCCGAATGCGCTGGATGCGGGCGAGCCGCAGCACGTCGCCGAGGCGACCGCCAAGCTGGGCCTTGCCCACGTCGTCATCACCTCCGTCGACCGCGACGACCTCACTGACGGAGGTGCCGAGCATTTCGCAGAGACGATCCGCGCGATCCGGGCCGCGTGCCCTTCGACCACGATCGAGATCCTGACGCCGGACTTCCTGCGCAAGGAGGGCGCGCTTGAAGTCGTCGTCGCGGCGAAGCCGGACGTATTCAACCACAATCTCGAGACCGTGCCGTCGCGCTATCTCACGGTACGGCCCGGCGCGCGCTACTTCCACTCGATCCGGCTGTTGCAGCGGGTCAAGGAGCTCGATCCCACCATCTTCACCAAGTCCGGCATCATGGTCGGGCTCGGCGAGGAGCGCCACGAGGTGCAGCAGGTGATGGACGATCTGCGCTCGGCCGACGTCGACTTCCTGACCATCGGCCAATATCTGCAGCCGACCCGCAAGCATCACGCGGTGATGCGCTACGTGCCGCCCGACGAGTTCTCGTCCTATGAAAAGATCGCCTACACCAAGGGATTCCTGATGGTGTCGGCGAGCCCGCTCACCCGCTCGTCGCATCATGCCGGCGAGGATTTCGCGAGACTGAAGGCTGCGCGGGCAGCTCACGCCCGCTGACGTATCATGCATCGAGTTTCGAGCAAGCACCGCGTCAACCACAGCGCGTCCGAGATGTTCGACCTGGTCGCCGATGTCGAGCGCTACCCGGAATTCGTACCGCTGTGCAGCGCGCTGAAGGTGCGTCAGCGCATGGCAAAGCCCGACGGCACTGAGGTGCTGATCGCCGACATGACGGTGTCGTTCAAGCTGGTCAAGGAGTCCTTCACCAGCCGGGTGACGCTCGACCGCGCCAATCTGAAAATCCTGGTCGAATATCTGCAAGGCCCTTTCAGCAATCTGGAAAACCGCTGGACGTTCGAGCCCAAGGGCCAGCAAGACGGCAAAGACGTCTGCGACGTCGGCTTCTTCCTCGCCTACGAATTCAAGAGCCGCATGCTGGCGATGCTGATGGGCTCGATGTTCGACGCTGCATTCGCGCGGTTTTCCACCGCTTTCGAGAAGCGGGCGGATGCGATCTACGGGCGGCCGAAGCTGGCGCCGACATAGCTGTTGCGGCCGGGCACGCTCTCTCCGCCGTCATCGCGAGGAGCCCTTGCGACGAAGCAATCCAGAATCCCTCTGCGGAAAGAGTCTGGATTTGCTTCGCTGCGTTCGCAATGACGATGGAGAGGCCGGCGCGCCCTCTCAATCCGCCGTCGTACCGTGTTCCCCATCAAACATCTACCGGGATCATTTCGCATCGGGGCGCGTTCTTAACCGGTCGTCCGGGTCGGAGCCGCCATGACCATCAATTTCGACACGTTGATAGCATCGCTCGTCCTGTACGGACTGAACGCGATTTACGCAATCCTGCTGCTTGCGGCCGGCTGGTATCTGTCTGGCGCGACGCAGCGTTTCGTCACGCGTGTCTTTACCGTCACGCACCGCGTCGATCCGCTGGTGACGTTGTTCGTGAGCAGCCTCGCTCGCTACGGCGTCCTGGCTGTGGTCGGCATCGCTGTGCTGCAGCTGTTCGGCATCCAGACCGCGAGCCTCGTCGCCGTGCTGGGCGCGACATCACTCGCGATCGGCCTCGCGCTCCAAGGCACGCTCTCCAATCTCGCCGCCGGCGTGATGCTGCTGCTGTTCCGGCCGTTTCACATCGGCGACGACGTGGAGGTCGCCGGCAAGGCGGGCAAGGTGAGGTCGCTGTCGCTGTTCATGACCGAGCTGGTCGCGCCCGACAACACGCAGATCCTGCTGCCGAACGGACAGGTGTGGGGTGCCGCGATCGTCAATCACAGCGCCTATCCCGGCACGGGTGAGGTCAAGGTGGCGTTTCCGGTCCCGGCAGGCGCCGCCAATACGCTGGCCGATCGGATCCTGAAGGAATTGCGCAACGACTCCCGCATCGACGATCAGGCGCAACCTGCCGTCTCCGTCACCAAGGTCCTCGATGTCGCCAATCCCGCGGCGCCGATCCTGGAATTGACGGTCAGCGCGAAAGCAAAGCCGTCCGAAGCCGATGCGGTCAAGCAGTGCGTGCTGGATCACGCGAGCGCGTTGCTGGCGGCCTGAAGCGCCGGAATCTCAGCTTCGCGGCAGCGCTCGGCCGATTGCGGCATCGAGGCCTGCAGGATTGTCGACGGCGATTCCGTGTCCGGCGTTCGAGACCACGGCAACGTTGACGCCTTGTTGCGGCAGCAGCTTCGCGTCGGGACTGTCCGCCAGAGACAGCTCGCCGAAGATCACTGTTCGCGCCTTGTCGCGGATGTCCGGACTCATCCCCGCGGCGAACGTGGCGGCCGGCGCTTCACCACGTGCCGGCGCGGCGAGCGGGTCACGCGCGGGCGCAGGCGACTTGCGGCGGCACGTTGCGGCTTGGCCACGACTTGCGGACCGCGGGCGAGATCCATCAGCATGCGCAGCGCCTCGACCACCGAGCGGGCGCGAACTGCGCTGCGGCCGATTGCGCCGAAGCGGTGCTCGCGATGGATGATGCGGCCGTCGCGCGCCGCGGCGGCAAAGTGCACGAGACCGACCGGCTTGCCGGGCGTGGCGCCGCCGGGGCCGGCGATGCCGGTGATGGCGACGGCGAGATCGACATCCGCGCGCTCCAGCGCGCCGATCGCCATCGCGGTTGCGGTCTCCCTGCTGACGGCGCCGAAATTCGTCAGCGTGCTCGCTTCGACGCCAAGCATCGCGCGCTTGGCATCGTTGGAATAGGTGACGAAGCCGCGATCGATGACGTCAGAGGAGCCGGGGATGTCGGTCAGTGCGCCGGCGACGAGGCCACCGGTGCAGGATTCAGCGGTCGCGATCGTCAGCTTGCGCATCCGGCACAAATCCAGCAACGAGCGGGAGAGGGCGCGTGCGTCGCTGCCGCCCATGGCCTAGATGCTCCAGGGCAGGCGGACGGTGGCGCTCGCGGTGGCCGCGATGCCTTCCTCACGGCCGGTGAAGCCGAGCCGCTCGCTGGTGGTCGCCTTCACCGCGACGCGGGAGATGTCGACGCCGGATATCTCGGCGATGCGCGCGCGCATGGTGTCGCGCAACGGGCCGATCTTCGGCCGTTCGCAGATCAGCGTCACCTCGAGATTGGCGACGCGGCCGCCGCGCTGCGTCACACGCTCGATGGCATATTTCAGGAACTGGTCGGACGAGGCACCCTTCCACTTGGCATCGCTCGGCGGGAAGTGCGAGCCGATGTCGCCGTCGGCGAGCGCGCCGAGGATGGCGTCGACCAGTGCATGCAGGCCGACATCGCCGTCGGAATGAGCCAGGAAACCCTTGCTGTGCGGCACGCGCACGCCGCAGATCATGACATGGTCGCCTTCGCCGAAGGCATGCACGTCGTAGCCGGTTCCGGTCCTGATGTCGCCGAGCTGGGCGGCCAGGCGCGCTTCCTCGCGCACGAAATCCTCGGGAGTGGTGAGCTTCATATTGGCAACATCGCCTTCAAAGGTTGCAACCGTCAATCCCGCCCATTCGGCAATCGCGGCATCGTCGGTGAAATCCGAGCGTCCGTCCTTTGCCGCGCGACGATGCGCCTCGAGGATGACGTCGAAACGAAACGATTGCGGCGTCTGTGCGATTCGCAGGCGCGCGCGGTCCGGCGTGTCCTCGACGTTGCCGCTCTCGCCGGTGACCTTGATGGTATCGGTGACTTGAACGGTGGGGATCGCAGCACCAGTGCGGCTCGCCGCCTCGATCGCGCGGGAGATCACGCCTTCAGAGACGAAGGGGCGCGCGGCGTCGTGGATCAGCACGATGTCCGGCTTGTGCTTCGCCAGCGCTTCGAGGCCGGCGAGCACCGAGGCCTGCCGGGTCGCGCCGCCACTGGTCGGCGGCTCGTGCTTGAGCCCTGCGATCGCTGCGGTGAACACGGCGCTGTCGTCGGGGTTCACCACCGGCTGCACCGCGAACACATCAGCGTGGCGGCTGAAGGCTTCCATGGCGCGGTAGATCACAGGCACGCCGCCGATCTCGCGATATTGCTTCGGCCCGCCCGCGCCGGCGCGCAGGCCGCGTCCGGCCGCCACGAGGACGACAGCGGTGCGTTGTGATTTCGCCATAGGACTCAAATACTCAGTTGCTAATGAAAGAGCAGGGGGTGATTTGCCGGCATGCCTCTAGCACGGCAGGCCCGCAAAAAAAGGGGGTTTCCCCGGATTGTGGGAAACAGCATTTTGCTGCACTGCACTTGAAAGATTTGCAGAACTGTCTAAACTGTAGGCATGACGCTTGACTGCACAAGAATTGTGCGCAAGATAGATCATGGCAGGCGCGATGAGGCCCTGCCCAGTCAACGAGACCCCTGTGACCGGCTCGGCAGTATCAGGCTCTAAGCCGTTGAAAATTGGCGATATTGATGTCGCCACCCCGGTCTTCCTGGCACCGATGTCGGGTGTGACTGACTCGCCCGTCCGCCGGCTGGCCGCCGAGCTTGGGGCGGGTCTCGTCGTGTCCGAGATGACCGCGAGCGATGAGCTCGCCAATGGGCACCGGATGTCCCGGTTGCGCTGCGAAGCTACCGGCGTCGGCCCCCATGTGGTCCAGCTCGCCGGCTGCGAGACGCACTGGATGGCCGAAGGCGCCCGGATCGCCGAAGCCGAAGGCGCCGACATCATCGACATCAACATGGGCTGTCCGGCCCGCCACGTCACCGGCGGCCAGTCCGGCTCGGCCTTGATGCGCGACCTCGACCACGCCGTCAGCCTGATCGATGCGACGATCGCGGCGGTGAAGGTGCCGGTGACGCTGAAGATGCGGCTCGGCTGGGACGACCGCACCCGCAACGCGCCGGAGCTGGCGCGGCGCGCGGAGGCCGCCGGGGTCAAGCTCGTCACCGTTCACGGCCGCACCCGCTGCCAGTTCTACAAGGGCGAGGCCGATTGGGATGCGATCCGCGCCGTGCGCGAGGCCATCTCCATTCCGCTCGTCGTCAACGGCGACATCACGTCCTACGAAAAGGCGCTCGCGGCATTGGAAGCCTCAGGCGCCGACGGCGTGATGATCGGCCGCGGTGCGCAGGGCCAGCCCTGGCTGCCCGGTCAGATCGGCCGCCGCCTGCAGGGCGGGGCTGAGGAAGCTGTGCCCTCGCTCGAAACCCAGCTGCATTATGTCCGCACGCTCTATGATGGCGTTTGCGCACTCTATGGTCTGCGCGTCGGACTGAGGCATGCCCGCAAGCATCTGGGCTGGGCGCTTGATGTCGCAGCGCAGGCGAGCCGTGCGCCGGCCGAGAAGCTGAGATCCTGGCGCCAAAAGATCCTGGTCTCGGAGGATCCGCGCCTGGTTCACAATTCACTGCAAGATGCCTTCGACGACTTCGCATGGAGCGCTGCTGCATGAGCTCAGCCGCTGAACATCGTCGGCCGCTTCAGTCCGACAGCGACGCAATTCTGGATGCCTTGCCCAATCCCGTGCTCATGATCGGGCCGGACGGCAAGATCGTCGCGGCCAACATCGCAACAGAAGCCTTCTTCGAGATCTCGACGCAATTCTTGAAGCGGCAGTCGTTGAAGGAGCTGGTGCCGTTTGGCAGCCCCTTGCTGGCGCTGATCGACCAGGTGCGCTCGTCGAATTCGCCGGTCAACGAATACAAGGTCGATCTCGGCACGCCGCGCATGGGCGGCGATCGCCAGGTCGATCTGCACGTGGCGCCGCTCACCGAGCGGCCCGGTCACATCGTGGTGATGCTGCAGGAGCGCACCATCGCCGACAAGATGGACCGCCAGCTCACCCATCGCAGCGCCGCGCGCTCGGTGATAGCGCTAGCAGCAATGCTCGCGCACGAAATCAAGAATCCGCTTTCGGGCATTCGCGGCGCGGCGCAGCTCTTGGAGCAGCAGGCCTCGTCCGAGGACCGCATGCTGACGCGCCTGATCTGCGACGAGGCCGATCGCATCGTGACGCTGGTCGACCGCATGGAGGTGTTCGGCGACGAACGTCCCGTGGTGCGCGGCCCCGTCAACATCCACTCCGTGCTCGACCACGTGAAGCGGCTGGCGCAGTCGGGCTTTGCCCGCAACATCCGCTTCATCGAGGATTACGATCCCTCGCTGCCGCCGGTGCTGGCGAACCAGGACCAGCTGATTCAGGTGTTCCTTAACCTCGTGAAGAATGCCGCAGAAGCCCTGATCGACGTGCCCGACGCCGAGATCCAGCTCACCACTGCTTTCCGCCCTGGCGTGCGCCTGTCAGTCCCCGGTCAAAAATCCCGGGTATCCCTGCCGCTCGAATTCTGCGTGAGGGACAACGGACCTGGCGTGCCCGACGATCTCCTGCCCAACCTGTTCGACCCCTTCGTGACCACCAAGCAGACCGGCTCGGGTCTGGGCCTGGCGCTGGTCGCCAAGATCGTCGGCGATCACGGGGGCATCATCGAATGCGAATCTCAGCCACGCAAGACCACCTTCCGCGTGCTGATGCCGATGTATTCCACATCGGTGAAACATGCCGATCAAAGCAGTCGCGACGGCTCTGCCGGGAAGTCGTCGCCTGCATCACAGGGGGCAAAATGAGGATCAACGATGCCCGCAGGTAGCATTCTCGTAGCCGATGACGATACCGCCATCCGCACCGTTCTCAATCAGGCACTGTCCCGCGCCGGTTACGAAGTGCGGCTGACCGGCAATGCCGCAACGCTGTGGCGCTGGGTCAGCCAGGGCGAGGGCGATCTCGTCATCACCGACGTGGTGATGCCGGACGAGAACGCCTTCGACCTGTTGCCGCGGATCAAGAAGATGCGGCCGAATCTGCCCGTCATCGTCATGAGCGCGCAGAACACGTTCATGACGGCGATCCGAGCTTCCGAGCGCGGAGCTTACGAATATCTGCCAAAACCCTTCGACCTCAAGGAGCTGATCGCCATCGTCGGCCGCGCGCTCGCCGAGCCGAAGGAGCGGACCTCGACGCCGGACGAGGACGCCGAGATGGAGGCGATCCCGCTGGTCGGCCGTTCGCCGGCGATGCAGGAAATCTACCGCGTGCTGGCGCGGCTGATGCAGACCGACCTCACCGTGATGATCACGGGCGAGTCCGGCACCGGCAAGGAACTCGTGGCGCGGGCGCTGCACGATTACGGCAAGCGCCGCAACGGCCCGTTCGTCGCGGTCAACATGGCGGCGATCCCGCGCGATCTCATCGAGTCCGAACTGTTCGGCCACGAGCGCGGTGCCTTCACCGGTGCCAACACCCGCGCCTCCGGCCGGTTCGAGCAGGCCGAAGGCGGCACGCTGTTCCTGGATGAGATCGGCGACATGCCGATGGAGGCGCAGACCCGCCTGCTGCGCGTCCTGCAGCAGGGCGAATACACCACGGTCGGCGGCCGCACCCCGATCAAGACCGACGTGCGCATCGTCGCGGCCTCGAACAAGGACCTGCGCGTCTTGATCCAGCAGGGCCTGTTCCGCGAAGATCTGTTCTTCCGTCTCAACGTCGTCCCGCTGCGGCTGCCGCCCTTGCGCGAGCGCATCGAGGACCTGCCCGATCTCGTGCGTCACTTCTTCACGCTGGCCGAGAAGGACGGCCTGCCGCCGAAGAAGCTGGATACGCTGGCGCTGGAGCGGCTGAAACAGCATCGCTGGCCCGGCAACGTGCGCGAGCTGGAAAATCTTGCCCGGCGCCTCGCCGCGCTTTATCCGCAGGACGTGATCACGGCCTCCGTCATCGACGGCGAGCTCGCGCCCCCCTCGGTCAGTCCGGGCGCCGCGGTCCAGCAGGGCGTCGACAATCTCGGCGGCGCCGTGGAAGCGTATCTGTCCTCGCACTTCCAGGGCTTTCCGAACGGTGTGCCGCCGCCCGGCCTCTACCACCGCATCCTCAAGGAGATCGAGGTGCCGCTGCTCACGGCCGCGCTCGCCGCCACCCGCGGCAACCAGATCCGCGCCGCGGACCTGCTCGGCCTCAACCGCAACACGCTGCGGAAGAAGATCCGGGATCTCGACATCCAAGTCTATCGGAGCGGGGGCTAGTTGCTCGAAGCGGACGGTGGCTCAGCTCCTCCTACCAAGGCAGAGCTGAGCCTGTCCGGATCGCGCTGGCCGTTGTGGCTGACGCGGTGAGCAGAAGTCCTGATAGGACCTAAATGTTCCGCTCGTACATTCAAATTGGTCGTTCGACCGCGACGCGCGGCATCACATCTATCTGACCAGCCGGCCGGATGCCGGCATCACGCTGGCGAGATTCACCGGAGCCTGCTGAAGGGCGACGCCGTTGACCAGGAGGTCGGCGGCCACGATCAGCAGAAGAACCGCCGAAATCATCGTCGCGAGAAAGATCCTATCCATGCTGGATCAAGCTGGGATGGCGGAATCCGTTCCCGTCTCACCGGCTCGTGCCTGTGGATTGCGCCGCTCCGCCGCGGGCGGCGCGCCGCGGAATTGTCGCAATTCGGCAACATTGTGGTACGAATACATCAGTATCCGCCCGTCGCGGACCCGTTTTCAGCACCACCATTGCCGGAATGACCAGCGCAGACACCTCGGCCGCACACTTTGACACGGCCCCAGCGGAAGAGCCCCGGCGTTGGTCGGTGCGGCGCTGGCTGGCACCCGTTGCCGTGGCGCTGGCGCTGCTGTCGGCCTTCCTGACCTTCCTGGTCCTGACCGGTCTCACCAAGATCGAGCCGACGCCCGAGGTTGTCCGCTCGTTCTACCTGATCAATGCGGCCACGATCCTGCTGCTGGTCGGGATCATCGTCCGCGAACTCTGGCAGCTGATCCTGGCGCGGCGGCGGGGCAGGGCGGCGGCGCGCCTTCATGTCCAGATCGTTAGCCTGTTCTCGATTGTGGCGGTGCTGCCGGCGGTGCTGGTCGCCGTCGTTGCCAACGTCACGATCGAGCGCGGTCTCGACCGGCTCTTCTCCGGGCCGACCAAGGAGGTGATCCAGAACTCGCTGACGATCGCGCGCGCGTATATGCAGGACCATGCGCAGCTGATCCGTGGCGACATTATCGGCATGGCCAACGACATCGCCCATGCCCGGCCGCTCTACGACCAGGACCGCCGCTCGTTCCGCGAGATGCTGACGGCGAGCGCCGCCTCCCGGAACCTGCCGGGTGCTATGATCATCGACAAAAATACCAACATTCTGGAGTCCGCCGACACCGGCATGCGGCTCGCTTATTCGCCGCCGGCGCCGGACTTTCTCAGCAACGTCAACGAGAACGAGCCCGAGATCGCGGTGCTGCCTGATGCGAGCTTCGTCGCCGCGGTGATCCGCCTGCGCGCCTTCAACGACACTTTCCTCTATGTCGCCCGTCCGCTCGACCCGAACGTCGTCAATCAGCTCAAGCAGACCGAAGTCAGCGTCGCCGAATACGCCCAGATCGAGTCACGCCGGCTCGGCATCCAGGTCGCCTTCGCGCTGATGTTCGCGGTGATCGCGCTGACCATCTTGATGGCCTCGGTGCTGATCGGCCTCAACTTCGCCAATTCGCTGGTCTCGCCGATCCGGCGGCTGATGAACGCGGCGCACACGGTCTCGACCGGCGATCTCCATGTCCAGGTGCCCGTGCATCAGTCGGAAGGCGATCTCGCCCAGCTGGGTGAGACTTTCAACAAGATGACGCAGGAATTGCGCAGCCAACGCGACGAGCTCGTCAACGCCAGCGATCTCATCGACAGCCGCCGCCGCTTCATCGAGGCCGTGCTGTCCTCGGCGAGCGCCGGCATCATCGGCGTCGATGCGTCCGGGAGCGTCGGCATCCTCAACCGCTCCGCCGAGAAGCTGATCGGGCACTCCGAAGCGGAGACGCTCGGCCATCCGCTCTCCGACGTGCTGCCCGAGCTCGACGAGATGATGAAGGCGGCGCGGGAAGGCACCCAGCGCCTGGTGCAGGGCCAGATCACGATCACCCGCGACGGCACCGAGCGCAACCTGTCGGTCCGCGTCAGTGCCGAGAAGAACCAGCCGCACGACAGCTACATCATCACGCTCGACGACATCACGGAGCTGGTCTCGGCACAGCGCACCTCGGCCTGGGGCGACGTCGCGCGGCGCATCGCGCACGAGATCAAGAACCCGCTGACGCCGATTCAGCTCTCGGCCGAGCGCATCCGCCGCAAGTTCGGCAAGACCATCACCGAGGACAAGGACAAGCAGATCTTCGACCAGTGCACCGACACCATTGTGCGCCAGGTCGATGACATCAGGCGCATGGTCGACGAGTTCTCGCGCTTTGCGCGGATGCCCAAGCCTGTGATGGAAGGCGAGGACGTCGCCGACACGGTGCGGCAGGCCGTGTTCCTGATGAAGGTCGCCCATCCCGAGATCGACATCGAGGCCGAGTTCAAACAGGATCCGCTGCGCGCCCAGTTCGACCGCCGGCTGATCTCCCAGGCGGTCACCAACATCGTCAAGAACGCCGCCGAGGCGATCGAGCAGGTCCCGCCCGAGGAGCTCGGCAAAGGCCGTATCGACGTCGTGGTGTCGCGCGAGGGCGACGACGTGCTGATCGACGTCATCGACAACGGCATCGGCCTGCCCAAGGTCGCGCGCTCGCGGCTCCTCGAACCCTACGTGACAACACGCGCCAAGGGCACCGGGCTCGGCCTGGCCATCGTCGGTCGCGTGCTGGAAGACCATGGCGGGCGGATCGAGCTGAAGGACGCCTCCGACTTCCGTGAAGGCCAGCGCGGCGCCTGGATGCGGATGCGCTTTGCCATCTCAGGGCAACCTGCGAAGTCCGAGACAGCCGAGCCCGACATCAAGCAAACGGTGACGGAATCCGTCAGGAACCAGGAAACAAAAGAGCCGGCCGCCGGAACCAAAGAGCCGGCTGAAAAGACCAATGATTCAACCAAATCGAAGCCTCAACAGGCAGCTGACAAGACAGGCGCGATCCATGGCAAGTGAAATTCTGATTGTCGATGATGAGGCCGATATTCGGGATCTCGTTGCGGGCATTCTCGAGGACGAGGGGTTCGTGACCCGAACCGCGCGCGACAGCGATACGGCACTCGCAGAGATTGCCAATCGTCGGCCGCATCTGGTGTTTCTCGACATCTGGCTGCAGGGCTCCAAGCTCGACGGCTTGCAGCTCTTGGAGCAGGTCAAGAAGGACAATGCCGATCTGCCCGTCGTGATGATCTCCGGCCACGGCAACATCGAGACCGCGGTCGCCGCGATCAAGCGCGGCGCCTACGACTTCATCGAGAAGCCGTTCAAGGCCGACCGCCTGATCCTGGTCGCGACCCGAGCGCTGGAGAACTCGCGGCTCAAGCGCGAGGTCAAGGAGCTGAAGCAACTCGCGCCGAGTGCCAGCCAGCTGGTCGGCCGCTCGCCGAGCATGAACCAGCTGCGCCAGACCATCGAGCGCGCGGCCAAGGCCAACAGCCGCATCCTGATCGTCGGGCCTGCCGGTGCCGGCAAGGAGCTGACCGCGCGCACGCTGCATGCGGCCTCGGGCCGGGCCGACGGTCCCTTCGTGGTGATCAATGCCGCCGCGATCACGCCCGAGCGCATGGAGCATGAGCTGTTCGGCGTCGAGCAGTCCAACGGCGAGCAGCCGCGCAAGCCCGGCGCGCTCGAGGAAGCCCATGGCGGCACGCTGTTCATCGACGAGATTGCGGACATGCCGCGCGAGACCCAGAACAAGATCCTGCGCGTGCTGGTGGAGCAGTCGTTCCAGCGCGTCGGCGGCACCGCCAAGGTGCAGGTCGATGTGCGCATCATCTCATCGACCGCGCGGAATCTCGAAGAGGAGATCGCAGGCGGCCATTTCCGCGAGGACCTCTACCACCGGCTCTCGGTGGTGCCGATTCGCGTGCCCGCGCTCTCGGAGCGGCGCGAGGACATCCCGGAATTGATCGACTATTTCATGGAGCAGATCTCGGCCGGCAGCGGTCTGCCCAGGCGCCAGATCGGGCAGGACGCGATGGCGGTGCTGCAATCGCATGTCTGGCCCGGCAATGTGCGTCAGCTCCGCAACAATGTTGAAAGAGTCATGATTCTGGCGGCCGGCGGCCCGGAGGTGATCATCACCGCCGACATGTTGCCGCAGGACGTCGGCTCGATGGTGCCGGCTATGCCGACCAGCAACAACGGCGAGCACATCATGGGCCTGCCGCTGCGCGAAGCGCGCGAGGTGTTCGAGCGCGACTATTTGATTGCACAGATCAGCCGTTTCTCAGGAAATATTTCTCGCACGGCCGAGTTCGTTGGCATGGAACGGTCGGCACTGCATCGGAAATTGAAGGCGCTCGGCGTTGGCTAGGGCCGCGACGTCTCAGTCGCCCTCGGCAATAGGCGAGGAAAATCATCGATTTCCGTAGTTTTCGGGGCCAATAGGGCGTGGCCTGCCGCGTGAAGCGGCTTGCCTAATATCCCGACCTGTCCTCTAATCGAACCGCTGTTCCTTCCGAGGGGGATCTCATGAGGGACGGCAACCGGAGGAGGCCCCGAACTCCACAAAGAGGGCCGCATCCGGCGCAATAAAAAGAAACTCAAAGCGAGAAAAAAACAATGGCGGCAGACCGCGCACAAAACCTACAGGACACCTTCCTTAATCACGTTCGCAAAACCAAGACGCCACTGACGATCTTTCTGGTCAACGGAGTGAAGCTCCAGGGCATCGTGACCTGGTTCGACAATTTCTGTTTGCTGCTTCGGCGCGACGGTCACTCGCAGCTTGTCTACAAGCATGCGATCTCGACCATCATGCCGGGCGCTCCGATTCAGCTGTTCGAAGGCGGCGAGGACCAGCCGGCTTGAGAGTGATCTGATTGGAACCCCGGAATTTCGGCGGGGATGCCGACCGTCCGCGGTCGGCAGGGGCTCATACGGGGCGGGTGCTGGTCATCGGCCCCTATTTGCGAGTGCGCGCAGGGAACGCCGACGCGCAATCGGAAGCCTATGTCCTGCGCGACGTTGAGGCCCGGCTCGATGAAGCCGCGGGCCTCGCGCGTGCGATCGATCTCGTCATTGCCGATGCCATCATCGCTCCGGTCAGCCAGATCAGGCCCGCGACCTATATCGGCAAGGGCAAGGTCGAGGAGATTACCGGGCTGATCAAGAGTCTGGAGGTCGAGCTCGTGGTGATGGATTGCGCGCTGTCGCCGATCCAGCAGCGCAACCTCGAGAAGGAATGGCAGGCCAAGGTGCTCGACCGCACCGGGCTCATTCTGGAAATCTTCGGCCGGCGCGCCAAGACAAGGGAGGGCGCGCTCCAGGTCGAGCTTGCGCATCTCAACTACCAGCGCTCGCGCCTGGTGCGCTCCTGGACCCATCTCGAACGCCAGCGCGGCGGTTTCGGCTTCATGGGCGGTCCCGGCGAGACGCAGATCGAAGCGGACCGCCGCCTGATTCAGGAGCGCATCTCCAAGCTCGAGAGCGAGCTGAAGAAGGTGCAGGCGACGCGGCGGCTGCATCGTGCGGGACGCCAGCGCGTGCCTTATCGCGTCGTCGCACTGGTCGGCTACACCAATGCCGGCAAGTCGACGCTGTTCAACCGCCTGACCCGCGCCGACGTGCAGGCGGCCGACATGCTGTTCGCGACGCTCGATCCGACCCTGCGTGCGCTCAACCTGCCGCATGGCGGCAAGGCGATGCTGTCCGACACGGTCGGCTTCATCTCCAATCTGCCGACCCAGCTCGTCGCCGCCTTCCGCGCCACGCTGGAGGAGGTGCTGGAGGCGGACGTCATCCTGCATGTGCGCGACATCTCGCATGAGGATGCCGAGGCGCAGCAGAGCGACGTCGACGCGGTGTTGCGCCAGCTCGGCATCAACCCCGACGATTCCGGCCGCATCATCGAAGTCTGGAACAAGATCGACCGTTTCGATTCCGAGCAGCGCGAAGAGCTGCAGAACATCGCCGCGCGCAGGCCGGAGGATCATCCGGCGATGCTGGTCTCAGCCGTGTCAGGCGAGGGCATCGACGCACTGCTCGCCGCGATCGAGCAGCGGCTGGCTGCAAAACGCACCACGCTCGATCTCTCCATCGACGCCGCCGACGGCGCCGGCATCAGCTGGCTGCATCGCAATGCCGAGGTGCTGGCCAAGAAGCTGCACGACGGCCGCTTCGACATGACCGTGCGGGTGGACGAGACCAAGCGGGATATCGTGGTGTCCAGGTTCGACGCCGTGCCGCATCTTTCCGCGTAGACCGGTCCGGCCCTGCCGAGTGAGTTGCGCAACTGCTTCCTCAACGACACTGTCGTCCCGGACAAGCGTAAGCGCAGATCCGGGATCCATAGCCACAGGATGCGGTTTGGCGAAGACTCGCGGTTGCAGCTCGCCGCTACAACCCCAGCTGTGGTTACGGGTCCCGGATCTGCGCGCGCTTGGGGCGCGCTTGTCCGGGACGACGGCGGAGTTAGCGGCGGGCATTATTGCTCCGCTCAGCAGCGGGGGCCGGTTGCTCCTCGCCCTTCGCCGCGTTCCACAACGCATCCATCTCCGCCAGTGACGCTTGCTCGAGCGACCGCCCCTGTGCCTCCAGCGCGCGTTCGATATAAGCAAAGCGCCGCTCGAATTTTGCATTCGTCGCACGCAGCGCGGTCTCAGGAT
Source organism: Bradyrhizobium sp. WSM1743 (assembly GCF_000473065.1). GTDB lineage: Bacteria > Pseudomonadota > Alphaproteobacteria > Rhizobiales > Xanthobacteraceae > Bradyrhizobium. The sequence continues at coordinate 27,829 of NZ_AXAZ01000017.1, forward strand.
CTGCATCGACGTGGCGGGCGAGGTTGACCAGCGCGAACATCAGGTCGCCGGTTTCTTCCGCCAGCTCCTGTTTGTCGTTACGGTCGAGTGCCGCCTCGATCTCGTCGGCTTCCTCGCGGATCTTTTGCAGGACCGCGCGCGGGTCGTTCCAGTCGAAGCCGACGGTGGAGGCCTTGCGCTGCAGCTCCATGGCGCGCGTCAGCGCCGGCTGGCCGGCCTTGACGCCTGATAGCAGTGACTTGCGCGTCGGTGTCTCCTCCGGCGGGCGGCGTTCGGCGCGTTCGGCCTTCTCCTCGGCCTTGATGCGGTCCCAGACTTCCTTGACGTGGGAGGAGGCGAGATTGCCGTCCTTGTCGGCGAAGACGTGGGGATGGCGGCGGATCATCTTGCGGGTGATGGCCTCGACAACGTCACCAAAATCGAACGCATTCTGCTCCGACGCCATCTGGGCGTGGAACACGACCTGGAGCAGGAGGTCGCCGAGCTCCTCTCTGAGATCGTCGAGATCGCCACGGGTGATGGCGTCCACCACTTCATAGGCCTCCTCGATCGTATAGGGCGCGATCGTCGTAAAGTCCTGCTCGAGGTCCCAGGGACAGCCGGTCACCGGCGTGCGCAGCGCCGCCATGATCTCGATCAGGCGGGAAATGTCGCGGGAAGGGGTCATTGCGGGGCGGTCTCCTGGGTCCAAAGCCTTATGCCAAAAGCGGGCCGCCGTTCCCAGCGGGGCGCAGCGGAACAGGCCGATTTCCACCGATTGGCGGGCGAGGTGCGCAGTGCTAAAGCGCGGCCCATGAGTGACGCATTTTCCTCCGAAACCGCGCTGGTGCTGTTCTCAGGCGGCCAGGATTCCACCACCTGCCTCGCCTGGGCGCTCAGCCGCTTTGCCCGCGTGGAGACGCTGGGGTTCGACTACGGCCAGCGCCACGCCATCGAGCTCGCCTGCCGCGACCGCCTGTTCGACGGCATCAAGGCGCTGCGCGCGGATTGGGCTGCAAAACTCGGCGAGAGCCACACGCTGTCGATTCCGACGCTCGCGGCCGTGTCCGAGACGGCGCTGACACGCGACGTCGCGATCGCGATGGGTGCGGACGGCCTGCCCAATACCTTCGTGCCGGGCCGCAACCTCGTGTTCCTGACTTTCGCCGCGGCCCTGGCCTATCGCCGTGGGGTCAGCCACATCGTCGGCGGCATGTGCGAGACCGACTATTCCGGCTATCCCGATTGCCGCGACGAGACCATCCGCGCCATGCAGGCCGCGCTCTCGCTGGGCATGGCGCGCAAGTTCGAGCTACACACCCCGCTGATGTGGATCGACAAGGCCGCGACGTGGAAGCTCGCGCACGATCTCGGCGGCGACGGGCTGGTCGACCTCATCCGCGAGTCCTCGCACACCTGCTATCTCGGCGAACGCGGCGCGCAGCATGAATGGGGCTATGGCTGCGGCGAGTGCCCGGCGTGCAGCCTGCGGGCGAAGGGGTGGCGGGAGTATGTGGCGGGGAGGTAGCGCGTGTGCTGCTCTCGTGCCCCGGACGCAGCGCAGCGCTTCTTCAGCGGTGCGCTGCAGAGCCGGGGCCCATGCTTCGCTATGTAATCTGTCGTGTTCCCAGCTGGGTCCCGGCTCTGCGCCGTAACGCTTATGCGTTGCAGCTTGTCCGGGACACACGAGAGACCTACTGAAAATCCTCCGGCCGCAGCTCGATCGGCTTGCCATGGGGCGTGCGATCTGCCGCGTGGTCCCACGCATTCCGGTAGCGGTGCAGCGTCTCCAATGAGGCAACGCCCTTACGCGCGACGAGCTCCTCAAGCGTGGCGAGCCAGTGCAGATAGTAGGTCTCGCCCGTATCAGGATCGCCGGCGGCCTGCGCGCGCTTGATCTCGTCGGCGAGGGCTGCGGCCCATTCGGGCCAGGTGAACACACCGCGCTCATGCAGGGTCAGCGCCATCGCAAACGCATGTGCCTCCCAGGGTGCGCGGAACACGGGGCCGTCGTCATCGCGCGGAATGCTCGGGATCGCCGCCGTCGCCGCGGCCGCGGCGCTGCCACTCATCACACCGGCTCCAGATAGGGCTCGAACGCGTCGATCGAGACCTTCAGCGTGGGATCGCCGTCCTCGCCCCAGAGGTCGCGGCCTTCGAACACCACGGTGTAGAGCCATTGGGGATTGTCGCCGCGTTCCATCGCCGCCGTATCCGGAAACACGTGGCAGCCATGGTTCAGCTCGACGACGCCGACATGGCCGCGCACGTAGCGCGGCAGCCGCGTATGCGTCGCCGGATGCATGTTTTTCGCGCGTACCCGGTCGCCGATCTTGAATTTCGCCGGCGCCGGGGCAGGGCGGTCAAACTTGCCGCGCACCATGACGCGCTCGACATTGGCGAGATCGAACGTGCCGTGCTTAAGCGCCTTTCCTGGCTGCATCGCGTGGCCGGCGGCGACCTCCTCCCTTGTGAGGTAGCCCTTCTCGATCAGCATCTCCTCGAGCCCGAGAAACCATTTCTTGTAATAGGAGCTCGAGAGATAGACGTGCGGCGGCAAGGTCTCGCGATAGAAGCGCGAGGTGTCGATGTTGAAGGCGCCGGCCGCGCCCATCGCGCGCACCATGGCAAGCACGCGCGACTCCCACTGCTCGTGAAACATCGGCTCGTTCGGCTCGGGCTCGACCTTGCCGAACCCGTCCATGCCGCCCATGTCGTGCACGCCGTTCACGACGGTGCTCCCGGCGTCTTGGGAAAACCAGTGCCGATCATGGAGTCGCGGGTGACGAGCTCGGCGAGCTGCTCCTCGCTCCAGCCCTCCGTGCCCTCGGGCCGCATCGGCAGCACCAGGAAGCGCGTCTCTGCAGTCGAGTCCCAGACCCGGATCTCGATGTCCTTCGGCAGCGCCACCCCGAAATCGGCGAGCACGCCGCGCGGATCCTTCACCGCGCGCGAGCGGTAGGGTGCCGCCTTGTACCAGACCGGCGGCAGCCCCAGCATTTCCCAGGGGTAGCAGGAGCACAGCGTGCACACGACCATGTTGTGTCGCTGCGGCGTGTTCTCGACCACGACGAGATGATCGCCGACGCGGCTGACATGGCCGAGCGTGCCGATCGCCTTGCTGCCATCCTCCAGCAGCGCCTTCTTGAAGGCCGGATCGGTCCAGGCCTTGGCGACGACGCGCGCGCCATTGTGCGGGCCAATCTTGGTCTCATAGGCCTGGATGATGGCATCGAGCGCAGCCGGCTCGACATAGCCCTTTTCGGTCAGGATTGTCTCGAGCGCGCGCACGCGCAGCTCGGTCTCCGACAGCTCGGAATGGTCGTGATGGTGGTGATGGTCGTGATCGTGGCTCATGGCGGCAAAGATAGGCGCAACGGTCTGCTTCTGTCGAGCGTTCGTTGCAGCGCAATCCGGCCACGTGTTCGTGACGCCGTTTGTGCGCTAGCACCGCCGCCGCTGGCCTCACGAAAGCCGTTTTCAAGATGGTCCTGAACAGGCCATTGATCGCGCTGCGGACAATCCGTATACGCCGCGCTGGGACAAAACCGGCCCGACCAACGGGCTGGCACGATGCGACAACAATCGAGGGGGAGGGCCCATGGCCACTAGCTCGCAGGCGACTGAGGGACAAGGGTTTCGCTGGAAACTGGTCGCGCCGCTTGTGGTTTGGCTGGCGATCTATCTGTGGCCGGTGCCCGCAGGGCTCAACGTCAATCAGTGGCACTATTTCGCGGTGTTCGCGGCCGTCATCACCGGGCTCATCCTGGAATCGATGCCCGTCGGCGCAATCGGGCTGATCGGACTCACCGTCGCCGGCATCAGTGGCTATATCGACCCTGATCCGACCAAATCGCTGCGCTGGATGCTGGCAGGCTTTGCCGAGAGCACGGTCTGGCTGATCGTCGGCGCCTTCGTGTTCTCGATCGGCTATCGCAAGAGCCAGCTCGGCCGGCGCATTGCGCTGGTGCTGGTGCAGCGGCTCGGTCGCAACACGCTTGGCCTCGGCTATGCAGTCGCCATGTCGGATTTCCTGCTCGCGCCGGCGACGCCCTCCAACACCGCGCGCAGCGGCGGCATCGTCTATCCCATCATCAGCAACATCCCGCGCATCTACGGCTCCGAGCCGGGGCCGACCGCCGGCAGGATCGGCACCTATGTGATGTGGACCGCGTTCGCCGCGACTGCGGTCACGAGCTCACTGTTCTTCACCGCGCTCGCGCCCAATGCGGCGGCGCTGGCGATTGCCAAGAAGACCGTCGGGGTCGAGGTCAGCTGGGGCCAGTGGTTCTCAGGGTTTGCGCCGCTCGGCATCCTCCTGATGGTGCTCGTTCCGCTGCTCAGTTACTTCGTGTGCCGTCCCGAGGTGAAGCGCAGCCCGGAAATCTCCGAATGGGCGGCGAAGGAGCTGGCGGAGATGGGCCCGATGTCGCGCAACGAGTGGATCATGCTGGCGCTGATTGTGCTCGCGATGTTCCTGTGGATCGCGGGCTCGAGCCCGGACATCCACGTGCCCGTGCTCGGCTCGAACTTCGTCAACGCCACCACCGTCGTCTTCATCGTGATCTCCTTGATGCTGGTCACCGGGGTGATCGAATTTGCCGACATCGTCAGCGAGAAGAGCGCGTGGGAGGTGTTCTTCTATTTCACCTCGCTGCTGACACTGGCCTCCGGACTCAACGAGATCGGCTTCATCAAATGGTTCGCGACCGAATACGCAAAACCGCTCGCGGGACTGTCGCCGTCAACCGCGATGATCCTCCTGGTCGCACTGTTCTTCTGGATCCACTATTTCTTCTCGAGCATCACCTCGCATGCCGCCGCGGTGCTGCCGGTGGTGCTCGCGGTCGGCTCGGGCATCGCCGATCTGCCGGTCACGACGCTGGCCATGCTCTGCATGTATTCGCTCGGCCTGATGGGCGTAATCTCGCCTTACGCCACCGGGCCGGCGCCGATGTATTTCGGCAGCGGCTATATCGGGAAGCGCCAGTTCTGGGGCTTTGGGCTGATCTTCGGGGTGCTCTATTTCGCGGGGCTCCTGCTGATCGTGCTGCCCTGGCTAAAGGTCTACTGAGCCAGGCTGAAGGCCGATCCTCCCGGCGGAGGAATATTCTTCTCCGGGAAGGGATTGGGAAATCTTCGTCCAACTCCTGCCAAATATCTGAAATTGCAAGGAAGACGGGAAAAGGCGATGGTGCGTGCTGCGGTGCAGCGCGTTCGGTCCGGATCCTCACCGCTGTTTCTCTCCCCGTCGCTCGATGCGACCTGGTTCCCATGCGCTCCTCGGCGCGGGAACGCGAACTATTGTGCATGAAGGCTGCCTCCATGAATGCCCACCAATCGCTGGCGATCGGACAGCCGATCGAAACGCTTGAGCCGATTTCACCGGCCGCGACCGAACCGGACGCGATGGTCCGTTTCGAAGGCATCTCGAAGACCTATCCGGCCTATCGCGGCAAGCCCGGCGTCAACGCGCTGCAGAACATCGATTTCGCGATTCCGCGCGGTTCCATCACCGGTGTGATCGGCCGCTCCGGCGCCGGCAAGTCGAGCCTGGTGCGCCTGATCAACGGGCTGGAGAAGCCGACCACGGGCCGCGTGATCGTTGACGACAGGGATATCTCGGCGCTCGCCGGCCGCGAGCTGCGGCTGGCGCAGCGCTCGATCGGCATGATCTTCCAGCACTTCAACCTGCTGTCCTCGCGCACCGCGGCCGACAACATCGCGCTACCACTCGAGATCGCCGGCTGGTCCAAGGCCGATATCCGCGCGCGCGTCGCCGAGCTGCTCGCGCTCGTCGGCATCGCCGACAAGCACGATCGCTATCCGTCAGAGCTCTCCGGCGGCCAGAAGCAGCGCGTCGGCATCGCGCGAGCGCTGGCGACGCGGCCGAGCGTGCTGCTGTCGGATGAGGCGACCTCGGCGCTCGATCCGCAGACCACACGGGCGATCCTCGATCTGCTCGCGAACATCAACCGCGAGCTCGGGGTCACCATCGTGCTGATCACCCACGAAATGTCCGTGGTGCGTCAGCTCGCCAAGGAAGTCGTGGTGCTGGATGCCGGCCACGTCGTCGAGAGCGGCCATGTCGCCGACATCTTCACCCACCCGAAGCATCCGATCACGCAGTCCTTCCTGGCCGAGGTGATTGGCGACAGCCTACCGGTGTCGCTGGCGAGCCGGATCGTTTCAGAGCCGTACGCCGCCGGGCAGGCCGTGATCCGCGTCCAGGTGCGCGGGGCAGGGGCCGGCGATACCGTGGTGGCCCGGCTCGCTCGCGAGCTCGGGCTCGACGTCGCGCTGCTGTCGGCCCGCATCGACGAGATCGGCGGCCAGCATGTGGGCTCGCTCACGCTCGGAATTCCCAGCGGCGAGGACGCGGTGACGCGGACGCTCGCCTGGCTCTCTCAATATCAATTCTCGGCGGAGCGTCTCGGCTATGTCGCCTGAACTCATCAACCTGATCATCCAGGCCACCGGCGAAAGCCTGTACATGGTCGGCATCGCGGCGCTGCTCGGCACCGCCTTCGGCCTGCCGCTCGGCGTCTTCCTTGCCACCAGCCGCAAAGGCGAGCTGTTCGCGGCCCCCATCGTCAATCGCGTGCTCGGCATCGTCGTCAATGCGACGCGCTCGACGCCCTTCATCATCCTCGTCGTCGCCATCATCCCGTTCACGCGCCTAGTCGCGGGCACCTCGATCGGCTCGACCGCAGCCATCGTGCCGCTGACCATTGCGTCAGCGCCGTTCATCGCGCGTCTGGTCGAAGCGGCGATCCGTGAGGTCGACGGCGGTCTGATCGAGACCGCGTCCTCGTTTGGCGCTTCGCCGCTTCAGATCGTGTTCAAGGTCCTGATCCCCGAGGCGCTGCCGGGTCTGCTTCTGGCGCTGACGCTCGCTGTGGTCAGTCTGCTCGGCTACTCCGCGATGGTCGGCGCGGTCGGCGGCGGAGGGCTTGGCGATCTCGGCATTCGCTACGGCTATCAGCGCTTCATGCCGGAGATGATGCTCGCCGTCGTGGTCGTGCTGATCGCGCTGGTGCAGCTGGTCCAGAGCGCGGGCGATTATCTGGCTCGCCGGGTCAACCGCCGGCTGCGGCATCGCTGACCCGTTTCCAGATGTTGCGGACAGGCAGATTCTCGTCTGTCTGGAAACATTCCAAACTCTGAATCACGCCTGAGCGCATTCGCCGCACGCGCTGCGCACACGTCTGGAGAGATTCTAACGTCGTTCCTATCGCGCTCGAAAATCGCCTGAGTTAGGGCGAGGCATCAAAAACGATACCGGCGAAGCCGGCAGTGCGTGGGGCCTCGAAAGACGTGACTGACTTCCAATTCTCTTCGCGTGGCGACACGCGTCGTCGACAGATTCAGGTGCTTTTCCTCGGCGCGGTCAGCACATTCTCCCTAGTCGTTCCCTTCGGTTCCGTGGAGGCGCAGACGCAAATTCCTGAAGTCACCGTGGAAGCGCCGGCGCAGCGCGCCCGTCCGGCCGCGATTGCTTCGTCGCGAAGGGCGGCGGCGACACGCACCGCACGCGCCAATCGTCGCGCTCCGGTGCAGCAGGCTGCGCCAACCCAGTCGGCATCATCGAACGGTGCCACGGGCGAACGCGCCAATGGTCCGGTGCGCGGTTTCGTCGCGACACGGAGCGGCACCGCCACCAAGACCGATACTCCGCTGATCGAAACGCCGCAGTCGGTGTCCGTCATCACCACCGACCAGGTCAGGAACCAGGGAGCGGTCTCGATCGGCGAGGCCCTGCGCTACACCGCCGGTGTCAGCGGCGACGTCAATGGCGGTTCGGACACCCGCTTCGGCGGCCTCCAGATCCGCGGTTTCGACATGACCATGCCGGGCCTCTACGTCGACGGCTTGCGGATTCCCTCCAGCAACTATGTGCATTTCAACGGCCTCGATCCCTATGGGGCCGAGCGGCTCGAAATTCTCAAAGGGCCGTCCTCCGCGATGTATGGCGGCAGCGGCACCGGCGGCATCCTCAACTACGTGACCAAGCTGCCGACCGCGCAGCAGTTCGGCGAAGTCTCGATCTCCGGCGGCAGCTTCAACCGCTACCAGGGCCAGTTCGACATGGGCGGCCCCGCCAACAAGGAAGGCACCGTGCTGTGGCGTCTCACCGGCGTCGTGCGCGACGGCGAAACCCAGGTCGACTTCAGCAAGGACAATCGCGTCTTCATTGCGCCCGCCGTCACCTTCAAGCCGAACGAGGACACCACCATCACGCTGCTCGCCAACTACCAGAAGGACCGGGCAGCGTGGGGCCTGCAATTCCTGCCGGCCTCGGGCACGGTGTGGCCGAACAACGGCCGCACCATCCCGGTCTCGTTCTTCGCGGGGGTGCCGAGCTTCGACGCGTTCAACACCGAGATCGCAACCGTCGGCTACCAGATCGCGCACGATTTCACCGACTACCTCACGTTCCGGCAGAACCTGCGCTACGCCTATCAGCACAACGAGGAGAAGGTGTTTTATGGCGGCGGCTATGCCGACGAAGCCGCAGGACAGCTCGCGCGCTATGGCAGCTACAGCAACTCCTACATCAACTCCTTCGCGGTGGACAACCAGCTCCAGGGCAAGTTCAACACCGGCATTCTCAGCCACACCACGCTGGTTGGCGTCGACTACCGCAACACGTCCTTCCGCGACACCGCCTTTGGCGTGACGACCTCGTCTCCGACGATCAACGTCTTCAACCCGGTGTATAGCTACGACTATGCTGTGGACGGCCTGCCGGGCGACAAGACTGGCGTCACGCAGTCACAGTTGGGCCTCTATGCGCAGGATCAGATCAAGCTCGGCCGGCTCTCGTTCCAGCTCGGCGGCCGCCAGGATTTCGTGACGACGCAGGTCGACAATGGCATCTTCAACACCACGGTCGCGAAGGACGCCTCGGCCTTCACCGGCCGCGCCGCCGTGATGTACAATTTCGACAACGGCATCGCGCCCTATTTCAGCTACTCGGAATCGTTCCTGCCGGTGCTCGCGACCGGGTTTGGCGGACAGATGCTCAATCCCGAGTCCGGCGTCCAGTACGAGGTCGGCGTCAAGTACCAGCCGATCGGCTGGAACGCGCTGTTCACCTTCGCCGCCTTCGACCTGACGCGCGACAACGTCGCTGTGTACGTGCCCGCAGCCACCTATTACGAACAGATCGGGCAGGTGAAGTCGCGCGGCATCGAGCTCGAAGGCACGATGTCGCTCGCCGACGGCTGGAACCTGCGTGCGGCCTATGCCTATGTCGACGCCTTGGTCACGCAGGATCCGGTCAATGTCGGCAAAGCGCCGGTCACCGTGCCGCTCAACCGCGCTTCGCTGTGGAGCGACTATACGCTGCAGAACGGGCAGCTCGCGGGCCTGCAGTTCGGCGGCGGCATCCGCTATGTCGGCGCGACCTGGGGCGATGACGCCAACACCTTCAAGGTGGGCGCCTCGACCGTGCTGGACGCGCTGCTTGCCTACACCCATGACAATTGGCGCCTGTCGCTGAACGTGACCAACCTTGCCGACACGCGCTACGTCGCTGCGTGCTACAGCCTGGCCGGCTGCTTCTATGCCGAGGGACGCAAGGCGATCGGCAAGCTGACCTATCGCTGGTGAATTCGAAGAAGGGCCGGCGCTGGGGGCCGGACCCGCTGGATGAGAGTGGAAGACGATGAGAGCGATATTCGGCAGGCTGCATCGTTGGGCGGGACTGCTCACGGCCGGATTCCTGTTCTTCTCCGGCATCACCGGCGCGATCATCTCCTGGGATCACGAGATCGACGACGTCCTGAACAGCCATCTGTTCGACGTCAGCAGCAAGGGCCCGGCGATTCCCTCGATCGAGCTCGCCAAGATGATCGAGCAGCGCGATCCGCGCGCGCGCGTCGTTTATCTCTTCATGACGCCGGAGCAGGGCCACTCGCTGTGGTTCTTCGTCATGCCGCGGATCGATCCCGCGACCGGCAAGCGTTACCCACTCGACTACAATCAGGTCTTCCTCGATCCCAACACCGGTGCGGAGCTCGGCCGGCGTTATTGGGGCGCCGTGTGGCCCGTCACGCGCGAGAACTTCGTCTCGTTCCTTTACAAGCTGCATTACACGATGCACATCCCGGAGTTCTGGGGCAGCGACCGCTGGGGCATGCGCGTGCTCGGCGTGATCGCCATCATCTGGACCATCGATTGCTTCGTCGGCTTCTACCTGACGCTGCCCTCGCGGCGGCGCGCCAAGGCCGCGCGGGCGCCTGAAGTCGCACGCCAGCTCGAGCGCGGCTTCTGGGCGCGCTGGGCGCCGGCGTGGACCATCAAGACCTCGGGCAGCGCCTACCGGATCAATTTCGACATCCACCGCGCCTTCAGCCTCTGGACCTGGGGCGTGCTGTTCATCATCGCCTTCACGGCGTTCTCGCTGAACCTCTATTTCGAGGTGTTCTCGCCGCTGATGAAGATGGTGTCGAACTATACGCCGACGCCCTATGAGCAGCGGCCCTATCGCGATCTCGATGATCCCATTGAGCCCAAGGTCACCTTCGCCGACATCGCCGCACGCGCCGCTGCCGACGGCAAGGCGCGCGGGTGGACTACGCCGGTCGGCTCGATCAATTACGGCCCGGCTCATGGCGTCTATGCTGCCGCCTTCTTCCACCCCGGCGACGACCACGGTGCCGGCGGCGTCGGTCCGGCGCAGCTCTATTACGACAGCGAAGACGGCCGCCCCATTGGCGAGCGGCTGCCCTGGGTCGGCACCGCCGCCGACGTCTTTGTGCAGGCGCAGTTTCCGCTGCATTCGGGCCGTATCGTCGGATTGTTCGGGCGCATCCTGATCTCGGTCATGGGACTGGTGGTGGCGGCGCTCTCGGTGACCGGGGTCGTGGTCTGGTGGCGCAAGCGCCGCGCCCGTGTTCGCGTGCGCGAGACCGCGGCGATGCGCCTGACCCGGCAGCAACTCACGCCGGCAGAGTAGGGCTCCCGCTTCTGTCAAGGGATGAACCTTCGCACCCGGTGCCGGCACAAAGATTGGAGATCGCTCCTCAGTCTTCCGGAATTGCAATGAGATCGCTGGCCTTGCTCTGCCTGCTCGTCTTCGGGGCCTGCGCACATGCGGCCACGCCCGAGCAGCACTATCTCGACGTGCGCGATCGCTACATCGTCAAATTCTCGAAGGCCAAGGAGAGCGAAGAGACCTCGAAGCAGCATGACGCAGCGCTGAGGGAGCTCGCCGCCGCGCTGCGCACACTGGTGGGCCCGGTCGCGATCAAGGGGCTTCCGGCCGACGGCAAGTCGAATGTCGACACGCTCTTCAAGGGTGACTCCGGCTTCGGCCATCTCGACGGGCTCGGCTTCGCTTCCGAAGGCGACAAAATGCAAGCGGTGGTGACCACGACCGGGCTGCTCAAGCACTGGCTTGCCGAGCACCGCGAGGATGGTATGCCACAGGAGATCGGCGCGGCGCTGAGGTCGGACCGCTTCTACTATTACGCCATTCAGGACGCCGCCTTCGCGAAATATGGGGAGCTGCCGATCACCAAGCCCGCCGCCGCGAGCGCCGCGGTCGCGGTGCTCGGCGTGCGCGGCAATGGCGGGCTCAAGGGGCCGCCGAGCGAGATTGGCGTGGTTGCGATCCAGGGCGACAAGGTCTTCTACCTTGCCGCAACCGACGCCGTGAAGACGGCCGAGATCCCGGCCTGCGAGAAGGTCTGGAAGCAGGTGATGGCCAGGAAGGCGCCGCAGGACGCCATGGCCCGCGAAGACCAGGCAATGGACGCCTACACCAAGTGCTTTGCCAAGGAAGCGCCGAGCCAAAGCTGGTTCGCGGCCGCTGTCAAGAAGGCGCAGAGCCAGTTGGACTTGCTGCCACTGCGCTAGAGCGCGGCTATGGGCCGGACGAACTCAGGCAATCCGGCGCTTTTCGCGCCTGTGATGAACCCCGCCGACATGCTGCGCCGGATCGACGAGTCGGCGACCGGCGCGGTAACCGGAGGATAATTAGGAACTAAGAATATTCCGGCACGGTTTGTGGGTTACAGGGAAATCCTATTTGCCGAAGGCGGTACCGCCAGGAGGCGACCGATGAGTGATCAATCCAAGCAGGTAGGTGCAAGCTCTTCCTCTAGCAACAAGCCCGATAAAGGTCTCTCTCGCCGCGGCTTCATCGAAAAATCGCTCTGCGGCGCAGCCCTTGCGGGCGCGACTGTAGCTCCGGCGTGGGCCCATGGCACGGCAGGATATGCCGCGGGTGCCTATGCCCGCGCACGCAGGCCCATCCCGAAAGAGGTAGCGCAGTATCAGTATCAACCAAACGGAGCCCAACGCTGCGGCGTTTGTACCCACTTCCGGCCACCCGGCAGCTGCGAGATCGTTGCCGGACCTATCAGCCCGGACGGGTGGTGCCGCTACTTCCGCGGCGCGCGAGGCTCGCGCGGCTCGTCTGGCCCGGGCCGAAGTTATTGAAGGGACTGTGATCGCTCGCCGTTCGCCGCGCGACAAGGAGGGACCCTTCTCGCCGTGCCGCGACCTGTTTGCGCGTAAGGCTGCTGAGACGCTCAACGCTATCTCGCGGTGAGCCCGCCGCCACCCAAATTCCAACTGCGGCCGCCCTCGCCAAAAATCTCGTAGCCGGTTGGTGTGACCGCGACCGTGTCCTCGAGCTTGATGAAGCCGCGCTTCGGATGCTTCATCGTGGTCTCGATCGAGACCACCATGCCCGGGGCGAGCGGCTGGCGGGCGTCGGTGTCGTCGTAGGGCACCGGACCCTTGGCGGTCAGGCGAGGGGCCTCGTGGCTGACGAGGCCCATGCCGTGGGCCAGGAACTCCGTGCAGTCGCGCTGGGTGATCTGAGCGAGTTGCCGCTCGGCCGCGACATAAATGTCGCCGCCCATGGCACCCGGACGGACGGCGGCGAACGCGGCACGCTGGACGGCCTCGATCTCGGCAAGATAATCCTTCAGTTCACCGTCGGGCTCGCCCAGCACGGCCATGCGCGCGACGTCGCCGATATAGCCGTGATAATTGCCTCCGGAATCCAGCGACAGCACCTCGCCTTGCTGCCAGTGCTGCGATGATGGCGCACGGTTGTGGCTGCTGCCGCAGGCGAGCAGGCAGTATTCGAAGGTTAGGCCGCGATTGGCTTCGGCGAGGCGCAACGCATCCGACAATTGCCGCTTGGTCGTGCCCCGACCGTGCCCGGCGATCACCGCAAGCATTGATGCGACGACGAGCTCGGACGCCGTCTTGAGCTTCGCCAATTCTTCCACCGACTTGACGGCCCGCAGCCGCTCCAGCACCAGCACCGCGTCCTTGAGCTCGGTGCCGGGCAGGGCGTCGGCCAGCGCCTTCCCTGCATCCATTGGCAGGAACGGCATCTCGATCCCGATCCACTTCATTGGTACGCCAGATTGCCGAATGAGGTCGGCAGCCCGCGTGACGGCGTCCACCGAACCGTTGGATTCGGTCCGGACCTGCGGCACCCAGGGCGGCGTGACGGCGCGCTGATGAGTTTCCAGCCGGTGACCAATATAGACGGATTTCTCGGGCGCACCCTTGGGATACACCAGCACTGGCAGATAGCGGCTGACTCCCAAGGCATCCATATAATCGAAGAAGATCGCACGCTCGACGCCTAGGAGGTACTGCACGTTGTGCTTGGAGGTCGCGATCAGGACATCAAGTCCGGCGGCCTCCATGAGACGGTCGAGCTTGGCGGCATCGAATGGAATGGCACGCGCGGCCGCGGCGCGGGCAACGGTCTCCTGCATGACGATCCTCCAATGGCCGCTGCGGTTTGATCTGCCGGCACATTCCTGTTTGCGACCATCCGATTAACAGTCGGATGGCCGGTTGGCTCCCGACCGGAAGCAGGGTTCCGATAGCTCTGGGATCTTGGCCAATCGACGCACCACGATTCGCATAAGGTATATTATGGAATATTTATATATACAATCAGATCAATTGTTTAGACGAAATTCCTGCCATCGCATTTCCACTTGCGTGCCGTTGTCGATCCGCGCCTCGACCGTCGCTTGAGCTCTTGACGGCTACTGTGCATGGGGTTGTTTTTCAGATTTTGAAATCGGGCCCTGTGCCAAAAGCCGATATTGCCGTGCCCTTGTCCGGCTGCAATAAGCGAGGCTTCCGCGAGATCGCAGATGACCTTAAGGCCGACCGTCCGTATAGGTTTGCATCTCAGAACAACAACAAACCTTCCGAGGAAGCAGACCCATGAGCTTTTCCCGACGCACGCTTCTCAAGGCCTCCGCCGCGACCGCGGTCCTGGGCGGCCTCGGTGCGCCCCATGTGGCCCGCGCCCAGAGCGCCGAGTTCACCTACAAATACGCCAATAACCTGCCCGACACCCATCCGCTGAACGTGCGCGCCAAGGAGATGGCGGCGGCGATCAAGAGCGAGACGAACGGCAAGTTTGACCTCCAGATCTTCCCGAACAACCAGCTCGGCTCCGACACCGACATGCTGAGCCAGATCCGCTCCGGCGGCGTCGAGTTCTTCACGCTGTCAGGCCTGATCCTGTCGACCCTGGTGCCGGCGGCGTCCATCAACGGCATCGGCTTCGCCTTCCCGGACTACGACACGGTCTGGAAGGCCATGGACGGCGATCTCGGCGCCCATGTCCGCGGCGAGATCAAGAAGGCCGGCCTCGAGGTCATGGACAAGATCTGGGACAACGGCTTCCGCCAGACGACGTCCTCGACCAAGCCGATCACCGGCCCTGATGACCTCAAGGGCTTCAAGATCCGCGTGCCGGTGTCGCCGCTGTGGACCTCGATGTTCAAGGCGTTCGACGCGGCGCCCGCCTCGATCAATTTTAGCGAGGTCTATTCCGCGCTGCAGACCAAGATCGTCGAGGGCCAGGAAAACCCGCTGGCGATCATCTCGACGGCCAAGCTCTACGAGGTGCAGAAATACTGCTCGCTGACCAACCATATGTGGGACGGCTTCTGGTTCCTGGCCAACCGCAGAGCCTGGGAAAAGCTGCCCCAGGACGTGCGCACAATCGTCGCCAAGAACATCAATGCCGCCGCGGTCAAGGAGCGTGAGGACACTGCCAAGCTCAATGCCAACCTGCAGCAGGAGCTCGCGGGCAAGGGCCTGACCTTCAACCAGCCCGCGGTCGCGCCGTTCCGCGACAAGCTACGGTCCGCCGGCTTCTATGCCGAGTGGAAGGGTAAGTATGGCGATCAGGCCTGGGACCTCCTGGAAAAGGCCGTCGGCAAGCTGTCGTAACGCGTTGGGGCCGTCATGGCTCATGTCGAGGTCGAGGTGATCGAAGTGACGGGCGAGGCGGCTGTTCAGTCCCCTCGCCGACCTTCGTTGCTGACGTCACTTGAACGCGCGCTCGGTCTGCTCGTCGAAATCCCGGCGGCGATCCTGGTCGTCGCCGAGATCGTGATCCTGTTTGCCGGCGTGGTCGCGCGGTACGGTCTGCACCGGCCGCTGATCTGGTCGGACGAGCTCGCCTCGATCCTGTTCCTGTGGCTGGCCATGCTGGGCGCGGCGGTCGCGTTCCGCCGCTCCGAGCACATGCGCATGACCGCGGTCGTGGCCAGCGCCAGGCCGGCGACGCGGGCCTATCTCGATCTGGTCGCAACCTCAGCGGCACTGGCGTTCCTTGCGCTGATCGTCTGGCCGTCCTGCGACTATGCGTACGAAGAGAGCTACATCACCACCCCAGCGCTCCAGATCTCCAATATGTGGCGCGCTGCCGCACTGCCGGCCGGCATCGGCTTCATGGCGGCCTTTGCCTTGCTCCGGCTGCTGCGCGCAGCCGACTACCGGATGGTCGCCGCTGCCGTGACGTCGGTTGCGGTCGTGATC
Source organism: Bradyrhizobium sp. WSM1743 (assembly GCF_000473065.1). GTDB lineage: Bacteria > Pseudomonadota > Alphaproteobacteria > Rhizobiales > Xanthobacteraceae > Bradyrhizobium. The sequence goes on from NZ_AXAZ01000017.1 coordinate 43,636, forward strand.
GGCCTGTTCTGGCTGGCAGAGCCGTCGCTGCGGCCGCTCGGCAACCTCAACCTCGTCATCTTCTTCGTCGGCGTCGCCGGCTTCTGCGTCTTTGCCGGCGTTCCCATTGCGTTCGGCTTTGGCCTCGCCATCTTCGGCTATCTCGCGTTGACCACGCGCACGCCCGTCATGGTGCTGGTTGGGCGGATGGACGAGGGCATGAGCCACCTCATCCTGCTCTCGGTGCCGCTGTTCGTGTTCCTTGGGCTCCTGATCGAGATGACCGGCATGGCGCGGGCCATGGTGGCGTTCCTGGCGAGCCTGCTCGGCCATGTCAGGGGCGGCCTGCATTACGTCCTCGTCGGCGCCATGTACCTGGTCTCAGGCATTTCCGGCGCCAAGGCCGCCGACATGGCCGCAGTTGCGCCCGTGCTGTTTCCCGAGATGAAAGAGCGTGGCGCCAAGCCCGGCGACCTCGTCGCGCTTCTTGCGGCGACGGGCGCCCAGACCGAGACCATCCCGCCCAGCCTCGTGCTGATCACGATCGGCTCGGTCACCGGCGTCTCCATCGCGGCGCTGTTCACCGGCGGCCTGCTGCCCGGCGTCGTGCTCGCGATCACGCTGTGCATGCTGGTGTGGTGGCGCTACCGCCACGAGGACATGAGCCACGTCCGCCGCGCCACTTCATCCGAGATCGGCAAGACCTTCATCGTCGCCCTGCCCGCGCTCGCGCTGCCCTTCGTGATCCGCTACGCCGTGGTCGAGGGCATCGCGACGGCGACCGAGGTCTCCACCATCGGCATCGTCTATGGCGCTCTTGTCGGCCTCCTGGTCTACCGCCGCTTCGACTGGCGGCGGCTGTTTCCGATGCTGGTCGAGACGGCGGCGCTGTCGGGTGCGATCCTCCTGATCATCGGCACGGCGACCGGTATGGCGTGGGGCCTGACCCAATCAGGCTTCTCGCGTTCGCTGGCCGCCGCCATGACGGGATTGCCGGGCGGGGCCGCGACCTTCATCGCCGTGTCGATCCTGGCCTTCACCATCCTCGGCAGCGTGCTGGAGGGCATACCGGCCATCGTGCTGTTCGGCCCGCTGCTGTTCCCGATCGCCCGCGCCGTCGGCGTGCACGAGGTGCACTATGCCATGGTGATCATCCTCGCCATGGGTATCGGGCTATTCGCCCCGCCCTTCGGCGTCGGCTATTATGCCGCCTGCGCCATCGGACGCGTCGATCCCGCCGAAGGCATCAAGCCGATCTGGGGCTATCTGCTGGCGCTACTGGTGGGACTGATCATCGTCGCGATCTTCCCCTGGATATCGATCGGATTCCTTTGAGGCGTTTTCAGGAGGTGTCGATGAGTGAGCGGCAGAACCCATACAATATCGGCCTCGGCAAGACTCTCGCCAACTACGTGCCCCTGAGCCCGCTAAGCTTCCTCGCCCGCAGCGCCGCGGTGTATCCCGATAACGTCAGCACGGTCTATGAGGGGCGCAGCTTCACTTGGGCGCAGACGCACGAACGCTGCCGACGCTTTGCCTCTTATCTGGCGGGCAAGGGCATCGGCGTCGGCGACACCGTGGCGGCGATGCTGCCGAACATCCCGGCGATGAACGAGGCGCACTTCGCCGTGCCCATGACCGGCGCCGTGCTCAACGCCCTCAACATCCGCCTCGATGCGCCCTCGATCGCGTTCCAGCTCGATCATGGCGGGGCGAAAATCATTCTGGTCGATCCCGAATTTTCCAGCGTGATCACCGACGCACTGGCGCAGATGAGCGGGCCAAAGCCATTCGTGATCGATGTCGACGACGCCGCCTTCAAGGGCGGCAAGCGGATCGGCGAGATCGATTATGAGGCCGCCGTTGCCCAAGGCGATCCCGACTTCGCCGCGATCACGCCGAATGACGAGTGGGACGCGATCGCGCTGAGCTACACCTCGGGCACGACGGGAAATCCCAAGGGCGTCGTCACCCATCATCGCGGTGCCTACTTGAACGCGGTCAGCAACATCCTCGCCGGCAATCTCGGCCAGCATCCGGTCTATCTCTGGACGCTGCCGATGTTCCACTGCAACGGCTGGTGCTTCCCCTGGACCATTGCGGCCGCTGCCGGCATCAATGTCTGCCTGCGCAAGGTCGAGCCGACCAAGATCTTCGAGCTGATCAAACAGCACGGCGTCACCCACATGTGCGGCGCGCCGATCGTCTACAACACGCTGATCAACGCGCCCGATGCGCCCAAAGGCGATGCCGCCCGCCGCGTCATCGGCCTGATCGCCGGCGCTGCGCCGCCGGTCGCGGTGCTCGAAGGCGCCGAAAGCATCGGCATCAAGCTGACACATGTCTACGGCCTGACCGAGGTCTACGGCCCCGCCTCCGTCTGCGCCGAGCAGCCCGGCTGGGACGAGCTTCCGCCCGCCGAACGCGCGCGGATGAAGCGCCGGCAGGGTGTGCCCTATCCGCTCGAGGAAGCCGTCACCGTCATCAACCCGCAAACGATGCAGGAGGTGCCGCGCGATGGCGAAACCATCGGCGAGGTCATGTTCCGCGGCAACATCGTGATGAAGGGCTATCTCAAGAACGAGAAGGCGACCAAGGAAGCCTTCGAAGGCGGCTGGTTTCACACCGGCGATCTCGGGGTGCTCGACGAGCACGGCTATGTCATCATCAAGGACCGCTCCAAGGACATCATCATCTCCGGCGGCGAGAACATCTCCTCCGTCGAGGTCGAGGACATCCTCTACAAGCACCCGGCCGTACTGTTCGCAGCCGTGGTCGCAAAACCCGATCCGAAATGGGGTGAAGTGCCTTGCGCCTTCGTCGAGCTGAAGGACGGCGCCAGCGCAACCGAGGCCGAGATCATCGCCTTCTGCCGTTCGCAGATGAGCGGCTTCAAGACGCCGAAGGCGGTCGTGTTCGGGCCGATCCCGAAGACGTCCACGGGCAAGATCCAGAAATTCCTGCTGCGCAACGAGGTGGGCTCGGCGAAGGCGATCTCGGCCTGAGAGCAGCCTGGAGAGTCTTCCGCCCGCACCCCGAGCGCGGCGAGCGGAAGACTCCGCCCTCACATCTTCTTGTAGGCGTCGACCACCGCCTGGCCGTCGGGCCCCGCCTTCTTGAGCCAGTCGGCCGTGAGCTGCTCGCCGATCTTCTGGAAGCCGGCCTTGAGTGCCGGGCTCGGCGGCTCGACGGTCATGCCTTTCGCCTTGAGCTGATCGATGTACCAGGTGCTCTTGTCCTGCCAGGCCTTCCAGCCGCGGGTCTCCGCCGTCGCGGCGGCCTTGAGGATGGCCTCCTGGGTCGGCTTGTCGAGCGCCTCGAACGCGGCCTTGTTGACGAAGGTGTAATCCTTCGGAATCCAGGCCTGCACGTCGTAGAAATACTTGAGCGACTCCCAGGCCTTCGCATCGTAGCCGGTGCCGCCCGACGACATGAAGGAGTTCACCACGCCGGTCGCCAGCGCCTGCGGCAGTTCGGCCGCCTGGATCGTGACCGACTGGGCGCCGACCAGCTCGCCGATGCGCGCGGTCCCGACATTGTAGGCCCGCCATTTCAGGCCTTTCATGTCCTCGATCGTCGCCAGCGGCTTGTTGACATAGACGCCCTGCGGCGCCCACGGCACGGCGAACAACAGCTTGAGGCCCTGCGCATCGAGCTTCTTGGTGATCGCGGGCTTGGAGGCCTGATACAGCTTCATGGCGTCGGGGAAGCTGGTGGCGAGGAACGGCACGACGTCGATTCCGAAGATTGGGTCCTCGTTCTCGTGGATCGACAGCAGCACCTCACCCATCTGCGCCTGCCCGGTCACCACCGCGCGCTTGATGTCGGGTGCCTTGAACAGCGAGGCGCCCGGATGAACCGTGATCTGGAGCTTGCCGGACGTGGCGGCCTCGACGTCCTTGGCGAAAGCGACGAGATTCTCGGAATGCGGATTGTCGGCAGGATAGGCCGCCGGCAGATTCCATTTGGTCTGGGCCATTGCGGGCGTTGCGGCCAGCACGGCGCCGGCGATCAAGGACGCGCGGAATAAACGGGACATCATCGGGCTTCTCCTCACAGTCAATCTGAAATAGGTACGCTCAGTCCGGGAAAGCGAGCTTAGGTAAGAACATCACGATCTGCGGATACTCCGTGATGATGAACACCGCGGCCAGCAGCAAGACGAAGAACGGAAACGCTGCCCGCGCAACGGTGAACGTATCGCGGCCGCTCATGTTCTGAAGCACGAACAGATTGAACCCGACCGGCGGCGTGATCTGCGCCATCTCGACGTGGATGATGAGATAGACGCCGAACCAGACCAGGTCGAGCCCGGCCTGCTTGACCATCGGCAGCACGATGACGGCGGTCAGCACGATCATCGAGATGCCGTCGATCAAGCAGCCGAGGATGATGTACATGATGCTCAGATAGAGCGCGAGCATGCTCGGCGTGAGCTGTTGCCCCTGGACCCAGGTGGCGAGCGCCGCCGGAATACCCGTATAGGCCATCGCAGCCGTGGTGTAGGCCGCACCTGCCAGGATCAGCATGATCATGCAGGTCAGGCGTGTCGCGCTCATGATGCTCTCGAGAAAGTTCTTGCGCGTGAGCGTGCCGCTCCACCACGCCAGCAGCAGCGCGCCGGACACGCCCCATGCAGCGCATTCCGTGGCTGTCGCAAAGCCGAGAACGAGCGAAAGGAACACCGCCAGGATCAGCAGCAGGCAGGGCGCGAGCTTGGCGGACTCGCGGAGCTTCTGCCGGAACGGCATCGGCGGATCGCGCGGCGGAATCTTCTTCGGGTTGAGCAACGACCAGATGATGATGTAGCCGGAATAGAGCACGATCACGAGCAGCCCCGGCAGAAAGCCGCCGAGAAAGACCTGGAGCACCGAGACGTTCGCCGTGACCGCGTAGACCACCATCGGGATCGAGGGTGGAATCAAGAGGCCGAGGGTGCCGGAGCCCGCGAGCGAGCCGAGGCTCAGGCTCTTGTCGTAGCCGCGCTTGTCGAGCTCGGGCAGCGCGATCTTGCCGATCGTCGCGCAGGTCGCCGCCGAAGAGCCCGAGACCGCCGCGAAGATGCCGCAGCCGATCACATTGACATGGGTCAGGCGCCCGGGCAGCCACTGAACCCAGGGCGACAGCCCCCGGAACATCTCTTCCGACAATTTGGTGCGGAAGAGGATCTCGCCCATCCAGATGAACAGCGGCAGTGCGGCCAGCGTCCACGAGGAGCTGGCGCTCCAGGTGGTGGTGGCGAGCACGGCGCCGAGCGGCAGGCTGGTCGTCAGCGCCATCGCCACGAAGCCGACGAGGCCAAGCGAAACCGCGATCCAGACGCCGCTTCCGAGCAGCAGGATCATGACGCCGAGCAGGACGAACGACAGCTCGATCATGCCGAGATTGGCCATGGTCAACCTCCGCCGCCCTGCGAGATGCGCTCGATGAATTCATCCGGCGTCTCGTCCGGCGAGCCCTTCTCGTAACTCGGCCGGTTGCCGCCGACGACATTGACCATCTCATCGATGAGCGCAATCGAAAGGATCGCAAGGCCGCCGGCAAAGCCGAGCTGCGGAATCCAGAGCGGAAGCGCGACGACGCCCTGCGCCACATCGTTGAAGCGCCAGGAGTCGTAGGTCATCTGCACGGCATAGCGGGTGAAATAGAGGATGAAGGCGGTGGCAATACCGAGCGCCACGATCTCGGCGATCTGCTTGGTCCGCCCGTGCAGATGTTCCAGTAGCAGACCAACGCGGATCATCTCTCCGCGCTTGAAGGTGTGAGCGAGGCCGAGGAAAGCCATCGCGGCCATGCACCAGGACGCGAAATCATCGCCGGCGGGAATGTTGATCGCAAACTGGCGTCCGACCGACATGACCATCATGATTGCAAAGATCGCAACCAGGAAGATGCCCGCGGCGTACCCCGCGCCGAGATAAAGGAGATCCAGAGCGCGTCGCACCAGTCCCTGAGCCGCTACATCATCCCCTGCCAACGCGATCCCCATCCTCACACGAGGCGTTTCAACCGACCCCGCAATTGCGCATCAGGTGCCGGTCCAGCTTGAATATCGCCCTGCCCAGCGCCTGTCTTTCAGACGTTAGATCAACATGATGGGACCGGCGCAAGCAAGGAGTGTGCCGGCTGGCGCCGGAATTTCCACCGTAGGTTCAGCGCGTCTCCAGCCGCAGCCCGTCATAGGCCGGCACCACGCCAGGGGGCAGTGACTGCCTGATGACCTCGTAGTCGACGTCGGCGGTCATATTCGTGATGACCGCGCGCTTCGGCTTGAAACGTTCGATCCACGACAGCGCGTCGTTGATGCTGAAATGGCTGACATGGCCGGTGTAGCGCAGTCCGTCGACGATCCAGAGGTCGAGATTTTCCAATGCGCCCCAACTCTCACGCGGGATGTCATTGAGATCAGGCGTGTAGGCAGCATCCCCGATGCGGTAGCCGAGTGCGGGAATGGCGCCGTGCTGCACCAGGAAGGCCGTCATCGTCACCGCGCCGCCCTTCCCCAGGATGGTCTGGCTCTCGCCCGCCTCGATCGAATGCCGCGTCAGGATCGGCGGGTAGTCGCTGCCCTCCGGCGAGATGAAGCAATAGGAGAACCGCGCCATGATGTCCTTGGCGGTCGACTGGTTGAAATAGGTCGGGATGCGCCGGCGCATGTGCATGACGACTGAGCGCAGATCGTCCATGCCGTGAGTCTGATCGGCGTGCTCATGCGTCAGGAACACCGCGTCGATGTGGTCGACATTGGTCGAGAGCAATTGCTCGCGCAGGTCCGGCGAGGTGTCGATCACGATGCGTGTCGTGCCGTGCTCGGAGGTCCGTTCGACCAGCAGCGAGCAGCGGCGACGGCGGTTCTTGGGATTGTTGGGATCACAGGCCCCCCAGCCGAGCGCCGGGCGCGGCACACCGGCGGAGGAGCCGCAGCCCAGGATCGTCAGCGTCAGCGTCATGTGGCTCCCAGTCTCAAGCTTTCACCTTCGAGAACAGACGGAAGAAGTTTTCGCTTGTTTGGCGCGAAATCTCGTCAAGCGACACGCCGCGCGTCTCGGCGAGCACTTTTGCGACCTCGACCACATAAGCGGGTTCGTTGCGTTTGCCCCGGAACTTGCCCGGCGCAAGATAGGGCGAGTCTGTTTCAACCAGGATACGATCGGATGGCAGTTCGGCGGCGAGCGCGCGCAGAGCTTCCGATTTCTTGAAGGTCAGGATTCCCGTGAAGCCGATATAGAGCCCGAGCGACACTGCCTTGAGCGCCAGCTCGCGCCCGCCCGTGTAACAATGCAGCACGGCGCGAAACGATCCCTTGGCCGCCTCGTCTTCCAGAATGCGTGCGCAGTCCTCGTCGGCCTCGCGGGTGTGGATCACCAGCGGCAGGCCGGTAGTGCGGGCGGCGGCGATGTGGGCGCGAAAGCCCCTCGCCTGCGCCTCCGGCGAGCCGTTGTCGTAGAAATAGTCGAGCCCGGCCTCGCCGAGCGCGACGACCTTGGGGTGCTCAGTCAACGCAACAAGCTCGACCGGCGAGATGCCGTCCTCCTCGTCCGCGTTGTGCGGATGGGTGCCGACCGAGCAATAGACGTCGTCATAGCGCTCGGCGATCGCGAGCAGGTCCTTCAGCCGCCGTACCCGCGTCGAGATCGTGACCATGCGCGCGATGCCGGCCGCGCGCGCCCGCGATACGATCCCGTCGAGATCTTCGGCGAAGTCCGGAAAATCCAGATGACAGTGGCTGTCGACCAGCATCACGCGAACGCCTTCAGGCTGCCGGCTCGACGTATCGCGGGAAGGCGGGCTTCGGTGCCGGCAGCGTCGAGCCCGGTGCGATACGCTTGCTTCCGCCGAGCATTGCGAAGCTGCGCTCGCCTTCAGGGATGCCGAGGCTGTCGAGCAGCAATGCGGAGGCTGTCGGCATCGCGGGCTGAGCCAGGATCGCGATCTGGCGCACGACTTCGGCAGTGACGTAGAGCACCGTCTTCTGCCTGGCAGGATCGGTCTTGGCGAGCGCCCACGGCGCCTCGCCCGCGAAATAGCGGTTGGCCTCCGCGACCACGGCCCAGACGGCATTGAGCCATTGGTGGATCTGCTGCGTCGTCATGGCCTCACGGGACGCTGCGATCATGCCGTCGGCCATCGCCAGGATCGCTTTGTCGTTGTCGCTGAACTCGCCGGGCTCCGGCAGCACGCCGCCGAGCTGCTTTGCGATCATCGACAGCGAGCGCTGCGCGAGGTTTCCGAGATCGTTGGCGAGATCGGCATTGATGCGCGCCACGATGGCCTCGTGATTGTAGTTGCCGTCCTGGCCGAACGGCACCTCGCGCAGGAAGAAATAGCGCACTTGGTCGACGCCATACTGGTCGGCGAGGTTGAAGGGATCGACGACGTTGCCGACCGACTTCGACATCTTCTCGCCCCTGTTGAACAGGAAGCCGTGGGCATAGACCCGCTTCGGCAACGGGATCCCGGCCGACAGAAGGAAGGCCGGCCAATACACCGCATGGAAGCGGATGATGTCCTTGCCGATGATGTGCACGTCGGCAGGCCAGTAGCGCCAGTTCTTGTCGCTCTCATCTGGGAAGCCGACGCCGGTGATGTAGTTGGTCAGCGCGTCGACCCAGACATACATCACGTGCTCTTCGTCGCCAGGCACCTTCACGCCCCAATCGAACGTGGTGCGCGAGATCGAGAGATCGCGCAGGCCGCCCTTGACGAAGCTCACCACCTCGTTCTTGCGGGAGTCCGGCCCGATGAAATCAGGGTGATCCGCGTAGAGCTTGAGCAGCTTGTCCTGGTACGCCGAGAGGCAGAAGAAATAGCTCTTCTCCTCGACCCATTCCACCGGCGTGCCCTGCGGCCCGAGCCGCACGCCGTCGTCGTTCACGCGCGTCTCGTCTTCGGCGTAATAGGCCTCGTCACGGACCGAGTACCAGCCCGAATAGATATCGGCATAGATGTCGCCGTTCGCTTCCATGCGCCGCCAGATTTCCTGGCTGGAGCGGTGATGCTGCTCCTCGGTAGTGCGGATGAAGCGGTCGAACGACACGTTCAGACGCTCGTCCATCTCCTTGAAGCGGCCCGCATTGCGAGCGGCGAGCGCGGAGGCGGACATGCATTCACTGGCCGCCGTCTGAACCATCTTCTGACCGTGCTCGTCGGTGCCGGTCAGGAAGAACACATCCTTGCCGTCGAGCCGCGCAAAGCGCGCCAGCACGTCGGTCGCGATCGCCTCATAGGCGTGACCGATATGCGGGCTGCCGTTGGGATAAGCGATCGCAGTCGTGATGTAGAAAACGTTGTCGCGCGCGGGCGCGACCCTTGGCGCGGCGGCTTGCGGAGCCGCGACGGGATTCGGCGCACGCGGGGTCTTGGGTTTCGATGCCTTCTTCACGGCCTTCGGCGGCGTGACGACAGGAGCCGGCGCGGCGGTCACGGCAGGCGCAGCCGCCTTTTTCGCGACCTTCTTCGCCGGAGCCTTGGCCGGCTTTTTAGCAGCTGATTTCGTCGAAGCCTTCTTGACGACGACCTGCTTCTTCGCAGCCTTCTTGCCGGCCTTCTTTGCTGCGCCCTTCTTCACGCTCTTCTTGGCGGCAGCCTTCTTGGTCTTCTTGACCTTCTTGGCGGCTTTGCTCGCGCGCGCCTTCACGGCCTTCTTCGCAGCTCTCTTGGCAGCTTTCTTGGCAGCCTGCTCGCCGCTCTTGCGTTTCACGGTCTTCTTAGCTCGCGTTGCCACCACGAATTCCTTTACCGGCTTGTCCGAAATTTGGAAACGAACCTGTGTTCGGTTGTTGTTTTGAGCATGATCCTTTCGGAAAACCGCTGCACACTTTTCCGGATCATGCTCTAGCGCGTTGCGTCCGCCAGCCAGCCGAACACCGAGAAAACCAGGGGTTTTCGCTCCAGATTGTAGGTTTCGGTGTCGCGCGCGGCGCGGACGATCTTTTCCCATACCTCAGCTAGGCGCGCAAGGCGCGGCAGGTTCTGGTTGGCATTGGCCTCATCCGCATGCAGGCGCTCCGCGATCCAGCGGTCGATGCCGTCGATGAAGGCGGCAAGCGCGACGCGGTCGCTGGTCCCGAGCGAATCGCCGAGCGTGTGCAATTCGCGCGGATCGACCTGCGGCAGGCGCGCGAGCAGCGCCGCCGTGCGCTGCTGAAGCTTCAAGGCGTCGCCACCGAGCAGCGTCAGCGCCCGTGCGACGCTGCCCTCGGAAGCCTCGGCCGCCTCGCGCAGCGCGGGATCGTCCGGATCGAGCTCAGCTGCCAAAGCTGCTGCCCCGATCACATCATCCGTGGCGAGCGGACGCAGGCGCAGCTTGCGGCAGCGCGACTGGATCGTGGCGAGCACCCGCGCCGGCGCGTGGCTCACCAACAGGAACAGCGATTGCTGCGGCGGCTCCTCGAGAATTTTCAGAAGCGCGTTGGCCGCGTTTGGATTGAGCTCGTCGACCGTGTCGACGATGCAGACGCGCCAGCCTTCGGCCGCCGCGGTCGAGCCAAAGAACGCGATCGTCTCGCGCGTCTCGTCCACGGTGATCACGGTTCGCATCACGCCGCGATCGTTGGCGGTACGCTCAAGCGTCAGCAGGCCGCCATGCGAGCTGGCCGCCACCTGCCGCGCCACGGCGTCGTCAGGGCCGATCGCGAGGTCTTCGGCGCGCTGCACGGCGGGCGCGAGCGGCTGAGGATGGGCGAGCACGAAGCGCGCCATGCGATAGGCCAGCGTCGCCTTGCCGATCCCTTGCGGTCCGCCGATCAGCCAGGCATGCGGGATGCGCCCGCTGCGATAGGCCGCAAGCAGCGCGGCCTCGGCCTCGCGATGGCCGAACAGCCGCGACGTCTCGCGCGGATGCGGAATGGCGGTTTCGCGCTCGGCCTGACGCGGGCTCATGCGGAAATCACCGATGCAGGCGTGGGGAGCAGACGCTCGCGCAGCGCGGTCCAGACGCGCCCGGCGACCGTGTCGGGGTCAGAATTGGCGTCGATCAGCACGCAGCGCGCGGGGTCCTCCTCCGCGATCTTGCGATAGGCCTCGCGCAGGCCCTGGTGGAAGCTGAGCTTCTCGGCCTCGAACCTGTCAGGCGTGCCGCTGCCGCGGCGCGCGGCGGCGCGTTGCAGGCCAATCTCGACCGGCAGATCGAGGATGATGGTGAGATCGGGCTTGAGATCGCCGATGGTGACCCTTTGCATGGCGTTGATCAGGCCCTCAGGTACGCGGCCAAGGCTGCCCTGATAGGCCCGCGTCGAGTCGGCGAAGCGGTCGCACAGCACCCAGACGCCCTGGCTCAGCGCCGGCTGGATTACGGTGCGGACATGGTCATCGCGCGCGGCGGCAAACAGCAGCGTCTCCGCCTCGGGGCCGAGCAGCTTGCCCATGCCCGACAGCACCAGATGACGCATGATCTCGGCGCCCGGCGAGCCGCCCGGCTCACGCGTGACCCGGATGCGCAGCTTCGCCGCCTTTAGGCGGTCAGCGAGCTTCTTGATCTGGGTCGACTTGCCCGTGCCCTCGCCGCCTTCAAAGGTGATGAAGCGTCCGCGTCCGGACGGCCGCTGTGCCGCGCTCTCACTCATGATCAGAGCTTCTCGGCGCCCGCGCGGAACATGCCGATCACGAGCTCGCTGGCGCCATCGATCGCGCGGCGCATGGTCGAGCCGGTGCCGACCGCCTCGGCGGCATAGACCGGCGTCTCGACCGCAATGTTGCCGCTGCGCCAGACCTTGACCACGCCGACCTGCTGGCCGGCCTCGACCGGTGCGCGCACCGGGCCGCTATAGACGATGCGCGCAATCAGCTTGTCGCTGCCATTCTTGTGCACCATCACCTTCACCGGCGTCTTGGCAACGAGCTTGACCGACCGGCTCTCGCCGCCGAACACCTTGGCGTAGCCGACAGGCTGCTCGGCCGCGATCAGCGTGCGGGTCTCGAAATTGCGAAAACCCCATTCGAGCATCTTCTTGGCTTCGGTGGCGCGGTCATCGGGATCCTCGAGACCGTTGACGACGACGATCAGCCGCGTGCCGTTCTGCACGGCCGAGCCCACCATGCCATAGCCGCCTTCCTTGGTGTAGCCGGTCTTCAGACCGTCAGCGCCTTCCATCGAATTGAGCAGCGGATTGCGGTTGGGCTGGCGGATCTTGTTCCAGGTGAACTCCTTCTCGCCGAACAGTTTGTAGAATTCGGAGAAGTCGAGAATGATATGCCGGGCGAGGATGCCGAGCTCGCGCACCGTCATCTTGTTGCCGGGGTCGGGCAAGCCGTTGGAATTGGCGAAGGTCGATCTGGTGAGGCCGAGCTCTCGCGCGCGCTTGGTCATGAAATCGGCCGCAAAGATCCGTTCATTGCCCGCCATGGCTTCGGCAAGTGCGATGCAGGCGTCATTGCCGCTCTGGATGATCGCGCCGTGGAGGAGATCGTCGACCGAGACCTTGCTGTTGATGGCGGCGAACATGGTCGAGCCGCCCGAGGGCGCCCCGCCCCTGCGCCAGGCATTCTCGCTGATCCGGTACTCGTCGGTCAGCCTGATGTCGCCCTTCTTGATGGCGTTGAAGACGACCTCTGCCGTCATCAGCTTCATCATGCTGGAGGGCGCGCGCAACTCATCGGCGTTCTTCTCGAACAGCACACTGCCTGAGGAGGCTTCGATCAGGATCGCGGTCGGGGCATCGCCATCGAAGCCGGCATCTTCTGCTTTCTTGGCGCCCTGGACGCTCTGGTTGGCGGCATAGAGCGCCCCGCCCCAGCCGATGCCGGCCACCAAAACCGTTGCGATCAGCCCGCGCGCCAGCGCGCCGGCGCGGAGCCAGTTGCGACGAAGCAAAGGAAGACGAAATGCCATGGCGAAGCCCTGAGAGAGGCCTTCTAACAGTTGGAACAGATGCGAACAACACGCGGTTCGACGCTTGTCCCTGAGATTGCACGATTCTCCTCGCGCCCCTATCGTGGCATCTCATGTTCCTCGACCAAACCCCTGAAACAAGGCAGAAAAGCGAATGTCCGCAACCCGCATGATCAAGGCCAATGGGGTCGAGCTGTTCGTCCGCGAAGCCGGCCAGGGTCCGCTGGTGGTGCTGTGCCATGGCTGGCCGGAACTGTCCTACTCCTGGCGCCACCAGATCCCCGCGCTCGCCCGGGCCGGGTTTCACGTCGTCGCCCCCGACATGCGCGGCTACGGCCAGAGCGCGGCGCCGCCCGACGTGAACGCCTACTCGATCTTCGACACGGTCGGCGACGTCGTCGGCCTCGTCCAGGCGCTGGGCGAAACCAAGGCGATGGTGGTCGGCCACGACTGGGGCGCTCCGGTCGCCTGGCACGCGGCGCTGTTCCGCCCCGACATCTTCACCGCAGTCGCGGGCCTGAGCGTCCCGCCGCCATTTCGCGGCCGCGGCAGGCCGCTCGACCTGCTGCGCCAGGGCGGCGTCACCAATTTCTACTGGCAGTACTTTCAGACGCCCGGCGTCGCCGAGGCTGAGCTCGAGCGAGACGTTGCCCGCACCATGCGCATCGTCCTCGGCGGGCGGGGCCTCGCCGATCCCACCGCGGCCATGTTCGTGCAGGAGGGCAAGGGCTTTCTCGGCCATGCGGGCGCCGAGGAGCCGCTGCCCGGCTGGCTGAGCCAGGCTGATCTGGCCTATTTCACCGAAAGCTTCCGCAAGTCCGGCTTTCGCGGCGGGCTGAACTGGTACCGCAACATCGACCGCAATTGGGAGCTGACCGCGCCCTGGCAGGACGCGCAGATTCACCAATCTTCCCTCTTCATCGCAGGCTCAAAGGACGCAGTGATCACCGGCCTGATCGGGGCCAAGCGCGTCAACGAGCTCGAGCGGGTGCTGCCCAATCTCAAGGGCAAGCTGATTCTCGATGGCGCCGGCCATTGGGTGCAGCAGGAGCGGCCCGACGAGGTGAATGCGGCGCTGGTGAAATTCCTGACGGCGAGCGCGGCTCAGTAGAGGCCGCGGCCGCTCAGGATGCTGCGGGCCTCGGCGGCGCCATCGGCCGACGAGGGAGCGCTCTCGGTCGCGTAGCGGCCGTCCTCGTCATAGGACACGGCGCGCGCGTTCTGGAGTGCCCGGCCCCGACTGCGGCTCGAGGCCGACATTTCCGAGGTCGCGTTGAGCGAGGCCATATCGGCCGAACTGTTGCCGAGATTGTAGGGCCGCCCCTCCGGCATCGGGACCTCGCCGCGAATGGCGCCGCGGGTCGAGGACGGCAGCTCCGGCACGAACGGCTTGGCCGAGGCGACCCGGACCATCGAGGGCGATGGCGCCGGAACGCCGGTGCGCAGGGTCGCCAGAAGCTGCCGGTCGTCGGAGCCTTCGAGCGGCGCCCGGCCGACATATTCGACCCGGACCTTGGCGACGCCATTGCCTTTGAATTCAAGGAGTTCGGCGGCCTTGTTCGAGACGTCGATGAGGCGGTTGCCGTGATAGGGCCCGCGGTCATTGACGCGCACGATCAGCGACTTGCCGTTCGAGATGTTGGTGACCCGCGCGTAGGACGGCATCGGCAGGGTTGGATGCGCCGCGGTCAGCGAGGTCATGTCGAACACTTCGCCATTGGCGGTCAGGCGGCCGTGGAAATCATCGCCGTACCAGGACGCCATGCCCTCGGCGCGGTAATTGACGTCCTCCTCCGGCACGTAGGTCTTACCCGCCACGACATAGGGCTTGCCGACACGGTAGGTGCCGCCGCCCTTCGGGACCGGATCGCCCCAGGCCACCACCCGGGGGCTCGAGGACACGCCGTACTTCGGATCGACGCGGCTGGCGAACTTGTTCGAGGAGGCGCAATTGGCGAGCACAACGCAAGTCGCGACCGCCGCAACACCGCGCGCGGCCCGCAAAACCGAATCTGACCGTCGGATCCCCATGCGCCCCAAATACCACTTTGCCGGAAGCGTACCCACCCCGCGTTGGTCACGGGCGCGCGCTGTCCGGTCCTCTGCTGTCCGAGACGGCCCACCACCGCGTCGGAAGTGGTAACGATAACGCAACCCGAACACGGCGGAAATGGGGAGCCCACGGCGATCACGCCGGGATGGTAAACGCGAGGTTCGCTTCTCCCCGTTGATCTACGGATCCTGGGCGCCCAGCTCTGTGCCAAGGCTGGACATTCTGTTGCGCCAAATCCTCACCCCACCCCCATTGTCACGCCGCTCACCGAAATTCTTTTGACTGTGCAAGGCTGCACGCGTTCTCTCGGATGCAAGGGCGGGATTTGGAATTTAACGATGATCGAGACGGTTTCGGCACTGATGGGTCTGGTAAGCGCGGGGATCTTCCTGGCCCATGCGTTTGAAGGTTACCGCACGAGGGCCTAAAGGCACTCGCGCGGGCGGCAAGCATCACCTCTTTCAAGGCGGCGCGTTCGGACAATTTTGATCGGTCCGATCGAGCATCGAAGACGAGAGCGGCAGGTGTCCCATGCGTAACCATGACCTCGTATCCGATGGCTTCCTGGCATTGACCGCGGGCGGCTTGGTGCTGCTCTGCTCGAGTCTCGTGGCCCTGGCGTTTGCCTGAGCCCCACTTCCCTTCTCCAGCACAGCTCCACCGCGGCGCAACAAGCGCAAATTCTCCCGCTCCCATTCAGTTGATCGAATTTCTGTGTTCGGCGCCTCGACTAATTGCAAGAGGCCATCACCAATGAGGGTGACGCAAATGCTTGCCGAGAAATTCTTCCTGGTCCTGGAATCCCTTATCCGCGGCGACCGCACCTATCCGGATGGAAGTCCCCGGGTCATCAGCACCTCCCCGCACGTGCCGGTCAAGCTGCCGGCGCAGAAATAGCCGGCGCATCCGCGAGCCGGGATACGCGCCGCTCAGCGCAGACCCAACAGCGAACGGCGATAGAAGCTGTCGCGGGCCTCGTTCAGGCAGACGAAGCTGCCGTCGAAGCCCTCGCCGTAGCGCTTCTGGCCCTTGCGGTAGTAGACGCCTTTCCTGAAATCGAGCCAGACCACCCTGTCGTGTGGGCAATGACGCTGCGCCTGCGCCTCGTAGCGAAACGGCGTCAGCGGTGTCGCCGAAACCTCGGCGCCGCCTGCACCCACCAGCATGGCCCCCGCGCATGCGATTGCACCGGACCACTTACCAAAGCCGCTCCGAGACACGCCCCACCTCCCGTTCGTCGCCATCGCGCGACGGCCGATCGGCACGGTAGCACGAAACAGCACTGCCCGTGGACAGCGGCAAGCGCGTCGCGTCTTCCGCCGGCCATCTTGTCGGGGTACATGACGGCGGGATCGTCTCGAAGCGAGGGTGCTGTCTGAATGTCGGTTGAGCCTGAGACCAGGACTGGCCCCCACCCGCCTTCGCCGCAGCTCGGCCTGCTGCCGATGATCATCTTCGGCTCGCGCTGGCTGCAGCTACCGCTCTATCTCGGGCTGATCGTGGCGCAATGCGTCTACATCGCGCTGTTCCTCAAGGAGCTCTGGCACCTCTCCTGGCACGCCCTCGACCTCACCGAGCAGCAGATCATGATGAGCGTGCTGGCGCTGATCGACGTCGTGATGATCTCCAATCTGCTGGTGATGGTGATCGTCGGCGGCTACGAGACGTTCGTTTCACGGCTCGACCTCCAGGGCCATCCCGACGAGCCGGAATGGCTCGGCCACGTCAATGCGAGCGTGCTGAAGATCAAGCTCGCCATGGCCATCATCGGCATCTCCTCGATCGCGCTGCTGCGCACCTTCATCGAGGCGGGCAATCTCGGCTCCGACCGCGCCGGCTTCACCGAGACCGGCGTGATGTGGCAGGTGCTGATCCACATCACCTTCATCGTCTCGGCGCTCGGCATCGCCTATGTCGACAGGCTCAGCGATTCGGGTATGCGCAGGCACGCCGAATGAAGCGCTGCGGCCGGCGTCATCGCCTGTCGGCTTCGAGCTGCGCCAGCGCCTGGTGCAGACACTCCTGAAGCTTCAGCGCGACCTGCTCACGGGCGACGCCCTTGCCTGCGAGATCGCCTGACACCTTGCCGACGACATCGCCGATCGTCTGGCTCTCCAGATGATCCGTCACCAGCGCGGTTGCGTAGCTTGCCGCGGCATCGCCACTGAGCCCGAGCTGGCCTGCGGCCCACAGCCCGAGCAGCTTGTTGGACCGCGCGGTGGCCTTGAACATGAATTCCTCGTCATGGGCGAATTTGGCCTCAAAGCCCTGCTCGCGCTTGTCGAACGTGGTCATGGTCAGCTCCATCTGGTTTCGCTGATGAGGACCTGCTGGGAGCGAACGTCTCCGTGGTTCACGTCAGTTTAGGATCATTTGAAGCTTCCTCCCGGAAGCCGAACGCCGTCAAGCCTGCCGATGTGCCCCAGGGCGGCTGCACGGGAGGCGCCAGCCCCGCGCCAGTCAATTCGGCTAAGCTTGGGATGTTTACCATTCCTTAAGCAGACTCAGCGCCGCATGGCGCGGAGACATCGAGAGCTGACGCATGAACAGAGAGCTGCGGGAGTTTCGACGGCTTGAACGGGTCTGCCTGGAGCAGGCCGCCCTCTCCACCCTGGACCTCGCACGAAGCGGGCTGCTGAAGGTCGCCGACGACTGTCGCATCGCGGCCGAAGCGATCGAGGCACAACCGCCCCGTGGCGTGTTTGCAGAAGCCGTCCACGCGCTCAAGCTGGCCTTGAGCAAAAAGCCGCACTAGCGGCGGAACTCCGCCGGGAGAAGCAGTTCAGAGATTGGGCGACGTGCGCGTTCGCTCAGTCCTTCGCCGCCGCCGCTTCACGCGCCAGCCGCTCGGCCTTCAGCCGTTCCTTGTTGGCGTAAAACGCCTTCTGCGCTGCCTCATGATCGCGCATGGCCTTCTCCGCCTCGATCCGGCGTGCCGCATCGCGCGCGTGGCGCTGTTCGGGGGTCAGAGGTTTGCGTCGGAAGGAAAGGTCTTCAGTCATGCCGAATGAACGTCACGGCGAGGGAAAAGTTCCGCTTGGGTGAGCCGAGGGCCCAAGCGCTGACACAAAAACCCGCGAAACAACCCCATGCACAGTAGCTAAGTTCCGTTGCGACAACGCTTTTTCCATCCGCGCAAAACTCGGTTGCCGCGCCGGGCGAAACAGCCGCACTGCTGTCTTCGGAAAACCATCAAGGAAGCTGATCGGTCTCACGAAGATCCTCTTTCGTCAGCAGACGTCATCGCAATCTCGATGTCTGTAATCACAGGCAAATGGTCTGAATAGGCCCTTGCCTCTCGATCGGTCCAAACATTTTCAAACCGGCTGTCCGGCGTTGCATAGATCCTGTCGAGCCGCAGAAGCGGTAAACGCGCCGGGAAGGTTCGCAGCCGCGTACGGTTTGGACAGACCTGCGCGAGCACGCGCCGCACCGACTTCACCCAGAACCAGTCGTTGAAATCGCCGAGGACGACGGTCCTTCCAGGCTTCACCAGACTCGCCAGGGCCTGAGCTTGCGCATAGCGCTCGTGGATACTCAGGCCGAGATGAGTGGCCACCACGCGCACGTCGCCCGCCGGCGTCAGCAGATCCGTGGCAATCGCTCGGCGTGGCTCACGCTCGCGATACGACACGTCGATGATCTCGGGCGCACCGGCGAACGCAAAGCAGCTCAGGAGCATCTGACCGTAGTCGCCATCCTCAGCGACGATCGACTTGGCGTGAACGCGGTGATCGCCGACGACACTCGCCAGCTTCGCGAACGGATCGTCCGACCGCGATCGCGAATCCACCTCCTGAAGCGCGACGACATCCGGCGACCACTTGCGAATGATGGAGCAAACACCCTCCAGATCGAACGTCGGATTGAGATTGAACGTGCCGTGCACATTCCACGTCATGAAGCGCATCGGCGCCATCAGCGCCTCCCGGCGAGCCACGTCGCGACAAATTGTGCGCCCGCGCAGATCCCGAGCCAACCCAGAAACGCCAGGGCCAACAGCGATATGTTGCTCCAGGAGGCATTCCTGGCCAGATCCGCGATCTGAGCGCCCAGAACGGCCATGGCGAGAATCCCGGGCATCATGCCCAGCAGAGTTCCGACCAGGAAGTCGCGAAGCGGCAGCGTGCTCGCCCCGGCCACGACATTCACCAACGAGAATGGTGCCACGGGAATCATCCGGATGACGACGACAGCCAGAATGCCCTTGCCTACGACACGCTCCTGGATGCGCCCTGCACGTCGGCCGAGCAACTTCTGGAGGCGTTCTCGGCCCAGTGACCGTCCGATCACAAAAAGCACGAAGGCGCTGAGCAAGACGCCAGCCATTGCGGTGATGAAGCCCAGCCATGGCCCGAGTGCGGCAGCAGTAGCCGCAATGAGCACGAGAACTGGAAACACGACCAGCCCGCCGACGACAAAAGCGGCGATCGCGAACAGTGGACCCCAGATGGACTGCGAGTAGGCAGACAGTAGCGCCGAGATATGCGCGGCGTCGGCAAAATCGGTCAAGGACGTGTAGGTCCAGGCCATTCCCAGTCCGAAAAGCCCCACCGCTATCGACGCAATGCCAATGATAGTCTTCGTGCGCCACATGCGCGATGCCGCCCGTTCCAGATGAAGAGGCCGCTCAGGATCCGCCACAGGCTGAACCAATGTGGCCAGAGTGCTGGTCAGGATCGAGGACTCCACGTCCCGCAGCGTCTTCGTCCCATCAGCCGTCGCCGCGTCGTCCAGCAGCGCGAAAAGACAATCCTCGTTTTGCCCTATGATCTGTTCGTCGAGACCGCAGAAATGGGCGATCAGGCGGTGGCGGACCGACGCGATGAAATCCCGATGCTCCTCGGTTGCGGCTTCAAGAATCAGGTCACATTCGCTGTCGGCACCCATCGACCGATTGTTCAGGTTGGCCGATCCGATCCTCAAGATCCTGTTATCCACGATCATGAGCTTGCTGTGCACCATCACGGCAGCTTCCATGTCCCCACTGCGCGAGACCGGATAGACGAAGCGGATACGATCGGCGACTCCAGCCGCACTGAAGCAGTCGATGAAGGCGCCGCGGCCGTTTTGCATGGCTTGGGATTCCAGCCACGAGGAGTGCAGCTTGGGAGCGACGACCAGGACCCGAAGCGACGGCACGCGGAGCATCTGCTCCGCCAATTCACGCGCGATCTTGATGGCGCTGGTGAACTGGTTCTCGATGTAGATGAAGCTCATCGCGGACCGGATCGCTGCAATCAACGAGCGTTCGACCTCGTTGATGCTCGCGCCTGCAGGACAGACGACCTCGGTCCTGGCGATACCCACCGGCATATGCTCAGTCTCGATCGGTACATTCGCCGGCCACCGACTGCTCTTCGGTGCGCGCCGGTCGTTGGCCTTTTGACCTGCTGCACGCCAGCGCTGTTCAGCAATGTCGAATAGCGACGCCGCAACCTCCCCGTCGACCATGCATTGAACGTCATGAAAGGGCGGGTATGGCTTACCCTCGGGGTCGCAGCGCAATTCGTGAACAGCGCGATGCTCACTCGTGTCCCAGCGCCTGATCGTCAGATCGAGCCCGCCGACGAACGCCAGTGAACCGTCGACACAGACGATCTTCTGGTGTTGGGCCGACCCAAACGGAAGCGTGGCATCCAGATGAAACCGGACGCGGCCACATGTGTCGGCGGTAAATTTCGCCGCGGAGTTCCATTCCCTTTCGGAGGCGTAAAACGAGACGAAGTCCCAGACGAGAATGTCGATCCGCAAGGTGGGACGGCGATGAACGAGCGCGCGCAGGAATGCGCCGAGTTGTTCCGGCAAGCCGTCATCCGCGCGTCCGGAAGCGCCGACCAGCCTGGTTTCACTATGGATGTCCCATCCGATGATGTAGACGAGATCTTGCGCCTCCAGCAGCGCTTGGCGTAGAGCCGCGAAATAAGCGGCAGCATCGTTCAGAACCGCCACACGCGCTTCACACCGCCGCCAGACGGTGTCGCCGGGCATCAGGGTCGATGAACTCTGAAGCAGGTGGACCTCGCAATTCGCGTTTGCGTCTAAAACGCGCCGGACGCTCAAGGAGTTCCAGATCTTCAGGGGTGCGGTTCAGTGGGTGCGAATGCCGTTACTTGGTACGCACAGTCGTTGCACCGGCGCTCCTCAAGGCATCTGCGATCTTCTCAGGCGCATCGCCGTGAAAATCCACGGAGACCTCGATCGGACCTTCCAGCTTCTGCCGTCCCTGCGGCGCGGGCGCAGCCTTGACGTCGGCACCGGCCGGCTGTGTCCCCGCCGTGTTGGCGCCGCCGGCGGCCTGAACGAACACATCGCCTCGCGGCACGCCGCATTCCTGCACGACATGCTCAACCGCGAGCTCGGCACCGCGGCGCGTGTCGAATTCTCCGATGATCGTGCTTTCCAAGGATGCTCTCCGTGTGGTCGAGAGTGCGAACAACGGGCGAGCTGGGGCCAAGTTCCTGAAAGCTTCGAGACGTGTTTCTCAATGGTTTGGAGGATCGATTTGGACCACGCGCGGGGCGCTCAGAATCGAATAATCCCGAACAGGAGTAGAAGTGCGACAGTGACCAAGCCGGAGATCAGCAGCGAGCCGAGACATCCCAGCCGGTTCGAGAAAAAGAAGAACATGCATAGCCCGCTGTGAGGCTGCCTGCCGGGCTAAGTTTTCTAGTTCGACAGCGTTCCTGATGCGCTCAATTTGTACCGGCGTTTCCGGAAATCGCGGGTAAGAACCAATCTTTGGACCAGACGTTAAGTCCCGATGTCGGACGCTTTTGATTACTTCCGAGCGCATGCGGTCCGCGCCCTTTGCAAGGCCCGGGCGATGCCCCGCGGACGAATGAAACATCTCCAAACCGTAGTGGCGCGAATCTACCACCTGCTCACCAAGGAGGCCGCGTACGGGCCGAACCTGCAGCATATGGAGGACTTCCGGGCAGCCCAGAAACTCGAGAAATCAATCGACTAAACTGATGTTGACCGGAGCAGCTCCAGCAAGGCTACGGGCATGCGCGGTGGCCATGCAATCCTGCGAGGGCGGCCTGGTTCAAACGGTCTTCCGGGACTTCTTGCCTCGTAAAGCTTCGTGACTACCCTGCGGAGCCAAGCTGTTAGCCGATCTATGGCGGAAGGGGTGGGATTCGAACCCACGGTACCCTTGCGGGCACGCCGGTTTTCAAGACCGGTGCCTTAAACCACTCGGCCACCCTTCCAGTCCCGGGACGGTGTCGCTTAACGTAGTCGACCGCGTAAGGCAACGCGAAGTTGGCGCCCTACCCTCCAGCGTCTTTGTCAGGCGGGCGTCAGCCTGTTCCTCTAGTCTGGCCCCTCGGCAATCCCGACACCGGCGACATCTCCCAGGGCGTCGCAGGTTGCGAGGCCCGGCTGGATTGGTCTCCATACCCGGGCCTCGTTTTGCGCCTCGCCAAAAACAAACGGCGCCCCGCAAGGAGCGCCGCTTGAGGCCAGTCTCTTCCGTCAGCTCAGTAGCCGCAGGACGCGCAGCCCATCTGCACCGGGGCGTAATAGGAATAGCCAGGCGAGACCATCTCGACGCGTTGGCGTGTGGCGTATTGCGGCGGGATGCGCTCGTACTGGACGCCCGGGGGCGCGACCATCACGGTCTGCGGCACCATCACGGTGCGATACTGCGCCGGCGTACGGTGCGCGACCACGGCGCCGGGCGAGACCATCACGGTCTCGTCGACGGTGCGGTATTGCGGCGGCACATATTGCTGCTGATAGCAGGTCGTGCACGGCGGCGGCGTATAGCAATTGTAGCAGCCGGCGGAGGCTGCGCCCGTCATGGAAATTGCGGCGACGGCAGTGGAAAAAACAACGGCGAGAGTACGAGACATTTGCGGTGGTGCCCCAGTTGCCCGAAATTGATTTGCGAAGGTCGCGGGAGTATACGCCGCAAAACCTTGCTTTGCCGAACTTCGTCGGGGCATCCTTAATGCGAACGGCCGATCGCAGCGGAGCGGTAAGAACTCGTTGACCACGCGCATTAACGCGAGATGGCGTTCACAGCGAAGTCCGCACGACAAGCGAGAGCGTGATCGCTGTCCCGGCGATCGGACATCGCCGCGGTACTCGCTCGAGCGCAAGTCGGAGCGTTGACATGCCTTCGATGGTCGAGCTTCAACGCCTCGCGGCTCTTTCCAGGAACTCCAGCAGCGAGGGATCGGTCTCCTCGAGCTCGACAAAGCTGCGGCGCAGCTCGTCAGCGATTTCGGCGGTGGCATCCCGCGACCATCCCTCCGCGGTATTGAAGGCCACGATACGTGCGGGATGGAGATATTGCCCTTCGGCGAGATCTCTGAGCAGGGTCGCGCGATTGGCGTCCTCCTCGGCCGTCTCACACCAGGCCCGGCCCAGCCGGCGGCCGAAGTCATCGAGCACGAGATAGACGTCCCGGTCTGTCGCAATTTGCGGCACGAGTGATGGAGAATGACTCATGGCTAACTCCGCTATTGGCAATCCGGACCGTTGCGGACGGATCTCGACACGGCGACCGCCTCGGCCGGATTCGGAAAAATGGATTTCGTCGATTTTTCTTAGGATGGCATGATTAAATCACAAATAAAATGTGAATTAATAAAAATTAAATGGCGAGGTGTGGACAAATGCACTAAGTTGACCGTGCCTGGCGGGCGAGCCCGCACGTCGGGTGCCCACTTCGCAAACGGCTCCCGCTCCCACCCCCAACAGCCCACGCCCCGGGAAGCGGGGGCCGTTCTTTCCGAATCTCCGTTCCGGCTCCGTGTATATTGCAACGGCACATCTGCGCGCTCGCGTGGCGCCGCGAGTCGTTTTCGAAGACCGTCGATCCAGCCTGTGACGTGCCGATCAGGCGCCTATCTCGGGCGCCGCTTCACCTCGCGCACCGCGCCGCGCGCCGCGCTGGTGGTGAGCGCGGCGTAAGCCTGAAGCGCGGTCGAGACGTTGCGCTTGCGGCTCTGCGGCTGCCAGGCGGCATCGCCCTTCGCCTCCTCGGCGGCGCGTCGCTTGGCGAGCTCCTCGTCGGAGACTTCAAGGCTAATGGTGCGGTTCGGGATGTCGATGGCGATGCGGTCGCCATCGCGCACGAGACCGATGGTGCCGCCCTCGGCAGCTTCCGGCGACAGATGGCCGATCGACAGGCCGGAGGAGCCACCCGAGAAACGGCCGTCGGTGACGAGCGCGCAGGCTTTGCCGAGGCCCATCGATTTCAGATAGCTGGTCGGATACAGCATCTCCTGCATGCCGGGGCCGCCGCGCGGGCCTTCATAGCGCACCACCACGACTTCGCCGGCCACGACCTTGCCGCCCAGAATGCCTTCGACCGCGGCGTCCTGGCTTTCGAACACGCGCGTGGGGCCGGAGAATTTCAGGATCGAGGCGTCGACGCCGGCGGTCTTCACGATGCAGCCGTCCTGCGCGAGATTGCCGTAGAGCACGGCGAGGCCGCCGTCTTTGCTGAAGGCGTGTGCGAGATCGCGCACGACGCCCTTCTCGCGGTCGGCATCGAGCTCGTCGTAGCGGCGCTCCTGGCTGAAGGCGACCTGGGTCGGGATGCCACCGGGCGAAGCGCGATAGAAGGTGCGGACCGTCTCGCTCTTGGTGCGCTTGATGTCCCAGCGCTCCAGCGCCTCGTTCATGGTCGGCGCGTGCACGGTCGAGACCGAGGTGTCGATCAGCCCGGCGCGGTCGAGCTCGCCGAGAATGCCCATGATGCCGCCGGCGCGGTGCACGTCCTCGACGTGAACGTCGGCGACTGATGGCGCGACCTTGCAGAGCACGGGCACACGACGGGAAAGCCGGTCGATGTCGCGCATGGTGAACTCGACCTGCCCTTCATGAGCTGCGGCGAGCAGATGCAGCACGGTGTTGGTCGAGCCGCCCATCGCGATGTCCAGCGTCATGGCGTTCTCGAACGCCTTGAAGTTCGCGATGTTGCGCGGCAGCACGGATGCGTCGTCCTGCTCGTAATAACGGCGCACGAGATCGACGATGGTGTGGCCGGCCTCCACGAACAGGCGCTTGCGGTCGGCATGGGTTGCGACCACCGAGCCGTTGCCGGGCAGCGCGAGACCCAGCGCCTCGGTGAGGCAGTTCATGGAATTGGCGGTGAACATGCCCGAGCAGGAGCCGCAGGTCGGGCACGCCGAGCGCTCGATCACCTTGACGTCGTCGTCACTGACCTTGGAATCGGCGGCGGCGACCATGGCGTCGATCAGGTCGACGGCCTTGGTCTTGCCCTCGAGCTTGACCTTGCCCGCCTCCATCGGCCCGCCCGAGACGAACACCGCGGGAATGTTGAGCCGCAGCGCCGCCATCAGCATGCCGGGCGTGATCTTGTCGCAGTTGGAGATGCAGACGAGGCCGTCGGCGCAGTGCGCGTTGGCCATGTACTCGACGCTGTCGGCGATCAATTCGCGCGACGGCAGGCTGTAGAGCATGCCGTCATGGCCCATGGCGATGCCATCATCGACCGCGATGGTGTTGAACTCCTTGGCGACGCCACCGGCCTGCTCGATCTCGCGCGCCACGAGCTGGCCGAGGTCCTTCAGGTGCACGTGACCGGGTACGAACTGGGTGAAGGAGTTGACGACTGCGATGATTGGCTTGCCGAAATCGGCATCCTTCATGCCCGTCGCGCGCCAGAGGCCGCGGGCGCCCGCCATGTTGCGACCGTGGGTGGTGGTGCGGGATCGATAGGCTGGCATGGCGGTTTCCGTCCTCGGGTTGGCTTGGGCCGGGCGGAAAAATGGAAGCCGCCTCAGGCCTTTCCGGCCGGATAGCGCACGGACCCGGCGGGTGCAACGGGAACTTGGGCCGGACAGGGCTCCCCTGCTCCCGGCGCGGGCTCTCTCGGACTTCCCCGGGGGCGCAGCGCAGCGCAGCGCTCAAACGCTGCGCTGCAGAACCGGGGTCCAGAAGTTGCGGCGACATGGGTCCCGGCTCGCGCTTCGCGCGTCCGGGACACGAGGCCTGAGCCCTACTGCAGCGTCGGATCGAGCCGGTCGCGCAGCCAGTCGCCGATCACGGAGACCGCCAGCGTGGTGACGACGATGGTGGTGGCCGGCGCCAGCATGATCCAGGGCGCCCGGGTCAGGTATTCCCGGCCGTATCCGACCATGTTGCCGAGGCTGGTCATCGGCGGCTGCACGCCAAGGCCGAGAAAGGACAGGCCGGATTCCATCAGGATCACCTCGGGGAAGACCAGCGTGGTCGAGACGATCAGGGTCGAGGCGATGTTGGGCAGGATGTGCCGGAGGTAGATCCGCGATGGCCTCGCCCCTAACTGGCGGACGGCGGCGGCATAGCCTTGCGCATTGGCGGAAATCGCAAGTCCGCGCGCGATGCGGGCGTAGCGCTCCCAGCCGAACAGGCCCATCAGGCCGATCAAGAGCGGCAGCGAGTTGCCGAAGAAGGCGAGCACCGCCAGCTCCATGATCAGGAAGGGCATGCTGGCCTGGAAGTCGGACAGCATCAGCACGAGCTGCTCGACTACCCCGCGGAAATGCGCCGCGAGGAAGCCGAGCGTGGTGCCGACGATCGCCGATATCGCGGTGGCGCCGAAGGCGATCAGCAGCGAGATGCGGATCGAGACGAGCAGCCGCGACAGCACGTCCCTGCCGAGCTCGTCGGTGCCGAGCCAGTGCGCGGCATTGCCGGGCGCCGCCAACCGGTTGCGCAGATCGAGCTGGGTGAAGCCGTAAGGCGCGATCTTTTCCGCAAAGGCCGCGATCAGCAGCATCGCGACGATCCAGCTGATCGCGAGCGCGACCGAGACCGGGATCGCCGGCAGGCTGATGCGGCGGCGGATAAGGTTGTCCTTCAGCGTCGCGTCGGTCATGCGTGCGCCCCTTTGGTGCGCAGGCGCGGATCGAGGAAGCCGTAGAGGAAGTCGACGATCAGGTTGGACGTCACCATGGTCATCGCCACCAGCAGCAGGATGCATTGCACGACGGCGAGGTCGCGGTTGGCAACGGCGACGACGAGCAGGCGCCCTACTCCCGGCCAGGCAAATACACTCTCGACCACCACTGCGCCCGCGATCAGCGTGCCCACCATGAAGCCGAGAATGGTGATGGTCGGGATCGCCGCGTTCGGCAGCGCGTGCGACGTCACCACCTTGCGCCACGGCACGCCCTTGGCCGAGGCGGTGCGGATGTAGGGCTGGCCCAGCACCTCCAGCATCGCGCTGCGGGTGAAGCGCGCCAGCACCGCTGCGCCGCCGAGACTAAGGGTCGCAATTGGCAAGATAGCGTGGCGCCAACTGTCCTGCCCGCCCGACGGCAGCCAGCCGAGCTGCACGGCAAAGACGAGCACCAGCACCAGCGCGAGCACGAAGCTCGGGACTGTGAAACCAGCCACCGCCGTCGTCATCACGGCGCGGTCGATTCCCGACCCGCGATGCAGCGCGGCGTAAATACCGGCGGGAATGCCGAGCGCGACCTTGAAGGCGAAGGCCGGCAAGGTCAGCGCCAGCGTGGCCGGAATCCGCTCCAGCACGAGCTCGATCGCGGGACGGCCGTCGCGCATGGAGCGGCCGAGCTCGCCCTTGGCGATGGCGCCGAAATAGTCGAGATACTGAAACCAGATGGGATCATCGAGGCCCCAGGCCTTGCGAAACGCCGCGAGCACCTCCGGCGGCGCCTCCGGTCCCAGAATCATCAGCGCGGGATCGCCTGAGAGGCGAAGCACGACGAAGGCGAACGTGACGACGAGGACGATCGTCAGCGCCGCGCGTCCGATCCGAATGGCGAAATAGCGTCCCATCAGGCTGCGTCCCGTGTCGCGGCGCCGCTGACGAGATGGCAGGCGACCTGCCTGTCGCTAGCGACGGCTTCGAGCGCCGGCACCTCGCTTGCACAGCGCGCGATGGCGCGCGGGCAGCGCGGATGGAAGGCGCAGCCTTGGGGGCGCGCGGCCGGATTCGGCGGATCGCCTGACAGCACGATGCGGCTGGCGCTGCGGCGGCCCGGTGCGGGCGACGCGGAGACCAGCGCCTGGGTGTAGGGGTGCTCGGGACGCGCAAATAGATCGTCGGCGCTGCCGATCTCGACGATGCGGCCGAGATACATCACGGCAACCACATTGCTGATCTGCCTGACGACGCGCAGGTCGTGGCTGATGAACAGCAGCGTGAGCCCAAGCTGTGCCTGGAGGTCGGCGAGCAGGTTCACCACCTGCGCCTGGATCGAGACGTCGAGCGCGCTGACCGGCTCGTCGCAGACCAGGAAATCCGGCTTGGTGGCCAGCGCCCGCGCCAGCACGATGCGCTGGCGCTGCCCGCCGGACAGCGCGCCCGGATAGCGCGCGCCATGCGCCGGCGTGAGCTCGACTGCGCGCAACAATTCGCGGACGCGATCTTCGCGCATCGAGGGCGTGCCGACGCCGTGAATGTCGAGGGGCTCGCGGATCTGCGTTGCGACCGGCAGGCGCCGGTCGAGCGCCCCCAGCGGGTCCTGGAAGATCATCTGCATGCGTGCCCGTTGCGCACGCCACGCGGCCGTTCCGGGCGCAGCCATCGGCTTGCCGTCGAACCGCACCTCGCCGCTATCGGGCGGCTCGAGGCCGAGCACGATCCGGCCGGTCGTGGATTTGCCCGAGCCGGACTCGCCGACGAGGCCCAGCGTTTGGCCTCTGGCGATCGTCAGCGACACGCCGTCGACAGCATGCACGGCCGCAGCTCGGCCGAACATTCCGGAGCGCATCGAATAGGTGCGCGAGATCGCGGACACTTCGACGAGCGGTGCGCTCATTCGGCAGCGATTCCGAGCAGCGCGCGGCGCGAGGCTTCGGCACGGATGCAGGCAACGGTCCGGTCGTTCGCGATCGGCGCCAGGCTCGGCACGGCCAAGCCGCACGGCTCGGCCGCCAGCGCGCAACGCGGCGCGAAGGCGCAGCCATCAGGCATGTGCGCGGGATCGGGCACGGTGCCGGGAATAGCCGTGAGGCGCCGCCGCGGTCCGTCGAGCGGCGGCAGGGCACCGATCAACCCCTGCGCATAGGGATGCACGGGATCGGCGAACAGCTGGTTGCTCGGCGCCTCTTCGACGATGCGGCCGGCATACATCACCGCGACGCGGTCGCAATTCTCCGCGACGACCCCGAGGTCGTGGCTGATCAGCACCATCGCCATGCCCAGCTCGCGGCGGACCGTGGAGAGCAGCTCCAGGATCTGGGCCTGAATGGTGGCGTCAAGCGCCGTGGTCGGCTCGTCCGCGATCAAGAGATCGGGATTTCCGGCCAGCGCCATCGCGATCATGATGCGCTGGATCTGGCCGCCGGAGAATTCGTGCGGATAGGCCTCTAACCGCCGCGCCGCATCGGGAATGCCGACGAGATCGAGCAGCCGCCGCGCCTCCGCCTTCACGGCGTTGCCGGAGAGATCGCGATGCAGCGCCAGTGCTTCGCAGAGCTGCTTGCGGATGGTCAGCACCGGGTTGAGGGCGCTCGCCGGGTCCTGGAAGATCATGGCGATGCGCCCGCCCCTGACGCGGTCCAGCTCGCCGGCCGGCGCGCCCAGCAGCTCGCGCCCGTCGAGCCGCACCGAGCCTGTGACCTGCGCATGCCTCGGCAACAGGCCCAGCGCGGCAAGCCACGTCACCGACTTGCCGGAGCCGGACTCGCCGACGAGGCCGACGGCCTCGCCCTTGCCGAGAGCAAGATCGACACCACGCAGCACAGGCACGCCGCTGAAGGCAACGCTCAGGCCTGCGATGCTGACCAGCGGCGCCACGTCAGGCCTCGAAATTGCCGGCGCGGAAATCCATCGCGAAGGCGGGCGCCGCCTTCCACTTGATCGATTTCGGCTTGGCCGTGAAGGTCGCGTTCTGGTGCAGCACCGTGTAGGCGGGATCTTCGCGCTCGGCGATCTCGAGCATGCGGTGGAATGCCTTCCTGCGCGCGGCGCGATCGGTCGAGGTTTCCAGGAACTCCGAGAGCTTGTTCAGTTCGACATTGGTCCATTCGCCGATCTGCTGCTGCTGGCCGTTCGGCCCGTGCTGGGCGACCAGCGAGGACACGGGATCGTTGAACGCGGCCGAGTTCGACCAGTCGCGCACCGCACGCGTCGGCGCACGCTCCATGATCTGCGACCAGTTCTCCTTGGTCTCGATCTGCACGTTGAGGCCGACCGACTTCCACATCTCGACCAGGATCTGCGCGGTCGCGACCTGGTTGGTGTAGTAGTTGTTGAGCAGGCGATAGGGGATCGGATCGCCCTTGTAACCCGCCTGCTTCAGCAGATCCTGCGCGAGCTTGGGATCATAGGCCGGCACGTTCCAGTCGGCATTGAACATGTCGCCGTAGAACTCCCACTGCAGGCCCTTCGGCACGCGGGTGCGGCCGGCCCACAGGCTGTCGACGATGGCCTGGCGGTCGATCGCATGGGTGAAGGCGCGCCTGACAAGCGGATTGGCGAGCACGGCGTGGTTCTTGTCGAACACGGTCAGGCGGTGATTGAGGATGGTGCCGCCCTGCACCTCGAACGCGGCGTTCTTCTCGATGCCGGCGATCTGGTCCGGCGGGATGTCGCAGGCGAACTGGTATTCGCCCGACAAGAGGCCGTTGATGCGGCTCGCGACCTCTGGCACTTCGAGGAAGCGGATGCGCTTGAGCGGCGGACGGCCGCCCCAATATTCGTCGTGGGCTTCCAGCGCCAGCGAGACGTCGGGCTTG
This sequence comes from Bradyrhizobium sp. WSM1743, assembly GCF_000473065.1. Classification (GTDB taxonomy): domain Bacteria; phylum Pseudomonadota; class Alphaproteobacteria; order Rhizobiales; family Xanthobacteraceae; genus Bradyrhizobium. The sequence continues at coordinate 74,172 of NZ_AXAZ01000017.1, forward strand.
AGCTCGACGACCTTGTACGGACCGGTGGTGACGGGCTTGCGCGCCCAATCGAGATAGCTAGCGGCGTCTTCCCAGGCGCGGCGGTTCATGATGTCGGAGCCGTAGCGCGACAGCCGGCCCTCGATCGTGACGTCGGGCGTCGCGTTGTAGAAGCGCACCGTGTACTTGTCGACGGCATCGACGCGCACCAGGTCCGGCCAGATACGGCGGGCGACGGCCGGGACGTCCGGCGGCAGCTCCTTGCCCGGGCGCGGCGTCGGAATCTTCTCGAAGGCCTTGATGGTGGAGCGGTTCTTGGCTTCGGTGTCGCCGAACATGCGCTCGCGGCTGAAGGTGAAGACAACGTCTTCGGAAGTGAGCTCGTCGCCGTTGTGGAATTTAACGCCCTGGCGCAGCTTTATCTCGACGGTCTGATCGTCGATGCGGCGCCATTCGGTGGCAAGGCCGGGCACGGCTTCCAGATTGCCGCGCCAGTTCTTGGAGATCAGGCCTTCCCAGATCGAGGAGAAGAACACGCGCTCGCCGACGTTGGACTGCTCGCGCAGCACGTCGAGCACGTTCGCATTCGTCACTTTTTGCACGGCGATGGTCACCGACGGACGGTTGTCGCCCTGCGCGATCGCAAAGCGCGGCAGCAGCAATGTGCTTGCGGCCACGCCGCCGGACTTCAGGATGGTGCGACGGGTGAGCTTGCTCATGATGGTGACCCCTGCCCTTTGTGATGTCGGTTATTCGGCGAGACCGAGCGCGGCGAGATGGGCTGCGCCGGTGCGGACGTCGTCGTGGTTGCGCAGTTCGAGGATCAGCCGCGGGTTCGACGTCAGCCGTCCCAGCGCGCGGAACACGGCGACCCACGGGATATTGCCTTCCCCCGGCGCCCAGTGCCGGTCGGCAAAGCCGTCGGTGTCCTGCAGGTGCACATGCGTCAGCATGTCGCCGGCGGTCTCGATGTAATAGTCCACCGGCGGCGCGCCGGTGGAGATGTGGGCGTAATTGGCGTGGCCGGTGTCGAGCGAGACGCGGACCTTGCTGCTTTCGAGCGCCTTGGCGAGGCGCACGCGGTCGCGCGGGTCCTTGTCCTCGATGTTCTCGATGACCATCTCGCAGCCGATCGTCTCGGCGCGTGCGATCACCTCGGCGAGCGTTGCCTTGACGCGCTCGACCAGATTGCCGCGGTTATCGGGATAGAGATCGAGATTGTTGTGATCCCAGGTCGTGAACGGCGAATGGATCACCATCTGCGTCGCGCCGAGGAACTCGGCGGCGTCCAATCCCTGTAGCAGGCGCTTGGTCACCGCCTGGCGGATCATGGGATCATGGCTGTCGATCTTGAAGCCCCAGAACGGGCCGTGGATGCCGAGCCGGCCGGTGTGACCGGCGAGCATCTGCTTGATCTCGCCGGCGGTCGCGCGCCAGTCGCTATCGAGCAGATCGGCGCGGAAGAAGTCCTGGATTTCCAGGTCGCGCTGCCGCTCGAGAAGCCAGTCGCGATGCGCGGGAATCGATTTGATGGACAATGCGGCGCCCAGTACCGGCTTCGACATGGCGTGCTCCTTTGCCGTCAGCGATGACGGGGAGCAGCGCTAGACCAGTTCAATGACAGGCCCGTGAAATGCAGGTTGCGAGGTGCCGATGAGATGTGGACATCCCATCGGTCGCGCGCCGCAGATCAGCGATCAACGACCGATGCAGAACGAACACATGGCAAGCGGTATCGTGCCCGTAGTGATCCGGAATGGAATCCTAACCAACCTTCGCGTACATCGCCGGCCATCGATCGGCGGCCACTTCCACGGGCATCACCTCTGATCGCGCAACATGGGGTTGGGGGACCACATGGGGCGGGGGATTGAAGGCTGGGGCAAGGTGACGAGGTCCGGACTCCTAGGCACTCCGGACCTCGAAACTTTTGACATCGAACACAATCGGCGCGGTCTGGGCGTTGTTGGTCGGAGCCGTCCGGCTGGTGTCCGTGCCGTTACCGGCCAGTTGCTCTGTTGCGCCGGCAGCTGTTGCTCGGCGGCAGTCACACCGGGCGTACAATCGGATCCTTCAGCGTCAGCCGCGCCGTGAACGTCACGGTCGTCTTGCCGACCAGCGCCATGCCATCGACCTCCGCACCGCCGGCAGAATAGTCGCCCGAGAAACCGCAGGTGACCTCCCGGCCGCCGAATGCGAGCGTCCTGCCGACCGCCTCAGTGTGCTGGTTGACGATCATGTCGCCACGCCACTTGCCGTTCCGGAAGGTGTAGCTGCCGGTGTAGTAGAAGAAGCTGTCGCCGCCCATGATGCGGCCGTCGCAGAGCACGACCACGCCCCTCGCCTGCCCACGCTTGCCGTCGCGCATCTCGATGTCGAAAATGTAGAGGCCGTTAGTGACCTTGGTCTCCTCGCCCGCTTCCGTCCCATCCTCGCCCGACATCAGATCGTTCCTCCCCCAACGCCGCCCCGATCAGTTCGGCACGTTCCGTTCGAGATCCTCGAGCCAGGCGGCCGCGCTCGAATCCGACGGTGCGCGCCAATCGCCGCGCGGCGACAGTGAGCCTCCGGCCGAAACCTTCGGCCCGTTCGGCATGGCCGAGCGCTTGAACTGGCTGAAGGCAAAGAAGCGGCGCAGGAACACTTCCAGCCAGCGGCGGATCTCCGGCAGATCATAGGCCCTGCGCCGGTCGCTCGGGAACGCCGGCGGCCATTCGCCCTTGGCGGCGTCCTTCCACGCCTGAAGCGCCATGAACGCGATCTTGGACGGCCGCATGCCGAAGCGCAGCGTGTAGAACAGGTTGAAATCCTGCAGCTCGTAAGGTCCGACGGACGCTTCAGTGCTCTGTGGTTTCTCGCCGGGCTGCACCGGCACGAGCTCAGGCGAGATTTCAGCGGCCAGGATCGAGCCAAGCGTCCGGTTGACGTCGTCGCTGAACTGTTTCGACGAAATCACCCAGCGGATCAGGTGCTGGATCAGCGTCTTCGGCACGCCTGCATTGACGTTGTAATGCGCCATCTGGTCGCCGACGCCATAGGTGCACCAGCCGAGCGCGAGCTCGGAGAGATCGCCGGTTCCGATGACGATGCCGCCGTGATAGTTGGCGAGCCGGAACAAATAGTCCGTGCGAAGGCCCGCCTGCACGTTCTCGAAGGTGACATCATAGACGTTCTCGCCCTTGCCGAAGGGGTGGCCGATGTCCTTCAGCATCTGGGTTGCGGTGGTCCGGATGTCGAGTTCCTGCCAGCTCGTTCGCAGCGCCTGCATCAGCGCGAGCGCATTGGTCTTGCTCTCGCTGCCGGTGGCAAAACCCGGCATAGTGTAGGCGAGGATGTTTTCACGCGGCAGGCCGAGCAGGTCGATCGCCTTGGCGGCGACGATCAGGGCGTGAGTGGAATCGAGCCCACCGGATACGCCGATCACGACGCGCTTGGTGCCGGTCGCGCGCATCCTCTGCACGAGGCCGGCAACCTGGATGTTGTAGGCCTCGTAGCAATCCTGCTCGAGCAGCCTCTCGTCGCTCGGCACGAACGGAAAGCGCTCGACCTTGCGCAGGAAGCCAATATCGGCCGCCGCCGGCTTCAGGGCAAATGTCACCTTGCGGAAAAACGCCTCGCGCTGCCGACGGTTGTCGTCGAACGTTCCCATCAGCGCACGCTCCTGCCTGAGCAGGTCGAGATCGACATCGGCCAACGTGATCTGGCCGCCCTGCCGGAACCGCTCGCCCTCGGCCAGCAGCACGCCGTTCTCGTAGATCGAGGTCTGGCCGTCCCAGGCGAGATCGGTGGTGGATTCCCCTGCCCCGGCGGCGGAATAGACGTAGGCCGCGAGGCAGCGCGCCGAGGTCGATTGGCACAGCAGCGCGCGCGAGCGTGCCCGGCCGATCGTGATCGGACTGCCAGAAAGATTGATCAGCACGCTCGCGCCCGCGAGTGCGAGCTCGGAGGCCGGCGTCACCGGGATCCACATGTCCTCGCAGATCTCGACGCCGATGGTGAGGCCCGGAACGTCCTCGGCCGCGAACAGCAGATCCACGCCGAACGGCGCGTGCAGGCCGGCGAAGGCGATCGTCTCTCCGGCGATGCCGGCGCCGGAGGCGAAATGCCGTCCCTCGTAGAACTCGCGATAGGTCGGCAGGTAGCTCTTGGGCACCACACCGAGGACGTTGCCGCGATGAATGACGACGGCGCAGTTGTAGATGCGATGACCAAAGCGCAACGGCGCTCCGACGATCAGGACCGTCATCAGCCCCGAGGAGGCCTCGACGATCGCGGCGAGGCCGCGCTCGACCGCATCGAGCAGCGGATCCTGCTTCACCAGATCTTCGATCGCATAGCCGGACAGGCACAGCTCGGGAAACACGGCCACCGCCACCGACTGCTCGTGGCAGGCATCGGCTGCCGCCAGGACGGCCTTCGCGTTGGCCGTGGGATCGGCGACATGGGAGGTGGTGACACAGGCCGCCACGCGCGCAAATCCGTGAGCGTAGATCGAATGGAAAGTCATCGAGCGCAGTACCCCTGAATCTCTTCGCTGCCGAAGCCGTTAGCTCCGGATCATATGTAGCCCATCGACCGGGTCCCGTGCGAGCCATCCGCCGTCATGCATAACGGATTTGCAAGGCGACCTGCCCAGCGCTGGCGAGCTCAGGCGCTACGGGCCAGCACACCGGGCAGATCGTCGCGCAGCCACCCGGCGATCCGGGGCCAGGCATGCGCGTGGGTGCGCGCGCCCATGAACAGGCCGAGGTGATTGCTCGGCTCGGAAGCCGCCGCAATGAAGGCCGGCGGCGTGCCGACAAGCCCGGCGGTGGCGAGCGCTTGCGTCGCCGGCACCACATTGTCGTCGAGCCCGGCGAGCAGGAAGATCGGCGCCTTGACGTCCTTCAGGTGAATCGGGCGGCCGAGCGCGACGAAATTGTCGCGAGCAATCAGGTTCTCCCGGAAAATCCCGTTGACGATCTCGAGATAGTAAGTGCCCGGCAGATTGAGCGTCTCGGCGTTCCAGCGGTCGAAGCGCGCGAGCAGCGCCGCGCCCTGCTCGTCCGAGAGATCCCTCTGCAATGCCGCCACGATATCGTCGCTGTCAGGCGCTTTGGACCAGAAGCGCAGCATCTCATCGCCGCTGACATTGCCGCCGCCGCGCGCGACGAGCTGGTCATAGACCAGCTCGGGCGCATTGCGGGCGAGCCGGGAGAGCGAAGAATCAATCGACAGGTCCACGGGAGCGCCGACCAGGACCAGCCGCCGCACCTTGGCTGGAAAACGCGCCGCGTAGAGCAGCGACAGCCATCCGCCCTGGCAGAGCCCGACGAGGTCGACCGGCGCGCCGATCTCGTCGATGGCGACGTTGAGATCGCCGAGATAGCTGTCGATGGAGAGATAGCGCATGTCTGATGTCGCCGACCGCCAGTCGGTGAGATAGACCCGGTCGATGCCGCCATTTTGCAATGACTGCACCACGCTGTGGCCCGGCGCGAAATCGGCGATCAGGGCCCGGTGCAGCGCAAAGGGGGCGCAGACCAGCGCCGGCTGGCCGGACCCGACCGGCGAGCAATCGCGCAGCTGCATCGTCGCGAGCTCCAACGCAACGCTGTTGGGTGTCGTCCATGGCAGGCTGCCGTCACGCTGCTCCGGGGGTCCGCGTTCCAGCCACCAGAAGCAGGCATCCATGGCAAGCTGCGCCGCCGCAAACGGCCACAGCCGCGGATCATCAGGAGCATGCCCTGGTCCACGTGTCCGTTTGCCGGTCCTTTCCACCATGGCTACCTCGATGCCCTCATAGGAACGCCTCGAGGCTGACGACAGCGATGCCGAGGTCCCGAAAACTTTGATGGGTCGCCGCGACCGAGCCGTCGAGATCGATGCCCCGGCAGGCATCCTCGATGACGGCCACCTCCAACCCCGCCTTACGCGCATCCTCCGCCGAGAAGCGAACGCAGAAGTCCAGCGCCAGACCAGCGACAAAGACGGTCTTCAGCTCGCGTTCGCGCAAATAACCAAGCAGTCCGGTCGGCGTGCGATGGTCGTTCTCGAACAGCGCCGAATAGGAATCGATGCCACGGCGAAAGCCTTTGCGCACCACGAGGCTCGCCCGTGTCACGTCGAGATCGCGACGAAATTCAGCACCCGCCGTGCCTTGCACGCAATGCGTCGGCCAAAGCACCTGCCGTCCGTAGTCGAGCTCAATCGTCTCGAACGGCTGCTTGTCCGCATGGTTCGCCGCGAACGAGACGTGGTCGCGCGGATGCCAGTCCTGGGTCAGGACCACATTGGCGAATTTCCGGGCGATCCTGTTGATGGCGGGAACGACTTTCTCACCACTGGGAACGGCGAGCGCGCCGCCGGTACAGAAGTCGTTCTGTACGTCGATCACCAGCAGCACGTCGCGGTCGGAAATCATCATCGCAAGGCCCCGATCCGCCCGGCGTCAAGTGCCGGACGCTCCCTCCCAATGTCGATCTTCCAGCGTGGCTTCGCAACCACCGACCGCGTGCGGCGATACCGCGCTGATGCCCAAGGATTGTTCAGAATGCAACGGTTTGACCTTGTTCGTGTTGACTAGGAACAACCAAGCGAGGATTCTCAGTCCGTCCGCGTGCTCGCGGATCGGATCAGGAACGGAGGCGAAGGTTCCCGAGGGCCGGCAGGGCCTCGGAAGCCGCAGGGCCATGGGCATCGGCAAGACAGGAAAAATTCTTCTCGCCGATATCGGCGGCACCAATGCGCGCTTCGCGCTGAGCAAGGCCGAATCCAGCGATGGCGACCAGACCGGGCCGATCGATTATGTGAAGGTCGCCGACTTCCCGACCGTCCGCGAAGCCATCGCGGACCTCCTGGCGCGCCGATCGGGCGCCGAGCAGCCCCAAAGAGCCGTGCTGGCGGTGGCGGGTCCCGTCACCAACAACCGCTGCGTCATGACCAATAGCCCCTGGGTCATCGACGGCAACGAGCTGCAGCCCGCGCTCGGCTTCGACAGCGTCCATGTGCTGAACGACTTCGAGGTGGTGGCCTGGTCCCTGCCCGCCTTGCAGCCTGCCGACCTGGTCCCGCTCGGCGGAGGCGACGGCTTGCCCGGAGAGCCGTTGCTGGTCGTCGGGCCAGGAACCGGTTTTGGTGTCTCCTGTCTGGTTGAACGCCATGGTTCGCGACTGGCCGTCGTCACGGAGGCCGGACACGCGACCCTACCGGCCGAGAACGAGCGCGAGGAACGCGTGATCGCGTGCATGCGCGGGCGCCTCGGCCATGTCTCCATCGAGCGTGGCGCACTCTCGGGTTCCGGGCTGCAGAACCTCTACGAAGCGCTGGCTGAGATCGACGGCGTTCAGGTGCCGCATCGCGATGCCGCCGCCATCACCAAGTCCGCGCTGGAGGGCAGTTGTCCCGTCAGCCGCGCGACGCTGGAGATGTTTTGCGCCATCCTTGGCTCGGTCGCCGGCAATCTCGCAGTGACCTTCGGCGCCCGGGGCGGCGTCTATATCGCCGGCGGAATCGTGCCGCGCTTTCGCGACTTCCTCGCGGCCTCCGCATTCCGGGCACGCTTTGAAGCGAAAGGTCGCTTCCAGGACTATCTGCGCAACATCCCGACCCGGCTCGTGATCAAGCCCGATGCGAGCTTCGTCGGCCTGAACATGTTTGCCGACCACACTTCGGACTGACGGACCGTTGCTCTCTGCTGCTCGCGGGCTCCCGTAATTCACAGCAGATTCCCCACACGCGCCGGCCCCAGGCAGGAACGTGCTTGCATGCGTGTTTCAGATGAGAAACAATCTCACCGTGTGTGGCGTAGTTGCGGGGGCGTGACATGCGTAAACAGGACTTGGGTTTCGACTATCACCGCTATCACCGCCTGCTGAGCGAGGCGGACAACGAAGACAAGCGGTTGGCCCTGATCGAGCTCTTGATCGAGGAGAAGGCCCGCGACCGGCTGGCTGCCCAGCGCGCTTCAGATCGCGCGGCCATGACGGCTCACACCATCGCCACGGTGCTGAGGAACGGTCGCAGATCAGCCGACTGAATCACTCTCCGGCCATGCTTCCGCCGTGGTCAGTTAGTCAGTTAGCTTGGAATTGTGGCCGACGGCTCGGGAAACATCGAATCGATCATCGCCTTGAGCTGATCGATCGCGATCGGCTTGCGCAGGATCGGCCTGCGCCGGAGCAAGGACGGCAGCAGTTCCGGACCGTAGCCTGTGGCGAACAGAAACGGTTTTCCGCGACGCTCGATCAGGTCGGCGACCGGATCGACGTAAACGCCCTTCAAATTGATGTCGAGGATGGCCAGATCGTATTGCGCGGTCATCGCAAAGGCGCTGGCGTCGCGCACATTGTCCGCTTCCGCGACGACGTGGTGGCCGAGTTCCTCCACCATGTCGGCGATCATCATCCGGATCAACGCCTCGTCTTCGACCAGGAAAACGGAGAGTCCGTCCGCCATATCAACCCCGCAGTCAGCCTTGCGAAGCTAACCATAACCGAATTGCGGAGAGGATTCACGAATTCGTGGCGGGCGCGTTAATTCAGATGCGTCCGAACCGATTCAACTTGATCAATCCAGTCCGCGCTCGTGGCTGAGGCGCACCATCTCCTGAACGAAGACCTGCTTCTGCTTGTCGTCGAGGCTCGAATAGAGCGGCTCGGCGGCGTCGGCGACGTTGCGCTGGTCGGCGGCGCGATCGATCAGGAACTGGGCCTCGTTGCGCATCTGCTCGATGATGTCGTCGGGTGGATCCCGCTTGGCGCGCGCAACCCGCAGGTTGAGCCGCTCTGCACCATTATGCCCGAGGTAGTGCATCGCACTCGAGAAGCCGTACCAGTGCTTCTCTTGATCCGGCGTGAGATTCAGCTCGGTTTTGATCCGCTCGATGTAGGAATCGCTGTTGGCGACGATCTGCTCGGCAGTCAGCTGCGGCGCACCGGTCTGGGTGAGGACCGTGACGTCCTTGTTGTCTTTATTGGCCTTGTTGTCCTGCGGCGCGTTCTTCGCCTCCTTGCTCGCCTTGGTGCCCTTGCCCGCCTTGGCGCTCTTGGCATCCTTGTCCTTGGCCGCGCCCTGCTGCTTGGCGTCCTTGCTGGACTCCTTGGCGGGCGGCGGCTGATTGCCGTTGTTGTTGCCGACACCGAGCACACCGGTGAAGACGCCGACCACGCCGCCGATCGCGCCGCCGAGCACGCCACCGACTGGACCAGCCGCCTTGTTCCCGGCTGCCGCGCCTTCCTGAACGCCTTTGACCAAACCTTGGCCATTCGCCACCGCGGCGGCACCGAGCAACAGCGCCAGCACGGACCCCAGCGCGAAGCACCGCCGCAGGTAAAGCCGCGCTGACGGCGCCGGGTTGATCATTCTCGTCTCCATCGTCTCTTCTGACTGGCCTATCCGGCGGGAGTCATCCGCCAGCTGCAACTCTATCGTTTCCGCCGCTTCGAGGTCCAGACGCCGCCGATTGCTGTCCACGCCCGAAAAGTCTTTCACCCGAAGCGGTTATGCAGGCTTATTCGAAACTGCGGCGTAATTGCGCACGGATCGTTCGAGACGGTTCGACGCGAAGTGTGCATCGCAAAACAACGTGCGCCCTCCGCCTGCTACACGTCGCCTCGAGATGCGTCGCCACGCTACCGGACACAACGTTAGTTTTAGACGCAGAGCCATTCGGCTTTCTCGACAGATGCGATCAATCATGATCTGATCGCGCTACCAATTTGCTGCGGCATGCGTGAATTGCCCACGCGGGCCGAAAGCGCCAACAAGAAAATCGAGCAACAAAACTCAAAAGAAGTCTCTCAGAGGAAACTCCAACAACAACACCCAAGCGAGGAAACGAGATGTCACGAAAGACACTGACGCGACGTCAATTTGTGGCTGCCACTGCAATGTCCTCCGCGGCGCTGATCACGGCGCCCTATGTCCGGGGCGCTTACGCTGCCGGCAAACTCTCGATCGGCTTCTGGGACCACTGGGTGCCCGGCGCCAACGACAGCTCCAGGGCTCTCGTCAACGAGTGGGCCGCAAAAGAAAAGGTCGAAGTCTCGATCGACTACATCACCAGCAACAACAAGAAGATCGAGCTGACCGTTGCCGCAGAAGCGCAGGCCAAATCCGGTCATGACATTCTTCAGATGTACACCTGGTGGCCACATGCCTATGCCGAGCAGCTCGAACCGGTGAACGACGTGGTCGAGCCGGCGATCAAGCAGAACGGTGACGTCAACGGCACGGTCAAATATCTCGGTCAGGCCGGTGGCAAATGGCTTGCGGTCCCGGCAACCCCGGGGAGCCAGATCAAGGGGCCCTGCTCCCGCATCGATCTGATGAAGAAGCACGCAGGCATCGACGTCCAGGAACTGTACCCCGCGGGCGCGCCGCCCAAGGCCGATAATTGGAACATGGACACCTTCCTGAAGGCGGCGGAAGCCTGCCAGAAGGCCGGTTTCCCATTCGGCATCGGTCTCGGCGAGACCACTGACAGCGTCGATACCGCGGGCGCCATCTTCCAGTCGTTCGGCGCCGAGCTCGTCAACGCCAAGGGCGATCTCACCGTGAAGACCGATCAGGTCCGCCAGGCGCTCGAATATTACAAGAAGCTGATCGCCTTCCTGCCGCCGGATGCACCATCCTGGGACGACGCCTCGAACAACAAATGGCTGATCTCCGGCCGCGGTGCCCTGATCATGAATCCGCCGAGCGCCTGGGCGGTCGCCAAGCGCGACGCGCCGCAGGTCGCCGAGCAATGCTGGACGCACGGCTTCCCGGCCGGCCCGAAAGGCCGCTTTGCGCCGTTCCTGCCCTATTTCTGGGGCCTCTGGAATTTCTCCAAGAACAAGGAGGCGGCCAAGAGCCTGCTCACCTATCTGTCGCAGCCGTCGTCGATCGAGAAATTCGTTGCGGCGAGCGGCGGCTACGATCTGCCGGCCTATGCGAACATGACGACGCTGAAGACCTGGGTGGAGGAAGGGCCGCCGAAGGGCACGCTCTATCACTATCCAAACCCCTACAATCATCAGACGCTGTCGATTGCGGCCTCTCCGGCGCCGCCAAAGATCGCCCAGCAGATCTACGCGCAGGCGACGCTGACCAAGATGGCGCTACGGTTTGCGCAAGGGGAGAAGATGGAGACCGCGCTCACCTGGGCCGAAGGCGAGTGCGAAGGCTTCCTGCGAACTTAAGCCGGGGTGTGCAACGGCGGTTCACGCTTCCTAGCGTGAGCCGCCAGGAGGCAACCTCCGTTCGATGGACATGATCCGGTGACGCGAGGAGGAAACTGATATGGCCGATGTCGTCGTCGAGCACGGTCGCGTCGCTGGCACGACGGCCGCGCGCAAAGGGAGGGGCCTGCACAACGCGTTGCGGCGAAAGTCGACAATGGCGTTCTTCCTGACGCTGCCCCTGATCCTGTTGATCGCGCTGCTCGTGCTCTACCCTGCTCTCTTCTCGGTTCACCTCGCAACGCTGAACAAGTCGATGCAGAAATACGTCGGCTTCGGCAACTTCACCTTCCTGTTCAAGCGCGAAACGTTCTGGATGGTGGTGAAGCAGTCCTGCATCTTCGCGATCACCGCCGTGTTCTTCAAGGCGCTGATCGGCTTCATCGTCGCGCATTTCGTGCACAACATTCCGGCGAAGGGCCAGCGCAAATGGCGCGGCATGCTGCTGGTGCCCTGGGTGATCCCGCCGGCAATGAGCACTCTGGCCTGGCTCTGGCTGTTCGATCCCTCCTATAGCGCATTCAACTACACCCTCTCACTGTTCGGCATCGGTCCCGTCAACTGGCTCGGCGATGCCGCATGGGCGCGCTTTTCCGTTATTCTCGTCAATGTCTGGTATGGCGCGCCGTTCTTCCTGATCATGTATCTGGCGGCGCTGAAATCCGTGCCCGACCAGCTCTACGAGGCGGCAGCGATCGACGGCGCCAACTGGTGGCAGAAGATCTGGTACGTGACGCTGCCGATGATGCGCAACATCATCGCGATCACCACGCTGTTCTCGCTGATCGTCACGTTCGCCAATTTCGACATCGTCCGCATCCTGACCTCAGGCGGACCGCTCGACCAGACCCAGATCTTTGCGACCTACGCGTTCCGCGTCGGCATCGAGAGCAACGACATCCCGCTCGGCGCCAGCGTCTCGCTGTTCATGGTCCCCATCCTTGCCGTCGCGGCGATCTTCATTTTGCGCGACGTCAGCAAACGCGGGAACGAATCCTGATGAGCACGATGGCGATCGACAAGGCCGGACCCCGGCGTAAGGTCAAATATGGCAGCATGAGCCGCGACCGCGCCTGGGCGCTGCGCTGGTCCTACTTCTTCCTGGTGCTGTTTGCGATCTTCTTTCTGACGCCGCCGCTCTACATGGTGATCACCTCGCTCAAGAGCAGCGCGGAGATCTCGGCTGCGACAAATCCGTGGTGGGTATTCCACCCGACGCTGTCGAACTATGTCGAACTTCTGACGTCGAACCAGTTCCTCCGGTTCTTCTGGAATTCGTCCATCGTGTCGCTGGTGGTCGTGATCGTCACCATGCTGATCAGCGTCCCTGCGGCATTCGCGCTGGCGCGAATGAAGTTCTGGGGCTCGGCGACGCTCGCGACCGGCGTGTTCCTGACCTACCTGGTCCCGGACAGCCTGCTCTTCATCCCGCTGTTCAAGATGCTGGCGCTGGTCCAGGACCTGACCGGCATCACGCTGCTGAACCGATGGTACGTGCTGCTGTTCATCTATCCGACGCTGACGGTGCCGTTCTGCACCTGGATCATGATCGGCTATTTCGCCTCGATCCCGAAGGAGCTCGATGAAGCCGCAATCATCGACGGCGCATCCTGGCTCCAAACGCTGACGAGGATCTTCATCCCGGTCGCGCTGCCCGGGCTGATCGCCGCGACCATCTTCGCGTTCACGGTGTCCTGGGCGCAGTTCCTCTATCCCCTGGTGTTCACGACCTCCATCGACCAGCTCGTGCTGCCGGTCGGCATCACCACCACGCTGATCAAGGGCGACGTGTTCAACTGGGGGCAGATCATGACCGGCGCGCTGCTCGGCGCCGCGCCGCCGCTGATCATCTACGCATTCCTGATGGACTACTACATTGCCGGCCTGACCGCCGGCGCGACAAAGGGTTGATTCTCATGGCTGACGTTGCTTTGCGGAAGGTAGTTAAGCGTTACGACGATGTCGAAGCCGTGCGCGGCATCGACCTCGACATCGCCGACCATGAGTTCATCGTGCTGGTCGGCCCCTCCGGCTGCGGCAAGTCGACGACGCTGCGCATGATCGCAGGCCTCGAGGACATCAGCGACGGCGACATCATGATCGGCGGCGACGTCGTCAACGACGTGCCGCCGAAGGACCGCGACATCGCCATGGTGTTCCAGAACTACGCGCTCTACCCGCACATGACGGTCGCGGAGAACATGTCGTTCGGGCTGCGCCTGAAGCATTACCCCAAGGCCGAGATCAAGGCCCGCGTGACGGAAGCCGCCCGCCTCCTCGACATCACCGACCTGATCGACCGCAAGCCGAAGCAGCTCTCCGGCGGCCAGCGCCAGCGCGTCGCCATGGGACGCGCCATCGTGCGCAACCCGAAGGTCTTCCTGTTCGACGAGCCGCTCTCCAATCTCGACGCCAAATTGCGCGTGCAGATGCGGATCGAGATCAAGAAGGTGCACCAGAAGGTACGCACCACCACCGTCTACGTCACCCACGACCAGGTCGAGGCGATGACGCTGGCCGACCGCGTCGTGGTGATGAACAAGGGCCGCATCGAGCAGATCGGCACGCCCAACGAGCTCTACCACAAGCCGGCGACGCGCTTCGTTGCGGGCTTCATCGGCTCGCCGGCGATGAATTTCATCCCGTGCCGGCTCGAGGATGTCGGCGGCACGCTTCAGCTCCGCCTCTCCGATCGCATCGCTTTTCCGCTGCCGCCGGCCCGCGCCGCGCGTTACAGCGCGCTGCCGCGCACCGACAAGCTGCTGCTCGGCCTCCGTCCGGAGCATCTCACCGAGTCGCATGCGCATCTGGCACCCGGCGTCGAGACCTTCGACACCGTGCTCGACGTCACCGAGCCGATGGGCATGGAGACCCTGGTCTATTTCGGCCTCGACGGCACGCCGGTCTGCGGCCGCGTCGATCCCAATGCCGGCGCCAAGGACGGGGCTCCCATGCGTTTGGCGATGGACCTCAACAACATGCACCTGCTAAACGAAGAGACCGGCGTCGTGCTGTGACGCCGTCTCAAGAAGCGCGAGGCAGGCAGGGGAGCGATGGCGACCAACAAGAAGAAGATTTTCGTTACACAAACTTTGTCGCAAGGGGCACGTGCCCTCCTCACCCAGCGGGATGATATCGAGCTCGTCGAGTTTTCCAACCTGATCTCGGCTAGGGATTTCGAGACCTTGCTGAAGAGCCATGCCCCCGTTCACGGCGTGGCCCTCGGCGCCACCGCTTTCGGAGAGACCGAGCTCGAGGCTGCCCGCGACATGAAGGTGGTAACCCGCATCGGCGTCGGCTACGACGCCGTCGACGTGCCCGCCCTCTCCCGCCGCAAGGTGCCGCTGATGGTCGCCGGCAGCGCCAACTCGCCCTCGGTCGCGGAAGCGGCGCTGTTCATGATGTTGACGCTCGCCAAGCGCGCGCAGGAGCTGCATTCCTGCGTCAAGGACGGAACATGGGCCGACCGGCTCGGCATGCTGCCGTTCGACCTCTACGGCAAGACCGTGCTCGTCATCGGCTTCGGCCGCATCGGCAGTCGCACCGCCAGGCGCTGCCTGGCGTTCGAGATGAAGGTGCAGGTCTACGATCCCTACAAGGGAGCCGCCGAGATCAAGGCCGCCGGCTGCGAGCCCGTCACTGAGCTTGACGCCGCGCTCCCTCACGCCGACTTCGTCACCATCCACTGTCCCAAGACGCCTGAGACGGTCGGCCTGTTCGATGCGGCGCGGATCGGCCGGATGAAGCCGAGATCCTATCTCATCAACACCGCACGCGGCGGCATCGTGAAGGAAGCCGCGCTCTACGACGCCCTGGTCTCCGGCAAGCTCGCCGGCGCGGGCATCGACGTGTTCGAGGTTGAGCCGCCGCCGGTCAGCAACGCGCTATTCGCGCTGCCAAACGTCATCATGGCCCCGCATGTGGCCGGCGTCACCGTCGAGGCGGTGAGCCGCATGAGCGAGCAGACTGCGCGCAACATCCTGAGCGTGCTGGACGGCGATCCCATCCGGCAGAACGTGATCAATCAGGACGTGCTGGGCTGAGCCGAACTCCGGGCGGGCGACGGATTCGCCCGCCTTCGGGATGCCAGAAAGCGTCCCATTTTGGTGCAGATCGAGCCCCAACTCAGCCTTAATCAAACACGCGTAATGAGCCAGGGCGCACCGGCGGCGGGACAGACCAGCCGGCCGCGTCGAGCTGGAGGATGGACCCTTGGCAGAGATCGACCCGACCGACCACGCGCTGGCGACCATCGCCAGCATTCTGGAGAACCCCGAGCCTGTTCTCGTCGTTCGCGAAACCGAGACCGAAATGGTGGTCGCCGGTGAACGTGAGCACATAGCCGCCGACGAGCAACCAATTGTCGATGAGCATCCGGTGGTCGAGGAACAGCCGCTGGTGCCGGAGCACACCGATGCCGACGGCTACAGCAAGGTCGGCCCGGGCCCGATGGTGGCGATCCGCCTGAAATGGACGGTCCATCGCGGCGACGACGGCCAGTACTACGTCCACGAGACCATCGGCGAGCAATCGGCACCCGTCATCAGCGGCCCGATGACGAGCGAAGCCGCCGTGCATTTCGTCGACGCGCAGGAGCACGAAGCGCATCGTCGCTTCGAAGAACTGCGCAGCGAGATCGCCGGCCGCAGCTCCCTCGCCGACTACGAGCGCAAGGGCGAAGCGTAAGGCTCCAGCCGGAGGCCTCCGTGCACCTCTCCCCGTCGGGGAGAGGTGCACACTGGGCCCGCCAACTACTTCCTCCCCAGATAATCCTTCTTCACGAGCTCGACGCCGGCGTGCCGCAGCAGGTCGTAGGCCGTGGTGACGTGAAAGAAGAACTGCGGGACGCTGAACGTCAGCAGCAGCGTCCGCCCGGTGAATGGCAGCTCGGTGCCGTTCTTCAGCCTGAAGAAAACATTCCGTTCCGCCGCCACATCGATCTCCGCGCGCGGCAGGCTTTCGATGAACTCGATCGACGTTGCAATGCGCGCCTGAAGCCCAGCCATGTCGTGCTCCAGCGCCGGCAGCGCCACCGGCTCGCGCTGCGCCAGCAGGGCCGGCGCAACCGTGGCGTGGCGGCAGGCCTCACCGACCTGCTGCGCCAGGTCGTACATGTTCGGCGCAAGGCGCATGCCGAGCAGGATCGCCGGATTGAACTTGCGGGCCTCTGCATACGCCACGCCCTTGTCGAGCAGCGCGGACAGGTTGCTCAAATAGGGCACGAACAGGCCGACCGAGGCCTCGTACATCGATATCGTCACCACAAGGATTCCCTTCAATTCTGTCTCGCCAGCGACGGGCATCTGGTCTAAATCCAGGTCCGAAGAGCTGCACAATGACAGCTCGCGCAAGGGTAGAAAAGAGATGATCGTTCGAATCGTGGCGGCTTTGGCCGTGGTGTTGCTGACAAACCTTTCGGCACATGCCCAGCAGGTGCCCTCGCGTCTCGACGAGATCATGAAGCGCGGCACGCTGCGCGTCGGCATGACCGGCGACTACAAGCCCTTCACCTATCTGGACAAGACCACGCAGCAGTTCAGCGGCTTCGACGTCGACATGGCGCAGGCGCTCGGCAAGGCCCTCGGGGTTAAGGTCGAATTCGTGCCGACGGCCTGGCCGAAGCTGATGAAGGATTTCGAGGCCGACCAATTCGACATTGCCATGGGCGGGGTCTCGGTGACGCTCGACCGGCAGAAGAAAGGCCTCTTCTCCATGCCGATCATGCGCGAAGGCAAGACGCCGATCGCGCGCTGCGCCGACGTCGGCAAGTACCAGACGCTCCCTGATATCGACAAGAAGGGCACCCGCGTCATCGTCAATCCCGGCGGCACCAACGAGCGCTTCGCGCGTGCCAACATCAAGGAGGCCGAGATCACCGTCTTCCCCGACAACACCGTGATCTTCGACGAGATCGCCAAGGGCAATGCCGATCTGATGATGACGGACGCGTCCGAGACGCGCTACCAGCAAAAGCAGCACGCCGGCGTGCTCTGCGCGGTGCATCCGGACAAGCCGTTCGATTTTTCGGAGAAGGCCTACTGGCTGCAGCGCGACATGGCGCTAAAAGCCTTCGTCGACCAATGGCTGCACATCTCCATGGAAGACGGCAGCTACAAGAAGATCTACGCGGCCTGGTTCGACTGACATGCGAAGGGAATTAGCGGTCGTAATTGCGCTCGGGATCAGCGGGGTCCACGGTGCGGTCGCGCAGACGAAGTTCACACCCGCGACCGGGCCGGCATGCAAGGACGAGTCGACCGACGAGCTCGGTCTGTGGACCTGCCCGGGACCGGCCGGCTATGTGATGCGCTTTGCCGACGAAGGCAACATCGTATCGGTCACGATTGCGCCTCGGAGCGGAATCGAGAAGGTGTCCGGGCCGACCGCGCAATGGCGCGGCTCCGGCAAGTCGTTTGGCGAAAAGGTGCAATGGATCATGCGAGCCGGCGTACCAAGGGCCGCGGTGATGCGCACCTGGCGACGAGTCGACGAAGATGAGAGGGAGCTCCAGGAGCTCTCCGTGTTCGCGATCAGCGGCGCAAATGCCTGCCTCGTGGGTTCGGTCGATGTCCATACCGATAAGGCGAACGACGCAGCGCTTGCCCGCGCCCAACAGGCGGCCCAAGCGGGTTGTCCGCCGAAGTAGGCGCGGCGCACTGATGTTTCGCCCATCAGGCGCGCCGCATTGGACCGGGCGCCGCCAGGCCCAACTCCGGGCGGAGTTCAGCACTATTGAACCAAGATCGGTGAGAGGACGACTCATAGCTTGAAAGTGATCTAGATCACGCTACGTGACGGGGCCGGAGCGTAAGCGTCGACGCGGGGACCACCTGCTCAGGAGACGGAAATGAAGAAGCTGTTGGCGTTGGCCGCATTCCTTTTGGCGAGCACCGCTGCTCAGGCGCAATACACCTTCGAGTATGGCGGGCGGACCATCCGCATCGATCCCGACCGCGGCACGGTGCAGATTCCAGGCGTCTACGACAACACCGGCCAGAGCAAGGCCAAGAAGGCCAAGAAGAACGAGCAGGCGCCGCAGCAGGCCACGGTCGACCCGCAAGCGCCGGCAGCTCCAGCACCAGCCCCCGCTCCTGCTGCGCCGCCCGCAGCCGTGCAGGCACCCGCGGCTGCCGCCGTCGCGCCGCCTCCCGCACCGCCACCGCCGGCTGCGGCAGCAACCACGACCGCCACCACCACGCCGGCCAACACGGCTGTCGTGCCGCCCCCTGCACCGCCTCCGGCACCTGCTCCCGTCGAGCAGCAGGCGGCGCCCGCCGTGGCGCCGCCGCCCGCACCGACCGTGGCTGCCGCCCCGCCTGCGCCGCCTCCGCCACCCGCTCCGGCTCCGGCGCCTGCCCCCGCTCCCGTTCAGGCTGCCGTCGCGCCACCTGCTCCTGCAACTGCGCCCACGCGTGATCTCAATTCGCCGGTCGGCGTCTGGCTCACCGAGGAGAAGGAAGGCAAGGTCCGCATCGAGCAATGCGGCACCAACCTCTGTGGCTATTCGGTCGACAGCAAGTCGAACCAGAACGGCGAGCAGGTCCTGATCAACATGAAGCCCGGCAAGGACCAGAAATGGTCCGGCCGCATCCTCGATCCGAATTCCGGCTCGACCTACGATTCGACGATCGCCATGAAGGGCACCGACCGGCTGCGCGTGCAGGGCTGCGCCTTTGGCGGCATGTTCTGCGGCGGCCAGACCTGGACGCGGGTGAACTAGAGCTTCTCGAACTCTCCCAATACCGAGTCATTCCGGGGCGCGCGAAGCGTGAACCCGGAATCTCGAGATTCTCAGGTGCGCAATTGCGCACCATAGTTCGGCTCTGCGAGCCGCCCGGAATGACGGCGGAAAATGCGTGCGCCGTCTCACACCTCTCGACCGGGGCGTGACAACGCTCACATCGCGGGTTCCACGCTCATGCCATGATCCTCCCATGATCAACGCAGGGGCGTGTCATGACTGGATTTCGCAAGGGTCTTTTCGCCACCATTGTCGCCATCGCCTTCCAGCTCACTCAGGCTGATGCTGCGACAAGCAGCTTCGACGGCGCATGGAACGTCCGCATCACGTCGTCGAACCAGGCTTGCGGCAACGGCGCGACCGTCGCGATCGGCATCAACAATGGTCAGATCGTCTCGAGCAGCGCTGCGGTGACTGCGTCGGGCCGCGTCGCCGAAGCCGGCAGCATCAACGTCACCTTGAGCAGCGGCATCAAGCGCGCCGTCGGCTTCGGCCGCCTCAGCGGCACGTCCGGCTCAGGTACCTGGCGCGGCGCGCTGTGCACGGGGACGTGGACGGCCGAGCGGATGTGAGCTTCCGTATCCCGGACAAGCGGCAACGCGGAGCGTTGCTGCGCAGAGCCGGGACCCAGCACTTTAGTGGCCAGAGGACTCTAGGCCCCGGCTAGGCCCCGGCTCGGCGACGCATCGCCTTAAGGCGATGCGTCTTGTCCGGGGCACGCGCGTCAGCCGACGGCCGCGCCGTACTCTGCGTCCGTGACCGGCTCCAGCCAGGTTGAATAGACGCCGTCGAGCGCTTCCTGCATGGCGATGTGGCACATGCCGTTGGTCGGCGATGCGCCATGCCAGTGCAGCTCTCCCGGCGGAATCCAGACGGTATCGCCGGGGCGGATCTCGCGGATTGGGCCGCCCTTGGACTGGACGCGCCCGACGCCGGAGATGACGTAGAGCGTCTGCCCGAGCGGATGGTGATGCCAATTGGTGCGTGCGCCCGGCTCGAACGCGACGCGCGAGCAGTTCAGCCGCGCCGGCGCGGGCGCCATGATCACAGGGTCCTGCCACACGGTGCCGGTGAAGTTTTCCTTGGGCGCGCGGCGGGTCGGCCGCGTGCCGGCGACTGTAATCTCCATGGGGTCCTCGCTTCCGTTACTTCTTGCTGGCGGCGTAGCGCGCCTTGGTCTCGGCGTTCATGGGATAGAGGCCGGGCAGCACGGCGCCGTTGTTCACCTCGTTGACGATCCAGGCCTCCATGCGCTCCTGCTCGACGCCCTCGGCGAGGACGTGGTCGAGCATCGCCTGAGGGATCAGCACGCAGCCGTCCTGGTCGGCGACGACGATGTCGTTCGGAAACACGGCAACGCCGCCGCAGCCGATCGGCTCGCCCCAACCGACGAAGGTCAGGCCCGCAACGGAAGGCGGCGCGGCATAGCCGTCGCACCACACCGGAAGATTGGTGCCGAGCACGCCCTCGACGTCACGCACGACGCCGTCGGTGACGAGCGCGGTGACACCGCGCTTGACCATGCGCGCGCAGAGGATGTCGCCGAAGATGCCGGCATCGGTGATGCCCATGGCATCGACCACGGCAATGCAGCCCTCCGGCATCGCCTCGATGGCGGTGCGGGTCGAGATCGGCGACGACCAGGATTCCGGCGTCGCCAGATCCTCGCGCGCCGGCACGAAGCGCAGCGTGAAGGCCGGCCCAACCAGCCGCGGCAGCCCCGGGCGCAGCGGCCGCGCGCCGCGCATCCACACATTGCGCAGGCCCTTCTTCAGCAGGACCGTGGTGATGGTGGCGGTGGTGATGCCGGCGAGGGTCTTGCGGGCTTCGGGGGATAGCGACATGGACGAGAACGAGCTCCGAGGTGCGGGAAAGAACGCGCGCATCTTGCGAGCCGCAGCCCTTGCGTCAAGGGCCAAGAGGCTAGCAATAACGCAGGGCCGCCGGGCTATTATGCGACGCGATAACAAGGCTTTATCGCGCGCCCCAGGATTAATTTATTGGACTTGCGGGCGCATTTACGCGAAGCAGGACGAAGCGGAACTCGAACGCCCGGGGCCGCATTCTTCAGAAGCCCGATTTCGACAGCTCTTCGACAGCTCATGGCCGCGACGCTTCCCCCGCCCCGCCTTCTGCCCAGTGGCGACAGCGCCGTCACGGTCGAGTTCAGCCGCACCATCGATGAGGACGCCAACCAGCGCGTGCTGGCGCTGGACAAGGCGCTTGCGGCAAGCCCGATCGACGGCATCACCGAGACGGTACCGACCTATCGCTCGCTGCTGGTGCATTACGATCCCGGCAAGATCGGTTTCGATGCGCTCGGCCAAAAGATCCTCCCGATCGCCACCCGGCCGCTGCCGCCGGTCACCAAGGCGCGCCGCTGGCGCATTCCCGTCGCCTATGGCGGCGAGCATGGCATCGATCTCGAGGATGTCGCCAAGGCGCTGAGCACCACGCCCGACGACATCGTTGCCCGGCACGTCGGCGGCGACTACAAGGTCGCCATGATCGGCTTCACGCCGGGCTGGTCCTATCTCAGCGGCCTCGACAAGTCCCTGCACATGTCGCGGCGGCAAAATCCGCGGCTGCTGACGCCCGCGGGCACGATCTCGATCGGCGGCGTCCAGGCCGGCATCCAATGCCTGGCCGCGCCAAGCGGCTGGCACCTCCTGGGCCGCACGCCTGTCAGAACCTATCAGCTCCATCGCAATCCGACCTTCCTCACCGAACCCGGTGATCGCGTGACGTTCTTCGCCATCGACCACAAGACATTCGAGGAGATGGACCGCGCTGCGGAAGCCGGCGAGATCATCGCCGAGCAGGTGGTCGCATGAGCCGGCTCGTTGTTGCCAGCATCGGCCCTGCAAGCTCGGTCCAGGATGGTGGCCGCCACGGCGCGCAGCGCTACGGCTTGACGGTCAGCGGCGCGATGGACCGGCTGTCGCTGGCGGCGGCGAACACGCTCGTCGGCAACGAGCCTTTCGCGGCCGCCGTCGAGATCGGCCCGTTCGGCGCCTCCTTCACCGCCCGCGACGGCGCCGTGCGCGTGGCGATATCAGGCGCGCCGCGCAATGCGGACGTCGCCGGAAACCCGGTCGCGATGGACACATCGGTGACGCTGAAGGATGGCGAGACGCTGACGCTGGGCTTTGCCCGCGGCGGCGCCTTCACGTACCTCGCAATCGGGGGCGCCATCAAGGGCGAACCGGTGTTCGGCAGTCTCGCCGTGAATGCCCGCGCCGGCCTCGGCAGTCCCTACCCGCGCCCGCTCCAGGCCAGCGACGAGTTCACGGTCGATGCCGCGAGCGGTGCACCGGAGCTGCGCATCGAGCTGCCGAAGCCGGCGAGCGGCCCAATCCGTGTGCTGTTGGGGCCGCAGGACGACGAGTTCGATGAAGCCAACAAGGCCCTGTTCCTGAACAGCGAATGGAAGATCTCGGCAACCTCCGACCGCATGGGCTACCGGCTCGAGGGGCCCGCGATCAAGCATCTGCATGGCCACAACATCGTCTCCGACGGCACCGTCAACGGCAGCATCCAGGTGCCCGGTAACGGCGCGCCGATCGCGCTGATGATGGACCGCGGCACCTCCGGCGGCTATCCGAAGATCGCAACCGTGATCACGGCCGATATCGGACGCCTCGCCCAGACCTCGGCAGGAACCGCATTCCGCTTCAAGGCCGTCAGCATGGCCGAAGCGCAGGACGCGGCGCGCAAGTTTGCGCAAGCGATCCGCAGCCTGCCCGATCGCCTGCGCTCCTCCGACACCGTCGCGCTCAACATCGAGGCGCTCAGCGATGCTAACGTGGCGGGCTATGCGGTCAGCGCGGTCGATGCCGGGACGTGGCAGGTCACGGCAGAACCGTAAACGGCAACAAGACCAGAGGCGGAGAGCACCCCATGAAGACAGTCGATCTTAATTGCGACCTCGGCGAAGGTTTTGGCGCGTGGGAGATGGGCAACGATGCCGCCATGATCGAGCTGGCGAGCTCGGTCAACGTCGCCTGCGGCTTCCACGCCGGCGACCCCGACATCATGCGCCGGACGGTGGAGCTGGCAAAGGCGCGCGGCGTCTCGGTCGGCGCGCATCCCGGCTACCGCGACCTGCACGGCTTCGGCCGCCATCCGATCGCCGGGCTCAAGGCCTCCGAGATCGAGAACCTCGTCGCCTACCAGATCGGCGCTTTGCAGGCGATCGCAACCGCGGCCGGCCACAAGGTCACCCATGTGAAGGCGCACGGCGCGCTCTCCAACGTCGCCTGCGAGGACGACATGACCGCGAAGGCGATCGCCGCCGGCATCAAGGCGGTCGATCCCAGCCTGATCTTCGTCGTGCTCGCCAATTCGAAGCTGGTGAAGGCGGGCGAAGAGGCCAATCTGCCGATGGTGCACGAGGTGTTCGCCGACCGCGCCTATGAGGACGACGGCAATCTGGTCTCACGCAACAAGCCCGGCGCGGTGCTGCACGATGCCAAACTGATTGCCGATCGCGTGGTGCGCATGGTGCAGGACGGCGCGGTGGTGTCGGTGACAGGCAAGGTCATCAAGATGCGCACGGATACGGTCTGCATCCACGGCGATACGCCGGGCGCGGTCGAGATCGCACGCGGCGTGCGTCAGGCCTTGAAGGCTGCGGGAATTGAGGTCGCGCCGTTCAAACGCGGGGCGTGAGGTTTGTCGTCATTCCGGGATGATGCGGAAGCATCAGATCCGGAATCTCGAGATTCCGGGTTCGGCTTCGCCGCCCCGGAACGACAACTCAAAACGGATGCACCGACAGCGTGCCGAACACAATGGCGGCAATGACTGCAAAAGCACCGTACATCGCAACGTGGTGCATACTGGCCCCGGTCCGACGCGAGAGCGAGCGCGCGTAGAAGTGCAGCCTGGCTTCAGCCGATAGTTCGCGCATGGTCGATCTCCAACGCCCCATTTGCGGGAGTATGAAGGATCAACCAGAGCGGGAGGCAAGACGGTGGTGGAAATAGCGATGTGCCTCCTCCGAAGAGGCGGCATCGCAGCTATAAATTCTCTTGAAGTGGGAGTTCCGAGAATCTTATTCGTTCAAATCCGAGCCAGTTGGAACCGGCTCGGATGACAGTGGAATGACAGTCGTTAGTACACGTCGGCCTGGAAGCGGCCGGTCTTCTTGAGCTCGGCGACGAAACTGACGGCCTCATCCGTCGAACGCGCGCCGAACTGGGCGACGATGTCGACCAGCGCGCGCTCGACGTCCTTGGCCATGCGCTTGGCATCGCCGCAGATGTAGAGATGCGCGCCTTCGGCGAGCCAGGTCCACAGCTCGCGGCCGACTTCGCGCATGCGGTCCTGCACGTAGAACTTTTTCTCGCCGTCGCGCGACCAGGCCAGCGACAGTCGCGTCAGCAGACCCGAGGTCTTCATCGCGTTGAGCTCCTCCTGGTAGAAGAAATCGCAATCGCTGCGCTGATGGCCGAAGAACAGCCAGTTCTTTCCGGGCGCGCCGGTCGCCTTGCGGTCGAGCAGGAAGGCGCGGAACGGCGCGATGCCGGTGCCGGGTCCGACCATGATGATCGGCGTCTTCGGATCCTGCGGCAGGCCGAAACCATGCGCCTTCTGCACATAGACCTTCAGCTTCTCGCCTTCGGCGATGCGCTCGCCGAGGAAGGTCGAGGCGACCCCGAGGCGCTTGCGCTTGCCGATGACGTAGCGCACGGAGTCGACTGTCAGCGACAATTTTCCCGGCGTCGCGTTGTGCGAGGACGAGATCGAATAGAGCCGCGGCTGCAGCGGCTCCAGCGCCTCGACGAAAGCCTCCGGATGCGGCCGCGTGCCCGAAAACTTCTGCAGCGCCGCCATGACGTCGAGGGTTGCGGCATCGCCATCGGGATCCTCGCCCTGCGCCAGCGCCCGCGCCTTCTCGCGCTGCGCGCCGCCGGTGATGAAGGAGATCAGCTCGAACAGCGTGTCGGGCGCCGGCGACAGCGAGACGTCGTCGATCAGCACCTCGCGCAGCGTCTTGCCGTTGACCTTGGTGGTGTGGGAGGCGCCGAGCAGCGCGATGATCTGGTCGACGAGGCCGACATCGTTGCGCGCGAACACGCCGAAGGAATCACCGACCACGTAGTCGAGCTTGCTCTCGGAGAGATCGAACTCGATGTGGTAGGTCTCCTTCTCCGACTTGCCCTTATTGAGAAGACGGCGCGACAGGAACATCGCCTCGGTCGGATTGTCGCGCGAGCGGCCGGGCTCTGCGATGGTCACGGTCACGGCCGGCGCCGGAGCGTCCGGCTTGTCCGCCGCTTTGGCCATCGGGGCCTTGTCGAGCTCCTCGTACAGCGACTTCAGCATCCGCGCGGTTTCCTTGCCGCCGGGAACGCAGAGATTGAGCCGCGCTTCGCTGCGGCTCGCAATCGCTTCCGAATAGTCGTGGCAGTTGTAGCCGCACTGGCCGCAGTCCTGCTGCGCCATCGCCGCCATCATCTTGCGGCGCAGGGGGCGCCCTTCCGCGAGCTTCATCCGCTCGGCGATCGGCATGGTCTGGTCGTGCCATGGCGCTTCGCCGTCGTCACCATCGCCGGCCTGCATGACGGCGGCGCCCTGCTCCGCCGACAGCGGCGTTGCGACATCAGGCGAGAGCAGTCCGGCAAAGAAGCCGTTCAGCCAGGAGCGCTGCGCGTCGGAGAACGGTGCGCTGGCGGGAATGAGATCGAGTTTCGGCGGAGGGGTGATCTGGTTCATGCGGACACCTGTGCATCGGCCAGCTTGCGCAGCGTCTCGCCGTCATGGCGGCGCGCAAAGGACAGGAAGGTTTCTTCGGGAGATGAGCGATGGGCGATGTAGGCCTTGAGCAGTCGTTCGACCGTCTTCGGCGCGTCCTCGGCCTTGAGGTCGTGATAGACCTCCTGCCCGACATCGGCGTCGGGACCGAACCCGCCGCCGGTGAAGAGGTGATAACCCTCGACCGTGTCTTCCTCGCCGGCCGGCACACGCGCGCCGATCAGGCCGATGTCGCTGATGTAGTGCTGCGCGCAGGAATGGTGACAGCCCGTGACGTGGATGTTGACCGGCTTGTCCATCGCGACGCGCGGCTCGCACCAGTCGCCGATCTCGGCGGCATGGCGCTTGGTATTCGCCGCGGCAAAGCGGCACCCGGCATTGCCGGTGCAGGCGATCAGGCCGGCACGGATGTGCGAAGCCTCGACCGCGAGCCCGATCTGCTTGATGGCCGCGATCGCAAGCTCGACATTCTCGTCGCGCACGCCTGATATCAAGAGGTTCTGCCAGACCGTCAGGCGGATCTCGCCGTCGCCGAGGTCGCGTGAAAGCTTGGCGAGGCCTCGCATCTGATCAGAGGTGAGCTTGCCGAGCGTCAGCGACACGCCGATCCAGTTGAGGCCGTCCTGCTTCTGCTTGTGCACGCCGATATGAGCCATGCGGTCGGCGGCGGGCCGCGGGAGAAACGCCTCTTCCGGCACGCGCGTGAACGGCGCCTTCAGCCGCTCCTCGACCAGCTTGAGGAAGCCGTCATGGCCCATCGCGTCGAGCACGTATTTCAGCCGCGCCTTGTTGCGGTTGGTGCGGTCGCCGTGATCGATGAAGACACGCACGATGGCGTCGGCAACAGCGGTCGCCTGCTCCGGCTTGACGATGATGCCGGAATATTTTGCAAAGTCCTTGTGGCCGGTGATGCCGCCAAGGCCGAGCCGGAACCAGACGCCGGGCTCGACGCCGAAACCGTCCTTCACCTCATACGCGGTGAAGGCGATGTCGTTGGTCTCTTCCAGCACCGCGATCCTGCCGGCGCCGTCGAAGGCGACGTTGAACTTGCGCGGCAAACCGTAGAGCGAGCGGTCGTTGAGGATGTGGTAGTGCCACTCGCGCGCATAGGGCCGCGTGTCGATGATTTCCTGCGGATCGATGCCGGCCGTCGGGGTTCCCGTCACGTTGCGGATGTTGTCGGCGCCGGAGCCGCGCGAGCACAGGCCGAGATCCTGGATGCCTTCGATCATTCTGATCGCGTGCTTCGGCGGGATCTCGCGCAGCTGGAGATTGGCGCGTGTCGTGACGTGGCTGTAGGGGCCGCAGAGCTCGTCGGCGAGATCGGCAAGGCCCGACAGCTGCCAGTGCTTCATGATGCCGTTCGGAATGCGCAGGCGGCACATGTAGGAGTCCTGCGTCGGCGCGACGTAGAAGATGCCGTAATAGCGCCAGCGGAAATTGTCTGCCGGGCTCGGCGGGGTGTTGTCGAGCGCCTGCTGGCGCAGCCGCGGATAGGCGTCGAAGGGATGCTCGTCGCGCTTGAACTTCTCCTGGTCGGCGAGCTTCTTGCCCGACGCGATCACCTTGTCCTGCGCCTTGATGTGCACGGCGTCGGGACCGGTCGGCTCGGCATTCGCCTTGCTGGCGGCGCCACCGAGGCCGCGGCCGACCCGGCTGATCTGCAGACCGGTCGTGAAGCCTTCGAGATAGCGTTTCTGCTCGTCGGTAAAGTCGACTGAGAGCGTATCGATTTTCATGGTCGGTAACGAAGCTCCTGCGGCCACCAAAGTGGCTTCGACGGATTGGCGCGACCCGCGAGGAACTCGGGCTGGCTCAGGAGCCGGCTTCGTTACCCACGGTCCGATCAGCTTCGTTGCTGCGGGACTTGGCTCAGCAGGCACCTATGACAAGCTGGCCGCAGTGCAATATTCAAGTTGCGTGCCAGCTTGGTCGAAATAAAAATGGTTGCAGTTTCAGACGATTAGGAGAAGCCCCGGAAAATGCCGGTCTCGGAACTCTCCCGAAATTCGAGCAGCTAGCACAAAGATTAGCCAACGAACTTGCGTGCTCAAAAACAAAGCAGGTTCGAATCAGGCCTTCCAGCGCCCAACCGCGAAGGCCTCGAGATGTCCCCGGATGTTGCCAGGGTCGAAGACGGGGCCGGCAAAGGCGCCGAACGCTGCGGGCGCTTCGGCGGGCGCCCCGTTGCCGAGCGCCGCGTCGTAAAGATCGGGCCTGAACACCGCCATCGCCGTCTTGACGCCATCAGGGGTCAGCGCCGTCTGCCCCCACCGCACCATCTGCGCATAGAGCCAGGCGGCCTGCACCGGATCGGGGCGGCCTGCCTCCTCGCGGCCCACCAGGAGATAGCGGCCGCTTTCCCGGAATGTGCCATCGGGAGAAATCTTCAGACGCCCTGTCAGGGTGCGTTGGATGACTTCGGCATCGACGCCGATCCGCTCGGGCTGCGCCAGGATCCGCGCCGTTTCGGTCCGATTTTCCGGACGCTCGATGAACTCGGCGGCTTTCACCGCCGCCCGCACCAGGCTCGCGACCACGTCCGGATGGGCCTCGGCCCAGGTCTGGCGGACCGCCAGCACCTTCTCCGCCGCACGGACCAGGATGTCGGAGACGAAATGCAGGATGTGACCGATGCCGAGGTCGACCGCGAGCGAGTTCCAGGGCGCGCCGACGCAGAACGCATCGACATGGCCGTTCTTGAGGCTGTCGACCATATAGGGCGGCGGCAGCACCACGAGGCGCACGTCCTCGTCGGGATCAACGCCCGCCGCCGCCATCCAGAACCGCAATTGATAGTTGTGGGTGGAGAACGGGAAGGTCATGCCGAAGGTCAGCGGCTCGGCGCCGGCCTTGCGCCTGACGGCAACGACCTTCGCCAGCGCCTTCGCGGTGGCCATCGGATCAAAACGATCGCCGTCGATCTCCTCCATCAGCGCGGCATGCAGCGCCGGCGACACTGTGATCGCATTGCCGTTGATGCCGAGGTTGAAGGGCGCGGCGATCGGCACCTTGACGTGACCGAGGCCGAGCGAGGACGCGATCGCGACGGGCGCCAGCAGATGCGCGGCGTCGAACAGGCCGATATTGAGCTTGTCGCGCACGTTGGACCAGGAGACCTCGCGCACCAGCTCGACCTCGAGCCCTTCGGCGGCGGCAAATCCCTTGTCGACCGCAACGATCAGGGCGGCGGCATCGACCAGCGGAATGAACCCGATGCGGAGGGTGGCGGTCATTTCAGCATCTCCGACGCGGTGATGATCGACTGCGCGATCTCGCCGATTTTCTTCTTCTCGCGCATCGCGGTGGAGCGCAGCAGCACATAGGCCTCGTCTTCGGTCAGGCCCTTCACCTTCATCAGGATGCCCTTGGCGCGTTCGATGATCTTGCGGTCCTCGAGTTGCGACTTGGTCCGCTCCAGCTCCTCCTGGAGCTTGGCGAAGGCGTTGAAGCGGGACACGCAGAGGTCGAGGATCGGCTTGATGCGCTCCTTCTTCAGCCCGTCGACGATATAGGCGGATACGCCCGCCTCCACTGAAGCCTGGATCGAGGCTGAATCGCTCTGATCGACGAACATCGCGATCGGCCGCTTCACGGCGCGGCTGACCTGGAACATCGCCTCCAGCACGTCGCGGCTGGGGTTTTCGAGATCGATCAGGATGATGTCGGGGTCCACCGCATAAATACGGGCGAGCAGGCTCTGCATCTCGCGGATATGGACGACCTGGGTGAACCCGGCCTCCCGCAACCCCTCCTCCAGGATCGCGGCCCGGATCGGGCTTTCGTCGACGATCACGATTTTGGGCGACTGTTCGGCGCTCATAGCTCACTCACCACCAGTGATTCATCCATAGCACGCCGGAACGCCCTGCAAAGGGTTGTAATTATGGGCAATTGGGACTAGCTCAGGCTCGTCAATCAGGCAGATCAGATATGGATCCGACGGCTGCGCCCAAGGTCAGCTTCGTCTCGCTCGGGTGCCCTGAGAAAACGGATGTAAACTTTCCGTGCCGCCCGCTCGCAAGAAAACGCTCGCGCAGGCGGTCGTGTCCTCGTTAAGGTAAGACTTCAGCTTTCGGCTGCGAAGCGGAACTCATGCTCTCAGGGAATCTTCGCGCCAACGATCATCTTTTCGAGAAGTGGCACGGCGGCCCGCACCGCCGTCTCATTGCGGCCGGAGACCGCTAGCCGCACGACGTAGGAGTTGCCGTCCTTGTCGAGATCGGCGTAATGCGCGATCACTTCGATCGGCTGGTCCTTCAGGGACGGATTGTCGTAGCGGTTGATGATGACCTTGGGGTTGACCGAGGGAAGCGTGGCGATCTTTGCATCCTTGCCGGATGTCGTCGCCCAATCCCGATCACTGGCAGCGACCCATTGAACCAATTCGGTCCGGTCCTTGTTGTAGCGCCCTTCGGCATAGATGATGGCTTCTGCGTTACCGAATTTCTTCCCGTTAGGCACGAACATCGATGCGCCGTACTTGAGGCTCGCGGCCTCGTCCCTCATCCACCCATCAGGCGCTTTCACGCGTGGCCTGAATTCCGGACACAATCGTTCTTGCCGATCACAGACATGGATGATCTTGTCGACTTCAGCTCGCGCCGGAAACATAGCGCCATAGGAAACGGTAACGAAAGCCAAGCCGAAGATGAAACGGCGCATCGCAGTTAAGCTCCGTGGAATCAAGCAAGAAACAGAACAACAATCAAAACGGCCACGTTCGAGCAATTCACCTCGGATCCTCCACTCGCTCGATCCGAATGAGCTTCCAGATTGGGAACCCTCAGTCAGTCCATACCTTCCCTAGTGACTCGCCGATCACGCCAAATACGCGCGAGGACTGCTTTAGCATCGCGCCGCATACGGTTAGTTATTGAGTTTCGCCATCGGTTCAATTACTTGGATCGTAAATCCAGACAATTCAGATGCAGGTTCCAGGCGATTACATGGAAAGAGCGCCGCGCATTTCATTCACATCACTCGGTTGCCCCAAGGCCTTGGTGGATTCCGAGCGCATCATCACGCGCCTGCGCGCGGAGGGCTACGAGCTCGCCCGCAAGCATGACGGGGCCGACATCGTCATCGTCAACACCTGCGGCTTCCTCGACAGCGCCAAGCAGGAATCGCTCTCGGCGATCGGCGAGGCCATGGCCGAGAACGGCAAGGTGATCGTGACCGGCTGTATGGGCGCCGAGCCCGAGCAGATCGAGCAGGCCTATCCGGGCGTGCTCTCCATCACCGGCCCGCAGCAGTACGAGAGTGTGCTGGACGCCGTGCACCGCGCGCTGCCGCCGGCGCACAATCCGCATCTCGACCTGGTGCCGCCGCAGGGCATCAAGCTGACGCCGCGCCACTACGCCTATTTGAAGATCTCTGAGGGCTGCAACAACCGCTGCACCTTCTGCATCATTCCGAAGCTGCGCGGCGACCTCGTCTCGCGCCCGGCCGATGACGTGCTGCGCGAGGCCGAGCGCTTGGTCGGCGCCGGCGTCAAGGAGCTCCTGGTGATCTCGCAGGACACCTCGGCCTACGGTGTCGATCTGAAATATGCCGAGAGCCCATGGAAGGACCGCCAGGTCCGCGCCAAGTTCCTCGACCTCGCGCGCGAGCTCGGCGAACTCGGGGCCTGGGTCCGGCTGCAATATGTCTACCCCTACCCGCATGTCGACGAGGTCATCGCACTGATGAGCGAGGGCAAGGTGCTGCCCTATCTCGACATCCCGTTCCAGCATGCGAGCCCCGAAGTGCTGAAGGCGATGAAGCGTCCGGCGGCGCAGGACAAGACGCTGGCGCGGATCAAGCGCTGGCGCGAGGAGTGTCCCGATCTCGCTTTGCGCTCGACCTTCATCGTCGGCTTCCCCGGCGAGACCGATGCCGATTTCGCCTATCTGCTCGACTGGCTCGACGAGGCCGAGATCGACCGCGTCGGCTGCTTCAAATACGAGCCGGTCGCCGGCGCCACCTCGAACGCGATCGAGAACCCCGTACCCGAAGAGGTCAAGCAGGAGCGCTACAACGCGCTGATGGCCCGCCAGCAGAAGATTTCGGCGCGGCGGCTGAAGCGCAAGGTCGGCACGCGCCAGCAGATCATCATCGACGAGGTCGGCCCGACGGTCGCGAAAGGCCGCTCCAAGGCGGATGCGCCGGAGATCGACGGTGCGGTCTATCTCTCCAGCCGCCGCCCCTTGCGTGTCGGCGAGATCGTCACGGCCAAGATCGAGCGCGCCGACGCATACGACCTGCACGGCAGCGTCACGGGGTTCTGACGGAATTCGTGCCCACCAATGCTTCCACAGCGTCATGGCCGGGCTTGTCCCGGTCATCCACGCGTTGACGCCCGGCACGAAGAACGTAGATGCCCGGGACAAGCCCGGGCATGACGGCCTCTTGAGAATATGCGCAAGCAAGCGCAGCCGTTAGCGTCGCTGGAGCTACAGCTCCATCACGCCAGCCATTGCGGCACCCAGCGCTCCGGCCTTGGCGCGCGGGCGAGATCGGCCTTCGCTTCGGTTAGCAGCGCTGGCTCGCCCCCGATGGTCGGGCGCACGTCGTATTCGAAGCTCGGCATGATGCGGCCGTCAGCATAGAGGCCGAATTTCATCGCATACCACAGCCCGAGGTCCGGCTGCGCGCGGCGCATCTCCTCGCGCAGATCGCGCAGCAGGGATTCGATCGAGGCCGCCTCTTCGAAAGGCTGCGGCCCGCGCCTCAGCACGCGCGCCTGATATTGTGCGCCGACGATGGCGATCTCGAAGCGCGTCTGGTCCCACGGCTTCTTGCCCTCGGGCAGATGCGCGGCGAGTCGCCAACCGAGCTCGGCCATCAGGCGGTGATTGGCCCAATATTCCTCGCGCTCCCGCACCCATTCTTCCATGAAGCCCCGAAAGTCTGGCAAATCCGAAGCGTCACTTTCGCAAGGCTCGCCAATCGGCCGCCGTGCGAGCCACTGTGCAAGCTCGACGGTCTGACACCCGACCTCCTCGTCCGGCAGGAGATCACTCCAGGCCTTGTCGAACTGCTGCGACGTCAGTCTTGCAAGCAATCCGTCGAGGCTTGGCGCCAGCAATTCGTAATCGCCTTCCGATCCCAGCCCAACAATCGGAGGATTGTCGCGGTCGAGACCGGCGCCATACCAGCCGCCGACGGCAGAGCCATCCGGCAGCCGCATGAACAGCGAGAACCTGTCGCGCAACGGACTGCCGTCGACGATCGGCGCGGAATCGGAGAACTGGCCTTGCAAGGAGAAGCGGCCGACGCTGCCCCAGGGGCGCCCCTCGAGCCAGGCGGCAAAATCGACCAGCAGCGGCGGCGCGTCGATACCCGGCGGAAACGCGCCGCGAATGCTGTCGAGGTCGATCGGGTACGTCGTATCGGACAAGGCTGAAACTGTCTCTTTGGTCCCGCCACTCTTGGTCTGAGCCGAGTTGCGTCCGGTTCGAACCAAATCGCGTGCTTTGATCACAAACGCGGCAGAGGCGCCATGGTTTCTAGCCGGAGCAGCTCATTGACCGTACGGTGGTGGCACACGCTGGACGCGTGCTGCGGAAGGCGTCCGCTTGACAAGCCCTGCCATTCGGCTGTACGGACGCGCCCCATGATCAACGCCCGGACCCATCAGCGCACCGAAATGCTCCGTCGTCGCTCCCGCGACGATGAGAGGGTGCGCCATGTCCGACGACGCCGCTGAACCACTGAATTCAGCCAGTTTTCGAGAAGGCCGCACTCGCAAGGTGCGGCCTTTCTGCTTCTTGCGCCCCGTTTTCACCCGCCTCCAGAGGAGTTCGACATGACCACCGCCACCCATCCGTATGACGCGCTGATGGACATCACCGCACGGCCCAAGGCCGTGTTCGTCCGCGGCGCCGGCTCTTACCTCTGGGACGACAGCCGCAAGCGCTATCTCGATTTCGTGCAGGGCTGGGCCGTGAACTGCCTCGGCCACTCCCCGCCCGCGATTGCTGACGCGCTTAGCGCGCAAGCCAAGCGGCTGTTGACGCCGAGCCCGGCCTTCTACAACGAGCCGAGCCTCAAGCTGGCGCAGGCACTCGTCGAGAACAGTGCGTTCGACCAGGTGTTCTTTGCCAATTCCGGTGCGGAAGCCAATGAAGGCGCGATCAAGCTCGCGCGGAAATTTGGCAGCCTGCACAGGAACGGCGCGTTCGAGATCATCAGCTTCGAAGGCGGCTTCCACGGACGGACGCTGGCGACGATGTCGGCCTCGGGCAAGAAGGCGTTCGAGCCGCTGTTCGAGCCAAAGGTATCAGGCTTCAAGAAGGCGAAGCTGAACGACATCGCCTCGGTGGAGAAGCTGATCAACGACAACACCGTCGCGGTGATGCTCGAGCCGATCCAGGGTGAATCAGGCGTGTGGCCGGCGAGCGACCAGTTCCTGCAGGAGCTGCGCGCGCTCACCGAGGCGCACGGTCTGTTGCTCATTTTTGACGAGATCCAGACCGGCATGGGCCGGACCGGAAAGCTCTTCCACTACGAGCACACCGGGATCGCACCCGACATCATGACGCTCGGCAAGGGCATCGGCGGTGGCGTGCCGCTCGCCGCCCTGCTCGCGACCGAACGCGCCGCCTGCTTCGCGTATGGCGACCAGGGCGGCACGTTCAACGGCAACCCGATCATGTGCGCGGCGGGACTTGCGGTGCTGGACGAGGTCAAGAAGCCCGACTTCCTGAAGGCGGTCACCGAGACCGGCCTCTTGCTCGAAAGCGAGCTGCAGAAGGTCTCGGCCCGGCACGGCCTCGGCGGCGTGCGGGGACGCGGGCTGCTGCTCGCGCTCGACCTCAAGCTGCCGATCGCACCAAGCATCGTCGCGCAGGCGTTCGAGTCCGGCGTGCTGCTGAACGCGCCGCAGGTCGACACTCTGCGCTTCATGCCGGCACTGAACGTCACGAAGGGGGAGATCGCCGAGATGATTGATTGTCTCGACGGGATTTTGACCAAGGCCGGCGCGGCACGGCGGGTGGCGTAAGTTGCTGCTTCATTCCGGGGCGGCTCGAAGAGCCGAACCCGGAATCTCGAGATTCCGGGTTCGATGCTCCGCATCGCCCCGGAATGACGGGAATGACGGAAGCGCTACGGCTTCAAGATCGACGCGCCCGTGGTCTTGCGGCTTTCGAGATCGATGTGGGCCTTGGCGGCGTCCTTCAGCGCGTAGGCGTGATTGATCGGCACGTGCAGCTTGCCGTTGATGACGGCGGCGAACAGCGTGTCGGCGCCCTCCAGCAGCTCCTTGCGCGTGCCGATATAGTCGTTGAGCTTCGGCCGGGTCGCGAACAGCGAGCCGTGATTGTTGAGCTCGGCGATCGAGAACGGCGGCACGGGGCCGGAGGCATTGCCGAACGAGACGAACATGCCGCGTGGCTTGAGGCAGGACAGCGAGCCCGGGAAGGTCGCCTTGCCGACGCCGTCATAGACGACGTCGCAGCCTTCGTTGCGGCTGATCTGCTTCACGCGCGCAACGAAATCCTCCTCGTTATAGAGGATGACGTGGTCGCAGCCGTTGGCCTCGGCAAGCTCGGCCTTCTCGCGCGAGCCGACGGTGCCGATAACATGCGCGCCGAGCGCCCTCGCCCATTGGCAGGCGAGCAGGCCGATGCCGCCCGCCGCGGCATGGACCAGCACGCGATGATGCGGCTCGACCTTGAAGGTCTTGTGCAGCAGATACCAGACCGTCAGCCCCTTCAGCATCAGCACGGCGCCCTGCTCGTAGGTGATGTGGTCGGGCAGCTTGACCAGCTTCTCCCAGGGGATGTTGCGCTCGCCGGTATAGCCGCCGAGATTGTGGTAATAGGCGACGCGGTCGCCGGGATGAAAATTCGTGACGCCGGGTCCGACCGCGACAACCTCGCCCGAGGCCTCGTTGCCCGCGATGAAGGGCAGCCCCGGCGCCTTGTAGAGGCCGGTGCGGTAATAGACGTCGATGAAGTTGAGGCCGACCGCATGCTGGCGGATGCGCACCTCGCCCGGCCCAGGCGCCGGCACGTCGACGCTCTCATAGACCAGGGTTTCGGGGCCTCCGATCTTGTGCACACGGATGGCTTTGGTCATCGCCTGACCTCCTCTTATCGAAGGCTGAGCGAAAGACATCGCGCCCGCCTTGTCAACTCGACGCCCACGGGAACGGCTAGACCGACGGCTTGCTCGCCTTCTTGCGGTTGCGCCTGGCCAGCACGTTGAAGAATTCCACCGCCGCCGAGAACGCAATTGCGAAATAGATGTAGCCGCGCGGAATGTGGAATTTGAATCCGTCCGCAACCAGCGCGACGCCGATCAGCACCAGGAAAGCCAGCGCCAGCATTTTCGTGGTCGGATGCTCCACGACGAATCGCGACACCGGCCCTGACGAAATGTACATGATCAGGCAGGCGATCACGACGGCCGCGATCATGATCTCGATGTCCTGCGCCATGCCGATTGCAGTGATGATCGAGTCCAGCGAGAACACGATGTCGATGATCACGATCTGCACGATGACCCAGAAGAACGCGCTGCCAGCAGACCTCTCCTCGCCCTCTTCGTCATCGACTTCGACCTCACCGTGAATCTCGTGCGTCGCCTTGGCGATCAGGAACAGGCCGCCGCCGATCAGGATGAGGTCGCGCCAGGAGAAGTCGTAACCTGCAAACGAGAACACCGGCACGGTCAGGCCGATCAGCCAGACCAGGACGCTGAGCAGGACAATGCGGAACACCAGCGCCAGCGCCAGCCCAATCTGGCGGGCGCGGTGCGCCTGTTGCTCCGGAATGCGCGAGACGATCACCGACAGGAAGATGACGTTGTCGATCCCGAGCACGATCTCGAGCGCCGTCAATGTCAGCAGCGCCGCCCAGGCTTCGGGGCTGGTCAACAGGTGCATCACGCCAAGGATCTCGCCAAGAATCTCGCCAGGCGGATCAAGGCGTCGCTGAAGCTGATCCAGAGCGCGATGGCGCAGAGCGCGACGGTCACCCCGGTGCCGACGCGAAAATCCATCTCCAGCGTGTAGAGGCCGAGCACCGCCCAGATCGCGATCAGCGACATCGTCAGCCAGCGCAGCCTCACGACGCGGACCGGATGCAGCACGTGGAACGGCACGAAGGTCAGCACGACGAGCGCGGCCACCAGCAGCGTCGACCACAGCGGCGGCCAGTGCAGCAGGAACAGGTAGAACGCCGCCGCATTCCACAGCGCCGGGAAGCCGCGGAAATGATTGTCGTCGGCCTTCATGCGCAGATCGGCGAAATATAATGCGCTGGTGACGATGATGGCGATGCCGAGCAAGGGAGCTGCGACCGGCAGCAGCAGCCCGCTCGCCACAATCGCATAGGCCGGCACGAAGACATAGGTGACGAAGTCGACCACGAGATCGAGCACGTCACCCGACCAGTTCGGCTGCACGTTCTTGACGTCGAGCCGGCGCGCGATCGGCCCGTCGATCGCGTCGATGATCAGGGCGACGCCAAGCCATTGAAACATCGCCGCCCAGTGTTCGCGCACGGCCTCCAGCATCGCCAAGAGCGCGATCGCCGCGCCGAATGCGGTGAAGATGTGCACCGAGAAGGCCGCGGCGCGGATCGCCGGTCTCGGCTTGAGGGAATCCTGCTGCGTATCCATGGCTTCTGCTATCAGAATGCGACCGGTTTGCACATCCGCCATTGCGGCGCACGACCGCACAATTCGCCATAAAATCAGGCGAAATCAGTGGGCTTGAATTTGCTGCGGGGCGTGTCAAATGTCGTTCCATGACAGACGCATCGACACTCCATGACGCGGCCGTGATCGGCGGCGGGCCGGCGGGCCTCGCGGCGGCCATCGCAGTGGCGCAAGCGGGTGCACGGACCGCACTGGTGGCGCGGCGCGTGCCCTACGCCGACAATCGCACCACCGCGCTGCTCGGTGCCTCCATCGACCTGCTGGAGATGCTCGACGTCTGGTGGCGCTGCAAGGACAAGGCGGCAGCGCTGGAGGTCATGCGTCTCGTCGACGACACCGGCCGGCTGTTCCGCGCGCCGGAGGTGCGCTTCTCCTGTCACGAAATCGGCCTCGATGCGTTCGGCTACAACATCGACAATCGCTCGCTGATGCTGGCGCTGGAAGCGCGCGCGGCTGAGCTGGCCAACCTCGTCCGCTTCGACGACGAGGCCGAAAGCATCGTCATCGAGGCCGACGACGTCGCGGTGCGCACGGCCTCCGGACAGTTTCTCTCGGCGCGCTTGGTGGTCGGTGCCGACGGCCGGCATTCGCTTTGCCGCGAGGCCGCCGGCATCGCCGTAACGCGGCGCGAGCTGAACCAGACAGCGCTGACCTTCAACGTCGGCCATGCCCGGCCGCATCGCAATGTCTCGACCGAGTTCCACACGCCGCACGGGCCTTGCGTGTTCGTGCCCCTGCCCGGCAACCGCTCTAGCGTGGTCTGGGTCTCGGCGCCTGCGGAGGCCGAACGGCTCCGCGGCTTGAGCGACGAGGAGCTGTCGACCGAGATCGAGAAGCAATCGCATTCGATCCTGGGACGCATGACGGTCGAGCCCGGGCGCAACCTGTTCCCGCTCGCGATCGAGCGGCCAAAATCCTTCGGCCGCGACCGCATCGCGCTGGTCGGCGAAGCCGCCCATGTGGTTCCGCCAATCGGCGCCCAGGGCCTCAATCTCGGCCTGCGCGATGCCGCCGACATGGCCCGGCTCGCAGGCGAAGCCATCGTCGCGGGACAGGATCCCGGCGCCGACGCGGTCCTCAAGCGCTACGACCGCGCCCGGCGGCCGGACATTTTGAGCCGCACCTTTGCGATCGACCTCGCCAACCGCTCCCTGCTCAACGACTTCCTGCCGCTCCAGCCGGTCCGCGCCGTCGGCATGCACCTGCTCGGCACCATCGGCCCGCTCCGGCGGTTTGCGATGCGCGAGGGCCTGACGCCGACCTGGCGCAGGTAGCTTCGAAGCGCGTTGGGTTGAACGAATTCACCGCTGGCTCGGTGCAATCTCTCCCGCTTGCAAGCGGGAGAGGGAGCTCACCGTCCCCGCGGCAAGCAATCAAGCCAATCTCTCGCGCTCAAGGAAACGCCACCCGCCCACTTTGGATCGCCCACATCACGCTGGTCAGCGTGACCACCGACGCGAACGTTCCTAGCAGCACCGCCACGGAGGCGGATTCGATCCAGGCATCGTTCTGCCGGGCGATCACGAACACGTTCAGTGCCGGCGGCAGCGAGGCCATCAGCACGGCGGTGGCGGCCCAGGGCTGCGCGAACGGGCCGAATGCCAGCATCAGGGCGAACGCCGTGAGCGGATGGATCAGCAGCTTCACCGCGATCACGCCCGGCACCTCCCACGGCACCCGGTCGAACGGGCGGAGCGCCACGGTCACGCCGAGCACGAACAGCGCGGTCGGCGCGGCCGCGTTTTGCAGGAAGGTGATGGTGCGGTCGAGCGCGACCGGCAGCTCGATATGTAGCGCTGCGACCGCCGCGCCGAAGCAGGCCGACATGATCAGCGGGTTGAGCACGATCTGCTTCAGCACGACGCCGAAGGCGTGGACGATCGAGGGATGATCGCGGTCGGAGAGCTCGATCAAGAGCGGCACGATCGTGAACAGGAAGATGCTGTCGCAGCAGAAGATCAGCGCGGTGGGCGCCGCCGCCTTCGGCCCCAGCACCGCGAGCGCCAGGCCCGGCCCCATATAGCCGATATTGCCGTAGCCGCCGGAGAGCCCAGCGAGCGTCGCTTCGCGCAACGTCAGCCGGCCGAGCAGCTTGCCAACCCCCAGCGCCAGCGTGAACGCCGCAACCGTCGACAGCGTGGTCGCCACCAGGAACGGCGGGTTATTCAATTCCGAAAACGGCGTCTTCGACATGATCGCGAACAGCAGCGCCGGCAGCGACACGTAGAGCAGGAAGAAGTTCATCCAGGCGAGGCCCGATTCCGGGAGGGACTTGACCTTGCCGCAGGCGAAACCAACGAAGATCAAGCCAAAATAAGGCAGCGCCAGATTGAGGATATCGAGCATTGATGAAGTGTTTTCTGAAGTCTTGGGAGCTATCCGCCCCGGAAACGAAGGTTAATTCCAGATGAGGGCACTAGCATCGGCCACAATCCTGGTCTATCGACGGGGGATGATTAAAGCGCGGACCGCGAAATTCCAGATCGGACAGGTCGTTCGCCACCGGATCTTCTCGTTCCGGGGGGTGATCTTCGACATCGATCCGGAATTCAACAACACCGAGGAGTGGTGGCTTTCGATCCCCGAGGAGGTGCGGCCCCACAAGGACCAGCCGTTCTATCATCTGCTCGCGGAGAACGCGGAGTCGGAATACGTCGCCTATGTCTCGGAGCAGAACCTGTTGCCCGACGATTCCGGCGAGCCGGTCCGGCATTCCCAGGTCGCGGAGATCTTCATCAAGGACAAGGCCGGCGGCTATCGCCCGCGCAATCCGTCGCTGAACTGAAATTCGCCGTCAGGAATGAGGCAGCAAAAAAAGGCGCTCGAACCGAGCGCCTTTTTCATGTTTGGGATGTGATTACTTCTGACCAGCCGGAGATGCGCCGGCAGGCGTGCCCTGCTGCTCGAGCTTCTTGCGCTGCTCCTCGGCCTTCTTCTGAAGCTCTTCCTGGAGCTTCTTCTGGGTTTCCTCGAACACCTTCGGATCGGTCGGCGGACCGTCATAGGCCTTCTGGAATTCGCCGGCGAGCGGCAGCGGCAGTGTCAGCGGCGCGCCGTTGGCGTTGATCGCCTGGACAACGAGATTCTGGCCCTTCTTCATGTTGTTGATGAGCTCGGGCGTGGCTTCGTAGTCGGACATGCAGCCGTTCTGGAAGCAGATCACATAGGGCTGCTGCAGCGGCGCGTTGCTGTCCACGATGATGCGGGTGCCGTGAACCAGCTGCATGCCGAGCGGCAGCGTCACGCGCAGGATCTTCTTGGGCTCGCCTTCGGGCTCGATGATCACGGCCGCGATGACCGGCTGACCCGACTCGATGCGGCCGTCCTTGCCGGTGAAGCAGACCTGCTTGGCGTTGGCATCCTGGCCCTTGAGGCAGAACTTGGTCCAGGGGGCGTAGATCAGCTGGATCTGCTGGTCAGCGGGCTGAGCTGCGCCCTGCTGCGCCGGAGCGCCCTGGGCGGGAGCCTGCTGGGCCTGCGGAGACGCTGCGGGCGCCGGAGCCTTGGGGGCAGCCTTCGGAGCGGCCTTCGGAGCCGGGGTTGCCTTGGGCGCGGGCGCGCCAGGCGCCGGTGCGGGAGCTTGGGCCTCGGCGGCAAACGGAACGGCCAACGCCGTCGCCGTCAACAGGGCGAGAAGTCGCCCGCGCGGCCGGACGGACGCGGCCAAGTAACGAAAATTCATTGCGGAAAACCCTTTCTGAACGGGAAGTGCCCGAACCGCTCCGAAGCGCCGAACCTGGCCGCCTTGGGCGCGGCTCTCTCCCCGTCAATTGAGGCGGATAAGTGACGGGCTCGACGCTCTTGCGCGATTGGGTGCCTTCTTAACGTGGCCGACGAAAAGATCAATGCCGACAAGCGTCTTTGACCACATCCCCCGCTGCCCCCAGTGAAATTCCTTGTGATAGGATTCAGGCCCGCCGGTCCTCGAATCACCGCTCGAATCACCGTGTGCCGATGTTCATGTTCCTGCGCCTTCTCGAGGGCTCCGGCGTCCGCCTTTGCGCCCTCGCCCTTGTTGCGGCCACCGGACTTTCGGCAGGCGCCCGGGCCGAGGAGACCCATGCCATTGCCATGCACGGCAAGCCGGCGATGCCCGCCGATTTCACCCACATGCCCTACGCCAATCCTGACGCCCGCAAGGGCGGCCGGCTGACCTGGGGCATTCTCGGAACCTTCGACAGTCTCAATCCCTTCATCGTGAAGGGATTGGCCGTGCAGCCGGTGCGCAACTACGTGGTCGAGAGCCTGCTTGCGCGCGGCCAGGACGAGGCCTTCACGCTCTATGGCCTGCTCGCCAGGTCCGTCGAAACCGACGATGACCGGACCTTCGTCACGTTCCGCCTCGATCCCCGCGCCCGCTTCTCCGACGGCAAGCCGGTACTGGCGGAGGACGTGCTATTCTCCTGGCAATTGCTGCGCGACCACGGTCGCCCCAATCACCGGCAATACTACGCCAAAGTTGCCAAGGCCGAGTCGCCCGATCCCCTCACCGTCCGCTTCGACCTCACCGGCGCCAACGACCGTGAGCTGCCGCTGATCCTCGGCCTGATGCCGATCCTGCCGAAGCACGCGGTCGATGTAGCGACCTTCGAGGAGACAACGCTGACGGCGCCGGTCGGCTCCGGCCCCTATCGCGTGACCGCGGTGAAACCGGGCGCCAGCGTGACGCTCACGCGCAATCCCGATTTTTGGGGCGGCGACCTCGCCATCAATCGCGGCCTCTACAATTTCGACGAGATCAGGCTCGATTATTTTCGCGAGGCCAACGGCCAATTCGAAGCCTTCAAGCGCGGGCTCTACGATTTCCGGGTCGAGAACGAGCCCTTGCGCTGGCACGACGGCTATGATTTTCCGGCCGCACGAAGCGGCGAGGTGATCCGCGACACCATCAAGCCCGGCGTGCCGCAACCTTCCGAATTCCTGGTGTTCAACACCCGACGTCCGATCTTCGCCGACATCCGCGTGCGCAAGGCGCTGACGCTGCTGTTCGATTTCGAGCTGGTCAATCGCAATTACTTCTTCGGGCTCTATTCGCGCGTTGCCGGCTATTTCGCCGGCTCGGAGCTGTCGGCCTATGGGCGCCCTGCGGATGCGCGCGAGCGCGGACTGCTCAAGCCATTCGCCGCGCAGATCCCGCCCGAGATCATGGACGGCAGCTACCGCCTGCCGGTCACCGACGGCGCCGGGCGCGACCGCACCACCCTGCGTGCCGCGCTAGAACTGTTGTCGGAGGCCGGCTACGATCTCGACGGCACCGTGCTGCGCAATCGCGTGACCAAGGCGCCCTTCACCTTCGAGATCATGGTCACGACCCGCGACCAGGAGCGCATTGCGCTCGCGTTCCAGCGCGACCTCAGGCGCGCCGGCATCGAGCCGACCGTGCGCTCGGTCGATCCCGTGCAGTTCGACCAGCGCCGGCTGGCTTACGAGTTCGACATGATCCAGAACCGCTGGGACCAGTCGCTCTCGCCCGGGAACGAGCAGTATTTCTATTGGGGCAGCGCTGCCGCCGACAATCCGGGCACCCGCAACTACATGGGCGCCAGGGATCCAGCCATCGACGCCATGATCGGCGCCCTGCTCGAGGCCCGTGAACATACGGATTTCGTTTCGGCGGTGCGTGCGCTCGACCGCGCCCTGATCGCGGGCTTCTATACAATCCCGCTGTTTAACGTATCGGAGCAATGGATCGCGCGCTGGAATCGGATAGAACGGCCCAAGGCCACCTCGCTCTCAGGCTATTTGCCGGAGACTTGGTGGGCGAAGGGGCAGCCGCAAGCTCATCAAGCAAAGTGACGCCGTGAACCAGCCAGCCGTATCGCCGACGCTCGACACGTTGTTTCAGCGCACGCTGATGCGGCAGCCGCACGCAACCGCGCTGCTCGATCCCCTCAACAAGGCGCGCGTGACCGGGCACCAGCCGCGGCGGATGAGCTATGCCGAGACTGACACGGCCATCGAGGCGCTGTCGGCACACTTTGTCGAATCGGGCCTGCCGGCCAATTCCGTCATCGCGATCCAGTTGCCCAACACGGTCGAGTTCGTGCTCACCGTGCTCGCCGCCCATCGTGCCGGCCTCGTCGTCGCCGTGCTGCCGCTGCTGTGGCGACACGCGGAACTGACCGCGGCGCTCAACCGCACCGCGGCGCGCGCCATCGTTACCATGAGCACGGTCGACGGCGTCGGCTATGCCGACCTCGCGATGCACGCCGCCGCCGAAGCCTTCTCGATCCGTCATGTCTAC
Organism: Bradyrhizobium sp. WSM1743; assembly: GCF_000473065.1. Taxonomy (GTDB): domain Bacteria; phylum Pseudomonadota; class Alphaproteobacteria; order Rhizobiales; family Xanthobacteraceae; genus Bradyrhizobium. Next base: position 117,745 of record NZ_AXAZ01000017.1, read on the forward strand.
GGCTTCGGAGGCGACCTGCCCGAAGGCATGGCCTCGCTCGACGACGTCCTGGCCCGACCGCCCGGCACCACGCGCGCCGTGATCCAGGACGGCCGCAAGGCGGCGATGATCTCCTTCGACGTCACCGCGGAGGGCTTTCGCCCGGTGCCGCGGCCGCATTTCAGCCTGATCGCCGGCGGTCTTGCGATGTCGCTCGAAGCCGACGTCAAGCAGGGCGCGACCGTGATGGCGGCGTTCACGCCGATGTCGTTTGCGGGCCTCGCCTCCTCGCTCGCGGTGTGGCTGCTCTCGGGTGGCACGTTGGCACTGCATCACCCGTTCGAGAACGAGGTGCTGGAGCAGCAGATCAACGCGCATGAATGCGAGGTGCTGATCGCGCCGGCGCAGCTCGCGCTGCGCCTCGGCGATTCCGACCTCGCGGCGCGGATGCCCACTTTGCGCAACGTCATCGGCCTGTGGCGCGCGCCCGAGCAGGTGGCGGCAAGCGATGCCTGGATCGCGCCGCATGCGCCGCTGACCGACGTCTACCTGTTCGGCGAGGCCGGACTGTTCGGCGCTCGCCGCGGCGAAGACGGCATGCCAGTGCCGGTGATGCCGGGACCGCACGGCGCCCCGCGCGAGCAGTCAGGCTCCTCCATCGCCGGCGAGATCCTGCTGACGCCGAAGGGCACGCTCGGCCTGCGCGGCGCGATGGTGCCGATCGCGGCGTACGCCCCGCCGCAGCCGGTCGGCGAGAGCCTGACGGCGCAGCCGCCGCGCGACTATGTCGACACCGGCTATGCGGCGCGGCTCGACCGTGCCAGCGGCGCCATCTGCATCACCGCGCCGCCTTCCGGCATCATGGCGGTCGGCGGCTACCGCTTTCTCTCCAACGATCTCCAGGAATGGGCGCGCCGGCTCGGCCAGGGCGCCCTGCTCACCGCGCTGCCCGACCGCCTCTCCGGCCACCGGCTGGCAGGGCGGGCCCAGGACAATGCCCGCGCCCGCGAGGCGCTCAGCGAGCTCGGGCTTAACCCCCTGATGGTCGAGGCTTTTCGCGACCGCTCCGGGCCGGCTTGAGACAGTTTCGGCGCTTGCGTTGACGCAGCATTAAGGCGGCCAAACTAGATTGCGCGGCATCTGTTGCGTGATCTTGAGTCTTTTGATGTCCCAGGCGGGCCCGATCCTGTTTGTGTCCGATGCCCACCGCCCCGCCTTCGTGGCGGCGCTGGACGAGGCCCGGCTCTTTCCGGTGGTCGACACCGACTGGGCCGACGCGGCGCGCGCCGTCGAAGCGGTGCAGCCGGCCGCGGTTCTCGCTGCGATGCCTGCCGGACACGAGCCGCATGTGGCGGCGCTTGCAAAGAAGATTGCCGATCAATCGCCTTACCTTCCGTTCGTGATCCTGGATGCGGCGGGCATGCTGCCGCACAACGCCCTGCCCTTCTCCTCGCGCGGCGGCAATCCCGACCGCCTGATCGCGCGGCTCCGTGCCGCGCTACGCGTACGCACACTGCATGCAACGGTGCTGCGCCGGCTGCCGGAAGCGAAGGTCGCGCTGCCGGAGGGCGATCCCGCACGCGATGCCACCGTGCTGCTGATCGGTCGCGGCGCGGCCTATCCTGCGCTCTCCGTCGCGCTGGGTGAGCGCGTCGGCGTGGTCGGTGCGCTCTCGATCGAGGCCGCCGCCAAACACCTCAACACCCGCGACCTCGACGGCGTCGTGCTCGCCGAAGGTTTTACCGCGCGCGTGACCGATGCCTTCCTCACGGTGCTCGCGGAGGACACCCGCTTCCGCAGCCTGCCCGTGGTCGTCACCGCGCACCAGCTGACGCAAACTTATGACCTGCCCAATCTCGAGCTGATCCAGGGCGAGCCGGCCAAGGTCGCCGCCAACGCGCTGCCCTTGATCCGCCAGCACGCCATGGAAGCGCAGCTGAGCCGCACGCTGCGCTCGATCGATGCCGGCGGCTGGATCGATCCGCGCAGTGGCCTGCTCACGGTGGAAGCCTTCGCCCGCGATTTTGCCAAGGCGGTCGAGCAGACGCTCGCCCGCGGCGGCGGCCTATCGGTCGCCCGCTTCGCTTTCGATCCCAATAATTCCCGCGCTCAGTTAGATGCTGCGCGTATCCTGAGCCGCCTGATGCGGCAGATGGATTTTGGCGCGGCGCAGAAGGACGGCTCGGTCATCGTCGTGTTCGCCGAGACCGACTTCCGCACCGCGCACATGATCGCCCGCCGGCTGTCGGCCGTGATGCGGCACACCTCCAACGGCAAGCACGAGATGCGCAGCGATCCCGTCGTCAGCGTGGACTCGCTGTCGCCGTCGGATACCGCAAGGTCGCTGCTGGCGCGCCTGTCGGCGGACGCATCAAGGGCGGCGTCGTAGTTTTCTCGCGCGCTATCGCAACAAACACCGTCGTTGCGAGCGAAGCGAAGCGATCCAGTCTATCTCCGCGGACGCATTTCTGGATTGCTTCGCTACGCTCGCAATGACGTGGTGAGGCTGGTGCCTCCTACGCCGCCTTCTTGCTCTCGGCGAGCTGCGCCAATTGCCGCATGATCTCCGTGGTGCCGACGAGGCGCTCTTCCGGCGTCTCCCAATCCTGCAGGAACACCACCTTCATGTCGGGCCGCACCTTGGCGGCCTGGCCGTAACTGCGGATGAAGCCGACGAGGCGATCGGGATAGGCGAAGGAATTGTCGCGGAAGACGATGACGGCGCCCTTCGGGCCAGCGTCGATCTTCTCGACATTGGCGCGGCGGCAGAACGCCTTGATCGCGGCGACCTTGAACAGGTAACGCACCTCGTCGGGCAGCACGCCGAAGCGATCGCGCATCTCGGCACCGAAATTCTCGATTTCCTCCTCGGTGTCGAGATCGGCGAGGCGCCGGTACAGCGACAGCCGCACCGAGAGGTCGCTGACGTAATCCTCCGGAATGAGCACGGGCATGCCGATGGTGATCGACGGCGACCAGCGGTCGGCGGCGGGCTCGGAGACGCCGGCCTTGAGGTTGACGATCGCCTCCTCCAGCATCGACTGGTAGAGCTCGAAGCCGACCTCCTTGATGTGGCCGGACTGCTCCTCGCCCAAGAGATTGCCGGCGCCGCGGATGTCGAGATCGTGGGAGGCGAGCTGGAAGCCGGCGCCCAGCGTCTCCAACGATTGCAGCACGGTGAGCCGGCGCTCGGCCTGCGCGGTGATCTTCTGCTGCGCCGGCAGCGTGAACAGCGCGTAGGCGCGCAGCTTGGAGCGACCGACGCGGCCGCGGAGCTGGTAGAGCTGGGCGAGGCCGAACATGTCGGCGCGGTGCACGATCAGCGTGTTGGCGTTGGGGATGTCGAGGCCGGACTCGACAATCGTCGTGGACAGCAGGATGTCGAACTTGCCGTCGTAGAACGCGGTCATGATGTCCTCGATCACGGCGGGCGGCATCTGGCCGTGCGCGACCGCGACCTTCATCTCCGGCACGTTCTTGTCGAGGAAGTCCTTAACCTCGGCGAGATCGTCGATGCGCGGCACCACGTAGAAGGCCTGGCCGCCGCGATAGCGCTCGCGCAAGAGCGCCTCGCGGATCATCAGCGGATCATGCGGGGCGACGAAGGTGCGGACCGCGAGGCGGTCGACCGGGGGCGATGCGATGATCGAGAGCTCGCGGACGCCGGTCAAAGCAAGCTGAAGTGTGCGTGGGATCGGCGTCGCCGACAGCGTCAGCACGTGCACCTCGGAGCGAAGCGCTTTCAGCCGCTCCTTGTGGGTGACGCCGAAATGCTGCTCCTCGTCGACGATGACGAGGCCGAGATCGCGGAATTTGATGGCCTTGCCGAGCAGCGCATGGGTGCCGACGACAATGTCGACCGAACCGTCGGCAATACCCTTCTTGACCTGGTTCAGCTCCTTGGTCGCGATCAGGCGCGAGGCCTGCGCCACATTCACCGGAAAGCCCTTGAAGCGCTCGTTGAAGGTTTTGGCGTGCTGGCGTGCCAGCAGCGTGGTCGGCACCACGACAGCGACCTGCTTGCCTTCGAGCGCAACGGCAAACGCCGCGCGAAGCGCAACCTCGGTCTTGCCGAAGCCGACGTCGCCGCAGATCAGCCGGTCCATCGGACGGCCGAGCTCGAGGTCCTTCAGGGTGGATTCGATGGCCCCTAACTGGTCCTCGGTCTCGTCATAGGGGAAGCGCGCGCAGAACTCGTCATAGAGGCCCTGCTGCACCGGCAGCTTGGGCGCCTCGTGCAGATGGCGCGCGGCGGCGATCTTGATCAGCTCGCCCGCGATCTCGCGGATACGGTTCTTGAGTTTCGCCTTGCGCGTCTGCCAGCCGGAGCCGCCGAGACGATCGAGCTCGACCGTCGTCTGGTCGGAGCCATAGCGCGACAAGAGCTCGATGTTCTCGACCGGCAGAAACAGCTTGGTCTCCGCCGCATAATGCAGCTCGAGACAGTCATGCGGCGCGCCGGCAACATCCAACGTCTGCAGGCCGATGAAGCGGCCGATGCCATGCTCGACATGGACGACGATGTCGCCGGCGGCAAGGCTCGTCACCTCCGAGATGAAATTGTCGAGCTTGCGGCTGGCCTTGCGCGGCCGCACCAGGCGGTCGCCCAAAATGTCCTGCTCGCTGATGATGGCGATCTCGTCGGTCTCGAAACCGCTCTCGAGGCCAAGCACGGCGAGCATTGTCTCGTTGCGCGGGGTCGCCTGCACCGTGCGCCAGGCGTTGACGCTGGTGGTATGGGCGAGCTTGTGGTCGCGCAGCATCGAGGTCATGCGGTCGCGCGAGCCTTCGGTCCACAGCGCGATCACGACCTTCTTGCGCTGCGCCTGCAGCGCCATGACGTGGCTGACGACGGACTCGAACACGTTGACGGTGGTGTCGTTGCGCTCCGGCGCGAAATCGCGGCCCTTGCGCGCGCCGGCATCGACGACACTGGTGCCGTCGGTCGGGACCGAAAATGCCGTCAGCCGCGCCAGCGGGATGTCCCCCAGGCGCTTGGTCCATTCCTCGTCGGTCAGATAGAGCCGATCGGGCGGCAGCGGCTTGTAGATGGCGCCGCTGCCCGGATGCTCCATCGCATCGCGGCGCGCTTCGTAATAGTCCTGGATCTGCTTGAAGCGCTCGCGCACGGCGTCCTCGGCCTGCGGCTCGATGGCGACGGCCGCACCTTGCAGATAGTCGAACAGCGTGTCCATCCGGTCCTGGAACAGCGGCAGCCAGTGCTCCATGCCGGGATGGCGCCGACCCTCGCTGACGGCCTCATAGAGCGCATCGTCGCGCTCGGGCGCGCCGAACTCGGCGACATAGCCCATGCGGAAGCGGCGGATGGTGTCGGTGACGAGCTGGAACTCGGAGACCGGCACGAGGTCGAGCGAGCGCATGTCGAGCAGCGTGCGCTGGGTCTCGGCATCGAAGGAACGGATCGATTCCAGGCTGTCGCCGAAGAAATCGAAGCGGACCGGCTGCTCGAGGCCGGCTGGAAAGAGGTCGAGGATACCGCCACGCACAGCGTATTCGCCGGGCTCGCGCACGGTGGAGGAGCGGTTGTAGCCGTTGTGCTCCAGCCAGGCGACGACGGTGTCCATCGGTACCACATTGCCCGGTGCGACCGACAACGCCTGCGCGGCGACAAGCTCGCGCGCGGGCACGCGCTGCACCACGGCGTTCACCGTCGTCAGCACGATCAGCGGCTTGTCGCTGCCAGTGAGCGAGGCGAGCCGCGCCAGCGTGGTCAGGCGCTGGGCGAGGATGCCGCCATGCGGCGAGACGCGGTCATAGGGCTGGCAGTCCCAGGCCGGAAAGGTCAGGACCGGCAGATCGGGAGCAAAGAATTGCAGCGCGCGTTCGAGCTGCTGCATGCGCGGCCCGTCGCGGCAGACCACGGCGAGGCTGACCGCCGGCTTCTTCGGGCGTGCCGCGATGGCGCGGGCGAGATCGGAGACGACGAGGCCCTCGGCGCCTTCGGCAACATTGGCGAGCGTCAGCGCGCGGCCGGGCGCTAGCAGCTCGGCGGGAGATTTCATGCCCTGCTTCATGCGTTTTCGTCCGCGATCGGAAACGCTTTGATGCGGGCAAACAGCGCGCCGGTGACGTCAGCGGACAGCACCTTGTCGCCGGTGATGGCGGCATAGAGATCGGGATCGTTGACCTCGAGCAGGCGCTCGAGCTCGGTCAATTCGGGCTCGGACAGGTTGCCGATCTCGGCGTCCGCAAAACGGCCGAGGATCAGGTCCATCTCGCGCGTGCCGCGATGCCAGCAGCGGAACAAAAGCCGCTTGCGGCGGTCATCCAGCCCGCTGCTCGATCGTGTCGTTCCCGTCATGTCTCAAATCCAGTCAAACGCAGAAAGCCCGGACGTGCCGGGCGGGGGTGGTATAGCCACTCGGACCGGCGGTGTCAGCCCTCGATTTGGCTCCTGATTTGTTTTGGCCCGCTGCCAGCGCAGGGGACGAAAAAAGACGTGGATGCCAGGCATAAAGCGGGGCATGACGGGCCGAAACGATCCTAGATTCGCCTGATGCGCCCTAGCCTGCTCAATCCGCTGTTTGCTCCCGTGACCAGCCTGCCCGGCGTCGGTCCGAAGCAGGACAAGCTGCTGCAGTATCTGCTCAGCCGCAACGAGACGCCGCGGCTGGTCGACCTGCTGCTGCACCTGCCGAGCAAGGTCATCGACCGCAGGGCCCGGCCAAAGATCCGCGACGCCGCAGTCGGAACCATGGTCACGCTGGAGGTCACCGTCGATCGCCATCGCCCGCCGCCGCCGCGCAACGCGCGCGCGCCGTATCTGGTCTATGCCAGCGACGATACCGGCGACGTCGTTCTGACCTTCTTCCGCGCCAAGCCCGGCTATGTCGAGAAGCTGTTGCCGATGGGGGAGAAGCGCTTCGTCTCTGGCACGCTGCAGATGTATGACGGCATCCCGCAGATCGTGCATCCCGACCGCGTGCTGGACGAGGAGGCGATCGCAAAGCTCTCCGGCATCGATCCGGTCTATCCGCTGACGGAGGGCCTCGCGCTCGGCTCGCTCCGCCGCGCGATTGCGCAGGCGCTACAGAAGCTCCCCGCATTGCCTGAGTGGATCAGCCCGGAGGTGCTGCGCCGCTGCCACTTCCCGCCGATCGTTCAAGCGCTCACGCGCGTGCACCAGCCGGTCGAGCTCACGGACATTTTGCCCGATCATCCGTTCTGGTCGCGTCTCGCGTTCGATGAGCTGCTGGCCGGCCAGCTCGCGCTCGCGCTGATCCGCGCGCAGCTGCGTCGGCCGGCCGGCGTCCGCAATGCCGGCGACGGCCACCTGCGCAACAAGATCATCGACGCCCTGCCCTATGCACTGACGCCGTCCCAGCGTGGCGCCGCGGCCGCGATCGCCGAAGACCTCAAGCAGCCGGTGCGCATGCTGCGCCTGCTCCAGGGCGACGTCGGCTCGGGCAAAACGGTCGTAGCGCTGCTCGCTGCCGCCGCGGTCGCCGAAATCGGCAAGCAGGCAGCGCTGATGGCCCCAACCGAAATCCTCGCGCGCCAGCACATCAAGACCATCGCCCCGCTCGCCGAGCGCGCCGGCATGCGCGTCGCCATCCTCACCGGCCGGGAGAAGGGCAAGGAACGGCGCGAAATCATCGCGCAGCTGGCCGAGGGCGAGATCGACCTCCTCGTCGGCACCCATGCGCTGATCCAGAACGACGTGATCTTCCATGATCTTGCGCTCGCCATCGTCGACGAGCAGCACCGCTTCGGCGTGCGCGAGCGCCTCGCGCTGACATCCAAGGGCGAAGCCGTCGACGTGCTGGTGCTGAGCGCAACGCCGATTCCGCGCACGCTGGTGCTGACCTATTTCGGCGACATGGACATCTCCGAGCTGCGCGAAAAGCCGGCCGGCCGACAGCCGATCGACACCCGCGCAGTCGCCATGAGCAGGCTTGGTGAGGTCATGGAGGGTGTCGGCCGCGCGCTCGAAGCCGGCAAGCTGGTCTACTGGATCTGCCCGCTGGTCGATGAATCCGAGGCCGAGGGCACCGAGCACCTGACCAACGCGACCAAGCGTTTCGAGAGCCTGCAAGAGCGCTTCGGCGACCGTGTCGGCCTCGTCCACGGCCAGATGAAAGGCACGGAGAAGGACCGTGTCATGGGCCAGTTCGCCGCCCACGAGATCGGGCTCCTCGTCGCCACCACCGTCGTCGAGGTCGGCGTCGACGTGCCGGCCGCGACCATCATGGTGATCGAGAACGCCGAGCGTTTTGGCCTCGCCCAGCTGCACCAGCTGCGCGGCCGCATCGGCCGCGGCTCGGAGGCCTCGACCTGCATCTTGCTCTACGGCGAGCCGCTCGGCGAGATGTCGAAGGCACGACTGAAGGTGATCCGCGAGACCACCGACGGTTTTCGCATCGCCGAGGAAGACCTGAAGCTGCGCGGCGAAGGCGATGTGCTCGGCGTGCGCCAGAGCGGCCTGCCCGGCTACCGCATCGCGCGCCCGGAGGTGCACGGCCAGCTCATCTCCCAGGCCCGCGACGAAGCGCTGCGCATCCTCAAGGACGATCCGAAGCTCAAGGGCGAGCGCGGCGAGGCGCTACGGTGCCTGCTGTATTTGTATGAGCGGGACGAGGCGATCCCGCTGATCGGCGCGGGCTAGTCTACTCGGCGCGAAGTTTATCCAAGTGCTGGATGATAAAGCTGCACTTCGTTGCGACGCGAGGCGCGCTGTCTTCGGCCTCATAGATGCGCAGAGCATGTCCAATTACCGAGCGATCCCCACACCCCTTCAGCTTGGGATCAAGGATAGTCAAAATCCTCGCTTGGCCTTGTCGTGGAATACAGCTTGCCAGCGCATCCAGCGCAACAAGACTGAGCGGACGGCCGCTTGCAAGCCAGCTCTGAACCCGGCTCCAATGTAGATCGGAAAGTGATGCAAGCTGCCCCCAGGACGCAGCGACGTCCTGGGGCGGGAGATGGGCCTCGATCCAATCCAGTACCGCGGCCGCACGAAACCACGACAGGGCTGACATTTGTTTTTCCAAATCTCGGCCGTGGACCACTTGTAAAGCGTCGATCGTCTTGTGAAGTCCCTCAGGAGCCGGCAAGCACTTTGCGGCCGCCTCTGCCCAGATGAACAGCGATACATCGCGCCAGGCTCTGTTGAATTGTGCGCGCACCCATGGTGCAGCCGGGCTGCCGACGACATTCGCACACAGTTGGACCATCGTCTCCCACACCTGCCGATTGCCCGCATCGGCGCGGTGCTCAATTGCTGCGAGAACCGTGCCGATGGGGAATGGCCTGAACGCTTCAAATTCCTCTTTTCCGAGGTGCCAGCGCGTGACGCAAAAATCGATCAAGCGCTCAAGCGATCGGGCGCACATTTCCAGTGTGGGCGCGTGCTTCTCATCGATTACGTCGTCGTCCACGTCCGGTTGGCAGGCCCGTCCGTCCTGATCATAGAAATCGTCATGCAGCAGGAATTTGGCCCAACCATGTAAAGCAGCAAGGTTGAACCATTCGATCGGCCGGAGCGCTCGATATCGCAGACGATCGGCACATTCGTGACATAGCCTGTACGGCTCCACGGGATCATCGTCGCGAACGTCCTCAGCAGCCGGTGCTTGACGGCACGCTTGGCAAACCCAATGAACAGGAATTTCCTTGGTCATGACCGCTTCGGGTAACGGGGTGCGTATTTCAGCCAACTAGCGCATTATTGGGCAGATACAGCCCTTCGCCGCCCGATCTCGTAGGCCGCGACATGCGCGCGGGCGAGGTCCAGCAGCGGTGTGTCGACGCCGAGCGTACGGGCCCGATTGGCCATATCGCCCAAAATATGCTCCGCCTCGGTGATCGAGCCGCGCTCGATGTCGCGCAGCATCGAGGCCTTCAGCGGCGAATCCAGCGTGGTGAACAGTTTTCGGTCAAACTCGATGAACGGCGCGCGTGGCTCGAAACCTGAAGCTGTCGCAACAGTGCAGCATTCCGCAAACAGGCGGAAAATCGACTGCTCGCCGTTGGGCACGGCCAGGATGTCTCCGATACTCGCGCGCATCAGGCAGGTGATGCCGGCAAGCGTAGTGAGCTGAACGAATTTCTCCCACATGTCCTGCATGATCGCTTCGCTGGCGCGCACGTCGATGCCGGGGACCTGGAGCAGTGTCTCGAGGGCGAGCGCACGCTCGCTCAACGCCCCCTCGATCTCGCCGAAGACGATCGTCTGACTGGCCATGAACTGGACGACACGACCATCCGCATCGAGTCCGGCACTGACGTTAGCGAGCCCGCCGAGGACGCGCGCGGCGCCGAACCTGGCGCTGAGAGCATCGACATGTTTCAACCCGTTGAGGATCGGCAGGATCATCGTGTTGGCACCGACGGCCGGCGCAAACTGGTTCATCGCGTCGTCGAGCGAGTAGGCCTTCACGCCGACGAGCACGACGTCGAACGCCCCCTTGAGATCGCCAGCTGCAAGAAGCTTCGGCTGCACGGCGAAATCGCCCTGCGGGCTCACGACTTGCAATCCACTCCGCCGCAATTGCTCGGCCCGCTTCTCGCGCACCAGAAAGGTCACGTCGCGGCCCGCTCGAACGAGGCAAGCTCCGTAATAGCCGCCAAGCGCCCCCGCGCCGATGACCAGCACTCTCATTCGAACTCCCGTCGCAGAGGAATTGCGTCCACAGAGATAATAACAGACGGCTTCCGCGCCGTCTCCTCCCCGTCGTTGCGAGGAGCTCCTGCGACGAAGCAATCCAGACTGCCTCCGTGGAAAGATTCTGGATTGCCTCGCTGCACTCGCAACGACGATGCGGATAAAGTTCGGCACGCGTCAATCAGGCTGACTCGCGGAGACGCGATCTTTTCCCGATGCCCATTTCGTGAAACCCCGTCATCATCGTTGACCGGGCGACTAGGCTTTCTTCGCGACGCTCGCAGCGAATGCCTTCATCAGCTCCGCATCCACGGCCTCGCCGTTCGCATCCTGCGCGAGATGCTCGAACCACCTCGCAAAACCCTCGTAGATCTGGCTGGCCGGATGATCGGGTCCGAGGAATCCGGAAATCTCCCGCATCTCCGCGACCCAGCGATAGGCTTTCGGAATCATGTCCGGCAGCGCGACTTCGAGCCGCGCCAGGATCGCCGGCTGGCTGAGCGCGAGCTCGTCGCGCAGCGCATCCGCCGCGCCCGCTTTCGTTGCCGCGATCACCATGGCCGAGCCGATGCCGGCGAGGCCCTTGACGATGCCGGCGTAGGACATTTTCAGAGCCGACGCCGCGCCGACCGGGCCTTCGACGATCCGCACGTCGAGGCCGAGATCCTTCAGCACCGCGACGTCCCTGGCATGCTCGCCGGACATGTAGAAGGTAGGGCTCTTGCCGCCTGGCTGCGGTGGAAAGCCAATGATGCCGGCATCGACGAACGGCGCCTGCGCCGAGCCGATGATCTCCTCGATTCTTTGCACCGTATCGACATTGACCGCATTGCAGTCGACCACGACCGGCTTCTTCTCGCGCCTGACGATCAGCGACGCCAGCCGTTCAGCCAGCGCCACGGCCTCGCCCGGCGGCACGATCGAGAGGATGATGTCGGCGTCCGCAATCTCATCGTCCTCGGCGCCGACCATGCCGGCGTCCGCCGCCCGTTTCAGCGTCGCCTGGCTCCGGCCCTTCAGCGATGTCAGCACGCGGGCGCCGTTTTCGCTGAGCCGGCGGGCCACGGCGCTGCCCATGGCACCGGGGGCGAGGATCGCAATGGTCTTGGACATCGTGCACTCCGGGTCGAATTCCGAGCAGTGCGCTCGGTTCAACCCGAGAATAGCAGAGGACGAATGCGCCCGCGTGATCGCGGCCATCCCGCGGCGGAATGGCCCTACTCCGCCTTCGCAGGCTCGGGCCGGAGCGTGGAGGCATTTGCAATACGCGCGGCATTCGCCACGCCGGCAAGCGCCGCCGCCTTCTTCGGATCAGGTGCCGAGCCCGGCTGCACCACGCCGGCCGACATGATCAGCGTCGCGGCATCCTCTGCGCTGAGATCGACCTCGATGATCTTGCTCTTCGGGACATAGAAGAAGAAGCCGGTGGTCGGGTTCGGCGAGCACGGCAGGAACACCGAGACGTGCTCCTCTTGCCCCGGCAGGTTGCGTGCGATGTCCTCGTTCGGCGATTGCGAGATCAGCACGATCGACCACATGCCCGGCGAGGGAAATTCGACGAGGCCGACTTTGCGGAAGCTCGAGCCTTTGCCGGAGAACAGTGTCTCGAACACCTGCTTCAGGCCGCGATAAATCGCGCGCACCGCGGGGATCCGGCCCAGGAAGGTCTCGCCGACATCCACCAGCGTGCGGCCGATCAGATTGGCGGCGAGGAAGCCGACCAGCGTCAGCGTGAAGAATGCGACAATCAGTCCCCAGCCGGGAACGCCATAGGGCAGATAGGTTTCCGGCCGATAGGCCAACGGCACGAACGGCCGCACCACGCCGTCGACCCAGGTGACGAACCACCAGACCAGATAGAGGGTGATCGCGATCGGCCCCGTCACCACGAGGCCGGTGAGAAAATAGTTGCGGAAGCGGCCCATCAGGCCGGTATGCGGTTCCGGAATGGGATCAAGGGGCGCAGGCGCGTCGTCGCGGGGGGTCATTCGGGTTCCAGGTCGGTCGCTTCAAACAAGCTAGGGTCTTCTAGCAGGTTTTGGAAGACTGCGACCGACCGATATCCCTTTTGCCTATTCCACAGTCACTGATTTCGCGAGGTTGCGCGGCTGGTCGACATCGGTCCCCATCACGACAGCCGTGTGATAGGCGAGCAGCTGCACGGGGACGGCATAGACCATCGGCGTGAAAGCCGCTGCCATATCGGGCATGACAATGGTGACGAGGGACTCGACGGTCGCCTCCGCCGCGCCCTTGGCGTCGGTCATCAGGATGATGTTGCCGCCGCGCGCGGCGACCTCCTGCATGTTGGAGACGGTCTTCTCGAACACGCGGTCGTGCGGTGCGATGACGACGACCGGCATGGTCTCGTCGATCAGCGCGATCGGCCCGTGCTTGAGCTCGCCTGCGGCATAGCCTTCGGCGTGAATGTAGGAGATCTCCTTCAGCTTCAGCGCGCCTTCGAGCGCCAGCGGGAAGCTGGTGCCGCGACCGAGATAGAGCACGTCGCGCGACTTAGCGATCCGGTTCGCGAGCTTCTCGATCTGCAGTTCGTTGGTGAGCGCATCCGCCATCAGGCGCGGGACCTCGACGAGGCCATGGACCAGCTTGGTCTCGTCCTCGTCGGACAATTCGCCACGGGCCTTGCCGGCCGCGATCGCAAGATTTGCCAGAACCATGAGCTGACAGGTGAACGCTTTGGTCGAGGCGACGCCGATCTCGGGACCGGCCAGCGTTGGCAGCACGATTTCGCTCTCGCGCGCGATCGTCGAGGTCGGCACGTTGACGACGGCGATCGTGTGCACGCCCTCGGCCTTGGCATAGCGCAGCGCGGCCAGCGTGTCGGCGGTCTCGCCCGATTGCGAGATGAAGATGGCGAGGTCGCCCTTGCGCAAGGGCGCCTCGCGGTAGCGGAACTCGGAGGCGACGTCGACCTCGACCGGCACACGCGCGAAGCGCTCGAACCAGTATTTTGCGACGAAACCGGCATAGCTCGCGGTGCCGCACGCCGAGATGTTGATGCGCTGGATGTTCTTGAAGTCGAACGGCAGCTTGACGGGCAGCGAGACGCGTTCGGTCGCCATGTCGACGTAGCGCGCCAGCGTGTGGCCGACCACTTCGGGCTGCTCGTGGATCTCCTTGGCCATGAAGTGGCGGTAATTGGCCTTGTCAACCAACGAGGTCGAGGCGGCGTGCCTGATCTTGTCGCGCTGGACGGCGTAGCCGTCCTTGTCGAAGATCGTTGCGCTGTTGCGGGTCAGCACGACCCAGTCGCCGTCCTCGAGATAGCTGATCGTATCGGTGAACGGGCCGAGCGCAATGGCATCGGAGCCGAGATACATCTCGCCGTCGCCGTAACCGATCGCCAGCGGCGGTCCGTTGCGGGCACCGATCATGAGGTCATTGTCGCCGGCGAAGATGAATCCGAGCGCGAAGGCGCCGCGCAGGCGCGCCAGCGTCAGCTTGACGGCCTCGACCGGCTTGTTGCCGCGCGCGAGCAGATCGTCGACCAGGTGCACCACGATCTCGGTGTCGGTCTCGGTGTGGAACACCGTGCCGTTCGTCTCGAGCTCCTCGCGCAGCTCGCGGAAATTCTCAATGATGCCGTTGTGGACGACGGCGACGCGCTCGGTCGCATGCGGATGGGCGTTGTTGACGGTCGGCTTGCCGTGGGTGGCCCAGCGCGTGTGACCGATGCCGGTGGTGCCCTTGAGCGGCTCCGCCTCGAGCCGCTTCTCCAGGTTCTTCAGCTTGCCCTCGGCCCGGCGCCGCTCCAGCTGCGCGCCTTCGAGCGTGGCAACGCCCGCGGAATCGTAACCGCGATATTCGAGACGTTTGAGCGAATCCACCAATTGCTCTGCAACCGGCTGACGCCCGAGAATGCCGACAATCCCGCACATGCGGATCACTATCCCCCAAATCGTCGAAAAATCGCCTAAACGACGCGCTCGGTTTTTAGCGAAGTTCCCAAGGAACCAGAAACTCAATAATTATTGCGGATTGAGACAGCACGGCGCCCGCGACGCCTACTTTGCCTGCGTCGAATTGGCCGGCCTTAAACCGCGCGCATTAACTTGTTGTCAACAAGTTTGACCAACGATTCCGGTCAGGAGAACAAGGCCATGAAAGGCTCATCCGACCGCAAGGGTCTGTCGTCGATGTATCTGCGCGCCAGCGAGACCACGGGCACGCACCTTGCGCATTGGCCGCCGCCCCAGCGCGGCAAGGAAAGCAAGCCCTTTTCATCAAGCATCCCGAAGGCGAGCCGGTGAAGCGCGCCAAGCCGCGCGGCTGGCGCCTGACCCGCGCAATCTTCTCCGAATTCGCCGACGACGAATAGGCAATTCGTAAGACCCTCATGGTGAGGAGCGCGGAACGCGCGTCTCAACCATGAAGGCCCGGGTATCGCCCGCGGCCATCCTTAGAGACACCCGCTTCCAGCGGGCCCTCAGGATGAGGGCGGAGCGTGCCGTGACACAACAGAAATAGCGCTTACTTCTCCGGCTTCTTGCCGCCGGTCTTCATCTCGCGATAGCGCGCGGCGCCGCCTTCCCGGATGGTCTGCTGGTTGCGTTCCAGCGCCATCGCGTCGTCGGGTACATCCTTCGTGATCACCGAGCCGGAGCCGATATAGGCGCCGTTGCCGATTGTCACCGGTGCGACCAGCGAGGAGTTGGTACCGACGAAGGCGCCCTGCCCGATGATCGTCTTGTGCTTCTTGAAGCCGTCGTAATTGCAGGTGATGGTGCCGGCGCCGATGTTGGAATTGGCGCCGACGGTCGCATCGCCGATGTAGGAGAGATGGTTGACCTTGACGCCGGCCTCCAGCGTCGCGGCCTTGGTCTCCACGAAATTACCGATGCGCGCGCCATCGCCGAGCGAGGTGCCGGGACGTAAGCGCGCATAGGGACCGATCGAGACGTTCCTGCCGAGCGTGGTCTGCACGATGTGTGAGAAGGAATGGATCACGGTGCCGTCCGCGATCGACACGCCTGGACCGATCACCACGAACGGCTCGATTGTCACGTCCTTGCCGAACACGGTGTCGGCCGAGAGATAAACGGTTTCCGGTGCGATCAGCGTGACACCGGCCTCCATCGCCGCTTTGCGCAAGCGCGCCTGCATCACGCTTTCTGCTTCCGCGAGCTGCGCCTTGGTGTTGATGCCGCGCACCTCGTCCTCGCTGGTCTCGATCACCACGGACTCCCATCCCTGCCTGCGGACGATTTCGACGGCGTCCGTCAGATAATATTCGCCCTTAGAGTTCGCATTGCCGATCTTATCCAGGATCGCAAGCGCGCGGCGGCCGTCGATCGCCATCACGCCGGCGTTGCACAGGTCGATGTTGCGCTCGTCCGCACTGGCGTCGGCTTGCTCGCGGATCGCGACCAGGCGGTCGCCCTCGACGATGAAGCGGCCGTAGCCGGTAGGATCGGCGGCGCGAAATCCAAGCGCGGCAATCGCGGCGCCTGCGGCGAGCGGCGCGCGTAGCCGCGCAAAGGTCTCGGCCGAGATCAGCGGCGTGTCGCCGAAGGCAATGAGGAGATCATCCGCACCTCGCGCGATCGCTTCGCGCGCCGCCAGCACCGCATGCGCGGTGCCGAGCCGTTCGCTCTGCACGAAGGTGAACACGTCGGGGCGAATGCGCCTTGCCTCATCCGCGACCGCTTGGTGATCGGGGCCGATCACGACCGCGAGCGAGGTGCCGGTTCCCTTGGGCGCGGCCGCGAGCACATGGGCGAGCAATGTCTGGGAAGCGACGGGGTGCAGCACCTTCGGCAGGCTCGATCGCATGCGCGTGCCTTCGCCGGCGGCGAGCACGATCGTGAGGCTGGAACGGGCGGTCATCGAAATCCTGACAGATATAGCCGAATCAATTGGCGCGACGGGCAGCTAGCCCCCTCAGAAGCTATCGCCTTGCTACCCCCGCAAACGCCCGGAATTCAAGTGCGGCGCGCTTTTCCTGTTAATGTTCCCTGATTGATTCGGGGAAGCCGGACAGGGCTGGGCACTTAACGTATATGGCAAAGGATTCCGACCCACTGGCGGATGCCTTCGGCACCAAGGAGACCGGCGGGCTGTTCTCCGGACTTCTGGCCGAGGAAAACGCGTTCGACCGGCGCATGATGTGGCGGCTGGGCTCGTGGGGCGTGGCGGCCGTGGGCGCCGTTGTCATTGCCGTGATCGCCAATCAGGCCCAGCTCGGCTGGCGGCGCGACCAGATTGCGTCCGCCGATTTCGCGCGCCAGGCCGACCGGCTCCAGGTGCTGACGAAGGAGAGCCAAAACGAGGCGCGCCGACTCGCCGCCGCCATCGAGACACTGAACAGCGACCGCGACCGCCTGTATTCGCGCGTCACCGTGCTGGAGCAAGGGCTCGATTCCGTCACCGGCGCCATTGCCAGGCAAACCGCCACGCCGCAGGGCGTGAAGCCGCAGGACGCAGCGCCAGCACCCACAGCGCCCAGCGTCGCGCCGGTCGCCTCGACCCCGACACCGGCGAGCGAGAAGCCGCGCACCGAAGCCGCCAAGGATTCTCAGAAGGACACTCCGAAGGAAACGTGGAAGGAGCTGGCGAGCCCACCGCCGCAGACCGCGGCCGCCGCCTCGCTCGTGCAACAGACGCCGGCAATGAACTCCGCGCTGCCGACCATTCCACTGGTGCCGTCCAAGTCGCTCATGGCGCCGCCGGATCCGGCCGCATCGAAACTGATTCAACCCGAAGCAGCCGAGAAGAAGGCCGAGCCGGCGCCCGGCGCGGCCGAGGTCGTCGCGGCAGCAGCAAAGCCGCCGGAAGCAGCCGACAGCGACTCTCCTGCGATCGCGGTTCAGCAGACGCGCTTTGCGATCGATCTCGGCGGCGCCAACTCGATCGACGGCCTGCGCGCGCTCTGGCGCGGCCTGACCAAGTCCAATCCGGAGATCGCGGCGCTGCGGCCGATCATCATGATCAAGGAAGGCAGCACCGGTCTCGGCATGCAGCTCCGCTTAGGCGCCGGCCCCCTGGTCAACGCCGCCGCCGCCGCAAAATTCTGCGCGAGCCTTACCGAGAGCGACCGTCACTGCGAGACCACCGTATTCGATGGCCAGCGCCTGTCGATGCGTGGCGGCCAAGACAAGAGCCAGGACAAGGGTCAGGAAAAAGCGCAAGAAAAAGGGCAAGAGAAAACTCAAGACAGGGTTCAAGAGAAGAGCTCGGAGAAGAGCCAGGACGCGGTCCCGCAAGCCGAAACCGCGCCCGCGCCGAGCGCAAAGCCCGAGAAGCCGCAGCGCCGCCGCAGCTCTTCCTCAAAACGCTCGAAGCGCGAGGAGCCCGCGCCCGCTCCCGCGGCGCAGCCTGCGCCGGCGCCGGCGAAACCGGAGGCGGCGTCAACGTCCGCGGGATCGACGCTGTCATCGTTCTTCCGGCGCTAGGACGGACTCCGCTTCCACCTGAACGCACGGTGAATGATGGCGTCCTATCGCGCCCGCAGACGGACTCAATTTTCAGCCCGTCATGGAAACCAGCCGCCGATTGCCAAGTTGTCCCGGTCGTGAACCGGAGCGGCCGACATGCAAAATCGCTCGTGCCCGCCTCCATGACCAAGGGAGACACACGTGAAGACATTCATCATCTCAACGGCCGCTGTTCTCGCGGCATCCTCGGCGCTTGCGCAAACGACTAAATCGCCGGGTGCCTCGAGCAACGCACCGGGTCAGCAGATGCAGAACACGACGAAGCCTTCGACAGCTCCCGGCGCCTCCGAATATGCGCCTGGTCATCAGACCAATACCACCGCTGGACCGGGCCATTCGGAAAGTGCGCCCGGACAGAAGATGCAGAACACCACGGGTTCGAGCACCAAGAACACGGGTTCGAGCACCAAGAAGTATTGATGCGCGGTCGAATTCGTTCAACTCCGCCAGACGGCGCCGACCAACCCGGTCGGCGCCGTTGCCTTGTCAGACCGCGCGGCGCGCGCCGCAAGATGACCGTTCAAAGTGATTGTGGCCCGTGCGTCGAGCAGAAACTTCCGCCCGCCCTGTTGCCTGTCCGCGCCATCCCGACCATATTGCCGCCATGACAAAAAAGCCCTTCCGCCTCACGCCCTACCAGGTGCAGTTCCTGATCGTCGTCGGCTTCGCCTCCGTCGGCTATGCGCTTTATGTGCGCTATCTCGCGATTGAGCTGTCGCAGGTCGCCCTCGCCTGCGACGCCGGCCTCCAGACTGCGATCTGCAAGGCGCGTTCGGTTGCGACCGTCCTGTTCAAGAATTCGGTGTTCGGCATCGTTGCGCTGGTGGTGGCGACGCTGAACCTGATGCGGCCGTCGATCGTGCTGCTCACCGTCGGCATCGTCGCCGCCGGTCTCGGCATCGTGCTCTACAATGTCGTGCTGTCGGGCCTGGCGATCGGCCTGTTCATCCTTGGATTTGCTCGGCCCGCGCCCGCCACAGCGTGAGCGCGAACAAGAAATAGATCGCGCAGGTCCACAGCGACTGCCAATTGTCGCGGCCTTCGTTGAAGAGCACGAAGACGGCCGACAGCGCCAGCACGCCCGCGAACACCGCTTCCGCGATCGGACGCTGGCCGATCTGCGGCCGGTTCAGCATCAATAGCGCGAACGGCACCACCGCCATCGTCAGCGAGGCGTAGGGAAAATCCTTGTAGCGCGGGTCGAACACGAAACCGAGCGCGGTCGCCGCCGCGATCACTGCTGTCACCGCCAGCGTCAGGCCGAGCACCGCGGTGAGCTTCGACCATTTGCGCCCCTCGCGCGGGCCGAGCAGGTCGAGAAAGGTCGGAAGGCTGCGGCCGATCACCATCGCCTGCGCGCAGAAGATCGGCGACAGGATGCCGGCGAGCAGCAGCGCGCCCCAGAGCAGCCAGCCGCCGATGCCGTAGCTCTCGTAATACATCTTGTCGGCGCCGATCCCGAGCAGGATGCCCGCGGTCGTCGCCGAGATGCCGACGCCGAGCCAGGCCGAGAAGCGCGGCGTCCACGGCCGCCGGCGCAGCGTGATGAGCGCGACGGCGAACACCAGCACGGAAAGGCCCATGCCCGCGCCCATGTACCATTTCCAGTACGGGAAATTGCTGATCGGCTCGCCCGGCGGATATTTCAGGCTCCGGCGCACCGAATCATACAGGCCCCAATAGCCGCCGACGGTGCCTTCCAGCCTGCGCTTCCACGGCTGGTCGTAGGACTCGATCAGATTGACGCGAAACTTCTGCGCCTTGGCAAGGCTCAGGATTTCCGAGACGACACGCGCCTGGTTGGTGCGCGACGGCAGCGCGGCGTCGCGCATGCGGCCCTCGCTCGGCCAGCCGGTTTCGCCGATCAGGATCTCCTTGCCGGGGAACGCCACCGCCATGCGCTCGCGGATCGCCTCGACATGGGCGGAGGCGAATTTCGCCTTGACGGGGAAATCCTCCCAATAGGGCAGGATGTGGATCGTGACGAAGTCGACCGCGTCATGGACCTCGCGGTTCTTCAGCCAGTATTCCCAGACATCGGCATAGGTCACGGGCACGCTGACCTGCGTCTTCACCAGGCGGATGATGGAGACGAGATCCGCCGTCGTCATCTCGCCGCGCAGCAGCACCTCGTTGCCGACGATGACCGCGGTGATGACGTCGGGGAATTGCTTGGTGAGGCGAATGGCGAGCCCGGCCTGCTCGAAATTCTTGGTGCGGTTGCTGGAGAGCCAGATGCCCTGGAGCACTTTCAGCCCGCCGATTTTGGCGGCGATCGCCGGCACCTGGTCGAGTCCGTTCTCCATCGAATAGGTGCGAACGCAGTCGGTGATTTGCTTGAGCTGGCGCAGGTCCTGCTCGATCTGGTCGGCGTCGATATGGGTCCATGCGTCCAGCGGCGACTGCTCGCCGCGGAACGGCGCGTAGGAGACGCATTGGACCTTGTCGGCGGGGTCAATCGGGGCGCGCGCGAGCGTGATCGGCGTGGCAAGCCACCACCACACGGCAGCGATCGCACCCAACGAAACGAGCAGAAGCGCCAGTGGCGTACGAAGAGAAATCGGTTCCGTCCTCCGCGAAGGGTCCGTCGATTACCTGCTCGCACGCCATCTGCCAAGGGGGGTGTCCAAATGCCGATCCACTCTGCGGATCCGCCCTCTCCCCCAAAAGGAATCTGGCTGCGGTCGTCCGACCGTGCTCTAGGATTGTGACTTTGCTGGACAAAATTCGAAATACAGGTCATGGACTCCCAAAGACTTTTCCGCCGCATTGGAGACCCATTTGGACGCCATCACCGGCGCGTCCGCGGGATCCTGACGCGGACGGCCATCGGATATATTGGGGAATTCATGCGGCAACGGGTGTTCGAGTCACGAAATGCGGTCCTGCGGCAGTTCGCCGCCACCTTGGCCGTCTCCTCCTTGCTCGTTCTGATGGGTGTTGGTGGTGCCTCCGCCCAGAGCGGCACGCCGGCCCCTGACCAGGGCAAGGCGGCCGCCCAGCCCGCCGACGCCGCCAAGGACGCCGCCCAGAATCAGCGCCGCACCGACGAATTCGCCGAAGCGGCCCAGGTCATCAACGGCCCGGCCGGCAACCCCGAATGCGTCTGGCTCGGCCGGCGCGTGGTGCGGCTGATGTGGCGGGACGACCTCGATACCGCGTTCCGCCATCTCGACCTCTACGACCGCTTCGGCTGTCCGGGCGGCCACATCCAGGCTGCGTTCCGCTGCCTGACCCGCTTCGGCGGCCAGATCGACCCCAAGGTTGCCGAGACCCTGGACAGCCGTGTGCACGCGTGCTGGATCAACCCGGCCGCCCAGCCGCAACAGGCGGCGGCCACGGCGTCCCAGCCGGCCGCACCGGCAGCCGGCAATTCGCCGGCACCGCAGCCGGCCGCGAGCCCCTCGCCTGCGGCAAGCCCGTCCCCGGCGCCGGCGAAATAGCCCAAGCTCTTAAAATAGCTCCGGCCGTTTCAGCTGCCGTTCAGGAATGGTCGGCCATAGACGCGGTCGGCACTGCCACGTGATTTTCGCAAAAGGCCATGCCCTCATAAGGACATGAGGCCATGACAGTTGTGAAACCGCGCGGCAGAGATATGCTCCCTTTGCCGCGGACTCGGTCGGATCTCGGGGTCGGATCCGCTTCCCTGCCACCTCAGCCCCTTTTGGTTTAGCCGCGATGCGCGTTGTCGCCGCCGTTCTGTTGCTCGTGTCTGCGCTTCACGCAGGGCTGTGGGGAGTCTTGCGCGACAAGGAACCCGCGCCTGATTTCAAAGGGCTCTTGCCCAGCGTGTCCTACGCGCCGTTCGAAGGCTCGGCTCATCCTGATATCGACAACATCCCGACCGTCGAGAAAATCCGCGCCGACCTCAAGACGCTGTCGACCATGACGCGCGCGATCCGCCTCTATTCGTCCACGGGCGGCGTGGAGCTGGTGCCGCCGATCGCGGCCGAGTTCGGCCTCAAGGTCACCGTCGGCGCCTGGATCGACAAGGACAAGGATCGCAACGAGCGCGAGATCAAGGCCGCCATCGAGCTTGCCCGCAAGAACAGCAACGTCGTCGGCGTCGTCGTCGGCAACGAGGTGATCTACCGCGGCGAGCAGAAGGTCGAAGACCTCATCGACATGATCAAGAAGGTGAAGGGCTCGGTCCGCGTGCCCGTCACCACCGGCGAGATCTGGAACATCTGGCGCGACAATCCCGAGCTCGCCTCCAGTGTCGACTTCATCGCCGCGCACGTGCTGCCCTACTGGGAAAACTTCCGCTCGGACCAGGCCGTCGACCAGGCCGTCGACCGCTACAATCTCCTGCGCAACCTTTTCCCCGGCAAGCGCATCGTGATCGCCGAGTTCGGCTGGCCCAGCCAGGGCTACAATTTGCGCAACGCCGATCCTGGCCCGTTCCAGCAGGCGCTGATCCTGCGCAACTTCGTCACCCGCGCCGAAGCCATCGGCATGGAATACAACATCGTCGAGGCCATCGATCAGCCCTGGAAATTCTTCGAAGGCGGCGTCGGTCCGTACTGGGGCATCCTCAACGCCAGCCGCGAGCCGAAATTCGCCTGGACCGGCCCGGTGGAGAACCCCGACTATTGGAAGCTGATGGGCATCGCGCTCTTGGTCGGCATCCTGCTGTCACTGCCGATCCTGCGGATTGAAAAAGCGACCGCGAAGCAGGCCTTCCTGCTGTCGGCGACCGCCAACGGCGTCGGCGCCTGGGCCGCGACGGTGTTCGCGTTCTGGAACAGCCATTATTTCATCTTCGGCTCGGCCTTCGCGCTGACGCTCGGCATGATCCTCCTTGTTCCTCTTGTCCTCATTGCGATGGCGCGCATCGACGAGATCGCGGCGGTCGCCTTCGGCCGGCCGCCGCAGCGGCTGCTCAGCAAGGGCAAGCCGGTCGAGAACGTTCCGGAAGATTACTACCCGAAGGTCTCGATCCATATCCCGGCATATTTTGAGCCGGTCGAGATGCTCAAGCAGACACTGGATGCGCTGTCGCGGCTGAACTATCCGAACTACGAATGTGTGGTCATCATCAACAACACGCCGGACCCCGCCTTCTGGCAGCCGATCCAGGACCATTGCCGCGCGCTCGGTGAACGCTTCAAGTTCATCAACGCCGAGAAGGTGCAGGGTTTCAAGGCAGGCGCTCTGCGGATTGCGATGGACCGGACCGCGGCGGATGCCGAGATCATCGGCATCCTCGATGCCGATTATGTCGTCGAGCCCGACTGGCTGAAGGACCTCGTGCCCGCCTTCGCCGATCCGCGCGTTGGCCTCGTGCAGGCGCCGCAGGAGCATCGTGACGGCGATCTGTCGATCATGCACTACATCATGAACGGCGAATATGCCGGCTTCTTCGATATCGGCATGGTCCAGCGCAACGAGCTCAACGCTGTCATCGTGCACGGCACGATGTGCCTGATCCGCCGCGCCGCGATGGACATGGCCGGCGGCTGGTCGAGCGACACCATCTGCGAGGATAGCGATCTCGGCCTTGCGATCCAGGAGCTCGGCTGGACCACCCACTACACCAACACCCGCTACGGCGCGGGCCTGTTGCCCGACACCTACGAGGCCTTCAAGAAGCAGCGGCACCGCTGGGCCTATGGCGGCCTCCAGATCGTCAAGAAGCACTGGCGCCGCTTCCTGCCCGGCGCGAGCCGGCTGACGCCCGACCAGAAGCGCGAATATGGCCTCGGCTGGCTGAACTGGCTGGGCGCCGAAAGCCTCGGCGTCGTCGTGGCGCTGCTCAACCTCATCTGGGTGCCGATCGTCGCCTTCGCCGACATCGCCATCCCCGACAAGATCCTGACGCTGCCGATCATCGGCGCCTTCGTCGTCTCGCTGGCCCACTTCCTGTCGATGTACCGCGCCCGCGTCGCCATCAAGCCCGGCCAGATGCTGGGCGCGATGATCGCGGCGATGAGCGTGCAATGGACGGTGTCGCGCGCGGTGGCGCAGGGCCTGATCACCGAGCACATCGCCTTCGCCCGCACCTCCAAGGGCGGCCTGTCCAGGATGTCGATCGAGTTCCAGGCGTTCTGGGAGGCCGTGATCGGCACCCTGCTCGTCGTCGGCGCCGGCGTGCTGATCGCCTCCAACAGCTTCCGCCAGATCACCGAGATCTACATCTTCGCCGGCGTCCTGGTGCTGCAGAGCCTGCCGTTTCTCGCCGCGGTCGCCATCGCCATCCTCGAGCTCAGCCGCATCAACTCGTTCCAGTTCTGGCGCGACAGCGCGATCCGCACCGCCGAGCTGATCGGCCTCCGCCCGGTCGCCCTGCCCCACCCGGGCGGCACGCCGCAACCGGTGCCGAGCGAGGTGCGGCGGGAGGCGAACTAGGGCCCTCATGGTGAGGAGCCCGCCCTAGGCGGGCGTCTCGAACCATGCAGGCCGAGCTCGGCCGGCCACCTCCAGCAGTTCAGCGTGGATGACAGCCCGCCAATCAGGTTGAGCATTCCGGCCTAAGCGGCAGAAACCGCGAACAAATCCCCGCCCCTGCCACGATCTTCGGCAACCACCCGCACTATTGACCTCCGCAGCCACTGCCCCTACACAGCGCGGGCCGACAGCATGATCCGGAAACAGCCGGTTTTCCCCGCAACGCAAGCTTAAGCGCAGCGGCAAGACATGCTTCTCGAATGTCCGAAGACGATGGCGATCTCTTTATCGATGCCATCCGCGGCCATGGGAGCGCGTAGCTCAGCCGGTAGAGCACGTGACTTTTAATCACGGGGTCCTGGGTTCGAGCCCCAGCGCGCTCACCACTTGAAAATACAAGCTTTTTCCGGTCCAATAACCGCCCCCACATTCTGCCTGGACAAGGTCCGGTAAGCATTGGGTAAGCAGATTCTGCGCATCCTTTGTGTTTGTCGATGGTGCGCTGATCCTGCCCATGGCGTCGATCGGCCGGCGTTGGTCGAGAGTTGTATCGTCCAGTCGCCAACTGGACGCAGGTGCGCTGGACTCTGTTTTCGTGACGTGGTTGCATGCATCAACGCGTAAAACCACACGGGGGGATTCGCAGTACCTGAGCGGCACCGGTTCAAATCCGAGCACGCACACTTCGTCTGGCTACACCCGCAACAACGGCACCTATGTCGCGCCATACGTCGCCACAAATCCAAATAGCACACAGCGGGACAATTTCGGCACCAGCGGCAACTACAACCCCGACAACGGGAGATTCGGCTCGCGGACCCCGCGGTATTAAGGCAACCCAACTCGACCTCGTCAGACCCATCGCCGTGGACGACCGTTAATTTCCGTTTACCCGCCTCGGGCGCGACTCGCGTATGAGCGGGGGAGAAGATTTCAAGTGACAATTGCAGTTTGCTACGTTTCGCCGGAAGGGATCGTTTTGGGTGCGGACAGCACGACGACGTACGGATCTCTGCACTTCAACAACAGCCAGAAGCTGTTTGAGGTAGGCGAAAACAGTACTCTCGCGATGGTTACGTGGGGACTCGGTGGCCTCAGCGTTAACAGTCATCGCACCCTAATTGCTTTGTTCGATGACGACCTGAAGAAAAAGCCGCCGTCTTCAGTCAAAGAAGTTGCTGACCGATGGGCGGCCTTCTTCTTTGCTGCATATAACGACCCGACCACGCCCCTTGCGCCGTTCATCGCACAGTGCCGAGCGCTAGCGGCGAAGCCAGCTCACGATCCGCAGAACCCGCAAGATCCTTTGGCACGGACAGATCCTGAAGAAAAGTGGCTGCAAGAATGGCGGCTGAACTTGGTAGTTGGATTTTGCGTGGCTGGATACGTCATGCCGGATCGATCGCCCGCGGCCTTTGAGGTGGTATTCGATCCCATCGCGACCGCGCCCCCTACCCCAGCGGCAAAACCGCACGGTTATTGGTTTTGGGGAGCCCCGAACATGATCCAGCGGCTAATATTCGGCTGTGATGAACAACTCAAGAACAGCATCGTCAATTCGGGCAAATGGAACGGAACAGCCGGCGAGTTGGAGGCATTGGTATCGCGGCACGCCTTGGATCATCCGTTGGTTCCCATCCGAGACGCAATCGACTTTGTGCACTCGTGCGTATCGAGCACCATCAAGGCTTTCAAGTTCTCCAACCTTGCCCCGATCTGTGGCGGCCCTATCGAAATCGGGTTGATTACCACGGATCGCCGGTTTAGGTGGGTGCAGCACAAGCTTTGGGATGTCGCTATCTCTTGAGGAGACGTGAGCATGGCCAGAAGCGATTATTCGGAGAGCGTAGTGAAATCAGGGCACCAAATCTCGGATCGGGCCTTTTCCGACCTCCTGAAGGCTGACACCAATCGCACGTCGGCCGACGTGCATCGCCTTTTGGGAGACCCGCGGGTTTCCGTTGGCGTGCCCGTGCGCGATCAGATGACCACAACTGGCAATCTGGTTGTGAAGTAGGCCTACTCTGATTCTTTTTGGGTGCTGTGTCACCCGGTGGACCTCCCTGGGTCCGACCCGGTAGTCACCGTTGATCTTCCGGACCCTCGACAAGCAGTGTCTCGCGCACGTTCCGAACTACTAGGAATCGATAATTTGACCGGAGCCTGCAGGTCGCTTTGATGGCGGCATGCCTCATCCTGCCCGACGCCACACGTCTACATATGCGGATAGCCGGCCGCTCAAGATCACGTCCGGAGAGATGCGCGAGATGGGCCTGCGCGGAGTCCTATTGCGCGTACTCATAAACGCTAGCGGTTCGACATCCACTTTTGGAGAGCAAGCGGACATCGCGAAGAGCCGTTGAAATCGGTCGATAATGACCCGAATGTATGGTCCGGCCGCGCGTTGCAAGCGGTTTCGTCAACCTGGCAGATGCGGTCTTGCAATGTATCCGGCCTCTGATTGGAGCGTGTTGGGCTCCGGGCCATCATGGATATCAGCGCGCATTCGAGCTGATTAGCGGACAGGCCTCGAGCGGGCCATTCGGGTCACCAGTGTTCGCATGCGCCGGGAAGACCGTCCTCCATGGTCGTCTCATCCTCTCGCAGACCTCGGCGGGTAAGGGNTGTTGGTTACGTCATCGATGGGCTCCTCACTTCGCGCTGTTCCTTTGTTCGTGCCAGGCGGTCC
>NZ_AXAZ01000146.1 GCF_000473065.1 Bradyrhizobium sp. WSM1743
TGCGATGCTGGCCTCCAATCCAGTCAGCATCTTGAATCACAATCCGCCAAAAACCGGAATCCCTCCGATTCAATCAAGCGAGGAAATGCTCTAGATCTATCTCGACGCCGATTCTCGCACTGGAACTTCAGGGTGCGGGCACCGGCGGGGTTCTTCGGTTCTCGACAGCTTGGCCAAGTGACCAGCCATTCTCGTCGATCAACTACCGGCATCTCGGAACGGGTTCTTCGGCTCGGAGCTGGCGGTGATCTCGCACAGTGTTGCTCTGGCAGCCTGCAGGTCCGGTGTCCCGAAGCCCTCAGTGAACTGGCCATAGAGCGGGGTGAGCAGATCGTGAGCCTCGCCGGGCCGATCCTGTTCTCTCCACAATCGTGCGAGGCATGTCGCCGCGCGTAACTCCCACAGCTTGGCACGTTGCTTGCGGGCCGTCGCAGCCGCATGCCCGAACCGTGCTTCCGCGGCGCTAGAATCGGAGCTCGGCTGCCGCAGAATCAATTCGCCCTTCATTCGATGGAGCTCGGCCTCGAACCATCGCTCGCCGGTTTCCTCCACTCTGTCGAGCGCTTCGGTAACAAGATCCAAACCCTCGTTCACTGCGCCAGACCGGCCGTGGACCTCAGCAAGCAGGCTTCGGAAATAGGGCACCAGGAAGCCCGCTCCGGTGGCCTGCCACATCGCAAGTCCGTCTCGGATCTGCGTGATACCAGTCTCAAAATCCCCAGCCTCGCCCAGCGTCCAACCGCGAATGATGACGCCGGCTCCGAGGAAGTGTGGAGAGTCCTGCTCCGCTGCAAGTGCGATCAGCGCATTCGCCCGATCTCGGGCCTCGTCTCGGTCTTGGCGGAGCTGCGACAGAATGCAGCCGTAAAGCAGGGCATAGCCGAGAGTGTTGCGGTGGGACAACTTCTTCGCGTCCGTCAATGCCTCTTCGCTCCTCGCCCGGGCCTGCTCGGGATAACCGAGGGCGAATAGTCCCCAAGATAGAACGGACTGTCCCGCCACGCTTGGATCCTGCGCGAACAGGAAGGCAAGCGACCGATGGGCTGCGCGATCGTAGAGAGCGAGCGTCCGCTCCAAATGGGCGCGAGCAGCCACTAACTCACCGCGAAGTAACTCAGCTGTTCCGACGATGCGGTTGCCAATGGTTTCGGCCGCAGCATCGTTCTGTTCCTGGGCGCGCCGGAGTAAATCCTCGCCGGCAGTTCGACCGGCCTCGAGCTCCGCCCTCACGACGTGAAAAACCCACTTCCCGTAAAGAACAGGGAAGAGCCGCGACGAGTCGCCAAGGCGCTCGCACAGCTCTCGGGCTCGAGCGTTGGCTCGCCCCACCTCCGGTGCAGCCCACCCCTTAGCAGCCATCAGGGCGACGCCGAGGGCGATTTGCAGTTCGAGTTCGCGCCGCCATCGTGCAGCCTCCTCGGGCAGAGCCGGGATCAGTTCGAGCCCCTTGGTCAGTTGCGTGATCGCCTCTGCCGTGGCCGAGCGCGCGATCTCTGCTTGCCCTGCCCTGAGCCAATAGTCGATCGCCAGTTCGGCCAGCCCCGCCTCCATGTAATGATGGGCCAACAGTTCAGGCTGCGCCTGCACTGTCTCCGGAAAATGCTGCTCGATCGCGGCCGCGATCCGGGCGTGCAAGCGCGCCCGCTTCGCGCGGACGAGAGTCGCGTAGGCGGCGTCCTGCACGAGCGCGTGCTTGAAGCTGTAGGTCGCCTGAGGCGGCGTCCCGCGCCGGAACACCAGGCCCGAGCCGACAAGGTCGGCCAACGCCGCCTGTAGATCGCTCTCCGGCAGCGCCGCGGTCATCGCGAGCAGTTCGTGAGAGAATTCCCGGCCAATCGCGGCCGCGGCTTGGGCTACCTCACGGGCCGGGGCTAGCCGGTCGAGCCGGGCCAGCAGCGACTCCTGGAGCGTGGTTGGGATCGCCATCGGCGGTAGCGGCCCCGCGAGGGCGTAGCGGTCGCCCTCATCGCGAAGCAGATTGGTCTCGAGCACGGTCCGCGTCAGCTCCTCGACGAACAGGGGCACGCCATCGGTCTTGGCGACGATTTGGTCGAGCACCGCAGGAGGTAGCGCCTTGCCGCCGCTCAGCTGCGCGACCATGGCCGCGCCTTGCCGGCGGCTCAACCGGCTAAGGGTCAGCGCGGTGACATGGGGATAGCGCATCCAGGGCGGCCCGAACTCGGGCCGGAAGGTGATGAGAACGAGCACGGGGGCGCCTTGCACCCGGCCGACCAGGAGATCGAGCAGCTCAAGCGAGGTCGGATCTGCCCAGTGCACGTCCTCGTACAGGGCGAGGACGGGCCGGCGCCTTGCGAGTCCCAACACCTGATTGACCAGCTCCTCGAGCGTCCGCTCCTTCTGCCGATGTGGACTCATGTCGAGCGGCGGGTACCGCGCATTCGTCTCCAGCGACAGCAAGGCCGCGAGCAACGGAGCCACCGCGGTGACATCATCGGTCGATAGCGCAAGCAGCGCCTCGAGCTTGTCGAGCCGCGTTGCGGCAGAATCGTCCACGGCGAAGCCCGCCGCCCGCTCCAGCAAGCCGATCACCGGATAAAGCGGGCTGGTCTGATGGTGCGGCGAGCAGTAGTGGCCGAGGGCGGTATGCGGCTCATTCTCAAGTCGCCCGCGCAGCGCCCGCACGAGGCGCGA
>NZ_AXAZ01000147.1 GCF_000473065.1 Bradyrhizobium sp. WSM1743
TGTCAATCGGCTTGCAAATTTGACCCCTCATCGGCGTCCAATTTTGACCCCTTCGGACGGCGGGCTTTGCTGGTAGCGCTCGTCTCGTCGGAGCTGGCCGGGGTTGCGGAGACGAGACGAGCGCGGGTGATGTGATCGTCGTCTCGGCTTTTGAATCGCCAACTGTCGTTGCCGGTCTCGACGATGTCGCAGTGGTGGGTCAACCTGTCGAGCAACGCTGTGGTCATCTTGGCATCGCCGAACACGCTGGGCCATTCGCCGAAGGCGAGATTGGTGGTGACGATGACGGAAGCGCGCTCATAAAGCCGGCTGACGAGATGGAACAGGAGCTGACCGCCGGACTGGGC
The DNA here is from genome assembly GCF_000473065.1 of Bradyrhizobium sp. WSM1743. Taxonomy (GTDB): domain Bacteria; phylum Pseudomonadota; class Alphaproteobacteria; order Rhizobiales; family Xanthobacteraceae; genus Bradyrhizobium. The sequence continues at coordinate 348 of NZ_AXAZ01000147.1, forward strand.
GAACGGCAGATAGCCGAGTTCGTCCAGAACGATAAAGTCCATCCGAGTTAAATGCTCGGCAAGCCGGCCCTGCCGTCCGTTGCGGGTCTCGATCTCAAGGCGGTTGACGAGGTCGACCACATTGTAGAAGCGACCACGGGCACCTGATCGGATGCAGCTCCTGGCGATCGCAATGGCCAGGTGGGTTTTGCCAGTGCCAGTGCCGCCGACCAGCACGACGTTGCGCTGCTGAGCGATGAAGCCGCCGCCAGCGAGGTCATTGACGAGCGTCTGGTTGATCGGCGTGCCGTCGAACTGGAAGTCGGCGATATCCTTGGCAAGCGGCAGCTTGGCAATGGTGAGCTGGTACTTGATCGACCGGGCTTGCTTCTCGTTGATCTCGGCGTTGAGCAGGTCGCCGACGATGCGCTGGGGTTCATGCTGTCGCTTGACGGCGGTCGCCATGATCTCGTCGAAGGCGGCCTTCATGCCGTAGAGCTTGAGTTCGCCCATGAGATCGAAGATTTGGGTTCGTTCCATCAGCTGGTCCTCCGGAGGTTGTCGTAACGGGCACAATCGGCGATCGGCGCATGGCGGAGCGTCAGCGCAGCCGGCGTCATGATGTTGGCCGGTGGAGCGGGTTCGCGTTGACGGGCCAGGATGTTGAGCACGACATCGGCGGAGTGGACGCCATGACCGAGGGCTTCGGCACAGGCGGCTTCCACCGCCGGCAGACCATCGGTCAGCACCGCATTGAGGATATCGACCATCTGTCGATTGCCATCGTCGGTGCTGGCAAGCCGGCGCCGGATCCGCTCGAGGGCGGCCGGTAGCACCCAGTCCTTGAAGGGAGCGCCATTGCGCAAGGCGCCGGGTTTGCGAGCAAGTACCGGCACATAGTGCCAGGGATCGTAGGTCGTCTCGCCGCGGCCAAAGGATCGCGGATGCTCGGCGACGATCCTTCCATCTTGGCGGATCACGATGCGGTCAGCATAGGCCTGGACCTCGACCGGGCGTCCGACGGCGCTGGCTGCGACTGAGTATTTGTTGTTGTCGAAGCGCACCAGGCAGGTCTTCGAGACTGACGCCGGCACCGCGTGGAAGCCGTCGAAGCGGCCGGCATAGGGAACGAGCTTGGGTCGTTCGGCTTCGAACACCTCCCAGATCGTCTGCTCGGCCAGCTCCGGATGGCGATGCGCCTTGGCGTAGGCGATGCACTTGTCGAGCAGCCAGGCATTTAACTCGTCGAGGTTTTTGAACCGCAGCCGTGGCGTGAAGAAGCGCTCCCGGACCAGCCCGACCTGGTTCTCGACTTGGCCCTTCTCCCAGCCCGAGGCCGGCGTGCAGGCGACCGGATCGACCAGGTAATGGCTGCACATCTGCAGGAAGCGGCGATTGTAGCGGCGATCCTTGCCGACAAAGATCGTCTCAACCGCAGTCTTCATGTTGTCGTAGATGCCGCGGCTGCAGGTGCCCTTGAACAAGGCGAACGCCCGGTCGTGGGCGTCGAACACCATCTCCTGCGTCTCCCGCGGATAGGCCCGCACGAACAGCATGCGGCTGTGGCAGAGCCGGACGTGGGCGACCTTCACCATCACCGTGGTGCCGCTCAGCAGCACCACCTCGTGGCTCCAGTCGAACTGATAGGCTTCGCCTGGCGCAAAGCTCAGCGGGACATAAGCCGCCGCTGTCGATTGGCCGCGCTCCTTACCCCACTGCCGGGCGTAACGCCGCACGGCATCGTAACCGCCGTCATAGCCTCGGCCGCGCAGCTCCTCGAAGATCCGGATCAACGTCAGCTGTTCACGGGCGGATTTGACCGCGTTCGCCGCCAGCAACCCGTCGAGCTCCGATGCCCATCGCCCCAGCTTTGGCCGCGGCTGCACCGATCTCTCATACTCGAACGAGGTCTCTCCCGACCTCAGCACCTTCCGAACCGTGTTCCGAGACACCTTCAGGTCGCGGGCGATCTCCTTGATCGTCTTACCCTTGATGAAGTGCTCGCGCCGTATCCGCCCAATCGTCTCCACGACCAGCATCCCCAACCACCTGCTTCATTCCAAAGCAGGCAGCGCAACAGACCTATCTGTAGGGGGTCAATTTTGGACGCCGATCCCCCGGCTTAGGGGGTCAATATTGCAAGCCGAATGACA
>NZ_AXAZ01000148.1 GCF_000473065.1 Bradyrhizobium sp. WSM1743
TTGAACTCGCGACTGAACTTCCGTCTCTTCATCGCCCACCTCCGGCTTCATGAAACACCTAATCTCGGTGTCCATCAAACCGGCAGCAGCTCAGTGAGTGAAATCCAGCCAAAGGCCTTGGCATTGGCATAGCAAAAGGCGGCACGAGCGTAGGCTGTCGCAAAGTAGGGGTCCAGCTCGATCGCGCTGTTGAATAGGTGTAGTGCCTCGCTGCACGCTTGCTGATTAGCATCCTGATAGGACTTAGCTAAACCGCGCAAGTAGTGATCATAGGCGTCAAGACGCTCGGTTGCCTTGCGTGTGGCACGCTCTATCTCGGCTCTCTCCACCGCCGGCGCGATTGCTCCGACAATGCTCTCCGTCACCTGGTCCTGCAGATCGAAAATGTCGCCGAGCCCACCATCAAACCGGTTCGCCCAAAGATGCGCGCCAGTAGCGGTATCGATAAGCTGTCCCGTGATGCGCACCCGGTTTGCCGCCCTGCGAACGCTTCCTTCCAACACATAGCGAACTCCAAGCTCACGCCCGACTACCTTCACGTCGACGGCGCGACCCTTGTACGCGAAGCTGGAATTGCGGGCGATGACAAACAGGGCCTTGAAATGAGATAGCGCCGTGATGATGTCCTCGACCATTCCATCGGCAAGGTAGTCCTGTTCGGAATCCCCGCTCATGTTGGTGAAAGGTAATACCGCAATCGACGGTTTGTCCGGAAGCGCCAGTGCGGGGCTTGCCGATTGCATCCGCAGCTCTGTAGCTGGTGCTGGCACTCGGAATACGTGGACCGGTCGAGCGATGTTCTTGAGCTGCCGCTCGCCGAGATCCTCAAAGACCAGATCTAGCTTGTCGCGTACTTGATCGTGCACGACTCTGCTCACGCAAATCCCATTGGCTTCGGCGAGGGCTTCGAGCCGTGCCGCAACATTGACACCATCGCCGTAAATATCGTCGCCGTCGATGATAATGTCCCCGAGATTGACGCCGACGCGGAACTCGATGCGATGGTCCGCCGGGACGTCCTCATTGCGACCCTGCATAGCGCGCTGTACCTCGACGGCACATTCGACGGCTTCGATCACGCTCGAGAATTCAATCAGGAGGCCATCGCCTGTTGTCTTGACGATGCGGCCCTGGTGCTCGGCAATGTTCGGCGCGATCAGTTCTCGTTGATGCGTCTTGAGCGCCGCCAAGGTCTCGGCTTCGTCGACACCCATCAGCCGGCTGTAGCCGACAACGTCGGCGGCGACGATAGCGGCGAGCTTCCGTGCCATGCCCACACCCGTTCAGGTTCGAGGGCTAGAGCCAGTCTACCCGAATAGGCGCCGATGGTCATCAGGTCCGTAGCGGTTCCGTAATTCCGTTATGGGTCAAAACCGGCGGTCTACACCGTTGTGAGCCCTTTCCGTTCTGCACCCAACAGCCGACGCTTGGACCAGCATCGAGCTAAGGCAGGTTCGGGCCAGTAAGAGACATTCCGGTCCTTTCGAATGCGCAGAAAATTGACCTTCAATCGTAAGCTGTCAGCAGGCCGTGGCGAAGTCCTTTAAATTTTAATGGTAGCGTCAGTGTCTACGGGCGGGTAGCCTCCAGTAATAAAGTGCTAGTGGAACCTCATCAGGGGAGACCGCCCATGAAAGCGCATCCCGTTGCTGTTTCTGTTGTCGCGCTGTTCGCACTCAGCGTACCCGCTGCTGCGCAGGACTACAAAGTCACTGGGCAATTTGGCTGGTTTGGCATCGGCAAAACCGCCGAACTCGAAAAAGACCATGTGTTTTGGGTCGGCGAATTCTCGGGCACTTTCTTCAATGACAGCGGCGCGAACAGCTTGTTCGATCGCTCCGGCGTACGTTGCCCCGGCTCGTATGATCTCAACTTCGGGAAGAAACAAGGCCACGCAAATGGCTACTGCATCATCATGGGAGAAGGTTCATCCTCCGATCAAGCATTCCTAAAATGGAGTTGTGACGGCGATACCGTCGATTGCTCGGGCACTTTCGAATACACGGGCGGCACCGGCAAGTATCAGTCCGCCAGCGGCAATAATACTTTCAAAGCGCGGACCACCGGCAACTGGAAGGACGGCAACGTCTCGGGTTTTGCCACCTGGAACCGTTGACTCCTTGAGCTGGTAGCGTCTGGCGAAGTGCGGTCATTGGCCGTTTGCGGGAGTCTGGTATGACGGCGCGATGATGAGCGCCGCACAGTTTGTCCCGCCCCCAAGGCCTGCCGGATCGAAGCAATTTCGAGCTGCGCAAGACGACAATCCGGCAGCCTCTGAGAGCGAGGTCCTCATTCGCACCCGTTACTTGTCTTTCCAAACTATTCGCCGCGACTTCAGTTATGGGTCCAGGCCGTGTGAAAATCCGGCGACTTGGGGCGCTCCGGCGCATTTCGTGGCCGCCGCGCTTCTCATTCGGTGGAATCGACCTCTTGTCA
>NZ_AXAZ01000149.1 GCF_000473065.1 Bradyrhizobium sp. WSM1743
AAAGCAGGCAGCGCAACAGACCTATCTGTAGGGGGTCAATTTTGGACGCCGATCCCCCGGCTTAGGGGGTCAATATTGCAAGCCGAATGACACCATAGGCGCGCCGGCGACGAACGGGGCTGATGTACAGAAGCCCGGCTTTAACATAACCAATCAACCCTACCTGCCGACGCGCGTGTCACCAACCGCATGCGGTGAGGTGTTGTTTTTTTGGAAGCTACCCAAGACGGCTCTGGTCAGGCCTGTCAGGAGGAAAGACTTATGGCCGAGAAGTGGATGGAGCAGCCCATCTGGGATCCGATTGCCCTCGCAGCGCAACTGCGTGACATCATGAAACAAACCCAAGTACTGATGCGGCACTTCACGCCTCATGAGGCTGACGCGATTAAGTTCGGCGGGGGCGAATGGTCAATGCTTGGGTTTGATTTTTTCGAGTTCATGACGAGGATGATGATCGACCCGGCGGTGGTCGCACGCGCGCAGGTCGGCCTATTCCACAACATGGTAGGTATCTGGCAGAAAACCGCCCTACGCCTACTCATGCTGCGTGCACGCGAGGCCGATACCCCAAACGATAAACGGTTCAAGCATCCGGAATGGAGCGAGAATGTTGTCTTCAGCTTTGTGAAAGACAGTTATCTTGTTGCAGCAGCGTCGGTTCTTTCTGCAATCCGCGAAGTCAAAGGCATGGACGAGGCCTCTGCCCGCAAGGTCGACTTCTATACCCGCCAGCTGATTGATGCCCTGTCCCCTTCCAATTTCGTCGCTACCAATCCGGAGGTCCTCACCGCAACCTTGGCGTCGGGCGGACAGAACCTGCTGCGCGGTTTGGAGAACCTTCTTGCCGATCTGGAGCGCGGCAAAGGCCGTCTTGCGATCACGATGACCGACATGAAGGCTTTCCGCCTCGGCGAAAACATCGCAATGACTCCCGGAAAAGTGATCTATCAAAACGAGCTCATGCAACTAATCCAATATACGCCGTCGACACGAGAGGTCCGCAGGCGGCCACTCCTCATCGTGCCGCCGTGGATCAACAAGTTCTATGTTCTCGATCTGCAGCCGAAAAACTCTTTCATAAAATGGGCCGTCGATCAGGGACATACTGTTCTCGTCATCTCCTGGGTAAATCCCGACAAGCAGCACGCTGAAAAGAACTTTGAAAACTACATGCTCGAGGGCCCCTTGGCGGCCCTCGATGCTATCGAGTCTGCGACCGGAGAGCATAGCGTCAACGCGATCGGCTATTGCCTCGGCGGAACACTGCTCGCCTCGACGCTGGCATATTTGGTCGCGAAGGGCGAGGACCGGATTACAAGCGTCACCTATCTCGCGACGCTCGTCGATTTTACCGAAGTTGGGGATATGGCCGTCTTCATAGACGAAGAGCAATTGGCATATCTCGAAAGACGGATGCGCCAGCATGGATGTCTGGAAGCGCATCAAATGGCGACGACGTTCAACATGTTGCGCGCCAATGACCTGATCTGGTCGTTTGTCGTTAGCAATTATCTGCTCGGCAAGAAGCAAATGCCCGGAGATCTTTTGTTTTGGAACTCCGATTCGACCCGCATGCCCGCGGCGATGCATTCGTTCTACTTGCGCAGGATGTATCACGAAAATCTCCTGGCAAAACCCGGTGGGATCACGTTGGCGGATACGCCGATAGATCTGTCGAAAGTCAGGACTCCGAGTTTCATTCTGGCAACCCGCGAAGACCACATCGCGCCGTGGAAATCGACCTATGCGGCGACACGCTTGTACTCCGGACCGGTCAAGTTCGTTTTATCCGATGCAGGCCATATGGCTGGCGTCATCAGCCCACCAGGCACCAAATACGGGCATTGGGTGAACGACGATTTGCCGCCCAGTCCAGACGAATGGTTCGTCAACGCTGCGCCTCGTCAACGGTCGTGGTGGCTGCTTTGGCACGAATGGGTAACCCAATTTGACGAAGGCCGCGTTCCGGCTCGCGACCCCGGCAGCGGTCGGTTGCCGATTATCAAAAACGCGCCCGGTTCCTACGTCCGCGTGAGATCGATGGCCTTGTAGGTTGCGGCGGAAGTGATCTGTCGCTGCGCGCAAATCAGAATTACGGAACGTTGATGTCCGCTCTGGTCTCAACAGCTAATATCCCTGCGGAGCGATCCGGATGCCCCTACTTGCCTGTCCGCTTTCAAAAAACGAGGTGTAGAAAATAGGGCTTGATCTCGGTCTCAGTATGCAAGTTCGGCATTTCCGGTATGGGTCAAAATGCGAAGAACTCAGGTGAGCAAATCTGGTCCGCTCTGCCGCGATAAGCGGACCTCCGTGAGACGCAGCGCAACTTCGCAGAAGGGCCATGAACGGACATGACAGAATTATTCGATCACCTCGTCGGCGCGCGCGAGCAACGCTGGGGGCAGGGTCAGGGCGAATGCTTTCGCCGCCT
>NZ_AXAZ01000150.1 GCF_000473065.1 Bradyrhizobium sp. WSM1743
ACCCGTACGTGAAGATTTCCCTCATACGGTTCCTCGGTTCAAATCCTTTTTACCGGATTATCAACCAAACAGGCGACACCCCGTTTGGCGTATAACTTTGCAGCCCTTACGGCATCAAATATTATGGACTATTCTGGGTAATGGCAGTGGGTATGTTGTGCGCAAGTCCTCGAACATTACTTCGCCCTTGTGACTTCTTCGGCTTAACCATCGACGCCATGCTTTCTCAGTATATTCAAACACAACTTCCAGCACTTTGTAGTTACTTATTACTCCAAAGTACTGGTAAAAACCTCGCAGTTTACTGCAAAGAATCTCATACTGCTCGGCCATTGGCTTATGACGGTTATCCTTGCACCATATCCATATTCTCTTCATAAAACGGCTTGAACGCTTTCTTGCCGTCTTTTTCTTTATTACCATGTACCCTTTTAATGATTTTGACCAGTAAAATGTAAACCCTAAAAAATCAAACGTCCCGTTTCCCTTTCCGCTAATGCGTTTGGAAAATCGAATCAGTTTTGTCTTTTCCGGGTGAAGTGACAGCTCGAACTGTTCGAACCGCCTGGGTAATACATCCATGACACGCAATGCGTCTTTTTCATACTCGAACCCGAGGATGAAATCATCCGCCCAGCGTATGATGGAGCATCTCCCTTTCATCCGGGGGATCACTTCTTTCACGTACCAGTCATCTAAAACATAATGAAGAAAGATATTACTGAGCACAGGGGAAATTACTCCTCCCTGTGGAGTGCCCGTTTCAGAGTACGTCAGGTTGCCTTCCTCCATTACGCCTGCATTCAACCACTTCCCTATCAGGCGAATCATTCCGCCGTCACTTACTCTCCGACGTATCATGTCTTTAAGTAACTCGTGATTAATATTGTCAAATAGTCCTGTAATATCTGCGCTTACTATCCAGCTGATATTCTGCTTCAAGCATTGCTCACGTAAATCTTTGATTGCCATGTGTTGGCTCCGACCTTTTCTGAATGCATGGGAAAAATTGTAAAAATTCCTGTCAAATATGACATTCAATATGGCTGCTGCTGCTTTCTGGACAATTTTATCCTCAAGTACAGGTATGCCAATTGGACGCTTTTTCCCTCCTTCCTTGTCTATCCAGATACGCTTTACAGGAGACGCAACGTACTGTCCTCTCCGCAGTCGTTCATACAGATTATAGAGGTTTTGATCAAGATTTTCGGCATACTCCTTTGCCGTAACCTTGTCCACTCCTGCAGATTTGCTTTTCCGAATTTTACGAAAGGATTGTTTCAGTAAATCAAAGTCTATCCGATGGACTACTGATGTAAATACCAGTTCAGGATTACTTTGAGCAAGCAGCTCGATTTTGATAAGGGATGACCCACCTGTTAACACCGGTGGTTGTCCCCATTCTATCGGTCTGGAATTGCAAGCGACCGTTCTTGCAATTTCTCGGCTTTTTGTTGATATGGTTTGTGACATCTGTGTATCTCCCATAATTCCTGCCAAAAAAACGTTATACCCTGCTTCACCTTCCCTGCAGTGGGTCGCTTGGGCATCACTTCCCCACCTTTCCGATCAAGATAGTTCAATTCTTAATCATCGGTACTATGATCTGCTAAGACTTCCGAATGTTTATCTCAGGTTCGTTCGCTCTTCGCTATCCTCCCCTGATACCTTGTATCGCCCATCTTTTAATGTTTGTGTTTCTGCCAATGGCAGACTCGTTGCAAGGCGGGACATTCCTATGCAACGCCGGGATTTCGCTTGCGCTGGATTTCCTGTTACCGTTCTTTTTACCCAAGGAAACATCCGGGTCTCCCAAGTTCCCGAGCTACCCCTTTGAGTACATGCCCTGGTCTAAGACCCCGGTGGTGTCCTGAATACTTGCCTTAGCATATTCAGGACTGCTGCCTTCCGCTGTCTCCAAAGCGTCGGCTTTTTCCTGCAAGCAGGATTATCACAATGACCACAACCATACATTTTTCGGGGCTCAATACAGAGCCTGCAATCTTGCTCCGTCCAGCTCCAGACTCCCGTTACCGGGTTTACCTGTGGACTTCGCTACTGACCTGCTGGTTAGTCTTTAGTCAGGTGGGACTATCTTAACATCAATGCCAGAGCAAGCCCTGCAGAGATGAAGGAAACAAACCGTTTCCCGAGCACCCACTTGGTAACAATATCGAGTTTCAAAGACCTTGTGTCTTATCCCAACGATTCGGAT
>NZ_AXAZ01000152.1 GCF_000473065.1 Bradyrhizobium sp. WSM1743
TCCGACGGCTGGCGTGGTGTACGCCTAATAACTGTCGCTCAGAGCAGAAGGCCGCCCGAGAGGCAGCCTTAGACTGTCACCGGTGTTTGCCGCTGGGTAACGAAGCGAGAAGCTGGGCAATCGCGGCAACTTGCACTTTCGGGTTTGCGCCCGCGAGGATCGGCCGCATGTGCGCTACGAGCGCGTCCGATTGCCGAAGCCACTCTCGCATTTCCCGCTCTTCATTGACCAAGGTAGGCGGCTGCTTACTTGACCGCATATTTCCGTTCGGACGCGTCTGCTGTTGGCCCGATGGCGAAGTTCGGTTTGGCTCAGATATGGTCTGCTGATCGGGGCACACCGGACATGACACGGCGCCGTTCAAACCAGCGCCTTTAACCCTAACCGGTCATTCGGCCAGCCGCCGAAGAATTGACCGGGCTTCGTCTGCAATTTCGCGGACGATGTCGCCGGCCGACTGGACTTGCGACACGAGGCCGACGCTCTGTCCGGCCCATAACGACAGTGCATCAATGTCGCCTTGGGAATCACGATCCGGCGTGTAGGCCTGATAGCGAACGATCGGTCCAATGCGTGACGTGGCGATCACCTCGCCCTCACCCGGGCGCTTGCCTGTTGTAGGACGCCCCGCGGCTTCCCAGGCCTCAACCGTTTGATTTCTGAGCGTGCGATGAGGCGCGTTCGGCCAGCGGATGTCGAAGAGGTTCTCCAGGTAAATCGTGTCGTTTTCGCTGGCTTGCAGAAGACGCTCCCGGTACCGGGTGTGGATGGTGGCCTCATGGCTTGCAAGGAAGCGCGTTCCGATCCACGCGCCAGCGGCACCAAGCGCTAAAGCTGCGGCGAGGCCGCGCCCATCCGCTATGCCGCCGGCGGCCACCACGGGCACCGGGGATACAGCGTCCACGACGTTGGGCACGAGCGGCATTGTCGCCACCGTGCCGCGGACATGACCGCCTGCCTCCCAGCCTGGGCAATCACGACATCGACGCCACCTTCCACGGCTCGCTTTGCTTCCGCTACCGAACCAACGGTGTGCAAGACAGTGGCTCCAGCCGCTCTGGCTTGTCGTGCAAGCGATGATGGGTCTCGCCAGAAGAACGAGATGACGGGTACACCCTCGTCGAGACAGGCCCTCAAGTGTTCCTCCTGGGGAAAATCCAGGACCAGGTTCACGCCGAACGGGCGCGAGGTCAGGGCGCGGGTTTCGCGAATCTGCTGCCGCACGGTGTCGATGTCCGCACGCCAGGGCGCCAGCATGCCGAGTCCCCCTGCATTGCTCACTGCTGACGCCAAGGCGGGCCCGACCGCACCACCATGGGCGCCTGAATGATCGGAAGTTCAATCCCGAGGCGGTCGCAAAGAGCCGTCTTCATCTGATGCACTCCCAGTGCTGGTCTTGAGAACAATCAGCCTCCGTCCGCACCGTTGAGCATGTCAATTGTTTCATGTCTGCATAGGGCCCATCTGCGAAGTTGCCCCTCGGCGGTCGGAAGTCCGCTGGTTGAGCCAGCGCGGACCAGATTTGCTCAACCTAAGTTCTTCGCGTTTTGAACCCTTTTGCGACATCCGCAGCTCTATGGAATTAGGATACGATATTGTCGTTCACCTGTTAGAAGCTTAAGCTGCTGA
>NZ_AXAZ01000153.1 GCF_000473065.1 Bradyrhizobium sp. WSM1743
TGTCCAGACCGGAGACATTGGTCACAGATCGTACCTAAGACATGGGTGGCAACCTCGTGCCGAACGGGTTGTCGAGGGGTTGCAAGGTCATTTACTCCAGGGTCGATCTAAGCTGACGCCGAACGCATCGATTTGGTGCGTTACGGCGTGACGCATTCATGGCATGGCCATTATTGCTCGGTCCGCGCTTTCGCCGTCAACCCCGCGCGGCAAAAGCCGCGCCCCTACGGGCTTCGGGGGGTGACCGCTCAGCGCGGCCAAGCAACTGGCTATCATGCCAAGCATGCAGAAAAGCGCGTCTCGGTCAGAGTGCCGAGGTTGTACCTGAGACATGGGTGACGGGGTTCGGGCCGAATGGGTTGTCGAGGGGTTGCAAGGTCTTCTGCTCGAGGTCGAAATATCCGAGATCATAGTGCATGAAGCTGACGAGCCAAATGCCCTCATCGACCTCTTTGATTCCAAGCTTTTGACCGGCCAGCACGACAGAGATGTTGATCTTCTTGCGATGCAGGCAGAGGCGCCCGCAATTGGTGACGAGTACGTCGCGATCGTGGAAGGGATAGGTCAGGTCCGGCAGACCGCTATAGGGACGCGGTGAGGCTGTGTAGAGCTCGGCGGGGCACTTCATGTTGAGCGCCTCATGCGGGCGCTCAGTGTTGAACTCGCGCAGGAAGGCCTCGAAGCGTTCCTGTTGTTGCAGGCTGTTGAAGCCTGGCGGGCGGGTTGCCTCTTTCTTGAGGGTCAGATGCATGCGCTCGTGGCGGCCGTTCTGTTGCGGATGACCTGGCTTGATGCGCTCGATCGCGATGCCGAGCCTGAGCCACCAGACCGAAAGCTTCGACAGATTGAACAGGGCATTGGGACTGGCAAAGGGGACGCCATTGTCAGAGCGAATGGCACGCGGCAGCCCGCGTTCGCGGAACAGGCGCTCGAAGGCGGTAATTGCAGGGTCTTCGCGGGTCGAATCGAGCGCCTCGCAAAGCAACAGGAAGCGCGAGGCATGATCGCTGACCGTCAAGGGAAAGCAGTAGCGGCCATTCCCGAGCTTGAACTCGCCCTTGAAGTCGGCGCACCACAGATCATTGGGGGCCACCCCTTGTGACAGGAGCGTGCCGTGCGCGCGGTGGCGCGGCCCGCCGCCGCGTTTGACCAGGCCGTGGCGATCGAGCACCGCATGAATTGTGCTTTTGGCCGGCACGCGGACATCGCCGTCGAGCCGCCTCACCAGGAGCTCGCGGATCTTGCGCGCACCCCAATGCGGCTTCTCGGCTTTGAGCTGGACAATCAGGGTCTCGATCTGAGCCGGCAACTGGTTGGCATAGCGTATCGGGCGTCTGGAGCGGTCGCTCAGCGCCTCAAGCCCGTGTGCCTTGTAGCGAGCGAAAATCTTGTAACCGGTCTTGCGGGATATGCCGAACTCCCGGCAGACCTCTGTCATGGCTTCCCCATCCAGAAGCCGGGCGACAAAACGCAGGCGCTCTTCCATCACCGAACTCGCTCTCCACGGCATCCACACCTCCCGCAGAACAAAAGCGGAAAGTGTAACCCATGTGTCCGGTACGAAGTGTCACCTATGTCTCGGGTCGCTCA
>NZ_AXAZ01000154.1 GCF_000473065.1 Bradyrhizobium sp. WSM1743
GATCGGGGGCGCCCAGCTGCTGCGTCTGCCATTCGACAGCGGCCACGTGGCCGCATCGGAGGCGGAACCTCGGAGCGTCGCGTTACTGAATGGCGCCGTCGGGCGGTTTCTGCGGGACAACGGGTTACGTTAAGCGACAGAGAGCGCGCTGAACTAAAGGAGGGCGCGACTAATTTCATCATAAAAAGCCGATGCGGCGCTGTATTTGGGCGCCAGCACCGATCTAGTCGCGTTAAATCAATATCGGACTATAGTTATAAGACATCGTTCTTCAATGAAGAAGAAGCGCTCATGCCAAAAATCTTGTCGCCGGATCAAATCGAAAGCTTCCGCAAGAATGGCTACGTTCCGCAGGTAAAACGCGTGCCGGCTCGCCGAGCTGATCGCTCCGCGGAACTGTGCAGCCCCGGTGCCGCGAGGGCTCCGCTCCTCGTGGTTCTCGGCAGGACTAGTCAGTGGTGGGATGGCGGCCGCAGACCCCGGCGATCCGAAGCAAATTCGGTCGACGATAATTGCAACCGCTGCCCTGCAGACCGTCTCGCTTGGTTGATATCGCGAGATGCTACGACGATTCTCGTAGAGGCTGCTTGGAGTCGGCAATACCTGACTCTCGTAATGTGAGACGCCAATTCAGAAAATCTCTGTTCGAATCTGGTAGTCAGATAGTCGTGTCAGGGCGACGGTCAGAGGAGAGAGCATGCAAAAGTGGCAATCGTGATCGGGGCAGCCATGGACATTCTGTCGATAGAGGCCACCGATCCCTACGATATCGGCCTGAATGGGGCAGGGTCGAGTCGGCAGCTGACGGCGGCGCATGCCGGTGCAAATGTATGTTGCGCGATGCTGGTTTGCGGCCGACGCGCCAGTGCTTGGTGTGAGTCAGCTCCTGTTCCTGAAAGGCCATCAGCACGTCACGGCGGAAGCGCTGTTTAATGAGGCGATCGCGGCGTATATGGCGCTATCGCTCGCGACTGTGTACAACGCGCTGAACCAGTTTACCGAGGTCGGCCGGTTGCGTGGGATCGCCGCAGACGGGTCGAGGTCGTTCTTCGATACCGACACGTCTGTGCATCCACATTTCTATCTGGAAGGCGACGACCTGTTGATAGATGTAGCCCAGGAGCTGATCTTCAACAAGGTCCCGAATACAATCCCCGGCTACGAGATCACGCGGCTCGACGTGATCGTACATATCCGGAAGAGGAGGTAAGCCGCATGGAAGGGGTTGTATTGCCCGATCTACTCGTCCGTTAAGAAGCCGGATTGAGCTTGGGTGGACAGGCGAGCGTTCGCGATAGGCAGCCCCAGGAATAGGCACAAGAGTTCTCTGAGAACAAGAGTTCTCTGAGCCAGGCGAGGATGCGGCGGAAGTTGTGGCCCACTGCTGAGAGCACGACGTTAGCGGCGTTGCCGGCGCGGCCCTTGAGGTAGCAGCGGCCGAGGTGACCTTCGGCCTTCAGGTGTCCGATGGGCTCGATCGCGGAGCGGCGGCGCAGCTCGCGCT
>NZ_AXAZ01000151.1 GCF_000473065.1 Bradyrhizobium sp. WSM1743
CAGGCACTCGACCATCGGCTATCTCAGCCCGGTTGAGTTCGAGCGCAAGGTGGGATTAGCTTAACCTGGTGTCCATCAAACCGGCAGCAGCTCAGACGGGCCGCCAGGGGGTGAGGGTGTGTTCAGTGGGGGACATGGCTGTAGTAAGCGGGTTCTAGTGGGTCCCTACATACACCGATCCGTTCCTCCGCTCTATCACCGTCACCCTGAGGCGCTCGCCGGTAGTGTGCTGAAGGTTCTGCAAAAGCTGAGAGGCTGATGCGGTCATGGTAAGTCCGGTGATTGCGAAGATCACCGCTCGTAGAGGAGCTTGGACCCGCCATGACCGTGACGAAGATTAGGACGGACGTCGCTGCAGTCAAAGAGTTGTTGAGGTCGGACAAGGAGTTCCTGAGGCCGCTGATTCAGGGTGCGGTGCAGGACATTCTCGAAGCCGAGATGACGGAGACGCTGGGTGCGGAGAAGGGAGAACGCAGCGAGGGACGGCTTGGCTATCGCTCCGGCTACTATCCGCGCTCGCTGATCACCCGGGTCGGCAAGATCGAGCTGAAAGTGCCGCAGGACCGGCAGGGGCGGTTCTCGACCGAGCTGTTTGAGCGCTATCAGCGCTCGGAGAAGGCGCTGGTTGCGGCCTTGGCCGAGATGTACGTGCAAGGCGTCTCGACACGGAAGGTGAAGCAGGTCACCGAGGAACTGGTAGGCCATGCCTTCTCGGCCTCGGCGATCAGCGCGATCAACAAGCGGCTGGATGGGTCGCTGAAGGCCTTTTGCGAGCGCAAGCTCAAGGAACCGTTCCCCTATCTGATCCTGGATGCGCGCTATGAGCGGGTGCGCGAGGACGGCATCATCGCGAGCCAGGCGGTACTGATCGCGATCGGCGTCGACTGGGAAGGCCGGCGCCAGGTGCTCGCGGTCGAGCTCGCCAACCGGGAGAGCCGGTCGAGCTGGAAGGAGTTTTTGGAAGCCCTGAAGGCCCGCGGCCTGCATGGCGTCGAGTTCGTCGTCTCCGACGATCATCCCGGTTTGAAGAAGACGATCGCCGAAGTCCTCGCCGGCGTGTTCTGGCAGCGCTGTTATGTGCACTTCCTGCGCAACGCGCTCGACTATGTGCCGCGCAAGGTCGATGACGATTGTCTGCTCGAGCTGCGCTGGATGTACGACCGGCGCGACCTCTCGGAGGTGCGGCGCGATCTGGCGGCGTGGCTTGCCAAATGGGGCGGCAAATACCCCAAGCTCACCGGCTGGGTCGAGGACAACATCGAGGAGACCTTGACCTACTTCCGGCTGCCGCTGGGGCACCGCAAGCACATGAAGTCGACGGATGAGATGGACAAGCGATTTTTAATGACCGCGCCGCGATGACGATTGCGGAAATCGCGTCCATTCTTTTGTTCGGCCGCGCCGCGGGC
>NZ_AXAZ01000155.1 GCF_000473065.1 Bradyrhizobium sp. WSM1743
TTTTCACACATGGGGTAATTCCGGGCTCGGAGCCATACTCAGGCTCTGGGAATCAGCTCTCCAGGACTAGACGAGGCCTACCTCAGGGCCTTGCAATGACGGAGAGAGGCAATGGAGCACTATGTCGGGTTAGACGTGTCACTGAAACTGACTTCGATCTGCATCGTCGATCGGACAGGAAAGGTCGAGCGCGAAGGGGCGGTTGCTTCTGATCCGGAGGCGATCGCGACGTTCATCAAATTGCACGCGCCACACGTCGTTCGGATTGGACTCGAGACCGGAGCAACTTCGACATGGTTGTGGACCGAGCTGAATAAGATCGGGTTACCCGTTATCTGCATTGACGCCAGGCATGCGAAGGCGGTTCTGAAGATGCAGATCAACAAGAGCGACCGAAATGACGCTGCTGGCATAGCGCGTATCATGCAATGTGGTTGGTACAAGGAGGTTTGCGTCAAAGATCTCGATAGTCATGCAACCAAAGCCCTTCTTGTCAGCCGAGCTCTGCTCGTCAAGATCAAACGGGATATCGAAAATCAAATCCGGGGGCTCCTCAAGAATCTCGGGCTCGTCATCGGACGAGCAAAGATGAATATGTTTGCTGTGCGCGCCGCGCAGTTGGCCGAGGATCGATCAGAGCTTTTTGCCGCGGTAGATCCCTTGCTGAAGGCACGCGAGGCCGTCGAGCAACAGATTGTGGACCTTGACCGCAAGGTGCTGCGGCTGGCTCGCAACAATGCTCAGGTGCGACGGTTCATGACGACTCCTGGCATCGGCCCGGTCACGGCCCTTTGCTTCCTTGCGACGATCGATGACCCCGCTCGCTTCAAGAGATCACGAAGCGTCGGAGCCTACGCTGGGCTGACGACCCGCCGATACGCATCCGGCGAGATTGATTGGACAGGCCGAATCTCGAAATGCGGCGATAAGATGCTGCGAAGTTATCTCTACGAGGCGGCCAATGTGCTGCTCACACGCGTAGCAAAATGGTCAGCACTCAAAGCGTGGGGCATTCGGCTTGCGAAACGAAGCGGGCTACGCAAAGCCAAGGTTGCGGTTGCTCGCAAACTTGCTGTCATTCTGCATCGGATGTGGATTGATGGTACCGAATTTAAATGGTCTTCAAATGATGCTGCTAATCAGCCTGCATAAAGGATAACGAGTTCCCGCCGAACAGCGGGAGTGAACGTCCCTGCCGGGACGCTGGCGTTGGTGAGATCGCCCCTGGCTTTGCGGCGCTCGAAAGGGCAAAGCGCGCTTCACACATTGATCCGCCAACGTCATCTTACGCCATCATGCGGGGGGCACGCCCCTACCGCGGAGAGAACCATGGACCCGGCAAGGATGTTCAAGGAGAGCTTGACCTCACGCCCGGAATTAGAGAACGGCCTGGGTCA
>NZ_AXAZ01000018.1 GCF_000473065.1 Bradyrhizobium sp. WSM1743
CGAAGGCGACATCGTCATTCTCGATAATCTTGGAAGCCACAAGTCGAAAACTGTCAGGCAAATGATCCAGGCTGCTGGCGCCAGGCTGTGGTACCTGCCGCCATACTCGCCCGACCTCAACCCGATCGAACAGGCATTCTCCAAGATCAAACACTGGATGCGGCAAGCTCAGAAGCGCACCATCGAGGACACTTGGCGCCACATCGGTCACCTCATCCAGGACATCCAGCCTCGCGAATGCGCCAACTACTTCGCCAACGCCGGTTATGCTTCCGTCAAAATGTGAAACGCTCTAATCGACAGGGAGCAGTCCATGACCACGCCAGACATGACCGCTTCGAATCAGGGCCACAAGGAGCAATCCCGTGCGAAGCCGGACGACGTCCATTGCCCGCCAATGACGCATCAGAATTCTGGCAGTCACGGACATGAAATGTACCCGCAGCAATTCGTTCGCCTGATCGGCTGCCATGATGCGTCTGTCGACACCTTGCGCAAGCGTCAAGACGAGAAGCTGCACTAATTTAGCTATCACGTCCGCTGCTTCGGCAGGTCCTTCGGCAGGTCGCTCGTGCGAAAATTCCGGCGGCCCTTCGGTGAGGCGGCGGACGCGGCGCTCGCGTTCGTCTGCCGGCAAGGCGGGATCGATGCCCGTGCGCCGGCGGACCGGAGGGGTGGAATCCTTGCTGCCGAAATCGGACACCTCGATCATCCGATGCAACACTTGGAGCTGAACAACGATAGCCGCTCTTCCCGGGCGGTCGTTTGATGCCGATCAATGACCCCGCCGCGGCATTGCAATGCGGCCGCATCTTGTTGTCCGGGGCCGTTTCGGCCAATGATCGAAAGGGGCGCCGGCCAGCGAACCCGGATCGATCCTGCCACGTATTTGTTTTGCATTCCAACCATCCGGCATTCCCGATGACCTCAGGCGAATCCTTCTATGGCGGCATTCCCGTCTTCCGAGGCTTCACCAGCTTGATGGATCCGGTGCTGTATTCGCCGCTGCCGGACGACTGGAGCATCGGCGTTGCCGATATCGTCGATTCGACCAAGGCGATCGCGGCGCAGCGATACAAGGCGGTCAACATGGCCGGTGCGGCCGTGATCGCGGCGGTGACCAATGCGCTGGAGGGACGGGAATTCCCCTTCGTGTTCGGCGGCGACGGCGCGAGCTTCGCGGTCGCGCCGGACGATGTCGAACTTGCCCGCGAGGCACTGGCCGCGACCGCGACCTGGGTGCGGGAAGATCTCGATCTGACCATGCGCGTCGCCCTGGTGCCTGTCAGCGTCATTCGCGCGCAAGGCCTTGACGTGCGCGTCGCCCGCTTCGGGCCATCGGCAAACCTGTCCTACGCGATGTTCTCGGGCGGAGGGCTTGCCTGGGCCGACGCCGCGATGAAGCGCGGCGAGTTTGCGGTCAAGGGGGCGCCCGCCGGCACGCAACCGGACCTCTCGGGCCTGTCGTGCCGTTTCGAAGTGATGCCGGCTGCGCGCGGCCTGATCCTGTCGGTGCTGGTAATGCCGGCGCGCGGCGTCGATCCGCACGCCTTCCGGAAGGTGATCGAGGACATCATCCATCTCGTCGAGCGCAGTCCGGATAGCGGCCGCCCGGTGCCTCCGCAGGGGCCGCCGCTGAAATGGCCGCCGCAGGGGGTGGAATTCGAAGCCCGCACCAGGCGCGGCGGTCCGCTGCTCGCGCGCAGGGCCAGCGTGCTGGCCTATACACTGTTCGCCTATCTGATCATGCGCTTCGACATCAAGATCGGCGGTTTCGTGCCCAGCCTCTACAAACGCCAGGTCGTCGAGAACTCGGACTTCCGCAAGTATGACGACGGTCTGCGCATGATTCTCGACTGCACCCCGCAGCTCGAGCGCGCGTTGAGCGATCGTCTCGCGGCCGCCGCGCGCGACGGCATCGTGCGCTACGGCCTCCACCGGCAGGATGCCGCGATGATGACCTGCTTCACGCCCTCGGCGCTGCGCAGCGACCATGTGCACTTCATCGACGGCGCGCGGGGCGGCTATGCCTCGGCCGCGACGGCGTTGAAGGCGATGACGGTTTGAGGGGCGGTTATGTCCCGGACGCGCTGCGTCGCGAAGCGACGCGGCGCCGAGCCGGGACCCAGTTTGCGGCCTCTGGGCCCCGGCTCTGCAACGCATCGCAAGAGCGCTGCGCCGCGTCCGGGGCACGAAGCGTTCGTGGACTTCAGCGCCCCGCGCGCGTCCAGGTCTCACCGCCGCAGAGCGCGCCGACGCAGCCTTCGACCCGCAGCGAATCCGCGCCAGTCAGGCTGATGCTGCTCGCATAGGTGCTGCCATCGTCGGCATTGTAGATCTGGCCCGACCATTTGTTCGGCCCCGCCGGCTCCATGCCGCTGAACAATGGCAAGCCGATCATCGGACGCCTGGCGAGTGCGGGATTGGGATTCTTGCTGTCGGTGGCGGGCTGGCCGGTTGAGGTGTCATAGGGCTCGCGCAGCCAGACGATATGGCCGCAGATGCCGCCGCCGCATTTGCTGATCTTGACGCGTGCATCAGCCGCCTGGGTCAGCCAGGTCCCGTCGGCGCTCTGCGCATGGGCGCTCGTTGCGCCAAGCAGTGCAGCCAGGAGGACGAAAGGAATCGCGAATCTGCCGAACATGGAGAGAGCCCCCGAAATGACGGCGCCTCCATAGCAGCCCGGCAGGATAGTGCAACGCTGGATGGAATCACATTCCTGCGTTTAATTGGCTGAATATTCGCCTGCGATCATTTGCCCCATCGCACGAAGGCGACCGAGGCCGCGGTCGACAGCCCGAACACGACCATGGCGCCGCCGACCAACGCGAACAACGTCCAGGCCGGCGCCTGCGCCATCATGAGACCGATCCCGCCGATCGCAACGATCAGCAGCCGTGCGGTGGAAGCGAGCACGGGGCCGCCGACGCGTGCGGCGCCTTGCGAGGAGAAGTACAGCGACACGCCCATGCCGAAGAACACGAAGGTCGGACCTGCCCAGTGGAAATAGCTGTGCGCGGCGGCGGTGACGCCGGGATCCCGCGTGAACAGCGCGACCCACAGCGACGGGGCAAGTGCGACGGCGAGCCCGATCAGGCCGACCGTGAGTCCGGAGGCCCCAGCCGCCGTCCAGGCCACATGCCGCGCGCGCGTCACATGTCCGGCGCCGATCGCGATGCCGACCATCGGCACCGAGGCGATGCCGAAGGCGAAGGTGATCGGGATCAGCAAGAACTCCAGCCGCGATCCGATGCCGTAGCCGGCCAGCATCTCGGTGCCGAAGGTCGCGAGGATCTTTGTGAAGATCAGAATGGTGAGCACGGTCTGGAGCGGCGATAGGCAGGCCACCGCGCCGACTTTGAGGATGTCCAGGAACATCGCGCGCTCGAAATGGAAGGCGCGGAAATCGAGCTGCAAGCGGCTCCGGCCGGACAGGAGATACCAGAGGAAGAAGATCGCGGCGCAGCTGAACGCGATCAGCTGGCCGCTTGCGACGCCCGGCATGCCGAATTGCGGCACTCCGAACAGGCCGAGCCCCAGCGTGCCGCCAAGCGCGATCTGGAGCACGCTCGCCCCGATCAGCGTCATCGAAGGCAGGCGCATGTCGCCGGTGCCGCGGATCACCGAGGCCAGCGTGTTGACGAGCCAGATCGCGACCGCGCCGGAGAACAGCACCTGCGAATAGCCGCAGGCTTCTTCGAGCACGCGCTCGCGGCCGCCGAGCAGCGCGAAGAAGGAGCGGCCGAAGACGAGCATCATCACCGTGAAGAACAGCCCGCCACAGAGGCCGATGATGGCGGCATGCAGCGCCAGCGTCGCGGCGCGGTCGTGATTCCCCGCACCGAGCGCGCGGCTGATCGCCGACGATACGCCGCCGCCCATCGCGCCCGCGCTCATCATCTGCGTCAGCATCGCGAACGGAAACACCAGCGCGATCGCGGCGAGCGGGATGGTGCCGAGCCGGCCGATATAGGAGGTCTCGGCCACCGCGACCAGCGTGCTGCCGACCATCGCGATCATGTTGGGGATCGCGAGCCGCAGCAGCGTCGGCAGGATCGGTGCGGTCAGGAGGCTGGCAATGGGGGAGGCGACCGGCGCGACCGGAGGGACGGCGTCTAAGGGAGCGTCGATCGTCATGTTCACCGGGCGGAATATTAAATGATGAGCGACATACTATAGGACGTCAGGCGACCCTCCCAGCCCTCGCTCACGCAGGGCTCACCAGGGCAGGCCGCATAGGTCGATGGTGCCCAGCGTCGGCGCCCGGACGATCTCGAAGACGTAGGGCGCCATGTCGTCGAAGCGGATCCGCCCCTCCGGCTGCTCGCAATAGACGTCACCTTTGAACGGCAGCCATTTGCGGGTCTCGTAAAATGCGAAATTGTGCGGCTCGCAGAACAGGAGCCCGAAGCGGACCGCCTCGTTGGCGCGCATGGTATGCACCGCCGCGTCGATCGCGATCGTCGCGTAGCCGCGGCCGCGCCGGTCCTCACGCGTGCAGACACCGCCGATGCCGCCGACGTGAACCTTCTGTCCATTCCAGGTGATGGTGCGGAAGTAGATGCCGACATGGCACACGAGGCCGTCCTCGGGCGTCTCGAGCAGCACACGCAGATCGGCATTGGCCCATTTGATGTGAGCCCAGGGCGGCTTTTCCGCCGCATCGTGTCCCCAGACCGCGCTGAGCAGCGGCTTTGCGATCGGCCACGAGGCGTCGCCGTTCAAAATGTCGATCTCGATGCTCATGGCTCTGTCTTTCGCAAATTCGGTGCATAGGGCATTCGTTCTGCCATAAGCACCTCAAAGGCAATGATATTTTGCATCAAGCCACCACGACCGCGCAGATGTCCGCGTGCTGCGACGATTTTATGCAATCGTGCCAAGCGTCCCCGTCACGCGTTTTCGAAATTCTGAGGTATTTAATGGCGGCGGAACCTTCTATAAGGGGTGACCGTTAGAACTCGTTCCCCACCAGTTGCGGACAAGAAGCCATGACCTTTACGCTCCCCCCACTCCCTTACGCCTATGACGCCCTCGGCCAGTACATGTCGAAGGAGACGCTGGAATATCACCACGACAAGCATCATCAGGCCTACGTCACCAACGGCAACAACGCGCTCAAGGGGACCGAATGGGAAGGCAAGTCCCTTGAAGAGATCGTCAAGGGCTCGTTCGGCAAGAACCCCGCGGTGTTCAACAATGCCGGCCAGCACTACAACCACATCCACTTCTGGAGCTGGATGAAGCCCAATGGCGGCGGCACCAAGCTGCCGGGCAAGCTCGAGAAGAAGATCAACGAGGACCTCGGCGGCTTCGAGAAGTTCAAGACCGACTTCCAGGCGGCCGGCGTCGGCCAGTTCGGCTCCGGCTGGTGCTGGCTCCAGGTCAAGAACGGCAAGCTCGAGATCTCCAAGACCCCCAACGGCGAGAATCCGCTGGTGCACGGCGCCACCCCGATCCTCGGCTGCGATGTCTGGGAGCATTCCTACTACATCGATTATCGCAACCGCCGGCCCGACTATCTCAAGGCGTTCGTGGAAAACCTCGTGAACTGGGAGTACGTGGAGTCCCTGTTCGAGAAGGCCTGAGTTCTCACCTCGTCATTCCGGGGCGATGCGCCAGCATTGAACCCGGAATCTCGAGATTTTCAGGTGCGCGACTGCGCACCAGGGTTCGGCTCTTCGAGCCGCCCCGGAATGACGGAAGTAAAAAGGGCGGTCGCAGGCGCGGCCGCCTTTTTGCTGTGCGGAATTGCCCTGCGCGGTGCGCGTATCGGCCTGTGATCGTTCCGTTTGCATCGGGTGGGCGGCGCCCTTAATCAGGACGGGCATCACCCTTGAGCCAACCCAGCCCGTTGTTAGAACCTTCCCCGAAAGACCCGGCGCCTGCCGAGGACGCGGAGTCCGAGCCGCGGCCGGGGCGTGTGCGCAAGCCGATCGGCTGGTCGACCATCATCATCGCGGCCCTGGTGGCGGTCAGCGCGGCGCTGGTCTGGCGGCGTGATGGCAGCGCGGGCGTTCTCGACATCCTCACCCACGATCTCTCGCTATTCTCAGGCATCCTGCCGCGCGTGCTGGCCGGCTGCCTGCTCGGCGCCTTCATCTCCGAGATCCTGCCGCACGAAAAAGTATCGCGCTCGCTCGGGCCGAAATCCGGTCTGATGGGCCTTCTGATCGGCACCGCCTTCGGCGCGATCTTGCCGGGTGGGCCCTTCACCGCCTATCCGGTGGCGAGCGCGCTGCTGGCGGTCGGCGCCGATTTCGGCGCCACCATCGCCATGGTCGTGAGCTGGACCCTGATCGGCTACGGCCGGGCGGTGGCCTGGGAAATCCCGATCATGGGCACCGATTTCACGCTGTGGCGGATCGTGATCTCGCTGCCGCTGCCGGTGCTCGCCGGCGCGCTCGGCCGCTTCGTCTATGTCAGGCTCTATCCGAAGCCGCTCGCGAAGGACGACGAGAGTTGAGTGCGGCGCTTCTGATCGACATCCTGCTATGGGGCTCGGTGCTCGGCGTCGGCCTGATCGCGTTCCGCCGCGGCCCGCCGGTGTTCAAGGCATCCCTGCGCGAAGGCTCGATGGACTTCATCAACATCGTGCCGCGGATCGCGCTGGGGGTGATCGGCTCCGGCTATATCGCTGCGATCATCCCGCAGGAGGTGATCACCGGCTGGCTCGGTCCGGACAGCGGCTGGCTTGGGGTCGTGACTGCCGTGGTCGCCGGCGCGGCCACGCCCGGCGGCCCCGTGATCGGCTTCTCCATCGGCACCGTGGCGCTGAAGTCGGGTGGTGGGGTGCCCCAGGTGGTCGCCTATGTCGTCGCTTGGGCGCTGTTCGCCTTCCAGCGGGTGATTTTGTGGGAGATACCGTTCATGCCGGCGCGTTTCGTCTGGTTCCGCTGCGCCGTCTCGGTGCCGTTCCCGTTCGTCGCGGCCGCCATCGCTATGGTGGTCGGCAAGCCTTGACCGTCTAGTCGCATTGGGGCGTCATTCCGGGGCGATGCAAAGCATCGAACCTGGAATCTCGAGATTCCGGAGTCGGCTTTTCGAGCCGTCCCGGAATGACACCCTCGGCCGTGGACAGGGGTAATGTTATAATATAACATTCTGGAATGGTTCCCGCCGTGTCCCACGCCCATCATCACGACCATGCTCATGGCCATTCCCATGACCATGGCCATTCCCATGACCACGGGCATTCGCATGGCCACGACCACACCCATGCCCATGTCCACGGTGCGGCCTCGCCGCATCCGGCCCAGGCGGCGCCCTGGTCGATCTTGCGCATGACCATGGCGGGGCGGCTCGCGGCCGCGCTCGCGGTTTGCGCCGTGCTCTGGGGCATCGTCTTCCTGGCGATGAGGTGACCATGGCACAGCTAGCCTTTCACAATGTCACGCTCGGCTATGACCGGCATCCGGCCGTGCATCATCTCAGCGGCGAGGTCGCGTCGGGTGCGCTGGTCGCCGTGATCGGTCCGAACGGCGCCGGCAAGTCGACGCTGCTGCGCGGCATCGTCGGCATCCTCAAGCCGCTCGACGGCAGCATCCATCTCGGCGGGCTCGACAGCAGAGACATCGCCTATCTGCCGCAAAGCGCAGAGATCGACCGCAGCTTCCCGATCTCGGTGTTCGATTTCGTCAGCACCGGGCTGTGGCGCGGGGCCGGCCTGTTCGGCGGCATCGGCAAGGCCGCGCGCGAAAAGATACTTCGTTCGATCGCGTCCGTTGGCCTCAGCGGTTTCGAGAACCGCCCGATCGGGACGCTCTCCGGCGGCCAAATGCAGCGCGTGCTGTTTGCGCGTGTGCTGCTTCAGGACGCGAGCCTGATCGTGCTGGACGAGCCGTTCAACGCCATTGACAGCAAGACCACGGCCGATCTGCTCGCCCTGGTGAAGCGCTGGCACGGCGAGGGCCGCACCGTGCTCGCCGCGCTGCACGACCTGGAGATGGTGCAAAACCATTTCACGGAGACGCTGGTGCTGGCGCGGGGCCCAGTCGCGTGGGGCCCGACGGCGGAGGTGCTGACGCCCGAAAATCTGATGGTCGCGATGCGGATGTGCGAGGCCTTCGACGACACCGCCGCGGCCTGCGCGGCCGATGACATCAGTTCGCGGGCCGCGTGATCGCAGATGGCCTATGACGTGCTGATCGGTCCGTTCACCGAATTCGAGTTCATGCGGCGGGCGCTCGCCGCCGTGATCGCGCTGGCGCTGGCCGGCGCGCCGATCGGCGTGTTCCTGATGCTGCGGCGGATGAGCCTCGTCGGCGATGCCATGGCGCATGCGATCCTGCCCGGCGCGGCCGTCGGATTCCTGCTGTCGGGCCTCAATCTGTTCGCGATGACGGCCGGCGGCCTGATCGCCGGCTTTGCCGTCGCGATCCTCGCCGGCGTGGTGGCGCGATCGACCGGGCTGAAGGAGGACGCTTCGCTCGCGACCTTCTATCTGGCCTCTCTCGCGCTCGGCGTCACCATCGTTTCGATCAAGGGCACCAATATCGACCTCTTGCACGTGCTGTTCGGCAACATCCTGGCAATGGACGATCAGACCCTGCTGGTGGTGGCTTTCAACGCCACGATCACGCTGCTGGTGCTCGCGGTGATCTACCGCCCGCTGGTGATCGAGAGTGTCGATCCCCTGTTCCTGCGCACCGTCAGCCGCGCGGGGGGGCCTGCGCATCTCGCCTTCCTCGCGCTCGTCGTCATCAATCTCGTCAACGGATTTCAGGCGCTCGGCACGCTGCTTGCAGTCGGCCTCATGATATTGCCGGCCGGCATCGCGCGGTTCTGGTCGCGTGATCTCACCGCGATGATCTGCATCGCCGTTGTCGCCGCCGCGGTCTCGGGCTATGCGGGCCTCGTGCTGTCGTTCCAGACCCGCGTGCCATCGGGGCCCGCGATCATTCTCGTGGCGACTGTGCTCTACGTGGTCTCCGTCCTGTTCGGCCGCATCGGCGGTATCGTCCGGCAGCTGTTTCCCGGCCGGCATCTGGAAGCCTGACGATGCGGCTCATCCTGCTGTGTGCACTGCTGCTGATCGCCTCGCCGCTACATGCAGCGGAGCGGCTCAATGTCGTTGCGAGCTTCTCGATTCTCGGCGATTTCGTCCGCAACGTCGGTGGCGACCGCATCAATCTGACCACGCTGGTCGGTGCCGACAGCGACGTCCACGTCTACACGCCTGCACCAAGCGATGCGAAGCGAGTCGCAGAGGCGAAGCTCGTCATCGTCAACGGGCTTGGGCTGGAGGGCTGGCTGCCGCGCCTCGTGCAATCCGCGGGGAGCAAGGCGCAGGTGGTCACGGCAAGCGCCGGCATCGCTCCGCTGAAATTGGGCTCGGCCGCAGACCCGCATGCCTGGCAGTCCATCCCCAACGCCAAGATCTACGTCACCGACATCACCAATGCGCTGGCCGCGGCTGCTCCTGACGACGCGGAGTTCTTCCGCGCCCAGGCCAGGACCTATTTGGAGAAGCTCGAAACCCTCGACCGTGAGGTCCGCGAGGCCGCGGCAAAAATCCCACCCGAGCGGCGCAAGGTGATCTCCACCCACGATGCCTTCGGCTATTTTTCCGCCGAATACGGTATCCAGTTCATCGCCCCCCTCGGCGTCTCCACGGAAACCGAACCGAGCGCGCGCGACATCGCCGCCATTATCGGCCAGATCAAGGCCCAGAAGATTCCGGCCGTGTTCCTGGAAAATATCAGCGATGACCGCCTGATCCGACGGATCGCGGCGGAGACCGGGGCAAAGGTCGGCGGGACCCTGATTTCGGACGGTTTGACCGGCGAAAAGGGGCCTGCACCCACTTACATTGACATGGTCAGGCACAATATAAAGGCCCTGACCAGCGCGCTTGACCATTAGGGCAGGGGCCACCCCGCCTCGCGTCGCGCGGAAAAAGCCCGAAGTCGGAGTTGTTATGTCTGAAGCGACCTCCCAAAAGATTCCCGTGACCGTCCTGACCGGCTATCTCGGTGCCGGCAAGACCACGCTCTTGAACCGCATCCTGTCGGAAAACCACGGCAAGAAATACGCCGTCATCGTCAACGAATTCGGCGAGATCGGGATCGACAACGACCTCATCATCGGCGCCGATGAGGAAGTGTTCGAGATGAACAATGGTTGCATCTGCTGCACCGTGCGCGGCGACCTCGTCCGCATCATGGACGGCCTGATGAAGCGCAAGGGCAAGTTCGACGCCATCATCGTCGAGACCACCGGTCTCGCTGATCCGGCGCCGGTCGCTCAGACCTTCTTCGTCGACGAGGACGTGCAGAAGAACGCGCGGCTCGACGCGGTGGTCACGGTCGCCGATGCAAAGTGGCTGTCCGACCGTTTGAAGGATGCACCCGAGGCCAAGAACCAGATCGCCTTTGCCGACGTCATCGTGCTGAACAAGACCGACCTCGTCAACAAGGGCGAGCTCGCTGAGGTCGAGGCCCGCATTCGCGGCATCAACCCCTATGCGAAACTCCACCGCACCGAGCGCTGCTCGGTGGCGCTGGCCGACGTGCTCGACCGCGGCGCGTTCGACCTCGACCGCATCCTCGACATCGAGCCGGATTTCCTGGAGGCCGACGATCATGATCACGACCATGATCATCACCAGCATCACGGCCACGACCATCATCACCATGATCACGGCAACGGCCTGAAGCATTATCACGACGAGGAGATGCAGTCGCTCTCGCTGAGGACCGACAAGCCGCTCGATCCCAACGTGTTCATGCCCTGGCTGCAGAACCTGGTGCAGGTCGAAGGCGGCAAGATCCTGCGCTCCAAGGGCATCCTCGCCTTCCACGACGACGACGACCGCTACGTCTTCCAGGGCGTCCATATGATGCTGGAGGGCAACCACCAGCGGAAGTGGAAGGACGGCGAGCCGCGCGAGAGCCGCCTCGTTTTCATCGGCCGCGAATTGCCGGAGGAGGCGATCCGCAAGGGTTTCGAGAGCTGCATCGT
Source organism: Bradyrhizobium sp. WSM1743 (assembly GCF_000473065.1). Lineage (GTDB taxonomy): Bacteria > Pseudomonadota > Alphaproteobacteria > Rhizobiales > Xanthobacteraceae > Bradyrhizobium. The sequence goes on from NZ_AXAZ01000018.1 coordinate 10,963, forward strand.
CTCGTGATGAAAGAGTTTACGCCGTCCCCGGATTCCGCCTCGATCGTCTCCGTCACCGACCGAGTCAAGCCTGTTACGCTCGGCATGGCCGTGACCTCGGTGCACTTCCTTGGCCCTCGCGCCGCCTTTGTCGGCGGCGAGGAGAACGTTGCGTTCGTCGACGCCAATGGTGAGATCACCACGGTCGCCGTGCACAGCGGCGGCATTCTCTCGACCGCCTTCGACGGCAAGCGCCTCGTGATGGGCGGCGACGACGGCAAGGTCGTGTCGCTCGATGCCAAGGGCGAGGTGACGCTGCTCGCCACCGATCCCAAGCGGCGCTGGATCGACGCGGTGGCGCTGCACGCCGACGGCGCCTTTGCTTGGTCCGCCGGCAAGACGGCGACCGTCAAGAGCGGCAAGGCCGAGGAGAAGTCGATCGAGGTGCCCTCGACCGTCGGCGGACTTGCGTTCGCGCCGAAGGGCCTGCGGCTCGCGATCGCGCATTACAACGGCGTGACGCTGTGGTTTCCGAACATGGAGGGTTCGGCCGAATTCCTGCCTTGGGCCGGCTCGCATCACGCGGTCACCTTCAGCCCCGACAACAAATTCCTGGTCACCGCGATGCACGAGCCGGCGCTGCATGGCTGGCGGCTCGCCGACAACAGGCACATGCGCATGACCGGCTATCCCGGCCGTGTCCGCTCGCTGTCCTGGAGCGTGGGCGGCAAGGGATTGGCGACTTCGGGCGCCGACACCGTCATCATATGGCCGTTCGGCAGCAAGGACGGTCCGATGGGCAAGGAGCCCGCGATGCTCGCCCCGCTGCAGGCGCGCGTATCCGTGGTCGCCTGCCATCCCAAGAACGACATCCTCGCCGCCGGCTACAGCGACGGCACCGTGCTGATGGTGCGGCTGGAGGACGGCGCGGAGATCCTGGTGCGCCGTAATGGCACGTCGCCCGTGGCCGCGCTCGCCTGGAACGCCAAAGGCACGCTGCTGGCCTTTGCTGATGAAAATGGGGACGGCGGCCTGCTGGAGCTTTAATCTGTCACCGTTCCGGCCGTATAGGGAACCATGCGGTTTCTCACGACCTTCCAGCTTGCCGATTTCGCCGATACGCTGGTCAGCCTGACCACGGCCTTCGTGCTGGGCACGCTGATCGGTGCCGAGCGTCGATACCGCCAGCGCACGGCGGGCCTGCGCACCAACGTGCTGGTCGCGGTCGGTGCCGCCGCTTTTGTCGATCTTGCCATGCATCTGGATGGCGCGGATGGCGCGGTGCGGGTGATTTCCTACGTCGTCTCCGGCATCGGCTTTCTCGGCGCTGGTGTCATCATGAAGCAGGGCATGGACGTGCGCGGGCTCAACACCGCGGCGACGCTGTGGGCCTCGGCCGCGGTCGGCTCCTGCGCCGGCGCCGACATGGTCGCGCAGGCGGCCGCACTGACCGTGTTCGTCATCGCCGGCAACACCATGCTGCGCCCGCTGGTCAACGCGATCAACCGCATCCCACTCAACGAGAAGGCGCTGGAGGCAACCTACTATTTCAAGCTCGCGGTTGCGGCCGACGCTCTTCCGGACATGCGCGACCGGCTCGTCGAGAAGCTCGAGGTTGCGAAATATTCGGTGGCCGATATCGATGTGGCCGAAATCGGCGACGACATTCTGGAGATCGCCGCAAAGCTGGTCGCGACCGCGGTCGACCCGAACGAGCTGAACGCGGTGGCGACCGATCTTCAGCATCTGCCGGGCGTGCGCCACGCCACGTGGGAAGTCAGCACGACGGAGTGAGGGCGGCGTTTTGGCGCGCAAGGGGTTTGGGTTCCCGCCTCTTCGGTCCGGGAACCGGCACGCCCCAGTTTCGTTGATCCCGCGGACAAAGGCGGTGATCGATATGCCCGGCCGAGATGACAAACGCAGACTGAAGCTCGATCTGACAATTGCCGCTGCGCTGTTCGCAGCAGGCGTCGTGGTGTCGGTGATATCGCTCGCACAAATCCGCGCCGAAAGCCGGCTGGAGCTGGCACAGGCGACGCCACCGCTCCAGGGCACCCCGTCCGACGATCAAAGTAAGACACCCGCGGAGTCCAAGCCCGGCGGCGACCGGCCCACCACGCCGGCCCCCGAACCGGCGCGGCCGGATCCCCAGACGCAGGGCGCGGCGACCAAGCCTGCATTGCCGCAGGCGCCGCCTGAGAAGATCGCGCCGCCGATTGAGAAGAAGTAGCTCCTCTCTCCACACTCGGTGTCATTGCCCGCGAAGGCGGGCAATCCAGTATTCCAGAGACCGCAGTGATTGAACCGAGAAGCCGCGGCGTACTGGATGCCCCGCCTGCGCGGGGCATGACAGCGGAGGGTGGGATGGCCAGGCAGTCACCCGATAGCCGGTAGGCAGAGGCCCGCCTCACCGCACCAAGATATTACGGAACTGCCAGGGATCGCTCGTGTCGATATCCTCCGGAAACAGTCCCGGACGATCCGTCAGTGGCGTCCAGTCGGTGTAGAAACCCTTGACCGGGCCGAGATACGGCAGCTGGATTTCCAAGAGCCGATCGAAATCCATCTCGTCGGCTTCGACGATGCCTTCGTTCGGATTCTCCAGCGCCCACACCATGCCGCCGAGCACGGCGGAGGTCACCTGCAGGCCGGTGGCGTTCTGATAGGGCGCAAGCTCGCGGGTCTCCTCGATCGAGAGCTGCGAGCCGTACCAATAGGCATTCTTGTCATGGCCGAACAGCAGCACGCCGAGCTCGTCGATGCCGTCGACGATCTCGTTCTCGTCGAGGATGTGGTGCTTCTCCTGCATCTTCCCGGCGCGGCCGAACATCTCATGCAGCGACAGCACGGCATCGTCAGCCGGGTGGTAGGCATAGTGGCAGGTCGGCCGGTAGATCGCCTTGCCCGACGCGTCGCGCACGGTGAAATAATCGGCGATCGAGATCGACTCGTTGTGGGTGACGAGGAAGCCATATTGCGCGCCGCGGGTCGGGCACCAGGTGCGCACGCGCGTATTGGCCCCGGGCTGCATCAGATAGATGGCGGCGCCGCAGCCGGCTTCATGGGTGTGTGCATTCTCGGGCATCCATTTCTCGTGGGTGCCCCAGCCGAGCTCGGATGGCTGCATGCCTTCCGACAGGAAACCTTCGACCGACCAGGTGTTGACGAAGACATCAGGCTCCTTCGGCTTCTTGGAGCGCTGAGTGTCGCGTTCGGCGATGTGGATGCCCTTGATGCCGGCCTGCCGCATCAAATCCGCCCATTCGGCCTTGGTCTTAGGCCTGGGGGCGTTGAGCTTCAGATCGGCGGCAACATTGAGCAGCGCCTGCTTGACGAAGAAGGAGACCATGCCGGGATTGGCGCCACAGCAGGAGACGGCCGTGGTCGAGCCCGCAGGGCGGGCCTTCTTGGCCGCCAGCGTCACCTCGCGCAGCGCGTAGTTGGAGCGCGCTTCCGGGCCCTTCGAGGAATCGAAATAGAAGCCGAGCCAGGGCTCGTTGACGGTGTCGATGTAGAGAGCACCGAGCTCGTTGCAGAGCTCCATGATGTCGGTCGAGCCGGTATCGACCGAGAGGTTGACGCAAAAGCCCTGGCCGCCGCCCTCGGTGAGCAGCGGGGTCAGCACCTCGCGATAATTGTCCTTGGTCAGGCCCTTCTGGATGAAGCGGACATTGTGCTTCTCGCAAAGCGCCTTGCGGCCTTCGTCCTTGGGGTCGAGCACGGTGATGCGCGACTTGTCGTAGTCGAGGTGCCGCTCGATCAACGGCAGCGTGCCTTTGCCGATGGAGCCGAAGCCGACCATGACGATGGGGCCGGTGATCTTCGCGTAGATCTGCGAGGGAGGGCTCATGGGATGGTTTCTCCGGAACGTGCTGGCGGACAAAGGGTGAGGGTTGGATCAGGCGCTGCGGCGCTTGTCAGATGCTGCGGCGCTTGGCGGTGACTTCGATCTCGACCTTCATCTCGGGCTTGGCGAGGGCGGAGACGACCAGCAAGGTCGCGGCCGGCCTGATGTCACCGAGAACCTCGCCACAGACGGTGAAGTGGGCGTCGATGTAGCTGGCGTCGGTGACGTAGTAGGTCGCACGGACGATATCGGCCATCTCGAATCCGCCCTCCTTCAGGGCGGCTTCGATGGTCTTGAAGCAGTTGCGTGACTGGCTCGTGACATCGGCCGGCATCGTCATCGTCGTGTAGTCATAGCCGGTGGTTCCCGCGACGAAGGCGAACTCGCCGTCGATCACGGCGCGGCTATAGCCGACGGTCTTCTCGAGGGGAGAGCCGGTGGAGATCAGGCGGCGGGACATAGTGGTGGGCCTCGACCGAAGGGGTGTTTCGCGGGGTTAAAGGGCGTTTCCGGCGCCTGCGCAACCCCCAAGGAAAGAGCGTGGCGCAGGCGCAGCGGGGCGTTGCCGCTCAATGCGGCTTTCGGTCTTCGCTATCAGAGCGATCCGTCAGGCCGCATGCGCCTGGAGGGCGCGAACCGACCTCCGTTTGGGCAAGGCCGCGCCGGTCGGGACGATCATCCCGGCGGCGCCATCGAGCGCACCTTCCGCAAGTTCGATCGCCAACAGGCGATCGCGCTCGAACGGGCCGGGCAACGAGAGCTCGGCCGTCTTCTCGGCCGAGAAGCCGAAGCGGGCGTAATAGGGGGCATCGCCGAGCAGGATCACCGCGGCATGCCCGCGCGCCCGGGCGGCAGCCAGCGCTTGATGCATCAGCGCGGCGCCGATCCCGAGCTCGCGGCAGGCAGGGTCCACCGCCAGCGGTCCGAGGACCAGAGCGGGCCTGCCTCCGGCGCTGACATGCCACAGCCGCACGGTTCCCACGAGCGTGCCCTCGCGCAGCGCCGACAGGGCAAGGCCTGTGGCGGGCGCGCGTCCGTCGCGCAGGCGCTGGCAGGTGCGGCCGTGGCGGGTCTCGCCAAAGCAGGCATCGAGCAGCGCTTCACGCGTCGCGACGTCGGCAGCACGTTCCGCACGGATCACGAACGGCGCGGCTTTCGAGGTGAGGGCGATCTGTGGCTTCCGTGGAGCAGTCATGGCACGTCAGTCCCCGCTTGAATCCGTACGCCAAGGGCACGCGGATTCGAGCGTCGTCAGAATGGCAATGTCGGGGAGGAGCCGGCGGACCGGCTCCCGGGTTCGTCAGGCCTCAGACAGAGAGGCGGATCAGATGTGATACGTCTTCAGCGGCGGAATGCCGTTGAACGCCACCGACGAGTAGGTCGACGTATAGGCCCCGGTGCCTTCGATCAGCACCTTGTCGCCGATCTCGAGCGTCACGGGGAGCGGATACGGGCTCTTCTCGTACAGCACGTCGGCGCTGTCGCAGGTGGGACCTGCGAGCACGCACGGCGTCATGTCCGCGCCGTCGTGACGGGTGCGGATGGCGTAGCGGATCGACTCGTCCATGGTCTCGGCGAGACCGCCGAACTTGCCGATGTCGAGATAGACCCAGCGCACCTCGTCCTCGTCGCTCTTCTTCGAGATGAGCACGACCTCGGATTCGATGATGCCGGCGTTGCCCACCATGCCGCGGCCCGGCTCGATGATGGTCTCCGGGATCTGGTTGCCGAAGTGCTTGCGCAGCGCGCGGAAGATCGAGCGGCCGTAGGTGACGACCGGCGGCACGTCCTTCAGGTACTTGGTCGGGAAGCCGCCGCCCATGTTGACCATGGACAGGTTGATGCCGCGCTCGGCGCAGTCGCGGAACACCTGCGAGGCCATCGCCAGCGCACGGTCCCAGGCCTTCACCTTGCGCTGCTGCGAGCCGACATGGAAGGAGATGCCGCACGGCTCAAGCCCCAGACGCTTGGCGAGGTCGAGCACCTCGACCGCCATTTCCGGGTCGCAGCCGAACTTGCGCGACAGCGGCCACTCGGCGCCGGCGCAGTCATAGAGGATGCGGCAGAACACCTTCGCAGCCGGGGCGGCACGGGCGACCTTCTCGACCTCGGCGGCGCAATCGACCGCGAACAGCCGAATGCCGAGCGCGAAGGCGCGCGCGATGTCGCGCTCCTTCTTGATCGTGTTGCCGAAGGAGATGCGGTCGGGCGTCGCACCCGCGGCCAGCGCCATCTCGATCTCGGCGACGGTCGCGGTGTCGAAGCAGGAGCCCATGGACGCGAGCAGGGCCAGCACTTCCGGCGCCGGGTTCGCCTTGACGGCGTAGAACACGCGGCTGTCGGGCAGCGCCTTGGCGAAGCTCTGGTAATTGTCGCGCACGACCTCGAGGTCGACGACGAGGCACGGCTCGGTGTCGAGGCCATCCTTGCGGCGGTTGCGCAGGAATTCCTGGATACGTTCGGTCATGGCACTCTCCCAAACGGCCCAGCGACGGGCCCGTTCAAAACATGACGTCGGATAAGAGTGCTCTGGCCGGATCGCGCGATGGAGGCGCGACGAAGCCATAAGACTCAAACCAGACTGTGCTGCCGTGGATTGGTTGGGAGTATTCCCGCCCGCACACCTGGCAATGAAGGACAAGCCTTTTCAGTAGCCCGCGCCGGCGTTGGACTGCCGGTAGAGACCAAAAAAGCCCGATCCGTCGTTGCTTTAAGTCGCGTCCCCCGTTGAGAGCGGGGTGCGCCGGTTCGCCTCCGGCTGCCAGTCACGGTTGCAAAGAGCGAAGTCACCTTCGACATGGCATCTCTTTGAGAGAGATGCTGGGCGCTCCGGGTTTGCTTCGTCGTCTGACCTTCGGTCTTGCGACATCAGGTCTTCGACTTCTGCACTTCCGAAGAGCCCCTCGGCTTCTTCACCCTTTGGCGGCTGTCCGGCCTCTTGTCCGGATACCTACCGACTGACACACGACCACAGGCACGTGCGAAATTGGGCAAGTCCGCACATAAGCGTTTTGACTCTGCTTCGCAAGAATTTTTTTAGGCTGCGGACAGAATTGCCTAACGTCTGCTTGCGCGCTGTTGCGCGAGCGACGCGGAAGATGAACGCGCGTTAAGTTTTCGCTGTGCTGCGCGTTGCTGGCGCGCGAGAAGCGTCAGCGGCGCTTCGTGAAGGGCTCGACGCGTTGAGCGCCGCGGATGAACGCGGTCATCACGAGCACGCCGAGTGTGAACAGCACGGCCTGGAGGATGTGCGCGCCTTGGTCGCCGAGCCCGAGCAGGATCGCGAGCGCCCAGCCGCCGGCGAAGGCTGCGCCGAACACCTCAGCGCCGATCAGGATGGCGGCGCTGACGACGGTGATGACACTGGGCCAGACGATCTGGCGGGAAGAGGAAGAAGGCGCGTTCATGGGGCTCAGAGGTCCTGACTTCGAGGGCCGCAATCTCCCCGAAAAGGCGGCCGGGAGCAAGGGCAAATGGCCCAAAAAAGCCCCATCGCGTGCTATAGCTGGCCGCAACAATCGAGCCACGAAAACCGGATTTGTGATGTCAGAATCCCGCCAAATTATGGACGCCGAGACGAACCCGCTGCTGAAGGCCTGGGTGACGCCGTTTGCGACCCCGCCCTTCGACGAGATCCAGCCGGAGCACTTCCTCCCGGCGTTCAAGCAGGCCTTTGCCGATCACGCCGCCGAGATCGCGGCGATCACCAATGATCCGGCGGCGCCCGACTTCGCCAACACCATCACGGCGCTGGAGCGCTCGGGCAAGCTGCTGAGCAAGGTCGCGGCGGTCTTCTACGACCTCGTCTCGGCGCATTCCAACCCGGCCATCCTGGAGATCGACAAGGAGGTCTCCTTGCGGATGGCGCGGCACTGGAATCCGATCATGATGAACGCGGTGCTGTTCGGCCGCATCGCCCAGCTGCACGAGAACCGCGTCAATCTTGGGCTCACGCCCGAGCAGCTGCGCCTCTTGGAGCGCACCTACACCCGATTCCACCGCGCCGGCGCCGGTCTCTCCGAAGAGGCCAAGGCGCGAATGGCCGAGATCAACGAGAGGCTCGCCCAGCTCGGCACCAGCTTCAGCCACCATCTGCTCGGCGACGAGCAGGACTGGTTCATGGAGCTCGGGGAGGCCGACCGCCAGGGCCTGCCGGAGAGCTTCGTCGCTGGCGCCAAGGCTGCGGCAGAAGAAAGCGGCATGGCAGGCAAGGCCATCGTCACGTTGTCGCGCTCCCCGGTCGAACAATTCCTGAAGAGCTCTGCCCGGCGTGACCTCCGCGAGAAGGTCTACAAAGCCTTCATCGCGCGTGGCGACAACGGCAACGCCAACGACAACAACGGAACCATTGTCGAGATTCTGAAGCTGCGCGAGGAGAGCGCCAAGCTCTTGGGCTACCCGACTTTCGCCGCCTACCGGCTCGAAGACTCCATGGCCAAGACGCCGGAAGCGGTGCGGGGCCTTTTGGAGCGGGTCTGGAAGCCGGCGAGGGCGCGGGCACTCGCCGACCGCGACGAGATGCAGGCGCTGATTACGGCCGAGGGCGGCAATTTCAAGCTCGCGCCCTGGGACTGGCGCTTTTACGCCGAGAAGCTGCGCCTTCAGCGCGCCAATTTCGACGACGCCGCGATCAAGCCCTATCTTTCGCTCGACCACATGATTGCCGCCGCCTTCGACTGCGCCACGCGCCTGTTCGGCATCACCTTCGAGGAGCGCAAGGACGTTCCGGTCTGGCACCCCGACGTCCGGGTCTGGGAGGTGAAGGGGCCGGACGGCAAGCACAAGGCGCTGTTCTATGGCGACTACTTCGCCCGGCCGTCGAAGCGCTCCGGCGCCTGGATGACCTCGCTGCGCGACCAGCAGAAGCTCGACGGCGACGTCGCGCCGCTGGTTCTCAACATCTGCAATTTCGCCAAGGGCGCCGACGGCGAGCCTTCGCTGCTGTCGCCCGACGATGCCCGCACTCTGTTCCACGAATTCGGCCACGGCCTGCATGGCATGCTCTCCAACGTGACCTATCCCTCGCTGTCGGGCACCTCCGTATTCACCGATTTCGTCGAGCTGCCGTCCCAGCTCTACGAGCACTGGCAGGAGCGGCCCGAGGTGCTGCAAAAGTTCGCCCGCCACTACCAGACCGGCGAGCCGCTGCCGGACGACCTGCTCCAGCGCTTCCTTGCCGCGCGGAAATTCAACCAGGGTTTTGCTACGGTCGAGTTCGTCTCCTCGGCGCTGATCGATCTCGAGTTCCATACCCAGCCGGCATCGGCCGCAGAGGACGTGCGTGCGTTCGAGAGACGCGAGCTGGAGAAGATCGGCATGCCCGAGGAGATCGCGCTGCGTCACCGGCCCACGCAGTTCGGTCACATCTTCACCGGCGACCACTACGCTGCCGGTTACTACAGCTACATGTGGTCGGAGGTGATGGACGCCGACGCCTTCGGCGCCTTCGAGGAGGCCGGCGACATCTTCGATCCTGCGGTGGCCAAGCGCCTGCACGACGACATCTACTCTTCCGGCGGATCGATCGATCCGGAGGCCGCTTACGAGGCCTTCCGCGGCCGCCCGCCCGAGCCGGACGCGCTGCTGCGCCGCCGCGGCCTGCTCGAAACGGCGAAGGCCGCCTGATGGGCATGCGCGCTCTGTTCGGATGGCTGCTCGCCGCTGGCCTCACGCTCGCTTCGGGTGCGGCGCAGGCGCATCCGCATGTCTGGATCACCGCCACCAGCGAGCTGCTCTACGCCGCGGACGGCAGCATTACGGGCGTGCGCCACGCCTGGACCTTCGACGACATGTTCTCGGCCTATGCGGTGCAGGGGCTCGAGAGCAAGACCAAGGGCGCCTACACAAGCGAGGAGCTCAAGCCGCTGGCACAGACCAACGTCGAGTCGCTCAAGGAATATGCCTACTTCACCTTTGCGCGAGCCGACGGCAAGAAGGAGCGATTCCAGGAGCCGGTCGACTACTTCCTCGACTACAAGGACACGGTGCTGACCCTCCACTTCACGCTGCCGCTGAAGAACCCGGTCAAGCCCAAGCAGCTGGTGCTGGAAGTGTTCGACCGCTCGTTCTTCATCGACTTCCAGATGGCCAAGGACAGTCCAGTCAAGCTGGTCGGTGCGCCCGCGGGCTGCCAGATGAAGCTGGAACGGCCGAACGACGGCACCGCGAGTGCGCAGAAGCTGAACGAGCAGACCTTCCTGAACGGCGAGAACTCGAATTTCGGCATGATGTTCGCCAACAAGATCACGGTGGATTGCCCTTGAAGCCGCAACTCTCCCTGCTCGCGCGCGGGCTGCTCGCTGGCGCCGCCATTGTCCTTGTGCTCGGCATGGCCGACGCCGCGCTCCACGATCTGCTCGCGCAAAATCCGTTTGGCGCGCCGCGACCCGCGCAGGCAGCCGAACCCGAGGCCAGCGGCCTCATCGGCTGGCTGTTGGCAAAACAGTCGGAATTCTATCGCCAGATGTCGGCGACGATCCGGGCCGCGAAATCCGACGGCTCGGCCGTGTGGACACTGCTGTTCATCTCGTTTGCCTACGGCATCTTTCACGCCGCTGGTCCCGGCCATGGCAAGGCGGTGATCGCCTCTTATCTAGTCGCCAATCGCGAGACCGCGCGCCGCGGCATCGCGCTGTCCTTTGCCTCCGCCCTGATGCAGTCGCTGGTCGCGATCCTCATCGTCGGTATCTCGGCCTGGGTGCTGAACGCGACGGCGAAAACCATGTGCAAGGCGGAAGGCGTGATCGAGATCGCGAGCTATGCCCTGATTGCAGCGTTCGGACTGCGCCTGGTTTGGGTCAAGGGCGGCGCCTTCATCCGCGCGCTCCAGACGACCCAGCCGGTGCCGGCGATTGCGGGCCTGCCGCACAATCGTGATCACCATCATGATGATGCTCATGACCATCACGGCCACGATCATCATCACCACGATCACAGTCACGCTCACGCCCATCACCACCACGAGCAAGCTCACGTTCATGACGAGCATTGCGGCCACTCCCATGGCCCCACCCCCAGCGAGCTCGCCGGCCCCGGCGGCTGGCGGCGCGGCTTTGCGGCGATCCTCACCGTCGGCATCCGTCCCTGCTCCGGCGCCATCCTGATGCTGGTGTTCGCGCTCGCCCAGGGCCTGTTCTGGGCCGGCATCGCCGCCACCTTCCTGATGGGGCTCGGCACCGCCATCACGGTCGCGGCGATCGCAGTCGTCGCCGTCTCCGCGAAGGACATCGCCGCTCGCCTCAGCGCCGGCCGCGACGGCGGCGGCGCGCTGTTCATGCGCGGCATCGAATTCGGCGCCGCCGGCCTGGTCCTGCTGTTCGGCGTCGGCCTCTTGTTCGGCTACATCGCGGCTGAACGGACGACGTGTTTTTGAAGGCAAGCTCTCGTGCCCCGGACGCAGCGCAGCGTCCCCTCGACGATGCGCTGCAGAGCCGGGGCCCATCTTTTCCGTACAATCGCGTGGCGCGCTCTGGGTCCCGGCTCTGCGAAGCAGCGCAAGAGCGCTGCACCGCGTCCGGGACACGAGAGCCCGCCCTTTGCGAACTCCCTCCGGTCAGCTATTCAGGTACCAAAACCAACAAGAACGGTCGGGGGAATTCGATGTCGCGCGAAAACTTCTGGTTCTTCCATCCATTCCGGGTGCGCTATTCTGAGATCGATGGGCAGGGCGTCGTCTTCAACGCGCATTACCTGACCTATTTCGACACCAGCATCACCGAATATTTCCGCGCGCTCGGCTTCGACCAATATGCCGACGCGCAGGCGAGCGGCATCGATTTTCACGTTGTCAAGTCTGTCATCGAGTACAAGGCGCCGGTCCGCTTCGACTGGGAGCTTGACGTTGGCGTGCGCGTGGCACGGATTGGCAATTCGAGCCTTGTCTTCGAGCTTGCCATCTTCCTGAAAGGCGGCACTGACGCGCTGGTGACCGGCGAGATCGTCTGGGTCTACACGGACCAGAAGACCCATCGCCCGGTCACGATCCCGGCATCAATGCGGGCGCTGATCGCGACACGGGAGCGTCATCTGGCGGCTTGAGGCCGCCACCCTCACACCGGCAGAAACCGCTTCAATGCCGGCATGAAGAAGATCCCGAGATTGATCGCAAAGCCGATGGTCCAGAGGATCGAGCGCAGCGTCGGGCGGTTGCCGAGATAGGTCAGCACATAGGCGATCCGCACGATCAGGAACAGCGCCGCGAGCTCGTCGATCAGCCGCTGCGGCGAGTCCCTGAATTCGGCGAGCAGCACCGCGAAGGCGAAGAACGGGAAGGTCTCGATGCCGTTCTGGTGGGCGCCGAGAGCGCGTTGTGAGAGGGCGTCCTCGTAGAACGCGGGGTCGCGCGGCCGGGAATTGTCGAAGCGGCGAAACCTGATCCATTTGATCGAGGCGATCGTGGACAGATAAAGCAGCAGCGCCCCGAATACGCACCATTCCGCGAGCGTCATCATCCCTCCCCCGCTTGGGTGCGACCCTACCGAAACCGCCCTCATCTTGACAAGTTCGGACCAACGCGCGACCCACAGAGCCATGACCAGCGTCGTCCCCATCGAGACTGCGAAACCGGCCGCGAAACCCGCCCTGCCGCATGTGGGCGTGCTCCTGATCAATCTCGGAACGCCTGACACCGCGGATGCCCCCGGCGTGCGCGTCTACCTCAAGGAGTTTCTCAGTGACGCCCGCGTCATCGAGGACCAGGGCCTGATCTGGAAGCTGGTGCTGAACGGGATCATCCTGCGCAGCCGTCCCCGCACCAAGGCCCTCGATTACCGGAAGATCTGGAACAATGAGCGGAACGAGTCGCCGCTGAAAACCATCACGCGCTCGCAAAGCGACAAGCTCGCAGCCGCCTTGTCGGACCGCGACCATGTCGTTGTCGATTGGGCGATGCGCTACGGCAATCCCTCGATCAAATCCGGCATCGACGCGCTGATCGCAAAAGGCTGTGAGCGCATCCTGGCCGTGCCGCTCTATCCGCAATATTCCGCCTCGACCTCGGCGACCGTCTGCGACGAGGTGTTCCGCGTGCTGGCGCAGCTTCGCAACCAGCCAACGCTGCGGGTGACGCCGCCCTACTATGACGAGGCGGCCTATATCGAGGCGCTCGCGACCTCGATCGAGACGCATCTGGCGACGCTGTCCTTTAAGCCGGAGCTGATCGTGGCGTCCTTTCACGGCATGCCGAAATCCTATGTCGACAAGGGCGACCCCTATCAGCAGCACTGCATCGCAACGACAGAGGCGCTGCGCCGCCGGCTCGGCTTGGACGAGACAAAGCTGCTGCTGACCTTCCAGTCCCGCTTCGGCAATGACGAATGGCTCCAGCCCTACACCGACAAGACCATGGAGCGGCTCGCCAAGGAAGGCGTGCGGCGGATCGCGGTGGTGACGCCGGGCTTTTCCGCCGATTGCCTGGAGACGCTGGAGGAGATCGCGCAGGAGAATGCCGAGATCTTCAAGCACAATGGTGGCGAAGAGTTTTTCGCGATCCCGTGCCTCAACGACAGCGCATCAGGCATGGACGTGATCTGCAGCCTGGTGCTGCGTGAGCTTCAGGGCTGGATCTGAGGGGCGCCCCATGAATCGCCGCGAGTGCCTGGCGCTTCTTGAGATGATCGTGGCGCTGCCGGCTCCGGTACTGGGGCAGCAGCCGGACACGGCGCGGCGGCTCGGTGTGCTCTCGGTCACGGCCGCCGATGACGCGATCGGGCAGGCGCGCAGCATGATCCTGGTCGAGGCGCTCGCGGGCCAGGGCTGGAAGGAGCGCGACAACCTCAAGATCGATTGGCGCAGCGGCGGCGGCGACCGCGCTCGCATCGCGCAGCTTGCGGACGAGCTGATCGCGCTCAAGCCCGATATCCTGCTCGCGGTCGGCACGCCCTCGGTGGAGGAGCTGCGCCGGCGCACCGCGACGATCCCGATCGTGTTCGCCGTCGTCACCGATCCCGTCAGCCAGGGCTTTGTCGAAAACCTCGCGCATCCCGGCGGTAACATCACCGGCTTCACCGATTACGACGGCCCCTTGGCCGGCAAATGGCTGGAGATGCTGACCCAGGTCACACCGCCCGTCCGCCGCGTGCTCGTCGTCTACAATCCCGCCACCGCGCCATTCGCGCCCCTGATGATGCGCACGATCGAGGACGCCGCTCGGACACTGCGCCTGACGGTCGAGCCCGCGCCCGTCCATGACGCCGCCTCGATCGGGGCATTGGCTTCGCGGCAAGACGGCGCCATCCTGGTCCTGCCGGACTTCTTCACCATGGCCAACCGCGCGCAACTGCTCTCGGCGATCGCACAGGCGCGCGTGCCCGCGGTGTTCTGGAGCCGGACCTTCGTCGACGAGGGCGGGCTGATGTCCTACAGCACCGACAGCGCCGAGCAGCTCCGGCGTGCGGCTTCCTACATCGATCGCATTCTGAAGGGCGCGCACGCGGCCGACCTCCCGGTCCAGAACCCCACCAAGTTCGAGCTGGTGATCAACCTCAAGGCGGCCAGCGCGCTTGGCGTCATGCTTTCCCCAGGCCTGCTCGCAATTGCGAATGACGTGATCGAATGAAGCCGCCCGTGGCTGACGCCTGGCCCGCATTCGTTAATTTCCGCCGCTAGGTCTGCGCCTCCACGCTTTCAAGAGCCGCTCGCAAATACATATCGAGATCGTTCTCTCCTTCGACGCCTTGTGCAGAATTGCGCCGATGCCGACGTGAATTGCGACCGCTGAACCAGTAGGATTGTGATCCCGACCAATGACAGCGCCGGAAAGGACTTTTTCCCGACTTCTTTTCCCGGCTTGGAGGACATATGAGCGGTTTCGACATTTTCGCGATTGTTCTGGTATTGCTCGTCATCGTCACGCTGGTGGCCGGCGTGAAGACGGTGCCGCAGGGCTATGACTGGACCATCGAACGGTTCGGCAAATACACCCAGACGCTCAGCCCCGGGCTCAATCTGATCGTGCCCTATTTCGATCGCGTCGGACGTAAGATCAACATGATGGAGCAGGTGATCGACATCCCCGAGCAGGAGGTGATCACCAAGGACAACGCCACCGTGACGGTGGACGGCGTCGCGTTTTATCAGGTGTTTGACGCCGCGAAGGCGAGCTACGAGGTCGCCAATCTCAACCAGGCGATCACCGTCCTGACCATGACCAACATCCGCTCGGTGATGGGCTCGATGGACCTCGACCAGGTGCTGTCGCATCGCGACGAGATCAACGAACGCCTGTTGCGCGTCGTCGATGCCGCGGTCTCGCCGTGGGGCGTCAAGGTCAACCGCATCGAGATCAAGGACATCGTGCCGCCCGCCGACCTCGTCGAGGCCATGGGCAGGCAGATGAAGGCCGAGCGCGTCAAGCGCGCCGACATACTCGCCGCCGAAGGCCAGCGCCAGTCGGAGATCCTGCGCGCCGAGGGCGCCAAGCAGGGCCAGATCCTCCAGGCCGAAGGCCGCCGCGAGGCCGCCTTCCGCGATGCCGAGGCGCGCGAGCGTCTGGCCGAGGCCGAGGCGAAAGCGACCCAGGCGGTGTCGGAGGCCATCTCCAAGGGCGACGTCGCCGCGTTGAACTATTTTATCGCCGATAAATATATCAAGGCGTTCGGCCAGTTCGCGGATGCGCCGAACCAGAAGATCATCATGTTGCCGGTGGAAGCCGTGAGCATGCTGGGCTCGCTCGCCGGCATCGGCGAGATCGCCAAGGCGACGTTCGGCGAGAGTGCTGCATCCGCAGTCGCTGCCGCGCGCCGCGGCGGATCGGTCCCGTCGTCGGGCCCGACGCCGCCCGCGGTGCCGCCGCAGTAACGGGGTATTTTGCAGAGGTCGTGTCATGACCGACATGTTCGTATCGCTGGGCAACTGGAATTGGCTGATCTTCGGCTTCATCCTGATGGCGCTGGAGGTGCTGGCGCCGGGCATCTTCCTGTTCTGGCTCGGCCTCGCTGCGCTGCTCGTCGGCTTGATCTCGTTCGCTGTTGCCATCTCCTGGCAGATCCAGCTCGTGATGTTCGCGATCTTTGCAGCAGCAGCCGTGCCGGTGTGGCGCCGCCTCGCCAAGCCGAAGCCGGACGCGAGCACGAGCCCATTTCTCAACAAGCGCGCCGAGGCCTTGCTCGGCCGTGAGTTCACGCTGGAGAAGCCGATCATCGACGGTTCAGGCACCGTCCGGATCGGCGACACGGTCTGGCGCGTGGCTGAGCCCGATACGCCGGCCGGCACGCGGGTCAAGGTGGTGCAGGTCGACGGCGCGAATCTGACGGTCGCGGCGGCGTGATTCTTTCTTCCCCTCTCCCCCTGTGTGGGAGAGGGTGGCTCGCCGCGTAGCGGCGAGACGGGTGAGGGGTATCTCTCCTCAAACGCGATGCTAGTCGGGGAGAGATACCCTCATCCGGCGCTTCGCGCGCCAACTTCTCCCACAAGGGACGGAAGAAAGGAGCATGCGGCATGCTTTCAGATTTTACCTCTTCCACCTCTCCGCAAACCTGTGCAGCGGCATGAACGTCTCGTACAATTCCCGCCCCAGCGGCGTCAGTCCGTAACCTCCACCGTCACCCAGCTCCACGAAGCCTGCCTCGCGCAGTTCGGTCAGCCGCGCTTGCAGCACCGTGGGCGAGGCCTCATCGCAGGCGGTGCGCAGGGCGCGCGAGGTGAGCGGCTCTTCGCGCAGCTCCCACAATATCCGCAGGCTCCAGCGCCGGCCGAGCAGGTCGAGCAATGCCATGATCGGCCGCGAGCCGCGGACGCTGCGTGTCGTGGAGCCAGCCTGTTTCGCCATCGTCGCCCCTTGCGTCGTGCTACAAATAATGTAGCGTGCTGCTGCTACTATAAATGTAGCAAAGGAGCCGGCCCATGTCTTCCGCCATGTCCGAAGCCACACCGCGCATCGCCCCGCTCATGCCCCCTTATCCCCCGAAGATCCAGGCGCAGTTCGACCGCATCATGCGCGGCGCGCCGCCGCTGGCGCTGTTTCGGGTGATGGCGGGCCACAGCCGCGCCTGGGACAAGTTTCGCGCCGGCGGCCTGCTCGATGCCGGCCCGGTCTCCTTGCGTACACGCGAGATCGTGATCAATCGCACCTGTGCGCTGAACAGATGCGAATACGAATGGGGCGTGCATGTCGCGATCTTTGCCGGGCCGGCAGAGCTCACCGAGGACGAAGTGCGTGCGACGGTGCAGGGCGATGCAGCATCAGCATGCTGGTCGCCGGCCGAGCAGGCGCTGATTGCAGCCCTTGATGCGTTGCATCATCGCGCGACATTCACGGACGAGGAGTTCGCGGCGCTGTCGGCGCATTACGACGAGGCGCAGATTCTGGAGATCATGCTCCTGTGCGGCTTCTATCGCACGGTGTCGTATCTGGCGAACGGGCTACGGCTGCCGCTGGAGGAGAACGCCGCGCGGTTTCCGGCGTAGCCTAGCTGTCATTCCGGGGCACGCGAAGCGTGAACCCGGAATCTCGAGATTCTCAGGTGCGCGAGTGCGCACCATAGTTCGATGCTTCGCATCGCCCCGGAATGACGATTAAGCCACCCCCGCGCGCAGCAGATCGTGCAGATGCACGATGCCCACCACCTTGCTCGCCTCGGTCACCAGCAGCGTCGTGATCTTGCGGGTGTTCAGCACCTCGATCATCTCGGTCGCGAGCATCGAGGGCGGCACGGTCTTCGGCTGCTTCGTCATGATCTCGTCGACCGTCACCGTCAAAAGGTCGGGCCGCATGTGACGGCGCAGATCGCCGTCGGTGATGATGCCGACAGCCTCGCCTGCATCGTTGACGATGCAGACGCAGCCGAGCCCCTTGGCCGACATCTCGACCACGGCCTCCGACATCTGGGTGCCTTCAGGCTTGAGCGGGATCTCCGCGCCCGTGCGCATGTAGTCGCGCACGAATTTCAGCATCGCGCCCAGCTTGCCGCCGGGGTGGAAATGCGCGAACTCCAGCGCGGTGAAGCCGCGGCCTTCGAGCAGCGCGATCGCGATGGCGTCGCCGATCGCGGCCTGCATCAGGGTCGAGGTGGTCGGCGCCAGATTGTGCGGGCAGGCCTCGCGCGCCTTCGGCAGCTCGATCACGAGATCGGCGGCCTGGCCGAGCGAGGACGCCGCATTCGACGTCACCGCGATCATGGGGATCGCGAACCGCGCCGAATAGTTCACGAGGTTCTTCATCTCCGGCTGCTCGCCGGACCAGGACAGCGCCATGATGACGTCGTCGGTGGTGATCATGCCGAGATCGCCATGGCCGGCTTCGGCGGCGTGCACGAAGAAGGCGGGCGTGCCGGTCGAGGCCAGCGTCGCGGCGATCTTGCGCCCCATATGGCCTGACTTGCCGAGACCGGTGACGATGACGCGGCCCTTGGCCTGCCGGATCAGCTCGACGGCCTTGGCGAAGGTCGCGCCGAGCGGGCCGCGCAGGGCGGCGGCGAGCGCGTTGAT
Source organism: Bradyrhizobium sp. WSM1743 (assembly GCF_000473065.1). GTDB lineage: Bacteria > Pseudomonadota > Alphaproteobacteria > Rhizobiales > Xanthobacteraceae > Bradyrhizobium. Next base: position 29,213 of record NZ_AXAZ01000018.1, read on the forward strand.
GCCGCCGCTCTCCGTCTCCAGCGTGCGGAGCGCGGATTCGACGCTTGTCGGAATGGGGCCGGATGATGCGGTCATCAGCGGTTTCGAGCTCGGCATGGTCTGGTCCAGGGAGGAGGGGTGTTGGCCCGTTGGCGCCTGCTTAGCACGCCCCGGTCAGCGAGGCGACGAGAGCGCCAACACCCTCAACGGGTCATTAACCATAATTGTTTTAACTCCATTAACGATGGTTCCCGCCAGCCGGCGGGGGCGATCGTAAAAGTGTTTGATTTCGTTGGGGTAATTCTATCGTGGGGTCGTCTCCAGGCAGGAGCCGGAGCAAACGCGCGCAGTTCCTGCGCGCGGCTTTGCCATGCTTGACGCTGACGGCCCTCGGAAGCGGCCCTGCGGCCGCCCAGAGCCTCACGCCCGACCTGTTCAATCCCAACCGCGGCGGCTTTGCCTCGCCCGACACGTTGCCGACGCGCCGCACGGCGGGCGTGCCGCAGGCGCCGTCGGATGCGTTGCCGGCGCTGCCCGATCCCAATGCCGATCCGCGCAAGGCCCGCGAGAGGCCGGCGACCTCGCGCGTCGGTCAGGTCCCGACTTACGGCCTGCCCGCCGCCACCGGCGCCAACAGCTCCGGCTACGACTCGCTCAACCGCAAACGGCAGCAGCCAAAGCTATATCCTGGCCAGCCGAAGCCGAAGCGTCCCGTCGGCCCCGGTTCGCCGCAGCCACCAGTAACGCCGGTCACGACGCTGGGCCCGCCGCGCATCGCGCCGCCGCCGTCCGAGACCGCGCACAAGACGCCGGTAGCCCCGGCGATGGCCGGCAGCGTGCCCGGCCAGCCACTGCGCCGCCGTCTCAAGCTCGATGAGGATCCGTTCGGCGCGGTCGGCGATTATGCCGGCAGCTTCCTGATCAAGGGCGCGCTCGAGCTCTCCACCGGTTACGACACCAATCCGACGCGCCTCAACAAGCCGGTCGGTTCGCCGGTCTATGTGGTCGCGCCCGATCTCCTCGTGGTGTCCGATTGGGAGCGCCACGCGCTGGTCGCCGATTTGCGCGGCTCGTTCTCGGGCTACACCAACGACATGCCGGCGACGATCAACGGCTTCGCCTCGCCGTCGCCGGTCGAGGCCAATCGTCCCGATTTCACCGGCCATGTCGATGGCCGGCTCGACGTCACCCGCGATTTCAAGCTGACCTCGCAGCTGCGCCTGCGGCTCGCCACCGACAATCCCGGCAGCCCGAACGTGCAGGCCGGCCTGCAGAAATATCCTGTTTACGCCGCCTACGGCACTACGATCGGCTTCGACCAGACCTTCAATCGCTTCCAGGTCGCCGCCGGCGCCACGGTCGATCGCACCGCCTACACGGATTCGAAACTCACCGACGGCTCGACCTTCAGCAACAATGATCGCGACTTCAATCAGTATGGTGGGGTCGGACGCTTCTCCTACGATCTGAAGCCGGGCCTGAAGCCCTTCGTCGAGATCCAGGGCGACACCCGTGTCCACGACTTGGCCGCCGACCGCAACGGCTACTTCCGCGATTCGAACGGCGGCTATGCCAAGGTCGGCTCGTCCTTCGAATTCTCGCGCATCCTCACCGGCGAGATCTCGCTCGGCTATTCCGCGCGCAGCTACACCGACCCGCGCCTCAGCCAGCTCTCCGGCTTCCTCACCACGGGCTCGCTGATTTGGAACGCCAGCGGCCTCACCACGGTGAAATTCTTCACCGACACGCAGATCGCCGAGACCACGATCCCCGGCTCCTCCGGCGTTCTGGTGCGCACCTACTCCGCCGAAGTCGACCACGACTTCCGCCGCTGGCTCACCGCCGTCGGCAAGTTCACCTACGGCACGCTCGACTACCAGGGCCAGAACCGCAACGACAAGACCTACTCGTTCGAAAGCAACCTGATCTACAAGCTCAACCGCAACATCTGGATCAAGGGCACGCTGCGGCACGACATCCTGGATTCGAACCAGGCGGGATCGAGCTCGCAGGGGACGGTGGTGATGTTGGGGGTGAGGCTGCAGAATTGAGGGTGACGCGGAGCCGCGTTTGAGCGCATGCGGCTTCGTTGGCTCCGCTCTCGCTACGCACTCAGCTGTCATGCCCCGGCTTGACCGGGGCATCCAGTACGCCGCGGCCCTTTCCGCATACGTTTGGTGTCTCTGGAATACTGGATCGCCCGGTCAAGCCGGGCGATGACACCGTTTGCTGATTTGGCGGCGGAGCAGAAAACTTACCGCGGCAGATCCGTCTTCCCCATCAGGAACGTATCGATCGACCTTGCGCACAGCCGGCCCTCGCGGATGGCCCACACCACCAGCGACTGGCCTCTCCGCATATCGCCGGCGGTGAACACGTTCGGGCGCGAGGTCTGGTAGTCGAGCGTGTTGGCCTTGACGTTGCCGCGCGGGTCGAGCTCGACCGCGAGCATTCTCAGGAGGCCCTCATGCACGGGGTGGACGAAGCCCATGGCGAGCAGGACGAGCTCGGCGTCGAGCTCGAACTCGGTGCCGGCGATCGGCTTGAACTTGTCGTCGACGCGCACGCAATGCAGCTTCTTGACCTTCCCGTTCTCGCCGGTGAACTTCTGGGTCAGCACGGCGTATTCGCGGATCGCGCCTTCGGCCTGGCTGGAGGACGTGCGCATCTTCAGCGGCCAGTTCGGCCAGGTCAGGCCCTTGTTCTCGCGCTCGGGCGGAGCGGGCATGATCTCGAGCTGGGTCACCGAGAGCGCGCCTTGGCGCAGCGAGGTGCCGATGCAGTCCGAGCCGGTGTCGCCGCCGCCGATGACGACGACATGGCTGCCGCCGGCCAAAATCTCCTGGACGCCGCCGAGCGGCTCCTCGGAGACGCGGCGGTTCTGCTGCGGCAGGAAGTCCATGGCGTAGTGAATCCCGGCGAGCTCGCGGCCGGGGATCGGCAGGTCGCGCGGGGCTTCCGCGCCGCCGGTCAGCGCCACGGCGTCATAGTCGTTGAGCAGCTCGCGCGGATCGACATTGCCTTCAGCGCCGACATGGCTGTTGTAGTGGAAGGTAACGCCTTCGGCTTCCATCTGCGCCACACGGCGGTCGATGACGCCCTTCTCCATCTTGAAGTCGGGGATGCCGTAACGCAGCAGGCCGCCGGCCTTGGCGTACTTCTCGAACAGGTGCACGTCGTGGCCGGCGCGTGCCAGCTGCTGCGCGCAGGCCATGCCGGCCGGACCGGAGCCGATCACCGCGACTTTCTTGCCGGTCTTCTCTGCGGCCACTTCCGGCTTCAGCCAGCCATTGTCCCAGGCGCGATCGACGATCGCGCATTCGATGGTCTTGATGGTGACGGGGTTGTCGTCGATGTTGAGCGTGCAGGACGCTTCGCACGGCGCCGGGCAAATGCGGCCCGTGAACTCCGGGAAATTGTTGGTCGAGTGCAGATTGCGCGACGCTTCTTCCCAATTGCCTTGATAGACGAGGTCGTTCCAGTCGGGGATCTGGTTGTTGACCGGGCAGCCAGGCGTTCCGGGCGCGACCGAGCCGGTGCCGTGGCAATAGGGAATGCCGCAGTTCATGCAGCGCGCGGCCTGATCGCGCACTTCCTTCTCGGAGAGCGGAACGACGAATTCCTTGTAATGCTTCACGCGCTCGCCGACCGGGGTGTACTTGCGGTCGTGCCGTTCGATTTCCAGAAAACCCGTGATCTTGCCCATTAAACCCGAAGTCCCTGCCGCTTAGTCGTTTGTTCTCTCATTCCTCATCCTGAGGAGCGGCGCACTCTTCGCGCCGCGTCTCGAAGGATAGAGGCCCGGATGGTGACCTCATGGTTCGAGACGCGCTTCGCGCTCCTCACCATGAGGGCTTTTTCTTACGCCCCGATCGCGATTTTCGGCTCGGCGTCCGCGTTGGCGGCCAGTTCGCGCAGCGCGCGCCGGTACTCGACCGGCATCACCTTGCGGAACTTCGGCAGCCATTCCTTCCAATTGGCGAGGATCTCGGCGGCGCGCTTGGAGCCGGTTGCTTTGGCATGGCGCGTGATCAGCACGTGCAGCCGCTCGACGTCGGAGGCGAGCAGGTTCTTGAACACGTCGACCCGGCCGTGCGCTTCGAGGTCGCCGGAGGCGTGATAGGTGTCGGCGTTGATCATCTCCTCCGACAGCACGGGTTCGAGCTCGACCATGCTGAGGTTGCACAGCTTGTCGAAGTCGCCGGCCTCGTCCAGCACATAGGCGATGCCGCCGGACATACCGGCCGCGAAGTTGCGCCCGGTCTTGCCGAGCACGACCACGATGCCGCCGGTCATGTATTCGCAGCAATGATCGCCCGCGCCCTCGACCACCGCGACGGCACCGGAATTGCGCACGGCGAAGCGTTCGCCGGCGATGCCGCGGAAGTAGCATTCGCCGTCGATCGCGCCGTACATCACGGTGTTGCCGACGATGATGCTCTCTTCTGGCACGATCGCCGAGTTCCTCGGCGGCTTGACGATGATCTTGCCGCCGGAGAGACCCTTGCCGACATAGTCGTTGCCTTCGCCTTCGAGCTCGAAGGTGACGCCGTGGGCGAGCCAGGCGCCGAAGGCCTGGCCGGCGGTGCCCTTGAGGCTGACATGGATGGTGTCATGCGGCAGGCCGGCATGGCCGTAGATTTTAGCGACCGCGCCCGACAGCATCGCACCGGCGGAGCGGTTGGTGCTGTTGATCACGGCCTCGATCTTCACCGGCGCCCCGCGGTCGAGCGCAGGCGTGGCCTGCTCGATCAGCGTGCGGTCGAGCACCGCCTCCAGATGATGGTTCTGGCGCTCGGAGTGATAGATCTTCTGGCCCTTCTCTTCCTTCTGCTTGACGAAGAGCTTGGAGAAATCAAGCCCCTTGGCCTTCCAGTGCGCGACCAGCTTGGTCTGGTCGAGCAGTTGAACCTGGCCGACCATCTCGTTGAAGGTGCGGAAGCCGAGCGAGGCCATGATCTCGCGGACTTCCTCAGCGACGAAGAAGAAGTAGTTGATCACGTGCTCGGGCTGGCCGGTGAAGCGCTTGCGCAGCACCGGGTCTTGCGTGGCGACGCCGACCGGGCAGGTGTTGAGATGGCACTTGCGCATCATGATGCAGCCGGCCGCGATCAGCGGCGCGGTGGCGAAGCCGAACTCGTCGGCCCCGAGCAGCGCGCCGATCACGACGTCACGGCCGGTGCGGAAGCCGCCGTCGACCTGGACCACGATGCGGCTGCGCAGCCGCTCGCGCACCAGCGTCTGGTGGGTTTCGGCAAGTCCGATCTCCCACGGCGAGCCGGCATGCTTGATCGAGGTCAGCGGCGAAGCGCCAGTGCCGCCCTCGAAGCCCGCGATGGTGACATGGTCGGCGCGCGCCTTGGCGACGCCCGCGGCGACCGTGCCGACGCCGATCTCGGAGACGAGCTTGACCGAGACGTCGCCGGTGGGGTTGACGTTCTTGAGGTCGTAGATGAGCTGCGCCAGGTCCTCGATCGAGTAGATGTCGTGGTGCGGCGGCGGCGAGATCAGGCCGACGCCCGGCGTCGAGTGCCGGACTCTTGCGATGGTCGCGTCGACCTTGTGGCCAGGCAGCTGGCCGCCTTCGCCGGGCTTGGCGCCCTGCGCCATCTTGATCTGCATCATGTCGGAGTTGACGAGATACTCCGTGGTGACGCCGAAGCGGCCCGAGGCGACCTGCTTGATCGCCGAGCGCATGGAATCGCCGTTCGGCATCGGCTTGAAGCGGTCGGCTTCCTCGCCGCCTTCACCGGTGTTCGACTTGCCGCCGATCCGGTTCATGGCGATCGCGAGCGTGGTGTGCGCCTCGCGCGAGATCGAGCCGAAGCTCATCGCACCCGTGGCGAAACGCTTGACGATATCCTTGGCCGGCTCGACCTGGTCGAGCGGGATCGGCTTGCACTTCTCCTCCTCGGCGCTCTTGATCCGGAACAGGCCGCGCAGCGTCAAAAGACGCTCCGACTGCTCGTTGAGGATTTTTGCGAAGGCGCGGTAGCGCTCCTGCGAATTGCCGCGCGCGGCGTGCTGCAGCAGCGACACCGATTCCGCGGTCCAGGCATGGTCCTCGCCGCGGCTGCGATAGGCATATTCGCCGCCGACATCGAGCGCGCTCTTGTAGACCTGCGCCTCGCCGAACGCGTCGGCATGACGGCGCACGGCTTCCTCGGCGATCTCGGCAAGGCCCACGCCCTCGACGCGGGTGTGCGTGCCGGCGAAGAACTTGGCGACGAAGTCCGCCTTGAGACCGACCGCGTCGAAAATCTGCGCGCCGCAATAGGACTGGTAGGTCGAGATGCCCATCTTGGACATCACCTTGAGCAGGCCCTTGCCGATCGACTTGATGTAGCGCTTGACGATCTCGTAGTCGTCGAGCGAGCTGGGCAGGCGGTCCTTCATCGCGATGATGGTTTCGAACGCGAGGTACGGATTGATCGCTTCGGCGCCGTAGCCGGCCAGGCACGCGAAGTGATGCACTTCGCGCGGCTCGCCGGATTCGACGACGAGACCGACCGAGGTGCGCAGTCCGACGCGGATCAGATGATGATGCACGGCGGCGCAGGCCAGCAGTGCCGGGATCGGCACGCGGTCGGTGCCGACCATGCGGTCCGAAAGGATGATGATGTTGACGCCCTCGCGCACCGCGCTTTCAGCGCGCGCGCAGAGCTCGTCCAGCACCTGGTCCATGCCGGCAGCCCCAAGCCCGGCGTGGAAGGTCGTATCCAGCGTGCGCGACTTGAAGTGCGTGTCGGCCACCTCCGAGATCGAGCGGATCTTTTCCAGGTCCGCGTCGGTCAGGATCGGCTGGCGCACTTCGAGGCGCTTGGTCGTGGCCATGCCCTGCAGGTCGAACAGGTTCGGCCGCGGTCCGATGATGGAGACGAGGCTCATCACCAGCTCCTCGCGGATCGGGTCGATCGGCGGGTTGGTGACCTGCGCGAAGTTCTGCTTGAAATAGGTGAACAGCGGCTTGGCCTTGTCCGACAGCGCCGAGATCGGCGTGTCGTTGCCCATCGAGCCCGCGGCTTCCTCGCCGGTGGCCGCCATCGGCGTCATCAGGATGGTGATGTCTTCCTGGCTGTAGCCGAACGCCTGCTGGCGATCGAGCAGCGACAGGTTGGAGCGCACGCCGGTGGTCGGAACCTTCGGCAGCTCTTCGAGCACGATCTGGGTCCGTTCCAGCCACTCCTTGTACGGATGGCTCTTGGCGAGCTCGGCCTTGATCTCGTCGTCCGGAATCAGACGGCCCTGCTCGAGGTCGACCAGCAGCATCTTGCCGGGCTGCAGGCGCCACTTGGTGATGATCTGGTCCTCGGGGATCGTCAGCACGCCCATCTCGGACGCCATCACGATGCGGTCGTCCTTGGTGACGAGATAGCGCGCCGGCCGCAATCCGTTGCGGTCGAGCGTGGCGCCGATCTGGCGGCCGTCGGTGAAGGCGATCGCGGCGGGCCCGTCCCACGGCTCCATCAGCGCGGCATGATATTCGTAGAAGGCGCGGCGCTTCTCATCCATCAAGGGATTGCCGGCCCACGCCTCCGGAATCATCATCATCACGGCATGCGGCAGCGAGTAGCCACCCTGCACCAGGAATTCGAGCGCGTTGTCGAAGCAGGCGGTGTCCGACTGTCCCTCGTAGGAGATCGGCCAGAGCCGGTTGATGTCCTTGCCGTAGAGCTCGGAGCTCACCGAGGCCTGGCGCGCCGCCATCCAGTTGGTGTTGCCGCGCAACGTATTGATCTCGCCGTTATGCGCGATCATGCGGTACGGGTGCGCCAGCGACCACGCCGGGAAGGTGTTGGTCGAGAAGCGCTGGTGCACCAGCGCGAGCGCGCTCTCAAAGTCCTTCTCGTGCAGGTCGGGATAGTACTTGCCGAGCTGGTCGGCGAGGAACATGCCCTTGTAGATCACGGTGCGGCAGGACATCGAGCACGGGTAATAGCCGGCGAGGCCGCGATCGCGGCGCTGGTAGATCGCCTGCGAGATCGACTTGCGCAGGATGTAGAGCCGGCGCTCGAACTCGTCCTCGGTCTTGGCGACGCCGTTGCGGCCGATGAACACCTGCATGCAGGAGGGCTCGGTCGGTTTCACGGTGACGCCGAGCGAGGAATTGTCGGTCGGCACGTCGCGCCAGCCGAGCAGGGTCAGACCCTCTTCCTTGATCTGGTCGGCGATGATGCTCTTGATGACGTTGCGCCAAGCGGTGTCGCGCGGCATGAACAGCGCGCCGATGGCGTATTCGCCGGGCGCCGGCAGCGCAAAGCCGAGCTCCTTGGCCTTGCGGCTGAAGAAGGCGTGCGGGATCTGCACCAGGATGCCGGCGCCGTCACCGGCGCGCGGGTCGGCGCCGACGGCGCCGCGATGCTCGAGATTGCAGAGGATGCTCAGCGCGTCCGAGACGATCTCGTGCGACTTCTTGCCCTTGATGTTGGCGATGAAGCCGACGCCGCAAGAGTCCTTCTCCAGGCTCGGATCGTACAGACCTTCGGCTTTGGGGCGCGAATTGTGCTCTTGAATCGGTGAGGTGATCGGATCGGTCGTTTTCGAGGCGACCGTCGCCGACAGCTCTTCTGCCACGATGTTTGCGCGCTCGAATTGCGACCCGTTCATTGTTCCTGTCCTCTCCATGCGGCAAGCTGCCTCACCGCCATCTTCGGCGCACCTTGGGCGTTCCGCGGCACCCGCCTCTGGGTCACCGCTCGTCCGCTGCGAGCCGCATTTTCTTAAATTCAGGCCTAGGCGTTCTTCGTCCCCGAGAACGGCTTTGCCTGGTACCTTGCCGGCGCTCGAGAGCACCAGTTCTCGCTGCAATCCCTATGCCGGAACCGCAAGCAAAATTGAGACAGTCTTCCTGTCCTAACCATCACCTTGCCAAATTTTTGTCTAGCACACAAGCGCGCGAAAGTCCCGATTCCCCATATGTCAATCAATCGCTTTCCAAAAGTTGCGCAGCCCCGGTTTTGAAGCAAACGCGCCCTGATCCGGCCCCGCGGGCGCCGAAATCCCGAATGAAGCTTCGGATCAACCCTTCGGACGGCGCGCCACGCCGCAAGAAGCGAAAGAGGGCGGCCACCGAGGGGCCTGACAGGAGCGTCTCGATCATGAAGTTTTTCACAGGATGTGTGGCGGCCGTCGCGCTGGCGCTGGCTGCAACAGCGGGGCACGCCCAGGTTCCCGCGAGCGGTATCACGAGAGGGGCCGTTGTCGCGGTGTCGGATTTCGACGGACCCTACGCCCCGCCGGAGGCCGCCCCGCCGCCGCGTTACGGTTATGGCTACGGCTACGAGGAAGGTGGTCCGGCGCAAGTCTTGTTGCCGTCAACGGAGGTTTACGCGGTGCTGCGCGAAAACGGCTTCTCGCCGCTCGGCATCCCACGCCTGCGCGGCAACGTCTACACCATCGCGGTGATCGACCCTCGCGGCGACGATGGCCGGCTGGTGATCGACGCCCGTGACGGGCGGATCATCCGCTTCATGCCCGCCGCCGACGCCTATGGCATGGCGCCCGCCTATGACGAACCCGCGGTCGCGCCTTACGGGCCGCAAAGCGCCCTGCCGCCGCCGACCGTGATCCGCAGCGGCCCGCCGCGCCCGCCAGCGTCGATCCCGCATGTGGCAAGCCGCGCTGTGCCGCTGCCCAAGGCCGCGCCGCGGCGCGGCGAGACGCCGGTCGTGGCCGCCAAGCCAGCCGAGCCTGTGACGCAGCAGGCTCAAGCGCCGAAGGCACAAGCCCCGCAGCAGATAGCCGCCGCGCAGGCCAAGCCGGCTGAGGTCGCTGCGCCCACGGTCGGTCAGGCCAAGCCTGCCCCGACAATCCTCCCGACACAGGAGATGCCAGCCGCGCAGGGGCTGGACTAGCACTGAGAGTTTGATGCGGGCGCGCCAGCTACACCGACGCCGTCGTCCCCGCGAAGGCAAGGGACCCATACCGCGTGATCTATCGGTGGGGATGAGGTGCGAGTACCAGGCTCCTAGTCATCGCCAAACCGCTCCCTGGGGTTATGGGTCCCCGCCTTCGCGGGGACGACATCGGGGAGAGAGTTGGCCAAAATAAAAGGCGCCGGAGCAATTCAGGCGCCTTCTGCATTTCAGCGATCGCCGCTCAGCTTCGCGAATACCCCGCCGCCTCCAGGATCAAATTCGCCACCTCCTTCGGACGCGACACCAGCGAGAGGTGGCCGGCATCGAGCTCCACTGTGGTGGCGTTCATGCGCTTGGCGAGGAAACGTTCGAAATCGGGGTTGATGGTGTAGTCGTTCTTCGACACCGCGTACCAGCTCGGCTTGGAGCGCCACGCCGCCTCCGTGGTGCGGCCGGCGAAGATCGAGGCCGCCGTCGGCCATTGCACGGCGAAGAGCTCTCTGGCCTGTTCCGGCTTCACGCCATTGGCGAAGTACTTCAGGAAGGCGTCTTCCGAGAGCTTGGTGTAGCCGTCGCGCTCGACGATGCCCGCGCGCGCGGGCCCGGTCGGAAACTGCTTCGACAGTGCCACGAAATCCTCGTTCGCATCGGGCGCGCGTGCGGCGATGTAGACGAGCCCAGTGACTTTCGGGTCGGTGCCGACTTGGCTGATCACGGTGCCTCCCCAGGAATGCGCGACCAGCACGGTCGGACCATCCTGCTCGGCTAGCGCGCGCTTGGTCGCCTCGACGGACTCCGCAAGTGACGACAGCGGATTCTGCACGGCGGTGACATGCAGGCCTGCAGCCTGCAGGATCGGGATCACCTCCGACCAGCTCGAGCCGTCGGCCCAGGCGCCGTGCACCAGCACGACGTTCTTCGCCTTCACCGTCTGCGGTGTCTGCGCATGAGCAAGGCCGAGGGGAGCCGCCAAAAGGCTCGCGGCGACAAAAAGGCTGCGCCAGAGTGACATGATCTTCTCCGTCTTGTTTGGGTTCGATGCCCAAAGGACGGAGGGAGAGATGGCACCGTTACGCATCTTCACCGCTCTGTGATGCGATGCACAACAAAAAACGCCCCGGGGCACCGGGGCGTTTTGGCAACCTGGAAGTCGCTTGGCTTAGGCGGCTTGCGCCGAGTTCTCGATCACCTGCGCCTTTGCGCCGGCGTTGATCGCGATCTGGCGCGGCTTCTTGGCCTCGGGAATCTCGCGTACGAGGTCGACGTGAAGCAGCCCGTTCTCGAGCGAAGCGTCCTTCACCTGCACGAAATCGGCAAGCTGGAAGTCGCGCTCGAAAGCACGCGCGGCGATGCCGCGGTAGAGCACTTCGGACGTCGAGTTCTCATTGGCGACTTTCTCGCCCTTGATCGTCAGCGTGTTTTCCTTCGCGACGATGGAGAGCTCGTCCTTGGCGAAGCCCGAGACCGCAACGGTGATGCGGTAGGCGTTCTCGCCGGTGCGCTCGATGTTGTAAGGGGGGTAACCGGGACTGCCGTCCGAACTGGCCTGATCGAGCAGGTTGAAGAGGCGGTCGAAGCCGACGGTGGAACGATAAAACGGGGTGAGATCGTAGCTACGCATGGTCAAGTCCTCCATTGAGCGACTGTTGAGTAACCCGCCCGCCAATCGGGCCGGGCTTTCGTCTGTGTGCAGCCTGATGTTCCGGTTCCGAAACACTGGTAGCGGCCTGCACGAAAATGATATGGGTGGAACGAGACGGCGTTCAAGAGGGCGGCATTTGCGCCTTTTCGGCGCTTTAGCCCCTTGATTTGCAGTACTTCCCGCCTATGACGCTGGTCTCGATCCCGTCCAATCCCGTCCCCGAAAACGTCGTCAGCGGCACCATCAAGACACCCGATGGCGCCGAGCTGCGCTTTGCGCGGTGGGCGCCGCCAGCGAACCGCAAGGGCACCGTCTGCGTCTTCACAGGGCGCAGCGAGCAGATCGAGAAATATTTTGAGACCGTGCGCGACCTGCGCGATCGCGGCTTTGCGGTGGCGATGATCGACTGGCGCGGCCAGGGCCATTCCTCGCGGCGGCTGCGCGATCCGCGCAAGGGCTATGTGCGCGACTTTGCCGATTTCGAGATCGACGTCGAGACCTTCGTACAGCAGGTGGTGCTGCCGGATTGCCCGCCGCCCTTCTTCGCTCTCGCCCACTCCATGGGCGGCACGGTGCTGCTGCGGGTGGCGCATGCCGGCAAGCGCTGGTTCGACCGCATGGTGCTGTCGGCGCCGATGATCGACCTGCCCGGGCGCACCACCTCGTTCCCGGTGCGTGCGCTGCTCAAGACGATGCGCCTGCTCGGGCAGGGCGGCCGCTACGTTCCTGGCGGCAGTGACCGCCTCACCGGGCTCGATCCCTTCATCAACAATCCCCTGACCAGCGATCCGGTGCGCTATGCGCGCAATGCCGCGATCCTGGAGGAAGACCCGACGCTTGGACTTGCGTCACCGACGGTCGCCTGGGCCGACACCGCCTTCCGCGCGATGCACACCTTCAAGCGCGTGAACTACCCCTCGCAGATCCGCCAGCCGATCCTGATGCTGGCGGCGTCCAACGATACCGTGGTCTCGACCGCGGCGATCGAGGAGTTCGCCTATCACTTGCGCGCCGGCTCTCATCTCGTGATCGCCGGCTCCAAGCACGAGATCCTCCAGGAGCAGGACCGCTACCGCTCCCAGTTCTGGGCCGCCTTCGACGCCTTCGTGCCGGGCACGCCGCTGTTCAAGTGAGGCGGTCCGCTCCCTCGCCCCGCCTGCGTGGAGGTGAGAGTGAGTCTCTCCGGGAAGGTGACAGTAGGATTCGCGGAGAGTCCTCATTCTTCGTCATTGCGAGCGCAGCGAAGCAATCCAGTCTGTCTCCGCGGAAAGACTCTGGATTGCTTCGCTGCGCTCGCAATGACGGTGTGGATGTATCCCGGCCTCTCCCGCATCCGCCTTCGCTGAAGCTTCGGCGGACAGGAGCGGGGAGAGGTGAACGGCAGCTCACAGCGTCTTCAGATATTCGATCAGATCGTAGCGCTCCTGATCCTTGAGCACGCGGCCGATGGTGCCGTCCTTGCCGGGGCCCGGCGTGCCGTCGAACGAGTGGCCGGCATTGCTGTTGCCGAACAGCTCGGTGCCATCAGACGCCCGCGTCGAGAAGCGCGATTGCCCGGTCTTGCAGCTCTCGCCGTCGGAGACCGCGAAGCCGACCTGCTTCGGATCGTAGTCGCGACCACCACCCATGCAGAACGATTTGGGGCGCTCGGCCGCGGGGCTCAGCATCCAGAAGAGCGAGGGCACCGATCCGTTGTGCAGGTAAGGCGCGGTGGCCCAGACGCCGTTGAGCGGGCGCGCGCGATACCAGGGCCCCGGCTCCTTCTTGTCGGGCGGCTGCGGACCCGGATTGGGGCAGTTCTTGCGCTCACCCCACCAGGCCTGCTGAACCTTCGGGTCGATCTTGGCATCGTCCATCGCCTTGCGGGCGACGATGTCGACCAGCACCATCAGCCCAAGCGAGTACGGCATGTCGGTTGAAGAAATATTCGGCAGATTGCAGCTCCACCAGGCATTGAGTTTCTGCGAGGGATCGAGCTTGAGAAAGCCCGGTACCTGAACCGTCCGTGTCTCTAGCACGCTGGCCTGAGCGGGATCGGTCCCCATGCCTTTGACGCTCTTCTGGACCTCGTTCAGGAATTTGTCGGCGCCGATGGTCTCCCAGCGCGACGAGGACCAGATGCTCTGATCCGGAAACTCGGCGTCGAACACGGGATCGTTGACCGGCCCGAGATGGCATTCGGTGCAGAGTTGCGCGTAAAGCTTGCGGCCGTTCTTGACGCGGTCGCCATCGATCTTCCAGGCGTCATCGCCGAAGATGTCCGACGGCCATTTCGGCGATGTCAGTCCGGAGAGCTGCTTTTTCGGATAGGGCGCCGCCCCCTTGAGCAGATCCTCGATCCAGTTCAGATTCTTGATATCCATCGACGAGCGGAACAGCGTGTCCTTGGGCGAATTGTCGGACAGGTTGAGCAGCGCGGTCACGCCCAGCGCTTCGCCGGCGTTGCGGATCAGCGGCTGTTCGATGGACGCGTCATATTGCGCGTATTTGAGCCACGGCACGGTCCAGATCGGCGGGAAGCTGACCGGCGCGTCCTTGGCGTGCAGATTTTTCTCGAAGCCGCTGAGGCCGCTGAGCGCCATGTCCTGGGCGAACACCTGATTGCCGATGCGGTTGAGCGCGTCGAGACGGCCGTATCCTTCCTCCGTGTCCTGCTGCTGCTCTTGCCGCTTCGTCTTCTCGTTGAACCTCGTCTTGCCCTCGATGGTTTTCGCGTAGGTCTTCTCCCAGTCGACCAGGAACGTGCTGATCGCACTCAGCTTCTGCTTCAGCGCATCGCGGTCCGCATCGCTGGCGGAGGTGCCGAGCACGCGGTCGGCGAAGCGCGTAAAGCGACCCGGCACGATGAGTGTATAGGCGATCGACAGGCCGGTCGTGATCTCGAGCTTTCTCAGGTCGGTCATCGCCGGGCCGCCGTCGAAGCGGACGTCGATGCCCTTGTAGTGGATCTGGCCGGTGTGGCAGGCGGCGCAGGTCAGGCCGATCCGGTCCTCACCGACCTGGCCCGTCGCAGGATCGGGGACGCCGGTCATGCGCGCGAAGCCGACGGGCAGGCCGTCGACGTTTTCGGCCTGGGCACCCCAGTTCACCGGCGGATCCCAGAGCCGCGCCGGCACCGGCTTCGTCTTGTCATAGACGTTGGCATAGCCGAACCGGCGCAGCGTGGCGTCATCGGTGTTGATCGTCTGCGGGCTCGGGATGAAGCCGAAGCGCTGCAGATGCTCGCTGTCATGCAGCATCCCCGGCTTTGCGAAGAAATGAAGCCGCGGCTGCTCGAGCGCCATGAACCAGCGATAGGGCACCGGGAAGGTCGCGGTGCCCTGGCTGGCATGATGAAACCAGTGCCGATCCTCCAGCGCCCAATTCTGCTCGAGCCAGTACGCGGCCCGGGGTTCGACGTGCGCCGGCAATGGCGGCGCCACCAGGTCGCCGAGGATGCCTGGCAGCATCGGCTGGAATTGATCCGGAAAGCGCAGCGCCACGACCCCAAAGACGAGGAGCGCGGCGACGAGCCCGCCGGCTGCGCGCAAGATCAGCGAGGGCGGGGTGACGGGCTGGCTGACGACTCGCTGGGTGATCCTTTCAGGGAATTTGCGCTCGTTGAACAATGTCCTCACCTCGGCCACGCTGAGATAGCGGTCATCACCCTGACCCTTGCCCATGATCTTGAGCAGGATCGGCCATTCGAACTTCATCAGGATCGGGTAGTACCAGCGCGCTTGCTTGCCGGCGCGCTTGAGATTGTCCTTCATGAAGGTCTGGATTTGCGAGGCGTTGAGGCCGGTCTCGGTGCCGCCGCCATCGGGATCGTCATAGGAGCCGCCGAAGCTGGCGAGCCGCGCGATCTCGTCCTCGTTGACGCGCCCGTCGACACCGAGGATGCGCGAGCCGGCACCGAGCTTGTCGAGCGGGCCGCCGCGCAGCCTATCGAGCTGCGCGCCCCAGAAGATGCTTTGCAGGATGTGACAGGCGCCGTTGGCGATCAGCGCGACGCCGCGGACCTGGATGCGGGCCGATACCTTCTTCAGCCCCGTCTCGCCGCTTGCATTCGCGATGGTCTGTGACAGCGTCCGGAGCGGGACGGTCCCGCCATCGACGAAGCCTTCGCCGACGAGGCCGCGCAGGAATGGACAGGGATTGTTCGGCGAGACCTGGATCGAGGGGTCGAAGGGCGGCTTCGAAGCGCGGTCATGCATGGCCCAAATCCTGAAAGCAGCGAATCGCAAAAAAAAGACGCGCCGATCAAGCGCGGAAAGTCCTAACAAACCGACAGCAGATTATACTACTTCAGCGTGCAATGAAGTGTGGCTGATTTCACTGTCGTGTCAACAACAGCGGGCGCAAGCCGCTTGCCGCGAAGGGCGGGACCGCGGCGGGCTCGTCAGGATTCGGCGGCGCGCTTGAGGTCGCTCTGGACCAGGGTCAGCTTGCCGAGCGGCACGCCTGCCTTCAGCAGCCCGTCGCGGTAATGGGCGATGTCCTCGGGCCGCTTCCAGTGGAAATTGCGCAAGTGCCTGTCGACGTTTAGCGCTGGATAGTTTGCCATCAGCACGCGGGCGGCTTCGCTCGCCTCGTCGCTTCGCCCCAGCTGCGCCAGCGCCGCGGCGCGGATCGCCAGCGCCTGCATGTGATTCGGGTTGATGTAGAGCTGCTCGCGGGCCCATGACAGCGTCGCGTCATATTGGCGCAGAAGATAATGACTGAAGGCGTTCAGCGCCGCCCATTGGTAGCGCGGGTCGCTGTTGTCGCGCTGCGCGGCCATCGAGAACAGCTCGATCGCCTCGCGGTGCTCGCCGATGACGAAATGGCAGATGCCGAGCACGCCGCGTGCGCCATTGTCGTAGGGATTGAGCGCGACCGCGCGCTTGGCGGCGTCCATCGCCGCCTCGTAATGCCCTTCCATCGCGTGGGCCCAGGACAGGATCGAGAACGCGAAGGAGGACCGTGGGTCGAGCCGGACGCTGGTTTCGGCGAGGTTCATCGCCTCGGCCCACATCTCGCGCGTGCCCTTGACCCAGCCGAACTGGATGCTCTGGATCTGGATCGTGGCGAGGTAGGCGTGTGCGATCGACAGCTTGGGATCGAGCCGGATGGCCTCACGGAACAGGTCGACGGCGGCGGCCAGATCCTCCTTGGTCTGGCGGTAATAATGCGACAGCCCCTTGAGGAAGCGGTCCCAGGCGCTCACGTCGGTCGAGAGCCGCGCCGGCGCCGAGGCCTCGGCCCGGACGATCTCGGTGGCGATGGCGGCGGACAGGTTGGTCGTGATCTCGTCCTGCATCGCGAACAGGTCGCCGATGTCGCGGTCGTAGCGGCCGGTCCAGAGCTGCTCGCCGGTCTCCGGCGCGATCAGCTCGGCGGTGACGCGGATCTTGGCGCCGGCGCGCCGCACCGAGCCCTGGATCAGATAGGTGGCGTCGATCTCGCGCGCGATCAGCCGCGTGCTCGTATTCTTGCCCTTGAAGGCGAAGGTCGAGTTGCGGCTCAGCACCCGATAGAAGGACTGCAGCGACAGCGCGTGGATCAGGTCCTCGGTGAGGCCATCGGAGAAATATTCATCCTGGGCGTCGCTGAGATTGGCAAAGGGCAGCACGCCGACGATCGCGGTGCGGTACTGCTGCGACAGGGCCGAGGCCTCCCGGAGCTCGGGGGCAAGCGCCGGCGCGCCCTCGGGCGTCCAGGTAAAGACCCCGACCGCATCCTTGATGTTCTTGAAGCGATGGTTGCCGGCATCGGTCAGCGGCACGGTGAGATGCTTGCTCGCCTCGCGGTAGGCCTTGGCCGAGATCGCGAAGCCGCCGGGGCTCGCCACCGATTCCAGGCGGACGGCGATGTTGACATCATCACCGAAGACCTCGTCCTCGTCGGCGATGACGTCGCCCATGTGAATGCCGAGCCGAAACTGCATGGCGCGGTCGGCCGGCAGATGACGGTTGCGCTCCGCCATGAGCGTCTGCATCGCGATCGCCGCCTCGGTGGCGCTAACGATCGAGGGGAACTCGAGCAGGAAGCCATCGCCGGTGTTCTTCACGACGCGGCCGCCGTGATTGAGGATGATGGGATGGATCGCGCTGCGATGGGCCTTGAAGGCGGCATGGGTGCCGGCCTCGTCGCTGCCCATCATGCGCGAATAGCCGGCGACATCGGCGCAGACGATGGCAGCCAGACGTCTTTCCATATCCGCAAAGCTCCAAGGGAGAGGGGACCGGCCACGGCGTGGCAGTCGCCTCGAATCCCGCATTTCAAGAACCCTGCCTTTATAAAGCAGATGAGGCCAAGCGGAAGCACGATCCGCATTGCAAATTCGAGGTAAATCCTAAGCAATCCCGGCGGTGGACGGGGACGGGCGAACCGACTAAGCGGAACCAGGATCGCCCGGACGGGGCGGCGGGAGGCAGCTTGCATGCTGGGCATTCACGAAATCGGGCTTTTCATCCTGTCGGGCGTGCTGCTCAACATCACGCCGGGGCCGGATTCGGTCTATGTGATCGGCCGCAGCATGCAGATGGGCTGGCGAGGCGGCGCCGCTGCCGCCTTGGGCATCAGTTGCGGCTGTTTTGTCCATGTCGCGGGCGCGGCGATCGGGCTTTCGGCCCTGCTGATGGCCTCGTCCACCGCCTTCTCGATCCTGAAGCTGGTCGGCGCGGCCTATCTCGTCGTGACCGGGCTTCAGATGCTGTGGTCGCGCCCGGTGCTGGCGTCGGCGATCGACGAGCCGATGCGGAGCTCATTGCGGCGGGTCTTCCTCCAGGGCGTCTTCACCAACGCGCTCAATCCCAAGGTCGCGCTGTTCTTCCTGGCCTTCCTGCCGCAATTCGTCGCAGCCGATGCGCCGCACAAGCCGCTCGCCTTCCTGACGCTCGGCCTGATCTTCATCTTTACGGGGACGCTGTGGTGCTTGGTGCTCGCCGCATTCGCCGCCAAGGCCGCGCACCGGCTGCGTCAGTCTGAGGGGGCGATCGCCTGGGTCAATCGCGCGCTTGGCGGCCTCTTTATCTATCTCGGCATCCGCGTCGCCATGCTGGAGACGCGGTAGCTCGTTCAGGCGAACTCCTTCGCCAGCGCGCTGCCGGCGAGATAGAGGCCGAGCAAGATCATCGCGATCAGGAACCAGCGGCGAAACGCTTCGGCCGGCATCCGCGCCCGCACCGATTGGCCGATGAACATGCCGGCAAAGGCCATGGCGAGGCCGACGGCGCCCGGCACGGCATTGGCCGGCGTCAGCAATCCGACGGCGGTCAGGTTGAACGCGAGCGCCAGCGTCGCCGTGGTGAAAAACACCCCGAGCGCCTGCACCAGCTCGTCCTTTTCCATGCCGATCGCCTGCATGAACGGCATCGAGGGGATCACCTGCACGCCGGTCGAGGCCGAGATCACGCCGGTGATGACGCCGACCACGCCGCCGACCCACTTCTCGTTCCCAGGCGCGACGCGGAAGTGGAATTTGTTCAGGCCGATCACGGCGTAGACGACGAGCAGGGCGCCGAGCACGATCGTGCCGTAGCGCGCATGAGGCCCGGTCAGCGCGCCGGCATTGAGCCAGCAGCCGACCACGGTGCCGATCATCAGCGGCCACAGCCGCCGCAGGATGTCGCGCAAGTACGGGCCGACGAAGGTCTGCCAGATGTTGGTGATGATGGCCGGCACGATCACGATGGCAATGGCGCGGCTCGGGGCCATGCTCACCGCGAGCAGGCCCATGGACACCGTCGGCAGGCCGAGCCCGACCACGCCCTTGACGAATCCGGCAAGCAGGAAGACGGCGGCGATGAGGATGAGCATCGGGTCGATCATATCTGCACATTGACCGATACGGCGATCGGGCACAATCTGGAGGTTACGGAGAAAGCCTTCGTTGCAAACGAAGGCTGAGGAGACTGCCATGCGCTTCGACCTCGTCGACCTCCAGCTTTTCATCGCGGTTGCCGACCAGCGCAGCATCACCCGCGGCGCGGAGCGGTCGCATCTGGCCTTGGCCTCGGCCAGCGCGCGCATCAAGGGACTCGAGGACGCGCTCGGCGTCGCACTGCTCAAGCGGGGACGCCGCGGCGTCGAGTTGACCGTGGCCGGTGAGAGCCTGCTCGATCATGCGCGGCTGGTCATCCACCAGATCGACGCCATGCGCGGCGATCTCGCCGGCTTTGCCAGCGGGGTGCGCGCGAGCGTGCATTTCCTCGCCAACACGTCAGGCCTGTCGGAGCACCTGCCGAAGGCGCTCGCCGGCTTCCTGCGTGAGCATCGCGACGTCGCCATCGACATCGAGGAGCGCGAGAGCACCGATATCGCGGCGGCGATCACCGCAGGTGCCGCCGATCTCGGCTTCGCCGCCGAGCACGCGCTTCCGGACCATATCGAACGCTTCCCCTTCAGCGAGGATCGCCTGACGCTGGTGACCTCGCGCCGCGGCCCGTTCGCCGGCCGCCGCCAGATCGATTTCCAGGAGGCGGGCTCTTGCGAGTTCGTCGGGCTCACCAGCGCCACCGCGCTCCAGATGCACATCTCCAAGCACGCCGCGCGGCTCGGCATGCGCCCGCATTTCCGCGCGCGTCTGCGCGATTTCGACGCGATCTGCCAGATGGTCGCGGCCGATGTCGGCGTAGCCCTCGTGCCCGAGGCCGCCGCCCGCCGCTGCGCCAAGACCATGCCGCTCGCCATGGTTCGCCTGCGTGATACCTGGGCCAACCGTCGCCTCGTGATCTGCGCGCGAAGCTTCAAGGCGCTACCAAAGCCGGCCAAGATGCTGGTGGAGCATCTCAGGGCTGAAGCGGTGTGAGCTCTTGCTTACCCTCCCCTGGAGGGGGAGGGTCGGCTCACATTGAGCGAAGCGAAATGTGAGACGGGGTGGGGTGAAGATCTCTCCGCGTCGAACACTGCCCGAGTGGAGAGATCACCCCACCCCGCTCGCGCTGCGCGCGATCGACCCTCCCCCTCCAGGGGAGGGTAAGCAAGACTACTTCGCCGTCTCCACTCCGGCGTCCTTGATCACCTTCGCCCACTTCCTGGTCTCGTCCGCGATAAACTGGCGAAAATGCTCCGGCTCGTCGCCGATCAGCGTCGCGCCCTGTGCGGCAAGCTTCTCCTTCACCGCGGGATCTGCCATGGCCTTGGTCGCGAGGCCATGCACCGCCGCGACGATCTCCTTCGGCGTGCCCTTTGGCGCCACCATGCCGTACCAGTTTTCGATGCGCAGATCGGGAAAGCCCGCTTCGGCGGTGGTCGGCACCTCGGGCGCGGTGGGGGCGCGTTCGGACGAGCCCATCGCGATCGGCCGCAGCGCGCCGGCCTTGACCTGCGGCAGCAGCGCGGGGAGATCGAGAAACGCCATCTGCACCTGGTGGCCGAGCAGGTCGTTCACGGCCGGCGCCGCGCCGCGATAGGGCACGTGCACGATGTCGATCTTGGCCGTGAGCTTGAACAATTCACCGGCGAGGTGCGGCAGGCTGCCGGGGCCGGTGGAGGCGAAATTGAGTTTTCCCGGCTGCGCTTTGGCCAGCGCAATCAGTTCGTCCATGTCTTTTGCCGGTACGTTGCTCGCGACGACAAGCATTTCCGGCACGGTCGCAACCAGCGTCACCGGGGCGAGATCGGCCTGCGTGTCATAAGCGACCTTCTCCATGCTCGGGCTGATCGCGAGCGCGCCGGCTGAGGAGATCGCGATGGTGTAGCCGTCGGGCGGGGCCTTCGAAACCGCATCCGTGCCGAGCACGCCGCCCTGGCCGCCGCGGTTGTCGATCAGCACCGGCTGTCCTGAGAGTTCCGACATGCGCTGGCCGATCACCCGGGCGATGATGTCGTTGGGGCCGCCGGCCGGGAACGGCACGATCAGCTTGATCGGCTTGGCCGGAAAATTCTGTGCCGATGCCAATGACGGCAGCAGCAGAAAGAATCCCAGGAACAATTTCAAGAGCAATTCAACGAGCAGCCTGCGTGAGATGGTCATGCAAGCGCTCCGCTCGCTTGTTATTGGTTCAAAAGCCTCAAGGCTTCTTCGTGAACCCTGGCGTCACCGGCTGCGATGATGCGGCCGCCGCCCTGGGCCGGCTTGCCTTCCCACGTGGTGACGACGCCGCCGGCGCCGGTCACGATCGGAATCAGCGCTGCGATGTCGTAGGACTTCAGCTCGGTCTCGACCACGAGGTCGACGTGGCCGGCCGCCAGCATGCAGTAGGAGTAGCAGTCGCCGCCATAGCGCGACAGCCGCGCGGCCCGCTCGATGCGGCCGAAGATGGCGCGGTCGCTCTCGTTCATCAGCAGCGGGCTGGTGGTGTAGGTCGTGGCTTCCGACAGCGAGGCGCAGCGGCGGACCTGGAGGCGGCGCTCGCCGGAGGGCCCTTTATAGTGGGCCGAACCATTGTCGCCGGAAAAGCGCTCGCCGATGAAGGGCTGGTGCATCATGCCGAACACCGGCGTGCCCTTGTGCAGCAGGGCGATCAGCGTGCCCCAGATCGGAAAGCCGCCGATGAAGGACTTGGTGCCGTCGATGGGGTCGAGCACCCAGACATAGTCGGCGTCCTCGCGCTCGTTGCCGAATTCCTCGCCGACGATGCCGTGCTGGGGGAAGTTGGCCTTGATCAGCCGCCGCATCACCGCCTCCGCGGCGCGGTCGGCCTCCGTCACAGGGTCGAAATCCTTGGTCTTGCTCTTGTCGTCGATCGACAGCGAGGTGCGGAAGAACGGCAGGATGGTTTCGCCGGCGGCGGTGGCTAGCCGTCCGATGAAGGCGGAGAAGTCGATCACCGTCACGGTGAGTTCCTCAAAGCGAAAGTCAGTGTGAAGCTCGCTTCTGCCTAGCTCAAATCGCCTCCCGCGTGCAGCGCTGTCTTGATTTGCACCCTGGTATTTTGGATGCCGGGAATGGCTGCCCAAGTCAGTCATCTGCTGGCCAAATATCGATCACAGAGTTGAAAACTTAGTTCCGAAGCTGCCTTGTTCGTATGCAAATGACAATCAACCCATTGAAATTCCTTATCAAAGAAACTGAATCTGGGTTTCTCTTAAAGCAACTGAGCCATGTGCGTATTGCATGGGAATCGGCGCAAAAGCCCTTGCACTTTGTGCGGCGCGGCCGCATATTGTTGCGGTGCGGTAGCGCTTTGCGTTACCGCTGCCCTCCTTGGGCGTTTCCTCCCTAGACTTGGGCCGCTTCTTCATCAGAAGCGGCCCTTTTTTCTTGGCGCCTCTGTTTTCATTTCAAGGCGCGCAAGCTTGCGAAGCGAAGACGCATTCGCGTCAATCGCAACAACATGATCGAAAGAAGAGCGGAGCCTATTCCGCCGCGGCCTGGAACGGGCCGAGATCGGTGAACGGAATCGTGGTTGCCAGCACGTCGGCGAGAATGCCGAAGTCGGAGGCCACTTGCACAAAGCGTGCACTCCGCTCGCGCCGCCGCTCGTCCATGTAGATCGCGCGATTGAGCTCGAGCTGCACCGCGTGCAGGCCGCTTGCGGGATTGCCGTAGTGTTCGGTGATGAAACCGCCGGCATAGGGCTTGTTACGGCCGATCGAATAGCCGAGGCCTGACAAGGTTTCCTCGACGCGATCGGGAAGCAGCGGCGTACAGCTCGTGCCGTAGCGGTCGCCGATCACGATGTCGGGCCGGCGCGGTTCGTCTCTGCTGACGCCGACCGAGGGCATCGAGTGGCAGTCGACCAGCACCACGGTGCCGAACATCTGATGCACCTTGTTAATGAGCCGGCGTAGCGCGCGATGGTAGGGCTTGTAGAGCGTCTCGATCCGCCCCAGCGCATCGTCGACCAGGATGCGATCGCGATAGATCTCCTGGCCGTCGCCGACCACGCGCGGAATGGTGCCGAGGCCGCCGGCGACCCGCATCGAGCGGGTGTTGGCAAAGCTCGGCAGCCGGCCGCTGAACATGCGGGGGTCGAGCTCATAGGGCTCGCGGTTGACGTCGACATAGGAGCGGGGAAAGTTGACCCGCACCGTGGGAAAGCCGCGCTCGCTCAAATGGCCGATCAGCTCGTCCATGAACGAGTCTTCCGAGCGCCGCAACGTCGGCAGGTCGATCCGCGACGCCGCCAGGAATTCGTCCGGATAGGTCGAGCCGGAATGGGGCGAGTTGAAGATGACAGGCGCGCGCCATTCGGCGGGCTCGAAGATCTCGAAGGCTGGCGACATGTCGCCGTCAAACCGGGTCATCTTCTCAGGCTTCGTCCCTTCGCGCCGGGATCTGGCAGGGACCAGATCGCATTGATTCGGCCGATCGAGCGGCTCTTATGTGTCGTCATTGTCCGGAATCGCAACCATTCTGCCAAGCGAAAAGATGTGAAGGACGCTGGAACATGTCTTAACCGTGCAGGTACCGCGGCGGGGATCAGTCGATCCGGCTCGATTGATTCGGAGCCCATTCCGGTTCACAAAGAGCCGGCAGCGCAGCCGGCCCAAGGTTAAGATTTTCACCCCAAATTTACCCTCTGTCGGGCTTAGTGACCTCTGCTGATATCCTCTGGGGATTCGACGTTTCCTGCCATGCCAAAGATCCTGCTCGCCGAAGACGACAACGACATGCGCCGTTTCCTGGTCAAGGCGCTGGAAAACGCCGGTTTTCAGGTCTCGTCCCACGACAATGGCATGGCCGCCTATCAGCGGCTGCGGGAAGAGCCGTTCGAGATGCTGCTCACCGACATCGTGATGCCGGAGATGGACGGCATCGAGCTCGCCCGGCGGGCCTCGGAACTCGACCCTGATATCAAGATCATGTTCATCACCGGCTTCGCCGCGGTCGCCCTGAACTCGGATTCGGACGCCCCCAAGAACGCCAAGGTGCTGTCCAAGCCCGTGCACCTGCGCGAATTGGTCAGTGAAGTGAACAAGATGCTGGCGGCCTAAATCGGCCCCTTCCGTCCTTGCGCCGGCTCCCCTGAGCCGTTATAGGGACCCCACCGATGAAAATGACCTCTAGGGCACGTAGCTCAGCGGGAGAGCACTACCTTGACATGGTAGGGGTCACAGGTTCGATCCCTGTCGTGCCCACCATCTACGTAAAGACTTGATCTAACGTAGATTTCCGTCGTTTCGTCCGGTCCTCCGAAAATCCTCGACGTCTCTGCTGGTCCCAAATTGGTCCCACTCAGCAGGAGACGTTTGGATGGCAACCATCCGCAAGCGCAGAGGCAAATGGCAGGTGCGTGTTCGCCGCGACGGCGTGGCCCTGACCAAAACCTTCACCGTCAAACAAGACGCCCAAACATGGGCGCGGCAGACAGAGGCGAAAGCAGAGCGGCGAGAGCTGCCTCCCGACATCAAGAAGCTTGCACAAATCACCTTGGCTGATTTGGTCACGCGGTACAGGGACGAGGTTACGGTCCGCAAGAAGGGCGCGGAAATGGAGACCACGATCCTCGATGCTTTTCTTCGTCACCCAATTTGCAAGAAGCGGCTTTGCGACCTAACGACGGCAGACTTCGCGCGGTATCGCGATGAGCGATTAAAGGTGGTCAAGAACAACACACTTCGGCGACAGCTCAACCCTGTACAGAATATGTTCAATATCGCTCGCAAGGAATGGGAGGTTCCGATGCCGAGTAACCCGGTCGCCGCGCTGAACCTCAAGAATGAGGATGACGAACGTGAGCGCCGGATCGATGACGATGAATGGGGCCGCCTGATTGAAGCTGTGGGGGCTGCTCGCAACCCGCTGATCGAGCCGATGATGAGGCTCGGCAAGGACACCGGCATGCGTCGGAGCGAGATACTGCGTATCGTCGTCAAGCATGTCAGCACCAATAGGCGGGAGCTGTACGTGCCACCGGGTAAGAACAACAAAGCTCGTACCATCGTTCTCACGCAGGCTGCCGTCATCATTCTCGCCAAGTTGATGGAACAAGCAAGTCAGGATGGACGCCTGTTTCCCATCTCAAAGGAAGCCGCAAAGTGTGCATGGCGTCGGATCAGGACGCGAGCGGGTCTCGACGGTCAGGACCTGCGCTTTCATGACCTGAGGCATGAGGCCATCAGCCGGTTCTTTGAAATGGGCCTCACCCTGCCAGAAGTCGCCAGCCAGAGCGGGCACAAGGACGCGAGGATGTTGCTGCGTTACGGCCATGCGATGCGGTCGAAGATCAAGACGAAACTGGACGAGCAGGGGCAGGCATAGGCTCGAAAAAATCGCAGCGTTGGACGAGGAGAGGGTGCCGTCTAGCTACTGAGTGGACCAAGCTCCTCATGCTGCCAATGAATCGTTGCGGACAAACCGCCCTGGATTGCCCCGGCCCTTCCCGACCACGAACGTGAAGCCAGTGTCCTTCATCGCCTTCCGTATGAGAGGGTTTGAGAGATAACGGCTCTTGTTCTTCTGGAACGAGATGCCCGTCAGCCGCTCAAGCTCGATGGTCGTGATTTCCTGCGCATCCGTGCTGTAGAGGAGCGACATCAATCCCTTTGCGCCTCCATCCCTTTTTGTCCCCGGTTTGCTTTGGCTGACCAGCTTGGCACCGGGGAACGTCCGGTCCTTGTGTTGTATCAGCCGGTCAAACTCTGCCGTAACGTAAAGGCGCTGCTCGCCGCAGACGCCATTGCCGTCAATGTTTCTCGCGTTGCCCCGCATCGCGAGCTGCTTCATATGCCGACAAAGATGACCTTCGCGTATCCAACGTAGTTGGCTGCTTCTCGGGTTAGGCGTTTGAAAGGGAGCGAGGGCAGACGCTGTCGCCTGTTCCTCCCTCAGCCCCAAACTGGTGCCGACCATCGCTCGTTTAGGGACGTGGAATTCACCGAACAGGAATACAGCGGTCGCGTCTTTCCAGCGGTTCGATCCTATTCCCGACCCCCAATGGATGAAGCACACGTTTCGCCCGTCGAGATCGAAGGGATTGGAGAATTCCCGGTGATCATTCGGGAGGTATTCGTGATCCAATAGCCCTTTGTGGACTACGGCCAGCACCCCCTCACCGAGCTGACTGTTCTGTCTGATGGTTTCCATGATCCACCGGGCATACGGTTTCGCCAGTTTTGCTTGTTTGATAATCTCACTGACGGTGTGTCCTTTGGGTAAGTCCGGCTCGATGTGCGTGATCGTAAGTTTGCTGAAATCAACCTGCGGTACCGGCACGGGTTTTCGATTGTTGACAAGAAGTGAGACCCCGTCGATGTCTGCCGTAGCATCGAGCAGTATTGTCCCCGGTCTCAGCGGCATGTTCATCTCGTAGCCGACGAACCTTGCTCCCTTTCCGTACTCGTCGTAGCGGGATAAGAAGGCGAAGCCTTTTGCCAGCGCTCGTCCAAAGCCAAAGACATGCTTCACCTGGTCGTCAGATGACGCAATGTAATCGTTCGCCTGTTCGGAGTTGAACCAACTCAAATCGATTCTACCGGCTTGCAGTATCTCATCGAATGAAGCCTTGCCGGATGCGGTCTGCCAAACGGCCTCAAGATGGTTATGAAGCTTGGTCAGTTGAGGAACGTGTTCCAAGTTCGACGAGTGCTTCTCCGCGAGCTTGTCTCGGACTGATTTGATAAGCCCGGTGTCCACGTCGAAGATGGTAACGTCAGCGGCCTTTTCATCGACGAACGTCAGCCTGCGAGGCTTGCCGCGATACTCTGTCGCCTTGTCAGCCCGCGACCCCATGTAAAACCTGTGGGTGGCAACGATGGCAGGGTAGTTGGCAAGGTCATCGACCGAGAAACGGTGTTCGGGGACAAACCCGTGTTGATGCTCGATGTTGTCCCGCGAGGCGCGGCTGTCATGGGCGCTGGTCCAGATAGCGACGTTCGCGTTGCCGAGGAGGGCTGACATCTCTCGGAACATGTCCTCCGCCTGCTGGATTGTCTCGACAAGGAAGAGAACGGAGCCTTCGGGGTGAACTTCGATGAAGGCCTTGGCAAAAGCCTGCGTATAACTGGACTTGCCGCTGCCTGTCGGGGCCGACACGACCCTGTACTGAGCGACGCCGCGTTCACTGTCCTCGATTGCCAAGAGACCAGCCGTGAAGATTGACTGTGAGACTTTACTGTCGAATGCCGTGATCTCGCGATTGCGTAGCCTCGCCTGCTCCTGAATGGCTGCTTCGTATGCGTTCTCTAACTGTGTCAGCATCGGCTCTCTCGGAACCAGCGGGCAGGAAGCCAGACTGGTGAGGGTGATGAATGGGGGTGTCGGATGGGACTTGGACGAGCCCGAAAACTCCTCACCTGCTAAAGAAAATCAGCATGTTGAGGGGGTTTAGGAGTTCTCCCTGTGGGAGCCACGCATCTCACTGCACTTCCCCAAGCGCCGCGTAGTAGGCCAGCCGCTCCTTGCGCTGGTCCTCCTCCTCACGCCGTTCAAGTTTGGCGATCCGCACTCCAGCAGGGCCGAACAGTTCCACCAGCAGCCCACTCAAATACTCGGCGGTTCTCGGCTCCAACTCCTTCATGGCTCGCCGCTCGCGACCATCGCTGGCCCCGCTCCAGTGGGAGAAGCTGGTGTTGGAGAGGGTTCGCACCCTTCTGACCAGTTGGGTGCGGAAGGCCGTTTCGTCCTTGAACAGGCGAGGGTCATAATCCTGGAGCAGGTACATCGCGATGACAGTGACAGCGACCTCGCGACCTGACACGCTGTCGGCCAGCCGAACCAGTTCCTTCATTCCCGCTCGCACGTAGCGATAGATCGTCTTGGGTAGCTCTGCTCGCCAGTTGTTCGTCACGATGTCCCACCGCTGATCACAGATGGACCAGAGCTTGGCATCGGGCTGTTTGGCGATCCTCGCCTGAACCTTCTCGATGAACGGTTTCAGGTCGGACTTGCTGATAGTCCGCTGTTCTTCGTGACCGTGACGGCGTTTGCGGGACCTATGCTTGGAACACAGGAGTGAGTGACCGGCGCGAGCGTTCGCGCAGCCGTTCACACGGCAGCGTGGTTTCATAGTGGACCTGTTAGTTGCCCTGAGATGTGCGGCCATACCCCAACAGACAGACGCGAACTGTTGGATCAGGCTGTTCCGAAAAGACGTGCACGAATCGCGCAAGTCGGAGCGAGATGGCTTCTCTATCCCGCCCAAGGCGGAATTATGGCGCAACTTAGGGTAAGTCGTTGACATTATTGCATAATCTATCCACTAGTGGATAGGTCTCGCTGGTGGAAGGGTCGCAGGAACGTAACTATCCTCACGCTTCAATGAGAGGCACCGCTATTCCTGACCGCCATCCCCAGAGAGCCCGTGGGGGTTGCCGACTGGAACTTTGCCTGCGCCTCGTGGTGGGGACGTGTGTCCCGCATGGTGGCGGCGATCAGCATCCGGTCACAGCGCCGCAGCAGCAGCCTCCCGCGACATTCGTCGCAGCAGCCCGCGACATCACCTGCTCAGTCCCAGCACCGCAGCCGACGCCTCGAACGTAACGTTGGCCGTGACCCGACAAGTTACAGGCGGGTCGTGTTCAGCAAGATGTCCGCTCTTGGAGATGCTGCGGTCCTGTCCAGTCAGTTCGGATGGTGTCGCGTGTTGACCCAGTTCAGACCTCAGTCTCCCTCGACCCAAATTCCTGCTTCGCTAAGGGCGCTCATAATCCGGTCGGGGTCGAGTACTCGGCTGTCACACAGCTCATTCAGCTCATCGAACGTAATCTTACCGTCACGTTGACCGATCTCGATGGCTCGTCGAATGATTTCTGGCACGCTCATGTTCTCTCCATTTCAGCAGCCTCTACTATACTGGGAGAGAGTCGGGTTGTGGCCCTTAGCCGGATAAGTTTGACTCTGTTGCGATGTCGGCTATCGGTGGCAGACCGGAAGCCGCGCCGCCCTAGCCGTGACCGCTGCTTTTGACCCATAGCCGTCGATTGCCCTTTTCGGCCTCCATGGCTTACGTTCGGAGCAAAGCACGATCCCGCAAACCAGCCGAAAGCCAGAATGCCTAGACTTGTGTCGTTCACACACTTCCTTGCGCTGATCGCTGTTGTTCAACCGACCGCTGCTTTTGCCCAAGACAAGGAATGCGTTCCAATTTCTTGCCGCGCAGTATACCGACTTACGACATGCGATAAGCCAAGGTCGGGCGCCACGATCTTTTCGGGACGCGTGGTCAGCGTGTCGAGAGAATGCTCGAATGATGTTGTCCAGGTGCAAATTGAGGATGGGGAGACGAACAGGGTGCCGCCAGTGGTCGAGATCATCGTTCGGCCCTGCGGGCACTTCGTGGGAAAGGTCGGTGATCTTACTCGGGTTGCTGTGATGAACCCAACACCCACCGTCCGGCGCTATGATCTCGCTTGCAGATACTATTGAGGTGCGATTTCCGCTTCTGGCCCTTTGCAGAACACCATCTCGCACTCAAGCGGCGTCCGCACTTGAACGCGAAGCAGACCCTCTGCATCGGCACTGACTACGAAGCGCTCATCGCCTTGTAGATCGCGCCCCGTGAACACCCAAGCTGCTTCGCAATCGCGGTCGCGCCAAGCCCTTGCGAGCGCCTTAGCTTCTCCAAAAATCTTTGAACCGATTGGGCGACAGCTCCGTGTACCTGACCGTGTGCTGAATGTTCTTGTGGCCAAGATAGGCTTGCAAGGCTCGCGTATCGTGTCCCTTGTTGGCCAGCGCGAAACCGCAGGCGTGGCGCAGCATATGCGGGTGGACCTTGAACGGCATTCCAGCCTCCACCCCAGCCCGCTCCATCATGCGAGCAAATCCGGCAGTGGTGAACGGGCCTGCCCGCTCGCTAGTGAACACGAACGGCGACTTCGGCTCCTGCTCCCGCTGCAAGCGACGCAAGGCCCGTAGCTCATCGCCCATGATGGGATGGGTGCTTGGTGTGCCCTGCTTCACCCTGCGAACGTGCAGGGTGGCGCTGGCGAAGTCGATCTGATCCCAGCGCAGGTCCACAAGTTCGGACACCCGCAACCCGTGCCGCCAAGCCACAAGGATCATGGTGCTATCGCGATGGCCCCAACGGTTGGTCTTTGCGGCCTGAACGACCTTGTCCACTTCCGTCTCGGTCAGGTGTTCGCGGCTGCGCAGGTCGGCGTTGGGGCGACGCTTCGGGGTGACTGTTCGTTTTTCGGTGGCTGGCGTGACGAGCTTGAGATGCGATTTCGCCATAGTTTGCTGCGCCTCCATGAAAATGACTGTTCGGATAATGATCATAAAACGAACAGTTGACAAGCTCCTTGGAAGAGGAGGGACTCCGACGAAGCTGCCATGGGATGGGCAACTCTGGCGCAAGCCGCTCGACACCCATTATCTCAATGGGGGCCGAGGGGGGTTGATCGCCCCGCGATCACCCGGAAGCCCTTTCACATTTTTGCTAAAGAATCTGGAGTTGCCAGCGCATCGGAAAAGCCGCCGTTATGCCGAAGCGGCTTCCTTGCTAAATTTACTCTCGGCTCGCTGGGTAGGATCACTCGAACGGGCTCTGGCCCAAATATGAGAGACAAATTCTCTAGCTTCTTTCAGCTCTGGGTCTGTCTCCAAATTTCTCTCCTCTAGCACTTTGGCGACAAAGCCGGGCCCATGGCCGCCTTCTATGCTTCGGCAGAATCCTTCTATTTCGCCGACAGGGACGATCCAAAGCCCGACTGCGGCCATTTTGGCGAGTAGGTCATCATAGTGCTTGATCGCCTGTCCAGCAGGTACGGCAGATCGACCAGCTCGTTTCACATCGTCCCATGGAGAAATTCCTTTAAAGACAGCCTTAATTTCTCTTTCTTTGCTCTTGGGGAACTCACCTGTGCCCCCTACGTCATTGAGCTTTTCGCGTAGTAGACCCGCGACCTGTTCGGCATTCATGGGCGGACGCCGTTGTTCAATGGCCGTCTTGAGCGCCTTGAAATTGCTGCTGGCGTCTGACCAATCCCCGCCCATCGTTTCGAATAGCTGCTTGCAGGTGTTCTCTTCCTTAAACAGATCAACGTCGGCGATAACCGAAACGGGCACGTCAAGCTGACGCAGCGTCTCCGCAAGCTGTGCCATTCGATGCTTTCCAGCCGTGTGGATAAACAGCACGTCTGCGCGGCGATCTCCAGAAATCGCCTTCGTGTTGAGAATGGAACTATAGAATAGGCAGTCTGCGTCTGCCTCGCAGATCACGACGTGCTGATAAAAAATGCCATCAAAGACACGGGAGTACCGGGCCAACGTGTCATTGACTATCGATGCTGTCTTCGACTTGCTCAATTCCTTGACGCGGTTGACGGCGCCATCGCGCTGAATGCGAATGATGCGCACCTTTTCCGCTCCGCCTGAAATTAGCCCATCCAAGATGTCAGTGCTGTGCGTAGCGATGAAGAGCTGGGACTTCGATGTACGCTTCGCCGCGATAAATTCGCCTACGAGTCGAGCTTGCGGGGGGTGCAAGAAGGCCTCTGGCTCATCCAGGAACTGGATCGAATGATGGTCCGACGCCAGCACATACAGCAATACGGACGCGAAGCTGCGCATACCGTCGCCTTGCTCTTGTAACGGAACGGCCTGAGTTCGTAGCCTCTCGATGAAAGTGCGTGAAAGCTCGTCTTCTCCAGAAGCAAGAAGCGGCCTCTCTCCGACGTACAGTGGAAACGATCCACCCCCCGCTCGAAACGGCATTAAGTCCATTCCAAAGGCGTGTAAATAGCTCGCTGATTTTTTTTGCGAGAACGTTGTCCATCAACAGCTGATGGATGGGATGAGACGGCGGTTCTGAAAAGAGCGCGATAGCGTTCGCAGGGTTTGCCCCGGAAAGCCTATCCTCTGTGCCAAGCCGTTTGCAAAAGAAACTTGCTACCGGGTGTCGGTCATGAGGTTGATCAAAATAGCTCAGATGGCTGTGATGAATGTTGTAGCCCATACCAGCGTAGCTATGCTGACCCGTTGGACCCATGGTCATGGCATTTCTGACAAGGTAATCTCGCAGCTCGGTTTGAGTGCCAAGGCGACGAAGCTCAACTGCGGTTATGACTTTCTGCGGTACATTCCTTGAAACGAACTGTTCTAACTCGCGAAGCGCTGCACTCTTGCCAGCATTGTTCGGCCCGACAAAGACGACTATTTCGTCTTCTTCGAAGGTAAGAACGTCCCCGTTGGAGAATGTAGCTGATGCTATCGAGAGCTTCGGCTTTGCGATCTGACCCTTCTGCTCTGTTTCTGTTGGCGGCGAAATTGCGTTCATGGTGTACCTTCGGCAGACAGGGCGTCCAGCGGCATGGGGTGATTAGTTGCAACATACCTCATCTCCACCGCAAGCTGCGCTATTCGTAATGAGTGATCCACAGCTCGCATTGATCCCCGGTGCCAAATTGGTCCCACATGGGCTGGGGCAAAGACTTGCTTGCCCACCGCAATCGCAATAGATTTGGTCTAACCAGTTGAAGGTTGGGGTTTTTCGGTCAAGGGCACTAGGCTCAGCATAGGGCACACGCGTTGACATGGTAGGGGTCACAGGTTCGATCCCTGTCGTGCCCACCATCCTTCGCTCGCAAAGCGAGAGAAGGATGCCACGCCGCAGCCCAAAAGGCGCAGGCGGGCTGCCGCCGCGAGCTTCCGCTCGGCAAGCCACCCGTCTTGAATGCGAAGCGTGTCCGGCGTAGCTCGCAGAGCGAAGACGGACTGGTGCGTCTAGTTCGTTATCCTGGAACACGCCCAAGTCCCTCGGCATTGTTCCGTCATGCCGAAGCCCTCCACAAAATCCTTCAAGCGCGGCGACCACGTCAGCTGGAATTCCGAAGCCGGCCGCGTGCGCGGCCATATCCTGCGCGTCCACACGGAGGACGTCGACTACAAGGGCCACACTCACCACGCCACGCCGGACGATCCGCAATACGAGATCAAGAGCGACAAGACCGACCACGTCGCCCTGCACAAGGGCCGGGCGTTGCGGTTGCTGCGAAGCTGAGCGGCACAAGGGGAGTCGATGAGCTCATCATGGCTCATCCGTTCTTCACCATCGGCCATGCCACACATTCGATCGAGGAATTCGTCGAATTGTTGCAAGGCAGCTCGGTTACCTTCGTCGCCGACGTCCGCACCGTGCCGCGCTCGCGCACCAACCCGCAGTACAATCGCGAGACCCTGCCGCAATCGCTCGCGGCCGTTTCGATCGGCTACGAGCACATGGCCTCGCTCGGTGGCCTGCGCAGCCGCAAACGCGAAGTGCCGCGCGAGACCAATGCGTTCTGGCAGAACGGCAGCTTTCACAATTACGCCGACCACGCCATGAGCCCGGCCTTTCGCGAGGGTCTCGCGCATTTGCGCGACCTCGGGCAGACGCAGCGCTGCGCCATCATGTGCGCGGAGACGTTGTGGTGGCGATGCCACCGGCGGATCATCACGGATTATCTGCTCGCCGCCGGCGAGACGGTGTTTCACATTCTCGGGCCCGGGCAGGTCAAACAGGCTGAAATGAATCCGGCGGCGCGG
This sequence comes from Bradyrhizobium sp. WSM1743, assembly GCF_000473065.1. GTDB lineage: Bacteria > Pseudomonadota > Alphaproteobacteria > Rhizobiales > Xanthobacteraceae > Bradyrhizobium. The sequence goes on from NZ_AXAZ01000018.1 coordinate 63,009, forward strand.
GTCGTGGCTGGCGGCCGCCTGGCCTACCCGGCCGAGAATTAGCCAACCGTCGCCGTCGAGGTTATGCGAGGCAGCATCGCTTCAATTCGTCTTGTTCCCGCGCAGCACGTCCTTCAGGCCGGTCGGATAGAGGCTCGGGCCGCCGTCCACGTCGAGATCGGCGAGGTCGAACCAGCGGGCCACGATCTCGGCCCCGTTGTCCTCCCTGAAGTCGATATGGTCCTGATCGCGGAACGCAGGCTCCGGAAACTCAACTTCGGAGATGAATATCACCTCGTGCCCGGTTGCTCCCTCGTGCACGAAGATATTCTCCAGCATCAAGGGCTCGCCCTTGAGGATGACGTCGATGCCGAGCTCTTCGTTGAATTCCCGCACCAGGGCGGCGCGCCAGCTCTCGCCGAACTCGATCTCGCCGCCGAGCGGACGCACGCCCTTGATCCGACCGGCATCGTCACGAACCTCGGCAGCGAGCAGGCGCCCGTCCCGCCAGTGCAGGCCGATTGCGACGACGCGGATGTGGGGATGCGGGCGCCAGGTGGTCATGGGGGATCGTTAGTCCGTGTCGCACGCTTTCGCAACGAGGGAGGGAGATCGTGTGCCCGGAACGGCGATATGGGAAATCCGTCACCCCCGCGCAACGGCGAAGCCGTTGTCGCTGGAGGTGGCCGCTTCTTCAGCGGCCCTCGAAGGGCGACGGCCCGATTGCATCCGGGCCGTGCACCCTTCGAGGCTCCCGGCGCGATGCTTTTGCATCGCGCCACTCGCACCTCAGGATGGCGGGACCCGTCATCACTCCACCAGATACTTCTTCACCGCCGCCTCGTCCCAGGCGATCCCGTTGCCAGGCTCCTCGCTCGGCAGCGCGAAGCCGTCCTTGATCTTGAGCCGCGCTGCCAGCACAGCGTCGGCCCAGTCGACATATTCCAGCCAATGCGCCGTCGGCGTCACGCAGAGCAAATGCGCGCTCACTTCCGAGAACAGATGCGTCGACATCTCGATGCCGGAGGCATGCGCCAGCGCGGCGGCGCGGAGCCAGCCGGTAACGCCGCCGATGCGCTGGACGTCGGGCATCACGTAATCGCAGGCTTCCGCCGAGAGCGCGGACTGCATCGCAAAAGCGCTGTCAAAATTCTCCCCGATCTGGACCGGCGTGCGCAGCGCATCGGCAATGCGGGCGCAACCGGCATAATCGTCATGGCGGATCGGCTCCTCGATCCAGGCGAGGCCCTCGTCGTCGAGCATCTCACCGCGGCGGACGGCCTCGGTCACCGTCAGTGCCTGGTTGTAGTCGCACATCAGCGTCACCTGGTCGCCGACGGCCTTGCGCACCGCGCGCACCACCGCGAGGTCCTCGCGCGCATCGGGCCGGCCGATGCGGATTTTGGCGGCCTGAAATCCTTCGGCCAGCAGCTTGTGGGCTTCCTCGACAGCGGCGCCGGCCGGCATAATGCCGAGCCCTTTCGAATTGTAGGCGCGCACCGGCTTCGGCGCGCCGCCAAGCAGGCGGGCGAGCGGCAGGCCGCGTGTGCGGGCCAGCGCGTCCCAGGCCGCCATGTCGATGCCGGATTGCGCCAGCCGTTGCAGCCCGGCGAGGCCCAGCAGGGTGAAGCGCTGGGCCAGCTTGCGTTCGATCTCGAGCGGCAGCAGCTCGTCGCCGGCGAGCAAGTCCGACATTTCCGCGACCATCGCCGTCAGCGGTTTCAAGGCAGACGGCGTGATCGAGAACAGATAGGCATGGCCCACCGCGCCCTGGTCGGTCTCGCAGTCGATCAGCACCAGCGGCGCTTTGGCGACCGCGCCGGTCGAGGTCTGGAGCGGCAGGTTCATCGGCACGATCACGGGGCGCGCGTGGAAGCGCTTGATGCGGATGGCTTCGGTCATGGGATCTCCCGGCGGAGCGGATGGACGGGCCGATCTTAAACATCCGTGATGAAACGAAAAGGCGCCTGACCACTACTTCGGCGGCACCGACCGCATGGACCACACCATCATCGGTGCGGAGGCGAACTTCGCCGCGCGCCTGCAATCCATCGCCGAGCCCCGGCGGCATGAGTTTGCCGCGAAACGCCGTCTCTCACCCTCCCCTGGAGGGGGAGGGTCGATCGCGCGCAGCGCGAGCGGGGTGGGGTGATCTCTCAACACGGGCAGCGTTCGATACGGAGAGACCGTCACCCCACCCCGACTCACATTTCGCTGCGCTCAATGTGAGTCGACCCTCCCCCTCCAGGGGAGGGTAAGCGCCGACCTCTCGCGAGGCTCAAGCCTGCCTAATTCACTTCACCGCGCCGCACCTTCCGTGAACGCTGTCTCGATCACCTCGCCGAACGGCTGCCACGAACGGCCGTCGAACTGGACGAGCCGCATCTGCCTGATCGGCAGATAGTTGCTGGGGGAGGTGTTCATCCTGACGTTGGGCAGCGCCACGGACGGATGATGGTCTCTGAGTGACGCCGCCTGACGCATGATGTTGTCGCGCGAGAAATCATCGCCGCATTGCTTCAGCACCTGCGTCAGCGCCTCGGCCGCGGCGTAGCCATAGAGCGCGGCGCTGTTGTTGGTGCTTTCGACCTGATGGTATTTGTCCATGAAGGCGAACCAGTCCTTCATGGCGGAATCGTCCTTCCAGGCGGGATCGCTCGGATCCTTCAGAAAGGCCGCCGAGATCACGCCCGCCGAGTTCTCGAGGCCCGCGGGCGCCATCGCATTGGCGATCGAGGCGGAGGCATCGTTGACGATGAAGACCGGGTGCCAATGGAGGGACGCAGCCAGCTTGATCACCTTGGACGCGGTCGACGGAACGCCGAGAAAGACGAAGATGTCGGCGCCGGCGCGCTTGAGGATCGAGACGTGCCCCTCGAGATGCTCGTCGGCAAGGTCGAAGGCGATGTCGACGAGGACGTGACGGTTGAGATCGCCAAGGCCTTCCTGGATGCCCTTGTAGAGCATGCGCCCGAACTGGTCGTTCTGCCAGAGCACCACAATCTTCTTTCTGGGATAATAGGCCTGGATGTAGTTGGCGTAGATGCGCCCTTCCGACCTGAACGACGGCTGCCAGCCCATGGTCCAGGGAAACGCGCTCGGCTGGCTCAGCTCCTCGTCGCCGGAGGCGACGAACAGCTGCGGGATCTTCTTCTCGTTCAGATACCGGCGCGTGGCGAGATTGCCGGGCGTGCCGAACGAGCCGAACATCAGGTGGACGTCCTCGCTCTCGACCAGATTGCGCGTCAGCTCCATCGCAGTCGCTGGGTCGGAATTGTCGTCGCGGGTGATAAAGCGGATCTTGCGGCCGTTGATGCCGCCACGCGCGTTGACCATGTCGAAATAGGCGGCCTCAGCCTGGCCGATGGCACCGAACTCCGACAGCGGTCCCGAATACGGCATGACATTGCCGATGCGGATTTCCTTGTCGGTTGCGGGTTGCTCGGCGTGTTGCAGTGACATCGCCCCAAGCGAGGCCAAAGCAACGATCAGAACGAACAGCAGTCTGCCGGTGACGCGCATGCTCGACACCTTGTCGTTGGCCCCAACGAGGTCGGCTCAGTCCGCAGCGAGGCGGGTTGGTGTAGGTCGAGCATTTGTCAATCGTGTGGCTTCGGCGGCTCCGCTTCAACGTGGCGCAGGGCCGAACGAAATGGCAGGCGTGTTGACACGCCGCTACGGCAGCCCCCGCGCTTCCAACTGATGCACCAGCAGCAGCGTCGGCTCCGCAAGACTGTCGCCGGAGCCGTCGAGGCCGAAGGCGCTCGCGATGCCGTCGCGGCTGCGCAGCAATGCGCTGCGTGGGCAATGGCCGGCGCCGCAGAGCGTCCTCTTCAGGGTCTCGCCCTGCGCCACGAGGCCGACGGAATCGTCCGCGGCCCAGGCCAGCACGATCGGCACGTCGACATTGAGGATGCCGGGGAAGACTGATCGCTTGTCGTACTGGACGGCATCTAGGCCGAGATAGGCCTTCTCGCTGTCGCTGGCGTCCTTGCCGACGCGGTAGATCCCGGACACCAGCACGACGCCGGCGACGTCGGCGCCGTCGGTCTGCAGCTCGGGATGCGCCAGCAGGGTGGCGACATGGAAGGCGCCGGCGCCGTAGCCGACCGCGACGATTTCGCGGGCATCGCCGTTGAAGAGGTCGATATTGCCGTGGACCCAGGACAGCGCCGCCGCCACATCGGACGCGCCGGCCGGCCAGGTCGCCGACGGCGCCAGGCGATAGTTGACGCGGACCCCGATCATGCCGTTGCGCGCGGCAAAGCACATGGCCTGGTCCTGGATCTGGCGGGCCAGCTCCGGCGCGGCGCGGTCGCCGGTGAAGGTGTCGCCCGCCACGAACAGCAGCACCGGCCGCGGTGTGTCCGCCTTGGTGGCGCTGGCCGCGACATCGAGCACATTGGCCTCGCTCTCGCCATAGCGCAGGCCGCGCGAGAAGGTGACCTGCTCGCACAGCCGGGCGGTGCCGCCGAAGGTAGTGTCGGAATCGGTGAGGCCCGCCTGCACGAGATCGGACGGCGGCGAGAGCCGGCCCGGCACAGGTCCGTGCGCGGAGGCCGTGGTCATGGTCAGAAGCAGGAAAAATGTCAGATAATTCTTCATGGTGATGCCGGCCTTGCGGGGCTCATATTGGCTCGCTGATCTGGCCTGTCTTTTCAATTCGCCTCATTAGTCAGCTGGCCTTGAGGCGAATTCGCGGCACCTTTGGCCGGCACGCGTCTGGCGCGAACGGCGCTCTCCTCGTATGCAGCCGCATTTGGAACACAAGGTCGCACGGCCCCAGGGGATTGCGCGGAGCGACCGTTTTGTCTCGATCGGTCAGGCCGTTGTCCGGCGCCGCCCAGCCTCGAGCCGGAAACGGCCTTCTACTGTGCATGGGGTTGTTTTCGCAGTTTTTGTTTTGGATGACCCGTCAGGCCCGCTTCATCGTCCGGAAGGTGAGGGAGCAGCGGGTCGCCTCGACCGGCGGGATGCTGTGCTCCTCGCATTACCGTGATGGAACCTAATCGCGGCTGGTGCGACTTACAGATGACGCGGGAAGAAACGTGCGAGGCTGTCATGGCAGAGAAGCATACCGCCGATCCGGTTGAGATCATGCGGGCGACCGGTCATCCTGAGCTGGAATACGCCGCCGGCTGGACCATTGCTGGTCTCGTCACCATCGGCGCCATCGTTGCCGCCTGGGTGTTCGCGATCTAGGCCAGAGAGAATTGGAGCTCGAAGGTCGCACCCTCGTCGGTCGGCTTCAGCCTGATCGAGCCGCCATGGCTCGCCATCACCGCACGCGCGATCGCCAGTCCCATCCCGGTGCCGCCCTGGTCGCGGCGGGTGGTGAAGAACGCGTCAAAGATCCTGTCGCGGTTCGGGGCCGAGATCGCCTCGCCGTCATTGCTCACGGTCAGCCGCAGGGTCGTACGTTCGTCCGCCGCCTCAAGCCTGATCGTCTGCGCCTTGTGCCGCATCGCGTTGTCGGCGAGATGCGACAGCACGATCAGCGCCTTCTCCGAGGACATGCCGATCGTCCGGTCGAGGCTGCCGCTGGCCTCGATCGAGCTTGCCGGAAACCTGGTCCTGAGATCGGCGATCACGGGCGCAAGCTCGGTGCGCTCGTTCTGCGGCAGGCTCTCGGCGCGGGCGAGCTCGCGCAACCGCTGCGCCATCGCCTCGAGGCGCTGGGTGTCGGACAGGATGTTGGCGATAAACGTCTTCTGCTCGGCCGGCGTCAGGCCCTCGGCCCTGCCTTGAAGTGAATCCTGCAACAGCTCGGCCGCGCCCTTGATCGAGGTCAGCGGCGATTTCAGCTCGTGGGTCAGGTGGGCCGAGAACGTCGCGATGTAGTCGGAGCGCCGTGCCAGCTGCTCGGCCATGCCGAGGAAGCTGTGCGAGAGCTGCGCGAACTCGCGCGTGCCGTAGTGCTTCAGCGGTTGGAACGCCTCGCGGTCGCCGCGGCCGATTCTGACGGCGCGATCGATCAGCTCGCGCATCGGCAGCGTGATGGTGCGTGAGAACACGAGGCCGATCGCGATGGTGCCGAGAACCACGGCGAGCCCCGCCAGCACGAACTTGGCCCGCTCCTGATAGAGATGGTCGAAGATGTTGCTCGGCGTCCGCGTGGTGTAGATCACCCCGGCGACACGGTTGTTGACGATCACGGGCATCGCCGAGAACACGTGCACGCCGAGGCCGCGGCTGAAGGAATAGATCGGCGGCGGCGGCTTGTCCGGCACGCGGTTGCGCAAGGTGGCGCGGTATTGCCCGTGCAGGGCGTCAGCGACCTCCTCGATATGCGCGAGTGACTGCCCGACCTCCTGCCGCCCGGCAATCACCACGCCTTGGGGATCGAGGATGCGAAAGCCCGCCAGTGTCACCTTCTGGGTCTCGCGGATGACCGGCGTCAGTTTTGCGCCGATTTCGACATAGGCTGCTTGCGCCGGCTGGAGCGCGGGCAGCGCATCGGGCCGCCGCCGCAAGAGGTCGTTCGCGGTCAGATCAAGCGAGGGGCGGATCGGCGTGACCTGGTCGCCGGGATCGGGCAGCACGCCCGGCGGCACCTCGGCCCCGAGCATGAGGCCGCCGTCGAGCCTTGCCGCGACTTCCTGTGCATAGATCGTCGCCAGCACGCGGCTCTGTGCGATCAACTCGGCCTGGGTCTGGCGGATCAGCTGGTTGTCGTAGAGGCGGAAGAAGAACAGGCCGACCAGCGGCAGGATGGCGACGGTGGCGAGCACCGTGAAGATGACGAGCCCAAGCGACGGCCGCCATTTGTCTGGCGCCGTGCTCATGCCTCTTTCTCGCAGCGGCCGAGCTTGAAGCCGACGCCGTGAATGGTCTCGATGACGTTGTCGCAGGCGAGCGCCGCGAGCTTGGCGCGGATGTTGCGGATATGGCTGTCGATGGTGCGGTCGGAGACCTGGATGTTGAGCTGATAGGCGGCCCGCATCAGCTGCTCGCGATTGAACACCGACGTCGGCCGGGTCAGGAATGCGCGCAGGATGCCGAACTCGATCGCAGTCAGCTTCAGCGGCGTGCCGGCAAAGGACGCCAGGTGCTGCTCGGGATCGATCAGGAGATTGCCTTGCGTTAGCGCGGCCGGCCCGGCCTTGGCCTCGCCATTGCGCGCACTGAGGCGGCGCAGGATGACATTGACCCGCGCCACCAGCTCGCGCGGGCTGAACGGCTTGGTCACGTAGTCGTCGCCGCCGATCTCGAGGCCGAGGATGCGATCGATCTCCTCGTCGCGCGCCGACAGGAACAGGATCGGCACGTCGGACCTCTTGCGGATCTCGCGGCAGACGTCGAGACCGTCGAACTCGGGCATGCCGATGTCGAGCACGATCAGATCGGGCCTGTCGGCGGCAAAGCGGCTGAGCGCCTCCTTGCCGTCGCGCGCCTCGATCACGTCCATGCCGGCCTTCCTCAGCGCGACGCGGATGACCTCGCGGATGTGGCCCTCGTCGTCGACGATGAGAATGCGATGCGCCAAGAAACTCTCCGCTTCTTATCCTGCCGACCGGCTGCCGGCTCGATCGTTCGCCTGGGCGTCCAGCCTGCGCTGGAGCCGCCAGTTGCGAAAGCTCCAGCTTCGCCAGGCCAGGTCCTGACGCTGCTGTTCTACAAGGCGGTCGCGGCGTGACACAAGGCAGCCCTCGCTGGCGCCCGGCCGCAGCGCGATCGCCTTGTCGATGGCGGGCAGCGCTTGCGGCCCGAGCGTCAGGAGATAGTTGATGTCGACCTGCACGCCTTTGCCCGATGCTTCCCGGCTGTGGGCGACATTGTAGTCGGCGATAAGGGCGTCGAAGTTCACGAGCGAGCAGCCATAGAGCACGATCGCGAGCGCGATCAAATTGGCGCCGACGAGCCACAGGCTGGACCGGTCAAGCGCGATGCGGACAACGATCAGGATCAGGCCGAGCGCCACCAGCCCCATCCAGATGAAGGCCGCGATCCGCCAATAGGTCAGCATGTAGATGTCGACGTAGAGATCGAGGCGAAGGATGGAGGAGGCGACCAGCAGCACGTTCTGTCCCACCCAGAGATAGACCAGCGGCCGGATCACCTTCGATTTCTCGGCCGGCCCGCCCGGTCGGATCGCGACCAGCACGAAGGCCGCGGCGAGCAGGGCGGTCGCGATCAGTGGATAGGCGCCGCGATGAGCATAGGCCGCGTAGGTCAAATTGTCGGGCAGTGCCACATGGCCCCAGAGATAGATGCCGTCGAGACCGGACTGCGCCGCGAACAGCAGATTGAACAGGATCAGCGATCGCAGAATGGTGGAGGGGCCTAAAAACTCCGCCGAGACGAAGGGCGCGAGGGGCTCCGGTTCTGCGACTTCGGTTGCGGCGGCAACAGCGATCTTCCGGCGCCGCCAGCGCACATGGATGAATGGCCAGACCAGCGTCAGCATCAAAGCCCAGAACAGCACGCGCGGGACACTGATATACTCCAGGATGATCTTCGGATTAAGCAGGGACACCCATTGCTCGATCACCGGATTGGCCGCCGCGAACAGCGCGACGAACACCGTGCTCAGGACCATCGGCGTCAACCACAGCGCGATGCCCCGAGTGAAGGCCGACATATTGAAGATCTGGAGCGCATCGGGAAAGAAGCGCAAGAAGCCGAACAGAACGAAGTTTCGCAATGCGCGGGCGCGATCCGCGAGCCCGATCGTCTCCGGATTGGTCGCTAGCAGCAAGGCGATGAGCAGCGCCGCGATGAGGATTAGAAACGAGAGCGTGTTGAGCTCTTCGACGGTCGGTGCCAGGCCGAGTGCGACGATCGCGCCTCCGATCGCAGCGCGCCGAACATCGAGCGTCGCATGGTTGGCGAGCAGAGAGGCACAGGCGATTGCGGCCGCAAAGATCGCCAGCGACAAGCCGATCCGCTGGCCATAGAAGAGCCAGTCAGCGAGCGCGGCGAGCAGCAGCGCCATCGCGAGCTTGGCCGACAGGCCGGAAGGCTTGATGGATTGGATGTCCGTCCTCGACGTCGAAGCCAGGCTCGTCATGTCCTGAAGACCTTTCGTGATAAGTGGCATCACGAAGTCTGAACGGCACTTGTGCAGAAGGCGGGATCATCGTCTGCACGGTTTCAGGAGTCTTTTGCAGATTTCGTGCAGGCGCGCGTTTGCCTCTCGTACAGCGCAAATCGCTTTGTTAGGTGCGAAGCATTCGCCACTTCCAGCGCGTGACGCATCATGCAATTTCTCCGCCCTATCGGTCTCATCCTGCTCTGGCTGGCCGCGCCTGTCGCTGCATTCGCAGCCGCAAACAAGAACGATCCCTATCTGCTCGTGTTGCGCGGCGCCGGAAACGTTGCGCTTGTCGTCGCAAGCATTGTCGTCGTGGTCGTCCTGCTGCGGAGAGGGCGCTGGCGCACCATCGCCGGCAAGGCGCTCGTCATGCTCTGGTGCCTGCCGGCAGTCCTGATGTCCGCCGCGCATCTCAAGTTCGAGCTGCGCAAGCACGAGGTTCTCGGCGCCAGCGCCGCCGAGGCGCACCAGCTAGGGCCCCACTTCATGGTCGGCTATTCGTCATTTCCCGAGGTCGCGCGTCTCGCCGGGCAGGGCCTGATCGGCGGCGTCTATGTCACCCGGCACAACATCCGCGACCGGACCGTCGAGGCGCTGCGCGCCGAGATCGCGGCGCTCCAGGATATCAGGCGCGCCGCCGGCCTGCCGCCGCTGGTCGTCGCCGCGGACCAGGAGGGCGGCATCGTCGGGCATCTCGCACCGCCGCTGACGAAAGTGCCGGCGCTGGCGACACTCGCTGGGCTGGCTCCCGACGACCAGCAGGCCAAAGCGGAGGAATTTGGCCGCATCCATGGACGCGAGCTCGCCGGGCTCGGCGTCAACCTCAATCTCGCGCCGGTGCTGGACCTCAAGCCACCGGCGCGACGTAACCGCCTCGATTTCCACACGCTGATCGGCCAACGCGCGATCGCGAGCGATCCCGCCGTCGTCAGCACCATCGCGAGCGCCTATGTGCGCGGGCTGGAAGAGTCCGGCGTCGGCGCCACGCTCAAGCATTTTCCGGGCATCGGCCGCGTGCGCACCGACACGCATCATTTCAGTGCCAATCTCGATACACCGGTGAAGGAGCTGGAGGCAACAGACTGGCTCCCGTTCCGCGCGGTTCTGTCGCATTCGCGCAGCGCGCTCATGGTCGGCCATGTCACGCTCACCGCCGTCGATCCCGATCGCGCCGCGTCACATTCGAAGCGCGTCGTCGAGGGAATCATTCGCGAGAAGTGGGGTTACCAGGGCGTGGTGATGACCGACGACCTCGTGATGGGCGCGATCTACCAGAACGATGTCTGCAAAGCCGTGGTGGAAGCGATCAACGCCGGTGTCGATCTGCTGCTGGTCGCCTATGACGGCGCGCAGTTCTACCGCGTCTTCGCCTGTGCGCTGGAGGGATCACGGCAGGGCAGGCTCGATGCGGTGATGTTGCATGCGAGCGCGGCGCGGCTGGAGCGCGGCTCTCCGATCGCGCAGGCGCGGACCTCTTCGGGTGAAATCAGCGTCGCTCGTCAGGACTAGCCCTTGGCAAATTGACGATAGTCCGGCTCGCGGTGAAACCAGAATTCGTAGCCGCTGACGCTCTTCTGCATGGCGACGTCGTGGATCGGCTGGTTGAGCGGAATGACGGGAACCTCGCGCATGCAGAGCGCGATGAAATCCTTCACGGTCTTGTCGTACTCTGCGGCATCCGTGGTGAAGCGTGCCTTGTCGATCAGCGCGTCCATCTGCTTGTTCTGGTAGGAGGAGATGTTGAAGATCGAGTTGTTGCCGTGGAAATTCCAGTAGAAGTAATATTCGGGATAATCCAGCCAGCCGCTGAAGCGATTGAGCGCGAGCGGCAGCTCCTTCTTGTTCAGCGTCGTGCGCCAGTTCGCACCGGGGATCTTTTCGATTCCCGCCTTGATGCCGATCTTGGCGAGGTTCTCCTGGATCAGGATCGCAGTCGGCTCGCCGACGGTTGCCGTACCCGTGTCGAGCGACAGCGTCGTCTCCAGGCCGGATTCGAATCCTGCTTCCTTCAGCAGGGCCTTGGCTTTGTCGAGATCGGTGACGTAGGGAAACGGCTGCGGCCAGACCGGCTTTGAGACTTCGGCGGCCCCGCCATACATGGGAATGGCGCGGCCGAAGAAGGCGCTGGTCTGGATCTGTTCATAGGGCATCGCCCAGGCGATGGCCTGACGCAGCTTGGCATTGTCGAACGGCGGCTTCGCGGTGTTCAGCGCCACGTACCAGAGCGCGTTCGGGATCGGCACGCCCGAGACCTTGACCTTGCCTTCCTTGATGATCTGCTCGAAATCGCGCGGCGCAAAGCCGCTGGAAATGTCCGCATCGCCACGCTCCAGCATGGCGCGGCGGGTGCCGGCGGAGGGGACATCGCGCGCGATCACGCGCTTGACCTTCGGCAACGGTCCGCTTTTCCAGTCATCAAAGCGCGCCAACACGGTCTCGCTGCCCGGCTTCCAGCTCTCGATCTTGTAAGCGCCACCGCCGGCCTCGTTGTTCCTGAGCCAGGCCAGCGCCCACGGGTCTTCCGCCGTCGCGTTCTTCTTCGCGAGCTCGGAATTGATGATGAAGGGCACGACGACGGCGACGTTGAACAGCAGCAACTTGTCCTTGCGGACATAGTCGATGCGGAAGGTGTGGTCGTCGACCACCACGAACTGCTCGGGCTTCTCCAGCGATCCCGCCGACATCTGGAAGGTCGGGAAGCCGCCGACCTTCACGGCGCGGTCGAACGACCATTTGACGTCTTTCGCGGTCACCGGCGTGCGAATTTCGCGTCCTTGCGAAGCTTGAAGGTGCAGGACATGCCGTCGGCGGCGACCTCCCAGCTCTCGGCGAGCTCCGGCGCGAGCTTCTCACGGTCGTACGAGACCGTTCCATCGGGCAACGTCTTCGAGGCGTAGCTCAGCAGGCGGTCGTAGCAATTCCAGGAGAGACCATTGACGGTCTGGTTGGAGCCGACGCCCTGCATGTCCAGCGAATTCGGTCCGAGCTCCTGCACCACCAGCAGCGTCTCGCTACGTCCCTGCGCCCAGGCGAGAGACGGAGCGAATGCTGTTATTCCGGCGGCGCCGAGACCGCGAAGCACCACGTCGCGCCGGGTCATGTTATGGGGTGCATCGCTCATCGCCGCCTCCGTCAGAGAATTGTCTGACATCGAGAGGCAAGCCGTGTGCCATCACCGCGCATCGACTATCAAATGCCTTGCGCCCGAACGCACTACGGCGTGACCGCGCCGCGTGCGACAGCGCGCGGGGCGGTCAGCTCCTTCCAGGTCGAATTCGCCACGTGCACCGGCGAGAAGGCGGGACGTTCGACGTAGCGCCCGTCGCCCGCCTCGGCCCGCAGATCGCCGTCCTTCCAGGCGATACGGCCGCGCGACAGCGTCACAGCCGCACCGCCCGTACAGGAAAAGCCTTCGAATACGTTGTAATCGATCCGGCTCATCTGCCGTTTGGCGCTGATGGTCTTGCTCGCCTTGGGGTCCCACACCACGATGTCCGCATCCGAGCCGACGGCGACCGCGCCCTTGCGCGGATAGATGTTGAGGATGCGGGCGATGTTCGCCGACGTCACCGCGACAAATTCTTCCTTGGTCAGCCGCCCCGTGGTGACGCCCGCGGTCCACAAGAGTGCGAGCCGATCCTCGAGGCCGCCGGTGCCGTTCGGGATCTTCCTGAAATCGCCGCGCCCGAACCGCTTCTGCTCCGTGGTGAAGGCGCAATGGTCGGTCGCGACCACCTGGAGCGAGCCGGCTTGCAGGCCGGACCAGAGGCTGTCCTGATGCGACTTGTCGCGGAACGGCGGCGACATCACCCGCTGCGCGGAATGATCCCAGTCCTTGTTCTGGTACTCGCCAGCATCGAGCAGCAGGTGCTGGATCAGCGGCTCGCCGTAGACCCGCTTTCCCGCAGCCCGCGCGCGGGCGATCGCCTCATGGGCCTCGCGGCAGCTGGTGTGGACGATGTAGACCGGCGTGCCGGTCATGTCGGCGATCATGATGGCGCGGTGGGTGGCTTCGCCTTCGACCTCCGGCGGCCGTGAATAGGCGTGTCCCTCCGGGCCGGTGACGCCGCGTGCGATCAGGGCCTCCTGCATCAAGGCGACGACGTCGCCGTTCTCCGCATGGACAACAGGCATCGCGCCGAGATGGGCGCAGCGCGCGAACGAGTTGTAGAGCTCGTTATCGTTCACCATCAACGCGCCCTTGTAGGCCATGAAATGCTTGAAGGTGTTGATGCCGTAGGTTTTGACCACGGTCTCCATCTCGTCATGGATCTGTTTCGACCACGACGTCACCGCCATGTGGAAGCCGTAGTCGCTGGCCGCCTTCTCGGATTTGTGCCGCCACTCCTGATAGGCCGCGAGCATGGACTGCCCTGGATCGGGCAGGCAGAAATCCACCACCATGGTGGTCCCCCGCTTAGCGCCGCCTTGGTTCCCGAATCGAAATCGTCGGCGGTCACCGTGCCCATGAACGGCATTTCGAGATGGGTGTGTGGATCGATCCCGCCCGGGATGACGTAGGCGCCGCCGGCATCGACGATCTCGGTGCCTGTGGCCGCCTCGATCGACGGGCCCACCGCCACGATGGTCTCGCCGTCGATCAGCACGTCCGCGCGGCGCGAATGATCGTGATTGACGACGGTGCCGCCGCGGATGAGGAGGGGCATGAGAGGCTCCGGGAGAGGTGAGGGGTGTTTCGCGGTGAAGCCTAAGCGCACCACTTGCGAGGCGACAGACGAAATTTTAGTCAGGCGCCGCTGATCCTTTTCACTCCGCGCGCGGCCAGCCCATCGATCATCGCGCGCACGAGGGTTGCGATTTCCTTGCGCAGCGCCGGCAGGGGAACGGCGACCAGCTTCTGCTCAAGTCCCAGCGCCACCATGCCGTGCACCGCCGAGAACAGGCTGCGCGCGGTGATGCCGAGCTCCTCCTGGCTGCGCTTGGGAAACAGCACGGCCAGCGGCTGGTAGATGTGGCGGAACAGCTGCATCTGGTCGTTGACGGACCAATCGGGGAGGATCTTGTCGGCTTCCATGCGGTGCTCGAACAGCGCGCGCCAGAGCTGGAGGTTTTCGGCCGCGAAATCACAATAGGCGAGCGCGATGCGGATCAGCGTCTCCTGTGGCGACGGGTCGCTCGCGCTTTCCGCCGCGCTGAGCGCCTCATCGAGGCGAAGCAACGTGCGCGAGCCGACGCGCAGGATCAGCTCGTCCACGTCGGTGACGAGATTGTAGACCGCGCCATTAGCGCAGCCGATCTCGCGGGCCAAATCGCGGGTTTTCAGACCCGCCAACCCCCGCTCAGCGATCATCTGCTCGGCCGCCTGGATCAGGTCGACCCGCAATTTCTCTCGACGTTCCAGAGCTTTAGTCATTCCAAACCAAATTCTTGAGCGTTGCTCAAATATTTATTGAACGATGTTCAAGGTCTCTGCTACAAAGCTCTTGTGAGCAATGCTCATAACAGGGAGTTGCCAATGTTCAAGACCGTCGTGACGCTTTTCCGCGGCAGCGTGGCCGCCGCGGGCGAGGAGCTGGAAGACCGCACGGCCCTTCTGATCCTCGACCAACAGATGCGCGATGCAGCCGCCGCCGTCGAACGCAGCAAGCGGACGCTGGCGCTGGCAATCGCACAGGATCAGCAGGAGGGCCGCAAGCTCGAGGCGACCGTCGCCCGCATCGCCGATCTCGAGACGCGCGCGGTTGCCGCGCTCGAAGGCGGCCGTGAGGATCTTGCCAGGGACGCCGCCGAAGCCATCGCGGGCTTGGAGGCCGACCGCGACGCGGCGATGACGGCTCGCGCCTTGTTCGCGACCGAGATCGCGCGGTTGAAGCGGCACGTCGCGAGCGCGGAGGCGCGCATCACCGATCTCGATCGCGGCCGTCGTGTGGCCCGAGCCTCGGAGGCGGTGCGTTCGCTTCGCCGCAGCGGCATCGAGGCGGCACGTCCTTACGAATCCACGCTGCCGGAGGCGGAGAGCACCTTGCGGCGGCTGCGTGAGCGGCAGATGGAGGCCCAGGCCGCCGACGATGCGCTGGTCGAGCTCGATGCGGCTACCGGTCCGCTCGCCACCGCCGAGAGACTCGCCGAGCAGGGCTTTGGCCCGCGGCTGAAGACGACTGCGGACGATGTGCTGGCGCGATTGAAGTCCAAGCATCCGCCGGCGGCCTGATCTCACAATCCGACCATCATTCGAACCAACAGGAGACCATCATGAACCAGAACGGCCAGCCCCACAGCAGCGCCTGGGTGACTTTTACTTACGTGTCCTTCGCAGCCTCCGCGTTCCTCGTGGCTGTCGGCGTCTTCTTCCTGCCGATCGACCTCTGGATGAAAGGCTATCTCACCATGGGCATCGTTATGCTGATCCAGACCTGCATCACCCTAACCAAGACCGTGCGCGACAATCACGAGAGCAGCCGGCTGGTGAACCGCATCGAGGACGCAAAGGCCGAGCGGCTGCTGATGGAGGTTTCCAAGGCAGCTTGAGCGCCGCCGGCTACGACCATGAGCGGCGGAGCACATACTCCGCCGCTCTTACGTCCGGCAGTTATCCGGAATGACGTCTTGACGGGCCCGCGGTCTTCATCACGCATTGTGCTTCGAATGCAGGTGCGATATGGCTCTCGCGCTTTCCAGAGGCGGAGATGAGCTTTGTCGAAACAGTCCCTGCGCGAGGAGGCCGAACGCCTGATCCGCGAATCGATGGAAAAGAAGACCATCGTCGTCAAGCAGGGCACGACCCGCATCGAGGCCGTCTGCGGCAAATGCGGCGCGCCGAACCGTGTGCAGGCGGAGAAGGGGCAGACCCGGGTCAAGTTCGCGTGCAAGAACTGCGGGCATAAGCAAGAGACGTTGTAGGGCGTTTGCGCGAACTTGTCGCGGCGTGAATACTGCAACCCCTCATCCTGAGGAGCCCGCCGAAAGCGGGCGTCTCGAAGGATAGAGGCCCCAGCCGGGCCTGCATTGGTTCGAGACGCGCGCAAGGGCGCGCTCCTCACCATGAGGCTCTGATTGCTACTCCGCCTCCACGAACTTCTTGAACGCATCCGCGTAGTCCGGATGCCAGCGCGACAATGGCGGGCGGTTCTCGACGATGTCGCCGACGGCCCAGAGCATACGCTTCTCGTCGAGCGCGCGCGGCACGTCATTGTCCGGACAAAGAATGTAGAAATCGCCGCCCTCCAGCCGCGCCAGCATGAAATCGACCGTCTGCTCCGGCGTCCAGGCGCTGGCCGGCTTCTCGGTGCGTCCCTTTGCGGTCAGGCCAGTGAAGACGAAGCCCGGGATCAACAAATGTGCTGTAACGCGACAGTCCTTTGTGTTGCGCAGCTCGTGCTGGAGAGCCTCGGTGAACGCTTTAACGCCGGCCTTCGAGACATTGTAGGCGGGATCGCCCGGCGGCGTGGTGATGCCCTGCTTGGAGCCGGTGTTGATGATGAGGCCGCACCTGCCGCGTGCGATCATGTTCGGCGCGAAGATCCGCGAGCCGTTGATGATGCCCCACATGTTGACGTCGATGATGCGCTGCCAATTGTCGGGCTCGCCGAACAGGGTGCTGCCCGGCTGGATGCCGGCATTGTTCATGAGGATGTCGGTCCCGCCGAACCGCTCGCGTACCGCGCGCTCCAGTTCCGTCATGCTCTCGACCTTGCCGACATCGACGGCCAAGGTCATCACGTTTGCGGCAACCGTGACCGATGACAGTTTTGTTGCAGCTTCTGCCAACCGTGTCTCGTCGACATCCGCGATACACACCTTCATCTCGGCGCGCGCAAAGGCGATGGCGGCGGCAAATCCGATGCCGGACGCGCCACCCGTGATTACGGCAACATTGTCTTTGACGATGGCGGGATGTGACATGGATCGTCTCCGTGGAGGACTCTCGTCGAGCTATAACATGGCAGCAGTGCGACCCTGCACAAGTCGGCATGGGAGGTCTTCGTTTCGCGCTGCCTTTACGCCTATCTGCCACGGCTGTATCCTCGATCGAACGATCCCGCCCAGATCGAGCCAATCAATAATCTGACAGGGAGTGCAGCCATGGCTGTGTCGCAGGCAATTCCGATCACGCGCCATCCGTTCGCAAACGGGTCCTACAAGCAGATGCTGATCGACGGGAAGTGGGTCGACGCCGCCTCCGGCAAACGCTTCGAGACCCGCAATCCCGCAACCGGCGAGCTGCTCGCAACGGTCGCCGAGGGCGACAAGGAAGACATCGACCGCGCGGTTGCCGCCGCCCGTCGCGCCTTCGAGGGGCCCTGGAGCAGGGTCAAGCCGTTCGAGCGGCAGAACCTGCTGCTCAGGCTCGCCGACCTCGTCGAGAAGAATTTCGACGAATTGTCGCAGCTCGACACGCTAGACATGGGCGCCCCGCTCAGCCGCACCCGCGCCTATCGCCTGCGCGCTCTCGGCATGCTGCGCTATTACGCCGGCCAGACCACCGCGATCCACGGCGAGACCATCGAGAACTCGCTGCCCGGCGAGATCTTCTCCTACACGTTGAAGGAGCCAGTCGGCGTCGTCGGCGCCATCATTCCCTGGAACGGCCCGCTCACCGCGACGATCTGGAAGATCGGCCCGGCGATCGCGACCGGCTGCACCGTGGTGCTCAAGCCTGCCGAAGAAGCACCGCTGACTTCGCTGCGCATCGCCGAGCTCGCGATGGAAGCCGGCGTGCCGCCCGGCGTCATCAACGTCGTGCCAGGCTATGGCGAGACCGCGGGCGCGGCGCTCGCTTCGCATCACGACGTCGACAAGGTCGCCTTCACCGGCTCGCATGTCACCGGCCAATCGATCATCCGCGCCTCCGCCGGCAACCTCAAGCGCGTGTCGCTCGAGCTCGGCGGCAAGTCGCCGGACATCGTGTTCGCGGATGCCGATCTCGATGCTGCCGTACCGGGTGCCGCGATGGCGGTGTTCGCCAATTCGGGGCAGATCTGCAGCGCCGGCACGCGCCTGTTCGTCGAGCAGGCGATCTATGACGAGTTCGTCGGCCGCGTCGCCGAGTTCGGCAAGAAGCTGCAGGTCGGCAACGGCCTCGATCCCAATGTGCAGATCGGCCCGCTGGTCTCCGAGCAGCAGCTCGAACGCGTCACCGGCTATCTCGACATCGGTCAGAAGGAAGGCGCAAAGGCGCTTGCCGGCGGTGGACGCGTCACCGAAGGCGCGCTGTCGAAGGGCTTCTTCGTCTCGCCGACGGTGTTCGCAGGTGTTGAGGACAACATGCGCATCGCGCAGGAGGAGATTTTTGGTCCCGTCATCTCCGCGATCGCGTTCAAGGACATGGACGAACTGGTCAAGCGCGCCAACAACACCACATTCGGCCTCGGCTCCGGCCTGTGGACGCGCGATGTCAGCAAGGCCCATGCGGTGGCGAAGCGCCTGCGCGCCGGCTCGGTGTGGGTGAACTGCTACCAGGCGATGGATCCGGCCGTGCCGTTCGGCGGCTACAAGATGAGCGGTTACGGCCGCGAATCCGGCAAGCAGCACGTCGAGGAATATCTCAACGTGAAGGCTGTCTGGATCAAGACCGCCTAAGATCCATATCCCTTCCGTGTTCCGCGGGAGGGAATATCTGCTTTTCGTGGGGCGGCGCCTTTTCCGGTCGCTGCCCCTCGCTATATGATCCGCGTCCTTTCATAGGTTCGGGGCCCACATGAAATTCGAGGTGTTGTTTCGACCGTTGCAAGTCGGTCCGTACAAGCTTGCACACCGCGTGGCGATGGCGCCGTTGACGCGCATGCGGGCCGAGCGCGAGAGCTTTTCGCCACGGCCCCTCAACGCCGAATATTACGGCCAGCGCGCGACGAAAGGCGGCCTGATCATTGCCGAAGCCTCGCCGGTGCTCTCGCACGGCCGCGGCAACCCGGCGACACCAGGCATCTATTCGGAGGCGCAAGTCGCGGGCTGGCGCAAGGTGGTCGATGCCGTGCATGCCAAGGGCGGCATCATCTTCCTCCAGCTCTGGCATGTCGGCCGCGTCTCGCACTCTTCTTTCCACGGCGGTGCGCTGCCGGTGTCGGCTTCGGCTATCCCGATCAAGGCCGAAGGCATGAAGGCGATGACGGCCGACGGCAAGATCGCCGATTACGAGACGCCACGCGCGCTGGAGACCGAGGAGATCAAGGACATCATCGAGGCGTTCCGCCAAGGTGCGAAGAACGCACTGGCCGCGGGCTTCGACGGCGTCGAAATCCATGGCGCCAACGGCTATCTGCTCGAGCAATTCCTGCAATCGCGCAGCAACCAGCGCACCGATCAATATGGCGGTTCGATCGAGAACCGCGCGCGCCTTCTGCTCGAGGTCACGCAGGCCGCGATCGATGTCTGGGGAGCGAACCGCGTCGCCGTACGGCTGTCGCCCCATGGTATCGCCAATGATTCCGGCGAGCCCGATCCGATGCCACTCTACACGCATGTGGTGAAGGCGCTCGACAAGCTCGGTCTGGCCTATCTGCATTTCATCGAACCGCGCTCGAGCGGCGCGGGCCGCGCCGATGTCCACTGGGAGAACGTGCCGTCGGCGATGGTGCTGTTCCGCCCACTCTACAGCGGCGTGCTGATGACCGCCGGCGGCTTCACCGGCGAGACCGCGAATGCGGCGATCGCCGAGGGCCATGCCGACATCATCGCTTTCGGCCGCATCTTCATCTCCAATCCGGATCTGCCGCGGCGCCTGGAGCACGACTATCCGATCACGCCGTACAACCGCGCGACGTTCTACGGCGGCGAGGAGAAGGGATATACGGACTATCCGGTTTACGACGAGCTGGCGCCGGCCTGATCTCGCCCGTCATTCCGGGGCGATGCGAGCATCGAACCCGAAATCCATCTAACGTCCTGGCTTGCCGTCCAATGGATTCCGGGTTCGCGACTTCGTCGCGCCCCGGAATGACGATCGTGTATTGTCGACTTCCTAACGACATCCAGGAGACACCATGTCCAAAGCCGCAGCCGCCGCAGGGATAGCCACCGGCCAATGCCTCTGCGGCAAGGTCACCTTCGAGATCGACGTTCCCGCGCGCTGGGCCTGGCACGATCATTCTGCCGCCAGCCGGCGCGCCCATGGAGCGGCTTATGCCACCTATGTCGGAAGCTGGAAGAAGCGCTTTCGCATCACCTCAGGCAAGACCGCGCTGACCCGCTACGAGGACAAGATGACCAAGACCGCGCGCAGCTTCTGCTCGCATTGCGGCACGCCAGTCATGTACGAACGTCCACGCGGGCCGCACATGGTTAACATTCCCCGCGCGCTGTTTAGCGAACGCACCGGCCGTCAGCCGCTCTATCACATTGCGATCGAAGAGCAGCAGGAATGGGCCTATACGGGCGAACCCCTGGTGCCGCTGAAAGGCTTTCCCGGCGTGGTCTGGCAGCGCTCGAAAAAGAAGAAGCGCGCGGGCGGCGAGGATCCATTCGAGCTGGGGCGAGAGGAGATGTAGCGCGAGCCGCGCCCTCCGCTCTCGTGCCCCGGACGCAGCGCCTCCCCGGCGATGCGAAGCATCGTCCGGTGCGGCGGTGCGCTGCTGAGCCGGGGCTCATGCCTCGGCGAACTCGCCGCTAGTCTGGGTCCCGGCTCTGCGCCGCAGCGCTATGCGCTGCGTCGCGTCCGGGACACGAGAGTGGGGCTTCCACGCAACGCAGCCATGACCGCGCTTCCTTGCGCGCCTCCTCTGGCTTCGGCCATCATGCCTTAAGTCCTTGCGGCAACGTCCGCTCCTGGAGGAAACATGAAGAACAAGATCACCGGCCGATCCGCCTTTCTCGCGCTGCTCAAGGACGAGGGCATCACGCACCTGTTCGGCAATCCCGGCACCACCGAATTGCCGATCATGCATGCGCTGAAGGATCATCCTGATCTCACCTATGTGATGGCGATGCAGGAGAGCCTGGTGGTCGCGATTGCCGACGGTTACAGCCGCGCCTCGGGCAGGCTCGTCGCCTGCAACGTTCACGTCGCGCCCGGCCTCGGCAACGCCATGGGCTCGCTCTATAACGCCCAGTTCACGGGCACACCGATGATCCTGACCGCGGGCCAGCAGGAGCAGGGCCACGGCCTGATGGAGCCGGTGCTTTATGGGCCGCTGGTGCGCATGGCCGAGCCGCTGGTGAAATGGGCGGTCGAGGTGACGCGGCTGGAGGACCTGCCGCGCATTGTGCGCCGCGCCGCCAAGGTCGCGACCACGCCGCCGACCGGGCCGGTGTTCATTTCGCTGCCCGGCGACATCCTCAACAGCGAAGCCGGGATCGATCTCGGCCGCTCCACCCGCATCGACGCGCGCGTCAAGCCGTCGGAGGAGGCGTTGAAGACCTTTGCCGCGCGGTTACTGAAGGCCGAGCGTCCTGTCATCGTCACCATGGACGAGGTGGTGAAGAGCGACGCGTTGAAGGAGGCAGCTGAACTCGCCGAGCTGCTCGGCGCGGCCGCTTACCAATCCTCGACGCCCTATGGCTCGCACTTCCTCTCGGAGAGCCCGAGCTTCGTCGGCACGCTCGCGCGTGTACAAAAAACCGCGCGCGATACGCTTGCACCGTACGATCTGCTGATCGCGCTCGGCGGCGATCCCTTGCGCATGTCGGTCTATAGCGAAGTGGATGCGCTGCCTGAGGGCCTTGGCATGGTGCAGATCGGTCTGGTCGATTGGGAGATCGCCAAGAATTATGGCGCCGAGATCGCGCTGAAGGCGGATTTGAAGGAAACGCTGCGCGCGCTGATCCCGGTGCTGAAGGAGATGGGCGGCGCGACACTTGCTAGCCGCGCGAAACAGCGCCTCGCCGAGCTCGCGCCGAAGAACTGGACCGCGCGCCGCGCCGCGCTGGTCGAGCAGATCAGCAAGAGCGCTGGCCGCGCGCCGATCGATCCCGACTTCCTGGTGCTGCAAACGGTCGAGGCGATGCCCGATCATGCCATCCTCGTCGACGAAGGCCTGACCTCCAGCCGCCAAGTGACGGCGCTGCGGCCGCACCGCGACCGCTATGGCTATCACGGCCTTGCTTCAGGCGGCATCGGCTGGGGCCTGCCGGCATCCGTCGGCGCCAGCATTGCCAATCCTAATCGTCCCGTCGTGTGCTTTTCGGGCGACGGCAGCGCGATGTACTCGATCCAGGTGCTCTGGACCGCGGCCCACCACAAGCTGCCGCTCAACGTCGTCATCGCCAACAATGGCGGCTATCGCATCATCAAGCAGCGGCTGCTCGCCTTCCACGGCGACGACAATTACGTCGGCATGGATTTTGTCGATCCGCCGGTGGATTTCGCCGGCGTTGCCAAGGCGCTCGGCTGCGAGGCGATCAAGATCAGCGATCCCCGTGAATTGAAGGCGACGCTGGCGTCGGCGTTCAGCCGGCCGGGGACGAAGCTGATCGAGGTGATGGTGGACGGGAAGGTGTAGGGCTGGCTCTGTCCACCGTCAGCACTTGCGACGAAGCAATCCAGAATCCCTCCGAGGTGAAAGCCTGGATTGCTTCGCTTCGCTCGCAATGACGAGGAGGAGGCAGCCTACCCCTTCCTCCCCACCCGATACCCCGCCGCCGGATGCGGCGCGTCGAGCCTTGCACGCCCGCCGCCGAATAGCTTCTCCCGCAGCGTGCCTTTCGCATACTCGCTCTTGTACCGCCCGCGGCGGGTCAGCTCCGGCACCAGCATGTCGGCGATGTCCTCGAAATCGCCGGGCGAGATCGCGAACGCGACGTTGAGCCCGTCGACGTCGGTCGCCTCGAACCAGTCCTCGATCTTGTCCGCGACCATCTCCGGCGTGCCGACCACGACCGGACCGGCGCCGCCGATGCCGACATGCGCGATGACGTCGCGCACGGTCCAGATGCGATCAGGATCAGCGCGGGTGACGTTATCCATCGCGCTGCGGCCGGCGTCGTTCTGGACGTGGCGCACTTGCTGGTCGAGGTCGTAGCCGGAGAAGTCGACGCCGGTCCATCCCGACATCAGGGCGAGCGCGCCCTCGGGGCTGATGTGGCGGCGGTAGTCGGCGTATTTTTCCTTCGCCTCTGCCTCAGTCCGCCCGAGGATGATCGTCATCATCGAGAACATCAGGATCTCCGCCGGATTGCGGCCAAGCGCGGCAGCCTCCTGGCGGATCGCGGAGACGCGCGGCGCGATCACCTTGGCCGATGGCCCCGACATGAACACGCATTCGGCATGGCGCGCGGCGAACTGCCGGCCGCGCGGCGAGGTGCCGGCCTGGTACAGCACGGGCGTGCGCTGCGGTGACGGCTCGCTGAGGTGAATGGTGTTGTTGATACGGTAGTTCGCGCCCTCATGATTGACGCGATGAACTTTTGCGGGATCGGTGAAGATGCCTCGTGACCGATCGCGCAGCACGGCGCCATCCTCCCAGCTGCCTTCCCAGAGCTTGTAGACGACCTCCATATATTCGTCGGCGATGTCGTAGCGGTCGTCGTGCCCGGTCTGCTTGTCCTTGCCGGCGCCGCGCGCGGCGCTGTCGAGATAGCCGGTGACGACGTTCCAGCCGATCCGCCCCTCGGTGAGATGGTCGAGCGTCGACATCCGCCGCGCGAACGGGTAGGGCGGCTCGAAGGATAGATTGCTGGTGACGCCGAAACCGAGATTTTGCGTCACCGCGGCCATCGCCGAGAGCAGCAGCAGCGGCTCGTTTGACGGCGTCTGTGCTGCATTGCGCAAGGCTGCGTCAGGGCTGTTGCCATAGACATCGTAGACCCCGAGCACGTCCGCCAGGAACAGCCCGTCGAAACGGCCGCGCTCCAGCGTCTTGGCGAGATCGATCCAGTAGGGCAGGCGGTTATAGTCGGCGGTGCGGTCGCGCGGATGGGTCCACAGGCCCGGTGACTGGTGTGCGACGCAATTCATCGCAAAGGCGTTGAGCCTGATCTGTTTGGCCATGCTGGTCCCCTCGGCGCCCTGTACTGAGCGCTCTTCGAATGATAGATGTGCGCCCCAATCTGGCGAAGTTCTTGCATATCTTTGGGGACTGGCAAGGTCAAAATCTGCGGTGCTGCCGCGGTCGGCAAGCCAATCTCAAGAGAGCAAGAACGAAAGCACAAGAACTGCCCAAGAACGATCCAACTCCCCGCCGCTTCCGACGGCCTATGTAGCCCGCTACGTTCGCCAGCGTCGAAACCTTGAAAACGAAAGCAATGACCAGAGCCGACGCCATCGCCCGCGCCCGTGAGGATTTCAAGTCCGGCGCGTTCCTCGCTGAACTCGACCGCCGCGTCGCCTACAAGACCGAGAGCCAGAATCCGGCGCGCGGCGCCGAGCTGCGCGCCTATCTGGAGCACGAGATGCAGCCGGCTTTTGCCGCGCTCGATTTTTCCAGCCGCATCGTCGAATCCCCGAGCGGCAAAGCACCATTCCTGTTCGCCGAGCATCACGAGAGCGCGTCTGCGCCGACCGTGCTGATCTACGGCCATGGCGACGTGGTCGACGGCATGGAGGGCGAGTGGCGCGAGGGGCGCGACCCCTGGCGCACGACGGTTGCGGGGACGCGCCTCTACGGCCGCGGCACCGCCGACAACAAGGGCCAGCACAGCATCAACATGGCGGCACTCCGTGCGGTGCGTGACGCCCGCGGCGGCAAGCTCGGCTTCAATGCCAAGTTCATCGTCGAGATGGGCGAGGAGATCGGCTCGCCTGATCTCGGCAAGGTCTGCGATCTCCATCGCGATGCGCTCAAGGCCGACCTGTTCATGGCCTCGGACGGCCCGCGCCTATCCGCCGACCGGCCGACGCTCTTTCTCGGCTGCCGTGGCGGCATCCGCATCCACCTCGACTTGAACCTGCGCGACGGCGGGCACCATTCCGGTAATTGGGGCGGCGTGCTCGCCAACCCCGCGACCATCCTGGTCAACGCGATCTCGACGCTGGTCGATGGCCACGGCCGTCTCCAGCTCGATGCCTTGAAGCCGCCGCGGCTCACCAACCAGATCCGCAGCTATCTCGCCGACGTGCAGGTGGTGCCGACAGCGGACGAGCCGGCGCTGGCCGAGAATTGGGGCGAGGAGGGATTGTCGGCGGCCGAACGGCTCTACGCCTGGAACACGCTGGAAGTGCTGGCGATGTCGTCGGGCAATATCGAGAAGCCGGCGAATGCCATTCCCGGCCACGCCAACGCCGTGCTGCAACTGCGTTTCGTGGTCGGCACCAAAATTGACGGGCTGATCGAGGCGATTCGCGCGCATCTGGTCCAGAAGGGTTTTCCCATGGTCGAGGTCCGGGCGGCGCAGAGCTTTGCTGCATCGCGCACCGATTTCGATAGCCCCTGGATCAAATGGGCGGCGGATTCGGTGCAGGAGACCACAGGCAAGGCGCCGGCCGTGCTGCCGAACTTTGGCGGCTCGCTGCCCAATGACGTGTTCTCCGAGATCCTGGGCCTGCCGACGATCTGGGTCCCGCACTCCTATCCTGGCTGCTCCCAGCATGCGCCCAATGAGCACATCCTGCTGCCATTGACCGAAGAGGCCTTGACGGTGATGGCCGGGCTGTTCTGGGATCTCGGCGAACTGCCGGCGGCGTTAACCTGAGCCGCTGATCCCGCCGAAAGTTACATTCTAATCCGGCTCGATTTGTGCTTGCATCCGGGACGCATCATCCGAAAGGGGAAGAGAAAAGTGAAACATTTCCGCCACATCGGGCTCGCGCTCGCCGCGACCTTCGCCGTCAGCCAGGCCGGGGCCCAGGAGCTGACCGGCACGCTGAAGAACATCAAGGACACCGGCGCGATCACGCTGGGCTTCCGCGACTCCTCGATCCCATTCTCCTATCTCGACGACAACCAGAAGCCCGTCGGGTTCGCGATGGACATCTGCTACAAGATCGTCGACGCCGTGAAGAAGGAGCTCAAGCTCGACAAGCTCGAGGTCAAGCTCAACCCGGTGACCTCGGCGACACGCATTCCGCTGATGGCCAACGGCACCATCGACCTCGAATGCGGTTCGACCACCAACAATGCCGAGCGCCAGAAGCAGGTCGCCTTCACCAACACCCACTTCCTGACCGCCAGCCGCTACGTTTTCAAAAAGTCGAGCGGCCTGAAGTCGATCGATGACCTCAAGGGCAAGACCGTGGTCTCGACCGCCGGCACCACCAACATCAAGCAGCTCACCGAGGCCAACGTCGCCAAGAGCCTCGGCGCCAACATCATCCCCGCCAAGGACCACGCCGAAGCCTTCCTGATGGTCGAGACCGACCGCGCGGTCGCTTTCGTGATGGACGATATCCTGCTCGCCAGCCTCGTCGCCGGCTCGAAGAACCCGGATGACTACACCGTCTCCAAGGACGCGTTCTCCAAGCCCGAGCCCTACGGCATCATGCTGCGCAAGGATGACCCCGCCTTCAAGAAGGTGGTCGATGCGGCAACCGCTGCGCTCTATACCTCGGGCGAGGCGGAGAAGATCTACAACAAGTGGTTCACCCAGAAGATCCCGCCAAAGGGCCTGAACCTCAATACGCCGATCTCGGCCGAGCTGAAGAACGAGTTCGCCAAGCCGACGGACTCGCCGAACCCGGACGACTACAAGTAGAATATACTGTCGCTGTGAATGCGATGGCCCGTTCGTTGCATTAGTGGCACAGCACGTTTCGCCTCTCCCCGCTTGCGGGGAGAGGCCGGAATTCAAGCGCAGCTTGAATTCCGGGTGAGGGGGCTCTCCGCGAGTCCTACAATCACCTCCCTTGCGGAGGGGCCCCCTCACCCCAACCCTCTCCCCGCAAGCGGGGCGAGGGGGCGCACCGACTGCGCCGTTGCAATTTGATGTGGTCTCATCCAGCCTAAGCTGTGATGTTCGCGCGGGGGGACACGTGAACTACAACTGGAACTGGGGAATCTTTTTCCAGCCGAACCCGATGGGGACCGGCACCTATCTCGACATGCTGCTGTCGGGTTTGGCGCTGACCCTCAAGACCGCGGCGCTGGCTTGGGTGATCGCGCTGATCACCGGCTCGATCGTCGGCGTCATGCGCACGCTGCCGTCGAAGGGGGCGAACTGGTTCGGCTTCGCCTATGTCGAATTCTTCCGCAACATGCCGCTCTTGGTGCAGCTGTTCCTGTGGTTCTTCGTGCTGCCGGAACTGTTGCCAAGAGGCGCCGGCACTTGGTTGAAGCAGCTACCGAACGCGCCGTTCTGGACAGCTGCGATCGGCGTCGGCTTCTTCATGTCGGCCCGCGTCGCCGTGCAATTGCAGGCCGGCATCGGTTCGCTGCCGCGCGGGCAGAAGATGGCCGCAACCGCGCTGGGTCTGACCACCGTGCAGGGCTATCGCTACGTGCTGCTGCCGATGGCGTTCCGCATCATCCTGCCGCCCTTGACCTCTGAGTTTCTCAACACCATCAAGAACACCGCGGTCGCCATCACCATCGGCCTGCTCGAGCTGACCGGACAGGCGCGCTCCATGCAGGAATTCTCGTTCCAGGTGTTCGAGGCCTTCACCGCCGCGACCATCCTCTACCTCCTCGTCAACGCCGTCGTCGTCACCGCGATGCGCTTCCTCGAGCGCTGGGTCGCGATCCCCGGCTACATCACGGGGAAATAAGCGATGTTCGGCAATCTCGATTTCGACGTCATCCGCCGCGCGCTGCCGTATCTGTTCTACGAGGGCATGACGTTCACCCTGACGTTGACGGGCCTCGCAGCCCTCGGCGGCCTCATCTTCGGCACGGCGCTCGCTCTGATGCGCCTCTCCGGCTTCAAGCTGCTCGGCCGGATCGCCGGCGTCTATGTCGACTTCATGCGCTCGCTGCCGCTGGTGCTGGTGATCTTCTGGTTCTACTTCCTGGTGCCTTACATCGGGCAGTGGCTGACCGGTGCCTCGCGCCCGATCAGCGTCGGCGCGTTCGCGTCCTCGCTCATCACCTTCATCATGTTCGAGGCGGCGTACTTCTCCGAGATCATGCGTGCGGGCATCCAGTCGATCTCGCGCGGACAGCCGGCCGCGGCCAGCGCGCTGGGGCTGACCTACGCCCAGACCATGCGCTACGTCGTGCTGCCGCAGGCCTTCCGCAACATGCTCCCGGTGCTGATCACGCAGACCATCGTGCTGTTCCAGGACACCTCGCTGGTCTACGTCCTCTCGATCACGGACTTCCTCGGCGCGGCGAGCAAGGTGGCACAGCGCGACGGGCGCCTCGTCGAAATGTATCTGTTCGCAGCAGTCGTCTACTTCACCATTTCCTGTATCGCGTCCTACGGCGTCCGCCGGCTCCAGGCGCGCATCGCCATCATTCGTTAGGGCTAGCCGCATGATCGAAATCAGCCACGTCAACAAATGGTACAGCCCGAGTTTCCAGGTGCTGACCGACTGCACCACCAGCGTCACCAAGGGCGAGGTGGTCGTGGTCTGCGGCCCCTCCGGCTCGGGCAAGTCGACGCTGATCAAATGCGTCAATGCGCTGGAGCCGTTCCAGAGCGGCGACATCCTGGTCGACGGCACCAAGGTCAACGATCCCAAGACCAATCTGCCGAAGCTGCGTTCGCGCGTCGGCATGGTGTTCCAGCACTTTGAGCTGTTCCCGCACCTCAAGATCATCGACAATCTCTGCCTGGCGCAGGAGAAGGTGCTGGGGCGGTCGCATGACAAGGCGCAGACCAAAGGCATGCAGCTGTTGGAGCGCGTGGGACTGAAAGAGCAGGCGCAGAAATTTCCGGCGCAGCTCTCCGGCGGTCAGCAGCAGCGCGTCGCCATCGCCCGCGCGCTCGCCATGGATCCGATCGTGATGCTGTTCGACGAGCCGACCTCGGCGCTCGATCCTGAAATGGTCAGCGAGGTGCTCGACGTCATGGTCGATCTCGCCCGCGAGGGCATGACCATGATGGTCGTCACCCACGAGATGGGCTTCGCCCGCAAGGTCGCCAACCGCGTGATCTTCATGGACCGCGGCGAGATCGTCGAAGACGCAGCGAAGGACGATTTCTTCGGCAAGCCCCGCAGCGACCGCGCGCAGAAGTTCTTGTCGAAGATTCTCTCCCACTAACCGGTCGTCATCCCGGGGCGCGCGTAGCGCGAGCCCGGGATCCATCAGGCGGCGTACGCGGGCGAAATGGATTCCGGGCTCGTCGCTTCGCGCCGCCCCGGAATGACGAATAGAGGGGTGATCCGTCCCCCTAACTGGCGTATAAGCGCGCCAATCCCCTTTCCCGCCAGGAGACCTGCCTTGGACCCGCTCGCCTATGTCAACGGCTCATTCGTCCCACTCTCGGAAGCCAAAATCTCGGTCCTCGATCGCGGCTTCCTGTTCGCCGACGGCATCTACGAGGTCTCCGCCGTGCTCGACGGCAAGCTGGTCGACAACGCCTCGCATCTGGCCCGGCTGGAGCGTTCGGTCGGCGAGATCAGCTTGAGGCTGCCGGAGACGATCGAACGCATCACCGAGCTGCAGAAGGAGCTGATCGCGCGCAACAAGCTCGTGAACGGCCTCGTCTACCTCCAGGTCACGCGCGGCGCCGACAAGGGCCGCGACTTCCCATTCCCCAAGGGCGACGTCAAGTCGAGCCTGGTGATGTTCACCTCGGAGAAGGACATCATCAACGCTCCCGTCGCAAAGACCGGCATCAACGTGATCACGGTACCCGACATCCGCTGGGAGCGCCGCGACATCAAGAGCGTCGCGCTGCTGGCGCAAGTGCTGGCGAAGCAGGCCGCGGCTGAAGCCGGTGCGGGCGAAGCCTGGATGCTGCAAGACGGCTATGTGACCGAGGGCGGCTCGTCCTCGGCGTTCATCCTGACCAAGGACGACGTCATCGTCACCCGCAAGAACTCCAACACGATCCTGCCGGGCTGCACCCGCAAGGCCGTGATCGCGCTTGCCGAGGAGCGTCAGCTTCGTGTCGAGGAGCGGTCCTTCACGGTTGCCGAGGCGCTCGCCGCCAAAGAGGCGTTCATCACCAGCGCATCCTCCTTCGTGCAGCCGGTGGTCGCCATCGACGGCAAGACGATCGCCGACGGCAAGCCCGGTCCGATGGCAAGGCGGCTGCGCGAGATCTACGTGGAGTTCGCCAAGGCGACGGCGGTTTAAGGCTATTGCGAGCTGGACGGACTTTTCGCTCGGCCACGTATTGCCTTGCCCCTCACCCGGATCGCTAAGCGATCCGACTTCTCCCCGCGGACGAGCGGGGAGAGGTTCAGCATATCTCGAGGGACGTCGAACCTGAATTGCTGCTGTGAGGGATGCACTGCTCTCTCACTCCCTCGCCCTGTTCTTACGGGGAGAGGGTGGGCTGAGGGGCTGTCTCCACAGAGACGTGAACGTTCTGTTGGGCCAACTCACGCCACCGACGCCTTCACCTTCACCGGATGCACGGCGCGGAACGCGATCGCGATCCTGTTCCAGGCATTGATGGCTCCGATCAGCATGGTCAGGTTTACCGTCTCCGCGTCGGAGAATTGCGCGCGAACCTGCGCGTAGACGTCGTCCGGCGCGTGCGTCTCTGAGATCAACGTTACGGCTTCCGTCCAGGCCAGCGCGGCGCGCTCGCGCTCGGTATAGAGCGGGGATTCGCGCCAGGCATTGAGCAGGTAGATGCGCTGCTCGGTCTCGCCGCGCTTGCGCGCGTCCTCGGTGTGCATGTTGATGCAGAAGGCGCAACCGTTGATCTGCGAGGCCCTGATCTTGACGAGCTCGATCAGCGATTTCTCCAGGCCGGTCGACTGGATCTGCTCTTCCAGCGCCATCAGCGCCTTCATGGTGTCGGGTGCGGCCTGGTAGAAGTTCATACGGGGCTTCATGGTCGTTCTCCTTGCTTGCTGGGTTGAAATCAGTGGGCACCACCGGCCGAGGTCTGGCCGGGCTTCTTCAGGAAGAGCACGGCGAGCAGCGCCACGATCAGCGCCATGCCGAGCAGATAGAATGTGTCGCTGAAGGCGAGGACATAGGCCTGCTTCTGCACGATGCGGCCGATCGCGACATAGGCGCGATGCGCGGCGTCGGCATGGTCGAGGACACCGTGGTTGACGAAAAACTGGGTGAGTTGCTCCAGCCGCGTGCGCGTCGCCTGCTCGAACACCGAGACCGACTGCATCAGCACGTTGGAGTGATACTGCTCGCGCTTGGTCAGCACGGTCTGGAGCAGCGCGATGCCGACGGCGCCGCCGAGATTGCGCATCATGTTGAACAGGCCGGAAGCCGAGGCCGCATTCTCCGCTTCGATGCCAGCGGTTGCCACGGCCGACAGCGGCGCCATGACCAGTGCCTGGCCGATCGCGCGAACGACGTTCGGCCACAGCAGCTGGTCGGCGGCGTAGTCGTTGGTCATATAGATGTTCATGAAATTGGACGCCGCAAACAGCGCAAAGCCGATGCCGATGATGATCCGCGCGTCGAAGCGCTGCATCAGGCGCGGTACCAGCGGGATCAGCACGAGCTGCGGCAACCCGGTCCAGGCCAGCACCATGCCGATCTGCTCGGCATTGTAGCCCTGGATGCGCGCCAGATATTGCGGCAGGATGAACACGGAGCCGTACAGCGCGATGCCGAGCAGGAAGTTCGCGAGCATGCCGAAGCCGAAATTGCGGCGAACGAGCAGGCGCAGGTTCAACAGCGGCTTCTTCACCGTGAGCTCGATGATGAGGAAGGCGGTCAGCGCCACGGCGGCGATGATCGACAGCTTGACGATGAAGGGTGAGCCGAACCAGTCGTCCTTGTTGCCTTCCTCCAGCACGGTCTGGAGCGCGGAGAGGCCGATCGCCATGGTGATGATGCCGGCCCAGTCGCCATCGCGCAGGAGGGACAGCTTCATCGGCTTGGCCTCGAGCGCGTACCAGAGCATGCCGACCATGATCGCGCCAGGCACCAAATTGACGTAGAAGATGTACTGCCAGCCGAAATTCTCGGTGAGATAGCCGCCGATGGTCGGGCCGATCGCCGGCGCGAACGTCGCCGACAGCGCGAACAGCGCGAGGCCCACCGGCTGCTTGCCGCGCGGCAGCAGCATGATGATCAGCGTGAAAGCCATCGGGATCAGCACGCCGCCGGTGAAGCCCTGGATGGCGCGCAGAACGATCATCTGCGACAGATCCTGCGCCAGCGCGCAGGCTGCGGACAGAGCCAGGAACAGGATCGCATTGGTGAGCAGATAGATGCGGATCGAGAAGACCTGCGCGAGCCAGCCCGACAGCGGAATCACCACGATCTCGGCGATCAGATAGGAGGTCGAGATCCAGCCGCCGTCATCGATGCCGGCGCCGATCGCACCCTGGATGTCGGCGAGCGAGGCGTTGACGATCTGGATGTTCAGCACCGCCATGAAGGCGCCGAGCGTGGCGCCGATCACCGCGATCCAGGTTTTCGCGGGCACCGCCCGAGCGGCGGGCGCGGGAAAGTTGGTGGCGGCTGCGGCGTTGAGGGCGGGTTGAAGCGTGCTCATGGAAGCCTCGTCTCGAGTACGGAGACAGGATGCGATAGGCGGACGATTTCGATAATCGAGGAAGTTTGGGAAGGATCATCCGGCAGGATTTGACAATCCCGCCGGAGCCTTCCGGCGTCAGCTCCCGTCCGGGCGGGACGCGTTGCCAGCGAGACGCTTGGCCGTCTCGCGTTCGGCCAGCACCGCCTGTTTGGTGTCGATGGTCGGCACCGCGGACATGCCGGGGCGCAGCAGGCCGGTGAGGCTGTGGTCGTCGAGCACGATCTTCACCGGAACGCGCTGCACGATCTTGGTGAAATTGCCGGTGGCGTTATCGGGCGGCAACAGCGCGAATTCGAGCCCGCTCGCCGGCGACAGGCTGTCGACATGGCCGTGCAGGGTCCGATTACGAAAACTGTCGACGTGCAGCTCGACCGGCTGGCCGGGCCGCACATGTGTGAGCTGGGTCTCCTTGAAATTGGCAACGACATAGACCGCATCGAGCGGCACCACAGCCATCAATTGCGTGCCGGCTTGCACATATTGACCGACGCGTAAGCTGCGGGCGCCGACCGTGCCGTCCACAGGCGCGGTGATCTCGGTATAGGACAGGTTCAGCGCTGCCTGCTGTGCGACCGCACGGGCACGTTCGAGCTGGGCTGCGGCCTGGGCGCGCTGGGAGGTGAGCACGTCAATCCTGCGCTGTGCAGCCACAAGGCCGTACTTCGCGTGCTGCAATTGCGCGCTGCTGGCACGCAGCGCCGCATCGGTCTGCTGTGCGCGCTGAATCGTGCCGGAGCCCGACTTCATGAGGTCGTCGTATCGGGCGCGCTCCTCCTGTGCGAATTTCAGATTGGCGTCCGCAGCAGCGACATCAGCCGTGCTTTGCTCGATGATCGGCTGTTGCAGTTCGAGCTGGGCATCGATGTTGCGCACGGACGCTTCGGCAGCCGCAACATCGGCGCGGGCCTGGTCGAGTGCCGCCTTGAAATCGCGGTCGTCGATCTTGGCCAGCAGCTGGCCTGCCTTGACCTTCTCGTTGTCGCCGACCAGCACCTTTGCGATGTAGCCGGAGACCTTCGGCGCGATGATCGTGGAGTCCGCCTTCACATAAGCGTCGTCGGTGGTCTCGAGATAGCGGCCGTTGGTCCAGTAATCGTGTCCGTAGTAGGCCACGGCTGCCGTCCCTGCGAGGAACGCGAGCACCAATGCCGCGCGCCGGACCATGTTCCGGGCCGGGATAGCTGGCGGCGCCTTGGCGTAATCGCGAGTGATTTCAGTCGCTTGCTGGAAGGTCTCGGTGCGGGGCATCTCGGACATTGCGGTCTCCTGTCGGGTCGCTGAGATTATCGGTCTTGCCGGCCCGGATGATAATTGGCAAAATTCTGGAAGGATTATCCATTAGAGGTGGATAATCGGAGCCGTCGCCTCGGTTCGGATGTCTACCGGGTCAGGCTCGCGACTGCGCCAGAGTGATTGCTGCCTCTGTCGCGCGATTGCTGCTGATGCGTACATCCTCGTGCAGGAAGCCATGGATCGATTGACCAGCCTCGAAGTGTTCAGCCGGGTGGTCGAGACCGGCGGCTTCTCCGCAGCAGCCCGCAAGCTCGACATGTCGACGACCATGGTGAGCAACCACGTCCAGGCGCTGGAGGACCGGCTCGGGGTGCGGCTGCTCAACCGCACCACGCGGAAGGTGAGCCTCACCGA
Source organism: Bradyrhizobium sp. WSM1743 (assembly GCF_000473065.1). GTDB lineage: Bacteria > Pseudomonadota > Alphaproteobacteria > Rhizobiales > Xanthobacteraceae > Bradyrhizobium. Next base: position 97,066 of record NZ_AXAZ01000018.1, read on the forward strand.
GGTCGGCAAGGCCTATTACGACCGAACCACGCAGATCCTCGCCGATCTCGAACAGGCCGATGACATCGCGAGTGAATTGCAGTCGGTGCCTCGCGGCACGCTGCGCATTCACGTCGCCACCCATATGGTGCCGTTCGTCGCGCCGGTCGTGGCGAAACTGCTGTCGACCTACGCGGAGCTCAAGATCGATCTGCGCATGGGCGAGGCCGATGTCGATCTCATCGAGGAAGGCTACGACGTTGCCCTGCGCATGATCCCGCCGCCAGATTCGAGCCTGATCGTGCGGAGCCTTGCCACCTGGCGTCACGTGCTGTGCTGCTCCCACGATTACATCGAGAAGCACGGCCGGGTGCAGAAGCTCGACGAACTCACCGGGCATAATTGTGGTCGGCACTTGAACTACCCGTTTGGCGACGAATGGCGCTTCCTTGATCGCAAAGGCACACCGGCCTCCGTGCGTATCTCGGGCAGCTTCGTCACCAATAGCGGGGAGGCGCTGCGGAAGGTCGCGCTGGAGGGGGCTGCCGTCTGCCTGATGGCCGGGTTCCTCATTCAGGACGATCTCGAAGCCGGCCGCCTTGTGCGCCTCTTGCCGGAATATCGGACGGTCGAGCTCTCCATGAACGCGGTCTATCCGCACCGTCATCATCTGTCGGCGAAAGTCAGGACCTTCATCGACCTGCTCGTGCATCACAGCGCCGAGCAGCAGAAGCTGATCAACCCGTATTCGTGAGCGGCGCTGCGCTCAGGCCGCTCGCGCCGCTCTCGGCCGCGCCAGCAGGGATTCGACCTCGGTCTTGACCGATGCGATCGCAGTCTCTTTCACGGGCCCATAGCCGCGAATGTTCATGGGAGCCTTGGCTACGGCAATGAGATCTGCAAGGCGCGCTGCGTCGAGCTCACCCAGTATCCGCTCGATCAGCCCTTCATACCACCCGATCAATTCCCGCTCACCGCGCCGTTCGGCGGTGTAGCCGAACGGATCGAACGGCGTTCCGCGCAACCCCTTCAAGCGCGCGAGCATGGCCAGAGGCATTTGGATCCACTGGCCGAAGGCGCGTTTGCGCGGACGTCCCCGTGCATCGCGCCGCGACTTCAGGAACGGCGGGGCGAGGTGGTACTGGATGGTGAAGCCGTCCTCGAACTCGCGCTTCAATTCGTCGAGGAAGCCGCTTCGCATGTGCAGCCGCGCCACCTCGTACTCGTCCTTGTAGGCCATCAGCTTGAACAGCGCGCGCGCGACGGCCTCAGTCAGCGCCTCGCTGTTCAGGCCGGCTTCGGCATCGCGCACTCTTGCGACGATCGTCCGGTAGCGCGCCGCATAGGCCTCGTTCTGATAGGCCGTGAGGAATTCGGCGCGCCGGTCGACGAGCTGGTCGAGCGTCTCGGCTTTGGGCGCATCGTCCGCGTCAGGCAGAAAGGCCGGATCGGTCGCGGCGATCCGGCCCCAGGCAAAGGCCTGCTTGTTGCGTTCGATGGCGACGCCGTTGAGCTCGATCGCGCGCAGCATCGCCTGCAACGAGAGCGGGACCAGACCGCGCTGCCAGGCGAAGCCCAGCATGATGATGTTGGCATAGACGGCATCGCCGAGTAGGCGTTCGGCCAGCGCATTGGCATTAATCGTGTCGAGATTGTCATTGCCGATGACCTGACGGATTGCGCGCAGGCGGGCGGGCGAAGCGAGATCGGCGTCGCGGAAGCGGACCACGTCGCCGGTCGGCATCTCCGCGGTGTTGACAGCGGCGCGCGTGCCGCGGCGATAGGTGCCTAAGGCTTTCGGGGAGGAGCTGACGACGAGATCGCAGCCAATCAGCGCATCGGCCCCGCCCTGGTCGATGCGGACTTGATGCAGTGCCTCGGGACCTGATGCAAGACGGATGTAACTCAGCACGGGCCCAAATTTCTGCGCAAATCCGGTGAAGTCGAGCACCGAAACGCCGCGGCGTTCGAGATGCGCGGCCATGCCGATCAGCGCGCCGACGGTGATCACGCCGGTGCCTCCGACGCCGGTCACCAGCAGGTCGTAGGGACGGTCGAGCGTGGCGGGCGCGGGCAAAGGAAGCGCGGCGGCGCGGCCGGCCGCGTCTATTTGGCTGGCACTTTTCTTTCGTCGGGTGGCACCTTCGACCGTGACGAAGCTCGGGCAGAAGCCGTTGAGACAGGAGAAATCCTTGTTGCAGGCCGACAGGTTGATCTGGCGCTTGCGGCCAAACGGCGTCTCCCTTGGCTCGACGCTGAGACAGTTGGATTCGACCGAGCAGTCGCCGCAGCCTTCGCAGACGAGATCGTTGATGTAGGCAAAGCGCTTGGGATCGGCCATCTGTCCGCGCTTGCGGCGGCGCCGCTTCTCGGTGGCGCAGGTCTGCTGATAGATCAGGACCGAGACGCCGGGGATGTCGCGCAGCTCGCGCTGCACGGCATCCATGTCCTCGCGCGGATGGATGGTGACGCCGGACGGCAGGTCGGTTGGCGAGAACTGTGCGGGATCATCCGACACGAGCGCGATGCGCATCACACCTTCGGCGCGGACGCTGTGGGCGATGGCATGGACGCTGACGGGGCCGTCGACCGGCTGGCCGCCGGTCATCGCCACGGCATCGTTGAACAGGATCTTGTAGGTGATGTTGGCGCCGGCCGCGATCGCCTGCCGGATCGCCATCGAGCCGGAGTGATAGTAGGTGCCTTCGCCAAGGTTCTGGAAGATGTGCTTGTGGCCGGTGAACCGCGACGATGCCGCCCAGTTCACGCCCTCGCCGCCCATTTGGATCAGCGACGAGGTCTCCCGGTCCATCCAGCTCGCCATGAAGTGGCAGCCGATGCCGGCCAGCGCCTTCGATCCCTCCGGCACTTTCGTCGACGTGTTGTGCGGGCATCCCGAGCAGAAATAGGGCGTGCGCGTTGCACCCGTGACGTTGATCGTGCGCGCCGCTTCCGGCATCAAGGCGGCTGCGCGTGCCGCGAGATTGAGGCCCGGAAACATCGGGTCGAGCCGGCGCGCAAGCACAGAAGCGAGCGCCCGCGGCGACAATTCGCCGATCCAGGAGATCAGCCTTGCGCCGGTCTCGTCATGCTTGCCCACCATGCGCTCCGGCTTGCTGCCGGGATAATCGTAAAAGTATTCCTTGAACTGGCTCTCGATGATGCCGCGCTTCTCCTCGACCACGAGGATCTCACGCTTGCCTCTCACGAAGTCCATGGCGTCGTGCAGCGCCAGCGGCCAGACCATGCCGACCTTGTAGACGTCGATGCCGATGCTGCGGCAGGCCGCTTCGTCGAGGTCCATCAGCCGCAGCGCTTCCATCAGGTCGAGATGCGCCTTGCCTGTCGTGACGATGCCATAGGTGGAGCCAGGAATGTCGTAGATGTGGCGATCGATCGGGTTGGCCTTGGCGAAGGCATAGACCGCGTGCTTCTTCGCCTCCAGCCGTTCCTCGATCTGCGGACCCGGCAGGTCGGGCCAGCGATAATGCAGGCCGCCCGGCGGCGGCGTGAAGTCGGGCGTGCGGAAGACGCGCGGCGGGCGCAGCACGAAGGATGCGCCTGATTCCACGATCTCCGAAATCGCCTTGAAGCCGACCCACATGCCGGAGAAGCGGCTCAGTGCATAGCTATATTCGCCGAACGCGAGATATTCGCCGACGCTTGCGGGGTGCAGCGTCGGCATGAACCAGCTCATGAAGGCGACGTCGGACTGGTGCGGCATCGAGGAGGAGACGCAGCCATGGTCGTCGCCGGCAACCACCAGCACGCCGCCATGTGGCGAGGAGCCATAGGCGTTGCCGTGCTTGAGCGCATCGCCGGAGCGATCGACGCCGGGGCCCTTGCCGTACCAGAGCCCGAACACGCCATCGACCTCGCGATCCCCTTGCGTCTCGACCTGCTGCGAGCCGAGCACCGCGGTCGCCGCGAGGTCTTCGTTGACGGCCGGCAGGAATTCGATGCGATCCCGCTTCAGCCGTTCCTCAATGCGCCACAGCTCGAGATCGATGCCGCCGAGTGGCGAGCCGCGATAGCCGGAGATGAAGCCTGCGGTGTTGAGGCCGTTCGCCCGGTCGCGCCGCGCCTGGTCGAGCGCGATGCGGACGATGGCCTGCGTGCCCGTGAGGAAGACGCGGCCCTCCTCGCGCTCGTAGCGGTAGGAGAGCTCGTACGTGTCGAGTGACGGAATGGCGTCCATGGAGGACCTCGCGCGGCATCCTGCCCAGCGATGGAAGGCTATGCCTGGGTCGCTGGTAGGTCTTACCTATTTATTCCGTGTTGAGCGTCATTTCGGTAGAATTTTGCGCCTCAAGATCATTTCTGGTAGATCTCTATCGAATAGGGGGCGTCCATGATCGAAGAGCAGGACAAGCGCATTCTCGCCCATCTCCAGAAGGACGGCCGTGCGACCAACCAGCAGCTCGCGGATGAAGTCGGCATGTCCACCTCCGCCTGCTGGCGCCGGGTGCGGGCGCTGGAGGAAAGTGGCGTCATCCAGGGCTATGCGGCGCTGGTCGCACGCGAGCAGGCGGGCTTTGCGATGTCCGCCATCCTCCACGTCTCGCTGGAGCGGCACGATGCGAAGTTCGTGGACGAGTTCGTTACGCGGGTGACGAAGCGCCGCGAGGTGCTGGAATGCTTCGCGACCACGGGCGATGCCGACTATCACTTGCGCGTCGTCGTGCAGGATATGGCGGCCTACAACCGCTTCCTCGACGAGTTCATGTTCCGCATTCCCGGCATCCGCTACGTCCGCAGCAATGTCGTGCTGAAGGAGATCAAGACGAGTGTGGCGCTGCCGTTTTGAAGAAATGTCGCCGGGATCTGCAGGTCATACCGTCTCCGATCACCGGCGCAGTTGGCGCAACGAGAGAAGCGGCGCAATCATGGTGCGGAAACAGCATCGGTGCTCATGTGCTCACCCTATCTGGAACGTCGTGGTTGCGGACGCATGTCAGGCTCGCGGCCGGCATGTGACCGATCGCGGCCTCTCTGAGGTCACGAACTTTTTGCCTCTCCTCCGGCCCTGAGCAGAATCATGAAGGCAAGGGCGTGGCCGACGAGCAGCAGTGGTACGTAGAGGGTGGGGATATAAATGCCGGCGCCGAACAGGCCCGGATCCGGGATCTTTGTCGCGCCCATGTAGTACGCATTCAGGAGGTCAAGTGTCCCCCAGACGTTGAAGATCCAGACCACCGGGATGGCGATCGACCATCGCCACGAGAGAGCCGCCATCGACAGAAGCGCAAGGACGGCGGCGATAAGATCGCCCCATCCCACCTCGGCGGCGAAGCGCGAACTCAACTGGGCAGAGACGAACCCGGTCACCATGAAGTTCATTCCCAAGAATCTGAACGCATGGAAAGCTGCGATGAGTCTCAGGGCGTCATAGCGCGGCATCACGCGGATCGCCGGCCAAACATAGATGGCAGCGACCACCGAGCTGGTCAGGAAAGCGCCGGCGACGCTGAGAACGAATGGAAGATTGAAGTTCGGCACGTTCGGATTCCCTATGGTTGACCATGCTGTCGAGCCGGGACGATGCCTATCGGCGACATGGCGACGCTCAGGGTTTGGCCATGAGCAGGCGGAGCGGCATGAGCGGACCGACCGCGATGTATTCGTGATCGATGAGATTCTGCTTCGCCAGCGGCAGGCCTTCCATGATGGCGTGGCCTTCGGCGACATCCTTGACGTTCAGCAGGAAGACGGCTCCGCGCCCATCGGACCGCGAATACCATTCGCGAACCATCCCGTTGAGATAGAGCTGGGTGGTTTGCCTGATTTCATCGGGCATCACGGCCATGACCTGTTCGCGTGTGATGCCGGGCCTGACAGTCAGAACGACCATCACGCCGGTTGTCGGTGGCGTGGTTTGTGCTTGGGCAAGGGATAGCTCTGCCATGGAGGTAACACCTGTCAGTGTGAGGGCGAGTGCCAGGACGATGTTGCGGATTGCCTTCATCGGTTTCATCTCTCTGATCACGGCCATTGCTGCGATGTCGCAAATGTCAGGCGCGCCCCCAGCGGCGCGGCGCATTTGCGATCTTGATGTAAGGCCGTCCTTGCGAGAGCGACTATTCGCTATAATATTGATAGGCCATGAAGCAGAACTTCACAGTCCGGCAAGGTGCTCTCGACGGTGTGGAGGCGTTCCTGAGCGTCGCCCAGCACCGCAGCTTCCGCCGGGCGGCCGCTGAGCTCGGAGTAACGCCGTCGGCGATCAGCCAGGCGGTGCGCGCACTCGAAGCCCGCGTCGGCGCCGTGCTGTTCCTGCGCACAACTCGCAGCGTTAGTCTGACCGAGGCCGGCGAGCGGTTCTTTGCGCGCGCGAGGCCCGCCTTCGAGGAGCTCGTCGCGGCAAGCGGGGCCGCGCGCGACCTCGGACAGCGGCCGGCCGGGCTCTTGCGTCTCACCGTGCCGCGCTCGGTCGTGCCGATTCTGCTGGAGCCCCTGGTCGCCTCGTTCTGTCAGGCATTTCCGGAGATCGAGGTGGAGCTTGCTGCCAGTGAAGAGCTGGTCGACCTCGCCGCCGGAGGTTTCGATGCCGGCATCAGGATGGGGCAGTTCATCTCCCCGGACATGGTCGCGGTCCGCCTGACGAAACCGTTGCCTTTCCTGATCGTCGGCAGCCCGGCCTACCTCGAACGCCGCGGCCGGCCCCGGCGGCCGGACGATCTGCGCGAGCACGCATGCCTGAGATTGCGGCGATCAAACGGTGCGCTCGCACCGTGGTCGCTCAACGACGGCGGTCGTTCGATCGAGATTGCTGTTGCGGGACCCTTCATCGCCAACGACTTCCCGACGATGTTAGGTGCCGCCGTCGAAGGCGTCGGCCTTGCGCAAGTGCCAGGGCCGCTGGCGACCGACGCCGTCAGAACGGGAAAACTCGTCGCCGTGCTGGAGAAATTCGCGCCGATGACGCCGGGGGTGTTTCTCTACTATCCCAGCCATCGACAAATCATGCCGAAGCTTCGAGCCTTCATCGATCATGTGAAGGGCCGATCCCGGGCCGCGCGCTGAGCTATTGCCCCTCCCGCACAAACCTGTTGCGCAATATCCCGACACCAGTGATCTCGATCTCCACGACGTCGCCGTGCTTGATGTCGGGCGAGGCGCCGTCGGTGCCCATCCAGATCACGTCGCCGGGCCACAGCGTGAAGTACCTGGTCAGCTCGACCAGGAACGGCACCACGCCGAAGATCATGTCACGGGTAGCGAAGCGGTTGATCTCGCGGCCGTTGACCCGGACGATCGTCTCCATCCTGTCGAGATCGGCCTCGGTTTCGATCCAGGGGCCCATCGGCTTGAACGTGTCGGCGTTCTTGGAGCGCCATAGGCTGCGATCGGCCTTCTGCCAGCTGCGCTCGCTGACGTCGTTGCCGATGGTGTAGCCGAACACGCAATCCATGGCGTTCGCTTCGGTGAGATGCTTCACCTTCCTGCCGATGACGACGACGAGTTCGCCCTCATAGTGGATCTTGTCCGTTGCAAAGGACGCGATCACGACGTCCTCGTCATGTGCGATCAACGCATTCTGTGCGCGATAGCCGATCTCGGGCCGGTCGGGCACGGCCGGCACCTCGCCGCGCTTGTCGGCGGCCTCCTTCAGGTGCTTGAGATAATTCAGCCCAACGCAATAGAAGGTGCGCGGGATCAGCGGTAGCTCGATCTTCACGTCGCCAAGCGGATGCGTGCGCGAGATGCGCTGCCATTCGCCAAAGGGATCGCCGTCGACCGCGATGATCTGATCGCCCTCGACGAGGCCCCAGGACGTCTTGCCAGCGGCGGTGAATTTCAGCCAGCGCATGTCGTACCCTCGTTGTTATTCCGCGGCGTCGCGCGGCTGCACCTTCCAGGCGCCGGCCGCCGGCCGCTTGAGCCCGAGATTTTCCCGCAACGTCTTGCCGCGATAGTCCTTCTGGAACAGCCCGCGCCGCTGCAATTCCGGTACGACGTGTTGCACGAAGTCCACGTAGGAGCCGGGCACGTAAGTCGCGGCAATGACAAAACCGTCGCAGCCGCGCTCGACGAACATTTCCTCCAACTTGTCGGCGATCTCCCCGGGACCGCCGACCATCGCATCCTGGACCTGGCCGCGGCCGGAGAAGGTGACGAAGTCGCGCGCGCTCGGGTTGCTCTTGCCTGACGTCTTCAGCACGCCGTCGCGGATGCCGAGGATGCCCTGCATGCTCTTCAACTCTTCCGCGGTCAGCGGCTCGTCGATGTCCTTGGAGGCGAAATCGTAATTGAGCGCTTCGGCCAGCAGCGACAGTGCGTCGATCTCGAGCGGCAGTTTGTTGATCAGCGCCATCTTGTCTTCAGCTTCCATCTTGGTCGCGGCGCAGACCGGCGTCGTCAGGTTGCAGAGGAACATCTGGTCGGGATCGCGGCCGGCTTTCGCAGCCTCGTTGCGAACGGAAGCAGCCTTCCTTGGCGGCGGCGAGGTTGCGCGCGGCGGTGAAGATCACCTCGCCCCAGCGGCCGGCAAAGCGCTGACCGCGGCCGGATGCGCCGGCCTGGATGATCACCGGATGGCCCTGGTTCGAGCGCGGCACGGTGAACGGTCCGCGCGACTTGAAGGCCTGCCCCTGGTGATCGAGCCGCTTCACTTTGGCCGGGTCGGCAAAGCGGCCGCTCTTCTTGTCCATGATGAGCGCGCCGTCTTCCCAGGTGTCCCAATGGCCGAGCACGACCTCCATGAACTCGTCGGCGCGGTCGTAGCGGGAATCGTGTTCGGGATGGGAGTCGCGGCCCATGTTGAGGGCTTCGCCGTCATTGAGCGAGGTGACGACGTTCCAGCCGGCGCGACCGCCGGACATCAAATCGAGCGTTGCGAAGCGGCGGGCGACGTCGAAGGGCTCGTAGTAGGTGGTCGAGCAAGTCGCGCCCAAGCCGAGCCTCTCGGTGACCATGCCCATTGTGGTCAGCACGATCAGCGGATCCATCTTCACGCAGCGGATGCCGTATTCGACGGTGTGGGCGTGGTCGTTGCCATAGCGGTCGGGCATCGCCAGGCGATCGTCGAAGAAGGCCATGTGGAACTTGCCCGCTTCGAGAATCCTGGCGATCTCCTGATAATAGTCCGCCGACATCGAATCGTCGCGCGAGTCCGGATGCCGCCAGGAGCTCGGCAAGTTCGTGCAGTTCTGCGCCTGGAGGAAGCCGACCAATACCATCTGCCGATTCATGCTGCTGTTCTCCTGATACCGTCAGGCCAGATCGAGGGCCGTGTCGAGCCGGTATTCGCTCGCCAGCGCCCGCAGCTTGCCCCAGGTCGCATCCTCAATCTCGTCGCGCAGGCGCTGCTGCTCGCGCAGGCCCTCGATCTCGCCGGGATAGCAGACGATCTTGCCGCGGCAGCAGCACACCTTCTTGCGATACTGGCGTTCCCTCGGTTTGGTGCCCTTAAGTAGGCTGCTTATTGGGTGCCATCGTCTCAAAGCGCAGCAGCGATATCAATCTCCCGTAAACCAACACAGGGCTGCAAATTCGTAAAGAGAACGCGTCTTTGGTCGAAGGCACGTCCCGCGCGGCGGTATTTCCGGCAGTTTTGTACTGCTCGTTCGCTGCTCGTTCACTTTGATCGACGGTTTGCAGTGCGCAATAACGACCACTTAGGCGATCGCCACTCATAAAGTCACCGGGAGAAATAGGCAGAAATGCCCGGGAGCTAAGATCGTGACGACGACACTCGCGCGCACTTTTGCGGCGTTGAGCGCCATCAATGAAGCGATCCTCTACGCGAGATCGCCGGACGAGCTGTACCAGAAGGTCTGCGATGCCGGATTTTCGAGCGGGGACTTTCTGGCCGTTGCCGTCTTCCTGGTCGAGCCGGACGGCCGGCGACTGCGCTTCGCGGCCGGCTGCGGGGATGACATTCCGCGGCTCCGTTCGATTGTGATCACGACGGAAACCGGCACGCCTGAAGGATCTGGCGTCGGCGGCGAGGCGTTTCGCGATCAGAAGCTGTGCGTCAGCAACGACTATCTGAACGATCCGCGCTCGCTGGCGTGGCGCGAGGGCGCCGCCAAGGCGCATATCGGTGCGGCCGCGGCGCTGCCGCTGCTCTGCAACGGTAAGAGTGTCGGCGTCTTGTACGTGACGCGGAGCGAGGCCAACTCGCTGAACGAGCAGATGGTGTCGCTGTTCGAGCGCATGTCGGCGAATATCTCCTATGCAATCGAGAACTTCGAGCGAGAAGGAGCACGCCGGTACAGCGAGGCGGCGATGCGGCGGCTCAATCGCATGTTTGGAGCGCTGAGCGCGACGAACGAAGCAATCCTCAAAGCCAATACCGAGTTGGATTTGTATCAGCGGGTCTGCGACGCAGCAGTTCATGGCGGCAAATCGCTGGCGACTTTCGTGCTGCTGCGCGCGGAGAACTCGCACTGGCTGACACCGGTGGCCGCAACCGGACAAAATCTCGACCTGGTCAGGCAGGCGCGCTACTCGATCAATCCCGACAATCCTCACGGTCGGGGCATCTCCGGCCAAGTCTTTCGCACGCAGAAGGCGATGGTCGAAGACGATCTCGTCGGTCGCACCAAGGGAACGACCTGGGAGCGGGCCAACATCAATGCCGGCGCGGTCGCCTGCGTCGCCGCGCCACTGATCAAGCGTGGAACCAGCGTCGGCGTGATGTTCTTCTTCGTCAGCAAGTCCTGGGCGAAGGATGAGGGCATCGTCGCGCTGCTGCTGCGCATGACCGAGAACGTGTGCTTTGCGCTCGAGAACTTCGATCGCGACGAGGAGAAGGCGCAGATCGCGCGCGAGGAGGAGCGGCTCGCGCGCATGTACGCCGCGCTGAGCGCCACCAATGAAGCGATCATCCGGGCCGCATCGCGTGCCGAACTGTTCGATCTCGTATGCGAAGCTTCGGTGCAAGGTGGCAAGTTCGGCTCGGTGACGATCGCGCTTGCCGAGCCTGCCTCCGAGCTGCTGCGGGTTGTCGCCTCGGCAGGGCCCAACTCGGACGAGGTACGCAGGCTCAAATTCGCCACCACCGACCGCGTACCCGAGGGACGCGGCCTGACCGGCACGTGCTTCCGCACCGGGCAGCCGTGCCTCACCAACGACTTGTTCGCCGACGAACGCCTCAAGCCCTGGCACGACAGTGCCCGCCGCACGGGCGTCAAGTCCTCCGCTGCGCTGCCGTTGCTCAACGGCGAGCGCGTCGAGGGTGTGTTCCTGTTCAATTCCCTCGAGATCGGCACGTTCACACCTGAATTGGTCGAACTGCTGGAGCGTCTCGCCCGCAATGTGTCATTTGCGATCGCAAATCTCGACCGCGTCGAGGAGAAGGCGAAGGCCGACAAGCAGCGAGACCGGCTGAGTGGCATGTTCGCGGCGTTGAGCGCGACCAACGAAGCCATCATGCGCGCCGAGAGCCGCGAGGAGCTGTTCGACGTCGCATGCCAGGCGGCCGTGCTGGGCGGCATGTTCGCCTCAGCCACGATTGGAATCGTCGATGAGGAACGTGAGCTGGTCCGGGTCGTCGCCGTGAAGGGACGGCTTCAGGAGCGAATGGTCGGGCGCACGTGCGCGATTTCCCCAGATCATCCCGAGGGCCAGGGAATCATCGGAACCTCGCTGCGGACGTGCCGGCCCAGTGTCATCAACGACTATATGAACGACCCGCGCTCGGCACATTGGCACTCCACGGCAGTCGAGGACGGGACCCGCGCCGCTGCCAGTTTCCCGCTTCTGCGCGCCGGTCAGGAGCCGATCGGCATTCTGCTGTTCCTTGCTCCGGAGGAGGATACATTCACACCCGATCTGGTCGAGCTGCTCGGACGCCTCGCAGAGAACGTCTCCTTCGCGCTCGACAATTTCGATCGCGCCGAGGAGAAGGCCCGCACCGAGGCGCAAAAGGAGCGCCTGACGCGCATGTTCGCGGCATTGAGCGCCACCAATGAGGCGATCATGCGGGCGAAGTCGCGCGCCGAGCTGTTCGACCTCGTCTGCCTTGCGGCATCGAATGGTGCCAAGTTCACCTCGACCACGATTGCGCTGGCCAGGGCCGGCACGGACCAGCTCGAGATCGTCGCCGCCGCGGGTCCATCCGCCGACACCACGCGCAACGTCCGTCTCTCCATCGATCCCGAGCGGCCCGAAGGGCGCGGAATGAGCGGCACGGCCTTCCGGACGCGGCAGCCCTGCATCAGCAACGATTATCTCAACGACGACCGCGTCCGTGTCTTCCACGCCATCGTGCGCGGGGACGGCGCGCGGTCGGGCGCCGCGTTTCCGCTCATCGCGCACGACCAGGCCGTCGGCGTCATGATCTACATGTCGACCGAACCGGCGACCTTCACGCCTGAATTCGTCGAGCTGTTGCAGCGTCTCGCCGACAACGTGTCCTTCGCAATGGAGAATTTCGATCGCGCGGACGAGAAGAACAAGGCCGACGAGCGGATCGAATACCTCGCCTCGCATGACAGCCTGACCGACCTGCCGAACCGCGAGACATTCAACGGGCTGCTGCGCGAGGCGATCGACGCGGCGCAACGCCACGATCATCGCTTTGCGGTGCTGTTCATCGATCTCGACCGCTTCAAGGTCATCAACGATTCGCTGGGTCACGAGGCCGGCGACCTGCTTCTGCTCGAAGTGGCGAATCGCTTGCGCGGCGCATTGCGCACGAGCGACGTGGTCGCGCGCCTCGGCGGCGACGAGTTCGTGGTGATCCTAGACCAGTGCGGCGAGATCGAGGACGTCCAGCGCATCGCGACCGAGCTGCTCGCCACGCTTGCCGAGCCCACGGAGCTGGCCGGCCACGAGTGCCATACCACGGCTTCGATCGGCATTGCGATGTATCCGGCCAACGGTTCCGACGCGCAGACGCTGACCAAGAACGCCGACATGGCGATGTACCTCGCCAAGGAGGACGGCAAGAACGGCTATCGTTTCTTCTCCAAGGAGGTGAAGACGCAGTCGATCGAGCGGCTGTCGCTCGAGAGCGCGCTGCGCCGCGCGCTGGAGCGCGAGCAGTTCTCGCTGAACTACCAGCCCAAGGTGGACATGGAGACCGGTCAGATCACGGGAGTCGAAGCGCTGTTGCGCTGGACGCATCCTGATCTCGGCAACGTCTCGCCGGCACAGTTCATTCCGCTTGCGGAGGAAACCGGGCTGATCGTGCCGATCGGTCGCTGGGTGCTGAATGAGGCCTGTGCACAGGCCATGGCCTGGCAGCGCCGCGGCCTGCTGCCGCTGTCGATGGCCGTCAACCTGTCGCCGCGGCAGTTTGCCGACGAGCATCTGTTGCAGGACGTCGACGAGGCGCTCGCGGCCTCCGGCATGTCGCCGGTGCTGCTCCAGCTCGAGGTCACCGAGAGCATGATGATGCGCAATGTCGGCCGCGCGCTCAAGGTGCTCGACTCCATCCAGAGCCGCGGCATCCGTCTCGCCATTGACGATTTCGGCACCGGCTATTCGTCGATGTCGCTGATGAAGCACTTTCCGATCGACACCATCAAGATCGACCGCTCCTTCGTGCGTGACCTGCCGCAGGACTCGGAAGATCAGGCGATCGCACAGGCGATCATCAGCATGGGCAAGGCACTCGGCATGACCGTCGTCGCCGAAGGCGTCGAGAATGCCGAGCAGGAGGCGTTCCTGCGGACCCATGGCTGCGACGAGATGCAGGGCTTCCTCATCTCCAAGCCGCTTCCGGCGCGGCAGATGGCCGAGCTGCTGCGGCCGATGGTGCTGCCCGTCGCGCCGCCGCTCCAGCCGCAACCGGCCGACGAAGGTGCAGCGTCACGGCTGAAACGCGCTGTCGTCTGACGGCTGCGGGTGCAACTCGCGGACCTCGTGTTCTCGTCCGTCGGCCTTGCTCGGAAAATCATGAGGCCCCGTCAGTGATGTCTGCTCGGTGAACAGCGCGAGAATGCTGCGCGCGCCCTCGGCGAAGCTCGTCCCTGCGCTCACATTCAAGGCGCGGCAGCATGTTTCGCTCATCGGCTCCTGGTCGTCGACCACGGCCATGGCTGGCCCCCACCACCAGGCAGGCGCAGGCGAGCGCTCATCCTCGGGCACGATATGCCAGCGGACGTACTCCTCCATCACGCGCTCGAATTCCAGGCGTGCAGCCTGATGCATGTGATCGATGCTCCCAGAATCCGCGCCTGATGACAGGCCGACGCGCGGATTGATCGTGGCCTTGGACGCTCGGAAAAATCGGCTCGCGCAACTTGGCCGAGCCACGCATGCCGACATCGTCGTCGGCAATGCCGGAAAATGCGGCCGTCGGCGATACGCCAACGGCAGCAGCGAGTATTCATTCTAGCCGTTTGAAGGCACGGCAGGCAAGGTACGGATGTTACGGCTGCCTAGCGCGACCTGAACGGATGCGCCTTCTGGTGCCAGGCCCAGGCCGTGCGGATGATCGTAGGCAGGTCGGAGTGACGCGGCACGAAGTTCAGCACCTTGCGCGCGGCAGAGGGATCCGCGACCAGATAAGTGGGATCGCCGGCGCGCCGCGGCTTGACGGTGTGCGGCACCTCCCGTCCGGTCTCCTGCCTGATGGCATCGAGAATCTCGCGCACGGAAAAGCCGGAGCCCGTGCCGAGGTTGAAGCTGCCGCCGGCATGCCCTTGCTCCAGAAGCCTCAAGGCCGCGACATGCGCCGCCGCGAGGTCCGTGACGTGGATGTAGTCGCGGATCGCGGTGCCGTCGGGCGTGTCGTAGTCGTCGCCGAACACCGCGAAGTCGACATGACCCTGAAGCGCCATCATCGCGCGCGGAATGAGGTGGGTTTCGTTGTCGCGCAGCTCGCCGATGCCGCCGGCCGGATCGGCGCCGCTGGCATTGAAATAGCGCAGGCAGAACGCACCGAAGCCATAGGCCGTGCGATAGTCGGCGAGCATGCGCTCGATCATCAACTTCGATGCGCCGTACGGATTGATCGGCGCGCAGGGAAAGTCTTCCGGCAGCGCCTTGGAATCGGCGTTGCCATAGACGGCGCCGGTCGAGGAGAACACGATGCGATGGCAGCCCGCGTTGCGCATCGCCTGCAGCAGCGACAGGGTGCCTTGCACGTTGTTGATGTAGTATTTCTGCGGGTCGGTCATGGACTCCCCGACGAGGCTCGCCGCCGCGAAATGCATCACCGCGGTGATCTTGTGGTCGGCGAAGGCGCGCGCCAGCGCCGTGCCATCGAGCAGATCGCCCGTCACCAATGGGCCGGCGACGAAGCTGCGATGACCTGTCGAGAGATTGTCATAAACGACGGGCTGATAGCCGGCGGCGGTCAATGCGCGGCAGGCATGCGAGCCAATATAGCCCGCGCCCCCGGTGACGAGGACGGTCGGTCGGTCGGTCATATCGTCTTCTGCTCTTCTCTTAGCGGAGGGGGCGGTTGCGGCTGAAGAGAAGATAGAGCGCGCGGGGGTTGGTGGTCAAATAGCGCCAGAGCAGACGGCGTGGCTCGAGCAAGGTGCGCCAGGCCCATTCGAGCCCGATCTTCTGCATCCATTGCGGCGCGCGGGAACGGCTCCCCGACAAAAAATTGAACAGGCCGCCGGATGTCTTGATAACGCCAACATTGGTCAGATGCGGCGTGAATTCCTTCACGAATGCCTGCTCGTTGGGCACGCCGAGCGCGACCCACAGATAGTCCGGCGCCAGGGCGTTGATCTCCTCGACCTTGGCACGCAGCGCCTCGCCGCGCAGATAGCCGTGGCTGCGCCCGACGATCTTGAGGCGTGGATACATCTTCTGGACGTTCTCGACCGCGGCGGCGTTCTCGGCCTCGCTTGCGCCGAACATATAGAACGTGCGGCCGACCGCTTCCGCCTTGCGCGCGACGACGTGGAACAGGTCCGTGGTCGCAACGCGCTCCGGCAGCGGGAACCAGGATTGCAGCTTCGAGGCCGCGACCAGCGGTTGACCGTCGGCGTTGATCAGGTCCGCGGCGCGGAACAGGCGCTCGGTCTGCGGCTCGGTCGAGCAACGCGCCAGCACCTCGCCATTGGCCGAGGTCAGGAACAGGGGACGGCCGATGCGACTGCCAGGATCGGTCGCCTCGATCATGAAATCGGCGGTGGCTTCCAGGTCGAGCGCGGCCATACGAAGGCCGCCGACGGTGATCCGCGGCACGTCGGCAGTTGCTGCCCGTCCGTCGAGGTTGACGCGACGCTCAAGCATATTGTCTGCCTCGCTGGCGCGTTTGGATTGCAGGGGTGAGCTCGTCGAGCACGACGCCGACGAGCTTGCGCTCGGCGGAGCCCAGCGCGGTCAAGATCTCTTCCAGGCTGTCGTTGACGTCGAGGCTGGTCGGCAGCACGGCCACCAGCGAGTCGATGTCGTCGAGCAGCTTGCGGCCGCCGGCCGAGAGCGGCATCGCCGGGCCGTCGAGGATCACGAGATCATAGCCGCCGGCGGAACCGGCCTGCGCGATCGCCTTGCGGATGGCGTCGGCAGCCTTGCCGGCATCGCCCTCCGCGGCCGGCAGCACCGAGATGCCGTTGACCGTCTTGATCTCGCGTGCGTCCTTGCTGCCGATCGAGAGCCAGCCGAGCCGGCTCGGTTCGCTCTTGCCGGGACGGGTGACCTTGTTCGAGAGCGAGCGTGCCTGATGGTCGGCATCGATCATCAGCACGCGGGCGCCGTCGCGCGCGGCCGCCAGCGCGAAATTCAGTGCAGTCACGCTACGCCCGCTGGTCCTGCCGGCACCGACGAGCGCAATGACCGGCATCGCCTTGCCGCCGGCGCGCCGTGCCACGGCAGTGCGCATGTCGCGCCAGGCGTTGAGCAGCGTCGTCAGGGGAAAGCCGGGGCGGAGCGTCGGCCAGCCCAGCCGTGTGAGGTCGACGCCGCCCCCCGTAGCGAGTATGGCGCCGAGCGTGTGGATGACGTCGGCCTCCTGGAAGCGTGCGATCAGCGGCTTTTCGATCAGAGGCTTTTCGACCATCGCAGGCTGGAGCGGGGGCGCGGCAAGTTCCGGCGGGATCTGTTCAACTTCCGCAACTCGCGAGGCCGGCTGAGGCGGCGAAGCCTCCGAAGGGCGCGCGTGCTGCGGAGCCCGCGTTGCATCTGGCGCCGGCGTGCGCTGTGGGCGGGCCGGCGTCGGCGCCGGTGCGGCCGCGCCGGTGAACAGGAGCTCGACTGCGACGAACCAGCTTGACGCCGCGATCGCCCCGAACATGAAGCCGATCATGGCGAACAGGCTCATCGCCGGCGGGAACGAGCGCCGCTGCGGCACCGTCGCCTCGCCGATGACGCGGGCGGCCGAGGTGTTCAGGCTCTCCTGCTCCTCGGTCTCGCGGGAGCGCTTGAGAAAGGATTGATAGACGTCGCGGCTGGCGTCGGCTTCGCGTTCGAGCTCGCGCAGGCGTACGGCGGCCTGGCTGAGCTGGACGCTTTGCCGCTTCTGCGCTTCCAGCGCGCGGTTGAGCGAGGCCTCAAAATCGCGGGCGCGCGTCAAATCGTTCTTGGCGGACTGAGCGAAGCGGTCGATCTCTTCGTTGATGGTGCGCTTGAGGTCCTCGACCTGCTTCTCGGTCTGGCGCAGTGCCGGATGGCGCGGCCCGAGCTCGCCGGCTTGCTCCGCATATTTCTTGCGGGCGTCGGCATATTGCGCGCGCAGATTCGCGATGGTTGGCGATTGCAGCGCCTCCGGAATCGCGCCGGCATCGGCAGCGGTACGCCGGCTCGCCTCGATCTGGTCGAGCCGCGCCTGCGCATCCATCGTCGCCGCACGGGCCGCTGAAAGCCGCTGGTTGCTGGCCGAGAGCTGCTGATCGCTGATCAGCGCATCCTGGGTTCCGACGAAATTGTTCTGGGCCTTATAGGTGGCGAGCGCGGTCTCGGCGTTGCGCAGCCGATCGCGCAGCTCCTTCAGGCGGCCGGAGAGATCGTTGGTCGCGCGCCGTGCGGCCGAAGCCTGCGAGCTCCGGGATTCGGCGAGGTAAGCATTGGTCAGCGTGTTGGCCAGCATCGCCGCTTTGGCGGGGTCAGTCGACCAGACCTCGATGTCGACGATGAAGCTCTTCTCGGTCTTGCGGATCGTGATGTGCCTGTTCAGCGCCTCCAGCGCCGCGAGCTGCACTTCCTTCTTCTCCGCGGCGGAAGGCGCGCGGGGTTGCAGGCCGATCAGGCCGAGTAGCGACGACATCAGGTTCGTGCCCTCGCCGCCGCCGAATTCCGGATCCTTGTCGAGGCCGGCCTGCTGGATCACCTGGAGCAGCACGCTGTTGGAGGTGATCAGGCGCGCCTGGCTCTCCACCACCATGGACATGCCGGAGACGTCCTGCGCGCGGGGCGTGAGCTCGCGGTCGACCAGTTGAAGCTCGCGCGGGTCGACATAGAGCTGAGCGATCGCGGTGTAGCGGGGCGTCACGCTCTTGCCGATGGTGACTGCAAGCGTCGCGCCGAGCAGGGCGGCCGCGGTGATCGCTACCTTTCGCCGCCAGAGTAAATTGGCGAGCTCCAGCACGTTGAAGCCGGCCTGAGGCCTCCGTTGCCAGGCCTCCGGTCCGGCCCGATCGATCGGCTGGTTATAGTCAAGCATGATCCCCAGCTTTCATTCCAACTGCCGCGGGCTGAGGGGTTACTCTTCGCTTTACGCCACGCATCCGGGATATAGGTGCCCAATCAACGCAACAGGGAAAATTAACCATACTCATTGAGGGACTATTCACCGAAATGGCAAACAAAGCGTTTAAGCGCATGCCGCTCTTCGCTACGTCGCCGTGACGGCGTGATTCCCCGGAGATTAACGGTTCATTACCGCACGCAGCGGGCCTGCGAAGCATCGCTCGTTCTGCGATCAGCTGCGCGCGCATGGCTGTCAGCGCTTCCGCAGGATAACGTGATAGTCGCCGCGGCGGACGTCGGTGCCGCGCGGGAGCACGGCATTCAGCACCGCGGCGCCGGCGTCGACCAGCGCCGCAAACAGCGGCTTGCGCCGGCGCATCTCGGGATAGCGCGGACTTTCGACCTCACGACGATAGATCATCTCGAGGCCATTGGCGGCCGCGAATGCTTCGAGCCGGGGCAGCGTCACCAGCGGATGGAAGAACGTCGGGAACGGCGGCTCGCCGGGCAATCCGGCGTCCTTGATGCCGCGGATGTGCCGGTAGAACCAGACGTGAAACCAGTGCGGCGAATATTTGGTCACGACCCCCGAGAGCGAGCGCGGATTGGGTGCGCCGATCAGGATCATCCCGCCGCGCTTGAGCGCGTCACGAAAATTCAGGAGTGCGGCGTCGACGTTCGGCAGATGCTCGATCACGTTGTAGCAGATCACGAGTTCGAAGGTCTCGCGGCCGAAACGGTAGGTCTGGACGTCGCCGAGGATCGCCTCGTCGGCGTAGGTGTTGTTGCGGACCTGGTCCTCGTCGATGTCGACGACGGTGACTTTGCTGCGGCTCAATAATTCCGGCGGCAGAACGCTGCACGAGCCGCCGCCGGCCTCATAGATGGCGAGCCGGTCCTGCGGCAGTTCGCGGCGCAGCAGGTCATGGACGGCGAGCAGGCTGTCGCGGGCTTCGCCGGGCACGAGATCATGAAGTGCCTGGGCATATGTCGCAGCCGCAGGGATTTGGATCGCCGTGGCTGTCGCGAAATCGATCGTGGCTGGCCTGTTCATATTTTCTGACCGCGCTTGTTCTATTCAAATTTACAGGAAAAAACGCGCCTGCCCGAAGAGCAAATCCGATGCCGCGCGGTCTCACCGGTCGCAGTGCTTACGGTCGGGTTAATGCGCATGCGCATTAACTACAGCATTGTTCATGTTGGGGCCGCGTCGGCGCATGGACCGGCAATTGCAGTATCACGCCCGGTAGATTTGCCGGCGATGTGCCGCTCGGCAGCCGTCTATTTTGGAACACATCTGTCCCGCGCCGATGTGTCGTCGTGGGGCGCGTGATCGAAGCAGGGCTTTTTCAATATATCTCGGACATCTAGAACGTCATGACATTGATCCCGACAGACCTGTCTGCCACGCGCATCTCGGATGCCGTGCGCGATCCCAACCGGGAGATCGCGGCGAGCTCTGCGGTCATCGACCTGTCGGTCGGCATCGTCGTCTGCATTCCCTGCTTCCGCCGTCCGCGGCACCTGCGGCTGACGCTGGAATCGCTGGCGAACCAGCGCACCCCGCGTTCCTTTGCCGTCGTCATGGTCGAGAACGATGCCGCGCGACGCGAAAGCGCGCCGGTTGCGGCGGAGTTTCTGGCCGCTGGAAGGCTCCAGGGCGTTTGCCTCATCGAGAAGCGGCAGGGGAACTGCCAGGCGATCAATGCTGCATTCGAGACGGCGCAGGGGCTGTTTCCCGCCGCGACCCGTTTCCTGATGATCGACGACGACGAGATCGCTTCGCCTGACTGGCTCGAACTGATGGTCCGCACTGCGGAGGCGACCGGCGCCGACGTGGTCGGCGGGCCGGTGCTGCCGGTCTTCGACGACGACAGCAAGCCCTGGCTTTCGCGTCATCCCGCCTTCTGTCCCGCCTACGACTACAGCGGTGCGGTGCCGCTGATCTACGGTTGCGGCAATTGTCTGATCACGCGTGCCGCCTTCGAACGGTTCGATCGTCCCGCGTTCGACCTGCGCTTCAATTTTCTCGGCGGCGGCGATTGTGATTTCTTCGTGCGGTGCCGTGACGCCGGCATGCTGTTCCACTGGACGGCGGAAGCTATCATCACGGAGACCGTGCCGCGCAACCGCACCAGCCTCGGCTGGATCGCCAAGCGCGGCCTGCGCATCGGTGCGATCAACTATCGTGTGCAGTACAAGGCCGCGCGGAGCGCAGCGGCGCGGGCGCGGGTGTTCACGCAGATGCTTGGACGGCTGCCGCTGTCGCTGCTTCGCGCCGCAGCCCTCTTGACGTCGTCGAAAGCCGTCGTCGCGATGCATCCCGTGATGGTCGCGTTTGGCGCCGCCTTGGCGGCCTTCGGCCTCGAGCCGAAGCCTTATGAGGCCTCGAAGATCGTATCTTGACGCGGCGACGGACTAGATGCCGAAACGGGCGAGGGCGATCCGGATTGCGGAGCGTGGCAGCGATTTGGGCGACCGCCGGCCGATCATTGCCAGATAAGTGAAGGCTTCGCGATATCTGCCGAAGCGAATCGCTTGCATCGCCGAATAGGTGACGAGATGAATCTCGGCAGCCTGGCGCAACCCACGCGCCGCGCCCTCGGGGAGTCTCGCCAGGATCAGGCCGTCATCGAAGACACGTGCGACCGCCGGCAAGAAATCCTGCGGAGTTCGCACCGCCGCGTTCATCGTGTTGGCCGTATGCAGGCGATAGTCCAGCAGTAGCTTTGGCGCGAATTCGAACTCGCCGATTGCCGCAAGCCGGCACCAGCAATGCCAGTCCTCGCAATATCTGAGCGAGACGTCGAAACCGCCGATGGCGCGGAAAGCCTCCGCACGAGTGAGCACGATGCCACCGTTGACGATGAAGTTCCCGGCCGTGAGCCGCACCAGCACGTCGCCGGATGGTTTGCGGCGTACCTTCAACAGCTCGCGCCGGCCGATCTGTCGTCCCTCGCTGTCGATCGTGTTGTAGTCGCCGTAGACGAGAACTGCGCGCGGCGCGCCGCGCGCTGCCGCCAGAAGCGCCGCCACCGCGCCGGGGCGCAGGCGGTCGTCGGCATCCAGGAAGAGCAGCCACTCGCCGCTCGCATGCCGCGCGCCGAGATTGCGCGCCGCCGAGACACCCGCGGAATCGTTATGGATGAAGCGCAACCGCGAGTCACGCACGTCCCGGACGATTGCAACGGTTTCGTCGGTCGAGCCGTCGTCCACGACGATCACCTCGGTCACCTCGCGTTGCGCCAGAGCGCTGGCGAGGGTTTCGCCGACATAGGCTGCCGCGTTCTTGGCGGGAATGACGACGGACACCGATGTGGCTGAGCCGACCTGAAGCGGGAGGCGCGCCGACGCTGCCGCGCGGGAGGCGGCGGGCAGTTCGAGAACGTCTTCGGCGGTGATCAAGCTACGGCTCGTCTTTAATGATCTGTTAACCAGGACCTGTTTGCCGCGCTGGCAATGCTTGCGATCGCAAGCCCGGCCGCAGACGGATGATACTCGCATTGCGGGCAAACCGTTGCCGGGAAGGCCTGTGCGCCGCCGGTTTCGTAGAATAGCGTTAAGCCGCTGGCATTAAGGCTGTGGCAAATTTGGAGGAGTGCGACAGCCGGTCCCATGCGAGAATGCGGATCGGACTGCCGCGGATGGATCCAGTGCCCGCAAAGACATTCGAACACGCCCCCGATACGATGATCCTGAACCTCTTCTATGAGGACAAGGACGACCGCTGGTTTCCCGGCGACCGGCATCTGCGGCGCATCGCCCGCCGGTTGCTGCTCGGCGAGCCGCGCATGAGCGGTCAGCTTCGCGTGTTCCTCAATCTCTGTGCGGGGCTTGACCGGCTCGGCATCCGCTACCGCGTCAACGACTACGGTTACATTGCGCAACATCCCGACGAGCTCGCCTGCATCATCGGCCGCACCTTCCTGCTCGGCAAGTTCGCGTGGAAGAACCCGATCCTGCTCGGCGTTGCCGCCCACAATCATCCGCTCGATGACCCCGATCTGTTCAAGCGTCTGCCGGTGAAGAAGGTCGTGGTGCCCGGCCCCTGGTATGTCGACATGTACCGGCCATATTGGCCCGATACGGAGGCCTGGCCCGTCGGCATCGATACGGATCTCTGGGCACCGCCGGCGCCATCACAAAAGACTGTCGATGTCTTGATCTACGATAAGGTTTACTGGGACCGCGAGCGCTATGCGCCGGAGATGATCGAGCCCGTTCGCGCCCGGCTGCGCGGCGAGGGCCGCTCCTTCACCGAGTTGCGTTACGGCAGCTACAAGGAAGAAGACTATCAGGCTGCACTGGCGCGTTCGCGGGCGATGATCTTTTTGTGCCAGAGCGAGAGCCAGGGCATCGCCTATCAGCAGGCCTTGTCCTGCGGCGTGCCGGTGTTTGCCTGGGATCCGGGCGGGCCATGGCGCGATCCCGATTATTATCCGCACCGGGTGAGGTTCGCGCCGGTATCGTCGGTACCGTATTGGGACGAACGCTGCGGCGCCAAGTTTACCGACATCGCGGGGTTCGAAGCGGGTTGGGAAGGTTTCTGGGCCGGGTGCGCCGCGGGCGAGTTCGATCCGCGCGGTTACATCCTGGACAATCTCACGCTGGAGCAACGGGCGCTGCAATACTACGAGATCGCGCGGAGCATCGTGCGGCAGCCAGCGGTATCGCAGACCTCCGGCAGGCCCGTTGACGGACGCTTAACAGAGCTGAGCCAGGACGCCGAGCTTCTCCGGCGTCACGAAATGTCTTGAGCCATGGACCGCAGCGCCGCCGGCATGACTGACGTCGAGGCCCGATCGTTGAGCCATGTCCTGCGCGATCGCCTTGCGGGGCTCAATGCCGCGCAGGTGGCGCGCTGCCTCGTCGCGGTCGGGGCGCTGCTGCTGGTTCTGGTGACGCTCGATCCGTTTCCGGACCTGCGCAATCCCGACGTCACCGCCATCGTCGGTGGACGAATGGCGCTGACCTATATCGCCTGGAGCCTCCTGGCTGCGGTCGCAATGCTGTGCGTCGCCGCCTCGGATGCCCCCGCGCTGAAGAGCCTGCTGACACCGCTTCATCTCTGCCTCCTGGGCTGGCTGGTGATCAACATCGTCTTCTCCGAGAGTCGCGGCGTTTCGATCCAGCGATTCGTGCTCGCGGCCAGCGTGACGTCGCTCGCCGTCTTGTTGCCGTTGCTGCCGCCGACGCAGCGCAGCTTCAACCTTTGCCTGGGTGCCGCCGCGCTCGTGCTGCTTGCGCTTTGCTATCTCGGCGTCTTCCTCGCGCCGCAATATTCGATCCACACGGCCCTCGACGTCACCGAGCCGCAGCTGGCCGGCGATTGGCGCGGCAGCTTTGGTCACAAGAACATCGCCTCGGCCGTGATGACCATCCTGGTCTATGTCGGCATCTACCTGTCCGCCGTTGGCTCGTTCGTGATGGGGCCGGCGATCGCCGCGCTAGCCGGCACCTTCCTGATCTTCACTGGCGGCAAGACGTCGTCGGTGCTGTGCCTTGCGATCTACGCTCTCGCCTCACTGGTCTATGTCACGCCAGGACTGCGGCTGAAGCGGATCATCTGCTTCGTGCCGCTGGTCGCGATGAACCTGTTGACCGTCGGCAGTGTCCTTAGCCCGGCGCTCGGGGCGATGACGCGGTTGCTTCCGCTCGATCCCACCTTCACCGGCCGTTCCGCCATCTGGGAGTTCGCGCTCGCGGCGGTCGCCGAGAAGCCGATCATCGGTCACGGCTATGCAGCGTTCTGGGACGACGTAAGTGCGCGGCAGACCGCCCAGGGCGCCGAATGGGCGACGTCCGCGGCGCACAGCCACAACAGCTATCTCGATCTCGCGGTCACCATCGGCCTGCCGGGATTGATGCTCGTGATCCTCGTCTTCGTGCTCGCACCGCTCGGCAATTTCCAGACGGCACAGGCTCACAGCCGCAGTGGCGCACTAGCCAAGCTGTTCCTGACCGTGTGGTTGTTCGGCCTGTATTACGGCGCTACCGAGACCTTCCTGCTCGAACGGCAGAATCCGATCTGGTTCATGTTCGCGCTTGCCGTGGCCGGCCTGCATTTCCTGGCGAGGTTCCAATGCGTCGAGCAGATCGAATCGAAACGCTGACAGCTTGTCGCAGGCGGCGGTGATGGAGGCATCGGTTAACGGGTCGTCAGCTGTGGTCGGCGATAAACATCGGCTATCTGGAGCCATTCAGCAATCGCATGCACCGTGGATGACCTTCCTTAGCGTTGAGCAGTTAGACGGCCAGGTGTCCAGCACGGCAGGAATCGCAGTCGATTTCGTGCGTGACTGGCGGCAGGCGGCCTCGCGCCTGAACTCCGGGCACCGCACCGCGTTCCAGCATGTTGACTGGCTCGGCGCCTGGTACGAGGCGTTTCACGACGTCGCTCAGCTGATCGCCGTGATCTCCGATGTCGCCACGGGGAAGGATATCGCGGTTGTGCCGATGATCAGCCATATCAGGGCCGGCATCCGCATCGTCGAATTCGCGGACCTCGGCGTCTCCGACAATAACGCACCGATTCTGGCGCTCGATGCCGCGTTGGACGCGGGGGCGACGGATGCGATCACCAAGGCGCTGATCGGCGCATTGCGCGCGCTGCCCGACCGTTTCGATCTGCTCCGCCTGAAGAAGATGCCGGCTCAGGTCGGCGGCAAGCCGAACCCGCTGGTGTCGCGCGGCCGGATCGGATCCTCCTCGCTCAATGGCAATCTCGTATTGATGGGCGACGGCTATGATGACTATCAGGCCTCGATCAAGCGCCTGCAGATGCCGCGCTGCTGGCGGGTGTTCAACCGTCATACTGGCGCGCGGTTCGAGATCGCCGCGAATGTCGCGCGCGCGCATGAACTGCTGGATGTGATGGATGTCCAGCAACAGGCACGCATGCGAAAGCTCGGCTCGCCATTCGTTCTCAACGACAAGACCCATGCGCGATTCTATCGCGAGGTCGTCCGCCATGGCCTTGCGGAAGGCTATGCCATGGTCTCGGCGCTGGTGTGCGACGCGGGCGTCGTCGCCACCGCGCTCGGCGTCAAGCATGGCGCGACCTATTTCCTGCTGCGTATCAGCCATGCCGGCGATCCATGGTCGAGCTGCTCGCCGGGTCTGCTCGTCACCGAGCGCACCATGGCGGCCCTGCATGCGCAAGGCGTGCGCCGTTTCGACCTCAGCATCGGCAATCAAGCCTACAAGCGTCGTTTCGGTGCCGTGAGGGTACCGCTGACCGATGTCAGCGTCGCGCTATCCTGGCGCGGGGCTCCTTACGCATGGCGCGATCATGCCGCGCAGGGCCTGCGCCGCTATCCGAAGCTCGCCTCCCTCGCAGCACGAGCGATGGGCAAGGGAACGCGCTGACGCTGTCCCGTTATCGTTTTCGCTCGTCATCTGGCCAGGCCCGCACGAAAGGCATCCAGCAACGCGCGTCCCTGCGGCCAGTCGCCGAGTCCACTCGATGCATTGACGTGACCGAATGCGCCCAGCACGATGAGACCGGACTGCCAATCGCGCGCTCGTCGCTGTGCCGTCTCGAGCTCGCCATAGGGATCGTTCGTGCTGGCGATGATGAGCGAGGGAAAGCGCAGCGCGCGGTTCGGCACCGGCCTGAACGCGGTGGCCTCCACGGGAAAATTGGCGCCGTCGGGATCGGGCACCGCGACCAGGATGGCGCCCGCGATCGCGGACGGGAAGCGTGCGGCCCAGTGCGCCACGAGCAGACAGGCAAGGCTGTGTGCGACCAGCACAGGCGGCTTCGCGCAGCGCCTGACCGTTCGCTCCAACGATTGCTCCCAGTCGCCGAGGTCGGGCTGGTCCCAGCTCGCCGGCTGAAACCGCGTGAAGCGCGCATCCGTGCGCTCCCAGATCGTCTGCCAATGGGTATCGCCGGAGCCGCCGAGACCGGGCAAGGTGATGATGTCGTGCATGATCGTCCCGTGATATCTGAGATGGAGACGCAGTGTGACCGGTCCCGGTTCTGCGTTACATGGCAAGTCATCGGCGGAATCGATCATCGGCCGATGATCTCAAGGTGGAATGGAGAATTCGGTTGGATCGTTTCGGGAGCATCGACGCCAAGGATCTGAAGATCCTGGAGGCGCTGCAAGCCAATGCGCGCGTGCCGTTGTCAGAGCTTGGTCGGTCTGTCGGGCTGTCCCAGCCGGCCGTCTCCGAACGCGTCAAGCGGCTTGAGGAAGCCGGGATCATCGAAGGCTACGGCGCCCGGATCAATCCGCGCGCGCTTGGGCTCGGCCTGATGGCGGTGGTGCGTCTGCGCACCACGCATGAGCACATCAAGACCTGTCTCAAGCGGTTCGGAGAGATTCCCCACATCATCGAGGTTCATCGCGTGACGGGCGATGATTGCTTCGTGCTCAAAGTGCTGGTTCCCGCCCCGGAAGACCTCGAGACGATCGTGGATCGCATTGCCGGCTTTGGCGCCGTCACGACCTCGCTGGTGCTGCGGAGCGAGCCAGTGCGGCCGATCGGCCGAGAGCTGATCAGAAAGAGAGCCGAACGCGGTTGAGCGCCTGCCCGCGCGATCCGCAAAGTCACCGCGCCGTCACAAAGCCATCGATTGCGCCGAGCTTTCGATTATCGCACGCGTTGTGTTATCGTCGCTTCCGCTTTCCGGAGGCGACATGGAAGACCGTTCGGCAAAATATCGTGCATTCTATGCGCAGTTGATTTGCGCTGCTGCGAAGGCTGCAGACTCTCGCCTCGAGCAGGCGTTTCGGACGGTCAGGCGCGAGCCGTTCGTCGGGCCCGGGCCTTGGTCGATCTCCTTCGGCGGCCATCCCTATGTCGTGACGCCCGATGACGATCCTGCCTTCATCTACCAGAATGCGCTGTTGGCGCTCGACAGCGCGCGCAGTCTCAACATCGGCATGCCCGGTGCGCATGCCTTTGGCTCAGCGGCTGTGCCGTCAGGGAAGGTGAGACCGTGATCCAGATTGGCGCGGGCAGCGGCTATTACACCGCGATCCTCGCCCATCTCGTCGGACCTGGCGGGTGCGTTCACGCCTATGAGATCGATCCGCACCTTGCGGCGCTCGCGCGCGACAATCTGAAGGACATCGCCCATGTGGATGTGCGCGAACGCTCAGGCATCGCGTCGGATCTGCCGGTTGCGGACGTGGTCTATGTTTGCGCGGGCGCGGCGCAGCCGGCGGCGGAATGGCTCGATGCGCTGCGGCCCGGCGGGCGGCTGGTGTTTCCGTTGGCGCCCGAAGGCATGCTCGGCGGCATGTTGATGATCACCCGTCCGGTTGACGGTGCGATCTGGCCAGCGAAATTCCTCAGCCGCGCCCAATTCATCGGCTGCGCGGGATTGCAGGATGCTGAGGCCGGCCGGCGATTGGGCGAGGCGTTCGCAAGAGGATGGGAAGGGGTGCAGTCGTTGCGGAGAGAGGGCGCCCCCGACGAGACATGCTGGTTTGCCGGTGAGGGCTGGTGGCTTTCGACGGCGCCCGCACCGATGCCGGCGGAGTCAGTTCGGCCTCACGCCGACATCACGCAGGCCTAGCGGTGATCGCGTCTCACGATCCCGCGCAACTGGCGCAGCGAAGCCTGCCGCGCGAGGCGCGGAATAGGCTGCGGCAATACCAGCGTCGCGCCAGTGCCTGTGCCGGCTTGCGGATCATCTGCGCGATCAACAAGAGTTCGAAGGCCATTCGTATCGTTCTTTGTCAAATATTCGAGCCACAGATGGGGCGGCATTCCCGAATGAGAATGCCGCCCACTTCGCAGTCGGCCGTCAAGCTTAACGGCGAGGCTCAGCGGTGCAGCTCAGCCATGGAGTTTCCTGGCGGTCTCCGCGATCTGGCGGCCCTGATAGCGTGCGCCGGCGAGCTCGTTGGCGCTGGGCTGTCGGCTGCCGTCGCCGCCAGTGATCGTGGTGGCGCCGTAGGGCGCACCGCCCGTGACCTCGTCGAGCTTCATCTGGCCGGCAAAGCCGTAGTTCATGCCGACCACGACCATGCCGAAATGCAGCAAGTTGGTGATGATCGAGAACAGCGTCGTCTCCTGGCCGCCATGCTGGGTCGCGCTGGAGGTGAAGGCGCCGCCGACCTTGCCGTGCAGCGCGCCCTTGGCCCAGAGCCCGCCGGCCTGGTCCAGGAAGTTCGCCATCTGCGAGGACATGCGGCCGAAGCGGGTGCCGGTGCCGACGATGATAGCATCATAATTCGCGAGGTCCTCGACCTTGGCGACCGGCGCGGCCTGGTCGAGCTTGTAATGCGAGGCTTTGGCGATCTCGGCTGGCACCAGCTCGGGCACGCGCTTGACGTCGACGGTGACGCCGGCCTCGCGCGCGCCCTCGGCGACGGCATTGGCCATCGCCTCGATGTGGCCGTAGGCGGAGTAATAGATGACGAGAACTTTGGTCATGGTGGTCTCCGTTGGAATGGTGAGGTGATCGGTCGTTTGAATCGTTAAGCGGCGTCGACGAGCACGAGCTCGGAATCTTCGAGCGCGGTGATCTTCAGCCGGTCCTCGTCGCGGATCGCAGCGCCGTCGCGCGCATTGACGCGCACGCCGTTGATCTCGACGGAGCCCGCCGCAGGCACGAGATAGAGGTGACGCGAGGTCTGCGGCGCGTACTCCGCGCTCTCGCCCGCCTTCAGCGTGGTGGCGAGCACCCGCGCATCGGCGCGGATCGGTAGTGCGTCGGTGTCGTCCTCGAAGCCGCTCGCGATGGTGACGAGCTTGCCGGACCGGTCGGCCTTGGGGAATGGCTTTGAGCCCCAGGTCGGCTGTCCGCCGCGCGTCGTCGGCTCGATCCAGATCTGGAAGATCCGTGTCCTGGTCGGCTCGAGATTGTACTCGGAATGGCGGATGCCGCTGCCGGCACTCATCACCTGCACGTCGCCCGCCTCGGTGCGTCCTTCGTTGCCGAGGCTGTCCTGATGGGTGATCGCGCCCTCGCGCACATAGGTGATGATTTCCATGTTGGCGTGGGGATGGGCGGGAAAGCCGGTGTTGGGCGCGATCTCGTCATCGTTCCAAACCCGCAGCGCACCGTGTCCCATGTTGTTCGGGTCATAGTGGCTGGCGAAAGAGAAATGATGCTTGGCCTTGAGCCAGCCGTGATCGGCGCTGCCGAGCTTTGCGAAAGGTCTGAGTTCGATCATTTGCGTAATTCCTTGAGTTGAGCGGGTGGCGCCTTGATCAGGCGCCGAA
The DNA here is from genome assembly GCF_000473065.1 of Bradyrhizobium sp. WSM1743. Lineage (GTDB taxonomy): Bacteria > Pseudomonadota > Alphaproteobacteria > Rhizobiales > Xanthobacteraceae > Bradyrhizobium. The sequence goes on from NZ_AXAZ01000018.1 coordinate 126,772, forward strand.
CCCGCCGTCGACGTTGAGCACGGTGCCGGTGACGAAGGAGGCTTCCGGGCTTGCGAGGAAGACCACGCCGGCGGCGATCTCTTCCGCGGTCCCGAAGCGTTGCAGCGCGTGTTGCTTGCGTTGTGCGTCAGCGAATTCACGGTCGTCGTCCGGGTTCATGTCCGTGTTGATCGAACCCGGCTGCAGCACGTTGACCGTGATGCCGCGCGGTCCGAGGTCGCGCGAAGCGCCCTTGGAGTAGCCAACAATCGCGGCCTTGGTTGCCGCGTAATCGGCGAGGCCGGGGAACGAGGCGCGCGTGGCAATACCGGAACCGATCGTGACGATGCGGCCGCCTTCGCCCATCAGCTTCGAGGCCGCGCGGATCGCGGCGATGACGCCGTGCACGTTGATATCTTCCTGACGTGCTAGCGCGGCGGCGTCTGTCGAAGGATCGTCGATCAATCCACCGACGGCGACGCCGGCATTGTTGACAAGGATGTCCAACCGGCCGAAATCCTTGGCCACGCTTTTGACCAGTCGATCGACCTCCGCGGCGGAGGCCTGGTCGGCCTTGTAGGCGCGGGCCTTGACGCCCTTCGCCTTCAGCTCGGTGACCACGGCTTCCGCCTTGTCCGGCGAGGCGACATAGCTGATCGCGACATCAGCGCCTTCATCGGCGAGTGCGCGGGCAGAGGCCGCGCCGATGCCGCGCGAGCCGCCGGTGACGAGGGCAACTTTGCCTGAGAGCTTCTTGGTCATTGGATTTCTCCAGTTCTGAATTTCTGATGACCCCTGGATAAGCCTCCGTCTGTGGTATAGAAATAGAAACTGTCGAAACGCATTGTTTCCCTAAATATCCCGATTGGACCAAGGCCCATGGCAAAACTTCCCGATTTCGAGGCGCTCGCGATTTTCGCAAAAGTCGTTGAATTACGGTCGTTTGCGGGGGCCGCGAGCGAGCTCGCGATGTCCAAGGCGACGGTGTCGAAGGCCGTGACCCGGCTGGAGGAGCGGCTCGGCGCCCGCCTGTTCAACCGCACCTCGCGCCGGCTCGCATTGACAGATGCCGGCCACAAGCTCGCCGAGCGGGCGACGCGCCTTCTGGCCGACGGCGAGGCGGCGGAGAACGAGGCGCTGGCGCAGTCGGTCGCGCCGCGCGGCCTGGTGCGGCTCGCGGTGCCCATGACGTTCGGCATCAAGGCCGTGGCGCCGCTGCTGCCGGAGTTCTTCGAGGCCTATCCGGAAGTCTCGGTCGATCTGCACTTAAGCGATGCGACCGTGGATCTGATCGGCGAAGGCTTTGATATGGCGGTGCGGATCGCGCGGCTGCCCGACTCCTCTCTGATCGCGCGCCGGCTCTTCACCATGCCGCGCTTCACGGTGGCTGCGCCGTCCTATCTCAAGCGTCACGGCCGGCCGACACACCCGATGCATCTCGCCGAGCACAAATGCTTCAGCTACGCCTATCTCTCCACGCCCAACGTCTGGCACTACACCAATTCGGCCGGTGAGCAGGCCAGCGTGCGACCAGGCGGTCAGCTTCGTGTCAACAACGGCGAAGCCGTGATGCCGGCGCTGATCGCCGGCCTCGGCATCGCCGAGCTGCCGGAATTCATCGTCGGTGAGGCGATCTCCTCAGGCCAGGTCGAAGTCATCCTGAAGGACTGGAAGCAGGCCGAAGGCGCCGTGCACTTGGTCACGCCGCCCGGCGGCCTGCGCCCCGCGCGCGTGGAAGCGCTCGGCGATTTCCTCGCGGCAAAGCTGCCGGGCACCTGCAAGCGGCGACGCGCGGGAAGGTGAAAGGGACGTAGAGCGAGCGGTCCCGACGATCTCGTCATTGCGAGCGCAGCGAAGCAATCCAGAATCCCACCGCGGAGACACTCTGGATTGCTTCGCTGCGCTCGCAATGACGGAGTGTGACTACGACACCTTCACGCCATCGATCGCAACGATGCGCAGGCTCGGCTTCAGCGTCCCTTCCAACCGCGCCTTCAATTCGTGGACACGCGGGTCGGTCGAGCGTGCCGCGCAGGCCGCATATTGATGGACGGATTGTGCCAGCGCACGCCGCGCTTCCGGCGTTCGCGTCAATTCGGGCGTTGAAAGCCGCAACACGATCGCTGCGAGATTTACCAGCATCTCGTCCAAGGCGACGTCGATGGTCCCAAGATTGCGCATCACTCACTCCCTGGGAGGGCAACGGCGGCTCCGGACATGCGTTCCTGGCTGGCTCGGATATGGCTAATGCTTCGTAAACGACTTGTTCTTGCCGGTCGCCACGTTAGGCTGGCCGGCGAAACAAGAAAATCAGGGGGAGGCATCACCATGGACCGACGCGATCTCTTGCGCGCCGCTGCGGCATTGCCGTTGTTGCGGGCTGCTTGGCCGGATAAGGCCTCCGCGCAAACCTACCCGGTGCGCAACATCACCATGATCGTGCCGTTCCCGGCCGGCGGACAGGCCGACCTCGCTGCACGACCGGTCGCGATGGCATTGGAGCGGATCCTCGGCAAGCCCGTGATTGTCGACAACCGGGCGGGAGGCGGCGGCGGATCGATCGGCAATGCCGCGGCCGCGCGTGCCGAGCCCGACGGCTTCACGCTGCTGATGACGCTGTCTTCGCTCGCGGTGCTGCCGGAGGCCGACCGGCTGTTCGACCGACCCGTTGCCTACGAGGTCGCGCAGTTCATGCCGATCGCGCGCGTGCTGGCAGATCCCACGCTGCTCGCGGTGCCGGCCTCGGCACCATGGAAGACCGCGCATGATTTCGTCGAGGATGCGAAGAGGCGGCCGGGCCAGATCACCTATGGCTCGTCCGGGCCGTACGGCACGCTGCATGTGGCGATGGAGATGTTCGCAAACAGCGCCGGCATCAAGCTGCTGCACGTGCCGTTCCGCGGCGCGGGTCCCGCGCTGACCGCGATCCTCGGTGGCACCGTGCAGGCGATCGCCGCCGCACCCGGCACGCTGAAGCCGCAGGTCGACGACGGCAAGCTGCGCGTGCTCGGCAATTGCGGCGCGCAGCGCATCGCCAGTTTCCCCGACGTGCCGACCTTCCAGGAGCTCGGGTACAAGGATGTCGAGATGTACATCTGGGCCGGTCTGTTTGCACAGAGCTCTCTTCCGGCGCCGATCGCGACGCGCCTGCGCGAGGCGATGGCGCAGGTGATGACGAGTCCTGATGTCCTCAAGGCGTTCGAGACCTCGGGCAGTCTCGTCGCCTATCAGGACGCGCCGGCCTTCGCCCAATTCATCGCCGCCGACAGCGCGCGTCTGATCGCGGCGGTGAAGAAGATCGGCAAGGTGGAGTAGGGCGAGGTTCAGAATTCGCTGCGGACCAGGCCGCGCAGCGTGTGCCGGTCATATCCCGGCGCGAACGCGCCCTCGTATGAAGCCTTGAACGATGTCGCGGTCGTCAGATCCCACCGGATCTCGGCGCCGGCGAGCGCCACCGTGCGCGCGCGTTCGACGCCGGTGATCGCGAACGGGATGCCAGGTGCGCCTTCCAGGGCCGTCGTCGTGGTCGCCGCGCTGCCGGTAAACTCATGACGAACGGCAATGGTCGCGCCGAACTGTGCCGCGTGGCCATTCGGCATCATCATGCGGTGGCTGGCACGCAGGCCGGCCGTGCCATAGCCGAGGTCGAAGCTGCCGCCGCGCACCAGCTGATTCACGCCTGGCGCACCGGCCTCTGAAAGACTTCCCTGGCGTGTCGCGTACCAGTCGGCCTTGGCAAAGGGCTCGGCGACAAGACCCCATCCCATCTGGAACGGCCGCGAGATGCCTAGCGAAGCGGCAAAGGTGTTTGCGCACGAGGAGGCAGTTGCCGTCTCGCCGAGGAACGCGATCGTCCGCGAGGAGTCGAGTGCCGCGAAGGAATAGCTGATCGCCGCTGCGAGATTGAAGCCGCCGGCTTCGCCGCGCGCGTAGACGCCGGCATGGCCCGCATTTGGCCTCGATGCGATCGGCGCGGCCCGCCATGCGCAGCTGGCCGGTCGATGCGCCGACCGCAAGGCCTGCCGTAAAGCCCGGCATGTGCCAGAGATCGGCGCCGAGCGCGGCGCCGGCGATGGTTGCATTGGTTCCGAAGGCAATGTCGCTCGCCGCCACCTTGTCCCAATTGCCATAGCCGCCAAACCAGACGCTCTGCATCGGCGCGGCGCGGCGACGGTTCAGCGCCTTGCCGATCGGCTCCGCCGGCTCCGGCGCATAGGCAGACGCGGACATCCGAACGGTCTCGCCGCGCGACTGCGTCCCGGCGTTCCACATGAAGCTCTGGAACATGTCGGCCTGATCCGCGACGAAACGGCGTCCATCGGCGTGGATTTGACCGGCAAGGTCGTTGAGGCCGGCCTTGATCCCGGGCGTATTGAGCGCGGCGAGTGTGTTGATCGCAGTGGCCAGAGGTCCCGATGCGCCGCCAAGCTGCGCCTGATCGAGCGCGCCGGCCACCGCGGCCTGGTTCGGCGTCAGGCCCGACAACGTCCCGAAGCCGCCGATCTGCTGCAGCAGGAAATAGACGTTGTTGGCATCGTAGCTGAGCTGCCCCGTGACCAGCGGGCTGCCGGTCGCGAAAGTGCCGCTGACGCCGCCCGCCGCCGTGAGGATGGTGTATTGGGTGTTGGCGAGGAAGCCGGCGCCCAGAGGCACGATTTGCACCGTGCCGCCGTTGAGGGTTGCGGTCCCGGTTGCCGCGATCTTGTCCGACTGGCCGGCGGGGTTGATCTCGACCTGAAAAGTTGAACCGGCATTGAAGGCGACGTTACCATTGACATTGAGCGTTCCGATCGAATTGCCGGGTGCGACGGTGCCGCCATTGTTGACGATAATGCCGCCCACCGTGCCGGTACCGCCGAGATAGCCGCCATTGATGGTGACCACCGAGGGCAGGGTGCCATTCACGATCAGGCCGCCCGCGTCCACCGTCGTCGCGCCACTGAAGGCGGTGGTGCCGGTCAGCGTCCAGACTGAGGAACCGGTCTTGGCGAGCAACTCGAATTCGTCCTATTGCAGGCCGGCGCCGAGATTACCGAGGTCGAACGTGGCGTTGGCACTGCCTCCAAAGGCAAGCGTATCGGTACCAGCGCCGCCGCGCGCGGTGAATAGAATCGTCGAGCCGGCCTGAAGGGTGAGGACGTCATTCCCGCCATACAGGTTCATGTCCGAGATCGTACCGGATTTGACGACAGCGTCGGTACCGGAGGAGCCGGAGACGCCGAGATCGAAATTGTCGGAGATCGTGCCCGCGTTGATGAGGGTGTTGCCGCCGGCAATGAACTGCACGCCGGTATGGCCGCCGCTGATTGACCCTCCCTGATAGACATTGATGACGTTGCCGGTTGAGCTCCCGCTTATCCGCAGCCCCGTCGTGTTTCCTCCGGTCCCCGTTGCCGACCCGCGAATGCTTACAACGTTGCCATTCGAGTTGTCGATGACGATCGCCGCTTCGGCGTTGCCGGTACCCTCCGCGATCGCGCCGGCCGCAATCGTCACATTGTTGTTGTTCGCGCCGTTCGACAGCAGCACGGCGCCGCTATAGGTGGAGACCGTGGCCTGGTTGTTGATTGTGACATTCGAATTGGACGTGCCGTCGTAGACGATCGCGGGAATGCCAGCGCCGGGCAGGAGCGACGTTGTCGTGCCATCGCCGATGTTGACGGTGACGTTGGTGCCGCCGGTGGCGTTGATGTGGTCGGTGTTGCCGACGCCGGTGCAGGTCGCCACGTCACCCGAATTGAGTGCACCAATCGTGCCGGCGCCGACCACCGTGCAGGCTGCGCCTGCCGGAGCGGGAATGAGGACGATCAGCGGAGCGAGCACGAACGGCGCCAGTGCGGTTGTGACAAGCAGCCTGTGACGCAGGATCGTGATCGCCATGGCGTCTTGCGCGCGGGCTGGTATTGCGGTCGGCATCGACAATTCCCTCATTGCAGCAAGTGAATTGCTAGCGGGGGCGTCGCTGCGGTTCTTGGCGTTATGCGAAACGGCTTATGGTCAAAGGCGCAAGATACTTGTTTGCTCCGGCCGTGTTGCAGCGCTGCAACGGACGGTAGCCGGCGGCGCGGCGTGTTGCCGCAGCAAATGGACAAAAGCGAAAATCCGCCCGGTCTGAGACGCCATTGGATCTGAGGCCCGCTGCGCGGCTCGGCCAGCTCGATATCAGTATCTCGGTATTCGAGCCTGGAGACGCGCGTTGATGGCAACTCACGGCCAATCGATCCGCGGCGCGCCGCGCCTCGGCTATGCCGGCGACCCGAACGGGCCGACCTATGACGCCTGGCGGGAGGAGTTTTGCCGCCACGTGATGTGCGGCGATCTGGCGCCACTTGCGTCAGGGCCTGTCCGCTGCGATCTGACGGCGCTGCCGCTGCCCGGACTCAAGTTGTCGGGAGCTGCGGGTTCGCCGATGCAGTTCGTCGCGACCGGTGCCGATCGCGACAACGCGCTCGCCTTCGTGCTGGCCACGACCGCGCCGATGCGCATCACGGTCGGCGGACGGACGGTCGATCTCGGACCGATGGCCACGGGCCTTGCCGACGCGGCCCATCAAGGCGCCGACGTCTCGCAACTGACCGAAGGGCGGTTTCAGTCACTGTTCATCGCGCGTCGAGAGCTGCTGGCCCGTTGTCCCGATGCGGAGGATCGTATCGCGCGGCCTCTCGTGCACAGCCCCGCACTCGCGGCGATGCTGCACCAATATTATGATCTGACGCTCCGGCACGCCGCCGATCTGGATGCATCGGGGCAGAGTGCCGCCTCGCAGCATCTTCTCGACCTCGTGGTCCTCATGCTGGGGACCCGGCGTGACGAGACCGAACTCGCGAAAGAACGTGGTCTTGCGGCCGCACGCCTCGAGGCGATCAAGTCCGACATTCTGGCGCGACTCGGTGACGGCAATCTCACGCTCGCCAGTGTGGCGCAACGCCATCGCGTCAGCCCGCGTTCGATACAGCTGCTGTTCGAGCGCACCGGCGTCACGTTCTCGGAATTTCTGCTTGAACAGCGACTGACGCGGGCGGCGCGACTGCTCCGCGACCCGCTGCACCGGTTGAACAAGATCAGCGATTTCGCCTATCTCTCCGGCTTCAATGACGTCTCGTATTTTCACCGGACGTTTCGGCGGCGCTTTGGAATGACGCCTTCGGATGCAAAGGCCCGTGACGTGAACATGGAGGACAAGCCCTAGCGGCGTCGGTTCCAAGCGTGTTTTCACGTTTTGTTGTTGAACCAGAACCTTCCTGCGCCTCATTGATTGAGCAGCTTTTGAATGAACCCGGAAGGATCTGGACATGCGAACAGAGCGGATCGCGCTAGGTGTGGCGCTTGCGGTCGGCGGCGTCTTGGCGCAGAGCGCTGCGTCCGCCCAGGAATATCGCGGCACCATGGAACAGCAGATGGCCTGCACACCTGATGTGTGGCGGCTGTGCAGCGACCAGATTCCGGACGTGAACCGTATCGTGGCCTGCCTGCAACAGAACACGCCGCAGCTTTCCAGCGGCTGCCGTGCCGTGTTCCAGTCCAACAATCAGGCGCAGTCGCCGCGGCCGGCGCCGCGCAATCGCGTCACGCCCCAGCAGCGCTACAACACCGCGCCGCCCGCACCGCCGCGGCCTTATCCTTATGATGAGGACGACTAGTCTCGCTCAGGGCCGATGCTCGCACACATCGACCCATTCGGCGGCGACCAGCTCGGCCAGCCGGTCGGGCGCAATGCGCACCGCGCTGTGGGTCGAGCCTGCGGCCGGAACCACGACGTCGAACGCCTTCAGCGAGAGGTCGCAGTAGATCGGCAGCGGCGATTTCAGACCGAATGGGCAGACTCCGCCAACCTCGTGCCCGGTGATGTCGGCGACTTCCTCCAGGCCCAGCATCTTCGGCTTGCCGCCGAACTGCGCCTTCACCTTTTTATTGTCCATGCGTGAGGTGCCGGCGGCGACGATCAGGATCACCCGCTCGCCAATCCGCAACGACAGCGTCTTGGCGATCCGTCCCGGCTCGACGCCATAGGCTTCGGCCGCCAGCGCCACAGTCGCGGAGCTGATCGGGGATTCGATGACGGAGATGTCGGGGGCTTTCTCGGCGAAGAAGGCGCGAACGGATTCCAGGCTCATTCCGGGCAGCTCATTCCAATCTCACAGGCGGGCGGCGACCTCTTAAGCGATTCTCGGCAGCTCGGAGAGTGCGTGGATACGATGATCCGGCGCAAAGCCAAGCTCGTCCATCTGGGTACGGATCGCCTTGAACATGGTGAGCGGTGCCACGAGTTCGTTCTCCACGCAAGCCAGCGCCATCGCTTCGGGCGTCACCCGCTCGATCCAGGCAACCTTCAATCCGAACGATTTTGCCCCGGCGGCGTCCCAGGGATTGGAGGAGACGAACAGAACCTCGTCCGGCGCGGTGCCGAGCACCTCGCCGATCAGCTGATAGGCCTGCGGGCTCGGCTTGAAGATCTTCTTCGCATCGACGCTGATGGTGGCATCGAGCAGGGCATCAAGGCCGGAATTGCGCACGAGCGCATTAAGCATGTCCGGGCTGCCGTTGGAGAGGATGGCGAGCTTGCGCGGTCTCAGGGCCGCAAGCGTTGCGGTCGCATCCGGATAGAGATCGAGATGCAGATACTTCTCGATCACACGCTCGAATGCCTCACTGTCATAGGAGAGCCCGAGCACACGCAGCGTATAGGCGAGCGAGTCGCGCGTGACCGCGTCAAAATCCTGGTAGCGCTGCATCAGCGAGCGCAGCCAGGTGTATTCGAGCTGCTTGATGCGCCAGACCTGCGTGATGATCTCGCCATAGCCCGGAAACGCATCCTCGGTGATGTCAGCGACAGACTGGATGTCGTAGAGCGTTCCGTAGGCGTCGAAGACGATGGCGTTGATGCTCATTGGCTGTCCTTCCGCGACGTGGTGGTTACAAGAAATCCGCTTTTGGGGAGAGCGCAATCGTCAGCTTACCAAAGGACATCGGAAGTCTGTCACTGCAAGTGTGATCGGCTGCTCATTGAGGGCCCGGCCTGAGGCCGCCGACTTAGCACCCCTCATCGTGCGAAAAGCCGTTGCTGAGAAATGCCGAGAGAGAGAGAGAGAGAGAGAGCGAGCGGAAAAATGCCGCACGAATGCGGCCAACGCTCGAAGCGACTTCGACGCCGCTGCGTGGCTGGACCTCGCGACGACTGGACGAAGCTGGCCGAAGCTCTGGAACAAGAAGACCGGCCAAAATGAAGCAGTAAGGCCGCCTCAGTTGGCGGCCTCTTTCTATTTGCCAAATTCGTGTGTCGCCACTATTGGCCCTACTCAGACCTCCCTCGACGTCCGCATTTGCGCTGCTTGCTGGAATCCAAAGGCGTCGTCCGGGACGATCCGATCGGTCGCACGGCGTATAATGTCGTAACATTCACAGGTAGCTTCCTCGAGCCGCGCCCTGTCAATTTCAACCAAGCCCCGCCGAACGGATTTGATGGCACCTAAGGCGCGGAGTTTGGCGATCACCTGCGTCACGGTCGTTCGTCGCACCCCAAGCAACTGCGAAAGCGTCTCTTGCGTTAGTGATAGGATGCTGTTGCCCTCGGTTCGATCGTGCAGGTGAAGCAGCCACCGAGCCATGCGGGCCTCGACCGAGTGCAGTCCGTTGCATGCTGAGACGTGCTGGAACTGCATGAGTATAGACCTCGTGTGCGCCTCGACCATATGTCTGATCGCGCCGCTCGCCATGTAGGCTGCATGAAACCGCGACACGGAGATTTGCGATGCGATGCCGCTCACACGCACGACCGCGGTCACCGACGACAAGAAAGAGGGTCCCAGCACCGATAATGCGCCGATAGCTCCCTCGCGCCCGATTACCGCGGTTGCGATCGTTTCTCCTTTCGGAAGGCCAAGCATGAAGGAGATGGCCCCGCTATGGGGAAAGGAAACATGGTCGCGTCGATCTCCCGCTCGTATCACCACGGCGTCCTGTTCAAGCGACACCTTCTGAAGATGAGGGGCGAGCAATGCGAGGTCTTTCGACGGCAATGTAGCTAGGAGACGATTACCGACGCTGGCAGGGCGCTCCATCATGCGAGCCGCCGAGCCCATATCTCAACCTTCATCATGCTGTTGGAACGCCATACTAGGTTGGAATCGAGGAGGTTCCCGCGATACTTACCGACGGGCCTCTTGCTGTGCTGTGCAAGCCGTCTAAGACCGTCTTGTCAAGCGGGAAATTTAAGCAAGTACCTCCAATTCGTCACCGAGCTGTAGATCAAAATTGGGAGTCGCCTTTTTTGGCCCTTCTGCGACCGGGTGGTGTCTGCATTTCCCCCGCTGTTGAAGCTTGCGGAGTCCTGGACCTCGCAGCGGCTGCGCGCTCCCCAGATCGCGCGCTCCCTTCAAAGCATTCCAATCAAAATAAAGAGCCCGACCTCGGCCAGGAAAGTGACGCTCATGATCGCGACCGTAAGGAACACGTCGCTCGCCGATAGCGGGTTCATGAATGTCTCGCACCTGTTCCGGTCGAAATCCATGAGCCGGTCATGCAGCTTGCGTCTGAAAGCCGCCGGGACCGAGACAAGGTCAACAAAGCCGTTCGCCGTTGGGGTATTTTCGGGCGCCTGCGCTACGACGGCGCGGTCCGGATGCCCGGCTCGTCGACCCAGGCTTCCCGCGCAAACCACGCGTGATCGGTGCGGCAGATCGGACAACGGGTGCGCGAGAAAAACACCGCGCGGCGCCCAAAGCTCTCGCGATCAGTCTGGATACCGGTGGGAATCGCGTGTCCGGTTTGCGGACATTTGACCATGACCATTCCCATGTTGCCCTCCCTTGCGATTTGTCTTTGTTGTAGTTTGCAGAAAAGCACCGGCCGGTTGGAATGCGCCTCTTGTCGGTGCGGGGTACTTGGGGGGCATCGCGCACCTTGTTGATCGAGCATGGGGCAGTGGGGGGCGTGCTCGCTCAGCTCGGCTTACTCCAACCGGCCGTCCTCAAACGAATCTGGATGTGAAATTGAGAGCGCTTCTTTAGCCGCCGCCTTGGTGGCGAACCCTGGTGAAGTGCTTCCTGATCGGCTCACCCGTTTCCGTCGCGAGCTTCTGGGCAAGCGCCCACAATTCCTTGTTCTGGTCGGAGGCCGTGTCGAACGCCTTGCGCGCTTGCGCCGCCGACAAGGTATAGACATCGGTCGCTGACTTGCTGCCGAACAGATGGACGAAGAAATCGAGCGCAGAAGCGGCATTGGCGTTTGAGATTTCGAACACCTTGAGCCCGTAGTCGGTCGTGCATCTCGCGTTGCTCGAATAGGTCTCGCGCAGCACCTCCGTCATCTCTTCCGATGCGGCTTTGATCTTCTCGCAGCCTTCCCGTGCGCGGGCGAGGCCTTGCTCGGCAAGCTCGCGCCCCACGCCAGGCAAGGCGAGCTTCGAGAAATCCAACCATGGCATCCCGAAAACATTCGTTCCGTTCAGCGTTAATTTCATTTCGCTTTCACTCACGCAACATTCCCTTTCTCAAGCGAAAGCATTCCTCGCAACGCTCGCTTGCGTCACGAGAGCTCACGCTCTGTGTTCGAAAGATTTTTGATGAGCCTTGATTTAGCCCCGACCCGACTTTGGGTTAAGAGAAGCGGGAATGTCGGTTCGGTTTGCGACTCTCGCCCAAACTTTTTTTGAGATTGTCAATGCAAACGAAGGTATATGTGAGGAGTGCTGTGCACAACAGGGATATCCCAAGGGTTTGGGAAGTTCTTTCCCCAGCGTAAGCATTGCAAAGGAGGCCGGCGCTCGCTGCGTTGGGATGCGCTACGTTCGAGCAAGAACGGAGATCACGCAGCGTGCCGGCAATGGTAGCTAGTGGATGCCTCATGCCGCCTCCCCTTCTGCTTCACTTCAACAGCCCTCACCGTGACGATGCGGCCATGCTCCTTCCAGTGCGGCGTCACGAAGCCAGCCTTGTGCAGCGCCTCGATGGTCGGATTGTTGCTGAGATGGACGTCGTAGGGGTCGAGCTGACATCAGTCGTCCAGCCCCAGGCCGACCTTTGAGGCCATGTCGACGGACGACTAGAATATCCGTTTACTGGGGTAGATCGGAAGTTGTTAGTGCGCGGCCGAAATGACGCGTATGACCCAAATGTATGGTCCGGCCGCGCGTTGCAAGCGGTTTCGTCAACCTGGCAGATGCGGTCTTGCATCAATGTATCCGGCCTCTGATTGGAGCGTGTTGGGCTCCGGGCCATCATGGATATCAGCGCGCATTCGAGCTGATTAGCGGACAGGCCTCGAGCGGGCCATTCGGGTCACCAGTGTTCGCATGCGCCGGGAAGACCGTCCTCCATGGTCGTCTCATCCTCTCGCAGACCTCGGCGGGTAAGGGATGTTGGTTACGTCATCGATGGGCTCCTCACTTCGCGCTGTTCCTTT
>NZ_AXAZ01000156.1 GCF_000473065.1 Bradyrhizobium sp. WSM1743
TCAGTAGTGTCCGGTTAGGTTTTTGCATGTTATATGGGATAAAAAAATTAGAAAAATGTTCATTTTTTACTTGACAAACCAAATAAAAATTTTTTATCGTTTTGTTATAAAATATAATTATAACAAGGAGTTAAGACAAAAATGGACATATTCAATATCCCAAAAAAGAATTTTAATCCCCAATCTCATGCTCGATTTCTCAAACCTTTGCAAAAGATTTTTCCTGACACGCCACAGCTTAAATCCCGAGGTCACAGGCCATTGAAAATGACTTTTGAAGATCAGCTTCACGCACTGATATTTTTCCATCTACAAGAACATGAATCAGCTCGTGATCTTATTCAACACCTTAAAGAAGACGATTTTGCCAAAGAATGTGTCGCTCCAGATGGAGGGATCAGTCGTAGCAGTTTTTCCGAAATTATCAATTCTCGAGGGCTTGAACAGCTTGAATATGTTTTTCAAGCTCTTTGCAGCCAGGCACAAAATGCTTTACCATCAAATTATTCAGATCTCGGTGAACTCGTTTCCATTGATGGATCTTTAATTGATGCAGTTCTGTCCATGTACTGGGCTGATTACAGAAAAGGCGCTAAAAAAGCAAAAGGCCATTTCGGCTTTGATGTCAATCGCAAGATTCCTATAAAAATTCATCTGACAAATGGAAATGGCGCTGAACGCCCCTTTGTCAGGTCTATCCTTACAAAAGGCCAAACAGGAATCATGGATCGGGGGTATCAATCACATAAGGATTTTGATCTTCTTCAGGATGAAAAAAAACATTTTGTTTGCCGCATCAAAGCGAAAACAACAAGAACTATTATCAAAGAGCAGCCTGTTGATCCCGACAGCTATATTTTTTATGATGCTGTGGTTCTTCTTGGCACTCCTGGGGTAAACCAGACCAGAAAGCCGGTTCGACTGGTTGGTTATAAAATTGCCGGTGTCAAATATTTTGTGGCAACTGATCGTTATGATCTTACAGCCGAGCAGGTTGCAACCGTTTATAAGCTTAGATGGGATATCGAAACTTTTTTCAAATGGTGGAAGAAACATTTAAAAGTGTACCACTTGATTGCTCACAGTAGATATGGCCTGATGGTTCAAATCCTTGCGGGGTTAATAACCTACCTGCTTATGGCCATATACTGCCATGAACAGTTTAATGAACCTGTATCAATAAAGAGGATTCGTCAGCTTAGAAATACCATCCAGAACGAATTACGTACTGACGAAAAAAACGTATGGTCTAATAATCTGATTATCAAAGAGCAAATGCTATATGCAAAAACTTAACCGGACACTACTG
>NZ_AXAZ01000157.1 GCF_000473065.1 Bradyrhizobium sp. WSM1743
AGATTCATCTGGCCCTCCGCGCGCCAAACATTGAATCCCTACAAATACTTGATTCTCAGCCTCAACGGCTGCGGCCGGATGACTCAGTAAGATTAACAATTCCCCACGTCACCTCACCGCCCGTTGCGGTGCCACAAATTTACCGTGGCTTATCCTTTGCCCCGTAACGTGCAGAGGAGTCGGGAAGCGGGCTGCTTCCGGGCTGCGCCTGGTTTTCCGCGAATGGAATGGGGTGGGGGAATGTCGGTCAAGTCCAAGTCGAGCCAATCCAAGTCGAGCCAATCGAAGCTGCCAACGCTGCGGTTTCGCGCAAAAATCATCCTCGGCTTCGTGGCGGTGCTCGCCATCCTCGCCGTCAGCATGGCGTTCGCCTATTTCGGCTTCGAGCGGATCGCAGGCGCCGTGGCATCCTACCGCACCAGCGTATCGGAAGCCGATCTGGCCCGAACCGTCGATCGCGAGCTGATCGCCTATCAGGGACTGGCACGGGCCTATACCCTGACTGGCGCTGTGGATGACGAGACCGCAGCCAAGGCTGCTGAAGGGAATCTGAAGAGCGCGATCGCCAAGTCGATGGCCGCGACCACCGGCGCGGCCCGCCGTGAGCAGGTCGGCAAGCTCGAAGCGGAGTTCCAGAGCTTTACGAAAGTCTTCGGCGAGATCATCACGCTGACGCGCGAGAACAACAAGATCGCGGCCGACGAGCTCAACAGTGTCGGCAACAAGATCCGTTTCAAATTCGACGACCTCGCCGACACCGCAGCGCTGGCGGGCCTCGCCTCGGTTCAGACCACGGCCAAGGACGTCACCTCGCAATATCTGGCGGTCTCCACTTCGGTCAGCGCCTTCGTGGCCAAGCCGGAGCCGAAGACCGCCGACGGCGTGATCGCCCGCATCAAGTTCCTCGAGACGCTGCTGGTCTCCATCTACGCGAACGACCAGAAGATCACGGATCGCGTCAAGGAGATCGGCGATCTCTTCAAGCAGTACCGCACCTCGTTCGCCAAGCTGACCGAGAACGTGAAGGTCATCGTCAAGCTGAACGGCGAGATGACCAAGACGGCGGCGACCATCCTCAAGCTCTCGGCCGAGCTGCGCTCGGATCTGACCGCCGACCAGCAACGCATCGAGGCGAGCGCCAATGCGACCATCGGAGAGACCGAGCAGCTGATGCTGATGATGGCGCTGGGCGGGTTGGCCGTGGGCATCGTGCTGGCCTTGTGGCTCGGCAACGGTATCTCGCGGCCGATGATCGCGATGTGCAAGGCGATGCGCGAGCTCGCCTCGGGCAATTTCGACGTCGTGCTGCCGGGTTTGGGGCGCAAGGACGAGATCGGCGAGATGGCCGGCGCGGTCGAGGAGTTCAAGGTTCAGGC
>NZ_AXAZ01000158.1 GCF_000473065.1 Bradyrhizobium sp. WSM1743
GCAAAACAACGCGCGGTAACGCATCGTGACAACCCCACTGTCACTGTAATTATCGTGTCTCACTTCAGGGGTGCAGTCCAGCACTGTCACCGTAACTGCAAGCGGAAATCTTACGATCAATCGGAGCATTACTGATCTTGCCCCGAAGCTGACAAGCGCTGCGCATCGTGTTTCAATTGGCAATACTTCCGATTAGCTAACCCGCGCCCCACTAGCATGCTAGTCTCGCTCAGTAGGAATTGCCGGCAAACAGGAGGACGCTATGTTCAAATGTTCCGTTGCGGCAATATTTGCAGTTGGGGCAACATCCAGTTTGCTGCTGGGCGCAGCGGTGCCATCCCTCGCACAGGCGGCCGACATCGAGTTGCTTGGTCCGGTCTCTCTTCGCGTCGTGCTCCCGAGTCTCTTGCCGCAATTCGAGCGGTCGTCGGGGCACAAGGTCAAGGTTGGCTACGCCACGCTTGGTGCTATCGCGAAACGTCTTCTCGACGGTGAAATCGTTGACGTGGCAATGGTGTCGCCCGAACAAAACGAGCAGCTACAAAAGCAGGGCAAACTGTTGGAAGGCAGCCGCGCGGAAGTCGCCAGCGTCGGCTTCACGGTCTTCGTGAAGAAGGGCGCCCCAAAACCCGACGTGGGTTCGGTGGACGCGCTGAAGCGTACGTTGCTGGCGGCAACGTCGATCGTTCTTGGCGATCCAGCTGCCGGTGGCGGAGCGGGCGTCTACACCGCGGGCTTGATGGAACGCTTGGGGCTCGCGGCTGACATAAAGTCCAGGACCAGGCTGGTGAAGTCCGGCACCGAGGTCGCTGAGGCGGTGGCGAAGGGTGAAGCCGAAATCGGAATTGGGGTGGCGAGCGATGCGGCAATCGTTCCCGGTCTCGACGCTTTCGCGCTGCCACCAGGAGCTCAGAGCTATTCCGTATACGTGGCTGGGATCAGCTCGGGCAGCAAGCAGATCGATGCGGCAAAGGCGCTGATCGTGTTCCTGACCGCACCTGCAACTAAGCAAGTCTTGAAGGCCAATGGCTTCGAGACACCATGAGATTCTTGCGCGCGGTCTGTTCGACTTGCCGATGCCCCATCATGATCTTCAGTCCTGCCAATTGGATAGACTGAAACACTGATATCTCTGCGTCGCAACAGCCGCCTTTTTCAACAGAATCGGCCCTTAGCCGAACAACGCTGATGCCATTCTGATGTCAGCTATCCGGGGTAGACCCGGACGCGGGGCCGCGATTGCCCTTACCGCCGCTTGTGACCCAATGTATGGTCCGGCCGTGCGGTGCAAGAAGATTTCGACGATGCGGTAGATACGGTCTTGCATCAATGTATCCGGCCTCTGCTTGGAGCGGAGTG
>NZ_AXAZ01000159.1 GCF_000473065.1 Bradyrhizobium sp. WSM1743
GCTCCCAGATAGGACAGCCGCGTCACGATCTGCCCGAGAGCGTTGACGGCACCGACGACGATATCGTTGCCGCCGCGCCCCTCAAACTCGCTCTGACCGGCGGCGACGCCGGGCAGACCGGTCGAGCCGGTAAATCCGGCGGCGTTGAATGTGTCCGCGTAGTTGCTGCCGAGGATGCCCTCGACGTTGGCCAGCACGTCTGTTCCGACACCCGGGCCGGTCACGGAGCCTGCCGCAAGATTGGCGGTAATGCCTCCCGTTGCATCGCCGTAATCGGCGCGATCGAAGCCCTGGCCGCCGTCCAGGAGGTCGTTGCCACCAAGCCCCTGCAGGACATCGTTGCCGCCGAGGCCACTCAAATTGTCGGCATAGACCGTGCCGACCAGCGTGTTCGGATTGGCGTCGCCGATCAGGTGAACGCCAGGCGCGAAGATGAAATCCGCAGCCGTGAGGTTCGAGAGAGCGACGTTCTGCAGCGTCAGGCTATCGCCATTGCCGAAGTTGATGAACGTGTTCGATCCCTGCTGCGAGGCGATCGCCTGGACGTCAGCGAGGTTGTAGATGCCTGCGCCCGAAAGGTCGATCTTGTCGGCTTGCGCATGCGAGAAGTCGCCGATGAAATCGGCACCGCCGCCGCTCACATACACGAAGGTGTCGGCGCCGCCGTTACCGAGCAGATTGTCGGCACTGCTGCCCCCCTTCAGCGTATCGTTGAAGTTCGATCCAGACACGCCGTTCACGCCACCGGTGATGGTGTCATACCCGACCGAGGCATCCCCACTGATGGTGCCGGTGGCGAGATCGACAACGACGCCGCCGGTTGCGTTGGCGAACAGCAGCTGGGTGCTGCCATTGCCGATGATGAGATCGTTGCCGGCAAGTCCCTGGAACGAATTGAAGCCGATGAAGCCTGTTGCGTCGTAAGTGTCGGCAAAATTGCTGCCATAGACGCTGTTGACGCCCGTGAAGGTGTCGTGCCCGACCGACACATCCCCCGTGACCGAGCCGGCAGTCAGGCCGACGGTGACGCCGCCGGTGGCGTTCGTGTAGAGCAGCCGCGTGTTACCGTTGCCGGTGATCTGGTCATCGCCACCGAGGCCCTCGAACTGGTTGAAATTGCCGAACGAGCCGGCATTGGCGCTGCTGCCGTTGAAGCCGGTCGCCACATAGGTGTCGGCATAGCCGGTGCCCTGAATGCCCTCGATCGAACGCAGCGTATCCGTGCCGATCGACGCATCGCCGGTCGCCGTGCCCGCCGCCATGTCGACGGTGACGCCGCCCGTGACCGTGCTGAGGCTGTTGTAGATCGCAGTGTCGA
>NZ_AXAZ01000160.1 GCF_000473065.1 Bradyrhizobium sp. WSM1743
CTACCAACTGATTATGTGTTGGATAGTACGCTTTTATCTTGTTTGCAGCAGGAAACATTTTTTATAATATCAATACGACTTAATGGTATTCTAATTAATTATACAAAGTGGTTCTGAAATTACCCTGGAAAAGTTTTAAAATATATCTCTGCCGGGGTCTGGTAATCCAAAGATTGATGGAGTCGTTCATTATTGTAAAAGCCAAAATATTCTCCAATGTTTTGAATAGCCTCCCTGACGGTCTCATAATTGTGAAGATAAACACGTTCATATTTCACGGTACGCCAAAGGCGCTCTACGAAAATGTTATCCAGAGCACGGCCCCGGCCGTCCATGCTGATCTTCACATCGGCTTTTTTTAAAACGCCGGTAAAGGCATCACTGGTAAACTGACTGCCTTGATCCGTGTTAAAAATCTTAGGTTTTGCAATTTTTAAGGCACCCTGTAAGGCTTTTATACAAAAATCCTTATCCAATGTGGTTGAAAATTCGTAGCTCAGGACATACCGACTAAACCAGTCTATCACTGCTACAAGATAGATAAAACCTGAATTCAAACGGATATAGGTAATATCCGTTGACCACACCTGGTCAACTTGCTCAATGGAAACGCCTCGCAGCAAGTATGGATAAATTTTATGCTCTTTTGATGCTTTGCTCAAATTTGGTTTTGGATATATAGCTTCAAGTCCCATAAGCCGCATCAAACGTCTTATTCGTTTAGGATTAACAGTGTGCCCTTGTCGCTTTAATACGGCCGTCATTTTTTCAACACCGTAGAACGGATATCGGGTATATTCTTCGTCTATCAATCGCATGAGAGCCAGGTTATAGCTCTCATCTTTGCAGGATTGATAGTAATAGGTTGATCTGTTTATTCCCAAAAGATCACACTGGCGCATTACCGGTATCAAAGAATGATTCGGCTCAATGTATTGACGCTTTATATCAATTGAGAAGGTTAGATTTTTTTTTTAGCCAGTCCAATTCGACCTTTAATTGGCCGATTTGTTGGTAAAGCTCCGCCTGGAATTCTTCAGCGTCTTTTTCTTTTTTTTGACGCTTTTTTGAAAATATATCGGGCAATTCTTCTAATAGACGCTTTCGCCATTGATTTATTTGATTTGAATGAACTCCATATTCACTAGATAGTTGAGAAATCGTCTTTTCCTTTTTAACCGTTTCAAGCGCTACTTTAGCTTTGAATGATGCACTGTAATTTTTTCGAATTTTACCCATT
>NZ_AXAZ01000161.1 GCF_000473065.1 Bradyrhizobium sp. WSM1743
TGCGATGCTGGCCTCCAATCCAGTCAGCATCTTGAATCACAATCCGCCAAAAACCGGAATCCCTCCGATTCAATCAAGCGAGGAAATGCTCTAGAGCTGTCCTTGCGTCGGCAGCAATTTGCGTAGCGCTACCCATCACCACAGCCACGGCGGGCGACTCACCGCCACGACGGGCATATCCGGAGAACAATCCCAACTACAAGCCGCCGGTCGATGACGGTAACGTTGTGCGTGTGCCGAACAGCGCGGCCGTTATACCTGGAGCCAGCTCCGGGACCGATTCATCGCGCCGGTCTGGCACCCGGACGACCATCGGCCACTGCCGGACATAGTAGCCAACGGCCGCAAGCCCGACGTATTCGCCTGCGGGTTTTGTCACCGCGCCGACGGACCTGGGGGTCCGGAAAACGCCGACCTCGCAGGTCTTCCGAAGAGCTACATCATCCGACAAATGGCCGAATATAAGAGCGGCCTGCGCGGCACCGCTGTCGCTGGCCGTTTGCCGCCGAGCTTGATGATCGCCCTTTCCAAGCCGATCACCGATGCCGAAGTGGAAGCAGCGGCGACCTATTTTTCTGGCCTCCAGCCGCGCAAGCGCATCAAGGTGGTCGAGAGCGACACCGCGCCGAAAAGTTACATCGCGGCGTTCCTCTGGGCAGCGGTGGAGGACGGTGAACGTGAGCCGCTTGGGCAGCGCATTCTCGAAATTCCCGACGACCTGCACCGTTTCGAGAGCCGCGATCCGCGCTCGACCTTCACGGCCTATGTGCCGGTCGGTAGCCTGGCGAAAGGCGAGGCACTGGTGAAAAGCGGGTCGGGAAAGACGGTCGTATGCGCCCCGTGTCACGGGCCGGAGCTCAAGGGGCTCGGGCCAGTGCCGAGCATCGCCGGCCGCTCACCGAGCTATATGTTTCGCCAGCTCTACGACTTCGGGCATGGCGCGCGGAATGGCGAGTGGAGCCCGCTAATGACGCAGGTGGTGAGCAACCTCGACCAGGACGACATGCTGGCGATCGTTGCCTATCTTGCTTCGCTCGATCCGTGACGCGGGGCGGAGCCGCCCGGACCTATGAGGACGGCTCCGCCCGGAAGCAGGGCCGAGGCCAAGTGCAAGTGTCGCTCGCAATCCCGACGATTCAATCAGGCCCGCTAATGGGATGGTCCGGCCGTGCTCCGGCCCTGCCAGCACGAGAAGCTGGCGGGGGCAGCGAAGACAAGGAGCAGGCCATGTCTCAGAAACT
>NZ_AXAZ01000162.1 GCF_000473065.1 Bradyrhizobium sp. WSM1743
CCCGCCGAGCGCGCGTATCTGCTGGAGGAGCTGAACCGGACGGCATCGGCCTATCCGTCGGACGTGTGCATCCATGAGCTGTTCGAGGCACAGGTTCGCCGTGCGCCGGACGCGGTGGCGGTGGTCTNTCAGGACCAGCGCGTCAGCTATGGCGAGCTCAATGCGCACGCCAACCAGCTGGCGCATCATCTGATCGGGCTCGGGGTGAAGCCGGATCAGCCGGTGGCGATCTGCGTTGCGCGCAGCGTGGCGATGGTGGTCGGGCTTTTGGCGATCCTCAAGGCGGGGGGCGCCTATCTGCCGCTGGACCCGGCCTATCCGTCGGCGCGGCTGCACCAGGTGCTGGAGGATGCGGCGCCCCACCTGTTGCTGGCCGATGCGGCGGGGCGATCGGCGCTGGGCGACGATGCGCTAGCCGATGTGAGCGTGGTGGATCTGGAGACGGCCATGCCGGCGTGGGCAAATCTGCCGGCGTCGGATCCGGACCCGCGTGCGCTTGGGCTGACCTCGCGCCATCTCGCCTATGTGATCCACACCTCCGGCTCAACCGGGACGCCCAAGGGCGTCATGATCGAGCATGCGAGCACGGTGAACCTGCTGCATTGGAGCAGCGGAGTCTTCACGCGGTCAGAGATCAGCCGCATGCTGTGTTCGACCTCGATCAGTTTTGATCTGTCCATCTATGAATGCTTCGTTCCGCTGTCGCAAGGAAGCACGCTGTATCTCGTCGAGAATGCGCTGGCGCTGGCCGAGAGGTCCTCGGATGTCTCCTTGATCAACACAGTGCCTTCGGCGATCGCCGCTCTGGTCGACAGGAAAGCAGTGCCGGCTTCGACCAGCGTCGTCAATTTGGCGGGCGAGTGGCTGACGGCGGAACTGATCGAGAAGATCTTCGCGAGCAGTCGGGTCCAGAAGATTTGTAATCTGTACGCGCCTTCCGAAACTACGACGTACTCGACCTGGATGTGCATGCGAAGGGGAGAGGCTATCGTTGAGACGATCGGCCGCCCGATTGCGAACACGCGGGTGTATCTGCTTGACGGTCATGGCGCGCCCGTCCCGTTTGGCGCGGTGGGAGAGCTTTACATTGGCGGGGCGGGGGTGGCGCGCGGCTACCTGAACCGGCCGGATCTGACCGCAGAGCGGTTCATCGCCAGTCCCTTTGTGGAAGGCGACCGGCTGTACAAGACCGGCGATCTGGCGCGCTATCT
>NZ_AXAZ01000163.1 GCF_000473065.1 Bradyrhizobium sp. WSM1743
CTAGTGTCCTGAACCAGAAGTTCGCAACCTCGCGTCGCGTTCTGCCGGGGCATTGTACCGGCAGAAGCGTTCGATGGAAGCCAGGATGTCATCGGCGGATTTGGTCCATCGGAACGGTTTGGGGTCGGCGTTGTGTCGTTCGATGAACGAGGCGATGTCGGCCCTGAGGGCGGCGACGCTGCGATAGACGCCGGGCCTGATCTTCTTATCGGTGAGGAGCGCAAAGAAGCGCTCGACTTGGTTGAGCCATGACGAACTGGTCGGGGTCAGGTGCACGTGCCAACGCGGCCTTTTGGCCAACCATCTCCGGATCGTTGGGGTCTTGTGCGTGACGTAATTGTCCGTGACGAGATCGACGTCGAGCTCGCGCGGTACGGCAGCCTCGATCTCGTCCAGGAACTTGCGGAACTCGGCGGTGCGGTGGCGCCTGTAGCATTTGCCGATGTCCCGTCCGGTCACAATATCGAGGGCGGCGAACAGCGAGGTGGTGCCATGCCTTTTGTAGTCATGGCTCCTTCGGGCCGCTTGGCCGGGACGCATCGGCTGGCTGCGGTCCAGGGCCTGGATTTGGGACTTCTCATCCACACACAGAACGATGGCGTGCTCCGGCGGTGAGACGTAGAGGCCAACGACATCGCGCACCTTGGCCACGAAGTTCGGATCGGTCGAGAGTTTGAAAGTCTCCATCCGGTGCGGCTGGAGCCCGAAGGCCCCGCCAGATGCGTTGCACCGTCGACACCGATAGGCCGCTGGCCTTCGCCATGTTGCGGGAACTCCAATGGGTGGCGTTCTCGGGGCAACTCTCCAACGTTCTCACGATCACGGCTTCGATGCGGGCATCGTCAATCGTGCGCGGCGCGCCGGAGCGCGGGTCGTCGTGCAGCCCGGCGAGGCGCCGCTCCACAAACCTTCGCCGCCACTTGCCTACGGTCTGCCGGTCCAGCCCCAGCTTGGCCGCCACTTCCGTGTTCTGCCCGCCCTCCGCACAGGTCAGTACGATCCGGGCCCTCAGAGCCAGTGCCTGCGCCGTCTTCCGCCGCATCGTCAGCGACGTCAGCTCGGCACGCTCATCATCGCTCAATGTCAGGGGAGCAAGTTGCTGGACCGCCATTGGAGACTCCGTCGCTGTTTGCCTCCATCCTTGGCACAGCGACGCGAATCTACTGCGAATCTATGATTGCGAACTTGTGCCTCAGGACACTAGGAGC
>NZ_AXAZ01000164.1 GCF_000473065.1 Bradyrhizobium sp. WSM1743
GGACGTTTCCGCGGAGGTGATCGTGGCGGGGTGTCTGCACGTAGCGGGATCTCGAGACCCGCGAAACTGCGATCGATCGCCAAGGCTGTGGCCAGTGGATTAGGTTAACGCTCAATCATAACGGCACTTGCCGACGAAAAATCGAGGACGCGTCCAGGTCGTTTTGAACATCCGATGCTATTCGGAATGTCCGCCGGCAGCGCGCTTCCACTCATTTGGTGCTTGGCCACCGGAGTCCGTTCTTCCAGCGATGGTGGAGAAGCGGACTCGTGGGAGCCACGGTTATTCTGTCAATGTCGTCGGCTCCGATCGGCGCGCTCGCTTTGCAGGTCCTGTTGATGATGTGGAATTGGTTGTTGAGAAGCGTCGTATATCGCTGGAAGATTATCTGGGCCCTAATCCTTGCAAGTTTAGGCGGCGATCTGCCGTTCGAGATCAGGCAGGTAATAGTTGTCGAGCAGAATGCGGTTCTTCAGGGGTCTGGTGCCAGCGCTGGATCTCTCCGTGGGTCTTGAGGGTGATACGGAGCACCGCGGACATCTGCATGCCCTTTTCGAGCCATCCTGGCCAGATCGTCCGCGACGTAACTCGATCCATTGTCGCTTGGAAGCCGGGGCCGTTGCCTGGCGGTGATGTGGTCAGGTGGCGGAGGCCGCGAGCGCCCGGTCGAGGGTAGCCGTGACGTCACCGCTGACTCATTTTCGAAGAAGTTTGCAAGGATAAGAAAACATCTTGCAGGGGCTCCTCAATTTAATTCGGGCTGCCCGAGCAAAAATCCGCATGAAATTTATGAACAGGGCCGGAATAAGCATGAATCGGATTTTGTTTTTTCTGGCCATGGCTTGCCTGGCCGCGGGTCCTCCAAG
Source organism: Bradyrhizobium sp. WSM1743 (assembly GCF_000473065.1). Lineage (GTDB taxonomy): Bacteria > Pseudomonadota > Alphaproteobacteria > Rhizobiales > Xanthobacteraceae > Bradyrhizobium. Next base: position 867 of record NZ_AXAZ01000164.1, read on the forward strand.
CCTGTGCTTCGCGGAGGATCACGCGACAGGTGGTTCAAACAAGCTTTCGCGGGAGGAATGGCAGTCTCGCGTTAATGCCACTCGTGCACGGCTGGAACAGCGACGGGAAGAACTGCGGCTCGAACGCGAGAAGCGACTTGGACCAAAACGGGAGGAGCTAAGGCTCGATCGCGAGAAGCGAATTAAGCCAAAGCCGGACGAGTTGCGGCGCGAGCGCGAACACAAAGGCGGCGAATTCCCGCCCCCCTGGTGGGAAGTAGCATTGATCCTGCCCTCTTTGGCATGCCGGACGCGACGACTGCTGGCGTGCAGCCTGGCGTGACGCTCACCGCCTAC
>NZ_AXAZ01000165.1 GCF_000473065.1 Bradyrhizobium sp. WSM1743
AGGCACTCGACCATCGGCTATCTCAGCCCGGTTGAGTTCGAGCGCAAGGTGGGATTAGCTTAACCTGGTGTCCATCAAACCGGCAGCAGCTCACACACCGGAGGAGGTGGCCGAGGTATCGAGGCTCGCTCAGCGGGCGGTTGAGCTAGGTAGGGATGATGCAATCGCGCTCGCTGATAGCGGATGGGCATTGGCATATGTTGTTCGCGATCTCGATCGAGGCGCCGCCTTAATCGATCGCGCGCTTGCGCTCAATTCCAATGTGGCCGAGGCGTGGGATTGCGGTGGCTGGGTAAAGAACTGGCTCGGCGAATACGAGCTAGCGATCGAACGCTTCAAGCGTGCCATACGCCTAAGCCCACTTGATCCGTGGGGCGCACCGATGCGAGCTGGGACTGCGCATGCACATTTTTTCCTAAGTCGCTATGACCAAGCGGCATCGTGGGCGGCAATGGCGTTGCAGGACAATCCAAACTCTCAACCTCTACTTCGTATTGGCGCTGCGAGCAATGCGATGGCGGGAAGGCTCGATCAAGCGCAGAAGGCGGTCGTGCGCCTGCGCCAACTCAACCCTACACTGCGGGTTTCCAACCTCAAAAACGTGCTGGGACCTTATCGGCGTGCCGAAGACATCTCGCGATACGAAGAAGGATTGCGGCGAGCCGGGCTCCCCGAATGATACCGCTGAAGGAAGAAAACGTTAACTTGACCGTTGCTTTCGAGACTTCGGTTATTCGGTGGCCACATGCGATGTCTGCGCATCTAACCTTAGACCGGACGGAGAGGTCGTCGGATGAGCGACAGAATGTCGCCAATTGGCCCACCAGCGAATTGGCGACCCGCCTCATTGAGGTCCGCTCAGTGAGGCATTGCGGACTAGATTTGCTTGCGTTGAGTTCTTCGCATTTTGACCCGCAGCGGTCCTTGCGCGCGGTAACCCATCGCAACGCAGCATTGCCCGGGCGCGCAATGCGCGAGATCATCTGATATTCTCGGTCTCGTCATCGTGCACGAGAGAGTCGAGTGAGACGGCGCGAGTTTGTCACGATACTTGGCGGAGCGGCGGCGATGCCGTTGGCGGCGCGCGCGCAGCAAGCGTCGCGACCGCCGCGGATGGCGATGTTCCATCCGGCAATCCCGCCCGCGCTCCTGACTGAAACGGGCGGGGGCAGCGCATGGCGCGCCTTTTTCGGC
>NZ_AXAZ01000019.1 GCF_000473065.1 Bradyrhizobium sp. WSM1743
TTGAAATGTGAATTGAAAGAATGCGACGTCGCCCCTTGCTCCGTCATTGCGAGCGCAGCGAAGCAATCCAGAATCCCTCCGCGGGGACACTCTGGATTGCTTCCGCCTTCGCCGAGGCTTCGGCGGACAAGTCGCTGCGCTCGCAATGACGAGGAAGAGAGAGCGCGCGCCACGCTCCGCTCTCGTGCCCCGGACGCAGCGCAGCGCTCCTTCAGCGGTGCGCTGCAGAGCCGGGGCCCACCTATCTACGTGCCGTGTGGCGCTGGGTCCCGGCTCTGCGCTGCAACGCTTCACGCGTTGCAGCTTGTCCGGGACACGCGAGATCAATGACCACGCTTCCGCGCCTCTTCGCCGTCCACCTCCGGCGCCATCGCGGCCCATGCACTGGACGCGAATTGCCTGCGCCAGGTCACGATCACCACGGCCGCCGTGGTCACGAACAGCACCCAGGGGCTGACGAACCAGCCGAGATAGCCGAGCGCGAAGAAGAACGCGCGCTGGCCGCGGTTGAAATGGCGGCCGGCGGATTCGAACAGGCGCGAGGTGCGGATGACATGGGCTTCGGCCTCCGGCGTGTCGCGCCGGTCAGCCGGCGGCATGCCGCCGAACAGGATCGCGACATAGTTGAACAGGCGATAGGCCCAGGCGAACTTGAAGAAGGCGTAGACGCAAATCAGCACCAGCCCGACGCATTTCAGCTCCCACATCGCGGGCGAGGTGCTGAGGTCGATCGGCAGCTTGCTCAGAATCGTGATCGCGTCGTTGGTGGCGTGCAGCAGCGCCAGCGCGCCGCCGAGCGCGAACAGGCTGGTGGAGGCGAAGAAGGCCGTGCCGTTCTGGAGCGAGGTCATGATCTGCATGTCGACCATGCGCGTCTCGCGGTCGAGCAACCGGCGCACCCAGACCTCGCGATAGCGGTTCATGCGCGCCGACAGGCTGTCGCGGCCATAGGTCGAATGTTCCAGCGTCAGGGCATAGGCCAGCCATTCGATGATGAAGAAGCCGACGGCGGCGATGTCGACCCAATGCCTGCTCATGTGTGTCTCCTGGCGAGGACCGCAACGATTGCCACGCATGAGGGGGCGCAGCAACGATTGATTGGCAGCAGGCGATGGCGTTAAAAGCGGCTCGCTTCAAAGCGTCTCGGGAAGGAATGATGACATGGCTGCGCTGAAACTCGCCATCGGCAACAAGAACTACTCGTCATGGTCGATGCGGCCCTGGCTCGCACTCCGCGCCAACGACATCCCGTTCGTGGAGACGCTGATCCCGCTCTACACCGACAATCCCGCGGACAAGGAGCAGATCCTGTCCTTCAGCCGCGCCGGCAAGGTACCGGTGCTGGTCGACGGCGACATCACGGTGTGGGATTCGCTAGCCATCATCGAATATATCGCCGAGCGCTACCCGGAAGTGAAGCTGTGGCCCGACGACGTCGCTGCGCGCGCGCATGCCCGTTCGGTGTGCGCCGAGATGCATTCCGGCTTCGCCGCTCTGCGCAACGAATGCGGCATGAATCTGCATCGGCCGATCCGCCCCGTGGCGCTGTCGGCGGACGCCAAGGCCAACATCGCGCGCATCGAGGAGATCTGGCGCGAGTGCCGCACCCGCCATGGCGCGAAGGGGCCGTTCCTGTTCGGCCGCTTCGGCGCGGCGGACGCCATGTACGCGCCGGTCGTGCACCGCTTCCGCACCTATGCGATCGAGGTGGCGCCGGACACCAAGGCCTACATGGAGACGATGACGGCGCTGCCGGCATTCCAGGAATGGACGCGCGACGGGCTGGCCGAGACGCTTCGGATCGCAAAGTTCGAGGACGCCTGATCGCTGGGTCCGAGGGGGCCGCCGGCCGCGCGCTGACGGGCGGCTCTCGTGGTCTGGAAATCGTCCGGGGCGACGCCTCACCTGGGGCTGCGACCGGCCTGCGACATGCCGCCTGAACGAGCGGCCCCGATGGTATCATCGGCCCGCCGGTTCCATCTCTATCATTCTGAAAGAACTGCAAAATTTGTGCGCTCGCCATGCCGGCATGGCGCTGGCCAAAACGGCGGGACGCGTGCTATACAACCGCCCGGGTTTCCGGCCGGCCATCGCAGTGGGACACTGGGCGAGGCAGGCGCTGTTTGAGTGATGGAGAGGGTGTTGAAGCACAAATTTCCCGTGGGATCGCGCGTCCTGTTCACGGCCAGCAATGTCGCGCGCCCCGCTGCCAGCGGCTCGTACGAGGTCATCCGTCTGCTGCCGACCGAAGGCGACGACTGCCAGTACCGGATCAAGAGCTCGACCGAAGCCTTCGAGCGCGTCGCCAAGGAAAGTCAGCTCGCGCTCTCCTGAAGGCTGACCGCACCCGCGCATTGGTGCCATCAGGGATTTGTGTCCTGCCGCCGTCAAAAGGCCCGCTTCACCTTCCCAAGGTGGGCGGGGGCAGCTGCCGGCTCGCGGTGCTCGCTTGACCATTCGCTCTTTGCTCGCGTGAGGGGACGTCGCGCATGAACTGGGCATGGGCCACTTCGCTCGACCAAATCTGGCGTTCGCCGGCCTTCCCGATGTGGATGACGCTGGCGGCTGCCGGATTCTTCGGATTGATTCTCCTGATCACGCTGCTACGCGCCGACAGATCGGTCGCCAATGGGGCGCTGACCGTCATTACGCTGCTATCCATCGCGATCGCGGGGGCAGCCACCGTGCGCGTCTATGGACCGGAAGCGCAGTCCGCTCCCGCCGAAGCGCGCGCGCAAGGTGCCGTGACCGCGAGCCTGCCGGCGCTGGCCTGTCTCGACGATCTCGCCGGCGATGCCGTCGCCGCCGGCTGTGAGAAGGCGCTGTTCGGCGCGCCTGACGCAGCGGCTGCGGCCGTCTCCTACACTGCCGCCAGGATCGACCGGCTGACCGCGCTCGGCGACGCCGCCACGGCCGAGAAGAGCCTGACACTCGACATGAAGGTGCTGCGCAAGTCGCTCGAGCGTGATCGCTACGGCCTTGTCGCGCACGTGCTGGTGGCGCGCGACGGCTGCACGCAGTTCGATTGCGCCGCGTTCCGCTCGCTGACCGACCAGCAGCGGGTCGCCGCCAACATGGACTCCCATCTCTACGACACGCTGGTCGCGCGCTATGCGCCGACCTGGAACACGCCCGCAACAGCGCCGGCGGTGCCGGCCACCGCTGCGCTCGCCGGGCTGCCGTCATCGGTGCCGACGGGCAAGCCCACCAATGCCGAGTTCCCGAGCGCTTCGTCGACGCCGCCGGTGAGCATCATGAATCCGGAACCGCCCACGGCGGCAACGCGCCAGGCGGCGCCGGCCGCAAATACAGCGGCGGCGCCGCGTGCGCCGGCCGCGGCCTCGGCACAGGCCGCAGCGCCGGCCGCGAAGAAGCCGCCAGCGCCAAAAGCTCCGCGTGCGCCGGCAGCCGCACCGGTTCCGCTCGCGCCGCCGCCGGCATCGGCCGCCGCTCCGGCTGCGGAAAACGAGTAGATCGGCATTCCAAATGCGTGGCTGCCCGGCTAATGCTTGGGCATGCCACTCCATCTGATCAAGCTCGCCGTCGGCTGCGACTCCGTCAAGGAATTGAAGGAGTGGGTGGCCGAACGGATGCAGACCGCCAGGAAGAAGGGTCTGCCCCAACATCACATCCACATCACCCGCATGGTGCCCAAGCGCGACGCCGAAATCCTCGCCGGCGGTTCGCTCTATTGGGTGATCAAGGGCGAGATTGCCGCGCGCGAAAAGATCATCGGCATCGAGCCGTTCCGCGACAAGGACGGCATCGGGCGCTGCCGGATCGTGATGCAGCCGAAAGTCATCTCGGTCTCGCCGCGGCCGATGCGCCCCTTCCAGGGCTGGCGCTATCTGACCGAGGATGCCGTGCCGGCCGATCTCGGCAAGTCCGCCGCCGGCTCCATTGCGGCGATGCCGGAGCCGATGCGGCGCGAGCTGCGTGACCTCGGGCTGCTCTAAACCGCGATATTGTCGATCAGCCGGGTGGTGCCGAGCTTGGCCGCGACCAGGATCCGCAGGGAACCGTCGTTGCGCGAGGTGACCGGTGCCAGCGTTGCGGCATGGCGGACCTCATAATAGTCGAGCGCCAAGCCCGCCGCCTTGATCATCTCGGCGCCGCCGGCCATCGCCGGCGCGATCGAATCGCCGGCACGGATGCGCGCGGCGCTCTCTTTCATGGCGCGGTAGAGGACCGTGGCGGTCTGGCGCTCCTCGGGCGAGAGGTAGACGTTGCGCGAGGACATTGCGAGCCCGTCGCGCTCGCGCACGGTGCGGGAGCCGATGACCTTGACGCCGAGGTCGAGGTCGCGCGCCATCTGTGTCACCACCCGGAGCTGCTGGAAATCCTTTTCGCCGAAGATCGCGACGTCAGGCCGGCACTGCGTGAACAGCTTGCCGACGACGGTGGCGACGCCGCCGAAGAAGTGCGGGCGGAAGCGGTCTTCGAGGCCGGCCAGCGCCGGCCCTTCCGGCACGATGCGGGTGGCAAAGCCCTCCGGATACATGGCCTCGACGCCCGGGTGCCAGACGATATCGACGTCCTCGGCGGCGAGCTTGGCGATGTCGGCCTTCCAGGTTCGCGGATAGGCGCCAAAATCCTCGGTCGGGGCGAACTGAGTCGGGTTGACGAAGATCGACACCACGACGCGAGTGGCGCGTCGCTTGGCAAGACGAACCAGCGACACATGCCCGTCATGGAGGGCCCCCATGGTCGGGACCAGCGCGATCGTGGCCTTTCGCTTGCGGAGATTATCGACGGCGCGTCGCAGGGCAGGGACCGTGCGGGCGATCAATGGGCTTGCTGACATCAGGACTCGGCGGATTGGGAATCGGCGAAAGGTGAGGGCATAGCGCCCGGCCGGCTAACCTTAACAAGGGCCGATCATGGACGCCATGCATCCGGATGCGGCACAGCATCCCGCGCAAGGTGGCGCAGCACGTCGCGACATTGTGGGCTGGATCACAGACGAAAGACGGCGCCGCGATTCATGATGAAGCAGGGCGCGCTGCGATTTGCATTACCTGTCACGCATTTCACTTGACCGCAGAGGCGGCCAACTCGAAGATATTCGTTAGGGGTGTTGAGGATCGCTATGCTTGTGCAGGCAAGCCAAGGCCAATCCGGCTCGGCGCATGTCGTCGTGCTCGGCAACGAGAAGGGCGGCTCCGGCAAATCGACCACCGCCTTGCACATCGCCGTTGCGCTCCTGAAGGCCGGCCAGCGGGTCGCCACCATCGACCTCGACTGCCGCCAGCAGAGTTTCACCCGCTATATCGACAACCGCGCCGCCTGGGCCCGCCGCACCAAGCTCGACCTCGAACTGCCGGTGCATCGCTGCATCAAGCTCGGCGAGACCATGCAGATCGCCGAGAACGAGAATTCCGAGTTCCAGCAGTTCATGGAGGCGGTCTCGGCGGTCGAGAGCAGCTTCGACTTCATCGTGATCGATACGCCCGGCACCGACAGCTATCTGATGCGGCTTGCCCATTCGATGGCCGACACCCTGGTGACGCCGATCAACGACAGCTTCCTCGATTTCGACGTGCTCGGCACCGTCGATCCCGCGAGCTACGCGGTGACGGGCGAGAGCCACTATGCCGAGATGGTGCGCGACGTCAGGCGCAAGCGCCGCCAGCTCGACGGCGCGACCACCGACTGGATCGTCGTGCGCAACCGCCTGTCCATGCTCGGCTCCCGCAACAAGCAGCTGGTCGCCGAGGGGTTGAAGGATCTGTCGCTGCGGCTCGGCTTCCGCTACGTCGACGGCTTCGCCGAGCGCGTCGTCTACCGCGAATTTTTTCCGCGCGGCCTGACCGCCCTCGACGAGATCGATGAGGCCACGCTCGGCATGCGGCCCAATCTCGGCCATCTCACCGCGCGGGAAGAGGTGACGAGCCTGCTCCGCCAGCTCAAGCTGCCGCTCGACGAGCGCGGCCGCCGCCGCGCGGCCAACCGGGCCGAGTGGTTCAGCCAAGTCGACAAGCCACTTGAAGTCCACGACATCCTCGGCGCCTGACGTCGCGGTATAGCGCTACTTTCAGCCGACCCGGGCCAACCACCGCCTCGGGAACCCGGCCGGCGCCTGGCGCGTTTTCATCCTGAACCCGATTGAAACCGGTTGCGTCGAATGGTGACCTGCACCCTGGCGTAGCGGTACGAGAATGGGGTGCTCACGGAACGTGTGCGACGCACAATGAAAGGGCTGCCGGGTCACAATATTTAGCCTTCCTGTCACGCTCCTGTGACATATATTAGGGAATAGGCGACAAGGGGCCGAAGAGCCCCGGAAGAACACGATTTTCAACAGGGATTCAGGCCGCTAAGGCCTGAGGCTGAGGACGAAAATGAAGCGTGGAATTGCCGTTCTGGTTTCGGTCAGTGCCCTCTGCGGCGTCGCCTATTTCACGGCGAGCAAGTGGGCGATCAAGCATGAGACTGTTACATTCTACGATGCCTCGCGCGACAACCGTCCGGTGCCCGTCTATATCGCGGTGCGCCGCGACAAGGAAATGCAGGCCAATGCCGGCTTGATCACGCTGCCGGTCGCCGTGATCAACCACGGCAACACCGTCAAGAACACGGAGTACGGCTTCCTCGCCAACATCTTCGCTGCGCGCGGCTACATGGTCGTGAGCCCGCAGCATGACTTGCCGACCGATCCTCCGATGGTGACCAAGCCCGGCGAGCTCTATGTCGGCCGGCTGCCGCAGATCCTGCGCGGCGTCGCCAACATCCATCTCGCCATGCAGGAGATGAAGAAGGTTCAGCCCAACGCCGACTACGACAAGGTGACGATGGTCGGCCACTCCATGGGCGGCGACATCACGATGTACTTCGCCAAACAGTATCCGGACGAGGTCAAGAAGGTCGTCACGCTCGATAATCTGCGCGTGCCCTTCGTGACCGCCGGCAAGTTCAAGATCCTGTCGTTCCGCTCCCAGGATCCGCAATTCAAGGCCGATGCGGGCGTGATTCCGACGGACGAGGAATGCGAGAAGGCGGGCATCCAGGTCGTGAAGACCGAGTTCCAGCACAACGACATGCGCGACACCGGTCCGGATGTGGCCAAGAGCTCGATCCAGAGCATGCTCGACAAGTTCCTGAGCGCGACTGACAGCGAGATCGCGCCGGTCGACACGCAATCGTCCCCGCCCAAGATCCTCGAGCCTGGTCCGGTCGCCCTGATGGCACCCGCCAAGAGCTGATGTACGAGAGCTGACCTACAAGAGCTGACGTCACCACTCGACTGCAGCGATCGTCAAAGCCTCCGCCGGCGCCGCCGCGGAGGCTTTGCGCATTGACCGGGCCGCATGCGCTGACCACATTAACCGTCCACGCAAGGTGCAAGCGATGTCGGGCGAACCCATCAAACCGCGCGGTCGCGATGCCGTCTCGGCGCAAGCAGACGGCGCGCTACCGAAAGCGGGGACCTCAACCTCGGAAGACATCTCCGCCTTCGTCGCCAAGGCGCGGGCACTGTCACCGCATGCACCGGGCGCGAAGGGACGGCTGATCTTTGCGCTGGATGCGACGATGAGCCGACAGCCGACCTGGGACATGGCCTGCGCGCTCCAGGCCGACATGTTTCGCGAAACCGCGGCGCTCGGCAGTCTCGACATCCGGTTGGTCTACTATCGCGGCTTCAACGAGTGCCGCGCGACGGGTTGGATCTCCGACAGCGCCAAGCTGGCGACGCTGATGAGCAAGATCGATTGCCGCGGCGGCGATACCCAGATCGGCAAGGTGCTGAGCGAGGCCCGGCGCGAGGCGGTCGCATCCGGCGTGCGGGCCGTGGTCTTCGTCGGCGATGCCATGGAGGAAGAAATCGACGAGCTCTGCGCCAAAGCCGGCGAACTCGGCATGCTCAAGGTGCCCGTGTTCGTGTTTCAGGAAGGACATGACGCGATCGCCGAGCGGGCCTTCCGCGAGATCGCGCGCCTGACTGGCGGTGCCTGGTGCCGGTTCGATCCCGGTGCGGCGGCGCAGTTGCGCGAGCTGTTGCGGGCAGCTGCGGCCTATGCCGCCGGCGGACGCGAAGCGTTGTTGAAGCTGGCCGGAAGCGTGAGCGGCGCGGCGAAGCTGATCAGCCAGATGAAGTAGCGATCAGGCCGGCGGCGATGGACGCCATGCTTTTTGACAAGAGGACGACTATATTCCGGCCATGACCCTGATCGCCGGCGCTGTCGCCGTTATCACGCTTTACCTGCTGCTCCAGATGTTCCGCGCCGCCAATCCGGCGGTGCTGGCGCGCACCATCAAGTTCGGCGGCGGCGTACTGGCGCTGGCGGTCGCGGCCTTCACGGGCTTGCGCGGCGAACTGGCGGTTGCAATCCCGCTCGGAATTTTTGGCGCCGGGTTGCTCGGCTGGACGCCACTGGCGAATGCCGGCTTCGGCAATGTCGGAGGGCTGTTCGGCGGCGGCGCGACGCGTCCGTCTGGGCAGGCCTCGCGGGTGCGCTCGCAATTCCTGGACATGCGGCTCGACCACGACTCCGGCCAGCTTTCAGGCCAGATCGTCGCGGGGCCTCACGCCGGGCGCAGTCTCGACGAGTTCGATCTCGCTGGCCTCTTGGCGATGGTCCCGACGTTCGACGCCGAGAGCGTGGCTTTACTTGAAAGTTATCTGGACCGCCGGTTTCCCGCTTGGCGTCAGAACGCGCAGGGCGATGCGGCAGGGCGGCAGCGCCGCACGGCGGCGAGCAGCAAAATGACGGCGGAGGAAGCCTACCAGATCCTTGGCTTGCAGCCGGGGGCGGGGCGCGACGACATCAGCCGGGCGCACAAGTCCCTGATGAAGAAACTCCATCCCGACCAGGGGGGCTCGACGTATCTCGCTGCCCGGGTAAACGAGGCCAAGGATACTCTGCTTCGCACGCATAACGGCTAACTCCGGCACCACGCTACAAACGCCCGTACCGCGTGAGCTCCGTTTGCTCTGTCTGCCGTCGCCCGCCTTGTCGGCGTGGTCGATCCCTTGAGCAAAGTTTTAACCCTAAATCCTTGACGAGAGGTTGTCGTGGAACAGCCTTGTCGTGAACGGCCTCGGCATCACCGCATCCCCGAAACGAAAATGCCCGCGCAAGGCGCGGGCATTTGGTCTGCAACGGAGAAGGAGATCAGTTGCGGACGGTGATGCAGGAGATCTCGGCGCGCTTCAGGGTGCGGCAGACTGCTTCGGCCTGGTCGCGCTCGAGCCCGGCGAAGCGGGCGCGGTAGAGCTTGCGATTGTCCTTGGCGACAACAGGCTCGGTGAACGGGTCAGCCTTGCTGAGCAGGCCGCGGGCCGAGTTGCGGGCGGCGTCGATGCGCTGCTGAGCTTCGTTCTCGCTCTCGAGCGCGCCGACCTGGACGATCCAGCCGCTGTGGGTGACGGCTGGCTTGGTGGTGGCGCTCATCTGGATCGGCTGCGGCGCCGGATCGGCGGACGCGAGCTTCGGAGCGGCAGGAGCGGGCGCAGCGGCGGTTGCGGCCGGCAGCACCCCGAGGATGCCGTTACCGGTGCCGAAGCCGGCCGGCTGCCGCGGCAGTTCGGTGCGGGCAATCTCGGCCTTCGGCGCTTCCGGCTGGCTCACCGCCTCCGGCCTGTTGATGAGATCCGCCCTGGCGACCACGGCGCCGGAGGTTTCCGCGACGTCGGAACGGGACGGGATGGTGCTGGTGACCGGCGGCGCGACCTGGACGCCGACCTGGGCGCCGACCTGGGCCGGGGCGGCGGAGGCGACCTTCACCGCGCCGGCCTTGACCTGAACCGTCTTGACCCGAACCGGCTTCATCGGTTCGGACGAGCCGGGGATGATGGAGAGCGGCTGGCTCGAGATCACGCCATTGGTGAGCGGCGCAGGCTCGATCTTGGACTCCGTCGGCCGAACTTCGGGTTTGGGCTGAGCCGGCGGCATCGCGGCCGTCGCAGCGGCCAGCGTCGACAGACGCGCGGCAAGGCGCGACGGGGCAGCCTCGGCAGCGGCGGCCTGGACCTGCGGGGCGGAGCGGGGAGCATCCGACGCATCGGCGACGTCGGTATTGGCCTCGGCGCCGTTGCGCTCCGTGACCGCGGCGACGGTGTGGACGGTTGCGCCCTTCTCGAGATTCTCCGCGAGCAGGTTGCGCATGATGGCGTCGCGCGAGCCGCCGCTGCGGCCGCCGAGCACAACGCCGATCAGGTGGCGGTTGCCGCGGCGCATCGAGGTGACGAGGTTGAAGCCGGAGGCGCGGGTGTAGCCGGTCTTGATGCCGTCCACGCCCTCGACGCTGCCGAGCAGGTGGTTGTGGTTGCGGATCGACTGTCCCCGCCAATTGAACGTCGAGGTCGCGAAATAGCGATAGTAGCGCGGGAATCGCTCCTGGATCGCGCGACCGAGCGTGGCCTGGTCGCGCGCGGTCGTGACCTGCTCGTCGTTGGGAAGGCCATTGGCGTTGCGGTAGACCGTCCTGGACATGCCGAGCGAGCGCGCCTTGCGCGTCATCATCTGGGCGAAGTCGTCCTCGTCACCGGCGATCGCTTCCGCGATCACCACAGCTGCGTCGTTGGCTGAGCGGGTGACGAGGCCCTTGATCGCGTCCTCGACGCGAATGGTCTGGCCGGCACGCAGATTCAGCTTGGTCGGATCCTGATCGGCGGCGTGCTGGGACACCGGCAGCTCGGTGTCGAGCTTCATCTTGCCGGATTCGAGGCGCTCGAACAGCAGATAGAGCGTCATGATCTTGGTCAGCGAGGCCGGATGGCGGATACCGTCAGGACTTGTTGCCTGCAGCACCGCGCCGGAATTGCCGTCGACGATGATGGACGCGAATTTCGAGCTGGAGCTCTCGGACACATCGCGCTGGACCCGGTGGTGCGCATAGTGTCGGCGATGGCGCCGCGCCTCCGCCGCATCGGTGGTGAAAATGACTGCGGTGGTGACCGTAAGAAGCCCGAAAACGCCAACCCGCGCCAAGCGCGAGGAAGACAAGTTTTTACGAAGCATGGAACCCCGTCCCCGTTTCTGACTTGATCACCGGCCCGTGAGGCGAAATTGTGCCCACAAGACCCGGGATCATTACCTGCTCAGGCTGTCCCTCCGCTTGTGTTCGCCGCGGGGGACGTTGGGCCTGAGCCGCTGTTCTGGCTAAGGTGATGTTCTCAAACGGCTTTTGGCCGCTCGCGGAAGTGAACACGTCCAGGGAATCAGGGTAGGGGGCCGCGGTTTCCAAAAGCTTAAGGAACCCTTGCGGGAAAACCCGGAAATCTCCGCGATTTGCATCTAGTTTTGTGCGATGCACAAGATTCTTGACTTTGTTGTGCGTTGCACTAATTATGGGCACCGTCAGGGAGCCGGGGCTTCCCGACGCGAGCCAGGGAAAAGGATTCCGACATGTTCAAGGTTGAAGACTTTCAGAACTACGGGAAAGAGCAGTTCGAGCAGTGTGTTGCCTCCGCGACCTCGGTGCAGCACGGCCTCCAGGCGATCGCCAGCGCCTATGGCGACTACACGAAGAAGTCGTTCGAAGACACCAAGTCCTTCGTCGAGAAGCTTTCCGGCGTGAAGTCGCTGGACAAGGCCATGGAAGCGCAGACCGATTTTGCCCGTTCCACCTACGAGACCTTCGTTGCGGAATCGCAGAAAATCGCCGGCCTCTACGGCGACCTCGCCAAGCAGGCGTTCAAGCCGGTCGAGACCATCGTGTCGAAGTTCACCCCGGCCGCTCAGTAACGTTTCAGGACATCCTGGAATCGAAAAGCCCGGCTGCACCAGCCGGGCTTTTTGTTGTGTGCAATGGATCCCTCAGCGTGCGACGCGCAGCTTCGACAGCGAGGTGCCGATATCCTTGAACACCGAGACGGTCTGGCTTGCCGAGGTGACCAGATAGAACTTGTCGCTGCTGCTGGCGCAATATTGCAGCACGCTCGAAGTCGGATCGCCGCCGGTGTTCACCTGTACCGTGTAGATCGTGATGTTGTAAGGCTGCGCCTTGGCGTTGTCGCAGAGGATCTTCTGTCGGGCGTCGATCTGCGAAGCATCGCTGTACCAACGGTTTTGTGTGTTGAGACCGTCGGAGAGCAGGACGATTGCATCCTTGTAAGTGTAGTTCGTGTCCTTGGCCGGCGCGTTCATGGGATCGCCAGTTGACAGCGTCATCCAGCCCCAGGCAAGGCCGATGCCCTGGTTGGTATTGCCGGTCGGAACCAGCTTGTCGATCAGGGACTTGAGCGAGGTCCAATCGTAGCTGAGCGGCATGATCGGCTGGATGAAGGCCGAATTGCTGGAGTTGCAGTAGGAATATTGCTCGGCCGGGAAAAGCGTGGCCGAATTGCTGCTCACGGGAGTCGTGTTCTTGGTGTCGTAGTCCTGGTCGCGATCAGTGACGCATCCCGTCCACTTGTTGTGGTCCTTCGGCGTCCAGGTCTTGCCGGCACTCACGCAACTTGACTGCCGCTTGTACGAATTGTCGCTGCAGCTGCCATTCACCGCTTCCCAGTCGCTCCAGTCGATCCAGGATTTGTCATAATTGCTGCTGCCGACATTGACGTCCTTGGAAAACGGCACGATCGAGATGTAGACGTCGCCATTGGTCTTCGCGAGCGCGCTGAGCTGGTCGACCAGGTTCTTCGCAGCCGTTTGCATCGCCTCCATCTTGCCGTCGTAGGCCATCGATCCCGTGACGTCGAGCACCAGGGCCACGCGCATGCGCGTCAGGCCCCAGGCGCTGGTGGAGCTGGTGCCGATGTCGAGCGTCGGGAAGCCAGCGATCTTCATGAAGCTGGTCGTGTAGGTGCCGGTTCCGGTAAGCTGGATCGTCGAGCCCAAGCTGCTGCTCGCGGTATAGGTGGCCGCGACGCTGACCGACGGCAGGGTCTTGGTGTCGGTGAACAGGGCATTGAAATAGGATTGCGCCTTGGTGGCGATCTGCGACGTCGTGATGGCGCCGGACGACAGGTCCCTGGAGAGCATCAGCGCGGTGGAGTCGAGGGCCGACTGCATCGAGGTGCGGGCCTGGGCTGCGCGGCTATAGTCGATTGCGGCGCCGACGAAGCTCAGCACCGGAACGAGCGCGATGGCAAAGATCACGGCGATATTGCCTTGCTCGGCCGCTGCAAAGCGGGCGAGTTGTCGACCAAGGCGGCTGACGAGGGGCAAGCGAGACATGACGATCCCCGAAATCTGTGTTTTGCCCGATTTCGCGCCACGCCATTGAATGGTAGGTAAACTGGACCGCACAAAACCGGAGCCATCCGTCGCAGGCGGGGCAACGGCCAGGTTCCTGGTCAACGCGTCCTAAACGTGCCGGCAGAAATTTTTGTCAAATCGGTCCGGATTGATTAACCTGACGAGGATCGCCCGGACCGGGAATCGGGACTGCCGCGGCCACACCTTCGCATGCTTGCGGCCAGCCGGGGGCAGGCCCATATTGCTGGCGAACGATCCGGCTTGAACCGGGTTTGTCGGGAGCGGCGATCCAACAAGGCGGCGCGCCTGCGCCAGGCTCCGAAGGGCGGGGTCGCGCGGTGACCGCCATTCGCTTCCGTGGGGAATTTGAACGCCTGTGCCATGCCGCAATTGACTTCCAGCCTCGACCTGTCCGCGCCAGCCGCTGCCGACGCTCCTCGCATGAGCAACGACGAGAACCGTTCGGGCACCCCCTCGGGTCCGAGCACGTCGGTCATCACCAAGGTCAAGCCGAAGACGAAGCGGCCGAACCTGTACCGCGTGCTGATCCTGAACGACGACTACACGCCGATGGAGTTCGTCGTTCACGTGCTGGAGAAGTTCTTCAACAAGGACGTCGAGGCCGCAACCAAGATCATGCTGCACGTCCATCATCACGGCATCGGGGAGTGCGGCGTGTTCACCTACGAGATCGCCGAGACCAAGGTGACGCAGGTGATGGATTTCGCCCGCAAGCACCAGCATCCGCTGCAATGCGTGATGGAGAAGAAGTAAGAGCCTTGCGACGCGTTTGAAGCCGGCTCTTGTGTAGCCGCAGCGTGATTGTCGCGTGACGGCTGCGCGCGCTGTCCGTTGGCGTCGGCAAAAATACGGAATTCTGCACCGGCGCCGATCCCGCCCAAATCGGAACGGGTTTTGCATCGAAAATAGCCCAGGTGGCTAGCTGCCGAGTCGCGGAACCGGTCTTTCGCCGCGATCTTGTATAACCATATGTGACAAAGGTTGTTGTTGCCTGACCGGGCGATGACGATCATGATGGTGGGGGCCATAGAGGACGCGAATGCCGACTTTTTCCCAAAGCCTTGAACAATCCCTGCATCGTGCGCTGGCGATCGCAAACGAGCGTCATCACCAATACGCGACGCTCGAGCATCTGTTGCTCTCCCTGATCGACGACTCCGATGCCGCCGCCGTCATGCGCGCCTGTAGCGTCGACCTCGACAAGCTCCGTACGAGCCTCGTCAACTACCTTGAGACCGAATTCGAGAACCTGGTGACGGATGGCGCCGACGATGCCAAGCCGACCGCCGGCTTCCAGCGCGTGATCCAGCGCGCGGTGATCCATGTGCAGTCCTCCGGTCGCGAAGAGGTGACCGGCGCCAACGTGCTGATCGCGATTTTCGCCGAACGCGAGAGTCATGCCGCTTACTTCCTGCAAGAGCAGGACATGACGCGCTATGACGCGGTGAACTACATCAGCCACGGTATCGCCAAGCGGCCGGGCGTCTCCGAGGCGCGGCCGGTACGCGGCGTCGACGAGGAGACCGAGGCCAAGGGCAACGAGGACGCCAAGAAGAAGGGCGAGGCGCTCGAGACCTATTGCGTCAACCTCAACAAGAAGGCGCGCGACGGCAAGATCGATCCGGTGATCGGACGTAATTCCGAGATCAACCGCGCGATCCAGGTGCTGTGCCGCCGGCAGAAGAACAATCCGCTCTTCGTCGGCGAAGCCGGCGTCGGCAAGACCGCGATCGCGGAAGGTCTTGCCAAGCGCATCGTCGACAGCGAGGTGCCGGAGGTGCTGGCGGCTGCGACCGTGTTCTCGCTCGACATGGGCACGCTGCTCGCGGGCACGCGCTATCGCGGCGACTTCGAGGAACGCTTGAAGCAGGTGCTCAAGGAGCTCGAGGCGCATCCCAACGCGATCCTGTTCATCGACGAGATCCACACCGTGATCGGTGCGGGCGCGACTTCGGGCGGGGCGATGGACGCTTCGAACCTGCTCAAGCCGGCGCTTGCCTCGGGCACGATCCGCTGCATGGGCTCGACCACCTACAAGGAATATCGCCAGCACTTCGAGAAGGACCGCGCGCTGGTGCGGCGCTTCCAGAAGATCGACATCAACGAGCCCACGGTCGAGGACGCCATCGCGATCCTCAAGGGCCTGAAGCCGTATTTCGAGGACTACCACCGGCTGAAGTACACCAATGAGGCGATCGAGGCGGCGGTGCAGCTCTCCTCGCGCTACATCCACGACCGCAAGCTGCCCGACAAGGCGATCGACGTGATCGATGAGTCCGGTGCGGCGCAGATGCTGGTGGCCGAGAACAAGCGCAAGAAGACCATCGGCATCAAGGAGATCGAGACCACGATCGCCTCGATGGCGCGGATCCCGCCGAAGAGCGTGTCGAAGGACGATGCCGAGGTGCTCAAGCATCTCGAGCAGACCTTGAAGCGCACCGTATTCGGCCAGGACAAGGCAATCGAGTCGCTCGCCGCCTCGATCAAGCTGGCACGCGCGGGCCTGCGCGAGCCGGAGAAGCCGATCGGCTGCTACCTGTTCTCCGGGCCCACCGGTGTCGGCAAGACCGAAGTCGCCAAGCAACTCGCGGCCGCGCTGGGCGTCGAGCTCCTGCGCTTCGACATGTCCGAATATATGGAGCGGCACACCGTGTCGCGCCTGATCGGCGCGCCTCCCGGCTATGTCGGCTTCGACCAGGGCGGCCTGCTCACGGATGGCGTCGACCAGCATCCGCATTGCGTGGTGCTGCTCGACGAAATCGAGAAGGCGCATCCAGACCTCTACAACGTGCTGCTCCAGATCATGGATCACGGCCGGCTCACCGACCACAACGGCAAGCAGGTTAACTTCCGCAACGTGATCCTGATCATGACCACGAATGCGGGCGCAGCGGATCTCGCCAAGCAGGCGTTCGGGTTCACCCGCTCCAAGCGGGAAGGCGACGACCACGAGGCGATCAACCGGCAGTTCGCGCCGGAATTCCGCAACCGTCTCGATGCGATCGTCTCGTTCGGCCATCTCAGCGTCGAGGTGATTGGCACGGTCGTGGAGAAGTTCGTGCTTCAGCTCGAGGCGCAGCTCGGCGACCGCGACGTCACAATCGAGCTGTCCGAGGAGGCCAAGGCCTGGCTGATCCAGCACGGCTATGATGAGCAGATGGGCGCACGTCCCATGGCCCGCGTGATCCAGGAGCACATCAAGAAGCCGCTGGCTGACGAGGTGCTGTTCGGCAAGCTGAAGGGTGGCGGCCACGTCCGCGTCGTTCTGGTCAAGGACGACGCCGACGAGACCAAGGAGAAGATTGGCTTCGAGTTCGTCGAGGGCCCGGTTACGCCGAAGCAGGAAAAACTGCCCGGCGCCCGCAAGCGCCCGCCGGGCAAGTCCAAGCCGGGCGGCCCCGGTGGCTCGAAGGGGCCAACTTCCAAGGGGCCGCTGGTCAAGGCTTGATCGGCATGTGGTGAAATCGAAAAGGCCGGCTGAAAAGCCGGCCTTTTGTTTTGGGTCGCAGGTAACTCTACGTTCCGGCCTCTGGCGCTGCTGCCGGCGGACGCGGCTTTCTCGGAGCGGCGGGCCGTGCGCGGGCAGGGGCCGACGGTTGCATCGTCACGATGACCGGATTGGGCTTGTGATCGGTCGCAGCCCCGGTCGCGGCGTCGACGCCCATACCAACGACACCGCCCAGCAGAAGATTGCCCGCAAAGCCCGCGGCCCCGCCGGTTTGGATGTCCCGGCTGAGCGGCACGACCTGCGGCTCATAGCCATCCTTCTGGAAGGTGATCGAAATGTCGGCGTTCCGCTTGACGACCACGGAGCAGGGGGTCGTGCAGGTGGTCGGAACCTCCATTCCGCTGACCACGGCTTCCACGCCTGAAGGTGTCGATGAGATGCTGATATTTTCGGTCGTGCCGCGCGTGACCGACGCGCAGCCGCCCAGCATGACGCTGAGCGCCACTATTCCAAATGAACGCATGAAATGCCCCTTGTCCCGCGGCGAGTGAAGCGCAACCGGAGCGAGAGGGCAATATGTCAGCCGTCCAAATAGTTAAGCCACGCACAGGTTGCGTGCGAGGCACCGAGAACGCGGCCGCGGCGCGTTCACTCCCCTTTCATCCGTTGGCCTTCCTGAACCCGGACGTGCTCGGCGCCGCGCGCGGCCGCGGGTGACAGACGCAACATGCTGAGCAGCGCGCCGCACAGGGCAAAGCCGACGCCGGCGAGCAGCGCGATCCTGGTGCCCTCCTGCGGGTAGCGGCCGAGGAACAGTGCGACCAGCGCTGCGCCAGTGGTTTGGCCGAGCAGGCGGGCGGTGCCGAGCATGCCGCTGGCGCCGCCGGAGCGCTCACGCGGGGCGGCCGCGATCATGGTGCGGTTGTTTGGCGTCTGGAACAGGCCGAAACCAAACCCGGCGAGGGCCATGCGCCAGGCGATGTCGAATGCGCCAGGCACGTCTGGCAGCATCGCGAGCGAGGCGAGCCCGCCTGCGAATAGCAACAGGCCGATGCCGCCGAGCAGGCCGGCCGGATAGTGCTCGACGAGGCGTCCGGCAAGCGGGGCGGCGAACGCGACCGTGATCGGCCAGGGCGTGATCAGAAGGCCCATATGCACGGCTGAATAGCCGAAGCGACTTTGCAGGTAGAACGGGATCGCCACGAAGGCGAGCATCTGCGCGCAGAACGAGGCGATCGAGGTCGCGATCGACAGGGCGAAGATCGGGATGCGCAGGAGATCGACCGGCAGCAGCGGCACGGCCACATGCGTCTCGCGCCAGATCAGGGCAGCGCCCGCGATCGCAGCAACAGTGGATTCGATCAGGCAGGTGAGGAGCGGCTCGCCATGGCCAACGCTGTCGACCGCGAAAATACCGACACCGAAAGTGACGGCACTTAAGCCTGCGCTCTGCCAGTCGAACGAATGCGCGGCCAGACGCGTGTGCGGCAGGCAGCGCGCGCCGAGCGCAACGGCGACCGCGCCGATCGGCACGTTGATCGCGAACAGCCAGGGCCAGCTTCCCACGGCCAGGATGCCCGAGGCCAGCGTCGGCCCGATCGCGGCCGACACCGCCACGACCAGTGCGTTGCGCGCGATGCCGCGGCCGAGCAGCGCATGCGGATAGGTGAAGCGCACCAGCGCGGTGTTGACGCTCATGATGCCGGCCGCGCCAAAACCCTGGATGATGCGCGCGACGGTCAGCAGCGGCAGCGAGTGCGCGACGGCGCAAAGTGCCGAGGCGAGGGTGAACAGCGCAAGCCCCGCCAGATAGACACGCCGATAGCCGACGATCTCGCCAAGCGAGGCCAGCGGCAGCAGCGAGATCGTGATGGCAAGTTGATAACCGTTGACGATCCAGATCGAGAAGGCGGGGCTCGCATCGAGGTCGGCCGCGATCGTCGGCAGCGCCACATTGGCGATGGCGCCGTCGATCACGGACATGGTGATGCCGAGCGCGATGGTGAGGATGGCCCATCGACGCTGCGGCAGCGGCAGTCCGTCGGCCTGCTCGATTGTGACTGTCGACATTTGAGCGGCGTGTCGTTGGCGAATCGGACTCTGCCAGGTGGCCGAGTATTGCGCCAACAGGGCAGGACCGCGATAGTTCCGGAACCGACTGCCACCGGAGCGGCGCGCTCTACACCGCCGGCGGATTGCGGTCGATGAAGGTCGTGCGCTGGTGCCAATAGGGATAAGGCAGCGTCACCTTGCTCGCGGCGTCGAGCTTCGCGACCTGGTCCTTGGTCAGGGACCAGCCGACCGCGCCGAGATTTTCGCGCAGCTGGGTCTCGTTGCGCGCGCCGATGATCAGCGTCGACACGGTGGGGCGCTGGAGCAGCCAGTTGAGCGCGATCTGCGAGACGCTCTTGCCCGTTTCCCTCGCGACCTCGTCGATCGCATCGACAACGCGATAGACATGCTCGTCCGGCACGGGCGGGCCAAACTCGGCGGTCTTGGGCAGCCGGCTGACTTCCGGCTTCGGCTGACCGCGCCGGATCTTGCCGGTGAGGCGTCCCCATCCGAGCGGAGACCAGACCACTGCGCCAAGGCCCTGGTCGAGGCCGAGCGGCATCAGCTCCCATTCGTAGTCGCGCCCGATCAGTGAATAGTAGGTCTGGTTGGCGACGTAGCGCGGGAAGCCGTGCTTGTCGGCCACACTGAGCGACTTCATCAGGTGCCAGCCCGAGAAATTCGAGACGCCGACGTAGCGGATCTTGCCGGCGCGCACGAGCACGTCGAGGGTGGCAAGCACCTCCTCGGGCGGGGTGAAGGCGTCGAAGCCATGGAGCTGGAACAGGTCGATGTAGTCGGTGCCGAGCCGGCTCAGCGAACCGTCAATGGCCGTGAGCAGGTGCTGGCGCGATGAGCCGATGTCATTGGGCCCGTCGCCGAAGCGGAACGTCGCCTTGGTCGAGATCAGGACCTTGTCGCGGCGACCCTTGATGGCTTCGCCGAGCACCCGCTCGGACTCGCCGAGCGAATAGACATTCGCTGTGTCGAACATCGACACGCCGGCCTCGAGGCAGATGTCGAGAAGCCGCCGCGCCTCGGTCGCGTCGGTCGCGCCCCAAGCGGCGAGGCGGCCGACCCCGCCGAAGGTGCCGGTGCCAAGACTCAAGGCGGGCACCATGAGGCCTGACCGGCCCAAGCGTCGGTATTCCATCGGTATGCTCCTCGGCTGGCCGCTGATTGATCACTGCGGCTCGGTGGCAAAGGATACTGCAAGCAGGCGCTGCGTCCTATCACGTGCTCACATAGCGGCTTTGCTTGGGAACGGCCTAGTCGTGCAGGCGCATGTCATCGAATGCTGCATTGGTAACGTGCGAGCCGGGCGTCCTCACCAAAGATTGAGCTTCGAGCCCGGTTGCGGGCGAGGGGAAGCACGCGGGTTCGCTGTTAGGCGTTTGCCGCGGCAGCAGCGTCAGGCTCCAGCCCACCAGGACCAGCACCGCGAGCCGGATCGCGATCACACCCAGCAAGAGCTCCGATCCGCTTATGGTGTGGTGAGTCCTCATGTGCGCCAGCCTGATGCAGGCCGCCAGCCAGTACAATCTGGAATTGGCGAGCATTGCCTTCGCTGGAAGCGAAGGCTCGAGGTGATAGCTGACTGGAATGAGATCTCAATGCCGCAACTGGCTCTGCCGGAAGTCGCGCGGCGACATTCCAAAATGCTCGCGGAAGACCCGGCCGAAATGCGAGAGGTCGTTGAAGCCCCAGGCAAAGGCGATCTCGCTGATGTGGCGATGGGCGAGCACGGGTGAGGCGAGATCACGCCGGCATCGGGCGAGGCGTTCGGCAAGGACATGGCGCTGGAAAGAGATGTCCTCGTCGGCAAGAAGGTCGTTGACGTAACGCGGCGAGATGCCGAGCGCGGCCGCGGTCTCCGCGAGCGAGAGATCGGGATCGGAAAGATGCGCGCGGATGTGCGCCTTCAATCGGTAGAGCAGGGCCGAGCGGTGGGTTGAGGACGGCAGCGATATCTTGCCGAGCCGCTCGCTCAACGCCATCGCAAGCAGATCGACCGCCTGCTCCGACAGCGCGGCGGCGGTGTCGGGAGCCAGCCCGTCCGCGTTCTGGCAAAGCCGGAAGATGAAATCATGGGCGAGCCGCTCGAGCGGTGCGTCGGCGCCAAACGACATTGCAGTCAGCGTCTCGGTGCCGCCGAGCCGGCGCTGCAACATCTCGCGCGGCACCTTGAAGATGGTCTGCGTGAAGGTGTCGTTGAACTTCAGCTCGTACGGACGCGTGGTGTCATAAAGCGCGAACTCGCCGGGATGAATCACCGTCTCGCGGCCGTCCTGCACAACGCCACCGTTGCCCCGATTGCCGAGCGCAATGAGAACGAAATCCTGGTCCGAGCGCGCGATGCGCGAGGGCGTGCGGAACACGTGCTGGCGGTCCGAGCAGACCTCGGAGCAGACCGCTTTGCCGAGCGAAGCCTGCGTGACCGAGCCGCGAAAGGCGCTGCCGAGATCCGACTTGCAGTCGAGCCCGACGAAGACGTCACAGACGATATCCTGCCAGAGGGCGAGCCGCCGATAGCCGGGGCTGCCGTCCGTCGTGAACTGGATTGGCATCTGGAGAGCCTCCCTTTCACACCCTGCAAAATCGCCTGGGATCCAGCCTGACCGGAGGCAAATCCCGTACCGGTCCGCAGCGCGTCCAGTCGAGTTTTTGTTCCGCCGCGGTCGAGCGCCCGGCCGTCCGGCCTGGTCAAATAGACTGCATCGGACGCGGCTTCCGATCAACCGGCAATGGAGGCGGGAATGGGCATCGAACATCCGAAATACAAGGTGGCAGTGGTGCAGGCGGCGCCGGCCTGGCTCGATCTCGACGCCTCGATCGACAAGTCGATCGCGCTGATCAGGGAGGCCGCGGAAAAGGGCGCCAAGCTGATCGCGTTTCCCGAGGCCTTCATCCCCGGTTACCCCTGGCACATCTGGATGGACTCGCCGGCCTGGGCGATCGGCCGCGGCTTCGTGCAGCGCTATTTCGACAACTCGCTGTCGTATGACAGCCCGCACGCCGAGCGGCTGCGCGAGGTCGTACGCAAGGCAAAGCTCACCGCCGTGATCGGCTTGTCCGAGCGCGACGGCGGCAGCCTCTATCTGGCGCAATGGCTGATCGGACCTGATGGCGAGACCATCGCAAAGCGCCGCAAGCTGCGGCCGACCCATGCCGAGCGCACCGTCTATGGCGAAGGCGACGGCAGCGACCTCGCCGTGCATGCGAGGCCCGACATTGGCCGTCTCGGCGCGCTGTGCTGCTGGGAGCATCTCCAGCCGCTGTCCAAATACGCGATGTACGCCCAGAACGAGCAGGTGCATGTCGCGGCCTGGCCGAGCTTCTCGCTCTACGATCCGTTCGCGCCGGCGCTCGGCGCCGAGGTCAACAACGCCGCCTCGCGCGTCTACGCGGTGGAGGGCTCCTGCTTCGTGCTGGCGCCTTGCGCGACGGTGTCGCAGGCCATGATCGACGAGCTCTGCGATCGGCCGGACAAGCACGCGCTGCTGCACGCCGGCGGCGGCTTTGCCGCGATCTACGGCCCCGACGGCAGCCAGATCGGCGACAAGCTCGCGCCGGACCAGGAGGGTTTGCTGATCGCCGAGATCGATCTCGGCGCCATCGGCGTCGCCAAGAACGCCGCCGATCCCGCCGGCCATTATTCACGGCCCGACGTCACGCGGCTGTTGCTCAACAAGAAGGCGTACAAGCGCGTGGAGGAGTTCGCGCTGCCGGTGGATACGGTAGAGCCGACTGACATCGCCGCAGCCGCGAGTTGATCGCCGGGAGGATTACCAGCCGCCATATCCGTCCTTCGTGGCGCGCTACAAGCCGGCGGTCAGCCGCGTCGTGATGGCCTATTTCGGCGTGCAATATCGCGGCCGGGCGCCGCTGACCGCTACGACCGCCCTGGCGTCGAGGGGCATTTCGCGATCGAAAGCGGTCCCTCGCATTGGGACCGCGCGCGCTATGTCGACCAGGCTGGCTACGAGAACGTCGTCTCCGTTGCCTATTGGGATGATCTCGCGCGTTTCGACGCCTGGTTTGCACCGGTGCTTGAGGCCTGGACCGGACAGCAGCGCGACAGTATCGGCACCTTCATCGAGGTGCTGCGTCCCACCGTGTCGCGTCATGAGACGCTGTTCTCTTCGCCCGATCGGCCGGAAGGTGTCGCCGTCGTTGCGGAAGGCATGAGCGGCGAGGTGCAGGAGCACGCCTATTGGGGCGGCATGCGTGACCGTATCCCGCTGTCGCAGACCGATGCGATGGCGCCAGGTGGCGCACCGGAGCTGATTTGCGACGGCGCGCGGCTGCGCGTGAAGGCCCATGACAATCTCTGCCTGATCCGCTCCGGGCAGGACTGGAGCGATACCGAGGCGTCGGAGCGAAAACTCTATCTCGACGACGTCGAACCGGTGCTACGCGAGGGCATGGACTTTCTGCGTGATGATGGCCTCGCGATTGGCTGCTATGCCAACCGCTATATGCGGGTGCTCGCGGCCGACGGCAGCGTCCGCGAAAAGTCCTACGGTCAGAGCTGGTGGAAGAGTCTCGCCGCGCTCGAACGCTGGGCGGAGTCGCATCCGACCCACGTCAAGATCTTCGGCGCGGCGATGAAATATCTGTCGACGCTCGGGCCGTCAGCCAAGCTGCGGCTCTATCACGAGGTGACGGTCGCAGCCGCCGACGAACAGTTCTTCGAATATCTGAACTGTCACCCAAAGACGGGCATGCTGGCGGCGGTGGAGAAAGCGTGATGAGGTGAGGCTTGATTGCTGCAACGACGAAGGTGCACTCCCTCTCCCGCTTGCGGGAGAGGGTCGGGGAGAGGGTGCTTCCGCAATGGGACAATCCCCTAGAGGAGAAAGCCCTCACCCGGCGCTTCGCGCCGACCTCTCCCGCAAGCGGGAGAGGTGAACCAGCGCAGGCGATCGATTCAACCGCTTTAGGTCACGCAATGGCCGAGCAATTCCGGATGCGCCGCGCAGATGTGGTGCGCGCCGGCGTCCCGCAGCTCGGCCTCGCTGCCATAGCCATAGAGCACGCCGATGGCCGTCATGCCGTTGGTGTGGGCGCCGACCACGTCATGGCTGCGGTCGCCGATCATAATCGCGCTGCTCGGATCGACCTTGGCTTCATCCAGCGCATAGCGGAGCAGGTCGCGCTTGTCGACGCGCGTGCCGTCGAGCTCGGAGCCGAACACGCGCTCGAAATACGGCTTCAGACCGAAATGGTCGACAATGCGGGTGGCGTAGATAGCGGGCTTGCTGGTCGCCACGAACATGCGCTGACGTGTCGCTGCGAGCGACGATAATGTGTCCGTAATTCCGCTGTAAGCCTCGTTCTCGAACAGGCCGATATCGCTGAAGCGCTCGCGATAGAGTAGCAGTGCACGGTCGGCGAGCTCATCGGCTCCAGTGAGCTTTCTGAGGCTCGCAAGCAGCGGAGGGCCGATGCACCAGGTCAGTTCGTCCTCGCTCGGCACCGAAACGCCGAGCCGTTCCAGTGCATATTGGATCGAGCGGGTGATCCCGGGCTTTGGGTTGGTCAGCGTGCCGTCGAGATCAAAAAAGATTGTCACCATCAGGCGGGACCTGTGTTGATACTGCCGTCTGTTGCTAGTTGGCTGGGGTTCCAAGTCAAGGTCCGATTTGTCCGATAGCGTCGATGCCATGCGAATAGCTCGGGTTATCGTTGTCTTGTGCCAGACCCTCGTGCTGTCGCCGGCGCTCGCGGAGGAGATGCCGCCCCCCGTCGCGCCTCCGAAGGCAGAGGAACCTGCGAAGCCGGCGGAGAAGCCAAACGACGCCCGCGAGAGTGACACGCGGGAGTCGATCTGCCTGATCGTCGAGGCGGCCGCGCGCGATGCCAATCTTCCGCTCGAGTTCTTCGCCCGGGTGATCTGGCAGGAGAGCCGCTTCCAGGCCGATGCGGTAGGTCCCATGACGCGCAGCGGTGAGCACGCACAAGGGATCGCGCAGTTCATGCCGGGCACGGCAAGCGAGCGCGGGCTGCTCAATCCGTTCAATCCGGTGCAGGCCTTGCCGAAGTCGGCCGAATTCCTGAACGAGCTGCGCAACCAGTTCGGCAATCTCGGACTTGCCGCAGCCGCCTACAACGCCGGACCGCGCCGCGTCCAGGAATGGCTCGCCGGCACCGGCCCTATGCCGGAGCAGACCCGCAACTACGTCTATGCCGTCACTGGCACGAGTGTCGATGCCTGGGCCAAGGCGGGCAGCACCGGCCAAGGGCCGCCGAGCGCGCCGCCGACGAGCTGCCGCGATCTGATGGCGCTGCTCAAGCGCGCGCCGAATGCCTTCGTCGCCGAGCTCGAGCAGCATGTGGAGCTTGCGGCTGCAAAGGTCTGGGGCGTGCAGCTCGCCGCCGGTTTCGATCGCAACAGGGCGCTGGCGATGTATTCGCGCGCGGTCACGCGGCTCAGCGCGGTGATCGGAGAGCGCGATCCGAGCCTGCTGAGCTCGGTGATGCGCAGCCGCGGCACGCGCATATTCTACCAGGTGCGCATCGGGGCGGATACACGGAGCGAGGCGGATGATCTGTGCAACCGCATCCGCAAGGCGGGCGGCGCCTGCTTCGTGCTGAGGAATCGGGGTGTGGCGGGGTAGGGCGGTGGGTGTCGTGCGCATGCCAGCCCCGCCGCGCGCTTCCTTGACGCGGCTCCCCGCATTGCCCGTTATGCAGGCACGATTCCGCAATCTCAGCCGGCCGCTCCGTGGCGCTTCCTCCGCTCGATTCATCTCAATGGCAAAGTCCTTGGCGCGCCTTCGCGTGGGGGCTGCGCTCGATCACGCAGACGATCCTCACCATCGTGCTGTTCGTGACTTATCTCGGCATCGGCGCGCTCGCCCATGACACCCATTTCAGCCTGCTCTGGGCGCTCTGCTCGACGCTGTTCGTCTGGGCAGGTCCGGCGCAGATCATCCTGATCACGACGCTCGGCTCGGGCGCCACCATCATCCAGTCGGCGATCGCGGTGACCGTCAGCGCCATCCGCCTGTTTCCGATGGTGGTCTCCGTGCTGCCGCTGATGCGCACACCCAAGACCAAGCGGCGCGAGCTGATTTTCGCCGCGCATCTCACCGCGGTGACGCTGTGGGTCGAATGCCACCGCTTCCTGCCGAAAGTGCCGCGCGAGCGGCGCATCGCCTTCGTGCATGGGCTCGGCTGTGGCCTGGTCTCGGTGTGCCTTGTCGCCAATATTGTCGGCTATTTCCTCGCCGCCAACCTGACGCAGACTTTTGGTGCGGCGATTCTGCTGCTGACGCCGCTGTCGTTCCTGTTCTCGACGGCGCGCAACAGCCGCGAGGTTGCCGATGTCGTCGCGCTCGTGCTGGGCATCGTGCTCTATCCGCTGGCATCAAAGATGAACTCCGGTCTCGACATCCTTGTCAGCGGCATGGTCGCCGGCACGATCGCTTATGGCGTGCATTGGTGGCGGGAGGTGCGCGCATGAGTTTTGCGCAAGCGATCGGCGACTGGCACGCGCTCGCCGTGCTGTTCGTCGCCGGCGTCGTTCCCAACCAGATCTGGCGCATGCTGGGCCTCTGGTTCGGCGGCGGGATCGACGAGGGCTCCGAGCTATTGGTCTGGGTGAGGGCGGTCGCGACCGCGATCCTGGCCGGCGTCATCGCCCAGATCGTGGTCGAGCCGCCAGGGGCGCTGGCCACCGTGCCTGACGTTCTGCGCTATGGCGCGGTTGGTGCAGGGCTCGTCGTCTTCCTGCTGACCCGCCGCTCGATCTTCGCGGGCGTGGTCACGGGCGAAGTCTTCATGCTGGCCGGCAAGTGGTGGTTGGGCTAAAACCGCTTCCGACAAGCTAAGGAACAAGAAATATGGTTCGCGAACAGGAGCTCCGCGAGGGCGAGGTCACCATCGAGCTGCCGCCGACGCAAGATGCCGGCCTCGTCTTCATCGGCCGTATCCGCACACCCTGGACCTCGCGGTTGGAGACGCCGCGGCAGGGACGCCAGGATGGCCCGGTGTGCCGGCTCGAGATCTTCGAGCCGTTCGTGCCGGCGATCAAGGGCGTCGACTTCTACAGCAATCTCGAAGTGCTCTACTGGCTCGACAAGTCGCGACGGGACATCATCCTGCAAAGCCCGAAGAACAACGAGAAGACCCGCGGCACGTTCTCGCTGCGCTCGCCGGTGCGGCCCAATCCGATCGGCACCTCGATCGTGAAGCTGATCGGCATCGAGGGCAATGCGATCCTCGTTCGCGGCCTCGACTGCATCGACAACACGCCGCTGATCGACATCAAACCGGATCGCTGCGAGTTCACCCCGCTGGCGGCGCCGCAGCCGGGGGATTTCCAGACCGAGTGAGGGGGCATCGCTCCAACCCCGTCATTGCGAGGAGCTCTTGCGACGAAGCAATCCAGACTGTCTCCGCGGGAAAAGTCTGGATTGCTTCGCTGCGCTCGCAATGACAAGGAGAGATCGTAGCCCGCATGGAGCGCATCGTAATGCGGGCACTGTCCCGGATTGCGCTTCGCTCCATCCGGGCTACGGGGCGCACCCCGGAATGACGATCAGCTCTTCAACGCCGCGATCAGCTTCGCCGCGTGCTCTTGCAGCACCTTGTCGTCTTCCTTGCGGCTCGCCGGCGGCAGCATGGCGACGCCGTCGTAGCGCGGCATCACGTGCATGTGGAGATGAAAGACGACCTGTCCGCCGGCAGGCTCATTGAACTGCTGCACGGTGATGCCGTCAGCGTTGAACGCCTTCATCGCGGCGATCGCGATCTTCTTCGCACCACGGGCGACATGGGCGTAGTCGTCCGGGTTGATGTCGAGGATGTTGCGAGCGGGGACCTTCGGGATCACCAGCGTGTGACCGAGTACGCGCGGCATGATGTCGAGGAAGGCGAGGACGTGCTCGTCCTCGTACACCTTGTAGCAGGGCAGCTCGCCGCGCAGGATCTTTGCGAAGATGTTGTTGGTGTCGTAGGCGGTCATGATAACTCCTCGGCGGCTCCTCGAGATTTTGCGCTTACTGTCACCAGCAACGGCGATGCGTCAAGGCGCCTCGTCGGGGCCTTTTCGGAACGGGCCGAGCTCGGCAAGCTCGCGGCCGGCTTCGGCGACATAGGCGCGCTCGCGCTTGAGGTAGTCATCGATGGCGCGGCGCAGGCCGGGATCGGCGATGAAGTGGGCGGAATGGGTGGTACGCGGCAGGTAGCCGCGCGCGATCTTGTGCTCGCCCTGCGCGCCGGCCTCGACATGTTTCAGGCCGTGTTTGATTGCGAAGTCGATCGCTTGGTAATAGCAGACCTCGAAATGCAGGAACGGATGATGCTCGACCGCGCCCCAGTTGCGGCCGAACAGCGTGTCCGAGCCGATGAAGTTGATCGCGCCCGCGATCCAGCGATTGTTGCGGCGGGCCATCACCAGCAGCACGTCCTCGCTCATGGTCTCGCCGATCAGCGAGAAGAACTCGCGCGTCAGATACGGCCGGCCCCATTTGCGCGAGCCCGTCTCCATGTAGAATTCGAAAAAGGCATCCCACGCATCCTCGGTGATGTCCTTGCCGGTGAGCCAGTGGATCGAAATGCCCGCCGCCAGCGCATCGCGCCGCTCGCGCTTGATCGACTTGCGGTGGCGGGAGTTCAGCGTCGCCAGGAAATCGTCGAAGCTTGTAAAACCCTCGTTGTGCCAGTGGAACTGCTGGTCGGTGCGCTGGAGGAAGCCGTGCTCGGCAAGCAGCTTCCATTCGTCCTCGCGCGCGAAGGTGACGTGCACTGAGGACGCCTTGCTGACGCCGCACAGCGCCACCAACCCGCTCGCCAGCGCCTCCCTGATCTGCTCGCGATCGACGCCGTCGCGGACCAGAAGCCGCGGTCCCGTGGCCGGCGTGAAGGGGACCGAGACCTGGAGCTTGGGATAGTACCGCCCGCCGGCGCGCTCGTAGGCATCCGCCCAGCCGCGATCGAAGACATATTCGCCTTGCGAGTGTGATTTCAGATAGCAGGGCACGACGCCGGCGACCCGGCCGTCGACCTTGGCCACGAGATGCCACGGACCCCAGCCGGTGCGGATCGTGGCCGAACCCGATTTCTCGACGGCGGAGAGAAATGCGTGCGAGACGAACGGGTTATAGGCAGGTCTTGAGAGCCCGAGGGAATCGCCTAGAAAGACGGATGAGGTTCCCGCGCCATGCCCGTTGCAAGCCTTTTCCCTGAAGGCCTTGCCGGGATTGGCGCAGGCGTCCCAATCCGCGGGCGAGACTTCGCCAATGGACGGTACGGCCTCGAGCGTAATGTCGGATGATGCCATTGCGTGCAAGATCGTGCATTGCAGCAGCGACTTCAAGGGGCGGGAACAGGCGGGCTCTCATGCCCCGGACGCGGCGCAGCGCCCCCGGCGATGCGAAGCATCGTCCGGAGCGGTGCCCTGCAGAGCCGGGGCCCATGTGGCAGCGAGTTCGAGGACAGTTGGGTCCCGGCTCTGCGCTGCAACGCTATAGCGTCGCAGCTTGTCCGGGACACGAGAGGTGCCATGCCTACGGCACGAACCCCTCAAAAATCATCTGGTCCGCATAGCGCCCGACCCGGGACCGCTGCTCCGGCGTGCGGACGGTCCAGCCGAGCAGGGCGCAGCCGAACAGGTTGCGGGCGATCCAGGGCGCGGGGGCCGGGAGGTGATCGACCTTGAAGGCGACGAAATGCGGCTGGGTCTGGAAGCCATGGCGCAGGTACAGCATGCCGTCGCGCTGCTCTTGGGTCAGCTTGGCCCAGTACTCGTCCTCATAGGTCCGCTGCGCGACGATGCCGCGCGGACGGGAGGGGAGCAATTCGCGCAGCGCCAGCACTTGGTCGGGATCGAACGACATGCCGACCGCGGGGCCGTCATAGGACGCCAGCACCTCCGCCATCCGCTTCACCAGGTTGCGGTCACCGCCAAAATGGCTCTTCACTTCGATCACCAATGGCACGCGGCCGGCGACCATGGCGCAGAGGTCGGACAGCGACATCATTCGCTCGTCCGTGTCCTTGAATTTGAGGGCTTTCAGCTCCGCGGCAGTTTTCGAGATGACGTCACCAGAGACCTCAGTCAGGCGGCCGAGGGCATGGTCGTGATGCACCATGGCCTCGCCGTCGGCCGAGAGCTGGATATCGACCTCGATAGAGAAATTGCCTGCAATCGCAGCCTGCACCGCGCCCGGCATGTTCTCGACGATGCCGCGCGAGATGTCGTGCAGGCCGCGATGGGCGACCGGCCGGGCTGTCAGCCAATCCGGAGCGCGCATTCGCGTCAGGCGACCTCGAACACGCCTTCGACCTCGACCGCCGCATCCGCGGGCAGCGAGGCGACCCCGACGGTGGTGCGGGCATGGCGGCCCTTGTCGCCGAAGGCGGCGACCATCAGGTCGGAGGCGCCGTTCAGCACCTTCGGCCCGTCCAGGAAATCCGGCGCCGAGTTGATGAAGCCGCCGAGGCGCACCACGCGCACGACCTTGTCGAGATCGCCGAGCGCCGCCTTGACCTGGGCCAGTAGGTTGACGGCGCAGCCACGTGCGGCCGCCGCACCTTCTTCGATGGAGACGCCAGCGCCGAGCTTGCCCTTGGCGATCAGCTTGCCGGCGGGATCAAAGCAGACCTGGCCGGAGACGAACAGCAAATTGCCAGTGCGCACGAACGGGACGTAGTTGGCGACGGGGGTAGGGGCCTCATGTAGCTTGATGCCCTGCTCCGCCAGTTTCTGCTCGACCGTGCCCGCCATGTCCGACCTCGTTGTCCAAAATCATTCGCTCCCGGCACGTCCGTCTGAAGGCCGGCGCGCCCTGTTTCGCTCATCGTGCCGTCACATGCAAGCAGCCGGAGGCGGCTGCATTTGGTTGGGGCAGGGCAGCAGGTTCAACGCGAAGGGGCAACTTTACGTGAAGCGGCCTCAGTTGCGACGCAATGGAACGGTCATTAAAATGTCGAATCTGCGCTTTCCTCAAGGAACAGACATGGTGCACCTTTTCCGGACTTCGCTCGGTGTGATGGCGCTCGCCGCGGCCAGTGTCGGCCTTGGTGGCGGGGCTCAAGCCGCCAACGGTCCGTTTCTCGCGCACCAGGCGCTCTATGATCTCAGCCTCGTCAAATCGCGCTCCAATTCGGTCAACAGCGCCCGTGGCCGGATCCTCTACAACTTCACCGGCAGCGCCTGCGAGGGCTACACCTCCGAGTTCCGTCAGGTCTCCGAGCTCGACAGCGGCGAGGGCAAGGTCACGCTCAGCGACCTCCGCTCCAATTCCTGGGAGGACGCCGCCGGCAAGAGCTACCGCTTCAAGATCGAAACGCGCATGAACGAGGCGGATGCCGGGCGGGTCGACGGCTCGGCCGAGCGCGACGGCGACCATATCAACGTCAAGCTGAAGCTGCCGGCGCCGAAGACCTTCACCCTCGACGGCAAGATCGTGTTCCCGACCGAGCAGATCCAGCGCATCATTGCTGCCGCCAAGGAGGGCAAGTCGCTGCTGGAACTGTCCGTCTATGACGGCTCCGACGACGGCCAGAAGGTCTACAACACGCTGACCGTGATCGGCCAGCCGATCCCCGCCGACCGCGCCACCTCGACCGATCCGTCGATCTCGGACGAGCACATGAAATCGCTGAAGCGCTGGCCCGTCACCGTCAGCTATTTCGATCGCGACGCCCAGCAGAAGGAGGGCGAGCAGACCCCGGTCTACGCGATGTCGTTCGAGCTCTACGAGAACGGCGTCTCGCGCCAGCTCGTGCTCGATTACAACGATTTCGTCATCTCCGGCGCGATGGGCAAGTTCGACGTCAAGGACAGCAAGCCCTGCAATTGAGGGGCGGTCTCTCTTCCGTCATTGCGAGCGCAGCGAAGCAATCCAGAGTCTCTCCGCGGAAAGATTCTGGATTGCTTCGTCGCAAGAGCTCCTCGCAATGACGGGACTGGCTCTCGTCACACTCTCCAGCTACGCTTCGTCCCAACCACAAACTCCGGGAGCCCCTCCATGCCCAAGCTCGACCATCTCCGCCCCAGCGGCCTGCATCACAATCCCGCTTATTCTCACGTCGTCACCGCCTCGGGCGCGCGCACCATCTACATTTCCGGACAGGTCTCGACTGACGAGGAAGGGCGGATCGTCGGCGAGGGCGATATCGCCGCGCAGACGACGCAGGTGATGCAGAATCTCGGGCTGGCGCTGAAGGCGGCCGGTGCGAGCTATTCCAATATCGTGAAGATCACCACCTTCGTCGTGAACTACAAGCCGGAGCTGCGCCCCATCATCGGCAAGGCTCGCTCCGCCTTCTTCGAAGGCATGGAGCCGCCGGCCTCCACGCTCGTCGGTGTCTCCGCGCTCGCCGCGCCGGAATGGCTGATTGAGATCGAGGCCGTGGCGGTCGCGGACTGAGGTTTTCCTGTAGCCCGGATGGAGTGCAAGCGTAATCCGGGAAGCCTGTCGCTACGGAGGCATTGTCCCGGATTGCGCTGCGGTCCATCCGGGCTACAGGTGCTTCGCCTCTGACATCTCTTGTAGCAGCACCAGCGCTTCATCGGCCCTATCCGCCGGCACGAAGAGATGGTCGTGGTGAAAGGCCGACACGGCGTTCACGCTGATGCCGGCTTCGGCCAGACGCGCCGTGATTGCCGCCAGAAAGCCCACCGCGTCGAGCGCGGAGTGAATTGACAAGGTGATCAGCCGCGAGGGAAATTCATGGCGCAGCCCGGCACGTTCGGCCTCCTCGTGCAGTATCACCAGCGTTGTTCCTTGGCGTTCGCGGAACGTCAGCATCGGGCTGATGGTGGCTGGAATGTCCGCATTCGGCGCAAGCGTGCAAAACACGAAGGTGCCGTCGAGGATCTCCGGCTTCATGTTACGCAGTAGCACGTCGAGATCGCGTTCGCCTGTCACGGTGCCAGTCCCCGACCCGGTAAGATCGTCTGAGCCCCTGCGAAGCTATCGGCGCCAGCGGTTGATAAAGTCGCAACCAACATACCTTTGTATATCTCCTCTAATCCTTCTCATGCGCTGACGTTACGCTGGTACAATTGAGCGACGGCGGCAGATTCTTACAATTAGAGTCCGCTCGGGTCACTGCGAAGAGGCTCAAATGAATGTCGTCATTCGAAAGCTCAATGGCTTGTGGCACCTCATCGTCGGGACTTGCCAGATCCGAACGCCGTTCCTGGAGACTCAGGATCGACAGTTGGTCGTCCAGTATGCCCGGCGCGCCTATCCGGGTGCACGGATCTTCGAACGCGACTGAGTGGAGCAGGACTAGATCACTCCTGCGCTTTCGGCCCCTCATACGCAATGCCGCGGATCACCGCGGCGCTGCCGAACTTCTTGCGCAGGCTGTCGACTGCACGTTCGGCGTGAGCGGCGCGGCGCTCAAGCATGTCGGTATCGTCGCTCGCTGATCCCTCGCGCAGCGCGCTGACGCCGGCGCCCATCAGGCGGAAGGCGGTGCCATCGATCTCCTTGGCCAGCATCTCGCGGCAGATCGAGAAGATCTTTGCGGCGAGCTGCGTCGGCGCTGCGATCGACTGCGAGCGGGTGCGCTGGCGGAAGTCGGCAGTCTTCAATTTCAACGTGACGGTCGAGCCGGCGAGCTCGCTGCTCTTGAGCCGCGACGACGTCTTCTCGCACAGCCGCCACAAGATCTTCTCCAGCGTCGCGAAGTCTCGGATATCGGTTTCGAAGGTGGTCTCGCTGGAAATCGTCTTGGCGCCGCGATCAGGCTCGACACGGCGGTCGTCGATGCCGCGCGCGAGCCGCCACAGCCTGCGGCCGTCGCTCGGAAACTGCCGCATCATCTCGATCTCGTCGGCCTTCTGGAGGTCGGCGATGATGCGGAAGCCGCGCTGCACGAGGCGCTCCTGCGTTGCGGGTCCCACGCCGAAGATGAAGCCGACCGGTTTTTCCGCCAGCATCAAACGCGCTTCCTCCTGATCGAGCGCGGCAAAGCCGCGCGGCTTGTCGAGGTCGGAGGCGATCTTGGCCAGGAACTTGTTGCAGGACAGGCCGACCGACACGGTGATGCCGATGTCGCGCTCGACGTCGCGGGCAAAGCGCGCCAGCACCTTTGCGGGGATCATGCCGTGCACGCGCTCGGTGCCGGAGAGGTCGAGGAAGGCCTCGTCGATCGAGAGCGGCTCGACCAGCGGCGTCAGCGCCTGCATGGCCTGCCGGACCTCGCGGCCGACCCGGACATACTTCGCCATGTCCGGGCGGATCACGGTCGCATGCGGGCAGGCCTCCAGTGCCTTGAACATCGGCATGGCCGAGCGCACGCCATAGGTGCGCGCGATGTAGCAAGCGGCCGATACCACGCCGCGCTTGCCGCCACCGATGATGACGGGCTTGTCGGCGATGTCAGGATTGTCGCGCTTCTCGACCGTCGCATAGAAGGCGTCGCAGTCGATATGGGCGATGGTCAGGCTCGCGAGCGCCCGGTGGCGGACGAGGCGAGGGGATCCGCAGGCGGAACACCGCCGCACGCCCACGTCCAGATCGGCCAGACAATCCCGGCAGAAGCAGCGGGGCCCGGCCGGGTCGCGGTCGCTCACGGCACGTCGCGCTCCCAGGAGGGGTCGCCGAGCGCATCGCCGAGAACCTGCCGCGCTGCGGCAACGTTGGTCGGATCCAGTTCCGCGGCCTGCGCAAAGGCCTTCACGGTGGCGTCATCGCGCAGCACGAAATCGAGCACGCTGAGGAGGAAATTCGG
Organism: Bradyrhizobium sp. WSM1743; assembly: GCF_000473065.1. Taxonomy (GTDB): domain Bacteria; phylum Pseudomonadota; class Alphaproteobacteria; order Rhizobiales; family Xanthobacteraceae; genus Bradyrhizobium. Next base: position 34,363 of record NZ_AXAZ01000019.1, read on the forward strand.
GTCCGCGGCGGCGTTGCGCAGGGTCTCCGGGCCGACACCCGTTTCGGCCAGGAACAGGCCCAGCCGCTCGGGCTCGCCCGCGACGAAGGACAGGGCCTGAATCGCAACAATTTCAGCGACTTCGCGGGGGTTGTGAACAGGCTTTTTCACGGGGACGATTTGCCTTTCCGTTAACTTTCGGTCTCTAATTTGGAATCATCATGCCCGAGTCTCGTCCTCAAGTCTTCCGGCCCAGACAAGCAACTGGAAACCACATCGCAGAAAGTCGACCCTCGGGTTTAACGAAACTCAAGCGAATCTGAGGCTAGTTTGAATCCAGTTTTCGAAACGCCGGGAAGCGGCGTCTGAGGCGTCACATGTACCGGTCTGCGGACCAATCAGGAGGGCGGGATGGCTAAGACCGTCCTGATCGTGGAAGACAACGAGCTCAACATGAAGCTCTTCCGCGACCTGTTGGAGGCGCACGGCTACCAGACCACAGGCACCAGCAACGGCTACGAGGCGCTGGACCTCGTGCGCAAGATGCGGCCCGACCTCGTGCTGATGGACATCCAGCTGCCGCAGGTCTCCGGGCTCGAGGTGACGCGCTGGATCAAGGACGATCCGGAGCTGCGCACCATTCCCGTCGTCGCGGTCACGGCGTTCGCGATGAAGGGCGACGAAGAGCGCATCCGCGAAGGCGGCTGCGAAGCTTATTTGTCCAAGCCGATCTCGGTCGGCAAATTCATTGAGACGGTCCGGCGTTTCATCGGATAGGAAGTGAGTTCACAGTGTCCGCGCGTATCCTGGTCGTCGACGACGTCCCCGCCAACGTCAAGCTGCTCGAAGCCCGCCTGTCCGCCGAATATTTCGACGTGATGACCGCCTCGAACGGCACCGAGGCGCTGGCGATTTGTCATCGTGCCGAATGCGACATCATCCTGCTCGACGTGATGATGCCGGACATGGACGGTTTCGAAGTCTGTCGCCGCCTCAAGACTGATCCGGCCACGCATCACATCCCGGTCGTGATGGTCACCGCGCTCGACAGCCCCGCCGACCGCAATCGCGGGCTGGAAGCCGGCGCCGATGACTTCCTGACCAAGCCCGTCTCCGACGTCGTGCTGATCGCGCGGGTGCGCTCGCTGACGCGGCTGAAGATGATGACCGACGAATTGCGCATGCGCGCCATCACCTCGCTCGAGATCGGCATGCAGGCGCCCGAGCGCAGCGCCGTGGCCGACACCGGCAAGGGCGGCCGCATCCTCCTGGTCGACGACCGCGAGTCCTCCTATGAGCGGCTGGCGACGATCCTCGCCGCCGAGCACACCATCGACGTCGAGCCGAACCCGACGGAGGCGCTGTTCCACGCCGCCGAGGGCAATTACGACCTCCTGATCGTCTCGCTCGACCTCAACAATTTCGACGGCCTCAGGCTGTGCAGCCAGGCGCGCTCGCTGGAGCGCACGCGCCATGTGCCGATCCTGGCGATCGCCGACCCCGAGAATTCGACGCGGCTGCTCCGGGGCCTCGAGATCGGCGTCAACGACTATCTGCTGCGCCCCATCGACAAGACCGAGCTCCTGGCGCGCGCCCGCACCCAGATCCGGCGCCGCCGCTACACCGATCATCTGCGCGACAACGTGCAGAACTCGATCGAGATGGCGATCACCGACGCGCTCACCGGCCTGCACAATCGCCGCTACATGGAAAGCCATCTCGCAACGCTCGCCGAGCAGGCCGCAATCCGCGGTAAGCCGCTCGCGCTGATGATCCTGGACATCGACTACTTCAAATCGATCAACGACAATTTCGGCCACGACGCCGGCGACGACGTGCTGCGCGAATTCGCGGTGCGCGTGCGCAAGTCGATCCGCGGCATTGACCTGGCCTGCCGCTATGGCGGCGAGGAGTTCGTGATCGTGATGCCGGAGACCGATCTCCACGTCGCCGGCATGGTCGCCGAGCGCCTGCGCCGCTCGATCGCGGGCGAGCCGTTCGCGATCCACAAAGGCGCCAAGCGCATCGAGGTCACGATCTCGATCGGGCTCACCACGCTGGAGAGAAAGGGCGAGGCGGTCGCCGACGTCCTCAAGCGCGCCGATACCGCGCTGTACCGGGCCAAGCACGACGGCCGCAATCGGGTGGTGTCGCAGGCGGCCTAAAGGCTGCCGCGACACAAAAGTTGCGAAAACAACCCCATGCACAGTAGCCGGCAGTAGTCGGATCAATGGCTTACGCGGGTGGCAAAACGGCTTGCGCTGGGGGCGGCGCCGTTTGACTCGTCGGGCAAAACAGGAGCATGTTGGTAGGATGGCGGCGGCCCTCCAAACTCCGCCTGTCATTCCCCGCGAAGGCGGGGAATCCAGTACGCCGCGGCACCTCGGTTCTAGCCTCACTGTCTCTGGAATACTGGATCACCCGCCTTCGCGGGTGATGACACCGAATGATACGGCGACAGCGCTCATTATGGCGCGCGCTTGCGTCCCTTCACCGTCTTCGCGCTACCACCCACATCCACGCCCGCGTTCCGCAGCAGCACCTTCGCCGCTTCCTTCGCAGCTCTTGCCATTGCGGGATCATCGCGCACGAGGTCCTGCGCGATGGAGCCATCCACGAGCAGCACGAGCTGTGTCGCCAGCGCGTCGGCGTCGGCAACGCCGAGCTCGGTCAGGCGGTCGCGAAACCAGACGCGGCGACTTTCCTTGAAGGCGATCGCGATCTTCTTCACGGCGCGGTCGGTCGGCCCGAGCTCGGCCACCGCATTGACGAACGGGCAGCCGCGAAAATCCTTGGCCGCAAAGCGCCGCTCCAGCGAATCGAAGGTGGCGAGGATCTGCTCGGCCGGCGGCTTGTCGGAGGTGCGTGCGCTTACGAAGCGGCGCTCGAGATATGCCGCGATCAGCGCGTCCTTGGACGGGAAGTGGTTGTAGAGCGTGCGCTTGGAGATGCCGATCTCGGCCGCGATGGTGTCGACGCCGATCGCGCGAATGCCTTGCAGATAGAACAGCTTGTCGGCGGTCTGAAGGATCCGCTCTTTCATCGTCTGTGGGTTGGGCGGGGGAGCCATGCGATAGCGCGCGTCCTGTTCGCTTGACAGCTGCGACTATCTATAGCCTAAGTACACAGGTCTGTGTAACCAAAATCAACGGCAAAAGCAGACGTCGGCACGTGTGCCGCGCCCAAAAGGGAGAAGAAGAATGCCCCTGTTGCAGGTCCTGCGTCCGACATTGCCGATCCTGATCGGCGCCTCGATCATGCTGACGCTGAGCATGGGGCTGCGGCAGTCGCTCGGCATATTCATGCAGCCGCTGACGCATGACATTCATATTTCCATCTCGGATTTCACGCTGGCGCTCGCCGTGCAAAACCTCGCCTGGGGCTTTCTGCAACCGCCCGCCGGCGCGCTGACGGTGCGCTACGGCTTCCGTCCGATCATGATCGCGGGCGCGCTGATGTACATCGTGGGCCTCGCGCTGATGGCGACCGCCAATGGGATGATCAGCATCATGATCGGCGCCGGCGTGCTGATCGGGACCTCGCTCGCGTGCACCGCAGCGGCGATCGCGATGTCGGTGGCGGCGCGTGCGGTGCCGGAGACGGTGCGCTCCACCGTGCTCGGTATTGTCTCCGGTGCGGGCTCGCTCGGCGCGCTGTTGTCGGCGCCGATCGGCCAGATGCTCAACGAGGGCTTTGGCTGGCGCATCGGGCTTGCCGGCTTCGTCATTATGTCGGTGCTGATGATCCCTGCCGCCTGGTACGCCGGGCGCGTCGACAGGATTCCGCTGCCGAAGCCGGCGGCCGACGAGATCGACGATGCCACGGCCGCGACGGCGGCGAGGACCGCATTCGGCAACGCCTCCTTCGTGGTGATGACCTGCGCCTATCTCGTCTGCGGCATGCAGCTGGTGTTCCTCACCACGCATCTGCCGTCATATCTGGCGATCTGCGGCCTCGATCCGATGCTGAGCGCGCAGACGCTCGGCATGATTGGCGGCTTCAACGTGCTGGGCTCGCTGTTCTTCGGCTGGGCCGGCCAGCGCTGGAACAAGCTGGCGCTGCTTGGCGGCATCTACATCCTGCGCTCGGTCGCGCTCGCCTGGTATTTCATGCTGCCGGCAACATCGTTCTCGACGCTGCTGTTCGGCGCCATCATGGGCTTCCTCTGGATGGGCGTCGGCCCGCTGGTCGCGGGCGCCGTCGCCGAGATGTTCGGTCTGCGCTGGCAGGCGATGATCCAGGGCCTCGCCTTCATGAGCCATCAGATCGGCAGCTTCCTCGGCGCTTACGGGGGCGGGCTGCTCTACGACGCGCTCGGCTCCTACACCATGGCCTGGCGCATCGGCGTGGCGCTTGGTCTAGCCGGCGGCATCGTGCAGGTGGCGTTCGCGCTTGTCAGGCCGTCGCAGCCCCCCACGCCGGTGCTGCGGACGGCGTAGCAGGGGCGGGCTGCCTAGCTTCAGCTTCGGAAGTTACAGCGGACGCCGCCCTGCTCAATCGTGAAAGGCCGCTTGTGACCCCCTGAACGGACATCAAGCCGGGCAAGATTCTGGCTCGTTCGATCCCTTCCAGAACGGGTTCCGCCCGATAAGATGGCCTTTCAAACCCTCCGGGGGGCGGATATGACGCGGTCAGCAAAAGCGGGCGGCAAGAGGAGCATGGCGAGGGTGCGCAAGGCGCGCTCAGCGCAGGGCCGCAGCCGCGCCAAGACCAAACAGCCCGTTCGGCCCGCCACCCGAATGAAGCCTTCAAGAGCTTTCGAAATGGAGGCGAAGGAAGCTCGCGAGCAACAGGCGGCGGCAGCCGAGATATTAAAGGTAATCGCGAGTTCGCCGTCCGACGTTCAGCCGGTGTTTGAGGCCATCGCGTCAAGCGCAAAACGCCTACTGGGTGGATATACAGCCGCGGTCTACCGCCTCGTCGATGATGCTATTCATCTCGTTGCGCTGACGCCCACCAGCCCGGAGGCCGATAAAGCTATCAGGGCTGAATTTCCGGTGAAACTGAACCGAGCTGCCCCTCCCGTAGCATTGGCCGCGAACGGCGAGTTTGTGCAGATTGCGGATAGCGAAACGGCTGATCTGCAAACTCAAAGACTCGGACGGACACGAGGCTGGCGCAGCGTGACGTTCACGCCTTTATTGAACAAGGGAGCGGCCATTGGCTTCATAACGATTACTCGGCGGGACCCGGGAGCATTCGCCGATCATCACGTTCAGCTGCTGCAGACCTTCGCCAATCAAGCCGCTATCGCGATCGAGAACACCCGCCTCTTCGACGAGAGGAGGGAGGCGCTGGAGCGGCAGACTGCAACCGGAGACGTGCTCAAGATCATAAGCCGCTCATCCGTCGACCTGGAGACGGTACTCGAAACTCTGGTTGAGACGGTGGCACGCCTCTGCCGGGCTGACCAGGTGTACATGTTCCATCTTCGGCATGACCTCTGGCACTTGATCGCCGATTACGGGCTATCGATCGAGGCCAGAGAATTCTTCAAGACGAACCCATTCACGCCTGGCCGGGGCTCGACGTCTGGCCGAGCGGCGATGGAGCTTCGCGCCGTCCCCATCGCTGACGTCTTGCAGGATCCGGAATACACTCTCGGCGAAGGGCAGGCGATCGCCGGCTATCGGTCGACGCTTGGCGTTCCGTTGCTTCGCGAGAATACGCTGATAGGCGTTTTCAGCATTGCGCGTACGCGCGTTGAACCCTTCGCGAGCAAGGACATCGAACTCGCCACCAGCTTCGCCGACCAGGCGGTGATCGCGATCGAGAACGCGCGGCTATTCGATGAGTTGCGCGAGCGCCAGGCGGAGCTGCGCGTTACCTTCGACAATATGGGGGACGCGGTCGCGATGTTCGGCGCCGACAAGCGGCTTGCCGCGTGGAATCGCAATCTGCAGGACATGCTCGATCTGCCGGACGACCTGCTCGTCAGCCGTCCGAATTTCGCAGAGTTGTTCCGCTACTTGGCCGCCAGAGGCGAGTTTGGTTCGGGCGATCTCGAGGCGGAACTCGCGCGGAGCGTTGACGATATCGGCCGCGAAATGCGTTACGAACGGGTCCGTCCCGATGGCCGCATTGTCGAAGTTCGCCGCAACCCGGTACCAGATGGCGGCTTTGTGCTGATCTATGCCGATATCACCAAGCGTAAGCGTTCCGAAGACGCTGTTCGCATGGCTCGCGATGCCGCCGAGAAGGCGTTGCTTGATTTGCAGGCGGCCCAGGACCGTCTGATCCAGACCGAGAAGCTGGCCTCCCTGGGCCAGCTTACTGCCGGCATCGCCCACGAAATCAAGAACCCGCTAAATTTCGTCAACAATTTCTCGGCGCTCTCCGTTGAGCTCACGGATGAGCTCAATGATCTTCTGAAGCAGGCGACCCTTACGGAACAGCTTCGTAAAGAGGTGGATGAGCTGACCGCTTTGCTGAAGAACAACCTCTCAAAGGTCGTGCAGCACGGCAAGCGCGCCGACTCTATCGTCAAGAATATGCTGCTGCATTCGCGCGAGGGATCGGGCGAGCTACGTGCCGTCGATATCAATGGACTGGTGGAGGAAAGCCTCAACCTGGCCTATCACGGCGCACGGGCCGAAAAGCCAGGCTTCAACATCGTCCTGCAGCGTAACTTGGATCCTGCCGCTGGCATGGCCGACGTCTATCCACAGGCAATCACCCGCGCTCTGCTCAACCTGATCTCAAACGGCTTCTATGCTGCGACCAAACGTAAGACTGAAAACGGCGAAGCGGGCTTTGAGCCGATCTTGTCGGCCACTACAACGAATCTTGGCAGCTCGGTAGGGATATGCATTCGCGACAACGGCATCGGCATACCGTCAGAGGTCAAGGAGAAGATATTCAATCCGTTCTTCACCACCAAACCAGCTGGCGAAGGAACGGGGCTCGGGCTATCGATGACCCACGACATCATCGTCAAACAACATGGTGGTACCATCCGGGTTGAGACCGAACCCGGCGCATTCACGGACTTTATCGTGACTCTGCCCCGCGCATCGGGCGCGCAAAGCAATCAGCGGAGCACGAGATGAGCACATATATCGTGGTGGTCAATGACGAGCCTGACGTCGCGGAAATGTTCAGGCAGCAGTTCCGCCGGGATTTGCGGTCAGGACGCTTCGTCATGGAATTTGCCCTCTCCGCACCGGCCGCCTTAGAGCAGGTGAAAGTAGGCCGGCGGATTGCTCCGCGTTTGGTGCGGCCAAGCCGTGCCGGCGACTGGCTCTGAGTCAGAGAATACGCGGAAGCGGGGCTTTCTTTTGAGCTACGGAACTGACTTGCCAGATCAGTTTCGCCGGTCTGCGATCCTTGTCGACAAGATTCTCAAGGGTACGAAACGGGGCGATCTGCCCGTCGAACGGCCGACCAAGTACGAACTTGTTATAAACCTCCAGACCGCCAAAGCACGCGGCATCAACATGCCACCGACCTTGCTGACGCGGGCCGATGTAGTGAGGCACTCTGAGCTCGCTTATTGGCCCGAAACTGCCTTAGCTCGATGCTGGTCAAAGCGTCGGTCCGTCGCGGCTTGAATAATGCCTCTCTACTCTTGCTTTGCCGGGGGTGAAGTCACGACCTTGCCCCAGCGGGGCACCTCGCTTGCGACAAATTCGCGGAGAGCCTCCGGCGTCCGCCGCGTGGCGTCGGGGATGACAAATCCAATGTCGATAAGTCGCTTGCGCGTCGCTTCGTCATCCAGTGCTTTGTTCAAGGCCTCGCTTAGCTTGGTCTGTACTTCAGGCGTGAGATTCTTGGGTGCGAAAATCGCGTTCCAAGTCGAGACGACGAATTGAGGGAGGCCGCTTTCGACGGTTGTGGGAACGTTGGGGATGATGACGGCGCGCTGCGGACTCGCGATGGCGATTGCCTTCAGGGCTCCGCTCTGAATCTGGGAGATCGTGCCACTCAGTGAAATGCAACTGAAATCGACTTGGCCGCCCATCAAATCGTTCATCGCTGGTGCGCCGCCGCGATAAGGGACACGCCCCGTTTGAATATCAAGGATTGATTGCAGCAGCGTGCAGAAAAGATGGGTAGGAGCTCCGACGCCGACATGCGCTTCATTGACCTTATCGCGGTTCGCTCTGACATAGGCGATGAACTCCGCGAGGCTGTTCGCCGGGAAGTCTTTTCGCGTCACTATGACAGCAGGTACATCGGCGGCGAGACCGATGGGCGCGAAGTCATTGATTGGATCGTATTTTAGGTCAGGATACTGCGCTGGGGCGGCGCCGTGCGTCCCCATGTTGCCCATGATGATCGTATACCCATCCGGTGCCGCACGGGCAGCACGCGCTGTCGCGGTTGTGCCTGCAGCACCGGGCTCGTTGTCGACGATTATGGGCCGGCCGAGTGTCTTCGACATGTGCTCGGCCAGGATACGTGACAAGGTGTCGTTCGATCCGCCGGCCGCATAGGGCACTATGAGCGTAATTGCTCTGGATGGATAGTCGGCCCGAGCCGCTCCGGGGAGGGCGACGAGGATTGCAAAAAAAAGTGCGAGCAGGCGGTTCATGGGGGATTCCTTCCTTGCTTGCGACTTCCTCTAGTAGCTTACCCTCAGCGCAGCTTCTTAGCCATGAGATGGAAAGGGTCGAACCTCTACCGGGGTGTGTCATCGCCAAATCCAGTTTGCGAATTGTCTGCTATCATCGGCGATTTCGTTAGGCGCATAAGAGCGACTGCGCGGGCGAACCCATAAGGGCTCAGACCTGCCTTGGCCCACGGCCGCGATGGCTTCAGTTTCCCATGACCATGGTTGGCCGACAATCGCTTGCGTCTCGCGGCGGCAACGCCACTCGAGCTCACAGCAGGAGTTGTCAACGTTGCGGCGCGGAGAGCTCGTAGTTGATGCAGTCCATCTTGATCTCGTATTGACCCTCATAGATGCCGTTGCTGACCCACCGAAACACCTTGCGGTAGTTGGTTGTTTGCTCGGAGCGCGGCAGGCTGCCGGGTGGACGGTAAACATCCGCGATCGTTTTGGACGATATCTCGGCCAGCGTCAGCTTCTCGTCGGGATTCCCTTCGCGCTTGAACACCATCTTTTTGTCGAGACCCGAATTGATGTCGATCGCCTCAAATTTCGAGATCAGGAGGTCATCGTTGACGGCCGCGAGCAACGGCCCGTTCACCCACGCCTTCGGCAATATCACAAGCGACGAGCGGCTGAAGACGACGACCGGTGCATCGTCACTCGGTAGCACACCTCGGCAGCCGTAGCGCCATTCGCCGGCCGTGCTCGGCGAGGCAACGGCAATGAAGGTAATTGCTATCACCCCCTGCAGGATGCGGCAGGCAGGGCTGATTCTCGCGATGGCAGACATCGGGCTGGGCATGGTGTGGTTTCCCAAGGGATCAGCCCTTGGTCGCGCCGAAGCGGCCGAATGTTCATTCTTGGTGGTCGCTGCTGGTTCGCCTGGCCTGAGGCGCTCATCCCGCAATGTACCGCGAGGAGAGGTCTCGAAGGCGACCGGCATCTCGGCAAGCCCTAGCCGGATAGACCAAAGCGCGACGAGATTTGGATCAATCGCCATCGCGCTTCATGTTGTTGTATGCGCAGATCTTTCCGGAGAACGGTTTCGTACTTGCGCTGGCGCGACCCTTGGGGCCGGCTCATGCTTTATTGCGAACGTTTTGACCGCTTGAGATCGGCGACCTTAAACCTGTTGCCGGCCTGCAGGCTGCTGCAAAACCAGTGGGCTCTGTTTCGAAACTCGCCCAGGAACACCTTCGTCTCGACGCAATTTTCGTAGGATGCATGGGTGATGGTGTCTCGGCACGTTGGCGAGCTCCGCACACACCGTCATTGCGAGCGAAGCGAAGCAATCCAGACTACCTCGGCCGAGACATTCCGGATTGCTTCGTCGCAAGAGCTCCTCGGACGCAGCGCAGCGCTCCTTTAGCGGTGCGCTGCAGAGCCGGGGCCCATGTCGCGGCATCGTGCTGTGTGGCCTGCTGGGTCCCGGCTCGGCGCAGCAGCGCTGCAGCGCGTCCGGGACACGAGAGAGCAGGCAAAATAAAACGGGGCCCGTGAGGGCCCCGCAAAAGTCGTCAGTTCGTCCCGCGATCTTACTTGATCTTGGCTTCGCGGAATTCGACGTGCTTGCGCGCGACCGGATCGTACTTCTTCTTGACCAGCTTGTCGGTCATGGTGCGCGAATTCTTCTTGGCGACGTAGTAGAAGCCGGTGTCGGCCGAGGACACGAGCTTGACCTTGATGGTGACCGCTTTGGCCATGTTCTGAACCTCAGAATATCAGGGGAATCTGGAGCCGGCCAAACGGCCCGCGTTGGCCGGCAACCTAGCCAGAAACCGCCTGATGTCAAGGTTTTAGGGGGCAGAAACCACTCAAATCGGGCCCATTAGGCCTCGAAGAAGCGGTTTTTCGGCCGCGGCAAGCCCAGATTCTCCCTCAAAGTGGCCCCTTCATACTCTTTGCGGAAAATCCCGCGCCGCTGCAGCTCCGGGACCACCTTGTCGACGAAATCGTCGAGGCCGGCGGGCAGGAACGGGAACATGATGTTGAAACCGTCGGAGCCGCGCCCGACCAGCCATTCCTCCATCTGGTCGGCGATGGTCTTGGCGGTGCCGACGAAGGACAGCCCGCCATAGCCGCCAACGCGCTGGGCCAGCTGGCGCACGGTGAGTTTTTCACGGGTGGCGAGGTCGACCATGCGCTGGCGCCCGCTCTTGCTGGCATTGGTCTCGGGGATTTCGGGGAGGAGGCCATCGGGATCGAAGCCGGAGGCGTCGGTGCCGAAGATGACGGAGAGCGAGGCGATGGCGCTGTCGTAATGCACGCGGCTGTCGAGCAGGGCGCGCTTCTCCTTGGCCTCGTCGACGCTGTCGCCGACCACGACGAAGGCGCCGGGCAGGATCTTGAGGTGTTCAGGATCGCGGCCGACCTTCTCCATGCGGCCCTTGATATCGGCGTAGAGTTTTTGGCCGTCGGCGAGACTGCCGCCGCCGGTGAACACGGCTTCCGCGGTTTCGGCCGCGAGCTGCTTGCCGTCTTCCGATGCGCCGGCCTGCACGATGACCGGCCAACCCTGCACGGGGCGGGCGATGTTGAGCGGGCCGCGTACCTTCAGATATTTGCCGTTGTGGTCGAGCGTGTGCATCTTGGCGGGATCGAAGAACAGGCCGCTCTCGACATCGCGCACGAAGGCATCGTCGGCGAAGGAATCCCACAGGCCCGTGACGACGTCGTAGAACTCGCGGGCGCGCTTGTAGCGCTCGGCGTGCTCCATGTGATCGTCGAGGCCGAAATTCAGCGCGGCATCCGGGTTCGATGTGGTGACGATATTCCAGCCCGCACGTCCGCCGCTGAGATGGTCGAGCGAGGCGAAGCGGCGCGCGACATGATAGGGCTCATCGAAGGTGGTCGAGCCCGTCGCGATCAGGCCGATCCGCTCGGTGACGGCCGAGAGCGCCGACAGCAGCGTGAACGGCTCGAACGAGGTCACGGTGTGGCTGCGCTTCAGCGCATTGATCGGCATGTTCAGCACGGCGAGGTGATCGGCCATGAAGAAGGCGTCGAACTTGCCGGCCTCGAGCTTTTGGATCAGCTGCTTGATGTGCGAGAAGTTGAAATTGGCGTCGGGCCAGGCCCCGGGATAGCGCCAGGCGCCGGTATGAATGCTGATCGGGCGCATGAACGCGCCAAGCTGTGAGTTGCCGTTGTGCCATCGCCCGGTGTCCTTCTTCATTGTCGTTCGGAAAGACATAGGTGCGGGCCGCGCGGGTGCCACGGGGATCGTGCGAAACAATTTTTTGATTTTGGGGCGTGCCTCAGCATGTTCGTCATTCCGGGGCATCGCGCAGCGATGAACCCGGAATCTCGAGATTCTCAGGTGCGCAATTGCGCACCAGAGTTCGATGCTTCGCATCGCCCCGGAATGACAGGGAGGGCCATCGCGCGCCGACGGCGCTCGGGAGGTGAGGCAGTCAGCTCAAAATATCCTTCTGCATCTTGCCGCCGTAGAAATGGAAGAACGGCACCGGCGCGTCGTGGCGCAACGGGCCGGTGGCAAGGCGGGTGTCGAGCTCGTTGAGGACGTTGCGCGTCATCGGATGCAGATCCGCAAGCGGTTTCGAGCCGAGCTCGACCCAGACCAATTCGACCAGCTCGGCATCGGCGTGGATCACGCCTTCGACGCGGTGGGTGATTGCGGAGGCATCGGCGGTGAAGAAGCGCGTGTCGAAGCGCTTGACGCGGCCGGGCGGGGTGATCGCGCGCGCGATCAGGAATAGGCCTGAGGGATCGGGCAGCAGGCCCGCATCCGCGAACGGCTTCCAGGGGCCTTCGAGCTTTGCCAGCTTGCCTTCCGCTTGGCGGCCGAGGCAGAGGCCGGTCTCCTCGCAGGCTTCGCGGATCGCGGCAATGGCGAGCGATTTCGCGCGCGAGGCCGGTGTCTTCGGGCTGCCCTTGGCGAGATTGGCCTCTAACTCCGCGGTGATCGGGGCGGCACAGGGCACGCGATAATCGGCCTTGTCGACGCGGCCGCCGGGAAAGACGAATTTTCCGGGCATGAACACCACCTTGTCGTGGCGCTTGCCGACCAGCACTTTCGGAACGGCGCCGCTGCGATCGACCAGGATCAGTGTCGCCGCATCCTTGGGGCGGAAATAGGGATGGTGGTCGGCTTCCTTCTCCTCGTGAACCCTTGCCTTCTCCGCAGCCTGCGCAATATCCGTCATGTCCTCACCCAAACCGTTTCTTGCTTATTGCTTACACTGGCGGAATACCATCCGGAGGGTTCTCGTCAAACCCGTGCATGCGCAGAGCCCATTGCAAGCCGACCACAGCTCCCTTCACGGGCTGCAACAGCGCGAGCGAGGCGACGAAGGTGAAGGGCAGATAGGCCGCGAAGCTGAGCCAGACCGGCGTGGTGTAATTGGTCTCGATCCAAAGGATCGCGGGCACCACGATGTGGCCGACAATGACGATCACGAGATAGGCGGGCAAATCGTCGGCGCGATGTGGTGTGAAATCGAGGCCGCATTTGGCGCAATTGTCGGCGGTCTTCAGGAAGGCGCGGAACAGCTTGCCCTCGCCGCAGCGCGGACAGCGGCCGCGAAAGCCGCGCTTCATCGCAGGCCAGACGTCGCGCTTCTCGACGAGCCCGCTCTCGCGCGTCCAGATCTTTGGGGCCGTGCTCGTCGTCACCATGCCTTGCCCTTCTGTCCCTTGCCGCTTCCCTTGTTCTTCCCTTTGGCCTTCTTCCCCTTGGCAGACTTCTGCTTTTCCGGCTTGCGTTTTCTCTCCGGACTGCGTCCGGGATGGGCCTTTAAAGATTTGCGCTGCGGGCGGAATGACCTGCGGTCGCGCTGGCCGCTCTCGCTTTCCGACGACAGCAGCTCGAAGCGCAGCGCGCCTGCAATGGGAGCGGCTTCGATGAGGCGGACGTCAACGACGTCGCCGAGCTGATACATGGTGCCGCTGCGCGTGCCGACCAGGGCGTGCCGGCTCTCGTCATAGTTGAAATATTCCGTGCCGAGGGATCGGATCGGAATCAGTCCGTCGGCGCCGGTATCAGTGAGCTTCACGAACAGGCCGGCGCGGGTGACGCCGGAGACGCGGCCCTGGAAGCTCGCGCCGATGCGGTCGGCGAGGTGATGGGCGATCAGGCGGTCCACCGTCTCGCGCTCGGCCTTCATCGCGCGCCGCTCAGTCAGGGAAATATGAGCGGCGACCTCGCCGAGCGATTCCGGCGTCTCGCTGTCGGGCAGGGCGCCTTCGCCAAGGCCGAGGGCGCGGACCAGCGCGCGGTGCACGACGAGGTCGGCATAGCGGCGGATCGGCGAGGTGAAATGCGCGTAGCGGCGCAAATTCAGGCCGAAATGGCCGTAGTTCTCTGCGGAGTATTCCGCCTGCGCCTGGGCGCGCAGCACGACCTCGCTGACCAGCGGGTAATAGTCGTGGCCTTCGAGCTGGGCCAGCACGCGGTTGAACGTCGTCGGGCGCAGCGCGCCCGATTTGGCGAAGGAGACGTCGAGCGTCTCCAGGAATTCCGCGAGCGCGTGGACCTTCTCCAGCGTCGGCTCGTCATGCACGCGGTAGATGAGCGGCAGCGATTTCTTCTCCAGCATCTCCGCTGCCGCGACGTTGGCGAGGATCATGAACTCCTCGATCAGCTTATGCGCATCGAGCCGCTCGGGGATGACGACGCGGTCGACCGTCCCGTCGCTCTTGAGCAGGATCTTGCGCTCGGGCAGATCGAGATTGAGCGGGTCGCGCTCGTCGCGCGCGCGCTTGGCGCAGGCATAGGCGGCATAGAGCGGCCTCAGGATCGGATCGAGCAGGGGGCCCGTGGTGTCGTCCGGCCGCCCGTCGATCGCGGCCTGCGCCTGCGCGTAATGCAGCTTCGCGGCCGAGCGCATCAGGATGCGATGAAAACTGTGCGAGCGCTTGCGGCCGTCAGGGCCGAGCACCATCCGCACCGCGAGCGCGCCGCGCGGCTCGCCCGGCACCAGCGAGCAGAGATTGTTGGAGATGCGCTCGGGCAGCATCGGCACGACGCGGTCGGGGAAATAGACCGAGTTGCCGCGGTCGAGCGCATCGCGATCGAGCGCTGTGCCGGGGCGGACGTAGAAGCTGACATCGGCGATGGCGACGTTGACGATGAAACCGCCCTTGTTGTTGGGATCGTCGTCCGCTTGCGCATGCACCGCGTCGTCGTGATCCTTGGCGTCGGGCGGATCGATGGTGACGAGCGGGACGTCGCGCCAATCCTCGCGACCCTTCAGATTGGCGGGCTCCGCGGCTTCCGCATCGCGCATCGCGGCGGAGGAGAATTGCAGCGGGATGTCGTGGGCGTAGATCGCGATCAGGCTGATCGCCTTCTCGGACTTGACCGAGCCGAGCTTCTCCTTGACCCGTCCGGACGCCAGGCCAAAGCCGCGCGAGCGGACGATGTCGACGCTGACGAGGTCGCCGTCCTGTGCGCCCTGGGTGTCCGCTTTCGCGATGTTCAGCTCGCGATCGGCGAATTTCTTGTCGACGGGGACGAGCCGTCCGCCGCCTTCGGGAAGCGCGCGGAACACGCCGAGGATGCGGCTCTTGGCCTTGTCGATCACCTTGATGATGCGGCCGCGATAGGCGGGGCCTTCGTCATCCTCGCTGCGATCGACGCGCAGCAGGGCGCGGTCGCCGACGCCGGCGGCGGTGCCGGGCTTGGCCCGGCGCGGCATCTCGATGAGGATTTTGGGCGGCTCGCCGCTCCCGACCTCGTCCCATTCGGCGGGGGAGGCGATCAGTTCGCCGTCGCTGTCGCGGCCGGTGATGTCGGCGAGCAGGGTGGGCGGCAGCGCGTCCGGCTCCGAGACCTTGTGGCGCTTCTTCTTGATGATGCCGTCGTCGGCGAGCTCGCGCAGCATGCGCCTGAGCTCGGCGCGATCGGCATTCTTCAGGCCGAACTCGCGCGCAATTTCGCGAGTTCCGACCTTTCCTGGATTTGCCTTGATGAAGGCGACGATGGCGTTCCTGTCGGGAAAGCCACGGTCATTCGTGCGTTTCACTTAACCTCTAATTCTTGATCTAAGTCTTGCCGGCACTCTTCTTGGCCGGGGCCTTGGCGGCGGCGGTCTTGGTCGGCGACGGCTTAGTGGCGGACGTCTTCGCCGTCGACGGCACGGCGGCGCGCGCCTTGCTGGTGGATTCGGATTTGGATTTGGCCGCGGCTTTCTTCGCGGCCGGCTTCTTCGGTTTTGGCGCGACGTCCTCACCGTCGGCCTTCTCTGCAGCCTTCTTGGTCTTGGCAGGCTTTGCCGCCTTCTTCGCCTTGGTCTTTCCGCCCCCTTTGGCCGCGCGTTCGTCGATCAGCGCGATCGCCTGCGGCAGCGTGATCGTATCCTTCTCGAACTCGGCCGGGATCGTCGCGTTGACGCCGCCGGCCGTGACATAGGCGCCATAGCGGCCGCTCTTGACGGTGACGGTGCCGAGCGTCGGATGATCGCCGAGCGCCTTGCCGGGATCGGCGCCGAAGCGGCGGCTCGGGCCCTTGGCGACCTTCTCCGCGATCAGCGTCACGGCGCGGTTGAGGCCGATGTCGAACACCTCGTCGCCGGCTTCCAGGCTCGCATAGGTCTTCTCGTGCTTCACGAACGGCCCGAAGCGGCCGAGGCCGGCGATGATCGGATGGCCGGTCTCGGGATGCTTGCCGATCTCCCGCGGCAGCGACAGCAGCTTCAGTGCGAGCTCGAGGTCGACATCGCTGGGCGAGGTGCCCTTGGGGATGCCTGCGCGCTTTGGCTTCTCGCCTTCTTCATAATCCTTCTGTTCCCCGAGCTGGATATAGGGCCCGAAGCGGCCGGCCTTGACCCAGACGTCGAAGCCGGTATCGGGATCCTGCCCGAGCGAACGGTCGGCGGTCGCTTCGCCATCGGCGGCGAGCTGGCGGGTGTAGCGGCATTCCGGATAGTTCGAGCAGCCGACGAAGGCGCCGAACTTGCCGGCCTTGAGATTCAGCCGGCCGGTGCCGCAGTTCGGGCACTGCCTGATATCGCCGCCATCGGCGCGGGGCGGATAGATGTGCGGCCCCAGCATCTCGTCGAGCACGTCCAGCACCTGCGCAACGCGCAGATCCTTGATGTCGTCGACGGCGCCGATGAAGTCGCGCCAGAAATCCTTCAGCACCTGCTGCCAGGAGATCTCGTTGTTGGAGATGCGGTCGAGCTGTTCCTCCAGCGCGGCGGTGAAGTCGTATTCGACGTAGCGGCTGAAGAAGCTCTCCAGGAACGCGATCACGACGCGGCCCTTGTCCTCGCCGTGCAGGCGCTTCTTCTCCAGCTTGACGTAGCCGCGGTCCTTCAGGACCTGCAGGATCGAGGCATAGGTCGAGGGCCGGCCGATGCCGAGCTCTTCCATGCGCTTGACGAGGGATGCTTCCGAGAAGCGCGGCGGCGGTTCGGTGAAATGCTGGGTGACGGACAGGCTCTGCCGCTTCACGGCCTCGCCTTGGCTCATCGCGGGCAGGCGACGGGAATCCTCGTCCTCCTCATCGTCGCGGCCTTCCTGGTAGAGCGCGAGGAAGCCGTCGAACTTCACGACCTGGCCGGTGGCGCGCAGCTCCAGCGTCCGGCCGCCGGCCTTCGCCGTGATGTCCACCGTGGTGCGCTCGAGCTCGGCCGATTCCATCTGGCTCGCGATGGTGCGCTTCCAGATCAGCTCATAGAGTTTGGCCTGATCGGCATCGAGCTTGCGGCTCATGCTGTCGGGGCGGCGCGACAGGTCGGTCGGACGGATCGCCTCGTGCGCTTCCTGGGCGTTCTTGGCCTTGGCCTGGTACTGGCGGGGAGCGTCCGGCACATAGGCATTGCCGTAATCCTCGCCGATCACCTTGCGGGCCTGGGTGATCGCCTCGGGCGCGATCTGGACGCCGTCGGTCCGCATATAAGTAATGAGTCCGGTGGTCTCGCCGCCGATGTCGATGCCTTCATAAAGGCGCTGGGCGATGCGCATGGTGTGCGCCGGCGCAAAGCCGTATTTGCGGCTGGCTTCCTGCTGCAGCGTCGAGGTGGTGAAGGGCGCCTGCGGATTGCGCCGCGCCGGCTTGGCGTCGACCGCGGTCACGGCGTAGGCGGCTGCTTCCAGCGCCTTCTTGAAGTCCTCGGCTTCCGCGCCGGTGCCGATGTCGAGGCGCTGGATCTTCTTGCCGTCGGCGCCGACGAGGCGGGCCTCGAAGGCTTCTCCGCGCGGCGTGAGCAGGGTCGCGATCAGCGACCAATATTCGCGCGGCACGAACTTCTCGATCTCGAGCTCGCGGTCGCAGACGAGGCGCAGCGCCACCGACTGCACGCGGCCGGCCGAGCGGGCGCCCGGCAGCTTGCGCCACAGCACGGGCGAAAGGGTGAAGCCGACCAGATAATCGAGCGCACGGCGCGCCATGTAGGCGTCGACCAGTGCACCGTCGATCTGGCGCGGATGCTTCATCGCGTCCGAGACCGCCTGCTTGGTGATGGCGTTGAACACCACGCGCTCGATCTTCTGATCCTTCAGCGCGCGCTTTTCCTTCATCACCTCCAGCACGTGCCAGGAGATGGCCTCGCCCTCGCGATCAGGGTCGGTGGCGAGAATCAGGCGGTCGGCACCCTTCAGGGATTTGGCGATCTCGTTGAGCCGGCCGGCCGCCTTGGGATCGACCTCCCAGATCATCTTGAAATTGGCGTCGGGATCGACGGAACCGTTCTTCGCCGGGAGATCGCGGACATGGCCGAATGAGGCCAGAACCTCATAGGACGAGCCCAGATATTTGTTGATCGTCTTGGCTTTCGCCGGCGACTCCACAATGACGATATTCATTTAGTTCCAGTGGCTTACGGGAAAATCTCGGGCCGAAAACGAAAGGACTCGGGTCGGCCGTTTCGCCCCGAACATGGGTGGTGAGGCGGCCCCTGTCAAATCCGGGGGTGTTGAAAGCCGCCGAAATGGGAAAAGTTTCATATCGAGAAAGTTGCAGAATACCACCTTGGAGTTGCGATCCATGTCGGCGTAATGTTTCCGCGGGACATGGATTCGGGTGGGGTCTGGTGACAAGGCCGGGAAAGAAACGGGCGCGCGCTGGATCGGGCGCGCGGGTGGGCTCGCGTCACGAGGAACCGGGGGAGGGCGGGGCGGATGAGGCGGTGGCCTTCATCGCCGAGCAGGTGGCCGCCTTGCGCAAGCTGGCCGAGCGCCACAAGCTCGACATGCTGCATTATCTCTTAGGAATGACGCAGCTCGAGGCCGATGAGCATCTGCGGCTGCGGACCAAGCGCAAGCTGTCGTGAGGTTTGGACCTTTGTCAGTCCCCGTCATTCCTGCGCGAGCGCGTAGCGCTCGTCGCTGGAGGCGTGAGGCTTGGGATGCGAACGCATCGCAAGCCGAGCCTCGAAGGATGAACGGCCGAGATGCAGCCGGGCCGTCGCCCTTCGAGGTTCGCCGAAGAGGCGAGCACCTCAGGGTGACGGTGATAGATATGGAGTACGCTGCCCCAACCTCGTCATTGCGAGCGCAGCGAAGCAATCCAGACTGCCTCCGCGGAAAGACTCTGGATTGCTTCGCTGCACTCGCAATGACGCGTGATGGCAGTTCGCCGCCATCACGCCGACCGCCGCCGCCGCGCCGGCCGCGGCTTCAGCGTGGTGTCCGCCGGGCTGAGCAGCCGTCCGTCCTCCGCGCGCATTTCGAGCTTCCTGACCGGGCGGCCTTTTGCGCGGTCCACCAAAATGGTCGCAATCTCCTCAGGGTGATCATCGAACTCCTCGCTCCATTGCCGCAGCGCGACCAGGATCGGGAAGGTGCCGCGGCCCTTCGGCGTCAGCACATATTCTTGATAAGCGCTGCCGTCGGAGGCGGGGGCGGTTTCCAGAATGCCGTGGTCGACCAGCGCGCGCAGGCGCACTGAGAGGATGTTCTTGGCCATGCCGAGCTTGCTCTGAAACTCGCCGAAGCGGCGGACGCCGAACAGCGCCTCGCGGATGATCAAGAGCGACCACCAGTCGCCGAGCGCCTCCAGCGACCGCGCGATCGGGCAGGAATCGCCCTCGAAGCTCGTTCTTTTCACCATCATCTTCGTCCTGTCGCGTTCGCACGGCGCCAGCGCCGATCACGCGCTTGTGTGGTTGCATCATAAAACCAATTGCCCTAGATGGCAATATAGTTTCATAATGCAACTACTGGAGGCGAGCGTGAGACTGAAAGACAAGACGGCTCTGATCACTGGCGGCAATAGCGGCATCGGGCTTGCGACGGCAAAACTGTTCGTGGCCGAGGGCGCCAAGGTGGTGATCACCGGGCGCAACAAGGAGACGCTGGAGGCTGCCGCGAAAGAGCTCGGGCCGAACGGGCTCGCGCTGCCAGCCGACGCGACGGACGTCGCGGCGACGGAAGCTGCGATCAAGCAGGGCGCGGAAAAGTTCGGCAAGTTCGACATCGTGTTCGCCAATGCCGGCATCGCCGGCGGCACGCCGCTGGGGTCGGCCACGCTTGAAGTCTTCGAGAAGGTGATCAGCACGAACCTGACGGGCGTGTTCTTCACCGTGCAGTCCGCGCTACCTTATCTCAACGACAGCGCCTCGATCATCCTCAACGGCTCCGTGATCTCCGTGCTCGGCATTCCCGGTTACTCCGCTTACGGCGCCGCGAAGGCCGGGGTGCGGGCGATGGCGCGGATCATGGCCTCGGAGCTGTCGCCGCGCGGCATCCGCGTCAACGTCGTGGCGCCCGGTGCGATCCGCACGCCGATCTGGGGGCCCGCGACTGCAACACCGGAAGCCGAGAAGGCGTTCGAGAAGCGGATTGCGCTATCGACGCCGCTCGGCCGCATCGGTGAAACGGATCACGTCGCGAAGACGGTGCTGTTCCTCGCCTCCGATGATGCCGCGCACGTGCAGGGCCAGGAAATCTTCGTCGACGGCGGCGCCGTGGCCTCCCCGAGCGGTGCGCCGATCTATCGCGGCTGAACAAATCAAGCGCAAATTGAATCGGCCGGCGCAGTGCGGTTGCGCCGGCCGGTTTTGACGTCCTGTGAGATACATTGACTGAACCTTGCGTGAGGCGTTGAATCTTCGCGCAAGCTGCAAAGACATTTTTACAGGCAGGGGGCAGAAGACTCACTTTTAAGGGAGTCCGCTATGACGAAAGCAGCCCGCCTTTTCTCGTCGATTTCATCTCCGCGCATTTTCACCGAAAGATCCACCATACCGGCCAAGCATTCCGACGCCTCCGAGTTCGTCGCCATCGCGTTGTTCTCTGGGATCGGCCTGCTCGTTTCGCTCGTTGCCGTGATGTTGGGTATGCAGGGCGTCTGGTTTTAGCGTCTCAGATCGTGCAGCCGTCAGCCGCCGCGCAATCCGGCGGCGGCTGATTTCGGCACGGCGTCAGGCCGCGTGCAGGCTGGTGGCTGCCTGAAGCGCGCCGGCGAGCGCCTTCTCGCGATGATCCGGTCCGACCTGGATGCCGTCGGCGATGATGAACTCGGCATTGTGGATGCCCATGAAGCCGAACACGCCGCGCAGATAGCTTTCGAGGTG
Organism: Bradyrhizobium sp. WSM1743; assembly: GCF_000473065.1. Classification (GTDB taxonomy): domain Bacteria; phylum Pseudomonadota; class Alphaproteobacteria; order Rhizobiales; family Xanthobacteraceae; genus Bradyrhizobium. Next base: position 55,375 of record NZ_AXAZ01000019.1, read on the forward strand.
CTCGAGTGCTGCAGCGGGCGAGCCCGCGCCATAATAACCGCCGCGCGAGATCGCGACGATCACGCGCTTACCGCCGGCGAGCCCCTCCGGCCCCGCCGCGCCATATTTAAAAGTCTTCCCCGCCACCAGGATGCGGTCGATCCAGGCCTTGAGCTGGCTCGGAATCGTGAAGTTGTACATGGGCGCGCCGATGACGACGATTTCGGCGGCCAGGAACTCCTCCAGCGCCGCCGCGCTTGCGGCAAGGTCGGGTCCGAGTTCCGCCGGCGCGGGGGCGCCTTGCGCGGCCGCAAGGTGCGAGCCGGAGAGATGGGCAAGCGGCGTCTGGCTCAGGTCGCGATAGACCACCTCAAGCGAGGGCGTCGCCTGCCGGAGCCGGTCGACGATGGCGGCGGAAACCTGCCGGCTGACAGAATGGGGGCCGAGCACGCTGGAGTCGATATGGAGCAGTTTCATGTGGGGTCACCCTGGTATAGGTTTGTAACCAGCGCTACATGAGTGACTGTCGAAATCCCCGCAAGAACGCACTTTCTTGAGCCATGAGCACATTATTGAAACCTGGGAACACCGATTTGCCTGTCTCGCCAAGGCTGGTTCCAGGTCCGGATCAAAGGCCGGATCCGAACCATGCGGACTGTCGCGGGGTTGCCTCCGTGCTGTCTCGCGTCGGCGACAAATGGAGCGTGTTCGTCATCATGATGCTGAGCGACGGGCCAAAGCGCTTCAACGAGCTCAAGCGCATGATCAACGGCATCTCGCAGCGCATGCTGACCCTGACGCTGCGTGGGCTGGAGCGTGACGGCCTCGTCACGCGCACGATCTTTCCCACCATCCCGCCGCGGGTCGACTATGAGCTGACCGATCTCGGCCGCGGACTCCAGCAGCCGGTGAAAGCGCTCGGAGAGTGGGCGATCGCGCATCAGCAGCAAATCGCGGCGGCACGGGCGCGCTTCGACGAGCGCAACGACGGCTAAAGCGGAGAATTAAGGGGTGGGCGCCTGCTCGTGCTGCGAGGTCGATTTTTACCCTCCCCTGGAGGGGGAGGGCTATCGCACATGACTCGTGGCGGCGGGCTGCGCGCACGCCTCGTCCTTCGAGACGGCGCTTACGCGCCTCCTCAGGATGAGGCTAAGTAGCGTCAGTGCCTGTTGAAACTGCTGCCGCGCACTCCGCCCTCATCCTGAGGAGCCGCCTAAAAGCGGGCGTCTCGAAGGATGGCCGCAGGGAAAAGCTCTCATACGCGATGGCCCTGCCTGGAGGGGAGGGTAGAGTACGGGCCAGCTCACTAAAGCAGCGACACCAAGCCGCCGCCATGACGTTCGAGCCGGCCGGCGAGCTCGAGCTCCAGCAGCACGGTGCGCACGATCGCGGGCGAGGCGCCTGACATCCGGACGAGATCGTCGATCGAGATCGGGGCCGGGCCGAGCAGGCCCGTGATCTGGTCGCGGTCATGGCTTTGCGGATCGCTTTCGAACGGCTCGCTGTCGGGCTCGCCAACGGGGTGCATCAGCGGCCGCTCCATGATCGGCTGCACCGCGTTGATGATGTCGGCAGCTTCCGTGACCAGCGTTGCGCCCTGCTTGATCAGGTCGTTGGTGCCGGCGGCGCGCGGATCGAGCGGGGAGCCCGGGACTGCGAACACCTCGCGTCCCTGTTCGGCTGCCATGCGTGCGGTGATCAGCGAGCCGGAGCGGTGCGCCGCTTCCACCACGACGACGCCGAGCGCGGCGCCCGAGATCAGCCGGTTGCGGCGGGGGAAATCGCGGGCGCGCGGCTCGTGGCCGAGCGGCATCTCGGAGATCGCAGCCCCCGCGTGATCGAGGATCGCGGCGACCAGGTCGCCGTGCTCGGGCGGATAGATGCAGTCATGGCCGCCGGCGAGCACGGCGATCGTGCCGCTCTCGATGCTGGTGCGATGTGCGGCCTGGTCGACGCCGCGCGCCAGCCCCGAGATGACGACAAAACCGGCTTCGCCAAGCTCACGCGCGAGCTGGCCGGCGAATTTCAGGCCGGCGCCGGAGGCGTTGCGCGAGCCGACGATCGCGATCATCGACCGCATCAAGGTTTTTGTGTCGCCGCGCACGGCAAGCAGCGGCGGCGCATCTTCGAGCGTTGCCAGCCGCGCCGGATAGCCATCCTCGCCGGGCGCGCGCCAGGCGATGCCGAACTTGCGGCTCGCGGCGAGCTCGGCCTTTGCCTCATCGACGCTACAGATGCGGCCCGACCGCGCCGCGCCGCCGCGGCGGGCGAGATCCGGCAGTCGCTCCAGCGCCGCGCGCGGGTTGCCGAAATGATCGACCAACGAACGGAAGGTGCGCGGCCCGACATTGTCGGAGCGGATCAGCCGCAGGCGGTCGATCCGCTCAGCCTCGGTCAGCTCCACGCTTGGGTTAATGGCGTCCACGGCGTCTCCTTGCAGGGACAGCATGGAACAACCTGAGGGCGTTGCGCAACAGGGACGTGCGCTTGCGCGGCGTCGTCCCGATGCTAAAAGCGATGGCAATAAGAAGGATTTTGCCATGATCTCACTCGCCGACCTCCAGCGCCGCATCGAAGCGGGCGAGCTTTCGACTGATGCCGCCATCGCCCAGTCGCACGCGGCAATCGAGGCCAAGGAGAAGGACGTCCACGCCTTCGTCCGTCATGACAAGTCGGCGAAGGCGCAAGGCTCCGGTCCGCTGCGGGGCATCGCGGTCGGGATCAAGGACATCATCGATACCGCTGACATGCCGACCGAGATGGGCTCGGAGATCTATCGCGGCTGGCAGCCGCGCAGCGACGCACCTGTCGTGATGATGCTGAAGCGGGCAGGGGCCACCATCATCGGCAAGACAACCACGACCGCGTTCGCCTCGCGCGATCCGACCCCGACGCGCAATCCGCACAATCTGGGTCATTCGCCGGGCGGCTCCTCCTCTGGCTCGGCGGCGGCCGTTGGCGCCGGCATGATCCCGCTGGCGCTGGGCACCCAGACCGGTGGCTCGGTGATCCGGCCCGCGGCGTATTGCGGGACGGCAGCGATCAAGCCGTCGTTCCGGATGCTGCCGACGGTTGGCGTGAAGTGCTATTCGTGGGCGCTCGACACGGTCGGCCTGTTCGGCGCCCGGGCAGAGGATCTTGCGCGCGGGCTCTTGGCGATGACCGGCCGCAGCGAATTCTCGGATATCACGCCGGCGAAGTCGCCGCGGATTGGCGTGGTCCGGCAGGAGTTCGCGGGCGCGGTGGAGGCTGCGGCCGAGGAGGGGCTGCAAGCGGCAATCAAGGCGGCGATGCGCGCCGGTGCCAGCGTGCAGACCATCGATCTGCCCGAGGCCGTGCAGGAGGCCTGGCGCATCCACCCCATCATCCAGGACTTTGAGGCGCATCGCGCGCTCGCCTGGGAGTTTTCCGAGCGTCACGACGAGATCGCGCCGATGCTGCGCGCCAGTCTCGATGCGACGGTCCACCTGACGCCGAAGGAATATGACGAGGCGCGGCGGATCAGCCGTCGCGGCCGGCGCGAGCTCGGCGAGCTGTTCGAAGGTGTCGACGTGCTTCTGACCTATTCGGCGCCGGGCACGGCGCCGGCCAAGGAGCTCGCGACCACCGGCGACCCCCGCTATAACCGGCTCTGGACGCTGATGGGTAATCCTTGCGTCAACGTGCCGGCGCTGAAGGTCGGTGGCCTGCCTGTAGGCGTGCAGGTGATCGCGCGCTTCGGCAATGATCCGCTCGCGCTTGCGGCGGCCTGGTTCCTGGAGGAGGCGCTGGCGAAATCAGGCTAGCGCCGGTTCGGCGCGAGCTGCCTGTTGATCGCGCGCGGGCGCGTTGCCGCCGACGCCTTGCCCGAGCCAGCGCCCGGCGGCCTCGCGACCGCTCCGGTGCAGCGCGCGAATGAAGCCCCGGCCAAGATCAGTCGATGAGCGCTGCGCCAGGCCGTCAACGGAGTCTTCGGCCGCGATCCTGGAGAGCCGCAACGAAGGCGCAGCATGGGCCTGCGTCCATTCGATCGCCGCGATCTCGGCATTGAGCGCGGCGTTGGCCGCGATCTGGTCGAGCCGGCGGTCGATCGCGGCGAGCGTGATCGGCACGTAGCTGTCGCGCGTCGGCGTGACCTGGACGAGCAGCAGATCGGTCGCCGCCGTTTCCTGCACCAGCCGCAGCAGCGGCGGATTGCCGCCAAGGCCGCCGTCCCAATAGGCTTCGCCGTCGATCTCGACCGCACAGTGGACCAGCGGCGGACAGGTCGAGGCGAGGGCGACGTCGGCGGTGATGGTGTCGTTGCGGAAGATCTGCTGCTGCCCGTCGCGGATCCGCGTTGCCGCGATCAGCAGCTTCGGGCATTTCGCGTCGTGCAAGGCCGCAAAATTGATGTGACGCGACAGCGCCTGCCGTAGCGGATCGAGATCGAACGGATCGAACTGCCCGGAGCGCAGGGTCGGGCCGAACGCGACCGAGCTTCCCGCCGGCGAAAAGCCGCCGATCAGCATCAGCGAGCGGAACGAGGCCTCGTGCATCAGCCGGGTCCAGAACCGGTTCAGCCGCGACCGGGCGCCTTCGCGGCCGCCTTCGGCAAGGCCGCACGCGAGCAACAGCGCATTGATGGCGCCGGCGCTGGCGCCGCTCACGGTGTCGATTGCGATGTCAGGCTCTTCCAGCAGCCGCTCCAGCACGCCCCAGGTGAAGGCGGCAAAGGTGCCGCCACCCTGCAGCGCCAGCGAAAGTTTTCGCGGCGGCCAGCGGTCGGAACGCGCCCGCGCGACCGGTGCAGCCTTGGTGGCCACGATATCGAGCGGAGCGGCGGCTGGCGCGACGGGCTCAGGCTGCGGCGCTGGCCGTGAAACAGGGGTAGGCGCCGGCGGCGGCGCGTCGGACCAGATGTTGGTCGCCGAGAGCAGCCGGCTTGCCGCGGTGCCGGCAGCACTTGGCGAACCATTCCCGTCATGCGCGCCGATCATCTTCTCGCTCATTCTGAGCAACCGCGTAACGCCGTTTCCTGTGTCAGGATGACAGGCATGGAACCCGTTCGCTACTGTTTGCCCCAACTGGTACGAGAGTTGCGAACAGGATTTGGCAGATAATGCGGAAAGGGTGCGGCGGTATCCGTACTTTTTCCGGCTTCACGCCTTCTCGCCGATCCGGCTTTCCTTGCCCGCCTGCAAGCGCTTGATGTTCTCGCGATGCGCGTAGAACAGCAGCAGGGTCAGCACTGCTGCCAGTGCGGACAATGCGAGATGACCGAACCACCACAGGAATATCGGCGTGATGAATGCCGCCACCAGCGCCGAGAGCGATGAGTAGCGGGTGGTGAAGGCGGTCGCCAGCCAAAGCACGCAGAACACCACGGCACCGGGCCAGAACAGGCCGAGCAGGATGCCGATATAGACCGCTACGCCCTTGCCGCCTTTGAATTTCAGCCAGACCGGGAAGAGATGGCCGAGGAACGCGCCGAGCCCGGCCACTATCGCGGCATTGGGGCCTGCGATGTAGCCGGCGATCACCACGGCCACGGTGCCCTTGAGCGCGTCGAACAGCAGGGTGCCCGCGGCAAGGCTCTTGCGTCCCGTGCGCAGCACATTGGTGGCACCGATGCTGCCGGAGCCGATCGAGCGGATATCCTGCGTGCCCGCGAGCCTGGTCAGAATCAGCCCGAACGGAATCGAGCCGAGGAGATAGCCGATGACGAAGGCCACCGGCAAAAATGCTTCAAGCCCCATAGCAGCAGCTCCATGCTGAACTGCAGCGGCGCGGGGAGGTGCACTCCCTCTCCCGCTTGATGTGAATGATGCTCCGGCGTCGGGACTCGGCTCCCTCTCCCGCTTGCGGGGGAGGGCTGGGGTGGGGGTGTCTCCGCGGCGGGGTTGTCGAGAAATGCGGAGGCTGTCCCTGGGTGGCAAGAACCCTCACCCGCCGCGCTCTGCGAGCGCGTCGGCCTCTCCCGCAAGCGGGAGAGGCGAAGCGAGCCCGCGGCCCGACTGGTTCAATCAACAGGCATTCTGCTCTAGACATGCTCATAGACCGTTCGCCCACCGACAATGGTGCGCACCACGCGGCCTGTAAAGCGGGCCTCGTCGAACGGGGTGTTCTTGCAGGGCGATTTGAGATCGGCTGGATCGACCACCCAGGGCGTATCGGGGTCGATCACGATGACGTCGGCCGGGCTGCCGGCGCGCAGGGTTCCGCCCTGCAGCCCGAGCAGCTCGGCCGGCCGGGTCGACATCGCGCGGATCAGCGTCTTCAGTTCCATCTCGCCATTATGCACCAGCCGTAAGCCGGCCGGCAGCATGGTCTCGAGGCCGACGGCGCCGGGTGCGGCTTCCGCGAACGGCAGGCGCTTGACCTCGACGTCCTGCGGATTGTGGTCGGACATGATGACGTCGAGCAGGCCGGAGGCGAGCGCCGCCACCACCGCGCGGCGGTCGTTCTCGGTGCGCAGGGGCGGCGACAGCTTCAGGAACGATCGGTAGGGGCCGATGTCGTTCTCGTTCAACGCCAGATGATTGATCGAGACCGAGGCGCTGACCGCGAGCCCGGCGTCACGGGCACGCTGGAGAATCTCCAGGGAGTCGATGCAGGTCAGCGAGGCCGCGTGGTAGCGGCCGCCGGTGAGCGCGACGAGGCGCAGATCGCGCTCCAGCATCACGGCTTCGGCGGCGTTCGGGATCCCCATCAGGCCGAGCCGGGTCGCGAACTCGCCCTCGTTCATCACGCCTTCGCCGACCAGGTTGGGATCCTCGGTGTGATGCACGATCAGCGCGTCGAAGTCGCGGGCATAGGTGAGCGCGCGGCGCATCACCTGGGCGTTGGTCACGCTCTTGTCGCCGTCGCTGAAGGCGACCGCCCCGGCCGCCTTCAAGAGGCCGAACTCGGTCATCTCCTCACCGTGCATGCCTTTGGTGAGCGCGGCCATCGGCTGGATGTTGACGATCGCGGTGTCGCGGGCGCGGCGCATTACGAAATCGACCGTCGCCGAGTTATCGATCACCGGAGAAGTATCGGGCTGGCAGATGATGGTGGTGATGCCGCCGGTCGCCGCGGCCTGGCTCGCGGAGGCGAAGGTCTCGCGGTGGCTGAGACCGGGCTCGCCGACGAAAGCGCGCATGTCGATCAGGCCCGGCGCCACGATCTTGCCGGAGCAGTTGATGATGTCGGTGCCCTCGGGGACGCCGGCCGCGCCGATGCCGCGGCGGGTCTCGCGGATGGTGCCGTCGGCGATCAGGACGTCACCGATGCCGTCGAAGTCCCTGGAGGGATCGACGACGCGGGCATTGGCGAGCAGGATGGGGCGGCGGTCGGTCAACATCGGCATCACGCGTTCGGCAGGTTGCGGGCGAGCGCGTCCAGCACGGCCATGCGCACGGCGACGCCCATCTCCACCTGTTCGCGGATCAGGGACTGCGCGCCGTCGGCCACGATCGAGTCGATCTCCACGCCGCGGTTCATGGGACCTGGATGCATCACGAGGGCATCCGGCTTGGCGTAGGCGAGCTTCTTCTGGTCGAGCCCGAAATAGTGGAAATATTCCGATGACGAGGGCACGAAGGAGCCGTTCATGCGCTCGCGCTGCAGCCGCAGCATCATGACGATGTCGGCGCCCTCGAGACCCTCGCGCATGTCGCGCGCGACCTCGACGCCCATCCGCTCGATGCCGGGGGGCAAGAGCGTGGAGGGGCCGACGACGCGGACGCGGGCGCCCATAGTGTTCAGCAGGATGATGTTGGAGCGGGCGACGCGCGAATGCAGCACGTCGCCGCAGATCGCGACCACGAGGCCCTCGATCCGCCCTTTGTTGCGGCGGATGGTGAGCGCATCCAGCAGCGCCTGGGTCGGATGCTCATGCGCGCCGTCGCCGGCATTGATCACGGAACCGTCAACCTTGCGCGCCAGCAGTTCCACCGCGCCCGAGGCGTGATGGCGCACCACCAGGATGTCCGGGTGCATCGCGTTCAGCGTCACCGCGGTGTCGATCAGGGTCTCGCCCTTGCGGATCGAGGACGAGGACACCGACATGTTCATGACGTCGGCGCCGAGCCGTTTGCCTGCGAGTTCGAACGAGGACTGGGTCCGGGTGGAGGCCTCGAAGAAAAGGTTCACCTGCGTCCGTCCCCGCAGGACGGTGCGCTTCTTGTCAACCTGGCGGTTGAGCTCGACATATTCTTCGGACAGGTCGAGGAGGCCGCTGATGTCGGCCGCGGAAAGGCCCTCGATGCCCAGCAAATGCCGGTGGCCGAGGACGAAGGTCGATTTCGATGTCATTAAAGCCAGAGCTATAGGCGCGGATGGCGGGGGGAGCAAGGGGCAAAGGCGAGGAAGTGAGTTATCCCCTGATCTGTCTTGCTGTCATTCCGGGGCGATGCGAAGCATCGAACTTGGGGGTGCGCCCTTGCGCACCCGAGAATCTCGAGATTCCGGGTTCGGCTCTTCGAGCCGCCCCGGAATGACAGGGAAGCTTAGATGCGCTCCATCAAGTCAATCTTGATCGCACTTGTAGCAATCAGCTCAATCTCCTCCGCCCACGCCCAATCTCTCCCCGGCGGCTTCGTGTACTTGCGCGACATCGATGCCAGCATCATCCAGGACATCCGCTACGCCACATCGAACAATTTCGTCGGCCGGCCGCTTGCCGGCTACGGCGCCGGCGAATGCGTGGTGAAGCGCGAGGTGGGGCTGCGGCTGAAGGTGGTGCAGGAGGAACTGGCGGCGCAAAATTTGTCGCTAAAGATGTTCGACTGCTACCGGCCGGCGCGGGCCTCGCTCGACATGGTGAGGTGGTCGCAGAACGGTCATGAGACGGCAGCCGAGCGGCGCTACAACCCGAAGATCCCGAAGACCGAGCTGTTCCGCCTCGGCTACATTGCGAGCCGGTCGCAGCATTCCACGGGTGCAGCGCTCGATCTCACTTTGGTCGATCTCAAGGCCGATAATTCCGCCAAATATGATCGGTCGAAGAGCTATGCCGATTGCACGGCGTCGGTCGAGGCGCGGGCCCCGGAGGGCAGCGTCGACATGGGCACCGGCTACGACTGTACCGATGTGAAGGGGCATACCGCCGCAACCGCAATCAATCCGGAGCAGCGCGCCTGGCGCAAGCGGCTGGTGGCCGCGATGGCCAGGCAAGGCTTTGTGAACTATTCGAAGGAGTGGTGGCATTTTTCCCTGCCGGGGGCGGGTGGGGCGGCCTATGATTTCCAGATCCAGCCACGGCGGAACTAAGTCCGATCCGAGGAAGCACCCATGACCCAGCCGAGCTTTGCGACACACGAGGTCTTCAACCAGTCGCCGCCGTTCGAGGATGTCGACCTGTTCGCCACGGACCGGCCGCTGGTCGAGGCGGTCAAGGCTAATGGTGGCGCGGCGGCGGAGCGCGAGCTGTCGGAATTCGGCAGGCACTGGGGCTCTGCCGCGATGGCCGATCGCGGGCGCCTCGCGAACGAGAACACCCCGAAGCTGCGCACCTTCGATGCCAAAGGCAACCGGCGCGACCAGGTCGAGTTTCACCCCTCGTATCACGAGCTGATGGCGCATAGTGCCCACGCGGGCGTACACAATTCGACGTGGACGGCGGATGGAAAGCCTGCTGGCGATGCCGCCGAAGTCATTCGGGCCGCGAAATTCTATATCGCCGCGCAAGTCGAGACCGGCCACCTCTGCCCCATCACGATGACGCGCGCCTCCGTCGGTGCGCTGGCGATGCAGCCCGACCTGCTCGCGCGCGTGATGCCGGTGCTGTCGACCTGGAGCTATGATCCCAGCTTCGCGCCGTGGTGGGAAAAGCGCGGCATGACGCTCGGCATGGGCATGACCGAGAAGCAGGGCGGCACCGACGTGCGCGCCAACATGACGCGCGCGGTGCGCGACGGGGACGGCTATCGCATCACTGGCCATAAATGGTTCATGTCGGCGCCGATGTGCGATGCGTTCCTGGTGCTGGCGCAGGCGGATGGCGGGTTGACCTGTTTCTTCATGCCGCGCTTTGCACCGGATGGTTCGGTGAACGCCATCCAGTTCCAGCGGCTGAAGGACAAGCTCGGCAACCGCTCCAATGCCTCGTCCGAGGTCGAGTTCGTTGGCGCCTATGCACAAGCGGTCGGCGAGGAGGGCAAGGGCATCCGCACCATCATCCAGATGGTGCAGCTGACGCGGCAGGATTGCGCGATTGCGTCCGTCGGCCTGATGCGCTCGGGCCTAGCGCATGCGCTGCATCATGCGCGGCACCGCAGCGTGTTCCAGAAGCATCTGGCCGACCAGCCGTTGATGCAGGCCGTGCTGTCGGACATGGCGCTGCATGTCGAGCCGAGCACAGCGCTCGTGATGCGGCTGTGCCGCGCCTTCGACCGAACGCCGCACGATGCGGCGGAGGCAGCCTATATGCGGCTGCTCACGCCCGCGATCAAATACTGGACCTGCAAGAGCGCGCCGCCGTTCCTCTACGAGGCGATGGAGTGCCTCGGTGGCAACGGCTATGTCGAGGACGGCATTTTGGCGCGCCACTACCGCGAGTCGCCGGTCAATGCGATCTGGGAAGGTTCGGGCAACGTGATGTGCCTCGACGTGCTCCGTGCGCTCTCGCGCGAGCCGGAGCCGGCGATGGCGGTGCTGCAAGCGCTTGCGGCCGAAACGAAGGGCCTGCCGGGGGCCGGTGAGGCGGTCACCTTCATCGGCAAGACTTTTCGCCGCGCCGACGGCGAGCGCGTCGCGCGGCTTGCCGTCGAGAAGCTTGCGCTGCTCGCCGCGGCTGCCGCGCTCAACGGCGTGTCGCCGCGTCACGCCGATCTGTTCGCCGCGACACGCCTCGCGACCAACCATGCCAGCATGTATGGCGCGGTCGAACTCGACAGCGGCGACGTGCGCGCGCTGCTGGAGCGGGCGCTGCCGTGAGTGTTTATCACGTCATTCCGGGGCGGTCCGAAGGACCGAACCCGGAATCTCGAGATTCTCAGGTGCGCAATTACGCACCATAGTTCGATGCTGCGCATCGCCCCGGAATGACGGTGAAGTTCTAACGAAAGCCTTCTGATGGACATCCTCAATCCCGACCATCCGCCTCTCGTCATGACGCCAGCGGAGCACGTGCCACGTGTCTGGAAGTTCTGGGGCACGGCGCTGTGGGGCCTCTTCATCTTCGTCGCGATGTTCGTCGGGCAGATCGGCGCCGTCGTTCTGCTGGCGGCGCTCCGTGGTCTTCCCATGGACCTCGCCTCGCTCCAGCTCGTCGGCCATGAGCCCCAGACGCTCGCGCTTTCGGTCATCATGGGCCTGCCGGCGACGCTTCTTGCGGTCTGGCTCGCCATCCGCATCAAGAAGGCCTCCTTTATCGATTATCTCGCGCTGCATTGGCCGTCCTGGAAGCAGCTGCTGTTCGGCGCCGTCGGCCTCATCCTGATCGTGCTGGTCTGGGAGACGATGTCGCGCGCACTCGGCCGTGAGGCGACGCCGGGCTTCATGACCGATCTGCTGAAATCGGGCCGCGACAAGGGCGCCGCGCTGTTGCTTCTGTTCGCCTTCAGCGTGGCCGCGCCGATGTCGGAAGAGGTTCTGGCCCGCGGCTTCCTCTATCGCGGCTGGTCGGCGAGCTTCCTGCGCGCATCAGGCGCGATCCTGCTGTCGTCGCTGGTCTGGACGATCGTGCACCTGCAATACGACATCTACTTCCTTGCCGAAGTCTTCACCATCGGCCTGTGGTTCGGCTACATGCGCTATCGCTCCGGCTCGCTCTGGCTCACCATCGCGCTCCATGCGCTGAACAATCTGACCGCGGTGGTGCTGACGATGTGGGTGGGAAGCTGAGAAGCCTCACACTCCGTCATTGCGAGCGAAGCGAAGCAATCCAGCGTCTTTCCGCGTGGCGCGGTCTGGATTGCTTCGTCGCAAGGGCTCCTCGCAATGACGAGGTAAAAGAGGTCCGCGCGCAATGACGAGGTCTAAGCCGCCAGCGCGATCGCCACCGGCATCGTGATCGCCGCCAGCATCGTCTGCAGCGTGATGATCTGCGCCAGCAGCGGCGCATCGCCGCCCATCTGGCGGGCGAGGACATAGGCGCTCGACGAGGTCGGCACCGCCGAGCAGATCGCAACGATCGCCAGGCTCTCGCCCGACAGGCCGAACCAGACGGCAAGCGCGAGGGCGAGTGTTGGCATCAGCACCAGCTTGAAGGCGACGCCGATCGCAGCGGCAGCGCTCGGACGCAGCAGGCCTTCCAGATGCAGCCCCGCGCCGGTGACCAGCAGGCCGATGGCGAGCGAGGAACGGCTGAGCGCGTCGGCAACCTCATGCCAGAGCTTTGGCAGCGGCAGGTGGGTGACATTGATGAAGAGGCCGATCGCGCAGGCCCAAATTAGAGGATTGCGCACCAAGGTCATGACGATGGCAGGGCCGGATTGCTTCTCGGGCGATGCGTAATGGGCAAGCACCGCGACGCTGAACACGTTGACCAGAGGAATGATCGCGACCATCGCCACTGAGGCGAGCGCCAGCCCGATGTCGCCGAACATGTTGGCGGCCACCGACAGCCCGACGAAGGTCTGCCAGCGCGTCGCGCCCTGGAAGATCGAGGTGAAGGCAGGGCCGTCGATACCGAGCCGCGAAAGGGCGGGGCGCAGCGCGAGGCACAGCAGCGACATCGCGAGCGCCGACAGCAGCAGCGCGCCGCCGACGCCGGCGACCGGCACCTTGGAGAGGTCCGCCTTCACCAGCGTCTGGATCAGCAGCATCGGAAAAAGCACGAAATAGGTCAGCCGCTCAAGCCCGTGCCATTGCGTGTCGAGCCGCATCAGGCTGCGCTTGAGCACGACGCCGAGCACGATGAGTATGAAGACCGGCAGCAGCGCCGCGACGACGACGGCCATGGATCAGTCGATCCCCGGGCTGGCGCGAAGATTGGCGAGGCGGTCGAGCGCGCCTTGCAGGATGAAGATCGCGGCATGCTCGTCGATCACCTCGGCGCGCTTGGCACGGCTGACGTCCATGCCGATCAGCTCGCGCTCGACCGCCGCGGTCGAGAGGCGCTCGTCCCAGAGACCGATGGGAAGCGCGGTCAGGCCGGCAAGGTTGCGCGCGAAGGCGCGGGTGGATTGCGCGCGCGGGCCCTCGCTGCCGTCCATGTTGATGGGCAGGCCGAGCACGAAGCCGGCCGCCTTGCGCTCGGCCGCGATCGCTAGAAGACGGGCGGCGTCCTGCTTGAACGCCTTGCGGGAGATGGTCTCGACGCCGGTTGCGAGCCGCCGGTCTGGATCGGACACGGCGACGCCGATGGTCTTGGTGCCGAGATCGAGTCCGACCAGCGCGCCACGCGGGGGCCAGTGGGTTGCAGCTTCGACGAGAGGCAGGATAAGAGCCGGCATGGTGTTAGCGCATATCACGCGTCACGCTGCGGAGTGAACCCGGAACATGGATGCGCTGACATTATTCGGCCTGTTCGCCGTCACGGCGAGGCTGGTCACTTACGCCCTGGAGGATCGCAGCCACTGGTTCGTGCTGATGTTCGCCGCATCCTGCGCGCTCGGCTCGGCCTACGGTTTCCTTCAGGGCGCCTGGCCATTCGGCCTGGTCGAGGCGATCTGGTTCGTCGTGGCGCTGCGGCGGTGGCACCTGAAGGCGATGGGAAGAGGCGCGTGAGAATGATAGCGCACGAATGCAACGATCATTTGTGGCAAATCTCAGAACGATCGGCAGCGACCGGCGGTCCGAACCGCGCTGCAACCTTGGCGCAGATTTTCAGGCGCCGACCACGTCCAATATTCGCCCAGTTATTTGAGAGGTCATGATGCTTATCAAGCCAAGCCTGATCGCGGGCTCAGAAAGGCGATTCAAGCAAGCCGAGTTCTCACCCGATGCCTTGAACCGAAAATTGGGTGACGGCCCGATCGAGCTGACCGCTGAAAAGATACGCCAGCGCCAGCGCCAGCTCCTGGCCGAGACGCAGGACGTGCAAGCGGCCGAGATCGGCCTGGAGCGGATCCTCCAGGGCAATGATCTCGACAGCATCAATTATCTCGCCAAGGGGACGGCCGCCTCGCGCTCGGTCTGCCGCATTCAGCTCAGGGACCTCAAGTCGAATCTGCTCGGCTATGGCTCGGGCTTTCTGATCGGCCCCGGCCTGCTGCTGACGAACCATCATGTCTTCGGCAGGCCGGCCGACGCAGCCAATTCGATCGCCGATTTCAATTACGAATTGGACGTTTCGGGACAGGAGCGTGTGCCGGTGCGATTCGGATTCGAGCCGGGCAAATTCTTCTACACCAACGACAGGCTGGATTTCTCGATCGTTGCCGTGGCGCCGACCTCGCTGTCAGGCCACGAGGAGCTCGAGGATTGGGGATGGCTGCCGCTGAGCGGCGCGCCCGGCAAGGCAGACCCGGGCGAGTATCTCACCATCATCCAGCATCCCAGCGGGCAGATGAAGCAGGTCTGCGTCCGCGAGAACAAGATGCTCAAATATGTCGGCGACTTCCTCTGGTACAACACCGATACGACCGCCGGGTCGTCAGGGTCGCCGGCGTTCAACCGCTTTTGGCAGGTGGTCGCGCTGCACCACAGTGGCGTTCCCCGGAAGGATGGGCAGGGCCGCACCCTGACCAAGGACGGCAAGGTGTGGAAGCCGTCGATGGACGAATCCTCGATCGACTGGATCGCCAACGAAGGCATCCGGATCAGTGCGATCGTCGCCGATCTCAAGGTTGCGGTTGGATCTCATCCCTTGATCAGGCCGGTGCTCGACGAGGAGGAACCGCCGGTCCGGGACGAGGTCGCGAAAGTCCGGCCGCCGGCCTCCGCGCCGCCTGCTTTCGGTGCCAACGCCTGGGTCGAGCAATCCCTTGACGGGACCTCGCTCGTCGTTCCGATCCGCGTGCCATTGCCGATGTTCAGGACGGAAATTCCGATGCCTCCGCTCCCGCCCGTGCCGGGACCGGCGGGAGGTAACGGACGAGCACCGAACGGCGGGATGCAGAACGGCAGCAAGCCCTTGATCGCCCCACCGGCGGGCCTCTTGCCTCACATCAGTGCGAAGAACGGCCTGCCCATGGAGGCCGTGCATATCGATCAGAGCACGCTGAAATCGCGTCCCGGATACAAGGCGAATTTCCTGGGCACCGGCAAGTTCGCAGTGCCCTTGCCGAAGATCCCGGCCGCCCTCAGGTCCCACATCGCGATGCTGAAGGGAAGCTCCAAGCAGTCCGAGCTGAAATATTTCAACTACAGCGTCGTCATGAACAAGGCGCGCAAGCTCGCCTTCTTCAGTTGTGTCAATATCGACGGCGGCGAGCAGCAGGACGTCGGCAAGCGGGAAGGCGATTCCTGGCTGCGCGATCCGCGCATCGACGACGATGCCCAGATCGGTGATGAGTTCTACCGAAAGCAGGCCACTTTCGAGGCCGACCGCAGCAAGAATCCGTTCGACCGCGGTCATCTCGTGCGCCGCCTCGATGCGACCTGGGGCGACACCGTCGCCGCGGCCAAGCAGCATGGCGACGATTCCTTCCATTTCACCAATTGCTCGCCGCAATTCTTCTCGTTCAATCAGGGCAAGCAGCTCTGGGCGGGATTGGAAGATTACACGCGCGATGTCCTGCTCGAAGGCGAGGAGAAGGGCATCGTCATGAACGGTCCGGTGTTCGACGGACCGGATGCCGACGGATCCGATCTGCCCAATCCGGCCGGCCGGCCGCACAAGGATCCGAGCTTCGGCGGCGTTCAAATCCCGAAATATTTCTGGAAGATCCTGATCCGCCGCAACGAGGATGACGACGCGCTCAAGGCGGCGGCATTCCTGATGAGCCAGCGAAAGCAGGTCATGGAGATCGACCGCATCCAGGAGGCGGATCTGCTCGAGCGGATGTCCGAGGAGGACGTCAGCGTCTTCCAGGTCTCGGCCGCGGACCTCGCGAAATTGACCAAGCTCGACTTCGGCAATCTCGCCGACGCAGACTCGCATGAGGCGACCTCGGTCGGCCCGCGGCGGATCGAATCCTATGAGGATATTCGGATCTAGGACTTTGCCTCACGGAGCAGGGCAGTGCAATCGCGTTTGAGAGTGATTGCCCTGCTCCATCCTTCGAGACGCTCGCCTGCGGCGAGCTCCTCAGGATGAGGACGGAGTGCGCGGCGGCGGCTTCAACGAACGCCGATGCCGACGAGCCTCATCCTGAGGAGACCCGCGGAGCGGGTCGTCTCGAAGGACGAGGCGGGCGCTCAGGCCGCTCCACAACGCCATATGCGATGGTCCTGCAGAGTAGCGGCACGGCGCGGCATCCGGGTGAGGGCAGCAGCGCGTTCTTATCGGCATACTGCAAGACCTCACCCGGCTTCCTCCGAGCAGGGGTCAGCGGATCGCGATCGGGTTGATCATCGCTTGCACGCCGCCGGTCCAGCGCGGCTGTCCCAGCACGAACAGGAATTCGTAGCCCTTGTCTCTGGCGAGCGCGGCGGTGTCCATGTTTTCGAGGATGTAGGTCCCGTTCATCGCGAGCAGGATCTGGTGCACCTCGAACACGGTCTTGCCTTCGAACGGCAGCACCTCGAGACCCCAGGTGTCGGCACCGACTGCGACGACGCCCTTGCCGGTCAAGTACTTCGCACCTTCGACGCCGAGACCTGGTTCGCCGGCCGAGTAACGCTTGTCGTCTTTGCCGATCAGGCTGAGCCAGCCGGTGTGGAAGATGACGACGTCGCCCTGGCGGATCTCGACGTTCTGCTGCTTGGCGGCTTCCTCGATCTCCTTGACGTTGAAGGCGGTGCCTTCCTTCACCACGTCGGTCTTGAAATAGGCGGCCATGTCGAGCAGCACGCCGCGCGTGACCATGGGTGGCACCTTCTCGATGCCGAGCTTCTTCAGCCCGTTGGGATCGGCGAAATCGGCGAGCTTGTTGCCGTTATAATAGACGTGCTCGACGCCGAGATGGCCGAGCCCGTCGAGTTGGCTGCCGATGCCGACCCAGGTGTCGAGGATGTCGTCGTTATAGGTGGCCTTGTTCGGACCGAGACCCGGGCTGCCGGCCTGTCCGGGCTGCACGATGGTGAGCTTGAAGGTGCGCGGCGGATAAGCGGGCGTCTGCGGCGTGACGGGAATGCCAAGGGCATAGGTCTTACCGGTCTTCACCAGCGACGCCGCCTTCACCACCAGCTCGGGCGTCATGTAATTGGCGGCACCGATCTCATCGTTCGGCCCCCATTTCGATTTGGTCCAGTCCTGTGCGCTTGCAGTTCCTGAAATCGCCGACAACGCGGCGACACAGCACAACACGAGCGTATTGCGCATCGATAATCCTCCCGATGTTTTGGCTTCGTCTATGGTTTCGCGCTGGCCAGTCGCTCATCCTAACGTAGAAGGAGCGCGGGCTTCAAAGCTTTTCGAAGTGCTGCGCTGCGATGGCAGAACGCAGCGCGGATCAATTCAAACGCGATAGATTTGTGACGAATTTCGTGACGTGGAACGTTTGCGTCGCGTCAGGCCGCGATGACGTCCTCGTCCTTCTTCAGGCACGCGACAAAGCCTTGAAGCGCGCTATATTGATGTCCGGCGCTGCGCTGGATGAAAAGCGTCTCCGCGCGGGCATGCGACGGGCTGAGCGTGTGGATGGAGACACTGCCGTTCATCGCACTGCGCTCCACGACGGCGCGCGGCAGCAGCGTCACGCCCATATCGGCAGCGACGCAGCCGATCATGCCGTCGAGCGTGCCGAGCTCGAAGCGTGCGGCCGACGGCCAGCCGAACTCGACGAACACCTGCTCTAGCCGCTGACGGTAGGTGCAGCCGGTGCGGAAAACCAGTGCGGTCGGGCCTGACTCCGGCGTGCCGGCGCGCAGCTCGGCGAGCGAAGCCCAGCGTCGTGCGCTGACCAGCACAAGCTCCTCGCGGAAGGCACTGGTCGCGGTAAGATCGGCATGTGCGATCGGGCCTGCGACGAAGGCACCGTCGAGCGTGCGTTCGAGCACGCCGGCGACGAGGTCGGCCGTGGTTGCGGTGCGCAGGGAGAGGCGCACGGCCGGGAAGCGGCGGTGGAAATCGGCGAGCAGCGGCGGCAATCGCACGGCTGCCGTTGTCTCCATCGAGCCGATCGCGAGCGGTCCTTTCGGTTCGCCATCGTCGCGCGCGGCGAGCAAGGCTTCGCGCGACAGCGCCGCCATCTTTTGCGCGTAGGGGAGGAGGCGCTTGCCAGCGCCGGTCAGCGTCATGCCACGGCTGTGGCGCTCGAACAGCGGCGTGCCGATCTCCGCCTCCAATGCCTTCACACGCTGGGTGACGTTCGATTGCACGGTGTTGAGCTCTTCGGCGGCGCGGGTGATGCCGCCGGTGCGGGCAACGGCGGCGAAGGTCTTGAGGTCGCTGAGTTCCATGGCGTCGTTCCGCTTCTGAGATGGCAGCGTTCGTAACAATTCATTTTTCGAGAATGCTAGCCGCGCCTAGTCTCGCTGTCCAGATCGGGGAGGAGCCATGCCGATTGTGACGCCGCTGACCACGCTGCTGGAGATCAAGCATCCGATCCTGCTGGCGCCGATGGATGTCATTGCCGGCAGCCGGCTGGTCTCGGCCGTGAGCCGCGCCGGCGGCTTCGGCATTCTCGGCGGCGGCTATGGCGAGCGGGCGTGGCTGGAGCAGGAAACGGCGAAGCTCGCTGGTCTGCGTGCATCGTTCGGGATCGGCTTCATCACATGGAGCCTCGCGAGAAAGCCCGAGCTTCTCGACGTGGCGCTCGGCGCAAAACCATCCGCGATCATGCTGTCGTTCGGCGATCCCGCGCCGTTCGCGCCAAAGATCAAGTCTGCCGGCGCGCGCCTGATCTGCCAGGTGCAGGACGAGGCGATGGCGCTACAGGCGCTCGATGCCGGCGCCGACATCCTGATCGCGCAAGGGACGGAGGCGGGTGGTCATGGTGCTTCGCGCTCCACGATCGATCTCGTGCCTGCCATCGTCGATCTCGCCGCGGGGCGCGTTCCCGTGGTGGCGGCCGGCGGAATCGCCGACGGGCGCGGGCTCGCCGCCATGATGATGCTCGGCGCGAGCGGCGTGCTGCTCGGCACGCGTTTCTATGCGAGCCAGGAGGCCGACGGCGCGGAGGAGGCCAAGCGGCGCATCTGCGCGGCGAACAGTGGTTCGACGCTGCGCGGCATCATCTTCGATCTGTCCCGCAACAATGTCTGGCCGGCGCCGTTCACGGGACGGTGCCTTGTCAACGACCACGCGCGGCTCTGGATCGGGCGCGAGGTCGAGCTGATGCAGAATGTCGCCGCGGTCGCGGCCGAGTATGCGGCGGCAAAGGCCGCCGGCAATTTCGATGTCGCGGCCGTGATCGCGGGCGAGGCGGTCGGGCTGATCCATGATATTCCACCCGCGGCGGAGATCGTCGAGCGGATTGTGGTTGAGGCCGAGCAGTTGCTTGCCGGGCGGAGAAATTCGGTGACAGCGGCGTAGACTTTTTACCCTCCCCTGGAGGGGGAGGGTCGCTACGCATGTAGCGAAGCGGAATGCCTAGCGGGGTGGGTGATCTCTCCACACGAGCAATTTCTCTGCGGAGAGACCGTCACCCCACCCCGCTCGCGCTACGCGCGATCGACCCTCCCCCTCCAGGGGAGGGTAAGGACCAACGAGAGAGAACAAACCATGTGGCCTGACCGTCGACTGATCGATCTCTTCAAGACCGAATTCCCGATCGTGCTGGCGCCGATGGCGGGCGTGATGGATGCGGAGCTGGTGATTGCGGCTGCGCAAGGCGGAGCGCTGGGCTCGCTGCCGTGTGCGATGATCTCGGCGGAGAAGGCGCGCGAGCAGGTTGGTCTCATCCGCCAGCGCGTGAAGGCGCCGGTCAACATGAACTTCTTCTGCCACACGCCGGTCGAGCTCACGACGGAAGCCGATGCGCGCTGGAAGCAGCGGCTCGCGGGCTATTACACCGAGCATGGTCTCGATCCCTCAGCGCCGATCACTGCTGCGAACCGCGCGCCATTCGATGCGGCGTTCTGCGAGGTCGTCGAGGAGCTGAAGCCGGAAGTCGTCAGCTTCCATTTCGGCCTGCCGGAGCAAACGCTGCTGAGGCGCGTCAAGGCGGCCTGCTGCCTCATCATTTCCTCCGCGACGACGGTGAAGGAAGCGGTCTGGCTGGAAGAGCGCGGCGTCGACGCGGTGATCGCGCAGGGCGCCGAGGCGGGCGGCCATCGCGGCATGTTCCTGACCGACAAAATCGCCGAGCAGCCCGGCACCTTCGCGCTCGTGCCGCAGGTCGCCGATGCCGTGAAGGTACCGGTGATCGCATGTGGCGGCATTGCGGACGGGCGCGGCATTGCCGCGGCCTTCGCGCTCGGTGCCTCCGGCGTGCAGATCGGCAGCGCCTACTTGCGCTGTCCGGAATCCAAGGTCGCGCCGGGAGGCCGCAAGGCACTCGCCGAGGCGGACGACGAGTCCACCGTCATCACCAATGTCATGACCGGCCGGCCGGCGCGCGGCGTGCAGAACCGCCTGATGCGCGAGGCGGGGCCGGTCTCGCCGGATGCGCCTCCCTTTCCCCATGCCGCGACCGCGCTGGGGCCGCTGAAGGCCGCTGCCGAAAAGCAGGGCAGGGTGGATTTCACCAATCTTTGGGCGGGACAGGCGATTGCCCTGGGCCGTGAGGTCCCTGCGGCCGAATTGACCCGCGATCTCGCCAAATCGGCGCTGGCCCGCCTGAAGGCGCTGGCCGGATAGGTGGGAAGCGCCGGTTGCGGCGCAAAACCGGCCTCTGCTATACGGCACGTAGGATTTGCCGTGAGAGGCCTTATATAATGTCCGTCGACGCCGCTACCGTCCGCCGCATCGCGCATCTGGCGCGCATTGCGGTTTCCGAGGACGAGGTTCCGCATCTGCAGGGCGAGCTCAATGCCATGCTCGCCTTTGTCGAGCAGCTCTCGGAGGTCAATGTCGAGGGCGTGGAGCCGATGACCTCGGTGACCCCGACGCAGATGAAGAAGCGGCAGGACGTGGTCAATGACGGCGAGATCGCCGACGATATCGTTGCCAACGCGCCCGCGACCGAAGGTCACTTCTTCCTGGTGCCGAAGGTCGTCGAGTAGCATAGCGTTTTCGAGCGAAGTGGAAGCCGGTTCGCGTGAAGAAAACGCGTCAAAGTAAAGAGTCTTAGGACGCTGTCCGATGTGCCTGCTATGCGACGATGAGAAGGCCTATCAGGCCTACATGAATTACCTCGACAAGATGGAGCGGCAGGGCAAGGCCGCCGATCCCGATGTCGCCGTCAATGCCGTGCTCGACGAGATCGAGGCTGCCGCGAAAGCCGCTGCCAAAAAAGACGACCCGGCCAACGACAAGACCCTGTCTCCGTTCTTCTGCAGCCCGATCAATAAATGACCGATTTGACATCGCTGACGCTCGCCGAGGCCCGCAAGGGTCTCGCGGCAAAAACTTTCACGTCGCTCGAGCTGACCGACGCGCATCTGAGCGCGATCGAGGCCGCGCGCGTGCTCAATGCCTTTGTGATGGAGACGCCCGACCAGGCGCGCACGATGGCGCGCGAGGCCGACGTCAGGATCGCCAAGGGCGATGCCGGCCCGCTCGCCGGCATCCCGCTCGGCATCAAGGATCTGTTCGCGACCAAGGGCGTGCGCACCACGGCGTGCTCAAAAATCCTCGGCACTTTCGTGCCGACTTATGAGTCGACTGTCACGTCGCAGCTCTGGCGCGACGGCGCGGTGATGCTCGGCAAGCTCAACAATGACGAGTTCGCGATGGGCTCGTCGAACGAGACCTCGTGCTTCGGGCCCGTCGGCAATCCCTGGCGGCGCGACGACAGCAACACCACACTGGTGCCGGGCGGCTCGTCCGGCGGCTCGGCCTCGGCCGTGGCGGCGCTGCTGTGCATGGGCGCCACCGCAACCGATACCGGCGGCTCGATCCGCCAGCCGGCGGCGTTCACCGCAACCGTCGGCATCAAGCCGACCTATGGCCGCTGCTCGCGCTGGGGCATCGTCGCTTTCGCCTCCTCGCTCGACCAGGCCGGTCCGATCGCGCGCAGCGTGCGCGATGCCGCGATGCTGCTGCGCTCGATGGCGGGCCATGACCCGAAGGACACGACCTCGGTCGACATCCCGGTGCCGGATTACGAGGCTGCGATCGGCAAGTCGGTGAAGGGTATGAAGATCGGCATTCCCCGGGAGTACCGCCTCGACGGCATGCCTGCGGAGATCGAGAAGCTTTGGCAATCGGGCGCCGACTGGCTCAGGAGCGCCGGCGCCGAGCTGGTCGAGGTGTCGCTGCCGCACACGAAATATGCGCTGCCGGCCTACTACATCGTGGCGCCGGCCGAGGCCTCCTCCAACCTCGCGCGCTATGACGGCGTGCGCTACGGCCTGCGCGAGTCGGCTAAGAACATCATCGAGCTCTACGAGAACACCCGCGCCGAGGGCTTTGGCGCGGAGGTGAAGCGCCGTGTCATGATCGGTACCTATGTGCTTTCGGCCGGCTATTACGACGCCTATTATCTGCGCGCGCAAAAGGTGCGCACGCTGATCAAGAGGGATTTCGAGGACTGTTTCGCGAGAGGCGTCGATGCGATCCTGACGCCGGCGACGCCCTCGGCTGCTTTCGGCATCGGCGAGAAGGGCGGAGCCGATCCGGTCGAGATGTACCTCAACGACATCTTCACGGTCACCGTGAACATGGCGGGCCTGCCCGGCATCGCCGTGCCCGCCGGCAAGGACGCGCAGGGCCTGCCGCTCGGCCTGCAACTGATCGGACGGCCCTTCGACGAGGAGACGCTGTTCTCGCTCGGCGAGGTGATCGAGCAGGCCGCCGGCCGCTTCACGCCCGCGAGGTGGTGGTGAATGTCGCTGATTTCATCGCGAGCCTCGACGGCGCGGCGCCCGCGCCGGAGCTGAGCGCGCCGCTGGCCGGCCTCTGGTGGGCGGCGAGGGGCGACTGGGACCGCGCGCACAAGATCGTCCAGGACGAGAGCAGCCGCGAGGCGGCCTGGGTGCACGCATACTTGCACCGCGTCGAAGGCGATCTCGGCAATGCCGGCTACTGGTATCGCCAGGCCGGCCAGCCGACGGCAAAGGATTCATTGGAAGCGGAGTGGGAGCGGATCGCTGCCACGCTGCTCGGGAGCACGACATGAGCACGGCATCGCACAAGCTTCTCAAAGGCGCCACCGGCGATTGGGAGATGGTCATCGGCATGGAGATCCATGCCCAGGTGACGTCGAATGCGAAGCTGTTCTCGGGCGCTTCGACTGCATTCGGCGGCGAGCCGAACAGCCACGTGTCGCTGGTCGACGCCGCAATGCCGGGCATGCTGCCTGTGATCAACGAGGAATGCGTCAGGCAGGCTGTCCGGACGGGACTCGGTCTCAACGCCAAGATCAATCTGCGCTCGGTGTTCGACCGCAAGAACTATTTCTATCCGGACTCGCCGCAGGGCTACCAGATCAGCCAGTACAAATCGCCGGTGGTGGGCGAGGGCGAGGTGCTGGTCGAGCTCGACGGCGGCCGCAGCGTCACGATCGGCATCGAGCGGCTGCATCTGGAGCAGGATGCCGGCAAGTTGCTGCACGACCGGTCGCCGACCATGTCCAACGTCGACCTCAACCGTTGCGGCGTCGCGCTGATGGAGATCGTGTCAAAACCCGACATCCGCGATGCCGAGCAGGCCAAGGCCTACGTGACCAAGCTGCGCTCGATCCTGCGCTATCTCGGCACCTGCGACGGCGACATGGAGAAGGGATCTCTGCGCGCTGACGTCAACGTCTCGGTGCGCAAGCCCGGCGGGCCGCTCGGCACCCGCTGCGAGATCAAGAACATGAACTCGATCAACTTCATCGGCCAGGCGATCGAGTACGAGGCGCGACGCCAGATCGAGATCCTCGAGGATGGCGGCGAGATCGATCAGGAGACGCGGCTCTATGATCCCAACAAGGGCGAGACGCGCTCGATGCGGTCGAAGGAAGAGGCTCACGACTATCGCTACTTCCCCGATCCCGACCTGTTGCCGCTGGAGTTCAGCCAGGAATTCGTCGAGGAGCTGAAAGCGAAGCTGCCGGAGCTGCCGGACCAGAAGAAGACGCGCTTCGTCGCCGATTTCGGCCTGTCGGCCTATGATGCGAGCGTGCTCGTCGCCGAGCGCGAGAGCGCGGTGTTCTACGAGACGGTGCTCGACAAGCTCGCCAACCGTGCCCGCGACGGCAAGATGGCGGCGAACTGGGTGATCAACGAGCTGTTCGGCCGTCTCAACAAGGAAGGCCGGGATATTACGGCTTCTCCGGTCAATGCCGGGCAGCTGGCTGCGATCATCGACCTGATCGGCGAGGGCACGATCTCCGGCAAGATCGCCAAGGACCTGTTCGAGATCGTCTGGCAGGAGGGCGGCGATCCCCGCGCGCTGGTGGAAAGCCGCGGCATGAAGCAGGTGACCGACCTCTCGGCGATCGAGAAGGTGGTCGACGACATCATCGCGGCCAATCCCGACAAGGCGGCGCAGGTCAAGGACAAGCCGCAGTCGCTCGGCTGGTTCGTCGGCCAGGTGATGAAGGCGTCCGGCGGCAAGGCCAACCCGCAGAGCGTCAACGACCTGCTCAAGTCCAAGCTCGGCGTCTAGCGTCACGCGTTCGAACGAGGTGACGGACACGTTTCGTCGCCTCGCTTTCGGCTCTCGGTGCGACGCTCGCGCGCATCCTCGAACGGCAAACTTCATCCCGATCGACAGCGAGGCGGCGACCGAATCGCCGCCGCGCGATTCGCCCAAAACGGCGCCTTGCGCACGCTCCGACGAGCGCTCGCGCCGTTAAGCATGAAAATATTTTCGTTGCCAAAACTCGCGACTCAGAGTCCGCGAAACGCTTTCGCGAGGCGATCGCGCGATTGTCGATGCGCATCATCGCGTTGATCGCACGCGATGCGCGCGTGCGAAAAAATACTTGCTGCATAGTGTTTTTGTGCAATCGCGTCGTTCGCGAACATCGACGATGCGATCACTCTGCGCGATCGCAACCGCACGCCACGCGAAGCGCCTGCGTCGTGCTCGCCAAGCGCACACGCCTTGCTGCGTCAACACTTCTTTAAGCGAGAAGCTGTTTTTTTCTTCGTGTTGGTGTATTCGGGATGAAGTGCATTCGATCCCCGAGTGCACGCAGCGATTAAAGCCATCTCACACATCGGAGGGCAACATGGCCAAGAAAGCGAAGAAGGCGAAGAAGGCGAAGAGCGCAGTGAAGAAGACTGCGAAGAAGACCCGCAAGGTCGCGAAGAAGAAGAAGTAACTTCGCTTCTGAAGTTGCCGGCTCCCGATAGCCGGCTCGTCATCAGCGCCTCCTAGAGGTTCTGGTCGACGATAGAGGGTGTCGGCGAGACATCAGGTCAACGGTCGGACCGTTCTCTTTTGCGGTCCGGCAGAAGAAACGAGTTTTCTTCGTTCGGTGCGGTTCTCTTTCTTGGGGGCTCCGCAATTTCACGAGAGGCCTTCGGGCCAATGTGAAATCTGGTCCTGACGTGTTCGCCGACGCCCTCGTTCTCTTGAAGCCGGGGCATTGCCGGCATCCCTTTCCCCCCGACATTGCTGATCTGACCGCGACGTCGGCGCACTGACGTCGGTGTTCTGCCTTGGAGCAGGCGAGGGCTGCGGCCCTGATTCCATTGCTCGCACGCAGTATCCCCATTCGCGGTGTCATCGCCCGGCTTCGACCGGACGATCCAGTACGCCGCGGCTTCTCGGGGGATGACTACTGTCTGTCGGAATACTGGGTCACCTGCGCAGGTGACGACGATAAGCCGCTCGCGATACGCCACGCCGCGCATCCGTCCGCGCGCGATGGTTATCGATGTCCCAAAATCCCGGGGTAAACAGAATCTGACGAATCGCAGAAGTGCCTGCGAACCAGGGACTTTTCGAATTCTGCGCGCTCATGCCGCGCGCTCGCGTTTACGTCTGCTTCATCGCGATACTTAAACTGCCATTCAAATTTGCCCGCCATCATCGCCTCCAACAAGCCGGCAAACGGCATGGGGGATGAGTTGAACAGCGCACGGTCCCAGAAAGGGATCATGCAAGTCGCAGTTGGACGGGAGCCGCGCTCGGGGGAACGAGACGGCATAAGAATAAAGGGGATGCGTGATGTTTCAGGGTACTTTCGATCTGGAGACGGCAACGCCGGTCGACGCGAGCGCGCTGTCGGACGTGCTGTTCGAGCGCGGGATCTATTGGGCGAGCGGCCGCTCCGGGATCGTCGATCTCGTCGCCGCGCACAAATGGTTCAACCTCGCCGCGTTGAAGGGCCGCAAGGACGCCGTAGCGCTGCGCCAGGAAGTCGCCGGGCAGATGTCGGATGCCGAGATCTCGGTCGCGCAGCGCGAGGCGAGGGCCTGGGTCACCGCGCACTGAGATGAGAGGCGCGTCTGGCCCCGCATTTGCACGGGTGGGCCCGGTTGCGCTGAATCAAGTTTCCGCGCTGTGCCGCCGCATAAGACCCGACGGCAGGGGCGGCCAAGACACGAATGGACGATGGCTACCGATTCAGATCGCTCCCGATGAGTGCGATCTGGAACTCGGGCGTCTGCACAAGATGGGAATTTTGCCCTGGTCGTTTCCATACCGGCGCAAGGGCGGCGCCTGGTTCAATGTTTGGGCCGACGAGGCTGTGCTGATATCGCCGTCGTATTGGCGGATATGGCGATCCAGTATCTAGGTGCGTGCACACATATATAAGGAGCATGCGAATCGAGCTGGGCCCGCCGCGTTCATCCTTGCGCCAGGCTTTCGCGCCGGCGTCACGATCGCTTTCAGGCGAAAGAACGCAGAGAGCTTGATTGATTCCGCTGCTGGGTGGCGGAGAGGGAGGGATTCGAACCCTCGATACAGCTTGAGACCGTATGACGCTTTAGCAAAGCGTTGCCTTCAGCCACTCGGCCACCTCTCCGGTGCGAGCCTTATGCCTCTAATTACTTGGGGCGGTCAATTTGGAAGCGTGTGTTTTCGCTCGAATATTCCCAGTGATTTTCGAAGCAAACGGGTTTGTTCTCGGGCGAGAGTGTGGCGCTGCGAGAGCAGATCCAAGGCTGGAACATCTGGCACATGACGCGGGGATGATCCGCGTAGAAGGACATCCTTGCTCGTGTCGGAAGCCGAATTTGCTAGGAAATTCAATGCTACGCGAGAGGGGCTGATGGAAAGTCGGGATCCCTGCGTCTTGGCTCGCTCGGCTGCCGGTCCGTCCCAATCATCCCCGCCTCCATTAAGAGTGCTTGCCGCGCCCCCTGAGGCGTCGCAGTGACCGGGCTTGCGTCAGGCTGGAGGCGCGGAGGCGATTGATGCCTGCACGTTGAGTCTCCTTTCTGATTCCACGATTCGAGCGCGTCAAAGCGGCTCCGGGCTGAGATCTCGGCTGCGGCGCCTCATGTGGGGAACTTTGATGGCAAATGGAACCACTCTAAAAACGTCAATGTAAACAATATGTTGCGAGGGCGGTTTGATCACATCTGCGTGTTATTTGTGCAACACCCGTCGGAAAACACGCTTCATCGGCCCGTTTCGAAGCGTTCTGTTGTTGTGTGTGCAAGGACGTTCGGTAATTGTGACTAAGCGACGGAGGGGGGCATCCCGAGGTCGTCCCGTTTAGGTCGTTCGCTTAAGTCCCTCGCGTTCATGCGGGTGTGTCCGAAGGCGCGAAGGGGCCCAAAGCGGTGATTTAGAGGGGGTTGGGGAATTGGCCGTCCGGTCAGTGACCTTCCCTGAAGAGCAACTTGGAGGTTTAACATGAAGTTGGTTAAGAGCCTTTTGCTCGGCTCAGCGGCGGGTCTGATCGCCGTGGGCGGAGCGCAGGCAGCCGATCTCCCCGTGAAGGCCAAGGCGGTCGAATACGTGAAGATCTGCTCCCTGTACGGTGCTGGATTCTACTACATCCCGGGCACTGACACTTGCATCAAGCTGGGTGGTTATCTGCGCGCTGAAGTCGCGCTGAACACGAACTCGGACTACAACGGCCAGTTCACCACGAACAACGGTGCGCGCAACCGTCTGACGAACTACTACACGATGCGCGCTCGTGAAGATCTCAACATCGACACGCGCACCGCGACCGAGTACGGCGTCGTCCGTACCTTCTTCGACGGCGTGTTCTCCTGGACGACCGGCAACTATTCCGGCAGCGGCAGTGCGACCGGCTCGACGGTCTACAGCGCCGCGCTGGGCCTCAACACCTCCGGTGCCACTCCGGCGCTCGTTGGTTCGACGATCAACCCGACTGACGGCGGTACCTCGGGCGGTTCGCTCGGCGTGTACTACGCCTTCATCCAGTTCGCCGGCTTCACGATGGGTAAGGCCGTGTCGCAGTTCGACGCGCCCTGGACCAACTATCCCGGCAACAACTACGACGGTCTCGTCGGCGGCAGCGGCACGGTCACTGGTATCACCCAGTTCAGCTACACTGCTGACTTCGGTCAGGGCATCACGGCGTCGTTCTCGGCTGAAGACCCGACTGCTTACATGCAGGCCGGCAACCTCAACATGAGCGGCGCTTCGGTGGCTGGCATTGTTGGTGGTTCGTATGGCTCCAACGCCATCGGCGGTTCGCGTTCGCCGAACCTCGTCGGTCAGATTCGCGTCGACCAGGCTTGGGGTCTGTTCCAGGCGTCGGTTGCTGCGAAGGACAACCACGTTGCCTACTACGGCGCGACCGAGCCCACTGGCCACCCCGACGACAAGTGGGGTTGGGCGGTTCAGCTCGCTCTGT
Organism: Bradyrhizobium sp. WSM1743; assembly: GCF_000473065.1. Taxonomy (GTDB): domain Bacteria; phylum Pseudomonadota; class Alphaproteobacteria; order Rhizobiales; family Xanthobacteraceae; genus Bradyrhizobium. The sequence continues at coordinate 84,051 of NZ_AXAZ01000019.1, forward strand.
CGATCAAGAACATCCCGACCGGCGCGGGTGACACGATCAACGTCCAGGGCGTCTATACCGACGGTGCGACCCGCTACAACTTCCAGAACCTCGCGGGCAGCAGCTACTCGATGTTCGGCAGCTCGGGCATCGCCTACCAGAGCGTCGGTTTCGCCAACGCTCCGGACACGGTGTTCGTGACCGGCAGCTCGCAGGAAACCGTCAAGACCTGGGGCTTCCGTGGTGCGTACACCCACAACTGGGATCCGTACTGGAACACCTCGATCTACGGTGCCTACGCTCAGGCCCAGTTCGGTACCCTGGCTAAGACCACGATCTGCGGCGTCGGTGGCGTGTTCGTCACGGGGGCGGCTGTGGCCGGTGTGACGGGTTGCAACCCGGACTTCTCCGTGTACTCGGCGGGTATCATCACTCGCTGGACGCCGGTCAAGAACCTGACGTTCTCGGCTGACCTCGCCTGGACCCGCGTTGACCAGAAGTACACCGGTACGGTTGGTGTTACCCCCTCCGGCGTGACCGCCAAGCCGACCGCGCTCTACGAGCTGAAGGATCAGGACACCATCACCCTGCTCCTCCGCGCTCAGCGCAACTGGTAAGTTCGGTCTAACGACCTGAATGAGAACCCCGGCGGGAAACCGCCGGGGTTCTTTCTTTGTCATGTGCGCTTGTTGACGACGCGATGGCGCTGACCGACCTGGCCGCGGCGGGGGTCTTGGGTTGTTGCCGCGGTCTTCACGCGCATCCCGGAAATGGCGGAGTAGGTGTGGGCGCTGTCCGCAGACTCCGATCGTCATTCCGGGATGCCCGAAGGGCGAGCCCGGAATCCATTCCGCCACAGAGCGTGCGGCCCGATGGGTTCCTGGCCCTTCATGCTTCGCACGCATCCCGCAATACATCCCGCAATAACGGAGTAGGTGGGGCCGCCTCGTTGAATCGGGATGGGGCGATCGTGTCGCGCGCGGCGCCTTCAGGCCCGACGGCACCTCCGCCGCAACCTTACCTGGCGTGTGCTGCTATTCGACGCTTCCGGCGCCGCGGCGCAGATCGGCTTCGATCTGCAGGCGGGTGCCGCCGCCGAAGCGAGCGCGGTAGACTTGCAGGTTCTCCATGATCCGCTGCACGTAGTTGCGCGTCTCGGAGAATGGAATCAGCTCGACCCAATCGACCGCGTCCACCTTGGGGTCGCGGGGATCGCCGTAACGTTCGACCCACTTCTTCACGCTGCCGCGGCCGGCATTGTAGGCGGCGAAGGTCATGATGTAGGAGCCGCGATAATCCTCGAGCAGTCCGCCGAGCTCGGCCGAGCCGAGCGTGGCGTTGTAGACCGAATCGTTCTTCAGCCGCCCGAGATCGTAGGTCGCGCCGTGGCGCTTGCAGACATAGCGAGCGGCATCCGGCGTCACCTGCATCAGCCCGTATGCCTGGGCCGGCGAGACCACCGACGGATTGAACGCGCTCTCCTGCCGGGCAATGGCGTAGACGATGCTGCGCTCGACCTCGGGGCCAATCGGCGTGAAGTGCGGAATGCCATTGATGGGGTAGGCGTAGAAGTCGAACGGCAGGCCGCGGTTGAGCGCGGCCTTGCCGACCAGCAACATGCCGCGCGCATCGCTGTAGCGCTGGGTGAGCTCGCCGAGGCCGGCAAGCGCCTCGGGATCGCCGTTCTCGCCCATGTCGGCGAGCATGGGCACCGCGAGCTCGCGCTCGTCGAGCTCGTAGAGCAGTTGCGCGGCGCGCACGATCTCGAGCCGCTCGGCGCCGCGCCCGCGCGGCTGGCTGTTGAGCTCGATCTGCGGCAGGCTGAGCTTTGCGCGCGCGAGCTGGCCGTAATAGCTGGTCGACTGCTCGGCTGCGCGGGCATAGGCGTTGCGCGCCTCCTGCTGGCGGCCCATCGCTTCCGCGGCGCGGCCCTGCCAATAGCCGGCGCGCGCCAGCGTGGTCGGGTTGACGCTGCCGACGCCGATGCGGGCAAAATGCTGGGCGGCGGTCGCGGGGTCGTTGAGGAAGCGCAGCGCGATCCACCCGGCGGTGAACTCCTGCTCGGTCTTGTAGATGTCGCGCGAAGGCAGGGCGGCGTCGCGCGCGATCAGATAGGCGCTGCGGAATTCCTCGGTGTCGATCATCTTGCGCGCCAGCAGGCGCCGCTCGATCCACCATTCGTCGAGATTGTGGAGGCGCCCCGTATCTTTGGGGGCGGACAGCATCAGCTGGGCGGCCTCGGCGAACTTCTCCTCGCGGCGCAAGAGCTGGATCTTGCTAAAGATGAAGCCGGGATCGCTGTGCAGCTCGCGCGGTACCGCATCGAGCAGCGCCCGCGCGTTTGGCGCCTTCTTGACCGCGGCGATGCGCGCCTTGGCGAGGGCGACATAGCCGGCGCCGAGGCGCTTTGCGGCGCGCAGCGCCGCCTCGGTCTCGCTGCCGTAGAGCAGGGTGTCCATCCGCGCCTTCTGATCGCCCGGCGTCAGCAGGGCGCCGAACTGGTCGAGTGCGTTGTTCTCGGTGTCCTCCGACATCGGATCACTGCGCCAGGCCTCACGCACCAGCCGCTCGGCATTGGAGCGGTCACCGCGCGCCAGCATCGCCTTGGCGAGGGTGAAGCGGCCCTTGGCGGAGATCGGAGACTCGTTCTCGAACCACGACCACGCGACCGAATCGTCGCGCCTGTCGTCCCACATCGCGGCCTCGAGGCGCCGGCGCAGGAAGGTCTGCGACGGCCAGCTCGGATTGGCGGAGAGAAAGGCGCGATAGCGTTCGACGGTCGCGCCGTTGTCCTCGCTGCGCAGGATGATCCATTCGGCGAGCTTTCGCGCGACGGGATCCGAGATGCCAGCCGCGACATTGGTGGCGTCACCGGCCTTGCGCTTGCGCACGAGCTCGATGACGCTCTCCAGCGTGTCCTTGTCGGCTTGCGACGTCGACGATGTCGCAGCGAGCGCGGCCGGGATGACCGGCTTGCGCGGGGCTGCATGCTGGCGGGTCGCAGGCGCCAGCACGGGAGCGGCGACCGGTCTGGCAGCGGCCGGTGCGTTGGGTTTGACCGTGGCGGTCACGGCCGGCGCGGGTGCTGACTTGGGGGACGCCGTGGATTGCGATTTTGGCGCGGGGATCGCTGCCGCGGGCTTCGGCTTGTCCTTCGCGGGTTCCTTGCCAGCGGCATCCTTGGCAGGCTTCTTCGCGGCATCCTTGGCCGGAGCGCTGGGGGCGCCTTTGCTCGTGCCCTTCGCGGCGTCCTTGCCGGTTCCCTTTGCGGCGTCCTTGGTGGTTGGCTTCGGGGCGCCCTTGGCGGCTGGCTTCGCGGTATCCTTGGTCTCCGCGGCCGTCTCATTGGACTTGGCGAGGGCGGCGCAGCCCACCGACAGCCCTGCCATCAGGCACACGGCCAGACCTAGGGATCGCCATGCGGCACGAGCAAAGGAGGTCACGGCGTTTTGTCGCCCCGAATCAGTGAAGTGGCTCAAGACTGAATTTGATTGAATATGCGGAGAAAAATATCAACAGCCGCTTACCTCAGGCCGATTTGCACCAGCACCGCGGCAAAATCGCGGCCTAAACGCAGCCCCGCACCGAAGCGGGCCTTTTACCGGCGGGATAGACCCGATATGAATGGAGCTTGCTCAAGAGATCGCCGCGTACGGAGGAAGTCCATGGCAGCCAAGACGAAATTCCGGGGGTCGTTCACCGCCTTGGTCACGCCGTTCAAGAACGGCGCGCTGGACGAGGCGGCGTTCCGCTCCCTGGTCAACTGGCAGATTTCCGAGGGCACCAATGGTCTCGTCCCGGTCGGCACCACCGGCGAGAGCCCGACGCTCAGCCATGACGAGCACAAGAAGGTCGTCGAATGGTGCATCGCTGAGGCCAAAGGCCGCGTGCCTGTTATCGCGGGCGCCGGCTCCAACTCGACCAAGGAGGCGGTCGAGCTCTCCCAGCACGCCGAAAAGGCGGGCGCAGACGCCGTGTTGATCGTCACGCCCTACTACAACAAGCCGACCCAGGAAGGGATGTACCAGCACTTCAAGGCGATCAACGACGCGATCGGCATTCCGATCATCATCTACAACATCCCGCCGCGCTCGGTGATCGACATGTCGGTCGACACCATGAAGCGGCTGTGGGAGCTGAAGAACATCGCCGGCGTCAAGGACGCCACCGCCAGCATGGTTCGCGTGTCGCAGCAGCGCGCGGCGATGGGCGAGGATTTCAACCAGCTCTCGGGCGAGGACGCCACTATCATCGGCTACATGGCCCATGGCGGCCATGGCTGCATCTCGGTGACCTCGAACGTCGCGCCCCGCCTGTGCTCGGAGTTCCACGCCGCCTGGCAGAAGAGCGACACCAAGACGGCGCTCGCGATCCACGACAAGCTGATGCCGCTGCACAACAACCTCTTCATCGAGAGCAACCCGGCGCCGATCAAGTACGCGATGTCGCTGCTCGGCAAGCTGGACGAGACGCTGCGGCTGCCGATGGTTCCGGTTTCCGAGCCGACCCGCGTTGCTGTGCGCAGCGCGATGATTCACGCCGGGCTGATCAACTGACGCATCAGCCCGTCGGGGGGAGTCTTCATGAGCGTCGAGGAGAAGGGCGCACGGATGCTGAAGGAGTTCCGCGAGTTCGCGATGAAGGGCAACGTCGTCGATCTCGCGGTCGGCGTCATCATCGGCGCAGCGTTTGGCGCCATCGTCAACTCGCTGGTCGGCGACGTGATCATGCCGATCATCGGTGCCGTCACCGGCGGGCTCGACTTCTCGAACTACTTCACCCCCTTGTCGGCGAAGGTCACAGCCACCAACTTAGCGGATGCGAAAAAGCAAGGCGCCGTGCTGGCTTGGGGCAGCTTTCTCACGCTGACGATCAACTTCATCATCATCGCCTTCGTGCTGTTCCTGGTGATCCGCGCCATGAACACGTTGAAGCGCAAGGACGAGGCGGCCCCTGCCGCTCCGCCAAAACCGTCGGCCGAGGTCGAACTCCTGACGGAGATCCGCGATCTCCTCAAGAAGTGACGCGCCCACTTCATCCGAACTGTTAGAATCCGCGCGCATGTCGATCAGGTTTGCCCATCATGGCCGATAAGAACGAACGTCCGATCAAGGTCATGGCGGAAAATCGCAAGGCCCGCTTCAACTACGCCATCGAGGACACGATCGAAGCGGGCATTGCGCTGACCGGCACCGAGGTCAAGTCGATCCGCAATGGCAAGAGCACGATCGCCGAATCCTACGCCGACTCCAAGAACGGCGAGATCTGGCTGATCAACGCCACCATTCCCGAATATCTCCAGGGCAATCGCTTCAATCACGAGCCCAAGCGTCCGCGCAAACTGCTTCTCCACCGTCAGCAGATCAACAAGCTGATCGGCGCGGTCGACCGTGAGGGCATGACGCTGATCCCGCTCAAGCTTTACTTCAACGAGCGCGGGCGCGCCAAATTGCAGCTCGCGGTTGCCAAGGGCAAGAAGCTGCACGACAAGCGCGAGTCCGAGAAGAAGCGCGACTGGAGCCGGGAGAAGGGCCGCCTGCTGCGGGCGAGGGGATGACGCGATGAATCAACGGAACCTGCTCGAGGTCGATTGGAGCCAGATTCCCGCGCCCGCCGATGACGGCCGCGCCGCGCATCTCAAGGGCATGACGTTGCCGCCGATCGGCCTGCTCGCGACCGACGATACGTCGGTCACGCTGTCGGCGCTGCGTGGCCGCACCGTGGTGTTCGCCTATCCCCGCACCGGCGAGCCCGGCAAGATCGCGCTGGTCGACGATTGGGACATGATCCCGGGAGCGCGCGGTTGCACGCCCCAGACCTGTGCATTCCGCGATCTGTACGCCGAGCTGAAAGCCGCCGGCGCCTCGCACGTGTTCGGCCTCTCGACCCAGAGCAACGACTACCAGACCGAGATGGCCTCGCGCCTGCATCTGCCGTTCCCGGTGCTCTCGGACGAGAAGCTGGCGCTGACGCGCGCCCTGGATTTGCCGACCATGGAGGTCGCAGGCCTGACGCTGATCAAGCGCCTGGCGCTGATCATCGACGACGCCAGGATCACGCATGTGTTCTATCCGGTGTTTCCGCCCGACCGGAACGCCGGCGACGTGCTCGACTGGCTGAAGGCTAATCCGGCCAGGGCGTAAAGCATGATCCCGCATGAGGGCAGGGCAATCGCCTGGCAGTGATGAGGCTGGTATCGCGCGCCCAAAGCTCTCGCCGTCATCCTGAGGTGCTCGTCCTGCAACGCAGGGCGAGCCTCGAAGGGCGACGGCCCGGCTGTATCCCGGCCGCTCATCCTTCGAGGCTCGCCGAGCGGCGCTCCGCGCCGCACGGCTCACGCCTCAGGATGACGGTTTGAACATTGCACATGGCCGCACGAGCGCCCGTGCTCTAGTCGAGGTCGGCCTTCACCTTCGCGAACACGCTCCGGAACATATCCGGCGTCAGCACGCCAGTGTTGGTGTTGTAACGCGAGCAGTGATAGCTGTCGTACAGCTTGAACGCGCCGGCCTGATGCACGGCGCCGTGGCTGAAGGGGGCCTGAGAGGCCTTCAGATTCAGCGGCTTGAGCACGCTGTCGTGCGCAATCCGCCCGAGCGCGACGATCGCGCGCAGGTTCGGCATCGTCTCTAGATTCGCGACGAGAAACCGGCGGCAGGTGGTGATCTCGACCGGCAGCGGCTTGTTCTGCGGCGGCACGCAATGCACCGCGTTCGCGATCCGGCAGTCGACCAATTTCAGACCGTCGTCGGGACGCGCCCGATAGGTGCCCTTGGCAAAACCATATTCGATCAGCGTGGCATAGAGCAGGTCGCCGGCATAATCACCGGTGAACGGCCGTCCCGTGCGGTTGGCGCCCTGCATGCCCGGCGCGAGGCCGACGATCAGAAGGCGCGCCGTGATGTCGCCGAAGGGCGGCACCGGGGCATTGTGCCACGACGGCTCGCGCACACGGTTCGCCTCGCGAAAGGCGACCAGGCGCGGGCAGAGCGGACAGTCACGGTCGGGAACGACGGTGAGGGGCTGGCGGCTCGATCGGGCCGCCTCACTCCTCGAAATCGTCATCGCCCCTCGGCGCCATCGTGGTTGCGCGCTGGAGGAATTGCGGGGCGTGGTGGCGTTCGCCACGCTCGCCGCGGTCGCGCGGGGCGGGGCGTTCGGAGGGATCGCGGCCGAGCTTGGATTGCAGCTCGACGAGGTCGGTGAAGACGTCGGCCTGGCGGCGCAGCTCGTCGGCGATCATCGGCGGCTGGCTGGCGATGGTGGAGATTACCGTGACGCGCACGCCGCGGCGCTGCACCGCCTCGACCAGGGAGCGGAAGTCGCCGTCACCCGAGAACAGCACCATCTGGTCGATGTGCTCGGCGAGCTCCATGGCGTCCACCGCGAGCTCGATGTCCATGTTGCCCTTCACCTTGCGGCGGCCGGAGGCGTCGATGAATTCCTTGGTCGCCTTGGTGACGACGGTGTAGCCGTTGTAGTCCAGCCAGTCGATCAACGGGCGGATCGAGGAGTATTCCTGGTCTTCGATGATGGCGGTGTAATAGAACGCCCGCAACAACGTCCCGCGGCTCTGAAACTCCTTCAGCAGGCGCTTGTAATCGATGTCGAAGCCCAGAGTTTTCGCCGTCGCGTAGAGATTGGCCCCGTCGATGAAGAGCGCGATCTTGTTGGTAGGAGAAGGTGACATTCAGTTTGCTCGCGTAGTGCTCGTGATTGATCGTTTTTTGTTGGCGCGGCGACAGCAAGCCGCGCAGTTCTAAGGTGCCGCTGAGTCCCGTCGAAACCGCAAATCCGGAGAAGTCGGGGCAATCAAGGTATAGTTATGGCGAACTTGCATAGACCCATGGCCGCCCTCAACGGCAGCCCGGAAAACCACCCGTCCCAGCCCTAATGTGGGGGTAGCAGAGCCGTTTGGCGAGGCCAAATCACAAATTAGCCTTGCGAAACCGTCCCGGCCCCTATAACTAGCCCCAATCATCCACATCTTTCGTCCACCCACAACGGAGCGACAGTCCATGGCTCGCGTCACCGTAGAAGATTGTATCGACAAGGTCGACAACCGGTTTGACTTGGTCCTGCTGGCCGCCCACCGTGCCCGCATGATCTCGTCCGGTTCACAACTAACGGTTGACCGCGATAACGACAAGAACCCTGTTGTGTCCTTGCGTGAAATTGCCGAGACGACGATTTCGCCGGAGGACCTCCGCGAGGAGCTGGTGCACTCGCTCCAGAAGTTCGTCGAGGTGGATGAGCCCGAGCCGGATACGGTGCCGCTGATCGGTTCCGCAGGTGCCAGCGTCGACGCGGACGACACCGAAGTCGCCGTGGAGCGCATGACCGAGGAGGAGCTTCTGAAAGGCCTGGAAGGCCTCGCTCCGCCCGAGGAGCAGCCCGAGGAAGACGAGTAATTCCTCCGTCGCGATCATCGACTTCTTGTGATCTTATCAAAGGCCCGAACCGTCGTTCGGGCCTTTGCTTTTGTTGACCTTTTCGTGGTTACCATAGCGTTGCCGGTTGGCGCTGCGCCCTGTCACCGAATTGATCGGACACAAGCGCGATCGGAGCTAGGATGTATACAACGGGCCGGCTCAGGGTCCGTTTGAAGGCAGGACGGCATGGTATATCGGCGCCGCAGATCCACGCAGATGCAGGCCGCAACCGAATCGGTTGCCGTGGCCCCGACTGCGCCGGTCGCGCGCCCGGCCAGGCCCCGCGCGCGCATGATGCGTCAATATGACCTCGTCGAGCGCGTCAGGTCCTACAATCCCAATACCAACGAAGACCTGCTGAACCGCGCCTATGTCTACGCCATGAAGGCGCATGGCTCGCAGACCCGCGCCTCGGGCGACCCCTATTTCTCGCACCCGCTCGAAGTGGCGGCGATTCTCACCGACCTGAAGCTCGACGACGCCACCATCGTGGCCGCGCTGCTTCACGATACGATCGAGGACACCGAGGCGACGCGGGCCGAGATCGACCAGATCTTTGGGCCGGAGATCGGCGCGCTGGTCGAGGGCCTGACCAAGCTGAAGCGGCTCGAGCTGGTCTCGCGGGAGGCCAAGCAGGCCGAGAACCTGCGCAAATTGCTGCTGGCCATTGCCGACGATGTCCGCGTGCTCCTGGTCAAGCTCGCCGACCGCCTGCACAACATGCGCACGCTGGATTTCGTGCCGACGGAATCGCGCCGGCGCATCGCCGAGGAGACGCTCGACATCTACGCGCCGCTGGCCGGGCGCATGGGCATGCAGGAAATGCGCGAGGAGCTGGAGGATCTGTCCTTCCGCACCCTCGATCCTGAAGCCTATTCGGTCGTGATGCAGCGGCTCGACGCGCTCGCCGAGCGCAACCGCAATCTGATCGGCGAGATCGAGGACCAGCTCTCCAACAATCTGCGCCACAGGGGCTTAGGGGCGCGGGTCTATGGCCGTCGCAAGAAGCCGTTCTCGATCTGGACCAAGATGGAGCGCAAGTCGATCGGCTTCGAGCAATTGTCCGACATCTTCGGCTTTCGCCTCGTCGTCAGCGACATCGAGGCCTGCTATCGCGCGCTCGGAATCGTCCATACCACCTGGCCGGTCGTACCGGGGCGCTTCAAGGACTACATCTCGACGCCGAAGCAGAACGACTACCGCTCGATCCATACCACGGTGATCGGCCCCGGTAACCAGCGCGTCGAGCTCCAGATCCGCACCGAGGCGATGGACCAGATCGCCGAGCGCGGTATTGCCGCGCACGTCTTCTACAAGGAAGGCGTGGGCTCGCCGACCGAATACCTCAAGCGCGAGTCCAACGCGTTCGCCTGGCTGCGCCACACCATCGGAATTCTCTCCGAGAGCGCCAATCCCGAGGAATTCCTCGAGCACACCAAGCTCGAGCTGTTCCACGACCAGGTGTTCTGCTTCACCCCGAAGGGCAAGCTGATCGCGCTGCCGCGCCACGCCAACGTGATCGATTTCGCCTATGCGGTGCACACCGACGTCGGCAACAGTGCGGTCGGCTGCAAGATCAACGGCAAGTTCGCGCCGCTGTCCTCGGAGCTCCAGAACGGCGACGAGGTCGAGGTGCTGACCTCGGAGGCGCAATCCGCGCCGCCGTCGGCCTGGGAAACGCTGGCGGTCACCGGCAAGGCGCGTGCCGCGATCCGGCGCGCCACGCGCACCGCCGTGCGCGATCAATATGCCGGGCTCGGCCGGCGTATCGTCGAGCGTCTGTTCGAGCGCGCCAAGATCGAATATGCCGACGACAAGCTGAAGGGCGCGCTGCCGCGGCTCGCGCGCACCTCGATCGACGACGTCATGGCGGCGGTCGGCCGCGGCGAGATCAAGGCTTCCAACGTGGCGCGTGCGATGTATCCCGACTACAAGGAGGAGCGCGTCGCGCGCTACGGCGTCAAGAAGGGGCTCGCCGCCAAGCTCAAGGAGAAGGGGGTCTCCGAACCGTCGCGCAGCCCGGTCGCCATCCCCATCCGCGGCATCAATTCCGACCTGCCGGTCAAGTTCGCGCCGAACGGCGGCGCCGTGCCGGGCGACCGCATCGTCGGCATCGTCACGCCGGGCGAGGGGATCACGATCTACCCGATCCAGGCGCCGGCGCTGAAGGATTTCGAGGAGGAGCCGGAGCGCTGGCTCGACGTCCGCTGGGACATCGAGGACACGGTGCCGCAGCGTTTCCCGGCCCGGATCAAGGTCGAGAACGTCAACGAGCCCGGCGCGCTCGCCCAGATCGCCACAGTAATCGCCGAGCACGACGGCAACATCGACAACATCAGCATGCAGCGCCGCTCGCCGGATTTCACGGAGACGACGATCGATCTCGAAGTCTACGACCTGAAGCACCTGAGCGCGATCATAGCCCAGTTGCGCGCGAAGGCGGTCGTCGCCCGTGTCGAACGTGTTAATGGATAGACGCTTTGCGTCTGCGCCTATCGCCCCGATTTCGTGAGTTCTGAAATGCCCGCACCTCCGCTCCGCCTCGGCGTCAATGTCGACCATGTCGCGACCCTGCGTAACGCGCGCGGTGGCCGCAATCCAGATCCGGTGCGCGCGGCGCTGCTCGCGATCGAGGCCGGCGCCGACGGCATCACCGCACATTTGCGCGAGGACCGCCGGCACATCCGTGACGAGGACATGGCGCGGCTGAAGGCGGAGATCTCCAAGCCGCTCAATTTCGAGATGGCGGCGACCGACGACATGATGCGGATCTCGCTCGCCACCAAGCCGCACGCGGTGTGCCTCGTGCCGGAACGGCGCCAGGAGGTGACGACCGAGGGCGGGTTGGACGTGGTCGGCCAGCACAACGCGCTCGCGCCCTATATCGCGCGGCTGAACGATGCCGGCATCCGGGTCTCGCTGTTCATCGCCGCCGATCCCGCCCAGATCGAGATGGCGGCGCGGCTGCGCGCGCCCGTGATCGAGATCCACACCGGCGCCTGGTGCGACGCCGTCGTCGACGGCCACACCGACAAGGCCGAGGCCGAATGGCAGCGGATCGTGGCGGGGGCAAAGCTCGCCAAGGGTGCGGGGCTCGAGGTCCACGCCGGGCACGGGCTGGACTATGCGACGGCGGAGACCATCGCGGCCCTGCCTGAGATCATGGAGCTCAATATCGGCTACTACATGATTGGCGAGGCGCTGTTCGTGGGGCTGGCCGAGACCGTGCGCAGCATGCGCGCGGCGATGGACCGCGGCCGGAGCCGGGCATGATCATCGGCGTCGGCTCCGACCTGATCGACATCACCCGCGTGGCCAAGGTGATCGAGCGCCACGGTGAGCGCTTCCTCGACCGCATCTTCACCGCGGCCGAGCGGGACAAGGCGGAGCGGCGCGCCAAGAACGAGAAGATGGTGGTAGCGACCTACGCCAAGCGCTTCGCCGCCAAGGAGGCCTGCTCCAAGGCGCTCGGCACCGGCATCAGGCGTGGCGTCTGGTGGCGCGACATGGGAGTGGTCAACCTGCCGGGCGGGCGGCCGACCATGCAACTGACCGGCGGCGCCCTGGCCCGGCTCCAGGCCCTGATGCCGGAGGGGTTCGAGGCGCGGATCGACGTTTCGATCACCGACGACTGGCCGCTGGCGCAGGCCTTTGTCATCATTTCCGCCGTGCCGCAGGCGAAGTCCTGACGCGATCCGTTCGATTTTATAATTCTATTTGAAATCAATGTCTTATTCAGTTTTGATGCGATCCTTGATTGCGTGGCCTCCGACAACCGTCTAAAAGTCCGCGGACGCAAATCAGCTTGGGCGAATTCGGCTTTACGCCGGAATTGGCCCTCACTATCAGAATCAGGACAATCTCCATGGGCCGCGAAGCAATGGGCTGTTCGCGCCAGGAGGGCGCTCTGTGACCGCCGGCCGGAATTGAGAGAGCAATGAGCGTGACTTCAGGAACGAAAACTGAGAGCGGCGTCGGTGAAACGATCCGGGTCGTCATCCATGCTCTCCTGATCGCGCTGGTGATCCGCACCTTCCTGTTTCAGCCCTTCAACATCCCGTCCGGCTCGATGAAGGCGACGTTGCTGGTCGGCGACTATCTGTTCGTCTCGAAATATTCCTACGGCTACAGCCACTATTCGATCCCGTTCTCGCCGCCGCTTTTCTCGGGGCGAATCTGGGGCTCGGATCCGAGCCGCGGCGACATCGTCGTGTTTCGCCTGCCGAAGGACGATTCCACCGACTACATCAAGCGCGTGATCGGTCTTCCCGGCGACCGCGTCCAGATGCGCGACGGGCTGCTCTACATCAACGATACGCCGGTCGAGCGGCAGCGCATGAGCGAATATGTCGGCGAGGATCCCTGTGGCTCGGAAGGCGGTGGCATCTCCCGGGTGAAGCGCTGGAAGGAGACGCTGCCGAACGGCGTGTCCTACGAGACGCTGGACTGCGCCGACAACGGCTACATGGACAACACCAACATCTACACGGTGCCGCCCGGTCACTTCTTCATGATGGGCGACAATCGCGACAATTCTACCGATAGCCGCTTTCTCGGCCAGGTCGGCTACGTGCCACAGGAGAACTTGATCGGCCGCGCCCAGATGATCTTCTTCTCCATCGCTGAAGGCGAGCATGCCTGGATGTTCTGGCGCTGGCCGTGGGCGGTGCGCTGGAATCGCTTCTTCAAAATCGTCCGATGAAAGACGAAGCCAAGGACATCGCGACCCAGCCGATCGAGGCGCAAGCGGGCCCCGAAGGGGAAACTGCGACCAAGACGCCTGCAAACAAGACACCTGCGAAGAAGAAGCGGGCGCGCAGCAGCAAGGCCAAGGGCACAGATGCGAACGCGGCGCTCGAGGCGCGCATCGGCCACAGCTTCGCTGACGCGAACCTCTTGATGCAGGCGATCACGCATGTCTCGGCGTTGAAGTCCGGGCGCAAGCGCGGCGACAGCTATCAGCGGCTGGAATTCCTCGGCGACCACGTGCTCGGGCTCGTCGTCTCCGACATGCTCTATCATGCCTTCCCGAACGCCGACGAGGGCGAGCTGTCCAAGCGTCTTGCCGAGCTCGTGCGCAAGGAAAGCTGCGCCGACGTCGCCAAGTCGCTCGGCCTGCTCGACGACATCAAGCTCGGTTCGGTCGGCTCCAGCGCGGATGCCCGCTTGCGCAAATCCATCCTCGGTGACATCTGCGAGGCCGTGATCGGCGCCATCTACCTCGACGGCGGCCATGCGGCAGCGGCCGAATTCGTCAAGCGCAACTGGACCGAGCGCATGCACAAGCCGCGCCGTCCCTTGCGCGATCCCAAGACCGTGCTGCAGGAATGGGCGCAGGGCAAGGGATTGCCGACGCCGGTTTACCGCGAGGTCGAGCGCACCGGCCCGCATCACGATCCGCAGTTCCGTGTCGCCGTCGACCTGCCGGGACTGGCGCCGGCCGAAGGCATCGGCGGCAGCAAGCGCGCGGCAGAGAAGGTGGCGGCATCAGTGATGATCGAACGCGAAGGCGTTGGCGGCGGCAATGACGGCTGAAGCAAGCGGCGAGGCGCCCACCGCAACGCGCTGCGGCTTCGTCGCGCTGATCGGCGCACCGAACGTCGGCAAGTCCACGCTGGTCAACGCGCTGGTCGGGGCCAAGGTCACGATCGTCTCGCGCAAGGTGCAGACCACGCGTGCGCTGATCCGCGGCATCGTCATCGAAAACAACGCGCAAATCATCCTGGTCGACACGCCCGGCATCTTCCTGCCCAAGCGCCGGCTCGACCGCGCCATGGTCTCGACCGCCTGGAGCGGGGCGCATGACGCCGATCTCGTCTGCGTGCTGCTGGATGCCAAGACCGGGATCGACGAGGAAGCGGAAGCGATCCTCGCCAAGGCCGCCAGCGTCAATCACGAGAAGATTCTCGTCATCAACAAGGTCGATCTGGTCCAGCGCGAGAAGCTGCTGGCGCTGGCCCAGGCCGCCAACGAGCGCATGAAGTTCGCACGGACCTTCATGATCTCGGCGATCTCGGGCGACGGCGTGGACGACATCCGCAAGACGCTCGCGGAAATGGTGCCGCCGGGCCCGTTCCTCTATCCCGAGGACCAGATGTCGGACGCGCCGATGCGGCAGCTCGCGGCCGAGATCACGCGCGAGAAGATCTATCAGAAGCTGCACCAGGAATTGCCCTACCAGTCCACGGTCGAGACCGACAAGTGGGAGGAGCGCAAGGACAAGTCGGTGCGGATCGAGCAGACGATCTTCGTCGAGCGCGAAAGCCAGCGCAAGATCGTGCTCGGCAAGGGCGGCGCCACCATCAAGTCGATCGGCGCGGATTCGCGGAAAGAGCTGATGCAGATCCTGGACGTGCCGGTGCATCTGTTCCTGTTCGTCAAGGTGCGCGAGAACTGGGGCGACGATCCCGATCGCTACCGCGAGATGGGCCTGGACTTCCCCAAGGAATAACCAAGACAAGATCGGTCTCCGATGAGCGTGCCCAGCAACATCAGGCGCTTCGAAGCGCTGCTCTATGCATCGTTGATGCTGGATGCCCTGTCGGTCGCCGTGCAGGACCGCACGCCGAATGCCGAGGTGACCGAGCAGATGATCATGACGGCGACGCTGCTCGCCGGCGGCATGATCCTGCTGCTGGTCTATTTCGTCTGGTTAGCTGCGCACTGGCGCAAGAACTGGCCGCGCTGGGTACTGGCGGCAGCCCTCGTGCTGTCGGTGATCTCGCTCGGCCAGATCATCGGCGAGAAAGGCATGGAGCTCGACAGCGCCATCGAGATCGTCTCCTGTGCGCTGACGACGATGGGCCTGTATTTCTCCTTCACGGGCGACGCGCAGGGCTGGTTCAACGCGTGACGGCCTCGTGTCCCGGACAAGGTGCAGCGCGTCAGCGCTGCGCCGCAGGGCCGGAACCCAGGAGCGCGCGGAAAGATGGGCCCCGGCTCGGCAGCGCGTCGCTTGCGCGCCGCGTTTTGTCCGGGGCAGGAGTGAGTGCGAGCGGCACTGGAATCCTGTAGTATTCCCCCATGGAATGGACCGACGAAGGCATCGTGCTGGGGGTGCGGCGACATGGCGAGTCTAGCGCCATCGTCGAGCTTTTGACGCGCGCGCACGGCCGGCATCTCGGCCTTGTGCGCGGCGGGGTCAGCTCGCGGATGCGGCCGCTTTTGCAGCCGGGGAACAGCGTCAGTGCGGTGTGGCGAGCCCGGCTCGACGAGCATCTCGGGACCTATGCGATCGAGGGCTTGAAGCTGCGCGCGGCGACGCTGCTGGCATCGTCCCACGGCGTCTATGGCGTCACCCATCTCGCCTCGGTCGCGCGGCTCCTGCCGGAGCGAGATCCGCACGAGGACATCTTTACGCTGCTCGAACATTCGCTGGATGATTTCGACGATATCGGCAGCGCCGCCGTGCACCTGATCCATTTCGAGCTGGCGATGCTCGCCGAGCTGGGTTTCGGGCTGGCGCTGGACAACTGCGCGGTGACCGGCGAGACCACGGACCTGATCTATGTCTCGCCGAAATCCGGCGGTGCGGTGTCGCGCGGCGCGGGCGAGCCGTGGCGCGACCGCCTGTTGCGCCTGCCGCCGTTCCTGCGTCATGGCGAGGCCGCGAGCGATCTCACCGAGCAGGATCTCCAGGACGGTTTTCGGCTGACCGGCCTGTTCCTGCTGCGCCACGTGCTGGAGCCGCGCGGGCAGGGCCATTCCGATGCGCGGGCCGGCTTCATCAACGCCTTGATGCGGCAGCAGGCGAGAGCGGCGATCCTGGCGCCATGAGCCAGTCGGGACTCTGTATTGCTCCCCGGCATGGAGTTCCGCGGAACTAAATCGGGCCGGTCGAGTTCGCCTTCAGGTTCCACACAGGGGGACAGCCCAAATGTTGATCAGGGGATTCGCCTTGTCCGCGACGCTGCTTGCGTTTGCGCCCGACGCCATGGCTGGCGAGCCGCAACCCGGCGTCTTTCGCCGGGCGTCGTGCACGCTCGTTCGGTATTATGTGGCGAAATATTCTGCTGCCGCCGCAGAGACATGGGCGCGGTCCCATGGGGCGACTGAGGCCGAGATCGAGGCGGCCCGCCGCTGCGTGACCAATGCGCCGGCGCCCGCCCAAACGCCTGGTCAGGCCAAAACCCAGACATTCACGGCCGGCTGGGCAGGCCAGTAGGCGGCCCACAGGAACCATTCGATCCTTGCCCGATTCGCTTCCACGGTTTAACCGGGCGGCATGGGAAAACGAATCGTTCCGCCGGAAGAACCGGCCCAAATCCATGAGGTTCCGCTGCGTGATGCGCTCGAAGAGCGCTATCTCGCCTATGCGCTGTCCACCATCATGCACCGCGCGCTGCCGGACGCGCGCGACGGCCTGAAGCCGGTGCACCGGCGCATCCTCTACGGCATGCGCCTGCTCCGGCTCGACCCCGGCACTGCCTTCAAGAAATCCGCCAAGATCGTCGGCGACGTGATGGGCTCGTTCCATCCGCACGGCGACCAGGCGATTTACGACGCCATGGTCCGCCTCGCGCAGGACTTCTCCTCGCGCTACCCGCTGGTCGACGGCCAGGGCAATTTCGGCAATATCGACGGCGATAACCCCGCCGCCTACCGCTACACCGAAGCGCGCATGACCGACGTCGCGCGGCTTCTGCTCGAGGGCATCGACGAGGACGGCGTCGAATTCCGCGCCAATTACGACGGCCAGTCGAAAGAGCCCGTCGTGCTGCCCGGCGGCTTTCCGAACCTGCTCGCCAACGGCGCGCAAGGCATCGCCGTCGGCATGGCGACCTCGATTCCGCCGCACAATGCCGCCGAGCTGTGCGATGCCGCGCTGCATCTGATCGAGAAGCCCGACGCGAAATCCAAGGCGCTGCTGAAGTGGGTCAAGGGCCCGGATTTCCCGACCGGCGGCATCTGCGTCGACTCCAAGCAGGCGATCGCTGAAGCTTACACCACGGGCCGCGGCTCGTTCCGCGTCCGCGCCCGATGGCAGCAGGAAGAGGGTGCGCGCGGGACCTGGGTCGTGGTCGTCACCGAGATCCCATTCCTGGTGCAGAAGTCGCGCCTGATCGAGAAGATCGCCGAGCTGCAGGACCAGAAGAAGCTGCCGCTGGTCGGCGACGTCAGGGACGAGTCGGCCGAAGACGTCCGCATCGTGATCGAGCCGAAGTCGAAGAACGTCGATCCCGCGCTGATGATGGAATCGCTGTTCCGGCTGACCGAGCTCGAAAGCAAGATTCCGCTGAACCTCAATGTGCTGATCAAGGGCCGCATTCCCAAGGTCGTGGGGCTCGCGGAGTGCTTGCGCGAATGGCTCGACCATCTCCGCGACGTGCTGATCCGGCGCAGCAATTACCGCAAGGCGCAGATCGAGCACCGGCTGGAAGTGCTCGGCGGCTTCCTGATCGCCTACCTGAACATCGACAAGGTGATCAAGATCATCCGCACCGAGGATGAGCCCAAGCCCGAGCTCATGAAGGCGTTCAAGCTCACCGAGGTGCAGGCCGAAGCCATCCTCAACATGCGCCTGCGCTCCTTGCGCAAGCTCGAGGAGATGGAGATCCGCACCGAGGACAAGAACCTCCGCGCCGAGCTCAAGGGCATCAATGCGGTGCTCGCCTCCGAAGCCGAACAGTGGAAGAAGGTCGGCGAGCAGGTCGGCAAGGTCCGCGACATGTTCGGACCGAAGACGCCGCTCGGCAAGCGCCGCACCACCTTTGCGGATGCGCCCGAGCACGATCTCGCCGCGATCGAGGAGGCCTTCGTCGAGCGCGAGCCGGTCACCGTCGTCGTCTCCGACAAGGGCTGGATCCGCACCATGAAGGGGCATGTCGAGGATCTCTCAGGGCTCGCCTTCAAGCAGGACGATAAGCTCGGCTTCGCCTTCTTCGCCGAGACGACCTCGAAGCTGCTGCTGTTCGCCACCAACGGCAAGTTCTACTCGCTCGATGTCGCAAAGCTGCCGGGCGGGCGCGGTCACGGCGAGCCGATCCGCCTGTTCATCGACCTCGAGCAGGAGGCGGCGCCGGTCGCGTTGTTCGTCAACAAGGGCGGACGCAAGTTCCTGGTCGCGAGCCATGAGGGCCAGGGCTTTGTCGTCAATGAGGACGATTGCGTCGGCACCACCAAGAAGGGCAAGCAGGTCCTCAACGTCGACATGCCGAACGAGGCGCGCGCGATCACCGAGGTAACAGGCGACACCGTCGCGGTCATCGGCGAGAACCGCAAGATGCTGGTCTTCCCGCTCGACCAGGTGCCGGAAATGGCCCGCGGCCGCGGCGTGCGCCTGCAGAAGTACAAGGACGGCGGCCTTTCCGACGTTGCGGTATTCGACGCCAAGGCGGGCCTGACCTGGAAGGACTCCGCCGGCCGCGAATTCTCCGCGACCATGAAGGAGCTTGCGGAGTGGCAAGGCACCCGCGCCGATGCCGGCCGCCTGCCGCCGAAGGGTTTCCCGAAGTCGAACAAGTTCGGCCGGGTGATCGGATAGGGCTCTCGTGTCCCGGACGCGCTG
Source organism: Bradyrhizobium sp. WSM1743 (assembly GCF_000473065.1). Classification (GTDB taxonomy): domain Bacteria; phylum Pseudomonadota; class Alphaproteobacteria; order Rhizobiales; family Xanthobacteraceae; genus Bradyrhizobium. The sequence continues at coordinate 102,969 of NZ_AXAZ01000019.1, forward strand.
CAACGCTCTCGCGTTGCTGCGCAGAGCCGGGACCCACGCTGCACGGGTACTCTTGGAGACATGGGCCCCGGCTCTGCAGCGCACCGCACCGGACGATGCTTCGCATCGCCGGGGGCGCTGCGCTGCGTCCGGGGCACGAGAGAGCGGTGCGCAGCTGCCTCCCCATCGTCATTGCGAGCGCAGCGAAGCAATCCAGATTCTTTCCGCGAGTGGCAGTCTGGATTGCTTCGCTGCGCTCGCAATGACGACAGGCGCTAGCGCTGCTCTCCAACTGACATTGTGTATCCCGCAAACGCGTAGCAGATAGTCCCGAGCGCATACGAGCGGGCACGAACATTGCTTTTTCCTGGCGACTGCAAGCGGCTGGTCAAAAAGGCAATAACCCCAATGTTCAAACTGAAGGCTTTCATTCCGGCGCTGTTCGGCCTCGCGCTGGTGGCGGCGCCCGCGCATGCGGCGGGCAATCTCGTCGCGGTGCTCGAGGCGGAAATCGTCACGCTCGATCCGCATTTCTCCACGGCCTATATTTCGCGCACGTTCGGCTACATGGTGTTCGACACGCTGTTTGCGAAGGATTCCAAGGGCGACATCAAACCGCAGATGGTGCAGGACTGGAAAGTCTCGGCCGACGGCCTGACCTACAGTTTCACCTTGCGCGACGGCCTGAAGTGGCATGATGGCCAGCCGGTCACATCAGCCGATTGCGTGGCCTCGCTGCGCCGCTGGGGCACCCGCAGCGCACTCGGCCGCCGCATCTTCGCGATCACCGCCTCGCTCGAGCCGACCGATGCCAAAACCTTTGTGCTGACGCTGAAGGAGCCGTCCGGGCTCGTCATCGACGCGCTCGGCAATCCCGTCAGCCCGGTCGCCTTCATGATGCCCGAGCGCATCGCGAAAACGCCCGGCGACCAGCGCATCACCGAGATCGTCGGCTCCGGTCCGTTCGTCTACAGCAGGGACGATCACCGTACTGGCGACCGCATGATCCTGAGGAAGTTCGCCGACTATGTGCCGCGTCCCGAGCCCGCCGACTTCCTCGCCGGCGGCAAGCGCGTCAATGTCGACACGCTGGAGATCCGCGTCATTCCCGATGGCGCGACCGCCGCGTCTGCGCTGCAGGCCGGCGAGGTCGACTTCATGCATTACGCGCCGTTCGATCTGCTGCCGCAGCTGGAGAAGAACTCGCGCGTCAAGCTCGTCAACTTCACCGGCGGCAACATGTTCGCGGGCGCCTATCGCCTCAACGCCGCGTCGAAACCGTTCGATGATCCCGAGATTCGCCGCGTGCTGTGGAAGCTGGTCGATCAGCGCGAAGTGCTGGATGCGCTCGGGCTCGATGCCAAATACGCCATGCCCTGCGCGACCTACTTCACCTGCGGCACCACATATGAAAGCAAGGCCGGCATCGAAGCTGCTGCCAAGCCGTCGATCGAGGCGGCGAAGGCTGCGCTGAAGGCGACCAAATATGCGGGCGAGCCGGTGGTCGTCATGGAGGCCAACGATCTCGAAGCTCCGCGCGTCTCGGCGCAGGTGCTGGCCGAGCGGCTGAAGGCTGCCGGCTTCAAGGTCGATCTGCAGGTGATGGACTGGGCGAGCGTGCTGGCGCGCCGCGCCAAGAAGGAGGGCTGGAGTGTCTACGGCGTTCACGCCGGCGGCTTCGATCTCGGCTCGCCGCTGACGAACGTCATGGTCGCCTTCAACTGCGCCGACTTCACCGGCTGGCAATGCGATGCGCGCATCACGCCGCTGATGGAAGCCTTCGCCAAGGCGCCGGCCGAGGAGGACCGCAAGAAGATCGCGGGCGAGATCCAGGCCGTCATGTACGATCAGGCGCCCGCAATTCCGTGGGGGCAGTTCGCGCAGCCGGCAGCCTATCGCGCCACTCTGCGCGGTCTGATACCGTCCGCCATTCCGTTGTTCTGGAACGTCGAGAAGTAACGCGATGTACGATGTCATTGTTGTCGGCGGCGGCTCCGCCGGCGCCGCCGTTGCGGCACGGCTCTCCGAGGATCCGGCTCGGCGCGTCCTGCTGGTCGAAGCGGGGCGTGACTGGCGCGCCGACGAGGCAACGTGGGAGGTGCGGACGCCGAACCCGATCCCGATCATCCACAAGCGCGAGTATCAGGAGAAATGGCAGTGGCCTGATCTCTTGACGCGCCGCGTGGCGGGGCAGGAGCCGCGCTTCTATTGGCGCGGCAAGGGTCTGGGCGGCTCGTCGATGATGAACGGCCAGATTGCGATCCGCGGCGTTGCGGATGCCTTCGACGAATGGGCGGCCAATGGCTGCACCGGCTGGTCGGCCGAGGAGGTGATGCCGCTGTTCTCGGTGATCGAGGACGATCTGGAGTTTGGCGATGCCGATGGCCACGGACGCGGCGGGCCGTTGCCGGTCTATCGCGCGCCGCCGGAGACATGGGGCCCGATCGATCGCGGCCTGCGCGACGGGGCGCTGGCGAGCGGCTATCCCTGGTGCGCCGATCTCAACGGCCCCGATGGCGAGGGCGTCGCCTGCTATCCCATCAACAGCCGCGACAGCCGCCGCATCACCACCAATGAGGGCTATCTCGAGCCCGCGCGCGGCCGCGCCAATCTGGAGATCCGCGGGCATGCGCTGGTCGATCGCGTGCTGATCAGCGACGGAAGGGCGACCGGCGTCCGCGTTCATGTCGAGGGGCAGGGCACCCACGAGATCAGCGCGCGCCAGGTCGTGCTGTGCGCCGGCGCCATCCACAGCCCGGCGATCCTGCTGCGCTCGGGCATTGGCCCGGCCGACGAGCTGAAGGCGATGGGGATTGCGGTCGAGCGCGATCTGCCGGTCGGCCGCCACTTCTTCGACCACCCGCTGTTTCGTGCCACGATCCAGCTCCGGGAGGAGCTTCGTCCCACCGATCCCGATACGCGCCACACCAATTGCTGCGTGACCTACTCGTCGGGCCTCGCCGATGGCGGCAAGCGCGACATGATCCTGATCGCGTTCAATCACCGTGGCATCGGTAATCCCGGGGCGATCGGCGCCGGGCTGTTCAACGCGTATTCGCGTGGGACGCTCAAATTGGCCTCGACCGATCCTGGAATCGATCCTGTCGTCGAGGAGAACATGCTGGCCGATCCCCGCGACATGCTGCGGATGATGGACGCGGTGAAACGTTTGGCCGTGATCACCTCACAGCCGGCGCTATCAAGCATCGCCGACTGGATCCGGCTGGCGGACACCGACCTGACGTTGCCGCAGGCAGCTAGCCTGCCGGATCATGAGCTCGATGCCGTGCTGCGGCGAGAGACCGGCGACATCCAGCACGCCGCCGGCAGCTGCCGCATGAGCGGCGCTGGCGATGCCGATGGTGTGGTCAACCCCGACGGCACGGTGAAGGGCATCGCGGCCTTGCGCGTCGCCGATGCCTCGATCATGCCGTCCGATTGCCGCGCCAACACGCACTTCACGACGGTGGTGATTGGCGAGGCGATTGCGCGGATGATGATGCGGTAGCGGAATCGAATGAGGCGCAAGGCACCACAACACCGGTGTCATGCCCCGCGAAGGCGGGGCATCCAGTACGCCGCGGCGGCAGTTGGTTCGCACAATGTCCGCCGCGGCGTACTGGATCGCCCGATCAAGCCGGGCGATGACAGTGAGGGGTGAGGAGCGGCTTCCACGTCGTCATTGCGAGCGCAGCGAAGCAATCCAGAATCTTTCCGCGGAGACGGCCTGGATTGCTTCGCTGCGCTCGCAATGACGGAGCAAGCGGAGAGGCCATCGTTCTCCAATGCACATTTCAAATAGCAGACACACCATCGCCTTCTCGCGGCGCGACTCGCCCGAGTTTTGCGTCTCGCTCGCCCTCGAAATTGACAAGGGCGCAGGGAAGGCCGGGCGCCGGCGGCACCCGAGATCCGTGCGCGACAGAAATGCACACGGGTGGACCACAGGTGATGCCGGTCGCCCGGCCTTCCCTGCGCGAATGGTTTTTACGGTGTCCTTCGTGCTCTCCTCGGGGAGCGATGCACTATTGCCCCCGTCGCCCTGCGGATAGCTGATGTGCGCATCCGGTCGGACCCGCATCATCACCGCAGGACTTGACGCACAGACCCCGGGCGTCAGGACCACACGACTTCTCCGTCCGCGCACGTCCTCGCTGGGACTTTCGAGGGGTGGCGTGTGCTCGCCCCCGAAGCCATGCGAAGACGCTGTCAGCGCCGTGTCGTTGGCGCGAAGGCAATTGCTCACGGTGTCCCGCCCCGCAATGCCTGTTGCGCCCGACGCCGTCGCGTCCATCGCTGCCCAGCCCGCGGTTCGTGACGATCGCGATCCGCCCCTTGTCTCGGGCCAGGGTGTTTCGCGTATACGACAAATCCGAATTTCGGTAAAGTGGAATGTTTTGCGAGGTGGGGCTTGACAGGCGGCTTGGTCAAACTGACCGGGCTGTTTTGCCCGACGGGCGCGCTGCGACGAGCTATTCTTTGAGGACGGGTGCTCGTGAATGGCAGCTTCTAGCCCCGCTTGGTCATCATCGACGGCTTATGACCCAACCCGGACATCGGGGACTGCGCCGCCTCTACTCAAGAGGCTCACCGTTCAACGAAATCCGCCTCCAACGTGAATGTCACTTCCATGTGGCACACGTCGGCGAGGTCCGCCGTTGGACTCATCTCAGGCTGACGGTTATTTCACCGGCTCAACCCATTCAAAATTCCAAGTTGCGGGCGCATATTGTAGTGGTAGCGCGCCGCGAGATGGCTCAATGAAACGCCGCGACTTTGTCACGCTTCTCGGCGCTGCGATGGTAGCCTTGCCCCTCGCAGCCCACGCGCAGCAACCTGTGGTGCCGCGGGTCGGCTACGTCTGGAGCGGCGTTCGCGGGACGGACGTGTACTACCAGACCGGATTCCGTCAGGGACTTGCGGACCCGGGATATGTAGTGGGGCGCAACCTGCTGCTCGAAGAACGCTATGCGGAGGGAAAGCCGGAGCGTGTTCCTGCGCTGATCGCTGAACTCCTCACGCTCAAGGTCGATGTTCTCGTGACTCCAGGCACACCCGCTTCGCAGGCTGCGCAACGTGCAACATCCACGGTGCCGATCGTCTGCATGAGCGGAGATCCCGTCGGAGCCGGTCTTGTGGCAAGCCTTGCCCGGCCAGGCGGCAACATCACCGGGCTGTCGCAGCTCTCCGGCGATTACGGCGTCAAGTGGCTGGAGCTGCTGAAGGAGGCGGCACCGAAAGTGCATCGTGTCGCCGTGTTGTGGAATCCTGACAATCCGACGACTGCCAACCAAGTCGAACTCATGCAAAAAGCGGCACCCGGGCTCGGTCTCGAGTTGACTGCCCTCTCGGTGCGGCTCGCGGAAATCGATAACAGTTTCGCCGCTCTGGGAGAGAGCGGCCTCGACGGCCTCGTCGTCACCGATGATCCATCGCTGATACCCCTCGTTCCCCGGGTGATCGCGCTCACCGCAGAGCGGCGAATGCCGGCGATCTATCCATTCCGCGACTCGACTCAGAGAGGAGGACTGATGTCGTACTCTGCCAACCTTTTCAAACTATGGCAACGCGCCGCAGGCTATGTTGATCGCATTCTGAAAGGGGCGCGTCCGGCAGAGCTTCCCGTCCAGCAGACGACGGACGTGACCCTGAATATCAACCTCAAGACCGCTAAGGCGCTCGGTCTCGACATTCCAATCACGCTGCTCGCCGGCGCCGACGAGGTGATCGAATAGATAATTGCGGCGGCGCATGAGTCCGTTCCTGTGCAGGTTTTCGGATGCCGGGAGGGTGGGACTATCCACGCGCTCCAGCGGCCGGCGTCCGAAAAGCGCCAAGGCACGAAATCGCGGGATGTGGGCGGCAGCAGTGCCGCGGGTGCTATGGGGATTTGGCCGCGAGCTCTGGTGCGCCTGTGATGACGCGAAGCGGCAGCGAGCCCCGTTTTGCCAGGTAGGCGGAACGTAGGTTGAAGCACGATCGAGCAGCGGGCATTTTGAGCGACGAGATTGTGTGTTTTTTGGTTGTGATTGCGCAACAATCCGGCGTGACGCGGCAAGCGGCGGCGCTGTCGGGCAAGAGCCAACACAGGCGGTGAGTGTTGCCGTGTGTGTCGAGGACTGGCGTCGGCATCATGAGGTGTCGATCCTGATCTTGGGCGAAACCGGCGAGCGGCGGTGCCTCGGCTGTTGCCCGCGCAAGAAGGTCTCGATGATGCGCATGCGGCCGCCGCAGCAGGGACAAGGATGCTCTGGCGCTTTTGGCTCTTCGGGCTTGGCGTTGACAGCCTTGATGGTATCGATCGGGATGAGTGGCGCTGCAAGCAGCTCGCGGATGCGGGCGATATTCCTGACGCGGGTTTGGCTCGTGAGCCAACCGTAATAACGGATACGGTGGAAGCCTTGCGGCAAGACGTGCATCAGGAAGCGGCGGATGAACTCGTGGGTATCGAGCGTCATCAACTTGTATCGCGCGGGACCTTCGATGCGGTAGTCCTTCCACTTGAAGGTGACGCCGTTGTCATCGAGCGCGACCAGGCGCCGGTTGGAGATGGCGACGCGGTGGGTGTAGCGCGCGAGATAGCGCAACACTTCCTCGGGGCTACCGAACGGTCGTTTGCTGTAGACGACCCATTCGCTGTCGCGCAGCGGAGCCAGATAGGCGGCAAAGGCTCGTGCATTGGTCAGGGCGACGTGCTTGCCGAAGAACTGTAACTGTCCGGCGCGGTGAGCGGCATCAAGTCTCTCCAGGACCAGCCTGCGGAACAGGCGCGAGAGCACGCGCACGGGCAGGAAGAAGTTAGGGCGGCAGGCAACCCAGCGCTCGCGATCAAGCGAGATGCCACCGCCTGGCACGATCATGTGGACATGCGGATGGTGGGTGAGCGCCGAGCCCCAGGTGTAGAGGACGGAGAGGACGCCGATGCGGGCGCCCATGTGCTTGGGGTCGGCCGCGATGGCGATCATGGTGTCGGCCGAGGCCTTGAACAGGATGTCGTAGATCACGGCCTTGTTGTGGTAGGCAATGTCGGCGATTTGGGCCGGCAGCGAGAACACGAGGTGGAAGTAAGGCACCGGCAATAGCTCGGCCTCGCGCTCGGCGAGCCATTCCCTTACCGCCGTTCCCTGGCATTTGGGGCAATGCCGGTTGCGGCAGGAGTTGTAGGCGATCTGCGTATAGGCGCACTTCTCGTTCTCGCAGCGCGCGACGTGACCGCCGAGCGCTGCCGTGCGGCAGTTCTCGATCGCCGACATCACCTTGAGTTGGCCGAGGCTCACATGGCCGGCATTGGCTTGGCGCCATGCCGGTCCATGGCCGCGGAAGATATCCGCGACCTCCAATACTGGGCGGGACATGGCCGCGGGCGATTATGCCGGCGGCGGGTCTTTCCTGTTCTTCCTGGGCTTGCGAGGCAACGACAGCAGGTCGAGCGGGCTCTCGATGGCAGCGATCATGCCGGTGGCAACGCGCGTGTAGCGCGCCGTGGTGTCTAATTTGTCGTGCCCCAACAACGCTTGGATGATGCGGATGTCGGTTCCGCGTTCCAGCAGGTGGGTCGCGAAGCTGTGGCGCAGCGCGTGCAGCGTCACGCCCTTCCTGATCCCGGCCGCCTCGGCCGCCTCATGAAACAGGCGGTTGAGCTGGCGGGTGGTCATGGGCTTGCCGGCCCTGGTGCCAGGAAATAGCCAGCGTTCCGGCACAGGCGTTTGCGCATCGTGACGCGATGGGCGCACCTTCCACCATTGGCGCAAGAGATCGAGCGTCTCGGATGACAGCATGACATTGCGGTCCTTGCGGCCCTTGGATTGCTCGATGCGAATGATCTTCTGCGCACTGTCGATATGTTTGACCTTCAGCCGGACCACCTCGCCAGCGCGCAACCCGCAGCCATAGCCGAGACTGAGCAGAAGGCGGGCCTTGAGGCTGCTGGCGACGGCCAGCAGGCGCTTCGTCTCATCCGTACTCATCACCAGCGGAATCTTCTGAGGCTCGCGGAGCATAGATCTCGGCCGCAAGGTCCAATCGCCGCAGCGTCACGCGGAACAAGAACCGCAGCCCGGTCATGATGCGGTTGCGGTTGCAGATGCTCGCGCCCGTCTCGGCCAAGTGCAGCTGGAAGCGGCGGATGTCCTCAAGTGTGGCCGTGTCTGGGGAGCGCTTGAGAAACGCAGCGAACCGCTTGCAGCTGCTGATGTGGCCCCGCTGCGTACCCGCGCACAGCTTGCGCGCGTTCATGTCTTCGATCATGCGCTGGCGCAGCGGACTGATAGTATCGGTGGTCATAGACGACTCCTGCCTGGGATGAGGTGGATCACACCTCGATCTTCAAGACAGGGCGCCACGCCCGCCACCGATGATCTCTCCCTGGAGACAGTGCTCGCGGTTAGGCCGCCCGCCTCAGCGGGTTATCGCGCAGCGATTTAGTGCTCTGGCCCAAAGCCGCCATGCAGCCCCGTCGGCTTCGATGTCGCCTTCCAACAGCAAACCGGACACAACGAACGGACGAGTACGTGCCTTAAATCACCCCCGCCAGCCTTAGCGCCACACCAGCCGCGCAGCTTCCCGCCAGCACCGTCAGCATCCCGAGCTTGAACCGGAAGATCGCAGTCGCCGCCGCGATCGACAGCACGAGCGCCGGCACGTCGACGCTGGTCAGCACCGGCCGGTCGAACGCGAGCGGAAACGCATGCACCGGCACGGTCTCGCGGAACAGCGTGTGCAGCGCGAACCAGATCGAAAGGTTCAGAATCACGCCGACGACGGCGGCGGTGATCGCGCTGAGCGCACCGGCGAGGCCCGTGTTGCCGCGCAGGCGCTCGATGTAGGGGGCGCCTACGAAGATCCAGAGGAAGCAGGGCGTGAAGGTGACCCAGGTCGCGAGCAATCCGCCGAGCGTGGCCGCAAGCATCGGCGACAGCCCGCTGGGGTCGCGATAGGCGGCCATGAAGCCCACGAACTGGAGCACCATGATCAGCGGGCCCGGCGTGGTCTCGGCCATGCCGAGACCGTCGAGCATCTCGTGCGGCTTGAGCCAATGATAGTGCTCGACCGCCTGCTGGGCGACATAGGCCAGCACCGCATAGGCGCCGCCGAAGGTGACGAGCGACATTTTGGAGAAGAACAGTGCGATCTGGCTGAACACATTGGCTTGGCCCAAGACCACCAGCAGCGCGATCACCGGCACCAGCCAGAGCGCCAGCCACACCGCGCCGACGCGGATCGTGCGTGCCGTGTTGGGGCGTACGTGATCGGGCACAGCCTCGCCGAGCATGCTGTCGATCGCGGCGCCGTTGCCGCCATGGCCGTGACCGGCCGGCGCGAACTCCGGACGGCCGGCCCGCGCGCCGGCATAGCCGATGAGGCCGGCGGCGATGATGATGATCGGGAAGGGGACCGCGAAGAAGAAGATGGCGACGAAGGCCGCGGCCGCGAGCGCGATCATGATGCGGTTCTTCAGCGCACGCTTGCCGACGCGGACCACGGCTTCGACGACGATGGCGAGCACGGCGGCTTTCAGTCCGAAGAACAGCGCCTCGACGAAGCTGACATTGCCGAAGGCGGCGTAGATGTAGCTGAGACCCATGATGGCGATGATGCCGGGCAGGATGAACAGCCCGCCTGCCATCAGCCCGCCGGCGGTGCGATGCATCAGCCAGCCGACATAGGTCGCGAGCTGCTGCGCCTCAGGTCCCGGCAGCAGCATGCAGTAATTCAGCGCATGCAGGAAACGGCCTTCGGAGATCCATTTCTTCTCCTCGACCAGGATGCGGTGCATCACTGCGATCTGGCCAGCGGGCCCGCCAAAACTCAAGGACGCGACGCGGAGCCAGACGCGAAAGGCCTCATTGAAGCTGACGCCGTGACCGGCGTCAGCTCCTGCTTGAACGTTACGGGTATCCATTACGCCTTCACCTTGTTGGTCGGCCAGTTGTGGGTCTCGGTGGTGGCGTCGCGGCACCAGCGGTAGAAGGCATCGTAGAGCAACATGCCGGCCTCGAGCTGCTCGAGGTCGTCGTCATACATGCGCGACAGTCCGAGCGAGGCCGCGAGCAGGCCGGGCGCCTCCGGCGCGAGCTCGGGCCGCGCGGTGTCGGCGCCGCGCACGAGCGTCGCCAGCCGGAGCAGGGGCGCCGTCGCTATGCCGAACTCCTCGATCATCACGTCGAAGGTGCAGAGCTCGCCGCGGTGGCTCCAGAACACGTTCTCGATGTCGAAGGGGGCCGCATTGAACCGCTCCCCGACCCCGACCACCTCGGACGGCGCCACATACAGGAACACCGCATTGCGATCGACGAAGCGGCGGATCAGCCACGGGCAGGCGATGCGATCGACCTTGGGCCGCGCCCGCGTGACCCAGACGGTGCGCCCCCTGGCATCGCGCGGCGGCAGCTTGCGGGCGTCGAGCAGCGGCAGCTTGGCCGCCTTCCAGCCCTCGAAGCCGCCCTCCAGCGTCTCGGCCTGCACGCCGAGCTGACGAAGCCAGGCCGCCGTGCCCTGCGCGAGCTTCTCGCCGCGGAAGCAGGAGACGACGACACGGCGGCCGGCAAATGCGCCGCCCCAGTCCGTCACATTGTCGTGGCTGAGCCTGACGGAGCCGGGGATCAGCCGCCGGTCTGCGGCAAAATCCTCCTCTGTCCGAACGTCGATCAGGACAGGCGCGTTCGCCGTTCCGATCAGCCGTGCCATTTTGTCAGATGAAATGGTCGTGAATGTAGACATGATGCGTCCTCGCAAGAACCGAACGGGACGCGATGCTTGGGCCTGTCGCCTCGTGGGGAGATCGCTCAAATCCCCATGATGCAGATTACACCGAAACTAAGAAGCACTGTCAATCGGCGGGACGATTGGACCTTAGAAAATTGGTTCCCGGCGTCTATATTGTACGTCGACAGACCTGAATCTTCTGGAGAATTCGATGCATTCCCATTCCATCGAACAATGGACCCACGACCACGCCTTCCTCGGCGAGAAGCACGACGAGAACGAGCGGCGCACCTGGTTCGTGGTCGTCCTGACGCTGGTCATGATGGTCGGCGAGATCGTTGCCGGCTCGCTGTTCGGCTCGATGGCGCTTCTAGCCGACGGCTGGCACATGGGCACGCATGCGGCGGCGCTCGGCATCGCCGCCTTCGCCTATCGCTTCGCGCGGCGGCATCTGGGGAACGCGCATTTCACCTTCGGGACCGGCAAGTTCGGCGATCTCGCTGCCTTCGCCAGCGCGGTCATCCTCGGCCTGATCGCGGTCGAGATCGCCTATGAGAGCGTGCTGCGGCTGTTCACGCCGGTGCCGATCGTCTATGGCGAGGCGATCGCGGTGGCCGCGCTCGGGCTGTGCGTCAATCTCGCCAGTGTGTGGCTGCTGCGCGACAACCACGATCATCACCATCACGGCCACGATCATGGCCATGCGCATGATGACCATGACGATCACGACCATGATCATCACGGCCATCACCATCATCGCGACAACAATCTCCGCGCGGCCTATGTCCACGTCATGGCAGATGCCGCGACATCGGTGCTGGCGATCGCAGCGCTCGCCGTTGCCATGTATTCGGGCTGGGTCTGGGCCGATCCGGCCGTCGGCCTGATCGGCAGCGCGGTGATTGCGAGCTGGGCGTTCGGCCTGATCAAGTCATCGGGTGCGGTGCTGCTCGACGTGCGCGCCGACGAGAAGCTGGAGCGGGTGATCCGGGCCCGCATGGAGGTTGGCGAGGATCGTGTCACCGATCTGCATCTTTGGCAGGTCGGCCCCGGCCATTGCGCCGTGCTGGTGTCGGTAGTGTCGGACAAGCCGAAGCAGCCCGCCGTCTACAAGAAGCGGCTCGCCGGGCTGAAGGGCCTCAGTCACGTCACGGTCGAAGTCGAGACCTGCCCGCATTGACGGAACCGGAATTCTGCTGCGCGGCCGGGGTTGATCCTCGGTCGCAGCCAGCATGGCGGGAGGAACAATGATGCCCAGGACCACATTCGCGCTCGCCATCGCCACTGGCTCTGTCCGGCCCCGGGGCGCTGGCGCAATCGGAAAAGGCCGGCGTTGAAAAGCTCTATGTGCTGAATTGCGGAGAGGGCACTGCCGGCGACATCTCGCGGTGGACGCCGGGCCTGAACGAAGGCAAGACGATGGATTTCGTCGACACCTGTTATCTGGTCGAGCATGCCAAGGGCTGGTTCCTGTGGGATACCGGAGTTGCCGATTCCGTTGCCGCGATGCCGAACGGTCTCGTGCCCGCCGATCCCAAAGCCGTGACCTGGCGCCGGCCGAAGACGCTGGCCGCCCAGATCGAACAGCTCGGTCTCAAGCCCGCTGACATCAAGGCGATGGCCGTCTCGCATACGCATCCGGATCACACCGGCAATGTCGAGCTGTTCCCGCAGGCGACGCTCTACGTGCAGAAGGCCGAATATGACTGGCCCGGCGCCAACAACGCGCCGCGATTCAAGCCGTCACATCCGGTCGAGCTGCTCGCGGGCGACAAGGATGTCTTTGGCGACGGCAGCGTGACCATCCTGTCGACGCCGGGCCACACGCCGGGACACCAGTCGCTGCTGGTGAAACTGCCGAAGACCGGCGCGGTGGTGCTGTCGGGCGATGCCGTGCACTTCAGGGATAATTGGGACAACCGCCGCGCGCCCAGCATGAACATCGACAAGGACCAGAGCGCGGCCTCGATGCAGAAGATCGCCGACACGCTCGCCAAGGAAAAAGGGCAGCTCTGGATCAATCACGACAAGGCCCAGCGCGACAGCCAGAAGATGGCGCCGGAGTTTTACGACTGACCTTTTCCTAAGGCTGCTGCCATAAGGGTGGCAACAGCATCGTGGTAGGGCCCGCGAAAGCTCCGCGACAGGAGGCGATTGTGGGGGAGTGGGCCGGGGTTGCGATCGCGCTGGCGTCGAGCAGCTTCGGCGGGACTGCTGCGGCCATTACCCGCTATCTCGTCGGCGGTGCCGATCCGATCCTGCTCGCGATCCTGCGTTGGGGGATCGGCTTTCTCTGCTTGTTGCCTTGCGCGCTTCTGCTCGGCGTGCGCTGGCCGCAGCGGCCCGGGGGCAGCGGTGATTCTGCTTGGCATCTGCTTCTTCGGTCTGTTCTTCATCCTCTACAACATCGCGGTCTCCTACACGACCGCCGCGCGTGCCAGCCTTGCGCTGGCGACGTTGCCGCTCCACACCATGGTGGTCGGCGCGCTGCTCGGCGTGGAGCGCCTGACGGCGCGCAAGATCACGGGCGTAGGCGTCGCCGTGCTCGGCGTGGCGGCGGCGCTGGCCGCGGGCCTCGCGCAGAGTCCGCCCGGTGCCTGGCGCGGCGAGTTGATCATGACGTGCGCGGTGTTCTGCATGGCGTTCTACAACGTGCTGTCGCGTCCGCTGATGCAGCGCTCGAGCGCGCTCGGTTTCCTCACCGTTGGCATGGGCGCGGGCGCCATCGTGCTCGTGCTCGCAGGTTTGTTGAAAGGCAGCTTTGCGGCGCTCGGGCACTTCACGCCGGCGCAGTGGATTGCCGGCGTCTATCTCGGGATTGGCGGCGGTGCGCTCGCCTTCATTCTCTGGGTCATGGCGCTGGCGCGGGCGACGCCGACCCGGGTCGCCAATACGATGACGGTCAATCCGATCGCAGCCGCTCTGTTGGCGGCGCTGCTGATCGGCGAGCCGATCACGACAAATCTTCTGGTCGGCTGGTCGCGGTGTTCGCCGGTATCTGGATTGCGACCAGCGAGGGTAAGGCGGCTTAGCTCCGCGGCGCGCTCACCGTCGGCGGGCTCGCGTCCGGCGTCTTCTTCGGTTTCAGCGTGCCGGCATAGAACGAGAGCAGCCACACCAGGAGGAGGGCGAGCAAATAGACGCCCCACGCCTGCGGCGGCGTGGTCGCCCAGCGCAGGAGACCCTTGAGGGTACGGGGCGGGCTGTTGTCTTCGCTCATGGCCCGCTTGTGCGCGAAAGCCGTGGTGCGGTCAATCCGGCCGTGGCTTGGGGTGGATCAGGAACAGCGCCACAAGCGCCGAGAGACTGAGCGCAGACGAGACGATCAGCACCTTGGCGCCCATGAGGTCGATGAGCAGGCCGAAGGCGAGCGGCGCCACCGCCTGCGCCATCCGCGCCGGGGCGCCGATGATGCCGAGGCGGTAGCCGAAATCCTTCGGGCCGAAGATCGACAGCGGCAGCGTGCCGCGCGCGATCGTCAAAATGCCGTTGCCTGAGCCGTGGAACAGCGCAAACGCGCTCGCCGCGGCGCCGCCGAAGATCGCGACGATCACGGCTCCGACCGGATGGGTGAGGCTGGCGAGCCGCGTCGACCACAGCGGATGGAAGCGGCTGAGGAAGCCGGCCTCTAACATGCGTGCACCGACCTGTGCCGGGCCGATCAGTGCGCCGGCAGCGATGGCCTCGGCCGGCGTGGCCCCCGTCGTCTCCAGGATGCGCGGGAAATGCGCGGCCATCGCGCCGGTGACGGTCCAGACCGCGGCGAAGATGAAGGCGAGCAAGAGCATGGTGCGGTCGAGCGGCAAATGTGGCTTCTCGGCCGTGGCCGCCGCTTGCTTGGCGCCCTTGATCGCCGGCAGCATGAAGAAGTTGAGCGGCAGTCCGATCAGGATGTTGGCGGCGGCCCACGCAAAACAGGTGTCGCGCCAGCCGATATGGGCGATGCCCCAGGCGGTGAGCGGCCAGCCCACGGTGGAGGCGAAGCCCGCCATCAGCGTGATGCCGGTGATGGGCCTGCGCGCCTCGGTGCCGTAGATGCGCCCCAAAGCGGCGAAGGCGGCGTCGTAGAGACCCATCGCCATGCCGATGCCGAGCACGAGCCAGGCGATCGCCATCACCGCGATCGATTGCGAGACACCAAGGAGCACCAGGCCGGCGGCAATGGTCAGGTTCGAGGCCGACAGCACCTGACGACCGCCGACGAGATCGATCTGCCGTCCGATGCGCGGGCCGAGCATCGCCGAGATCACCAGCGCCGCCGAAAACGCACCGAAGATCCAGTTGGAGGAGACGCCGAGGTCGCGTGCCATGGGATCGGCAAGCAACGCCGGCAGATAGTAGCTCGAGGCCCAGGCCAGAGTCTCGGTGGTGCCGAGCGCCAGGATGATCGGAAGCTGGCGCTGGGTCATCGGCGCGTGCCTCCGATTCTGGCCGACGAAGTCTTCATCGCCGGCATTTGCCGCCCGCGTGGCAAGTGCGTCAACCGCGCCCGCGACATATTCGATCTGCAAGGAGCGCGAGCCTGGCGCGCATGCCGGCCCTCGCGCCTTTCGCCGGTCACGAATGCACGCCATAATGGCGCATGCATGTCACTTCGCGCCTCTCACTGATGAACTGGGTCACCAGCCAGGGGCTTACGGGCCTGCCTGAACCCGAACTGCTCCGCGGCTTCTGCGAGCGCTGCTGCGCCGAAGGCCTCGACCTGTCGCGCGGGCTGGTCTTCATCGACACGTTGCACCCGATCTATGAGGGCCGCGGCTTTCGCTGGACCGACCGGTCGAGCAACGAGAGCGACATGTTCGAATACGGCTCGACAGCTGAGGGGGATCCGAACAAGAACTGGCGCCGGTCGGTGTTCTATCATTTGCTCGAGCATGGCGAGGACGAGATGGTGATCGATCTCGCCGACGCAGCCACGCTCGATTTTTCGCAGATCGGCGACCTCGCCGAGAAGGGCCATCGGCATTTCCTCGCCTTCGTCCATCGCTTCGGCGAAAGCGGCGCGCTGGGGCAGATGGACTGTCTCTACTCGTACTGGACGACGCGGCGCGAGGACGGCTTCACGCAATCCGAGCTGGCTGCGCTGCGCGATCTCGTGCCGGTGCTGGGGCTCGCGATCAAATCGGCGCAGCAGGTCGACATCGCGCGCACACTCGGCCGCGTCTATCTCGGCCGCGACGCGTCCGAGCAGGTTTTGCGCGGGCGCATCTCGCGCGGCGTCACCGAGCGCATCAACGCGGTGCTGTGGTATTCGGACCTGCGCGGCTCGACCGGCATCAGCGAGAGCATCGGTCCCGACGAGATCATCCCGTTCCTCAACGACTACGCGCAGGCCGTGATCGATCCGATCCACGAAGCCGGCGGCGACGTGCTGAAGCTGATCGGCGATGGCGTGCTCGCGATGTTCTGGGGCGAGGACATGGCGGATGCGCGGCGGGCCGCGTTACGGGCCGAGCACCTGTTCCGCAAGAATGTCGCCGCGCTGAACAAGCGGCGGGCGGCGGAGGGCCGTCCGACCACGTCGGCCTATATCGGCCTGCATGTCGGCGAGGTCTTTTACGGCAATATCGGCAGCGAGGACCGGCTTGATTTCACGGTGGTCGGCCCGACCGTCAACGAGGTCAGCCGCATCGCCTCGATGAGCCGCTCGGTCGACCGCGAGCTGCTGGCCTCATCCGAGTTCTACAAGGGCCTGGATACTGCCGGCCGCCGCTACCTCGTCTCCACCGGCCGCTATGCGCTGCGCGGCGTCGGCCGCGCGCAGGATCTCTACACGCTGGATCCGGAGGTCGACGCGAGCGAGCCGGTCGCGGGGAGCTACGAGCGCTATCTGGCGGGTTAGGCCGGCTGCTCCAGCGCCGCCGCCTCGTCCCCCACCATGTCCGGCTGCCGATCCAGCGCCACTGCCGGTGACAGCAGGATCACCAGCGCCTGCATGCCGAAGACGGCGGCGGCGAGATAGAGGCACGCTTCCGCGCTCCAGAGGCCGCCGACGATCGCGCCCAGCGCCGAGCCGAGCGGACGGGCGCCGTAGCTCATGATGTTGATGGCGGAGACGCGGCCAAGCAGCCGCGGCGGCGTCACGGACTGGCGCAGGGTCGTCGTCGAGATCACCCACAGAATCGGCCCGACGCCGAGCAGGAAGAAGCTCAAGGCTGCGAGCCAGGGCGAGGGGAGCAGCACCGTCAGCGCCATCACCAATGCGGCGACGAAGCCGGTGACAGGGCCTAGTCCGACCACGAGGCCGAACGCGATGCGCTTCATCACCCGCGTGGCGACCAGTGCGCCGATCACCATGCCGACACCGTACATCGTCAGCACCGTGCCGACACCGGCGGCCGTCAGGCCGAGATGACGCACGGCGTAGGGCACGAACACCGCGATCTGCAGGAACCAGCCGGTGTTGAAGATGAACTGGGTGATGAGCACCGGCCGCAGCAGCGGATGGTGAAACACGAAGGCCGCGCCTTCGCGGATCTCCTGAAGCGGATGGCGCCGCGGCGTAGGCGCGCGCGCGGGCTCGTAGATGCCGGAGAGCAGCAATACCGCGATGGCCGAGAGCGCCGCGGCAAAGCCGAACGCCGGGCTCGCGCCCCACCATCCCACCAGCACCCCGCCGAGCGCAGGGCCGCTGGCGAAGGCGATGGTGCGCGCAAGCTCGATGCGGGCATTCGCCGCCGGCAACAGCTCGGAGCTCACCAGCGAGGGCACCAGCGCCGGCGCCGCTACGCTGTAGACGACGGTGCCGCACACCGCCGCGAAGCCGAGCAGGGCCAGCAGCGGCAAGTTGAGGGCCCCCAGCGCCACCAGCAGCACGATGGCGGTGAGCGCGGCCGCCCGCAACGCCTCCGCGCCCGCCATCAGCCAGCGGCGAGAGATGCGGTCGGCCAGCACGCCGGCAGGAATGGCGAACAGGACGAAGGGCAAGGTGAGCGCGGTCTGGAGCAGGCCGGTCTGACCTTCGGCAACGCCCAGCGTCAGCACGGCGACGATGGGCGCTGCGGCGAGCGCGATCTGCTCGGCCGACTGCGCCGCGAGATTCGACCAGGCGAGGCGGTTGAAGGTGTCGGGGAGGCGAGGGGGCGTTGACATGGCTCATTTCCTGCAAAGTCGAGTTGGCGCCAGTATCCGCTTCCACGGACGGCCAAACCCACCCGCTTCCTGACAGGACGGCGGATAACGGCGCATCGGGAACCGATGCGGCTAGATGCAGTTGCAAATGAGTTGCAATAAGCTTCGACTTCGGTATTCTCCTGCCATGGATGCGAGATCGCCTGACCTGACCCAAACCTTGACCCAGGACGCCAGCGGCTGGCGCGCTGATGCGCGCGTCACCAAGAGCCTCGCCGAGGTCAATTCCACAGTCGCGATCCCGGCCGCTGGCCACTGGTTGCGACGGCTGCTGGCCTTCGTCGGTCCCGGCTACCTCGTCTCGGTCGGCTACATGGACCCCGGCAATTGGGCGACCGACCTCGCCGGCGGGTCGAAGTTCGGCTACACGCTGCTCTCCGTCATCCTGCTCTCGAACTTGATGGCGATCCTGCTGCAGTCGCTGGCGGCGCGGCTCGGCATCGTCACCGACCGCGACCTCGCGCAGGCCTGCCGCGCCACCTATTCGCCGGCGGTGAACTTCCTGCTCTGGCTCGCCTGCGAGGCGGCGATCATCGCCTGCGATCTCGCCGAGGTGATCGGCACCGCGATCGCGCTAAAGCTGCTGTTCGGCATTCCGCTGATCGGCGGCGCGCTGCTCGCCGCCCTCGACGCCTTCCTGCTGCTGCTCCTGATGAACCGTGGCTTCCGCTTCCTGGAGGCCTTCGTCATCGCGCTGCTGGCGGTGATCGCGGTCTGCTTCGTGGTCCAGATCGCGGCTGCGGCCCCGCCGGTGGCGGAGGTTCTGCGGGGCTTCGTGCCGAAGAGCGAGATCTTCACCAACTCCGACATGCTCTACATCGCGATCGGCATCATCGGTGCCACGGTGATGCCGCATAATCTCTACCTGCACTCTTCGATCGTGCAGACGCGCGCCTATCAACGCAACGACACCGGCCGGCGCGAAGCGATCAAATGGGCAACGACGGACTCCACCATCGCGCTGATGCTGGCGCTGTTCATCAACGCTGCGATCCTCGTGGTGGCCGCCGCGACCTTCCATAGAAGCGGCCATTCCGACGTCGCCGAGATCGGCCAGGCCTTCGAGCTCTTGTCGCCGCTGCTCGGTCTCGGCATCGCCTCGACGCTGTTCGCGGTCGCGCTGCTTGCCTCCGGCCTGAATTCGACGGTCACCGCGACGCTCGCCGGCCAGATCGTGATGGAGGGCTTTCTCGACCTGCGCCTGCCGAGCTGGGCGCGCCGCCTGCTGACGCGCGGTATCGCCATCATTCCGGTGATCATCGTCACGGCGATCTATGGCGAGCGCGGCACGGCCGATTTGCTGGTGTTCAGCCAGGTCGTGCTGTCGATGCAGCTGCCTTTCGCGGTGATCCCGCTGGTGCGCTTCGTTTCGGACCGGCGCAAGATGGGCAAGTTCGCGATCCCGATGTCCGTTGCCGCGGTCGCGTGGATCGTCGCGGGCATCATCGTGATTTTGAATCTGAAGCTGCTGGCGGATACCTTTTTCGGGTGAGTAGGTCGCTCTGCGGGCGGTTTGGCCTGGGAGCGCGTCTCACACGAACGGATTGGTGATGCGAAGGCCTTCCTTCAAGACCATTCCATGCTGGAAGTCTTCGGATAGCAATGTCTGACATCCTGCGTGGAGCGCAGAGGCGGCGATCATCGCGTCGTATGTCGCCATCCCATAACGTTCAGCAAGACTCAGGCCCGTATCATGAATATCCAACGTGACGGGTTGAATCGTAAGTAGCCCGCGCAACGAGTCCAGGAAGGTGTGTGTCTCCCGCCACGGCAATTGCATTTTCCGTCGGGCTACGTTGGCAAGTTCGTTGAGTACCTGCACGCTGATCACGCCCCCGCCCAAAAGAGCTTGCTCGGCTCGATCAGCCTTCGCCGCGTCGCCTGACAGGAGATAGACGAGGACGTTCGTGTCGAAGAAGCTAGCGGGCATTGGCTTCATCTCTGTCGAACTTGAAGTCGACAGGAAGGCTGCCGCGAAGCGCACGAATACGCTTTAGCAACTCGGCACGGTCCGGCTTGCGCGCCACACCGAACTCCCGCTCCCCAGCAATGTGAATCTCGATTTCGTCGCCTTCCTTCAGCTGAAGCGCCTCGACGACGGTGGCGGGAAGGCGGACTGCAAGACTATTTCCCCACTTGGCGACCTGCATTTGCCCCTCCGTTGGATATACGGATATACATAGGGTAAATATGTATATCTAACGCGCAGGATGTCAAGGTCGATACCAGCAACCGTGCGGCGCCTGCGGGCGTGGCTGCTAGCAGAGCCCGCTCAGATGCCTGAACTTCCAGAGCGATGGCACATCCTGCGGATTGGTCTTGGGCACGTAACCGCGCAGCGTGGCTTTTGGTCCCTTTGCCTTGCTTTCATCGAAGCCGCACGAAGTCGGGCCATCGTAGATGCTGACCGTCACGTAGTAGAAATCGCGCAGGACCTTCTCGATTTTGGCTTCAGACTCGATGTCTGAATTTGGGCGTTTCCACGAATGGATGATCTTCCGTCCCGGTTCAGGCTTGTCGAACAGGGGAACGTCGGGGGAGAACAGATCGGCGACTTCGCCAACCTTATTGGTCTGCTGCGCATAGTCCTTGAGGAACTTGAGAAGCTTGGCAGGAGGCGATTTGGCCTCGACGCAGCTTCCGTAATAGTCCTTGAAGCCTGCATCGCAGGCGTGGGCATCGGCTGTTGCAACCGAAGCCAGGAACGATCCGAGGAGAGTCTCGACGCTGAAACGGCGCAAAGTTGCACCTGCGCGCCGAGCGAGACGCAGGAACATCGCTCCCTAATCCTGCGGCTCGGACGCCGTGTCGCCCTGCGCGTCGATGCGCAGCCAGCCTGAGGGGGCAAGGCGCTGCTGCGGCAGGAAGCGGGCCTTGTAGTCCATCTTCTTGGAGCCTTCGATCCAGTAGCCGAGATAGACGTAAGGCAGGCCCTGACGTCGCGCACGCGCGATGTGGTCGAGGATCATGAAGGTGCCCATCGAGCGGCTGACCTGGCTCGGCTCGAAGAACGAATAGACCATCGACAGGCCGTCGCTGAGCACGTCGGTGAGCGCCACCGCGATCAGCTCCTCGCCGCGGCCGGTGAGGCCGCTGTCGGGACCGCGCTTGCGGTACTCGATGATGCGGGTCTCGACATGGCTGTCCTCGACCATCATGGCGTAGTCGAGCACCGTCATGTCGGCCATGCCGCCGTGGCGGTGGCGGGCGTCGAGATAGGCGCGGAACACCGAATATTGCTCGGAGGTCGGCACCGCACTGCGCTGCTCGCCGATGATGTCGGCATTGCGCGCCATGACTTTCCGGAAGCTGCGGGAGGGCCGGAACTCGTTGGCGATGACCCGGACCGAGACGCAGGCGCGGCACTGGTCGCAGGCCGGCCGGTAGGCGATCGACTGGCTGCGGCGGAAGCCGCCATGGGTCAGGAGGTCATTGAGGTCGCCGGCCCGGTCCCCGACGAGATGCGTGAACACCTTGCGCTCATGGCGTCCCGGCAAGTACGGGCAGGGCGATGGCGCCGTGAGGTAAAATTGGGGGGTGTCGCGCGAATGTTGGGTCAAGGGACGTCGTGGGCCTCCGAAACGGGCATCAGCATCGCGCTCCAGAAGCCCCCGGTCAATCGGTTAGCTCACCACGTCCGCGCCGCCTGGGGTGCGGGTATGCGAACCGAATTGTTGATCACGACCGTTCCCAGCACGAAATCGTGCAGGAGGCGACGGCGGCCGTTGAACAGGCCGACCAGAACCACGAAAGGCGACAGGAAGGAGACCGTGACCCAGAACAGCACGGCATGGGTGGCGCCGAGCACGAAGTAGCCGGGCGCGCCGTACCAGGTGCGCAATTCCAGGTCCATCAGGCGCATGCCGACCGTGGCGGAGGACGGGCCGCCGATGCTGGCGCCGTAATAGACGATGGCCCAGATCACGGAGGCCGGCCATGCGATCCAGAACAGCGCCCAGCCGAGGCCGAGGGTGACGACGCCGAACAATGCGATGAAGATGTAGCCGAGGATCACCGGGACCGAGATCACGACCATGTCGATCAGGAAGGCAAACACCCGCCGCGTCGCCACGCCGCGGAACAGTTCCGGATGCAGGTAAGGATCGTAGGCGTGGGGCTGCACCCCGCCGTCATTGCGCCAGGTGTTGCCCGAATCCGAATACGACATCGTCCGTCCTCCAACGGGAAAGCTTCCGAGGCAGGACATGGGTACAAGCCATCCCGATGCCAAGGACGCTTTGGCATTAACAAGCCGAAATATTCCGGCGATTCGGGGGCGGGGACCGGCGCGGTAGCGGTGGGCAGAGCGCGGCGGTACCGGTACCCATCATCGTCGCGCTTGCGATGTGCGCGCAACCCGCCCTCGTGTCCCGGACAAGCGCCGCGAAGCGGTGCGCAGAGCCGGGACCCACAGGCCACAAGCGAGATCGCGGTGAGATGGGCCCCGGCTCTGCAACGCATCACGTCGCAAGTGCGCCGTGCTGCATTGCGTCCGGGGCATGGGAGGACGGATAGAGTGGACGAAGCACCTCATCCCTGCGCGCGCAGCTTCTCCGCCGCCTTCGGCGCAAAATAGCTCAGCACACCGTCGGCGCCGGCGCGCTTGAAGGCGAGCAGGCTCTCCATCATGGCGCGTTCGCCGTCGAGCCAGCCATTGTTGGCGGCGGCGGCGATCATCGCGTATTCGCCGGAGACCTGGTAGGCGAAGGTCGGCATCGCAAACGTGTCCTTCACGCGGCGGACAACGTCGAGATAGGGCATGCCGGGCTTCACCATCACCATGTCGGCGCCCTCGGCGATGTCGAGCTCGACCTCGCGCAGCGCTTCATCGGTGTTGGCGCTGTCCATCTGGTAGGTGCGCTTGTCGCCGGTCAGTGTCTTGGCCGAGCCGATGGCGTCGCGGAACGGTCCGTAGAAAGCGGAGGCGTATTTGGCCGCATAGGCCATGATCTGCACATCGAGCAGACCTGAGCGATCCAGCGCCTCGCGGATCGCGCCGACGCGGCCGTCCATCATGTCGGAGGGTGCGATGATGTCGCAGCCGGCTTCGGCCTGCACCAGCGCCTGACGCACCAGCACGGCAACGGTCTCGTCGTTCAGGATCTTGCCGTCGGAAATCAGACCGTCATGGCCGTGGCTGGTGAAGGGATCGAGCGCGACGTCGCAGAGGATGCCGATCTCCGGAAACTCCTTCTTGATCGCGCGCACGGCCTGACAGACCAGGTTGTTCGGATTGGTGGCTTCCGAGCCTTCCTCGTCGCGCAAGGACGGGTCGGTGTAGGGAAACAGCGCGATGCAGGGGATGGTCAGTTTCATCGCGCGCTCGGCCTCGCGCACGGCCTGGTCGACGCTGAGGCGGTCGATGCCCGGCATCGAGGCGACCTGCTCACGCTTGTTCTGGCCGTCGATCAGGAACAGCGGCCAGATCAGGTTGTCGGTGGTGAGGACGTTCTCGCGCACCATCCGCCGGGCCCATTCGGCCTTGCGGTTGCGGCGCGGGCGGACGGTCAGATCGAGGGCAGGGGAGGCCGCTCCACCATCCCGGCGCGAAACCTCGCGCAATTCGATCGGACGTCCGTATTTGATCGCCATCACTCTTCCTCCGGCTGGAATTATTCTTATACCAGCTCGCATGGTTCCCGTCACCGCGGCTTGACCTGCCGCAAGGGATGGCAGCCGATTGATTTTGCGGGCCGAAGCAGCCAGAAGGGGCCATGTCCGAAATCTCCACCCGCGATGCGGCCCGCGACAGCGCCAGAGACGCTGCCCGAGACAATGCCAGAGAAAGTGCATTGTCGGTGGCGGCGATCTCCTCGGAGCGCTCAGAGTCCGACAACAATGTCTGGACCCGCCGGCTGGTGCTGTTCCTGCGGGTGATGGCGCTGCTCGCGATCCTCAAGGGTCTTTATCACTGGGCGCAGGTCACGGGCTTTGTCGGCGGCGAAGACGAGGCATTCGAGAACCAGTCGATGGCCTGGCAGGCCGCAACCGTCTACTTCGCAGTAATCGAGCTCGTCGCCGCCGTCGGCCTGTGGCTCGCGACGCCCTGGGGCGCGGTGGTGTGGCTGACGACCGTGGTGTCGATGGCCGTGATCGAGCTGATGTTCCCGGGAATTTACGGCGGCAGCCTCGTCGTGGTCGGCGTCGAGGTCTTCATGCTTGCCGCCTATCTGGCGCTCGCCTGGATGGCCGCGCGCGAACGGCCGCCGTAGGCTACACCTTCGATCCGAATTGTTCTCGTGCCCCGGACGCAGCACAGCGCGCCCCTGGCGATGCGAAGCATCGTCCAGTGCGGCGTGATGCGTTGCAGAGCCGGGGCCCATCTTTCCGCGATCTCGCTTGTGGCTTTCTAGGTCCCCGCTCTGCGCTCCGCTTCGCTGCGCTTGTCCGGGACAGGAGATTGTTGCGCTTGGTTGACCGTTGGTTGCCTAAAATTCGCGGTAAGTTTTCATTGACCAGCCGGTTCCGCCACAGCCGATACGCGCTCGTTTCGAAATGGGGCGGGCTGTTCTGGAATGCGACAACAGCGGCGGACGGAGGGTGAACAGGACCTTGCGAAGGTCAACAGACGGTTGCGAAAAGTGCTTGTGGCACAGGCTTAATGCGCAATTCACTGTCTTAAATTCATGATCTCTTTATTCTCTTATTTAAGCCGATCTTCAAACGCGCCCCTTAAGTTGCACCTATCAGACGGGACACAAGTTTCGTCGAATAAGTGTCGATAAAAACGACAACAGGGGAAGTGTCATGATGAAAGCCGTCGCAACTGCGGCAGATACCGCAGAGCGCGTCTCCGGCCAGCAGGGTTCGGTGCAGTCGCTCTATCTGGAAGCTTTGACTCTGGTGGAGCGGCTGCATCGCCGGCTCCTCGACGTCATCAAGGATGAATTCGATCGCCGCGGCCGTGCGGACATCAACTCGGTCCAGGCACTCTTGCTCTACAACATCGGCGACAAGGAGCTGACCGCGGGCGAGCTGCGCACGCGCGGTTACTATCTCGGCTCCAACGTCTCCTACAATCTGAAGAAGCTCGTCGAGCTCGGCTTCCTCGATCATCAGCGCTCACGCGTCGATCGCCGCTCGGTGCGCATCCGCCTGACCCCGCAGGGCCAGGAAGTCCGCCGCATCGTCGATGCGCTCTACCAGAAGCACGTCAAGACGGTGGAGCAGGTCGGCGGCATCTCCGGCGACGAGTTTGCGACCCTCAACAAGTCGCTGCACCGCCTCGAGCGGTTCTGGACCGACCAGATCCTCTATCGCCTCTGAGTTTCGAAAAGGGATCAAGGCCAAGCCGGCCCGCACAAGACCGGCAGCCCTCCCGAACGTGGCTGACTTCCCCAAGCGCGCCGGTCCGGAGTTGCCCCGGACCGGTGCGTTTTGTGTTTTTGCACCTGCGAAAAAATTCGCGACTGCGAGGAACCAGTTCCGGGCTCGGCGCTTATCTCCTTCGGATCGGAGAAACGTCGATGCTGGTCGAGCGCGGGCTTCAGTCGATGAACGTGGAACTCGTAAGCGAAGCCTACGCCATTGCCGCGAACTTCCTTCGCCGCTCCGGCGCGAATCCCGGACTCTCTGGTCACCGACGAACCCCTGCTTGGCCTGATCGCCAAGCTGCTCCAGCAAGGCGAATTCAACAGAATCAGGTTGGCCAATAAGGCAATCGCCAAGTTCCAGCAGACCGAGGCCAGAGCGGTTGCCTGATCAAGACTCCCAAAATAGCGATAGACCAGAGGGTGCCATGGAAGCCGCCATCGACCGCATCATGCAGACCTATGACCTGCTCGCCAACCGCACCGCGGCGGCCAGCGAGGAGGCGCGTGTCAAGGTCACGAACTACCTCAACATCCTGATGGAAGCCGGCGAGACGGACCCGCACAGGTTGACGGTGTGCGGCCTGACTTACCTGCGCCAGCTCGACGGCAGCGTGGACCCCGTGAAGGCGGGGTATACCGGGCTGTGAAACGACGTCGGCTCCGCCCAGTGGAGCTGTCAGGGCCCTAGTCCAGTTATTGCAGAGGAGCGGTTCCATAGAACCGCTCCCGGTCTGAAAACCTCCAATCCCCACCATATCTTGCATAAATATCAGGCCCGACCCGCAAATGCTTGGCCTGTTGCGGCCGATGTGGTAGATCGCGCGTGCTTCCGATCGCCACACCAGACCCGCCCGTAGCCCGCCAAAAGGCTGCGGCGGTGGAGATATTCGCAAGATGACCCTCGCAAAAACCGCCTCCGCGCCCGATTCGTTTTTCACCGCCTCGCTCAACCAGGCCGATCCGGAAATCGCCGCCGCCATCAAGGGCGAGCTCGGCCGGCAGCGCCACGAGGTCGAGCTGATCGCCTCCGAGAACATCGTCAGCCGGGCCGTGCTGGAAGCGCAGGGTTCGGTGATGACCAACAAATACGCGGAAGGTTATCCGGGCGCGCGTTACTACGGCGGTTGTGAGTGGGTCGACGTCGCCGAGAACCTCGCGATCGATCGCGCCAAGAAGCTGTTCGGTGCGAACTTCGCAAACGTGCAGCCGAACTCCGGCAGCCAGATGAACCAGGCGGTGTTCCTGGCACTGCTGCAGCCCGGCGACACCTTCATGGGCCTCGACCTCGCGGCCGGCGGCCATCTCACCCACGGCTCGCCCGTCAACATGAGCGGCAAGTGGTTCAAGGCCGCGCACTACACCGTACGCCGCGAAGACCAGATCATCGACATGGACGCGGTCCAGAAGCAGGCCGAAGAGGTCAGGCCGAAGCTGATCGTCGCGGGCGGCTCCGCCTATTCGCGCGCCTGGGACTTCAAGCGTTTCCGCGAGATCGCGGATAGCGTCGGTGCGTACCTCCTGGTCGACATGGCGCATTTCGCCGGGCTCGTCGCCGGCGGCGTGCATGCTTCGCCGGTGCCGTACGCGCACGTCACCACGACGACGACGCACAAGTCGCTGCGCGGTCCGCGCGGCGGCCTGATGCTGTGGAATGACGAGACGCTGACCAAGAAGCTCAACTCGGCGATCTTCCCGGGCCTCCAGGGCGGTCCTTTGATGCACGTGATTGCGGCGAAGGCCATTGCCTTTGGCGAGGCGCTGCGGCCGGACTTCAAGGTCTATGCCAAGAACGTCGTCGAGAACGCCAAGGCGCTCGCCGAGGCGATGAAGAGCCACGGGTTCGATATCGTCTCGGGCGGCACCGACAACCATCTGATGCTGGTCGATCTCAGGCCGAAGGGCCTGAAGGGCAACGTCTCGGAGAAGGCGCTGGTCCGCGCCGCCATCACCTGCAACAAGAACGGCATCCCGTTCGACCCCGAAAAGCCCTTCGTCACCTCGGGCCTGCGTCTCGGCACTCCGGCCGCGACCACCCGCGGTTTCGGCGTTGCTGAATTCCAGCAGGTCGCCGGCATGATCGCCGAGGTTCTCAACGCGATCGCGCAGTCCTCCGACGGCAAGGCGCCGCTGGTGGAAGCTGCGATCAAGGAACGGGTCAAGGCGCTCACCGACCGGTTCCCGATCTACCAGTAAGGCCAAGGCAAACTGAACAAGGCAAGCGGATGCGGTGCCCGAACTGCAACAGTCTCGATACGCAGGTAAAGGACTCGCGTCCGACCGAGGACTCGTCGGTGATCCGTAGGCGCCGCGTGTGCGTCGCCTGCAATTTCCGCTTTACCACTTTCGAGCGCGTGCAGCTGCGCGAGCTCACGGTGATCAAGCGCAACGGCCGCCGCGTGCCGTTCGATCGCGACAAGCTGATGCGTTCGGTGCAGATCTCACTTCGCAAGCGGCAGGTCGAGCCGGAGCGGGTCGAGAAGATGGTCTCCACCATCGTGCGCGAGCTCGAGACCGGGGGTGAGGCCGAGATCTCCTCGGAGGTGATCGGTGAGACCGTGATGGAGCATCTGCGCACGCTCGACGACGTCGCCTATGTGCGCTTTGCCTCGGTCTACCGCAATTTCCGCGAGGCCAAGGATTTCGCCGACGTGCTCGGCGAGCTTTCCGGCGAGGAGGAAGCGCGGCTCGCCGCGATCCGCAAATGATCTTCCGCATCCTGGAAGATCAGTTCGCGCAGAAGGCCCGCGAGGCCAAAGAGGCCGATCTCCGCTTCATGCAGCTGGCGCTGGCGCTGGGTAAGCGCGGGCAGGGGCGGACCTGGCCTAATCCGGCCGTGGGCGCCGTCATCGTCAAGGACGGGGTCATCGTCGGCCGCGGCTGGACGCAGCCCGGTGGACGGCCGCACGGTGAGCCTGAGGCGCTGCGGCGCGCAGGCGAGGGGGCGCGGGGCGCCACGCTCTATGTCACGCTGGAGCCATGCTCGCATTTCGGCAAGTCGCCGCCTTGCGCCGATGCGGTGATCGCCGCCGGCATCAAGCGGGTGGTGGCGGCGATCGAGGATCCCAATCCGGAAGTCGCAGGGGAGGGCCATGCGCGCCTGCGCGCCGCAGGGATCACGGTGGACGTCGGTCTTTGCGCGGCGGAGGCCGCGTTCGATCATGCCGGGCATTTCCGCCGTATCCGGGACAAGCGTCCGCATGTGATCCTGAAGCTCGCGGTCTCGCCTGACGGCAAGATCGGCGCGGCCGGCGGCAAGCCAGTCGCGATCACGGGGGAGGCCGTGCGGGATCGCGTGCACCTCTTGCGCGCGCAGAGCGATGCCATCCTGGTCGGGATCGGCACGGTGCTGGCGGACGATCCGCTTCTCACCTGCCGCTTGCCGGGCATGGCGGCGCGCTCGCCGGTGCGTGTGGTGCTCGACCAGAGCCTGCGGATTCCCGCATCGAGCCAGCTCCTGCGCTCCGCGCGCGAGACGCCGCTCTGGGTTGTTGGTTCTAAGCTCGCCGAGGCTGCTGCTGCCATGCGGCTTGGCGCGGCCGGTGCGCAAATGTTGCGCGTGCCTCCGGGCGGTGCATCCGGGCTCGATCTGCCGGCCGTGCTGCATGCGCTGGCCGAGAAGGGCATCACGCGGCTGATGGTCGAGGGTGGCAGCCGTATTGCGGCGTCCTTCGTCGCGGCCGATCTCGTTGACGAGATCTGGCTGTTCCGCGGCGCGGAAGCGGTCGGCGAGGGCGGTGTCGATGCGCTCGATGCATTGCCCCTGTCGAAAATCACGCAGTCGCCGGCCTACAAGGTTCATGCTAGCGAGACCTTCGGCAAGGATACTCTCACCATCTACGAGCGCGCCTAATGTTCACCGGCATTGTCACCGATATCGGCGAGATCGTCAGCTTCACGCCAACGGCGCAGGGGCAGCTGCACCGCCTGCGCATCGCCTGCCGCTACGATCAGAGCACGATCGCGGACGGCGCCTCGATCGCCTGCAACGGCGTCTGTCTGACCGTGGTCGCCTCGGGCGTT
Organism: Bradyrhizobium sp. WSM1743; assembly: GCF_000473065.1. Taxonomy (GTDB): domain Bacteria; phylum Pseudomonadota; class Alphaproteobacteria; order Rhizobiales; family Xanthobacteraceae; genus Bradyrhizobium. Next base: position 132,116 of record NZ_AXAZ01000019.1, read on the forward strand.
GCGGACGGCAGGGACTCTAAGCAAAGCACCTGGTTCGACGTCGATGCCGCGGCCGAGACGCTGGCGCTGACGACGGCAAAGCACTGGAAGGTGGGGACGAAGCTCAACCTCGAGCGTGCGCTGAAGATCGGCGACGAGCTCGGCGGCCATATCGTCGCCGGCCATGCCGACGGCATCGCCACCATCGTCAGCCGCGAGGACCTGCCCGACATGGCGCGGTTCGTGCTCTCGACGACGCGGGAGCTGGCGCGGTTCATCGCCACCAAGGGCTCGATCACGCTCGACGGCGTCTCGCTGACGGTCAATACGGTTGCAGACGTGACCTTTTCGGTGCTGATCATTCCGCACACGCTTGATGTCACGACGATCGGCGGCTGGAAGGCGGGGCATGAGGTCAATATCGAGGTCGACCTGATGGCCCGCTACGCGGCGCGGCTGACGGAAATGACGGCGTAGCCGTCATTCCGGGATGGTCCGGAGGACCAGACCCGGAATCTCGAGATTCCGCGTTCGATGCTTCGCATTGCCCCGGAATGACAGTTTCTAACTTGGCTTACATGCTTCCGGCGACTACATAGCGCCGACCCCTTTCGAAACGGATTGAACGATGGCAGACGCGCGGCGCGCACCTCTGAAGGACCAGACCGACATTTCCGGCGCACGTGCGTTGATTGTCGAGGCGCGGTTCTATGACGATCTCCAGGACGCGCTTCTCGAAGGCGCGGTGGCCGAGCTGAAGGCGGCTGGTCTGACGCATGACGTCATCACGGTTCCCGGTGCGCTGGAAATCCCGGCGGCGGTCGCCATCGCGGTCGATGCCGCGGCGGCGAACGGCAAGCCCTATGACGCGGTGATCGCGCTTGGCTGCATCATCCGCGGCGACACCATCCACTTCGAGATCGTGTCGCAGGAATCCTCGCGCGCGCTGATGGACCTTGCGGTGGCGCGCAAGCTGCCGCTCGGCAACGGCATCCTGACCGTCAACAATGAAGACCAGGCCTGGGCGCGGGCGCGCGCCAGCGAGCTCAACAAGGGCGGCGATGCCGCGCGCGCCGCGCTGGCGATGCTGCGCATCAAACGCCGCCTGGCACGGGCCTGACGCCATGGCCGACAACAGCAAGAAGCCGGCTGGCAATCCAGAGAAGAAGGCAAACCGGCGCGGTGCGGCGCGGCTCGCCGCCGTGCAGGCGCTGTACCAGATGGACATCGCCGGCGCCGGCATCAACGATATCTTCGCCGAGTTCGAGAGCCATTGGCTCGGCAATGAGGTCGAGGGCGACACGTACCTGCCGGCCGAAGCGGCCTTCTTCCGCGACGTCGTCTCGGGCGTGGTGCGTGACCAGAAGAAGCTCGATCCGCTGATCGATGAGGCGCTGTCGAAGGGCTGGCCGTTGAAGCGGATCGAAGCCATCCTGCGCGCGGTGTTGCGCGCGGGAGCCTATGAGCTCCAGCATCGCAAGGACGTGCCGGGCCGGGTTGTCGTCTCGGAATATGTCGATGTCGCCAATGCCTTCGTCGATCGCGAGGAGACCGGCATGGTCAACGCCGTACTCGACCAGATCGGCCGGCAGTTTCGTGGCGACGAGTTCGGACGGGGGTAATGATCGCCGAGGGCGGTGACTTGATGCGAGACGGCTGCCCCATATTCCGCTGTCATCACCCGCGAAGGCGGGTGATCCAGTACGCCGCGGCCTCTCGATTCCACGTAAGCGTCTCTGGAATACTGGATCGCCCGGTCAAGCCGGGCGATGACAGCGGTGGATGTGGCTGACGCCGATGGCAAACACGCAAAATCCCTCCGCCGAAGACTCCCTCATCGCGCGCTATTTCAAGCCGCTGGCGACCGATCCCGGCGCGTTCGGGCTGGTCGATGACGCTGCGATCCTGTGCTCATCCGGCGACGACATCGTCGTCACCACCGATGCCGTCGTCGAGGGCGTGCATTATCTTTCCGACGATCCCCCTGATACCATCGCGCGCAAGGCGCTGCGGGTGAACCTGTCCGATCTCGCCGCCAAGGGCGCGCTGCCTGCCGGCTTCGTGCTGACACTGGCATTGCGCAGCCAAGAGGATGCCTGGCTCCGTCCCTTTGCGGACGCGCTGGGCGAGGATGCAAAGACCTTCGCTTGTCCTCTGCTCGGCGGTGACACGGTGTCGACTCCGGGCCCGCAGATGATCTCGATCACGGCCTTCGGCCGTGTGCCTCGGGGACGGATGATTGGACGCACCGGCGCAAGGCCGGGCGACCGCATCCTGGTGACGGGGACGATCGGCGACGCCGCTCTCGGCCTCGACGTGCTCAGCGGCGGCGCCGCTGCCGGCGCGCTGACATCCGATCCCGCTGCACGGGATTTTCTGGTCTCACGCTATCGGGTGCCGCAGCCGCGCAACGCGCTGGCACGGGCCGTGTGCGATCATGCGACCGCTGCGATGGACGTCTCCGACGGCCTCGCTGGCGATCTGACCAAGCTCTGCGCAGCGTCCGGGGTCTCGGCTTCGGTCGACGTGACAAGCGTGCCACTCTCGGCCGCGGCGGCCGGCCTGCTCGCCCGCAATGTCGTTTGCGTCGAGGCGCTGCTTGCGGGAGGCGATGACTACGAGGTGCTGTGCACCGTCCCGCCCGCCCAAAGCGATGCGCTGATTGCCGCGGGGCAGGCCATGGGCGTTGCCGTGACCGCGATCGGTGCGATCGTGGAGGCTCACGAGCGGCCGCGCTTCCTGGACGGGCAGGGCCAGGAACTGCTCTTGACGCGGCTGTCCTACAGCCACTTCTAGGAATTGCTCAAAACCGGCATCTTAGTTCGCAGCACTTGGTCCTAAATACCTGCCGAGATCGGCGTTTTCGGCCTTATCCGGCGTTGCACCCTCAATTTGATTTTGGCAAGCTCGCAACCGACTGAGGCCGCCCCTTAGGGCAAGGGGGCGGCTTTGTTCAAAATCAAGGCGCCGCACCGCACGACGGACAACAAAAGGCGCCGGGGGTACATCAAGGATCTGAGGCAAAAATCACATGACAGCATTATGGTTGATAGTGCTCTGCGGAGTGCTTTCCGTCGTCTACGCGATTTGGGCGACGTCTTCGGTGTTGGGCGCGGATGCGGGGTCGCCGCGCATGCAGGAGATCGCAGGAGCCGTGCGTGAAGGCGCACAGGCCTATCTGCGGCGCCAGTACACCACGATCGGTCTCGTCGGCATCGTCATCTTCGTGCTGCTTGCCTATTTCCTCGGGGTCTATGTCGCGATCGGTTTTGCCATCGGCGCCGTCCTGTCGGGAGCGGCCGGTTTCATCGGCATGAACGTCTCGGTCCGCGCCAATGTGCGCACGGCCCAGGCCGCAACGGCGTCGCTTGCCGGCGGCCTCGAGCTCGCCTTCAAGGCGGGTGCCATCACCGGGCTTCTGGTGGCCGGCCTCGCGCTGCTGGGCGTGACCCTCTATTTCGGCTTCCTGGTCCACTCGCTGAAGCTCGCGCCCGACAGCCGCACCGTGGTCGACGCCATGGTGGCACTCGGCTTCGGCGCCTCGCTGATCTCGATCTTCGCCCGTCTCGGCGGCGGCATCTTCACCAAGGGTGCTGATGTCGGCGGCGACCTCGTCGGCAAGGTCGAGGCCGGCATTCCCGAGGACGATCCGCGCAACCCCGCGACCATCGCCGACAACGTCGGTGACAATGTCGGCGACTGCGCCGGCATGGCCGCCGACCTGTTCGAGACCTACGCGGTGACCGCGGTTGCCACGATGGTGCTGGCGGCAATCTTCTTCGCCAAGACGCCGATCCTCGCCAACATGATGACGCTGCCGCTCGCGATCGGCGGCATCTGCATCATCACCTCGATCATCGGCACCTTCTTCGTCAAGCTCGGGCCGAGCCAGTCGATCATGGGCGCGCTCTATAAAGGCCTGATCGCGACCGGCATCCTGTCGCTGATCGGCATCGCGCTGGTGATCTATTACCTGATCGGCTTCGGCAAGCTCGAGGGCGTCGACTACACCGGCATGGCGCTGTTCGAATGCGGCGTGGTCGGCCTCGTCGTCACCGCGCTGATCATCTGGATCACCGAATACTACACCGGCACCGACTACCGTCCGGTGAAGTCGATCGCGCAGGCCTCGGTCACCGGTCACGGCACCAACGTGATCCAGGGTCTCGCCGTCTCGATGGAAGCGACCGCGCTGCCCGCGATCGTGATCATCGCCGGCATCCTCGTCACCTACAGCCTCGCCGGCCTGTTCGGCATCGCGATCGCGACTGCCACCATGCTGGCGCTGGCCGGCATGATCGTCGCGCTCGATGCCTTCGGCCCCGTCACCGACAATGCCGGCGGCATCGCCGAGATGGCGGGCCTGCCGAAGGAGGTGCGCAAATCGACCGATGCGCTCGACGCGGTCGGCAACACCACCAAGGCGGTGACCAAGGGCTACGCGATCGGCTCCGCCGGCCTCGGCGCTCTGGTGCTGTTCGCGGCCTACAACCAGGACCTCAAGTTCTTCGTTGCCGACTCCGCGCACCACACCTACTTCGCCGGCGTCAATCCGGACTTCTCGCTCAACAACCCCTACGTGGTGGTGGGCCTCTTGTTCGGCGGCCTGTTGCCATATCTGTTCGGCGCGCTGGGCATGACCGCGGTCGGCCGCGCGGCTGGCGCGATCGTCGAGGAGGTGCGGCGTCAGTTCCGCGAAAAGCCGGGCATCATGCAAGGCACCGACAAGCCCGACTACGGCAAGGCGGTCGACCTGCTGACCCGTGCCGCGATCAAGGAGATGATCATCCCCTCGCTGCTCCCGGTATTGTCTCCGATCGTCGTCTACTTCCTGATCTATGCGATCGCGGGCGGCGGCGCGGCCGGCAAGTCGGCGGCGTTCTCCGCCGTCGGTGCCATGCTGCTCGGCGTGATCGTGACCGGTCTGTTCGTCGCGATCTCGATGACCTCGGGCGGCGGTGCCTGGGACAACGCCAAGAAGTACATCGAGGACGGCCATTTCGGCGGCAAGGGCTCCGATGCCCACAAGTCCGCCGTCACCGGTGACACCGTCGGCGATCCCTACAAGGACACGGCGGGTCCCGCGGTGAACCCGATGATCAAGATCACCAACATCGTGGCCCTTCTGCTGCTGGCGATCCTGGCGCACTGAGCGGCGAGCAGAGGTGCAAGATCACCCCGCGGCGAAAGCCGCGGGGCTTTTTGTGTGTGCCGAGTATGAACGACAGCTTGGAGGTGGAAGTCCTCTATCCAGCCTGATGACGGCGAAGGATTAGCGAAGCGCAAGGGCGTCATCGCGAGATGGGGTCTGAAGACAGCGCGGGGCAAAGCCGCGACCCGATGGACAAGAACCGGATAACGAGGCCTACCCGGCCGGACGAGCAAGCACATGATTGCGAAGTCCATGGTCATCAAGGGTCGGGGTGGTAAATCCGGCGGGCGTGCGGTGAAGGCGGTCGGTCTTA
>NZ_AXAZ01000166.1 GCF_000473065.1 Bradyrhizobium sp. WSM1743
GGAGGTGTTACGGGGGCGAACCTGCCGCAGGATCTTAAAAACTCGCGCCGATCGTCTTCTTCTGGAGAGGACATTGCGACTCCTATGATTTTTTTGAAAATTTATTAGTCGATTAGAGAGTTAGCAGTTCAATCCAGAAATGTAACTATATCCCGTGTTGTATCGGAGACGCGCCGCCGCNGGCATTGAAATCTTCCCGAGGTCCGGTGCGGGTCAAAACGCGAAGAACTCAGGTTGAGCAAATCTAGTCCGCTCTGCCGTGATGAGCGGACCACCGTCAGACCCGGAGCAACTTCGCAGATGGGCCATAACCAGACTAAGCATCCGCACGCAAGCGACGGTGCGCCAGCCAATAGTCAATCTGCCAGCTCTCGTAGCCAAGCAATTCGCAAGAGCGCCGTTCGTGATCTTCGGACCATGCTTCGAGTTCGTTTAGGAGCGCAAGCATGGCGTCTATTCGCCACTCATGGTCGGGTAACGCGTAGAGCAGTCTTCGGTGCGGCACTTCAACTAATTCGCGTCGTATCAACCGGCCCGCAGCCACATGTCTGTCGAACATCCGCCAATATCGAATATTGACGTCGAACTCACGCGGGACAAAATTCAGGAAATAGGCAAGAGGCTTCGTGCCTCTCAGCATCAGGCCGAGTTCTCTACCGTTGTGCCCCAAATAGGGCAGTTGAGGAGATTGCTCTGAAACCATGCTGAGCATCTTGGTCGCCAAACCGCTAAGGGTCAAATGCTGCCCTCAGCAGCTGGCACGGCCTTGGTCGGGTCATCTCTCGGAAGCGGACATCGCCGCGCTCTTGGCTGAGGTCAGCAACGGCCATGAGCAGTCAAGCCCCCTTTCGCCCCACCCTGTGATTGATGTAGCCTAACTACGGAGCTGCTCAACGGGATGTGCCGAAGTCTCCGTCTATTGTGATGAGCAGCAATTGTGCCGTCGGCGGGCATCGCATTCTCCACTGATCGCTTTTTTTGCAGCGCTCATCTCACGCCAAGTGTGTGTTCCGCCGCGGAACACCACCGGAGAAGCACGAGGGCTCAATCATGAATAGGTTCGATGGCGCGATGAAAATCGCTAGAGCGTTTCACATTTTGACGGAAGCATAACCGGCGTTGGCGAAGTAGTTGGCGCATTCGCGAGGCTGGATGTCCTGGATGAGGTGACCGA
>NZ_AXAZ01000167.1 GCF_000473065.1 Bradyrhizobium sp. WSM1743
TCCAATCAGAGGCCGGATACATTGATGCAAGACCGCATCTGCCAGGTTGACGAAACCGCTTGCAACGCGCGGCCGGACCATACATTCGGGTCAAAATGCGAAGAACTCAGGTTGAGCAAATCTGGTCCGCTCTGCCCTCAATTCGCCTTAGGGTCAAAATCGGCGGTCCAGACCGCTGCGATCAGTTTCCGCTTCACGCTTGAGAGCCGACGCCCCAAGGAGCATTCGGCTGGGGCGCTACGGGCCAACAGGCAAATCAGGGACGCTGGAAACACTATGCCGCAGAGCTGCGCAAAAGACATTGCGCGCCTCGCCATCCGAATAGTCTGGCGGCAACGACGGTTCGGAATGCGCGGGGTCAGAGAATAGTTCGGTATGAGTCAAAATGCGAAGAACTCAGGTTGAGCAAATCTGGTCCGCTCTGCCGCGATAAGCGGATCTCCGTGAGACCCAGCGCAACTTCGCAGATGGGCCAAGAGCAGAAGTCAAAGCTGCGGACCAACAATAAAAACTGATGCTTATTCATGGTCAGACGCTCGCTCCTATTTACGGTTGCTAAAGCGTCCTCGGCATAGTTTTCGTGATCATGGCTATCGTCATCAGCAATGTTGTCGGATTGTTAGCTGGGCTAGTGCTGATCTCGTGGATCGACCGCAAGTGCTCTGCTTTAGCTTGGTCGATCACCGTGTTCGCGGTCATTCCGCCACTCGCTGTGCTCTGGGCGGAGACTTGCTGGTTTGTGGGGCTCTCGTGCTCAAGCGTGCACGTCCTTTTCGTTCCGTTTATGTTTGCGCTCGGTGGCTTTGGCGGATTCGGCGTAGGCGCGCTCGCCGGGGTCATCACTATGGATTTTTATAGGGCCAGGCGTTTGGGGCGGGGTTGGCATACCTGGAAAAAGGTCGGACGGGATCCTGGATAAGGACCACCGTCGCGCTGTTTGCGAGGTCGGCTATGGGTCAAAGGCTGCCCTCGGTAGTCAGCATGACCTTAGCCGGGTCACCTCTATGAAGCGGACATCCCCGCGTTCTGGGCTGAGCTCAGCCACGGGCCATGAACGGACATGACAGAATTATTCGATCACCTCGTCGGCGCGCGCGAGCAACGCTGGGGGCAGGGTCAGGGCGAATGCTTTCGCCGCCT
>NZ_AXAZ01000168.1 GCF_000473065.1 Bradyrhizobium sp. WSM1743
GGGCACGCCCCTACCGCGGAGAGAACCATGGACCCGGCAAGGATGTTCAAGGAGAGCTTGACCTCACGCCCGGAATTAGAGAACGGCCTGGGTCAATTCCGGAAGTTAGTCGTTCGATAAAATAGTCAGATCGGCCGCCATCATTAGCGCGGCCGATCTCCGTCGACGACTGCGGGGGCGCTATTCGCTCATTCGGTTATTCCGCCCTGCCATGACCAGCATGCCTTCGGCTCCGCCCTGCGGGATCTCTGCCTCCGCCGTATTCGTGTAAGCGCGGTGTCAGCAATGGCATCGACCCACGTCGGCCCCGTCGCCGGCCGCCGAAATCAACAAAGGCAACGTGGCCTCGTGGGATCGAAATAAATAGCCAGCAGCTGTGTGAGCGATTTAAAAATCGCTTGGATCAAATGCCTATGGCGTAGGCACTTTGATGAGCACCAAAAGCAATCGGCGCTAAAATTCCAGCAAACGCAAGTCCTTGCGCGTCCGCTCATTCAACCTCCAAGCGCCAGCTTAATATAATTTATTTGTGCATCTTCTTCTTTTAATTTATATATTTAATATGATATTTTTAATGCATTTATTTCAGGGGCATTGAGATTGGATCCGCTCCTAAGATTTTGACGAACTCGCATTGGCGGCAAGGGGGCCCGATCGACAATCGATTTGTGCTCTTCGGTGTGAACCCTGTACTCGGAGAAAATTATGGAGCAGAAAGGTTCTCATTCGACACGCATCCCAAAGTCAGGCTCAATCAGCTTCGGCCGTTCAAAAGCAGATTGCGTGATTCGCAGCATCTCCGCATACGGTGCCGCCCTGGATATTGTTGGAGATGGAAAGATTCCCGACGACTTCGTGCTGACCGTCATTCCGGACGGTGACCTGCGCCGGTGTGCGGTGGTCTGGCGTAAGGAAAAGCGTATCGCCGTCGCATTCTATTGACACGCCACCAGCTCATGCGGATGCAGGTGGAAGTTCTTAGGGCCATAGGTGTCAATCGGCTTGCAAATTTGACCCCTCATCGGCGTCCAATTTTGACCCCTTCGGACGGCGGGCTTTGCTGGTAGCGCTCGTCTCGTCGGAG
>NZ_KI421492.1:0-64674 GCF_000473065.1 Bradyrhizobium sp. WSM1743
GTTCCCGCGCCCAGTAATGCGCCCCGCCGCAGGCTTCCATCCCGACCTTCGTCGCCGGCAGCCGTGCGAAGAAGGCCAGCATGTCACGCCGGCGCAGTTTCTTGCGCAGCACCGGTTGCTCCGCTGCGTCAACCCCATGCAGCTGGAAAACACTCTTGGACGTATCCACTCCAATTCGGATAACCTCGCTCACGGACGGCTCCCTTGTCTGAGATCTAAACCGACCTCATTCTGGCACACTGATGCCGTCGGGGGGCCGTCCACCCCAACAGGGAATGCCCAGCAGGTCGCGGTGAGATGGGTCCCGGCTCAGCAGCGCACCGCTGCACCGGACGATGCTTCGCACCGCCGGGGAAGCGCTGCGCTGCGTCCGGGGCACGAGGGCGTGGCTTGAGCACTGTCGAGCGGAACGCTAGCCTCTCCTCATGGAAGCCGACACTGCCCCTCCCCGTTCCATCCCTGCACCGCTGCGAGCCGCATGGACCGCCGGCCGCCACATGCTGGCGCGCGCAGCACGACTTGCCCTGGACATCGCGCTGCCGACACTGTGCGTGTCCTGCCGCGAGCCGGTGGACGGCGAAGGCGTTTGCGCTTCGTGCTGGGCGCGGCTGTCGTTCATCGAACGGCCCTATTGCCCGCGGCTCGGCATTCCCTTCGTCTATGATCCCGGCTCCGACATGCTGTCGATGGAGGCGATTGCGAGCCCGCCGGCCTACCAGCGCGCCCGCGCCGCGGTGCGCTATGACGACGTCGCGCGCACGCTGGTGCATGCGCTCAAATACCAGGACCGCACCGATCTGGCGCCGGCCATGGGCCGCTGGATGGCACGGGCCGGCAGCGAGTTGCTCGCTGGCGCCGACATGCTGGTGCCTGTGCCTCTGCATTGGCGGCGAGCCTGGCGCCGCCGCTACAACCAGTCCGGAGCGCTGGCGCGCATCATCGAGCGGCAGAGCGGGGTCAAGGCGCGGGGCGACGTGCTGCGGCGGGTGCGTGCGACCGAGCAGCAGATCGGCCTGTCGCGGGCCCAGCGCGCCACCAATGTGCAGGGCGCATTCCAGGTATCTGCCGACCGTCAGGCCGCGGTCCAGGGTCGCCGCATTGTCCTGATCGACGATGTCCTGACCTCGGGTGCGACATTGGATGCCTGCGCGCGTGTCTTACTTCGCGCCAAGGCGGCCCAGGTCGACGTGCTGGTGTTCGCCCGGGTTGTGGAGATCAGGTGAAGTCCCATATAATTCAATGAATTCATGACATGAGAGCGCCAGACGAGATGACTGCTGCTGTCGAGATCTATACCAGGCCGGGCTGCGGCTATTGTTCCGCCGCCAAGTCGCTGCTGACCCGCAAGAAGGCGAGCTTCACCGAATTCGACGTCGCCAAGAACCCGTCCTGGCGCCAGGAAATGTACGGCCGCGCCGGCCAAGGTTCGACATTCCCGCAGATCTGGATCGGCAGCACCCATGTCGGCGGCTGTGACGACCTCTATGCGCTCGACCGCGAAGGCAAGCTCGACGGCATGCTCGAAAGCATCAGGGCCGCCTCATGAGCGAGAATCGCACCTTCACCGCCGCCATGGTGCAACTGCGCACCGGCCTGATGCCCGGGCCGAGCCTCGAACAGGCAACGAGGCTGATCCGGCAGGCTGCTGCCAATGGCGCCGACTACGTGCAGACGCCCGAAGTCAGCAACATGATGCAGCTGAACCGTAAGGCATTGTTCGAGCATCTGCAGAGCGAGGAGGACGACACCTCGCTGAAGGCCTACCGGGCGCTCGCGGCGGAGCTGAAGATTCACCTCCATGTCGGCTCGCTGGCGCTGCGCTTCTCGCCGGAGAAGGCGGTCAACCGCTCCTTCCTGATCGGGCCCGAGGGCGATGTGCTCGCGAGCTACGACAAGATCCACATGTTCGACATCGAGCTGCCAGACGGCGAGAGCTATCGCGAATCCGCCAATTACCAGCCGGGCGAGACCGCCGTGATCTCGGATCTGCCCTGGGGCCGCATCGGGCTGACGATCTGCTACGATTTGCGCTTCCCCGCGCTGTACCGCGCGCTCGCCGAGAGCGGCGCGTATTTCATCACGGTGCCGTCCGCCTTCACCCGCAAGACCGGCGAAGCGCATTGGCACGTGCTGCTGCGTGCACGGGCGATCGAGACCGGCTGTTTCGTCTTCGCTGCAGCCCAGGCCGGCCTGCACGAGAACAAGCGCGAGACCTATGGCCACTCGCTGATCATCGATCCCTGGGGCGAGATCCTCGCCGAGGGTGATGTCGAGCCCGGCATCATCATGGCCAAGATCGATCCGGCCAAGGTCGAAACGGCGCGCCGGGCTATTCCATCGCTCCAGCACGGCCGTCGCTTCGGCGTCTCCGATCCCAAGGCGGGGCCGGACCATTTGCACCTCGTGCGGGGCTCGGCATGATCCGCTACGCGCTTCGCTGCGACCGCGACCACGACTTCGAGAGCTGGTTCCAGAGCTCGTCGGCCTATGATTCGCAGGTGAAGCGGAAGCTCGTGACCTGCCCGATCTGCGGCTCAGCCAAGGTCGACAAGGCGATCATGGCGCCGCGCATCGTCGGCAAGAAGGGGCGCGCGGCGCTATCGCCCGAACCGGCCACCACGGCCGCGACGCCCGACGCTGCACCGTCCGGACCGACCTCGCTGCTGATGGCGCAGGAGCGCGAGCTGCGCGCGAAGCTGAAGGAGCTGCGCGATCACATCGTCAAGAACGCGGACAATGTCGGCGACCGTTTTGCCAACGAGGCCCGCGCCATGCATTACGGCGACAAGGAGCACCGTCCGATCTACGGCGAGGCCTCGCCGGAAGAGGCGAAGTCGCTGATCGACGAAGGCATCGAGGTCTCGCCACTGCCGACGCTGCCGGAAGACCGGAACTGACGCGCAAAGCGCGTCATCCCGGGATGGTCCGAAGGACCAGACCTCAGATGCGCAATTGCGCATCGGGGATCTCGAGATTCCGGGTTCGCCCTTCGGGCGCCCCGGAATGACAGCCAGCTAAGCCCCCACCAGCAACGCTACGCCCAGCACGATCAGCGCGATGCCAAAAATCTCGCGCGGCGCGATCGGCTGCTTGAACGAGTAGTAGGCCACTGCTTGCGCGAACAGCACCTCGATCAGCGCGAGCGTGCGGACATTGGCGGCGGCCGTCAGCGCGAACGCCAGGAACCAGAATTGCGAGGCGAAGGCGCCCGTGAAGCCCGCCAGCATCGACGGCCGCCATAACCTAAGGATTCCCCGCAACACGTCTGGCGCGCGCCAGAGCAGATAGATCGTCAGCACCAGCGTCTGCACGAACAGGCCGAGCACCAGCGTGAACGATGAGGCCGTCACGAACGACACGTCCGGCACCGTGATGATGGCGCCGCGAAAACCGACCGCGGAGAGCGCGAACGCCGCCGCGGCGACGAGACCGGTAATGGTCGGCTTCAGCTCGGCAAAGCTCTTCTCGCCGCCAGGGCGTAGCGCGGTGATGACGACGCCGACGGTCGCGATCACGATCGCCAGCACCTTCAGCCAGGTCAGGTGATCGCCGAGGAAGACGAAGCCGAAGATCGCGGTCTGGATCGCTTCGGTCTTCAGGTAAGCCGTCGTCACGACAAAAGAGCGGTCGTTCATTGCGAGCAGCATCAGGCCGGTCGCCACGATCTGGCTGAGCGCGCCGAGCAGCAGCCAAGGCCAGAACACGGCCGGCGGTGCGCTCAGATGATCGCCAGTCGCGACCAGGACCACGCCCAGGAACAGCAGCGAGAACGGGAAGCCAAACAGGAAGCGGATATTGGTCGCGCCCCAGGTCCCCAGCGGCTTCGTCAACGACCGCTGCATCGCATTGCGCGCGACTTGGCCCAGCGCGGCAATGACGGTGAAGGGAATCCAGAGGCTGGCGATGGTGAACATGGGGGTTGGGCGGAGAGCTTGAGACTTTGTCCAACCTGCAGTTAGCGGTGAAGCAGGTCAATCACGCCCACGTCATAGGAGCGATGCTTACGCCTCACTGAGCCTTCACACCATCGCTTCGGCCACCACCATGTAGTTCACGTCCATGTCCGACGAGAGCGACCATTTGTCGGCGAAGGGTGAGTAGACGACGCCGGCCTGCTCGGTGATGACGAGGCGGTTGTCGAGCAGATATTTGGTCAGCTCGTCGGGGGTGACGAACTTGTTCCATTCGTGGGTGCCGCGCGGCAGCCAGCGCAGGACGTATTCGGCGCCGACGATGGCGAGGGCGAAGCTCTTCCAGTTGCGGTTCAGCGTCGAGACCACCATCAGGCCGTTCGGCTTCAGCATCGTGGCGCAGCGCTTCAGGAAGATGCCCACGTCGGTGACGTGCTCGACCACCTCCATCGCCAACACGATGTCGAAGCGCTCGCGCGGGTCGATCTCCTCCACCGTGGTGCAGCGATAGTCGATCGCCAGATGGCTCTTGTCGGCGTGCAGCTTCGCCGCCGCGATGTTGCTCGCCGAAGGGTCGATGCCGACGACCTGGGCCCCCAGGCGCGACAGCGGCTCGCAGAGCAGGCCGGCCCCGCAACCGATGTCGAGCACGCGGAGACCCCCGAGGCAATTGAGGCTGCGGACGTTGCGCTCGAACTTGCGGCAGGCAGCGTCGCGGATGTAGCCGAGCCGCAGCGGGTTGATCCGGTGCAGCGGCGCCATCTTGCCCTTGGGGTCCCACCACTCCGCCGAGAGTTTTGAGAATTTCGCGATCTCGGCGGCGTCGACGGTCGAGCCCGGCTGGGCGGAGAGGGAAGTATTTTGCTGCATGCTCATGGTTACGCGCGGTCCTACCGCGTGGTGATCGAACTACGGAAAGCCAGCGGCGAGGCGATGGTCTTGATCGTCTCGATCCCCTCGCCGACGCCGCGTATCGTCACGTCGCCGTAATTGAGAATACGTCCAAGAATGGTCTGATCGACGTCGACGCTCTCGACCTTGTCCAGCGCCATCTCAAACGTGCGGCGCTTGATGAACCCGGTCTTGTGCACGACCCTGAGGTTGGTGACGTCGGTCTCGGTGGTGAACCGATGGAACCAGCCCTTGATGGTCCAGTACAAGGCCGCCAGGGCCACGAGACCAGAGGCGACGAGGCAAAGCAAAACGAGCCCGTCGGCGGTGGCCTGCCGCGACAGGATGAGCAGGGCCAGCGCCACGATCCAGGCCACGATGGCCGGGAAATAGAAGATCCAGTGCGCATTGGTCGAATACAGCACCCGCTCGCCCGGTTGCAGGATCTCGTCGATATAGCGCGCCATGACCTCGGTTAACCCACTACCCCGCACCCTGCCCCGCAGGAACCCGCTTGCCCCCGGCCCCGCCGCTCTGTATACGCGCGGTCGGTGTCCGCGAGGCACGTCCAGTGCGGGTCACCATACTGATCCTTATGAAGGAATGCACGCGTCGTCATGAGCCGCCTCGTGATGAAATTCGGCGGCACGTCCGTCGCCAACATCGAACGTATCCGCAACGTCGCACGCCATGTGAAGCGTGAGGTCGACGCCGGCCATGAAGTGGCCGTGGTCGTCTCCGCCATGGCCGGCAAGACCAACGAGCTGGTCGCCTGGTGCACCGAGGCTTCGCCGATGCATGACGCGCGCGAATACGACGCCGTGGTCGCCTCCGGCGAACAGGTCACGTCCGGCCTCCTTGCCATCTTGCTCCAGGGCATGGGCATCCAGGCCCGCTCCTGGCAGGGTTGGCAGATCCCGATCAAGACCAGCGACGCCCATGCCTCGGCCCGGATCGAGGACATCGACGGCAGCGAGATCATCAAGCGCTTTAGGGAGCGCAAGGAGGTCGCGGTCATCGCCGGCTTCCAGGGCATCAACCCCGAGACGGGTCGCATCACCACGCTCGGCCGTGGCGGCTCCGACACCTCGGCCGTGGCGATCGCCGCCGCCGTCAAGGCGGACCGTTGCGACATCTACACCGACGTCGACGGCGTCTACACCACCGACCCGCGAATCGTGCCGAAGGCCAAGAGACTCGACAAGATCGCGTTCGAAGACATGCTGGAACTGGCCTCGCAGGGCGCCAAAGTGCTCCAGGTCCGCTCGGTGGAACTCGGCATGGTCCACAACATGCCGATCTTCGTCCGATCGAGCTTCGACAAGCCCGAGGATATTGACCCGCATGCCAACCAGCCGCCCGGCACGCTGATCTGCAGCGAGGAGGAGATCATGGAAAGCCACGTCGTCACCGGCATCGCCTTTTCGAAGGACGAGGCCCAGATCTCGGTGCGCCAGATCGAGGACAAGCCTGGCGTTGCGGCCTCGATCTTCGGCCCGCTGGCGGATGCCAACATCAACGTCGACATGATCGTGCAGAATGTTTCCGAGGACGGCAAGACCACCGACCTCACCTTCACGGTGCCGGCGGCCGACTACACCCGCGCCAAGGATACGATTACCGCGGCCAAGGCCAAGATCGGCTATGCACGGCTCGATACCGCCACCGACGTCGCCAAGATCTCGGTGATCGGCAGCGGCATGCGCAGCCACGCCGGCGTCGCCGCCCAGGCGTTCTCGGCCCTTGCGGGGCGGAACATCAACATCCGGGCCATTACAACCTCCGAGATCAAATTCTCGGTCTTGATCGATACCGCCTATACCGAGCTTGCGGTGCGCACGCTGCACACGCTCTACGGCCTCGATCAGGCCTGAAGCGCGACCCTCGTCGCGCTTCAGATTGTCGTTTGAGCATGGTCTTTCCGGAAAACCGCTTCGCACTTTTCCGGACCATGCCTGGGCTAATTTTCTCTTAGCGGTCGCAGCAAACGCGAAGGTATACACACCTTCGCGTTTGGCAGGCGTTTTGCTTGGCAAAACAAGCCTCAATTCGCTATACGGCGGACAGGGTGGGCTGCCGCAGACTGTGTCCCAGTTCAGGCGGCGCTGATTCGGTACAAGCGCCAAATCTCGGGTAGATTTTGAGCTTGCGCCTGCGCCGGACAAACAATTTGGTTGTTTTTCTGGAATTTTGGGCCAGCCGCCGGCCGATACCGCCGGGCCCGGCAGACGGAGGAGATTGACGGTTCATGCGGAGCGCGTCGGGAGGTCCCCGCGTCTTGTTGAGACGGCTCCGCGAAACCATGGCGGAGCAGGTCTCGGCCCAGGAGCGGCTGGACAAGATCGTGGTGCTGATCGCCGCCAACATGGTGGCCGAGGTGTGCTCGGTCTATGTGCTGCGCGTCGACAACACGCTCGAGCTTTATGCCACCGAAGGCCTCAACCGCGAGGCGGTGCACAACACCGTGCTCAGCGCTCATGAGGGCCTCGTCGGCCTCGTCGCCAGCGAGGCGACGCCGCTCAACCTCAGCGATGCGCAGAGCCACCCGGCGTTCTCATTCCGCCCCGAAACCGGCGAAGAAATCTACCATTCGTTCCTCGGCGTGCCAATCCTGCGCGCCGGCAACACGCTCGGCGTGCTGGTGGTGCAGAATCGCGCCAAGCGCAACTATGTCGAGGAGGAGCTCGAGGCGCTGCAAACCACCGCCATGGTGCTGGCGGAGCTGATCGCCTCTGGCGAGCTGTCTGCGCTCGCCAAGCCCGGCCTGGAACCGGCCGCGCGCCATTCCGCGCAGAAGGTCGGCGCCATCCTCTCGGAAGGCATCGCGCTCGGCCATGTCGTGCTGCACGAGCCGCGCGTCGTCATCAAGGACTACATCGCCGAAGACCTGCCGAGGGAGATCAAGCGGCTCGACGGCGCACTGGCCAAGCTGCGCTCCGACCTCGACCGCATGCTGGAGCGCGGCGACGTCGCCGATGGCGGCGAGCATCGCGAGGTGCTGGAAGCCTACCGCATGTTCGCCAACGACCAGGGCTGGTCGCACAAGCTGCACGAGGCGGTTGCCACCGGCCTCACCGCGGAAGCCGCCGTCGAGCGCGTGCAGTCCGACACCCGCGCGCGCATGCTGCGCTCGACCGATCCCTATCTGCGCGACCGCCTGCATGACCTCGAGGATCTCGGCTACCGCCTGATGCGGCAACTGGTCGGACAGGACCATGCGCCTTCGCGCGAGCAATTGCCCGACAACGCCATCGTCATCGCCCGCGCGATGGGTCCGGCGGCGCTGCTCGACTACGACCGCAAGCGCCTGCGCGGCATCGTGCTCGAGGAAGGCACCGCCAATTCCCACGTCTCGATCGTGGCGCGCGCGCTCGGCATTCCCGCCGTCGGCGAGGTGCCGAACGCGCCCGGCATCGCCGATCCCGGCGATGCCATCATCGTCGACGGCACCTCCGGCTCGATCTATGTGCGCCCGTCGCAGGAAATCGAGGCGGCCTTCGCCGAGCGCGTGCGCTTCCGCGCCCGCCGCCAGGCGCAGTATCTGGCGCTGCGCGACCGGCCCTGCGTCACCAAGGACGGCCAGGGGGTCGAGCTGATGATCAACGCCGGGTTGGCCATCGATCTGCCGCATATCGAGGACACCGGCAGCGCCGGCATCGGCCTGTTCCGCACCGAGCTGCAATTCATGGTCGGCCAGAGCCTGCCGCGCACCAGCGACCAGCTCGCGCTTTATCGCACCGTGCTTGATGCCGCCGGCAGCAAGCCCGTCACCTTCCGCACCCTCGATATCGGAGGCGACAAGGCGCTGCCCTATATGGAAGCGGTGATCGAGGAAAATCCCGCGCTCGGATGGCGGGCGATCCGGCTCGGGCTGGATCGCCCTGGCCTGTTGCGCGGCCAGATCCGCGCGCTGCTGCGCGCCGGCGGCGGCCGCGCACTGCGCATCATGTTCCCGATGATCTCGGAGGTCGCCGAATTCGACGCAGCCAAGGCGCTGGTCGAGCGCGAGCTCACATATTTGCGCCAGCACGGCCACACGCTGCCTGAAAGAATCGACATCGGCACCATGGTCGAGGTCCCCGCGCTGCTCTATCAGCTCGACGAGCTGCTGAAGAAGGTCGACTTCATCTCGGTCGGCTCCAACGACCTGTTCCAGTTCCTGTTCGCGGTCGACCGCGGCAATGCCAAGGTGTCCGAGCGCTTCGACACCATGTCGGCACCGATCCTGCGCGCGCTGCGCGACATCGCGCGCAAGGCGCACGCGGCGCAGAAGTCGCTCTCGCTCTGCGGCGAGATGGCGTCCAAGCCGATCGGCGCGCTGGCGCTGATCGCGCTGGGCTACCGCTCGCTGTCGCTCTCGGCGACTGCACTCGGCCCGGTCAAGGCGATGGTGCTCGACCTCGACGCCAAGAAGGCCGAAGCCATGCTCACCCCTCTGCTGGATGCGCCGGCGGGCAGCGTCTCGATCCGGCAAAAGCTGACGGAATTTGCGGAGGCCGAAGGCTTGGCGTTGTAGCGGACCTGTCGCTGCTTCCTGCCGCCTCGCCTCCTTCCGCCATTTGAGACTGAACCGATGTCGTCACTCCCCGAAGCCAAACTGGACGTCCTGCTCGCGCATCACGCCTCGCTCGAGGCTGAATCGCTCGGACAGCTCGCCTCCGAGCGCTATGTGCAGATCACGCGCGAGCTCGCCGAGATCACGCCGCTGATCGAGGCGGTGAAAGCCTATCGTTCCGCCGTCAAGGAGCTCGCCGACGCCGAGGCGCTGATCGCCGATCCCGCGACCGATGCCGAGATGCGGAGCATGGCGGAAGCAGAGCGCGACGAGCTGACGCCCAGAATCGAGGAGCTGGTTCAGAAGATCCGCGTCGCGCTGCTGCCCAAGGACGCCATGGATGACCGCAACGTGATGCTGGAAATCCGGGCCGGCACCGGCGGCGATGAAGCCTCACTGTTCGCCGGCGACCTGTTCCGGATGTACGAGCGCTTCGCTGCCTTGCAAGGCTGGAAGGTCGAGGTGATCTCGGCGAGCGAAGGCACGGTCGGCGGCTACAAGGAAATCATCGCGGAGGTGCAGGGCCGCGGCGCATTCTCGAAGCTGAAATTCGAATCCGGCGTGCACCGCGTGCAGCGCGTGCCCGATACCGAGACGCAGGGACGCATCCACACCTCTGCGGCAACGGTCGCCGTGCTGCCGGAGGTCGAGGACGTCGACGTCGACATCAAGAACGAGGATCTGCGCATCGAGACCATGCGGGCGCAAGGCGCGGGCGGCCAGCACGTCAACAAGACCGAATCGGCGATCCGCATCACCCATATCCCGACCGGCATCGTGGTGATGATGCAGGACAGCCGCTCGCAGCACAAGAACCGCGCCTCCGCCATGAACATCCTGCGCTCGCGCATCTATGATGCCGAGCGGCAACGCGTCGACGCGGCCCGCTCCGCCGAACGCAAGGAGAAGGTCGGCTCCGGAGACCGCTCCGAGCGCATCCGCACCTATAATTTTCCGCAAGGGCGCGTCACCGACCATCGCATCAACCTCACGCTCTACAAGCTGCCGCAGGTGATCGCGGGTGAAGCGCTGGGCGAATTGATCGACGCACTGACGACGGAGCACCAGGCGGCACAGCTCGCTGCGCAAGGCGCGGCGGCCTGAGGCGTGAGCAACCCTTTCGCCGGACAATCCATCGAGCGCGCGCGGCGTACGCTGGCTGCACAGCTGAAATCGGCACAGCTCGACGAAGCCGAGCTCGACGCACGCATCCTGATCAGCGCGGCGCTCGGCCTCGACCTCACCGGCCTCGTCACGCAGGCTGCCCGTCCTCTCACCGCGGCCGAAGCATCGCGGCTCGCGCAGCATGCACAGCGCCGCATCGCTGGCGAGCCGGTGGCGCGCATTCTCGGGACACGCGAATTCTGGGGCCTGCCATTCCGCCTGTCGGAAGCAACCCTGGTTCCACGCCCCGATACCGAGACGGTGGTCGAGCGTGCGCTTGAGCTTTTTCGCGAGCGGCAGGCGTCTCATCCGCCCCGCATCGCCGACATCGGCACCGGATCCGGCGCGATCCTGCTCGCGCTGCTGCACGAAATTCCAGATGCTTTCGGAGTCGGCACCGATCTCAGCCAGAACGCGCTCAGAACCGCCAGGGACAATGCCGCGGCGCTCGGCCTCGCCGGTCGCGCCGCCTTCGTCGCCTGTTCCTATGCGGCGGCGCTCCGCGGCCCGTTCGACGTCATCGTCTCGAACCCGCCCTATATTCCCTCGGGGGAGATTCCGAAATTGAGCATCGAGGTGCGCGAGCACGATCCGCATCTGGCGCTCGACGGCGGCAATGACGGATATGACGCCTACCGCGCCCTGATCCCGCAGGCAGCCGAACGGCTCGCGCCCGGGGGCGCGCTGATCGTCGAGGCCGGACAGGGCCAGGCCCAAAATATTGAAACCTTGATGAGGGGCGCCGCGTTATCGCTGGACAGGCCACCCAAGGCCGATTTGGCGGGTATCCTACGGGCCGTTTCGGCCCGAAAAATGCCCCCATAAAAGCCGGATTGGGCTGCAAATACCTCTTGGAATATCGCCTGGGAACGACTACGTTCCGTTCAACACATCGGTGCCGGCCCCGTAGACCTACGGGCGAAAGCCGGGCTCTCGGGCGAGAGCTTTACTGATTTAAAGGTTCCAAGCCGCAGGTCCTGTTGAGCGCGATGGCCAGTGGAGCTGCGCTGCTCTCCGACCGCAACGTGAACGAAAGCCAGATATTGCGCTTGAAGACTTACGCAAGAAAGCTGGGCTTGTTTCGGCAGGCGAAATGAATGGGTTCGCTGGCAATGAATGCTGGCGGGTGGGGAACGCGTCTTTGTTGAACGCGATGGTCGACGAACATCGGCAGGGTTCGATCCGCTCTTGCGCGCGGTGCGCGCGAGAGGTGTGAGGCGCTGTCACCAGGTCACTCCTAGCAATCAGTAATGCGTGCAACCTTTAGGGCTGGAATTAAAGGCAGGACATGAGAAACGGTCAAAACAAGCAGCGGATGCGCAACCGCAACAACAATAACAACAACCGGCGCGGCCAGAACCCGATGACCCGGGTCTACGAGTCCAACGGACCCGACATCAAGATTCGCGGCACCGCTTCGCACATCGCCGAAAAGTACCTCCAGCTTGCGCGGGACGCGCGCTCGTCCGGCGACCCCGTTGCAGCCGAGAACTATTACCAGCACGCCGAGCATTATTTCCGCCTGATCGCGGCGGCCCAGGAGCAGTTCCGCCAGAACCAGCAACCGCGCGGCGATGAGCCCGTCAGCAGCAGCGACGACGGCGAGGACGACGGCGAGAATTTCTCGGCCTTCGGCCAGGAGCCGGGCTTCGTCCCGCAGCCGCAACAGCAGCCCTTCATGCGCGACCGCGACGGCCAGCGCGATCACCACCAGCGTGATCATCAGCCGCGCGACAACCAGCCGCCCTATCAGCGTGACAACCAGCAGCCGCGTGAGCACCGCGAACGCGAGCATCGTCCGCAGCCGCAATATCAGCCGCAGCCGCAACCCGCGAACCAGCCGCAGCCCGTCATCGCCGATGCCGGCGGTGTCGACCGCCTGCCGTCCTTCATCACCGGCGCGCAGCCGCAAGTGAATGGCGGTCAGGGCGGCTTCGAGGGCGGTGGCGGCGGCGAGCGCTATCCGCGCCGGCGCCGCCGGCCGCATGGACCGCGTCCCGAGCGCGAAGCGGCTCCCGCCGCGTCCAGCGACGAGGTCGCCCCGGGCGAGTAAGATTCTTCTGATTTTATGATCTAGATCGTCCCGGCCTCGCCGGGACGATCTGTTTCTGAAGATGTGCATTGGCGCTGTTGCACCTCTCCCGCTTGCTTACGGGAGAGGTCGGCGCAAAGCGCCGGGTGAAGGCTCTCTCCCCACCCCTCTCCCGCAAGCGGGAGAGGGAGCGCACCGTCTTTCCGGCGACGCTTGCGCCTAACTACGCGTCACTGTCGTCGAGGACGGCACCAGCACGGGCTTGGCCAGCGAGGGAATCAGCCGCGCCCGCTCGCGCTTGGCGGGGATCGCGCGGTAGACCTGCTTGGTCGCCTCCACGATATGGACGCCGGCAAAGGGCAGCGACAGCGCCGCCCCCGCACGCTCCCACATCTGCGCCGATTTCAGCACCCAGCCGCCGGCGTAAGGCGGCATGAACAGCGCCTCGCCCCAGGCGGTCGGCGTGAACCAGGTCTGGCGCAACAGCTCGGTGATCTGCGAGCGTGAATAGGGCCGGCCGTGACCGAACGGCGTGCTGTCGGTGCGGGTCCACACCCCGCGCCGGTTCGGGATCACGGCGATCACGCGCCCCGACGGCGACAGCACGCGCCACACCTCGCGCAGCAGCGCAGCCGGATCGTCCGACATCTCCAGCGCGTGGACCAGCAGGATGCGATCGACCGCGGCGTCAGGAAGCGGCAGCGAGAATTCGTCGACCAGCGAGGCCAGCGCCGGCCGGCCCGTCGGCCATTTCAGGACGCCCTGGGCCGCCGGCATGAAGGCGATGCAGCGCTCGGCGTCCTCGCGGAACAACCCCAGATAGGGCGTGGGGTAGCCGATGCCGAGCACGCGCTGGCCCTCGGCGCCGGGCCAGCGCTCCCTGATGCCGCGATTGATCATTTGCCGCGCCACGATCCCGAGGCGGCGGGAATAGAACTCGCGGAGGTCGACGACGTCGATGGTCATGACGGCAATGTAACATGCGCGAGGGCACGCCTGCGCGCGGAATATTGCATTGCCTGCGCAACGTTAACGCCATATTTGTCTGCCGGGGCTGAGCGCGATGGAGATGACATGGCCGCCGAAATTCGTACTTTCACCTGTTTAAACGACAATTTCGGTTATCTGATCCACGATGTGGAAACCAAAGCGACGGCGTCGATCGACGCGCCGGAAGCCGGCCCCATCCTCAAGGCCCTGGAGCGCGAGGGCTGGCAGCTGACTGATATCCTGATCACCCATCATCATGGCGATCATGTCGGCGGGGTTGCCGAACTCAAGCAGAGATACAATTGCCGCGTCGTCGCGCCGCACGACAAGACAACGAAGATCGCAGATGTCGACCAGCGCGTCGCCAATGCCGACGTGGTCAAGATCGGCAATTTGCTGGCGCGGGTCGTGGAGACGCCCGGCCACACGCTCGACCACATCTCCTACGTGTTCGACACCGAGAAGACGGTGTTCGCCGCCGACACGCTGTTCTCGATCGGCTGCGGCCGAGTCTTCGAAGGCACCTACCCGATGATGTGGGATTCGCTTTTGAAGCTGCGCGCCCTGCCCGACGACTTCAAGCTCTATTGCGGCCACGAATACACGGCGTCCAACGTCAAGTTCGCGCTCACCATCGAGCCGGACAATGCGGCGCTCCAGGTGCGCGCAGCGGAAGTGACGAAGCTCCGGGCCGACAACAAGCCGACCATTCCCTCGCTGCTGGGCGACGAGAAGCGCGCAAACGTGTTCCTGCGCGCCGATGAGCCGGCGGTCGCGGCCAAGCTGCACATGAAGGGCGCAGATCCCGCCGCGGTATTCGGCGAGCTGCGCGAACGCAAGAACAAGTCCTGAAGAACAAATCCTGACGGGGATCGATGCCGACCGCAGCCGAGATCATCGCGCGCCTCGAACTCCGACCGCATCCCGAAGGCGGGCATTACCGCGAAACGTTTCGCGACCAGGCCACGGACGCCAACGGGCGTTCGCGCTCGACCCTGATCTACTTCCTGCTCGCACGCGGCGAGCGCTCACACTGGCATCGCGTCGATGCGGTCGAGACGTGGCACTATTACGCCGGCAGCCCCTTGATGCTGCGCATCGCCCACGACGGCTGCTCACAGCACGAGGTTCGGCTCGGCACCGACCTCGTCAGCGGCGAGCGGCCGCAGGCCATCGTGCCGGCGAATGCCTGGCAGATGGCGGAAACCACGGGCGAGTGGACGCTGGTCGGCTGCACCGTGGCGCCCGCGTTTGAGTTCGCAGGCTTCGAGCTCGCGCCGGCGGGCTGGGAGCCGTAGCTCCCGTCACCTCTTCCGCAGCACCATGTCCTTCGCCGCGATCAGGCCACCGCCCGCGATCAGGATTGCGGCGATGGCGATGTTGGTGCTGGCCTTGGCAAAACCGGCAGCGATGAGGAATCCGGTCGAGAGCAGCGGCGTCGCGTAGGAGGCGGCGCCGAGCACGCGGATGTCGCCGCGCTTCATGCCGATGTCCCAGGCGTAAAACGCAGCACCGACGGGGCCGATGCCGAGTGCGATGACCGAGAGCCATTGCACTGTGGTCTCCGGCCAGACCGTGGTTTCAAGCAAACCATGCATCAGCGCGGCCAATATGGCCGTGGCAAGACAGAAACCCGCGACGGCATCGGTCGGCACCGCCTTCAATCGACGGGACAGCACCGAATAGCTGGCCCAGACGAAAGCGGCGATGAAGGCCGCGATCAATCCCGGCACCGCGCCCGGCGCGAAGCCGGAGGTGTTGCCGGCGAACAGCAGCACGGTCCCGACGAGGCCGAGCACGGCGCCGATGATGTGGTGCACGGCCAGACGCTCGCCGGGCAGAAATGACGAGAACAGCACGATCAATAGCGGCCACAGGTAATTCAGAAGCCCGGCTTCAGCCGGCGGCGCGAAGCGCAACGCGAGAAAATACAATGCGTGATAGCCGAACAGGCCTCCGACGCCGACGACCCAGACGACGGGCGGCTGCCGCAGGCTTTTCGCCGCCGCGCTCCGCCCGATCCAGGTGAGCAGGCCGACGATGCCGCCGATCGCGAAGGTCATCGCAGCGAGCTGAAACGCCGGAATCTTTCCGGTCGCCACCGTCATCACTGAGAGCAGCGACCACATCAGGATCGCGGTCAATCCGATCAGCGTGGCGGTGCGGGGAGTCATTCCAGGGAGCCCTTGTCATTCCGGGATGGCGCATAGCGCCAGACCCGGAATCTCGAGATTCTCAGGTGCGCAATTGCGCACCATAGTTCGCCGCTGTCGCGGCGCCCCGGAATGACAGGGCATGATGCCCGGGACAAGCCCGGGCATGACGATGTGGAAAATATCAGCCGGCGTGATGCGATCGCATCACACCATGTACTGGCCACCGTTGACCGTCAGCGTCGAGCCGGTGATGAAGCCGGACTCATCGGCCGCGAGGAACACGACAGCGCGGGCAATCTCCTCGGGCTCGCCAAGCCGGCTGGCCGGGATCTGCGGAATCACGTTCTTCTCCAAAACGTCTTTCGGCACCGCCTGCACCATTTCGGTGTTGATGTAGCCGGGGCAGATCGCATTGACGGTAATGCCGCCCTTGGCGTTCTCGAGCGCGAGCGCCTTGGTGAAGCCGATGTCGCCGGCTTTCGCCGCGGAATAGTTGACCTGACCGAACTGCCCCTTCTGGCCGTTGATCGACGAGATCGAGATGATGCGGCCGAACTTGCGCGCGCGCATGCCCTCGATGACCTGGCGCGTCATGTTGAACAGCGAGCCGAGATTGGTGTTGATGACGGCGTTCCACTGCTCGAGCGTCATCTTGTGGAAGGCGGTGTCGCGGGTGATGCCGGCATTGTTGACGAGCACCTCGATCGGCCCGAGATCGGCCTCGACCTTCTTCACGCCGTCGGCGCAGGCGTCGAAACTGCTGACGTCCCATTTGTAGACGGCGATGCCGGTCTCGGCCTTGAATTTCTCCGCGGCCGCATCATTGCCGGCATAGCTTGCCGCGACCTTGTAGCCGGCCGCCTTCAGCGCCTTGCTGATCGCAGCTCCGATGCCCCGCGTACCACCCGTCACCAGTGCAACACGTGCCATGTCGTATTCCTTCCCTTGGACTCTTCGGACGTTTCTGACGTGATCTTTTTTAACTACGGATTATGCGGGACGTTTGACGGACATCAAGAACAAAACGCCCGGCGTGAGCCGGGCGTTTCTCTTTAGTCGAGGCTTGCGGGGTTGCGAAGAATATTTGATTTGCAACCGCTGCTTTTTTAGTCGCGTGCAACGCACACGCTGACGTGTGCGGCGCACGCGTCAGCTGCGTGTCAGGTCGTCGTCAGTCGCGCGCCACACACATGGCGATGCCCATGCCGCCGCCGATGCACAGCGTGGCCAGGCCCTTCTTCGAATCGCGCTTCTGCATCTCATGCAGCAGCGTCACCAGCACGCGCGCGCCGGAGGCACCAATCGGATGGCCGATCGCGATCGCGCCACCATTGACGTTGACCTTGGAGGTGTCCCAGCCGAGGTCCTTGTTGACGGCGCAGGCCTGTGCCGCGAAGGCTTCGTTGGCCTCGATCAGGTCGAGATCGCCGGCGCTCCAGCCGGCCTTCTTCAGCGCGGCACGCGAGGCCGGGATCGGGCCCGAGCCCATGATCTTCGGATCGACGCCGGCCTGAGCCCACGACACGATGCGCGCGAGCGGCTTCTTGCCTTCCTTGGCGGCCTGCTTCGCGGTCATCAGCACCACGGCGGCAGCGCCGTCATTGATGCCGGAGGCCGACCCCGCGGTGACCGTGCCATCCTTCTCGAAGGCCGGCTTGAGCTTCGCCATCGCATCGAGCGTGGCGCCGTGACGCGGATATTCGTCGGCGCTGACAACCACGTCGCCCTTGCGGGTCTTGATGGTGACGGGGACGATCTCGTCGTTGAACTTGCCGGCCTTCTGCGCGGCCTCCGCCTTCTGCTGCGAGGCGACCGCGAACTCGTCCTGCTGGGCACGCGTGATCTGCCACTGCCGCGCGACGTTCTCGGCGGTGTTGCCCATGTGGTAGCCGTTGAAGGCATCCCACAGGCCGTCCTTGATCATGGTGTCGACCAGCTCGAGACCGCCCATCTTGACGCCGCCGCGCAGGTGCTGGGCGTGCGGGGCCATGCTCATGGATTCCTGGCCGCCGGCGACCACGATCTCGGAATCGCCGTTGAGCAGCGCCTGATAGCCGAGCGCAACCGTGCGCAGGCCCGAGCCGCAAAGCTGATTGACGCCCCAGGCCGGACTCTCCACCGGAATACCGGCGGCGATCGAAGCCTGGCGGGCCGGGTTCTGGCCCTGAGCCGCGGTCAGGATCTGGCCCATGATGACTTCCGAGACCCGGCCGGGTTCGATGCCACCGCGCTCCAGCGCGGCCTTGATGGCGATGGCGCCGAGGTCATGGGCAGGAAGGGTCGCGAAGGCTCCGTTGAAGCTTCCGACCGGGGTGCGGGCGGCGCTGACGATGACGACATCGTCTGACATGGGCATCTCCTGGGGCTTGAGGTTCTTGTGAAGGGGCAGGCGGGGCTGGAAAGCAATCGCCAGTCTCGTCGGCCATCCTGTTAACGTCGTTGAGGCATGTCAATCGGCCGGGCACCGAATTCATACCGCAGCGCATTCAAAATAGCGTTCTTGGCGTTTCCGCAAGCAGGTTTTGCTGCCCGATTAACCGTGGCGCACAAAACGGTAGCGTGACCCCTTTGAAAATGCTTATTTTGTTGCGTTGCGTACTCTTCCCGCCCTGCGGCATGGCCCGCCGGGTTCCCGTTCTCCGCGCTTGCAAGTGAGAGCCCATGGCGAAATCAGACCAACCCACCACCATCAAGAAATACGCGAACCGCCGGCTCTATAACACCGGAACGAGTACTTACGTGACGCTGGAAGACCTCGCCGCCATGGTCAAGGACGGCGAAGACTTCCTGGTCTACGACGCCAAGACCGGCGACGACATCACCCGCTCCGTGCTCGCCCAGATCATCTTCGAGCAGGAGAACAAGGCCGGCCAGAACCTGCTGCCGACCACCTTCCTCCGCCAGCTCATCCGCTTCTATGGCGACAGCATGCAGATGGTGGTGCCGAAATATCTGGAGCAGTCGATCGCGACGCTGACCCAGGAGCAAGAGAAGTTCCGCAAGCAGATTGCCAACACGCTGTCCGGCACTCCTTTTGCTCCGTTGGAGGAGCAAGTCCGCCGCAACATGGAGCTATTCCAGCAGACCTTCTCGATGTTCAAGCCGTTCGCAGCACCTCGTCCGGCCGCCACTCCCGAGCCGGAGCCCGATGCGAATGCCGAGGCGCCGAAGGACAGCAACATCGACGAGCTGCGCCAGCAGATGAAGGAAATGCAGGAACGCCTCGAGCGGATGTCGAAGAAGGACGAATAGGTCCTCCGTTTCGTGCTGGCGCGTCCGCATGCGGCGGGCGCGCGAATTGCCAGTTGATCCCGGCGGCACCGCTTACGCGCTGCCGTCCCCGGCCAAGGCCGGAGCCACCATGTCTGACCGCACCATGCACTGGGAGAACGTCTACGCTACCAAGGGCGAGACGGAGGTCAGCTGGTATCAGGAGAGACCGACGACCTCGCTCGAGATGATCCGCGCGGCCAAATCCGATCATGAAGCGGCGATCATCGATGTCGGCGGCGGTGCTTCGCGGCTGGTCGATGCGCTGCTTCAAGACGGATACCGCCGTCTCGCCGTGCTGGACCTCTCCGCCAACGCGCTCGACGTGGCGAAGAAGCGCATCGGCCAGGCCGCTTCAACGGTCGACTGGATCGTCGCCGACGTCACGACATGGCAGCCGGCCAAGATCTACGACGTCTGGCACGATCGCGCTGCGTTTCACTTCCTGACCGATGCCCGCGACAGGGCCGCTTACGTCGAGCGCCTGCGCTCGGCGGTTGGCCCCGGCGGACAAGTCATCATCGCGACGTTTGCACCCGATGGTCCTGAGAAATGCAGCGGCCTGCCGGTGCAGCGCCACAACAGCGCCAGCCTTGCGGCGGAGCTTGGTCGAGAGTTCGAGCTGGTCGAGACGCGACGCGAGACGCATCACACGCCGTGGCAATCGACGCAGGCGTTTCAGTTCAGCCGGTTTCGGAGGCGCGGCTCATAAGCACGCGACGTGCGCTCGAATTTGTGGATTCTCGATGCTCCCACAAGCTCGTCATTGCGAGCGCAGCGAAGCAATCCAGACTGCCACCGCGGAGGGATTCTGGATTGCTTCGCTGCGCTCGCAATGACGAGTCCGCAGAAACAGCGCGAGCCTACGCCGCAAGCTTCACCGCATGCGCAAAGTCCCAATAGAGCTTTCGCGCCTTGGTGTAGAACGGGCCCGGCTTCAGCTCGCGCTCGTCGATGCGGATCACCGGCGCGACCTTTGCGAAATTGCCGGTTGAAAAGATCTCGTCGGCGGCCAGGAAATCGGCATAGCGCAGCGTCTTTTCGATCACGGTGACGCCGTCGCCGCGAAGCAGGCTGATGACGCGCTGGCGCGTGATGCCGTTGAGGAAGGTGCCGTTCGGCACCGGCGTGAACACCACGCCATCCTTGGCCATGAACACGTTGGAATTGCCGAACTCTGCGACATTGCCGAGCATGTCGAGCATCAGCGCGTTCTGGAAGCCGCGCGAAGCAGCTTCCGCGAGCGCACGCGAATTGTTCGGATAGAGGCAGGCGGCCTTGGCCTCAACCGGCGCGCATTCGGCCGTCGGCCTGCGGAACGGCGACAACGTGATGGCGTTGCCGACGGGCTTTGGCATCGGCGCCTCGTAGATGCACAGGCACCAATTGGTGGTCTCGGGGTCGAACAGCACGCCGCCGCCGCTCCCGTTCTGCGCCCAGTACATCGGACGGATATAGAGCTCGGCATTCGCCGCAAAGCGCGCGATGCCTTCGTTCGCGAGCGTCAGCCAAGTGTCGGTATCGACCACCGGCTTCAGGCCGAAATTGATCGCGGACTGATTGGCGCGGGCGACGTGACGGTCGAGATCGGGCACGACACCCTCGAACGCACGCGCACCATCGAACACGACCGAGCCGAGCCAGGCCGCATGCGTGCGCGGGCCCATGATCGGCACATTGCCGTCGTGCCATTTGCCCTCGAAGAAGGTCCAGCTCGGCGAATACTCGATGGACTTCTTGATCTCGGCCATGACCGGCGTCTCCCTGCAATATCCGGGCACTATTATCCCGATTTCTAAAGGATTCGCTGCGGAATTTGGGCACCCTCCCCCTCCAGGGGAGGGTAAGACAGAACAAACCGGCTATAGTATCGAACACGATACGGAGTGCCCATGCCGCTCGATCCGCTCGCAGAGCGTTTGTTGACCATGATGGCTGCGGCTGGGCCGCAAGCACGGAGCCGGCCCAGCGTCGAAGCGCGCCGGCAGTCGCTGGCGAAGCTGATGCAGTTCGCGCGCACTGAGGCGCCTGACGTGACCGCGTCCGACGGCATGCTGCCCGGCCCTGGCGGAGAACTCCCCTATCGTCTCTATTCACCCGCTTCTGCCGGCGAATCCGCGCCGGGCTTCGTGTTCTTCCATGGTGGCGGCCTCGTCGCCGGCAGCATTGCCACGCATGACCGCATCGCCGCGGCGCTTGCGCATGCGACCGGATGCCGCCTGGTCTCGGTCGACTACCGACTCGCACCCGAGCACAAGTTTCCAGCGGCCGTGGACGATGCGATCGCCGCGACCGAATGGGTGGCGCGAGAGGCGGCATCGCTCGGCATCGATGCCGAGCGGCTGGTGGTCGGGGGCGATTCCGCCGGCGCCACATTGGCGGCGATCGTGTGCCAGGAGGCTTTGCAAAATGCCGGCCTCTCGATCGTGGCGCAATGCCTGATCTGCCCGGTACTGGATTTCGAGGAGACCTCGCCCTCGCGCGAGGAATTCGCGGAAGGACACCTGATCGACCGTATCACGATCGAGGCCGATCTTTCCGACTATCTGCCTCGCGGCATCGACACCGCCGATCCGCGCGTCTCTCCGTTGCGCGCGACACGGCTCACCGGCCTGCCGCCCGCGATCATCCACACCGCCGAGTACGATCCGATGCGCGACGAAGGCAATGCCTATGCCCGCAAGCTGCTCGCCGCGGGCGTCGCCGTCGAGCATGTCTGCCACGACGGCATGGTTCACAATTTCCACGCCATGGGCGCAATCCTGCCGCAGGCGCAGCTCGTGCTGTCGCAGATCGGCGAGCAGGTGCGGAGGGCGGTGAAGACCTGAGAGCGCGAATCACGCGCGCGCGTCGAGCACGGCCCTGGCTGCGACGACATATTCAGGCCAATGCGTATCCGCATAACGCTGGGCTTGACGCGCACAGGTGACATCCGGCGCATGGGCTGCTGCAATCATGCGCGCAAAGCGCTCTTCGGCCACAGTCGTGTCGTCGTTGGCAAGCGGCGGCACAGCGGCCATCACTGCGGGGGGGGCCACGGCGAGCCCCGCAAGTCCGGCAAGCAAGATGCGGCGTGACGTCTTCATGGCTGTCATTTCCTGTTGTCCTGCCCTGTTGCCTTGCTCTTCGATAGTGGGTGGCGAATGCGTCACCATGACGACCGCAAGGTAGCGCTTCGCCGCCCCCCGGTCCAGAAGCCGCGAGAGCGGGAAGCTAATCCGGCACCGGCACATCGAAGGTATTGAGCGTGACCGAGACCATGCAGTAGATGCCGACGAGATAAGACAGCTCGGCCGCGCCATGCTCGCCGAATTCCTTCACGGCCGCGCGCCAGGTCAGTTCCGGCAGTACGCCACCGCCGACCAGTGCCGAGGCCATGTCATAGGCGACCGCCTCCTGCTTGGTGAGGTCCACCGGCCGCTGCCCGGCGACGATGGTCGCGAGCTTCTCGTCCGAGAGACCGCGCTGTTCGGCCACCAGCACATGGGCATAGAGCTCGTAGC
Organism: Bradyrhizobium sp. WSM1743; assembly: GCF_000473065.1. GTDB lineage: Bacteria > Pseudomonadota > Alphaproteobacteria > Rhizobiales > Xanthobacteraceae > Bradyrhizobium. Next base: position 22,473 of record NZ_KI421492.1, read on the forward strand.
CGGAACGGAAATGCGAGCCAGTGACGAGAATCGCGACCTCGCGGACGGCAGCAGGCAGCAGTGGGTTCGACGCGATCGCCTTGACCAGCTCCCACACCGGCTTGCCGAAGCGCGGCTCGCGGATCCAGGGATTCCAGGGTCCGAGCAGCGCGCCGTCGTCGCGCATGTTCACAAAACCCTTGAAATGATCCTTGATGCCGGCTCGCATGTCGTCATAGAGCGGCTTTTGCTCGTCGGTCAGCTCTTTCGGATCGAGAATGGGAAGGCGCACGGTGGGGTCTCCTCATTGATAAGAGGTGAAGGTCGCTTGCATAGGCATGCAAGGCAAGTGAAGTTGCCGTGACGGCTGTGCGATTTTACAGGTGGTGTAGAGACGTCACCACAACCATGATATGTCCCAGCATCTTGTCATCGGCGAGTCATCAAATGACCGATCTAATCGTCGGCCTCGATAGTTGGGTTATTCAGGACGGCAACTACGGCGATTTCGCACAAGCGACAAACGTCTCATTCGCGCTTGAATTCTGCCCGCTAGTCCCACTTCCGAAGTGCGGTCGGTTTGACCGCAGAGCTCCGTCACTTAAGCAAATCGTGGAGAGTTCTTACCAAGTTGTTGGCCAGGTTGTGCACGCACAAGATGATTGGTGGGTACTGGACGCAGGAATTCTCATGTATTGCGACGGAAAACCCCCTGACAATGTTCGCCTGGACGCCTGGTTGGAAGGACTAATCTTCATCGGAGTAGACCCATTCTTTTACTTCGAAAGTCATGCGTACCAGCCAGGCGCGCCCGCCTTGGTCTACGATTGGCACATCGACAAGATAGAAATGGAGACAGGCCCTTTCATCGAAACGAAACCAAAGCACTTTGAACGAGATCCCGCGAAATGCGGATGGAAAGAGGTGGCCAAGACCGACGCGTGGCGCGAACAAGGGCCTTATCGGCTCCACTGCACGCGTCTAGGTGGGCCGCGCGCAGCCCAGAGCAGGCGCCGTCCCTGATCGACGCATTGCGAGGTCTGACCGGTCAAAACTCCAGCGGCGCGTTGTCGACGACTTCCTTCATCACGAAAAAGGTGCGGGTCTGGCGCACGCCGGGCAGCGCGATGAGCTGCTCGCCGTGGATGCGGTTGAAGTCCTCCATGTCGCCGACGCGGATCTTCAGGAAGTAGTCGAAATCGCCGGCGACGAGGTGGCAGTCGAGCACGAATTTCAACTTCGCAATCGCCTGTTCGAAGGTGGCAAAGCTCTCCGGGGTGGAGCGATCGAGCACGACGCCGACCATCACCAGCGCCCCCTTCCCGACCTTCTTCGGCGCGACCATGGCACGGACGGCGGCGATGAAGCCGTCCTCGAACAGGCGCTGGGTGCGACGGTGGCAGGTGGCGGGGCTGATCGCGACGGTCTCGGCCAGCTCGGCGTTGCTGAGCCGGCCGTTATTCTGCAGCAATCTCAGGATCTTAAGGTCGACACGGTCAAGCCGGGCTGGCACGGAAGATACTTTCATTTATGATGCACAATCTGGAAGAAACCTTACTCCCTGGCTATCCCTGTGCAAGTAATCTACAGGCCGAGTGCCATATTCGAGAGCACATTTTTCCCGAGCGGTGCTAGCTCCGTTCCCCAGACGCCACCGCCAACCGGGATGACCCCATGATGCTGGAAAAATTCGCGCGCTATCCGCTGACCTTCGGCCCGACGCCGATCGAGAAACTGGAGCGGCTGTCAAAACATCTCGGCGGCAATGTCGAGATCTATGCCAAGCGCGAGGACTGCAATTCCGGCCTCGCTTATGGCGGCAACAAGCTGCGCAAGCTCGAATACATCGTTCCCGATGCGATCGCCTCCAACGCCGATACGCTGGTCTCGATCGGCGGCGTGCAATCGAACCACACCCGCATGATCGCCGCCGTCGCCGCCAAGCTCGGCATGAAGTGCCGCCTGGTCCAAGAAGCCTGGGTGCCGCACGAGGACGCCGTCTATGACCGCGTCGGCAACATCATGCTCTCGCGCATCATGGGCGCCGACGTGCGCCTGGTCGACGACGGCTTCGACATCGGCATCCGCAAGAGCTGGGAGCAGGCGATCGAGGAGGTGAAGGCGGCGGGCGGCAAGCCCTATGCGATTCCCGCCGGCGCCTCCGTGCACAAGTTCGGCGGCCTCGGCTATGTCGGCTTCGCCGAGGAGGTGCGCAAGCAGGAGAAAGAGCTCGGCTTCAAGTTCGACTACATCATCGTCTGCACCGTCACCGGCTCTACCCATGCCGGCATGCTGGTCGGCTTCGCCGCCGACGGCCGCGCGCGGAAGGTGATCGGCATCGACGCCTCCTTCACGCCTGATCAGACCAAGGCACAGGTGCTCTCGATCGCGCAGAACACCGCTGAGCTTGTCGAGCTCGGCAAGGAGATTGTCGCCGACGACGTCGTGCTGATCGAGGACTACGCCTATCCCGCCTATGGCGTGCCTTCGGAGGAGACCAAGGAGGCGATCCGCCTCACCGCGCGTCTCGAAGCCATGATCACCGACCCCGTCTACGAGGGCAAGTCGATGCAGGGGCTGATCGATCTTGCGAAGAAGGGCTATTTCGAGAAGGGCGCGAAGATCCTCTACGCCCATCTCGGCGGCGCGCCAGCGCTGAACGGCTATGGTTACGCGTTCCGGAACGGGTGAATGAGGGCGTAGCTCTCGCCTCCTCTCCACTGTCGTCCCGGGCAAGCGTCAGCGCAGACCCGGGACCCATACGCCGTAGCAATCGTTTGCGAAGACTCGTGGTTGCCAGCGTACCGCAGCAACTTCGTCTGTGGTTATGGATCCCGGATCGGCGCGCGCTTTGGGCGCGCTTGTCCGGGATGACGATGTGGGGAATAGGACGCAGCCTTACCGCGTCCTGATAATCTGCAGCAGCTCGTCGCCGTAATGCTCGAGCTTCTTGTCGCCGATCCCCGGCACGGTGCGCAGTTCGTCGAGCGTGGTCGGCCAGGCCCGGACGATGCCATCGATCGTTGCGTCGTGCAGTACCACATAGGCCGGCACGCCGCGCTCGCGTGCGACGTCCGAGCGCCAGGCGCGTAGGCGCGCGCGCAGCTCGGGATCGACATCGCCTTGCGGCGGGCTGGCCGTGGGCGCGAGATCGCCGCGGCGGGATTTGGCCCGGCTCGAACGGATGCGGGTGCCCGGCGCTTCCTCGCGCAGCCACACGTCCGTTTCGCCGCGCAGCACACCGCGCGAGGACTCCGTCAGCTTGAGCGCGCCGTAGGCTTCGCTGTCGCTTCGCAAATGGCCCATCGCCACCAATTGCCGCAGCACCGTGCGCCACTGCTTTTCGTTGAGCTCGCGGCCGATGCCGAACACCGACAGGTTGTCGTGGCCGAACTGCGTGACCTTCTCGGTCAGGCGCCCAACCAGCACGTCGATCAAATGCATCGCACCAAAGCGCTGGCCGGTGCGGTAGACGCAGGACAGCAGCTTCTGCGCCAGCACCTTGCCGTCGCGCATCTTGGGCGGCGTCAGGCAATTGTCGCAATTGCCGCAGCTCTCGCCCATCACGATCTCGCCGAAATAGGCGAGCAGCCGCCGGCGCCGGCAGTGCGGCGTTTCGGCGAGGCCGACCAGCGCGTCGAGCTTGCCGATGGAGACCCGCTTGAATTCGTCGGAGGCGTTGGACTCGTCGATCATGCGACGCTGCTGCACGATGTCCGACAGCCCATAGGCCATCCAGGCTGCCGACGGCTTGCCGTCACGACCGGCGCGCCCCGTCTCCTGGTAATAGGCCTCGATGCTCTTGGGCAGGTCGAGATGGGCGACGAAGCGCACGTCGGGCTTGTCGATGCCCATCCCGAACGCGACGGTCGCGACGATGACGATGCCGTCCTCGTTGAGGAAGCGGTCCTGGTTGCGCGAGCGCACGCTGCCGTCGAGCCCGGCGTGGTAGGGCAGCGCCGCAATGCCGGCGTCCTGAAGCGCGGCGGCGACCTCCTCGACCCGGTTGCGCGAGAGGCAATAGACCACGCCGGCATCGCCAATGTGGCGCTCGCGGATGAATTCCTTCAGCTGCGACACCGCATTGCGCTTGTCGACGATCTCGTAGCGGATGTTGGGCCGGTCGAAGCTCGAGACGAACTGCGGCGCGCCCGTGAGCTGAAGCCGCTCGACGATCTCCTTGCGCGTCAGCTCGTCGGCGGTGGCGGTCAGCGCGATGCGCGGCATGTCGGGAAAGCGCTCGGCGATGATGGAAAGGCCGACATATTCGGGCCGGAAGTCATGGCCCCATTGCGAGACGCAATGCGCCTCGTCGATCGCGAACAGCGCCACCTTCGCCTGCGCCAGCAGCGACAGGCAGCGCGGCGTGACCAGGCGTTCCGGCGCGACATAGAGCAGATCGAGATCGCCCGCGAGCAAACGCCGTTCGATGTCGGACGCCTCCTGCGGCGTCAGCGACGAGTTCAGCGCGGCGGCATTGACGCCGGCCTCGATCAGGCCGGCGACCTGATCGCGCATCAAGGCGATCAACGGCGACACCACGATGCCACAGCCTTCGCGCAGCAAGGACGGAAGCTGGTAGCACAGCGACTTGCCGCCGCCGGTCGGCATCAGCACCAGGCAATTGCCGCCGTCGGTGACATGCCGGATGATCTCGCCCTGCGCGCCGCGGAAACCCGGCAGGCCGAACACCGAATGCAGCACCGACAGCGCGTCACGGCCATTGGCCGGCGCCGGCAGCGGAGCTGTGGAGGGAGCGGACATGGAACAGATCAGGCCGTGAGATTCGTCACAAGGCCAGTCGCATGCTGGCGCGGGCGTGGCAAGGGTATTTGGGTGGCAGGCACGCGCCGCTTTCTTCTCCCTCTCCCCGTTCTTACGGGGCCGCGACGAGCTTCGCTCGCGCTGAGAGGGTTGGGGTGAGGGGCCTCTCTCCGCACGCGAGATGATCGAGAGACCTGTACCCCCTCACCCGGATTGCATCTTCGATGCAATCCGACCTCTCCCCGCAAGCGGGGAGAGGTGAATAACTTACGCCCCGATCCGTCGCAGCGCTTCCGCGACGGTCAGGATCGGCATGTTGCGCTTGCCGGCGGCCTCCAGCGCATGACGCATCAAATGCGGCGTGCAGCCATAGGGGCTCGGCCTGTCGGTGACGTCGTGGCCGTAGAAGATCAGCCAGCCGCCGCTCGCGACCGCCTCGTCGAAATAGCGATCGATGCCGGCCGCATCGATCTCGCAATCGACCAAAGGCGAGGCGCGCAGGAATTGGAGGTCGATGACGTCGCTGTTGACGCCGGGCAGGATGCCACGCGCGGAGCGGAAGGCTTTTGCGAGTTGCGGCTTGCGCCAGACTGAGGCGATCCCATACGGATAGGCGAAGTTCTCCAGCGTGATGGAGGCATCGATGCCGCGGAAATGGCTGCGGTTTCGCTCGATCTCGCGAGCCATCGCGGCCTCGTCGAGAGCGGCCGAGCTCCGGTGCGAGAAGGTGTGGCAGGCAATCTCGTGCCCGGCGCGGTGAAGCCGCACGATCGCATCGTTCGACAGGCCATGCCAATGATCCGAGGGACGATCGATCAGGCTGCCGGCAAGGTAATAGGTGCCGCGGCCACCATGCTGCTCCAGAAGCTCGGCGCCCTCGCCTGCGGCGCTATCGGGGGCGTCGTCGAAGGTGAAGCTCACCATCGGCGCATGCGCGGGCAGCCGGTGCGGCGCAGCGCGGAAATGCCGGGCCAACCGATTGCTCACGCGTCCCTGGAGTGCCGACCACACGCTGCGTTTCCCGTGATGTCCTATTTCTTCTCTACTGAAACATTCGTGCGCAGGTTGAGGCAAGCCTAACGCTCGGGTAATCCTAATGCGGCACCAAGACCGCTTCGGCTAGCGTGCCGCCACCGGCGCGTCGGCGCCCGCGCCGAGATATCGCAACCAATTGCGGAAGAGCACCGCCGCCGCGTCGCCGGCGCCGATATCGGCGCGCAAGTTCAGCGCAGGGAGCTCGTTGGTGAGCGCCGGATGGCGCTGGTGCGTCGCCTTCTTCTCGAAGCGAGCCAGCCTCTCTTCCGTCGCTGCGTCAAAATAGCTCACTGGCAGGCGCGGATAGTTGTCGCGCTCCCGCGCGAGATAGCGGCCGATGTCGCGCAGATATTCGCGCTGGAGCGACAGCGCGTCATATTCCGGGTGGCCCTGGAAGAACACGAAACGGCTGGCATATTGGCGAACGAAGACGTCGACGCCGGCTTTCTCCGAGCGTGTCAGCACCTGATAACCGGCCTGCACCAGATCGCTCTCGGCGATCTCGTTCAGGCGCGAATGCGAAACCTTCAGCGGCGCCGGCGCAGCACGGGTCAGGGAATCGCTCGTCACGATTTCGCAATCGAAAATGCCGTGACATTTGGCCGACAGCCGCCGCCGCTCAATGCGGTCGAGATGCAGCACTGCGGCATGCGCGGCAAGGCACGACCAGATCGTCGAGCGCGTGTTGGTCTTGGCCCAGTCGATCAGGTTCGTGAGGTCGCGCCAGTATGGCTCCTGGTCGAGCTCGAGCGCGATCGGCTCTGCCCCGGTCACGATCAGCCCATCGAATTTGCCGCGCTCGAGATCGGATAGGTCGGAATACTCGCTCTCGACATGCCACTTCGCTTCCGGCGAGCGCTTTACGCTCGGGAGCGAGAAGCAGTGGAAGCGGATACGGCGCGCACCTGCTGCGGCCTGGAGCAGCTTCATGAACTGCCGTTCGGTCGCCTTCAGCGCCGGATCCGGCATGTTGTTGACGAGCCCGATGGTGAGCTCGGCGCCAGCACCGTGCGCGAGATCGTGCGCGGCCGGCACCAGCGTCGGGGCCGCGATGACTTGATCCTTGTCGATCAAGATCGTCATGGGCGGCGCGGCCTACTCCGCGGCCTCGAGGCGCGCCGACGGGCAGGCCTTTTCCAGCGCCTGGTCGATGTCCGCGATGATGTCTGAGACATGCTCGATGCCGATCGACAGACGGATGGTCTCCGGCAGCACGCCGGCGATGCGCTGCTGCTCCGCCGACATCTGCCGGTGGGTGGTCGAAGCCGGATGGCACGCGAGTGACTTGGCATCGCCGATATTGACGAGGCGCGTGATCAGCTTCAGCGCATCGTAGAAGGTCTTGCCCGCTTCCATGCCGCCCTTGATGCCGAAGGTGAACAGCGAGGAGGCGTTACCGTTCAGATATTTCTGCACGAGCGGATAATAGAGGCTGTCCGGGAAGCCCGTATAATTGACCCAGGCCACGCGCGGATCGCCGCGCAAGAATTCGGCGACCTTGCGGGCGTTCTCGACGTGGCGCTCCATGCGCAGCGCCACGGTCTCGATGCCCTGGAGCAGCAGGAAGGCGTTGAACGGCGACAGCACCGAGCCCATGGTGCGCTGATAGACGCTGCGCGCGCGCTCGATATAGGCGGTCTTGCCAAACCGCTCGGCATACACGAGGCCGTGATAAGAGGCGTCGGGCTTGTTGTAGGCCGGGAAGCGATCGGCGTACTTGGCCCAAGGAAAATTTCCGGAATCGACGATAGCGCCGCCGAGCGTGGTGCCGTGGCCGCCCAGGAACTTGGTCAGCGAATGCACGGCGATATCTGCGCCGTAGTCGAACGGCTTGAGCAGGATCGGGGTGGCGACGGTGTTGTCGACGATCAGCGGCACGCCATGCGCATGCGCGATTTTTGCCAACGCCTCGATGTCGCAAACATTGCCGGCGGGATTGCCGATGGTCTCGGCGAACACGGCCCGGGTGTTCTCATCGATCAGCTTTGCGATCGCATCAGGCGCGTCACTCTCGGCGAAGCGGCCGGTAATGCCCTGGCGCGGCAGGATGTACGAGAGCAGCGTGTGCGTGGTGCCGTAGAGCTGCGGCACGGAGACGATGTTGCCGCCGTGATCGGCAAGGTTGACGAAGGCGAAATGCAGCGCCGCCTGCCCGGTCGCGACCGCGAGTGCACCGACGCCCCCTTCGAGCTGGGCGATCCGCTTCTCCAGCACCGCGCTGGTCGGATTGGCGATACGGCTGTAGCGAAAACCTTCGGTCTCGAGATTGAACAGGGCGGCGCCATGATCGGCGCTGTCGAAGGCGTAGGCCGCGGTCTGGTAGATCGGCACGGCCACTGCGTGCGTCGTGGCTTCGGGCTCGTAGCCGGCGTGAATAGCGATCGTCTCGTTGCGCATCGTGCCACCTCCGCGTGGGGCGGGCCGCACTTATTGGCCTGCAATGAGGCATGTGCGTTGTCCGTCGTTCCTCTGTTAGAGGCGGGTGGTAAAGCGGACAATAATTCGCCTAGAGATCGAGGAAGTAACCCTAACGCTTGCTGGCGGATTGGCTGAAATCCGGGTTAACTTCGATTAATCAAATCATTGCGCGCCTTGCTCGGTGCGATCCTTCTCCCCTTGTGGAAGAAGGTGGCGCGAAGCGCCGGATGAGGGGTTCTCTCCGATCGCAAGACCGCTCGCGGGGAGAGAGACCCTCACCCGACTCGCCGCTGCGCCATAGCCGATGCGAAGCATCGGCGTTCTTGAGAACGGCGGCCGAAGGCCGCCTATGCCACCCTCTCCCACAAGGGGAGAGGGTGCACCTTCTTTGCGCGAACAGCTTGCTTAGCCTCAGCCCATCGTCTCCCACAACCGGTGGGCTAGCACGCCGACGCGCTTCTCGATCGCGGCCGCGGCATCGAGTGCGAGATCCTCGCGATAGCGCCCGGCTATCAGCTGCACACCGATCGGCTTGCCGTCATGCAGCGCCACCGGCACCACCGCCCCGGGCAGGCCCAGCACGTTGATGGCGGAGATGAAGCGGATCTCGCCCCAGAAGATCTCGCGCACGCGCTCGGGGCTGACGGTGTCCTCGCGCGGGCCCGGCGTCGGCTTCACCGTGGTCGGTGCCAGCACGACCGGATACTCCTCGAAGAACAATTGCCAGGCGCGGATGTGGCCGTTGCGCGCGGCAGTGGCGCGCATCCAGGCCGGCAGATCGAGCACGTTGGCCTTGGCCTTCATGCCGCCCCAGGCCTTGTGAAAATCCTCCGACGTGACCTTCAGCATCGTGGCTTCCTGCATCACCACGGTCTCGTTGGTGATGATGTCGCACCAGGTCTGCCAGACCCCGTTGATGTCGGGCACCTCGACCTCGCTAACGCGATAGCCGGAACGCTCGAGATGATCGGCAGCCTGGCGCAGCGCTGCGGCGACAGACGGATCGACGTCCATGTCCTCGGGGATTTTTGCCAGCGCGACCTTGATCGGCCCCTTCGGTCTCTCACCGACCAGGGGCGCCGGCACCCACCAGGGATCGCGCGGATCGCGCTGGCTCATCACCTCCAGCGCGAGGCGAACGTCGGCGACGTGGCGCGCGAGCGGCCCCTGCGCGGACATCAAATGCGCCAACATCGGCCGCTCCGCCGTTGCGCTCGCGTTGAAGGCGGGGATGCGGCCCTGCGTCGGCTTGATGGTGGCGACGCCGTTGCAATGCGCCGGCCAGCGCAGCGAGCCGCCGATATCGTTGCCGTGGGCGATGGTGCCGATGCCGGCCGCGACCGCCGAACCCGCGCCGCCCGAGGAGCCGCCGCAGGTGATATCGGGATCCCAGGGGTTGAGCGTCAGCCCGTGCAGGGGATTGTCGGTGAAGCCGCGGAAGGAGAATTCGGGCGTGTTGGTCAGCCCGATGACGATCGCGCCGGCTTTTTTCAGATTGCGCACCACCGGGGAATCCGACGGCGCGATCAGATCCTTGTTGTCGGGAACGCCGTTGAAGTTCGGCCGGCCCTCGTAGTCGACATTTTCCTTGATGGTGATGGGCACGCCGTGCAGGGGGCCGAGCTCTCCACCCCTGGCGCGCTGCTTGTCGGCCGCATGGGCCGCTTTGAGTGCTTCTTCACCGAGGTCGACGACGACAGCGTTGAGCTTCGGATTGACGGCGTGCATCCGTTCGAGATGCGCTTCGACCGCCTCGACCGCGGAGATGGCACCGGATCGGATGGCGGCTGCGGTCTCCACCGCCGACCATTGCCAGGCCGGCCCCTTGGGGCGCTGTGGTGCGGCGGACTTCCCTCGAGCCGCCTTCTTGGCCGGCTTCCTGGCCGGCTTCGCGACCACGCTCTTGCGGCCGGAGCTCGCCTTGCTCGGAGTCTTCGCCGCTTTCTTCAAGGCACCTTTCTTCCTGGTCACCGTCTTCTTCGCCACGCCAGCATCTCCTTCAATTGCGCGGCGGAGGTTACGGATGACGTGCGGCCCTGTATAGGTGCGATTCTGCATGGCGCGTTGGCGTGAGGGCCGCTGCGACCAATCGTCAGCGAGCCTCACGCCTTCGCTCTACTCTGCCGGACACGCTGCGGCGACGGCCGGCGCGCGGTCGAGCCGGAGACTCCACAGCGCCAGCACGAGGCCAATCGCCGTGATCCCGGCTGCGACCAAAGGCAGCGCTGAGAGACCAAGCCCGCGATCAATGGCGACGCCACCGGCCCAGGCGCCGAGCGCGTTGCCGAGATTGAACGCGGCGATGTTGAGGCTGGAGGCGAGCGTGCGACCGCTGCGGCCGGCAGCCTCCAGCACACGAAGCTGGAGCGGGGCGACGGTTGCGAAGGCGGCGATGCCGAGCAGCAGGATCAGCGCGATGGAAAGCATCTTGATCGATAGCACGGCGGCTAGGCCAAGCAGCACGATCGCAAGCGCGGCAAGCGTGCCGGTCAGCGCCCGTGCGAGGCCGCGGTCCGCAAGCCGGCCACCGGCGACGTTGCCGATCGCAAGGCCAACGCCGAACACCAGCAGGATCGGCGACACCGCGGCCTCCGAGAAGCCGGTGAAACGCGTCAGGATCGGCTGGATATAGGTGAAGACGACGAACAGGCCGGCGAAGCCGAACACGGTCATGGCAAGGCCGAGCAGCACCTGCGGACGGCCGAGCACCGCCACCTCTTCGGCAAGCGAGATCGGCTTGTCGCCATTGCCGACATGGCCGGGCACAAGCGCGGCGACCACGGCAAACGCAATCACGCCGATGACCGTGACCGCCCAGAACGCCGCGCGCCAGCCGAGCATCAGGCCGAACCAGGCGCCGAAGGGTACGCCCAGCAGCGTTGCGACCGTGAGGCCGATGAACATGGTCGCGATCGCAGAGGCGCGCTTGTCCTCGGCGACGAGGCTGGTGGCCACGACCGAGCCGACACCGAAGAATGTGCCGTGGGCGAGCGAGGTCAGCACGCGTGCGGCCATCAGCAACTCGTAGTTCGGCGCTAGCGCGCAAGCCGCATTGCCCAGCGTGAAGATCGCCATCAGCGCCAGCAGCACTGTTTTCCGCGGCATTTTGCGCGTCGCCAGGGTGAGGACTGGCGCTCCCACGAATACGCCGAGCGCATAACCGGAAATGAGAAGGCCCGCGACAGGCACGGAGACATGCATGTCGGCGGCGACCTGGAGCAAGAGGCCCATGATGATGAATTCGGTGGTGCCGATTCCGAAGGCACCGGCGGTGAGAGCGAGGACGGCGGGAGGCATGCGTTGCTCCAATGGATGAGACGAGCCACGCAGATAGCGGCACTGCCGCGAAACAATTAGAATGTCCGCAATCCAATCATTTGTGACGTGAATTCAACACGGCCCGTTTCGACACCAACCGCGCCGCCGAGATGGAGGTCTTCGTCCGCGTCGTCGATCTCGGCGGCTTCACCCAGGCCGCGCGAAAGCTGCGCCTGACGCCGTCGGGCGTCAGCAAGCTGATCTCGCGGCTGGAGGCGCGCCTCGGCGCGCGGCTGGTCAACCGGACCACGCGCAAGCTGACGCTGACGGAGGAAGGCCAGGCCTTCTACGATCGCGCCGCGCGCATCCTCGCCGAGATGGAGGAGGCCGAGCGTGAGGCGGCCTCGGGCGCGGCGCCGCGCGGCCGCCTCACGGTGAACAGCAACATTCCCTTCGGCATGCTGCATGTGATGCCGCTGATCCCGCGCTTCCTGAAGCAGCATCCCGACGTCACGCTCGACCTCGTGCTGACCGATACGCTGGTCGACCTGATGCAGGAGCGCGCCGACGTCGCCATCCGCGTTGGTCCGCTGCGCGCGTCACGTCTCGTCGCGCGAAAGCTTGGTACCAGCCGGATGGTCGTGGTCGGCGCGCCGGACTATCTCGCCCGCTGCGGCACGCCGAAGGCGCCAGCCGATCTCGCCGATCACCGTGGCATCGGCTGGACCTTTCCGCGCAGCATCCGCGGCTGGCCGTTCAAGCGCGGCGACCACATCGAGGAGGCCGTGCCCCCGCCCGTCGCGCGCGCCAGCGACGGCGAAGCCGCCCGCCGCCTCTGCCTCGGCGGTGTCGGTCTCGCCCGCCTCGCCCTCTTCCACATCGGCCCCGACATCGAATCCGGCCGCCTCGTTCCGGTACTGCAAAGCTACAATCCCGGCGACCGCGAAGACATCCATGCCGTCTATGTCGGCCACACCGCGCCGCTGCCTGCGCGCGTCCGCGCGTTCATCGATTTCCTCGCCGAGCATGTGCGGGTCAGCGATCCCGCGCTGAAGCGGGCGGGGGATGGGAGGTGGAAATTGGTGGGGTGAGTGGCGGCTCAGGGCTCAGAAGAAAGTTTGCCCCCGGCTTGCCGAGCCGAAGCAAACGGCAACGAGTTCGCCTTCGCCCTGCGGGCTTCGGCGCGACAGCCTTGCGCAAACTTCGTTTGCGAAGGCTGGCGGAGAGAGTGTCCGTCAATCCCTGTGAAAGATAAAGTATTTTCGTCCGTTGTAGACCAAAACCCACCATTTCAGCTACGCACGAAAATTGAGTTTCGCGTGCGCGAACACTTCCAGTTTGCGACCGCGATTCTACACCAGAACAGGCCATGGCGGCCTGCAGGTACTCTTCCCGCTCTAATCTACTTTGACGTCTTGGGTCCTCTCGGTGCGGCGCCTGCGTCAGCGACCAGGCGTCGATCCCGTGATCAACTCAGGCCGATCTTTTTCTCACCTCGTCTGCCGACACCTTGACTTCGCTTGGTGCGCGTCAGGCCTGACTTCCGGCTCGATCTTCAGATGGCGGCAATGTCCAGCTTCGAGCCGTCGGTCAGACGCGACAGCCGGAACGGTGTGGGATCGACGCAAGGCGTGTCGTTGACGACAAGCTCTGCGGCCAGATAGCCGAGCCCCGGGCCCAGACCGAATCCGTGACCCGAGCAGCCCGCTGCGAGGACGAGGCCTTTCACCCCGTCCACCTGCGACACCACGGGCACTGCGTCCGGCGTGCAATCGACGAAGCCGCCCCAGGCGCTATCGATCTTTATTTCGCCGAGTTGGGGGAAGGTTTTCCGAACACTCTCCACCACTTGGCTCACCAGCCATTTCAAGGGCGGAGGATCCAGCACGCGATTCTGTTCGAAGATCCGATCGTCGTTGGTCAGCAGCGCCGCCATTGAATCCGGCCCCGAAACGAACGATTGGCCGACGCCAATCCTGACGTTCTTCAGGCGACGCAAGAACTGCGGCATGAATTCCCGGCTGTACCGGATCGCCTGGGGCGTGATTTCGAGGTTCGCCTTGCCGCTGATCGCAAGCGTATAGCTGCCGTCCAGTCGGCGCGTGATCGTGCAGTAGGGTGTGGAGACCGCCTCGCCGATGTTGATTGTCGGGGTGGAACGCAGCGCGGTCTGCCGGATGCTCGCTTGGGGGAAACTGATCCCGAGCGGCCGAAGGAAGCGCGAGGACCAAGCGCCGGCGGCGCACAGCACCGCGCTGGTTCTGATGTAGCCCTTTTCCGTGTGTACGCCCGCAATCTTGCCATTGGCCAAGTCGAGTGCCCGCGCGGCGCATCCTTGATGGATCGTGGCGCCCAGAGTTCTGGCCGCTTCGGCGATAGCCGGCGCGGCGAGCGCAGGTTCGGCCTTGCCGTCCCGCTCCGAATAGGTCCCGCCGACCCATTTGTCGCGCGCTTCGGGGACGCGCTCGGCCACCTCCGCCCGGCTCAGCACGCGCGTGTCGACGTCGTACTCCCTGGCGACCTCGCGCCACTTCTCCCAGCCCGCGAGCACAGCCTCGTCGTGGGTCGCATAGACGAGACCGCAGCGACGAAAGCCAAGGTCCCGATTGATATCGCGCGTGAGCTCGTCCCACAGCCGCATGGAGAGCACCGAGAGCGGCAGTTCGCGCCGGTCGCGGTTCTGCTGGCGGCACCAACCCCAGTTTCGGCTCGATTGCTCACAGGCGACGTGGCCCTTCTCGAGGAGCGCCACAGAGAGGCGGCGCTTCGCCAGGTAATAGGCGGCGGTAGAGCCGAGGATGCCGCCGCCGACGATGACGACGTCGGCCTCGGCCGGGAGACGCTCATCGCTGTGAATGCGCTCGACGCGGGGCGACATGTTTCCAACGAACCTCGGCTGCCAAGAATGCGGAAGCAAAGTTCCGATCAGCCCCTTCATCGCATCCTGCGCGCGATACAATGTGCTGAAATCATCCAGGACTTCGCAAGATGTTCGGGTTTTTGACCGCTTGATTGAACGAAGCTGCTCAAGCCGACCGAGCATGGTTGCAAGAACAAGCAAGCGTTTCATTTACGGCGCGATGCCGCAGCTTTTCGGAGCCGATATTGAGCTATCGGTAGAATCCGAGAACTGCCTTCGTTTCGAGATACTCCTCCACCCCCTCGATGCCGTATTCGCGACCGTTGCCGGAGCGCTTGTAACCGCCGAAGGGTGCGTTGGGGTCCCAATCGGGGTAGTTGAGATGGACTTGACCTGACTGGATCTTCCCGGCGACGGCCCGCACTGTCTCCATATCGGTGCCCTGCACATGAGCGCCGAGCCCATAGACAGTGTCGTTGGCGATCTCGATCGCTTCGTCCACGGTGTCGTACGGGATGATCGACAGCACCGGGCCGAAGATTTCCTCCTGCGAGATCCTCATGTCGCGACGGACGTTCGAGAAGATCGTCGGCCGCGCATAGAGGCCAATCTGAAGATCATCGGGCCGCCCCGGCCCGCCGATGACGAGCTTCGCGCCTTCCTTCAGACCGACACTGATCATGGTCTGCACGCGCTCGAACTGCGGCCGGTTGGCGATCGGACCATGGGTCGTGCTTTCCGCAAGGGGATCGCCGACCACCAGTTCCGAAGCGGCGGCCGCCGCCAGGATCTCGACCTCCTCCACTTGTGAGCGGGACACAAGCATGCGCGTCGGTGCGCTGCAGGATTGGCCCAGATTGCGGAAGGCTGCGGCGACGCCGAGCGGAACAGCACGGCTCAGATCGGCATCCGGCAAAATGATGTTCGGCGACTTGCCGCCGAGCTCCTGAGCGACGCGCTTGACGGTGGGCGCCGCGGCCTGCGCGACGAGGACGCCGGCCCGGGTCGAGCCGGTTATCGAGATCATGTCGACCAGCGGATGCGACGCGAGAGCGGCTCCCACGATCGGACCTGTCCCATTGACGAGGTTGAAGACACCGGGCGGACAACCGGCATCGTCCATTACCTCAGCGAATAGCAAGGCGCTCAGCGGCGATAATTCGCTCGGCTTCAACACCACCGTGCAACCGGCCGCGAGCGCGGGGCCGACCTTGGCTGTGATCTGGTAGAGAGGCCAGTTCCAGGGGGTGATGAGACTGCAGACCCCGATCGCCTCGTGCATGATAGCGGTGCTGCCGCGCCGAGTGACGAACGGATAGTTTGCGAGATTGTCGCGTGCGACACGGATATGTTCGGCGGCCAACGGCACCTGAGCGCGGCGCGCGTAGGTGATCGCAGCTCCCATCTCGCAGGTAAGCGCCTGCGCGAACAGCTCCAGACGCTCAAGGAGCAAGGCGTGAATCCGATCGAGCAGCGCCGCTCTCTCAGCAGGCGGTGTCATGGACCAGCCGGCGAAGGCTCGTCTGGCGGCTGCGATCGCGCAGTCCACATCATCGTCATCGCCGAGCGTAACCTCGGCGATCGGCTGCTCCGTCGCCGGATTGACGACGGTTGCTGCTGCCGCGACTGATCCGATCGGCTTCCGCCATTCCCCGTCGATGTAGAATTTTCCAAGGAAGCCGGCTTCCGTCAGGTGTCGAAGGGGAGATGTCATTGGAAGCGATCCTTGAGCCGATAATAGGCGCCGATCAGCGGCAGGAACCAGGGAGGCCGAGGTGGCCGGGAATGGCCGGCCAGCCCTACCAGCCGCGCATGCGGGGCCATCGGGCGTGAATCGCGTCGCTGCCGGCGGAGACGACGTTGTACAACTCGTGTTGCGACGCCGTCGCACAGGCGTGATTGGGGAGAATCCTGACCTTCGCGCCGATCGGAAGAGTGGGCAAAGCGTGCGCCGACCCGGGTCTGATGGAAAGGATCCCGTGCTCCTGACTCGCCTGAGCCACGATCAAATCGGGATAGACCTTGCCGGAGAGGTCGCAGACGAGACCATAGCCCTGGTCAACCCGCTGTGCCGCGGTGCCGCGGTCGCGCGACAGCGCCATCCACCCGGCATCGACCAAAATCCAACCCTTCTCGGGCTTGGTGCCGATCACGGTGGCGAGCACCGAGATCGCGATGTCGTCGGTTGTGCAGACACCGACACCGTGCATGACCAGATCGAAGAACATGTAGACGCCGGCTCGCATCTCCGTGACACCGGTCAGGTCATCGCCAAAATGCGCCGTCGGAGTGGAGCCGACGCTCACGACCGGGCATTCGTGCCCCGCCGCCCGCAAGGCCTCCGCCGCGGCAACCGCCACTGCCCTCTCATTCTCCGCGGCCGCGACGAGAGCCTCGGGCGTGAAGAGGCTGTAGGATTCGCCGGCATGGGTGAGAACGCCGGCAAGCTTGACGACGGCCTCGCCCAGCGCGACCGCGACTGCAATGAGCTTTGGATCGTTAGCGGTCAGCCCGCCGCGGTGACCATCGCAGTCGATCTCGATGAACGCGGACGGTGTCACACCAGCGGCACGACCGGCGGCGCCGAGCATTCTTGCCTGCTCCGGCGAATCGAGCAGTACCTTAAGGTCAACGCCTGCTTTGCGCAGACGCATCGCTCTTTCAGCTGTGTGGGGCGCCAGACCCACCGCATAAGTCATGTCGCGAAAACCGTGCCGCGCGAAGTACTCGGCCTCCGCCAGAGTGGAGACAGTGATCGGCTCCGGTCCCGACGGATAGGCCCGTCGGGCCACGTCGATGGATTTGGCGGTTTTCATGTGGGGACGCAGCACGACGCCCCGCTCCGCCATGCGCGAGGACAGGCGGGCGAGATTGCGATCGAGCCGATGCTCGTCGAGCAGGAGAGCCGGCGTCGCCAGCGTGCCGAGCGTTACAGCCGTCTCGGAGCTCTGGTGATCCGTTCCGCTCATCTCCTCGCGTAGCACGTCGATGTCTCCTAGCCGAACGACTGATTGGGAATCGCAAACACGCGCGCCGGCCCGCTCGATGGTGCCGGCGTGCCCAAGATCATGGTGGTTGCATCGCCGACCTGCTCCAGGCCGATGCCTTCGAGCCAATCCCCGAGCTGCGATGTGGCAGAGGTGTCGATGCGGACAAAAACACTGCCGATCCGCGCGAGCGCGGCCTCGATCAGCGCCTGTGCATCGCTCGCCGTTTCGGCGACGACAGGACCGATGACATGCCCGCGGCCGAAAAGCCGGGAGATGGCGTAGCCGCGTGCCATGCCGTCACGCTGTAGGACATAGCCATCACCGCTTTGAAGCAGCTTTTCGAGCATCTGTCGTCTCTCCAAGCCCGTAGCGTTGTGATCGAGTCGCGTGATCGCCCCGAAATCCGATGCAGCCATTGACCTGACGAGGCCCGACCGCGGCGGCTCATAGCGCTCGTCGGGAATTCCCTGATGCTGGTGGATGATGCCGATGGGGACGAAGCCGCGGCGCTTGTAAAGCATGATGCCTTCGGCCGTCGAATTCAGCGCGATGCTCCGTGGGCGCGCGGATGTCAGCAAGGCATCCATGAGCCGAGCCCCATAGCCGCGTCCTTGAGCAGCCTTCGCCACGATGATCATCCCGGCGGACGCATGGGTCTCCCCATATGGCCACCACGCCGCGGTGCCGATCACCGCCCCGGCGCGCTGCAAAACAAAGCCTTTGCCCAACTGCAGCGCGACGTCCCAATCCGCAAGCCGATAGGGCCAGGACATCTCCTGCGAGAGCTTCAGGGCGCCCTCCAGATGTGGTGCAGTGAAAGGGACGAGGACCACGTCTTCAGTGACACGATCTCCGGCCTGGTAAGCTGCGGTTGTCATGATGGGTCGACGTCTCTTGCTCGGGTTGCCGGACTGATCGCCAAGTGCCTGACAGGACGAGGACCATGTGATGATCCTCGCATTGTCATCAGCGTAACCTCGAGCCCGCAGCATTCCGCAATCGGACGAAAGCAAAGTTCGGCATAGAATTTCATTAATGACGGCCCGGAGCGTCCAATCTGCTGCAAACAACTGGCGTGCCACAAAGGCGAACAGAACGGGGCGCGCCTAGACCGAGCGCTCGAAAGAACGCTGCGGCCTCGTCGAATGACAACTCAGTAAAGACGGCCATCGTGAAGCAGTTCCCGGTCCGGAATCGTCTGTTCAGCTGCCATGCACAATGTCGGCGATGTAGTTCTTGACCGCCTCTGCATCTGCCGGAAGGACTCTGACCCGTTTCGGCAACTCTTCGATGCCGGCGAAACGTTGCGGGCGATCCGGCTCGCGGCCTAACGCCTCCCTGATCGTCGCTGCGAATTTGATGGGCAATGCCGTTTCGAGCACGATCATCGGCGTCTCGGGGCTTACATGCATACGCCCGACCTTCACGCCATCGGCAGTGTGTGGATCGATCATGGTGCCGTGACGGCCCCAGGTATCCCGGATCGTCGCGAGCCGTTCGGCATGAGTACTCTTGCCACTGCGGAAGCCGAAGCGGGTTGCCGCCTTTGCGAAGCTGGGATCTCCGCTCAGATCGAACGACGCTCGCTCGCGGAGTTGATCGTCAAACAGCGATTTCGTTCGATTGGCGTCGCGACCAAGCAGATCGAAAATGAAACGCTCGAGATTCGAGGCTTTGGAAATGTCCATGGAAGGGCTGGATGTTTCCAGCGTGTCAGCCCGGCTTCGCACGCGATACACGCCCGTGCGGAAAAACTCATCAAGCACGTCGTTTTCGTTGGTTGCAAGGACGAGACGAGAGATCGGAAGCCCCATCATGCGCGCAACATGACCGGCGCAGATATTGCCGAAGTTTCCTGAAGGCACGGCAAAGCTCACTCCCTCCGACGTACCTTCGGATGCTTGCAGGAAACCGGAAAAGTAATAGACGACCTGCGCGACCAGCCTCGCCCAGTTGATCGAATTGACTGCCCCGATGTTGTACCGTCGCTTGAATTCCAGGTCGCCTGACACGCGCTTGACGATGTCCTGGCAGTCGTCGAACACGCCGTCTATCGCGATGTTGTGGATGTTGTCGTCCTGAAGGCTGAACATCTGAGCTTGTTGAAAGGCGCTCATCCGCCCGTGGGGCGACAACATGAAGACCCGCACCCCTTTCTTTCCGCGCATGGCATATTCCGCCGCGCTCCCGGTGTCGCCACTGGTCGCGCCAAGAATATTCAAGTCCTCGTGCCGGCGCGCCAGCTCGTACTCGAGCAGATTGCCGAGCAACTGCATGGCCATGTCCTTGAACGCCAGCGTGGGGCCGTTCGACAATTGCTGGAGGTAAAGTCCGGTCTCCAGCTTTCGCAGCGGCGCGATATCAGGACTTCCGAAGATCTCCGGCGTATAAGTCTTTTCACAGATTGCCTTCAGGTCGGCAGGCGGGATGTCGCTGACATAGAGCGACAGGATTTCGAAAGCCAGGATTGGATACGGCAAGCTACGCCACGCCTTTAGCGTAGCGCTGTCCACGCGAGGGTAGCTCTCAGGAACGTAGAGCCCGCCATCCTGCGCGAGCCCTTCGAGCAATATCTCGCAGAACTGCTTGCGGCCCGAATGGCCGCGTGTGGAGACGTAGTGCATCGATTCTCTTCTTTCGAGAGGCGGCCGTGCCGCTAATTGGAGGCCATGCCGCCAGGCATCAGCGGCTGGCGCGCCACAACGCGATCCGATCACGCATGCGATAGGTCTGGATGAAAACAGGCAAGAACCAGGGATTGCCTCGATAGAACGGGATGAAGGCCGGCGGCCGGAAGTCAAAGGCCGTGCGCGCCTGCGCGTCATGTCCCATGAGCTTGTGCGCCGCATGCATGCCGATCCATGGCGCCCAGACGACGCCCGAACCGCAGAAGCCAGTGGCATAGACGATGCCGTCCTTCTCGAAAATGCGGGGAATCATGTCGCGGTTCATGGCCACATTGCCGAACCAGCTGTGCGACAGGCGAACGGACTCCAGCTCAGGGAACAGTTTCACCAGGCCATTGCGCAGACGCAGCTTCGGAGCGACGGGATCGCCGACGCGGGAGCTATCACGTCCACCGAGCAGAATGCGTCTGCCATCGGGCGAAGGCCGGTAGTAGAAACCGACCTCCCGATTCTCGGTGATCATCATCCGTTTCGGCATCAGCCGCGTCATGAGTTCGGGCGCAAGCTCCTCGGTCGCAATGATCCGGCTGCGGACCGGGACCAGCCTGCGGCGCAGAAAAGGCACGGCGCCATCCGTGTAACCGTTGGTGCAAACCAGCACCTGACGCGCGTTCACCGGGCCGACCGCGGTGATGACGCGGAAGCCTCCGCCATCTCTTTCTATTGAGACGACCGGTGTCCGCGCGTGGACTGTCACGCCCGAGGTGAGCGCGACCCGCAGCAATTCGGCGTGAAATTTTGCCGGATGCAGTCCGCCGATGTCCATTCGGACCGTGCCGCCACGATAGACATCGGTGCCGATATACTTGCGCTGCTCGGCATAGGGGACGGCATAAGCCTCGATGCCCAGCTTCTTCGCGAGCCTCTCCGCGGTACGCGCCATGGCTTCGTATTGTTCATAGCCGAAGGCGCCTTTGAACTGTCCTACCGGCTGGAACTCGCAGGCAAGACCTTCTGTCTTGATGAAATCGTACAGGAACTCGCGCGCGGCCTTGCCTTCCGCCTCGATCGTCAGGGCCTTCTCTTCACCGAACCGACGCGTGAGCGTGGCGTAGTCGGGCCGAATGGATCCGCTGGTGATACCGCCGTTGCGCGTAGAAGCCCCTTCGCCCGGGTCCATGGCATCGAAGGCTGCGACCGAGCGGCCCTCGCGCGCCAGCACCAGTCCGGCCGACAAACCGGCATAGCCCGCGCCCACGATCAATACGTCCAGATTCTTTGGCAACGGCCGTTGAGGCGGCGGCTCAAGCGGCGCGGCTTCCCACCAATAGGGCGTGGCCTTCTCGGCAACTCTCGGCGCGTGCATGGGGTTTGCTCTCACGTGTTACGGGTGGCCTGGCCTTGCGCTCGGATATTCAGGTCGAATGATCAGATATTGTCGTTTCGGACGTCGAGCGCGTCGCGTAGGCCGTCGCCGATGAAGTTGAAACTCGTCACCGCTATCGTGATTGCGGCACCGGGAATGATGGCGAGCCATGGAGCGCTCGCCAGGTATTGCTGTGCCCCGTTGAGCATGTTGCCCCAGCTGGGCAGCGGCGGCTGGATGCCGTAGCCGAGGAAGCTGATATAGGCTTCAAGAAGAATCGCGCGGGCGACCGCCAGGCTTGCGGCGACGATGATCGGGCCCATCGCATTGGGCAGGACCTCGCGAAACATGATGTGGCCTCCGCGTAAGCCCACCATACGCGCAGCTTGGACAAACTCGCGCTCACGCAGCGAGCGGACCTCGGCTTCCACAATACGCGCAGTCTCCATCCAGCTGGTGACGGCAATGATCACGGTAATCATCACCGGGCTCGGCCGCAGCGTTGCCGCCAGCGCCAGCACGAGAAAGATCGACGGATAAGAGAGGAAGCCGTCCACCATGCGCATCAGCGCTGCCCCGACCCAGCCGCCGCGATAGCCGGCCGTCACGCCGACGAGCGTTCCGATGAGCGTTGACAATAGCATCGCCGAGAATCCCACCAGCAGCGAAACCCGCCCAGCCATTAGCAGTCGCACAGCCAGATCACGCCCCAACGGATCCGTTCCGAAGTAGTGCTGACCGGTGAGAGGCGGAGCAAAGCGGGCACGCAAATCTATGTGCAGCGAGTCGTAGGGCAGAGCATAGGGCCCAATGGCGCACGCCAGCACGAGCAGGGTGATCATTGCGATCCCGACGAGCGCCAGGTGATGACGCATGAAGCGGTATACTGCACGGCTGCGCCACCAGCGAACGGGAACTGCATGGGCGACGATGGCGGTCATCTGCTGCCTCCTGTTACGGGCGCGAGTCCGTGGACTCAGCCCAGGCGAATGCGCGGGTCGACGGTGGCGATGACGATGTCTGCGATCAGGTTGCCGAGCACGACCAGGACGGCCGAGAAGATCAACAGCCCCATCACGACCGGATAGTCGCTGTAGCCGAGACTGTCGAGAAACAGCCGCCCCATTCCCGGCCAGGTAAACACGGTCTCTGTGACCAGCGCGCCAGTCAGAATGCTGGGCAGCTGCATCCCCGCGAGCGTGATCATCGGCAACAGCGCATTGCCAACGACGTGCTTGAGCAAGATGCGACGCTCGCTCACGCCCTTGGCGCGGGCCGTCTTGACGAAATCCTGACTGAGCGCATCGAGTGTCGCCGTGCGCATGTAGCGGCTCCAGACCGCGACATGAACCAGCGACAGCACCAGGCTCGGCAAGATAAGGTGATGCAGATAGTCCAGCACCGAACCGTCGCCGATCGTGTACATGTTGCCTGCAGGCACCCAGCCGAGCTTCAGGGTGAAGATGTAGATGCCGATCAGGCCGAACCAGAAAGTCGGAACCGACAGCGCGACCATGGCGCCGATCGTCGCGCAATAGTCGAATAGGGAATAGCGGTGGGTGGCACCGCGGATGCCGATCCAGGTGCCTGCCGCGATCGCCAATGCGGTGGACGTGCCCATCAGCAGCAGCGTCGCCAGGAGATGTCGACCGATCACCGCCAGCACCGAAGAGCCGTCGCGGAAGGAGTGTCCCCAATCGCCCTGAAGCAGCCGCCAGGCCCAATCGAGATACTGCAGCCACAGCGGCCGGTTCAACCCGAGCTGCGTTGCGAGTCGCTCCACATCCTTCTGGGTCATGCCCGGATCGAGCCCGAACTGCGCGAGAGGACCGCCCGGCATGAGGTTGAGAACCGTGAAGCCGATGATCGAGACGATCACCAGCAGCACGATGCTCTGCGAGAGACGATTGAGCAGGAACCCGGACATTCGAGTCACCATGTTGACGTTGCAGCATCACTCCAGCGCCGACCTCGCCACAGGGCCTCGGCCGGCAGCACGTCAGCTCGCCCAATACCAGGCCAGCGCATTCCAGGATTCCGTGCGCGTATTGCCGTTCGGCACGAAACCGTTGATCCCCTTCTTGAGACCTTCGACCGCGTTGCTCTGATACAGCGGCAGGAAAGGCAGGTCGCGACGCACGAGTTCCTGTACCCGGAAGTAGATCGCGCGCCGCGCCTCCGGATCGAAGGTGCGTGCGCCCTTGTCGAGCAGGGCATCGACCTCCGGATTTGTATACTGTGCATTGTTCGAGCCGCGGCCGCCTTTCACTGCTATCGAACGCGAGTGCAGGCGATTGGTGACGTCCGGGTCGGCGCCGATCAGATACGAGCTGCCGACGATCACGGAATCGAATCGCGATTGCGTCCAGAACTCGCCCCACATCACGGCGGCGGGCAGATTCGATATCTTCATCTCGACGCCGAGTTGCGCAAAGGTCTGCTGCAGGAACTGCTGCACCTGTTCACGAAGGGGATCGCCCGACGTGGTCGAATTGGTAAAGGACAGGCGAACGCCGTTCTTGGCACGAATGCCGTCCGCGCCCTTTGCCCAGCCGGCCTGATCGAGGATCTTGCCCGCGCGATTCACGTCAAACTGGTGCAGGGGCAGATTGGCGTTGAAGAAGAAGGACTGCCGCGGCATGAACGTCTCTGTCGGGGTAGGCACCCCGTAGTAGAGCCCCTGAATGATCGCCTCCTTGTCGATCGCCGCGTAGAGCGCCTCGCGAACGGCAAGCTCCTTGAACTGCGGGCGCTCGAGGTTGAGGTAGAAGGATTCGAACGAGGTCCTTGGGACGAGCGTCACCACACGGTTCGGCAGCGTCTTGGCTTCCCCATAATGATCAGGCGTGATGTAGGGCTGACCTACGAGATCAATGTCGCCGCTCTTGAACTGGGTGTACAAAACGGTGAGGTCGGGGATGTATTTGAAGACCAGCCTCTCGATATGGGGTCCTTCTCCAAAATAGTCGAGGTTCGCCACGAGCTCGAGATGATCGCCGGCGACCCGCTGGCCCCACTTGAACGGCCCGGTGCCGACCGGCGCCTGGTTGAAGGCGGCGCTGTTCGGATTGGCCTCTTTCTCGAGAATGTGCTTGGGCACGATGAAGGTTTCGGTCAGGAACGACAAATATGGCGCAAAGGCCTCTTCCATCCGCCACGAGATCTCCGTGGGCGAGATCACCGTGATGTCGCGCACGAGAGCATGGCCGGCCGTGCGCCAACTGCGGAAGTTGGGATTCATGATGAGTTCGAGAGTGAACTTCACGTCCTCGGCGGTGAAAGGCTTGCCATCGTGCCAGCGGACATCGTCACGCAAACGAATGCGCCATTTGAGACCGTCCTCCGTAATGCCGCCGTTCTTTTGGTCCGGCACTTCCAGGGCTAGGTTGGGCTGGATGACGCCTTGAGGATCGATCCGGAACAGCGCATCGAAAACCGAGAAATGCACACCATCATCGACCTCAATGTGCACCATCAGCGGATTGAAGACGGTTGGCTCTTGACCAAGGCCGACGATCACGCGGCCGGTTGGCTTCGCTGGAGAAGTGCGCGCGAGCGCAGGTTTGTCCAGCAGATTTGATCCGGCAAGGCCGGCCGCGCCGGCGATCATCAGCTGGAGTGCGCTACGCCGCGAATAAATCGATGCAGTCTTTGCTTCAGTCATGACCCCTCCTCATTTGTGGCTATGTCCGGCCAGTGTCGATTGGCTTCCAACGGCGCGAGCGCTGCTTTGCTGCTCGCCGGGGATGGCAGCGACGAGTTCTCGCGTGTAGGCGGATGTCGGATTCAGGAAGATCTGCGATGGCGGTCCGTGCTCGACGATCTGCCCTCGATGCATGACCGCGATTTCATCGCAGATCTGGCTGGCCACGCGCAGATCGTGCGTGATGAAGATCATCGAGACGCCGGTCTCCCGCTGAATCTGGTCCAGCAGCTTCAAGATCTGCGCCTGGATCGATACGTCGAGCGCGGAAACGGCCTCATCGGCGATCAGCAGCTTCGGTTTGAACATCAGCGCCCGAGCGATGCCGATGCGCTGACGTTGGCCGCCAGAGAACTCGTGGGGATAACGATCGAAGGTTCCTGCATCCAGCCCGACATGGGCCAAGAGCTCTCGCGCCTGCTCACACGCCGCCTTGTGAGGCACTCCGTGCGCGATCGGACCGACCGTCAGAATTTGCCCGACCGTTGATCGCGGATTGAGCGAGGCAAATGGATCCTGGAAAATCATCTGGATCTTTGGCCGAACCGGCCGAAACTCGGCTTCGGAGAGCCGGGCAACGTCGCATCCCTCGAACAGGATAGAGCCGCTGTCGCTGTCGAGGAGCTTGATCAACAATCGCCCGAGCGATGATTTGCCGGAGCCGCTTTCTCCAACAACGCCCAGGGTGCGTCCCGGCGAAAGGTCGAACGACACGCCATTGACCGCGGGTACGATCCGGCGCCTACCGAACAGCGCACTGCCGCTGCGGTAGGTCTTGACCAGACATTCGACCTTCAGAATGGAGGACGCGGCCGCAGCTTCCGCCGGGACGCGGTCCTTGCCCGTCAAATGCGGCACGGCCGCGATCAGGCGGCGCGTGTAGAGATGGTTCGGGGACTTCAACACCTGCTCGGCGTTCCCCTGCTCCACGCAATGACCCTTCTCCATCACCACAACGGAATCGGCAATCTCCGCCACAACTCCGAAGTCATGGGTAATGAACATCACGCTCATTCCCTTGCGGCGTTGAATGTCGCGGATCAGTTGCAGAATCTGTGCCTGGGTCGTCACGTCGAGTGCGGTGGTCGGCTCGTCGGCGATCAGGATCGCAGGCTCCAGAGCCAGAGCCATGGCGATCATCACCCGCTGTCGCTGCCCGCCCGACAGCTGGAACGGATATTGATGATACATGAGCGGCGGATCCGGCAGGCCCACCTCCATCAGCAATTCTATGGCGCGGCTACGGCGGGATTTCGGCGTTCCCACGTCGTGCGCCGCCATTACCTCCTCGATCTGCGCGCCCACCGTCATTAGCGGATTGAGCGCGGAGAGCGGGTCTTGAAAGATCATCGACACGACACGGCCGCGGATGTCGCGGAGCTTGTCCGACGAGAGTCCTACGAGATCCATCCCTTCCAGACGGATTGCTCCCGAGGATATGCGGATCGTCTTGGGCAAGAGCCCCATGATTGCATTAGCCGTGACCGACTTGCCTGATCCTGATTCTCCGATGATGCACAGGATCTGACCGCGCTTCAGTTCAAAGGAGACGTTCTCGACCGCGTGCGCCCGCTCCATGCCCGGCGGCAAGCTCACGGTCAGGTCGCGGACCGCGAGTGCCACATCTTCCGAGGCTAAAGGCTGCGGGGCGGAGACCATTTGAGCGTACTCCCCTTTCAACCGCGCCAGGTCATGCTGCTGCGGATTGGCTCTTTGGCCCCTCTCGCCGCCGAGATGCTCGGACAAGTCAAGAATATGCCGCTCATTCTGCCATTCCCTGCATGGTGAATGCGACATGATTTCAGAGCTGGCCGCTGAGTCGATGGCGTCGCTTAGCGGGTGCCACCACTGGAGTGATCCGCTCGAACGATGAATCGAGCTCCGGAGAGCTGCCATTCGCATGCAACTTATTCGCTTCGACGAAAGTCTCTCCCCAGACAAGGTTCATGCAGCGTCACCTTTTGAACTTCTGCCCGTCGATCGACATTGATCCGGTATTTGCAAGTCTGACTGCTCCAATCACCCCGGAGTCGCCGAAACGCGCCGGATGGGCAGCAGGAAGTTCTGAAAACGAAGCCCGATTTGGCATTTCGGTCTGCGGCTGTCGATGCGCATGCTGGATTGGGGCATGCCTTCGGGCGACAAAGGGCAGATCCGAAATGCAGAGACGATGCGTCGGTCTCCACACCTAGGAGATAGGGTACAAGCGAACTATCCTCGCAATAATTGCCTGTATCGCAAGCAGCAAACCGCAGGATATTCCGCTCGGCCGCGAAAGTCCGCGGCGTGCCTGCCGCAATTCGTCGGTTATGCTAGGGCAACCAGTGGAGGTCCCCGCCCGATGAGCGCGCCGCTCATGCATATCGAATCCAGTCCATCGTTGCCTCGAGAGGCAGACGTCGTCGTCATCGGCGGCGGGGTGGTGGGGGTGTTCACGAGCTACTACCTCGCTCGTCACGGCCTTAAGGTCGCCTTGCTCGAGAAGGGCCGTGTCGCCGCCGAGCAGTCCAGCCGCAATTGGGGATGGTGCCGCCAACAGAACCGCGATGCGCGCGAGCTGCCGATTGCAACCAAGAGCCTCGAGCTCTGGGAGAAGGTTGCCCAGGAGACCGGTGAAGATACCGGCTTCCGCCGCTGCGGCCTCCTGTATCTGTCGAACGACGAAAATGAGCTGGCGGGCTGGGCAAAGTGGCGAGACTTCGCCAGGACGGTGGGCGTTATGACGCACATGTTGAGTGCGGAAGAAGCGAACGAGAGAGGCAAGGCAACGGGCCGCAGGTGGAAGGGTGGCGTCTTCTCTCCAACCGACGGGACGGCAGATACCTCAAAGGCGGTGCCCATCGCCGCACGCGCGATCATGTCGGCGGGTGGTACAGTGCACCAGCAATGCGCGGCGCGCGGCCTGGAGCTCAGTGGCGGCCGGGTCAGCGGCGTCGTGACCGAAGCCGGCACGATCCGGACCAAGACAGTGGTTATGGCGGGAGGTGCGTGGGCCTCTTCATTCTGCAACCAGCTTGGAATTCGCTTCCCGCAGGCATCCGTGCGCCAGTCCATTCTCGCCGTGGCCCCTGGCGCTGTTGGCCTGCCTGATGCCCTGTACGCCGGGCTGGTGTCGGCCACGCGACGCGGCAATGGCGGATACACGCTGGCAATCAGCGGGCGCGCGCGGATAGATCCGACGCCGCAGCAGTTCAGGTTCGGTCGCGAATTCCTGCCGATGTTCGCCCGCCGGTGGCGCAGTCTTAGCCCTGGGGCTTTCGAGGGCTGGCGGCAAGGCCATGAATCCCTGGCGAAATGGCGGCTCGATGAGGTGACCCCGATGGAGCTGAACCGGACGCTCGATCCTCGCCCTGACATGAGGCAGATTCGAGCGACGCATCGACGAGCCTGCGAGCTCGTGCCGGAACTTGAGCGCGTCGCAATCTCAAATGTCTGGGCCGGCTACATCGACAGCACACCGGACGGCATTCCGGCAATCGGCGAGGTTGAATCCATTCCAGGCTTCATCCTTGCGGCGGGGTTCAGTGGCCACGGCTTCGGGATCGGGCCCGGCACCGGGCACATGATCGCCGACATCATCACCGGTCGTGCGCCGATCGTCGATCCGCGCCCCTACAGGCCGGAGCGGCTGAGAATGAGCGCCTGGGGCAAGGTCAGCGAGTTCTGAATTGCAGTTTCCGCCTCGTTGGGAAAAGCTGCTGGTTGATGCTATGAAGATGCATATGACGCTGAACACTCAAAGCCCTGACGCCGTTGTCGGCCCCATCTGATGGCATTGCTATGAAGCTCGATAAGATCGACATCAGGATTTTATGCGAACTGCAGAAAAACGGGCGCATTTCCAACGTCGAGCTCGCAGAGCTGATAAATCTTTCGCCCAGTCCGTGCCTGATGCGCGTCAAGAGGCTCCAGACGGAGGGCTTCATCACCGGATATTCCGCCCAGATCGATGTTGCCAAGCTCGGACAAACTCTGACGGTCTTCGCTGAAATCACCCTAAAGAATCACCGGCAGATCGATTTCGCTCGCTTTCTCACGACGATCGAAAAGATCGATTCGGTCGTCGAATGCCATCTGGTTTCAGGCGGGTACGACTATCTCGTCAAGTTCATCACAGCGGGAATCAGCGAATATCAGGCGGTCATGGAACGCCTGGTCGAGATGGATATCGGCATCGACAAGTACTTCAGTTTCGTCGTGCTGAAGTCCCCGATCGTGAAATCCCATCTGCCGCTCGAAAGCATCTTTAATGGCTAAGAACAGCGGCGCCGACCGGCGGCGCGGTGATCATCCCTTCATCGCCGCGCGGACGTCCTTGTCTTCGAGCGTCTGGTCGAGCGTAGCCTTTGTCCGCTCAATAATGCCGTCGATGTCGTCATCGGTGCAGCACAGCGGCGGCGCATAGCCCAGCACGCCTTGCGCGAAGGCGCGGATCACGAGACCATTGTCCCATGCGCGGTCGAAGATGCGGCGCGCCGCGTCGGCTTCCGCCGGCAGAGGCGTCTTGAGCTCCTTGTCAGTCACGAGCTCGATTGCAGCCAGCATGCCGCGACCGCGGACATCGCCGACGAGCGGATGATCGGCAAGCGCACGAAGACCTTCCATCAGGCGGTGCCCGGCCTTCCGGCCGTTGTCCAGCAAGCCGTTTTCATAGAGATCAAGGCAGGCGAGCCCAACGGCTGCGCTGACGGGATGAGCGGAATAGGTGTAGCCGTGGCCGACGGCCGCCTTGCCGGCGCCATCGGCAATCGTGTTGTAGACGCCGTCGGACATGAGAACGGCCCCCATCGGCACGTAGCCCGAGGTCAGCCCCTTGGCCGTGGTCATGAGATCCGGCACGACGTCGTCCTCTTCACAGGCGAAGAGCGGACCGACACGGCCAAAGCCGGTGATGACCTCATCGGCAACGAACAGAATATCGTGCTCCTTGCAGACCGCATGCATGGCCTTCAGCCAGGACGGCGGCGGAACGAGGACACCTCCTGACCCCTGTATCGGCTCGACATAGAAGGCGGCGACGCGTTCGGCGCCGAGTTCGGCGATCTTGGCCCGCAAGGCCGCGACGGACGCCGCGATGATAGCCTGAGGATGGGAACCGACAGGATTGCGATAGGCGTAGTGCGAGGGGATTTTGTGTTGCCAGTTGTATGGCACCCCAAAGCCCGCATGAAAGGCGGGCAGCGCCGTCAAGCCAGCCCCTGCCGTCGACGATCCATGGTAGCCAGATTCGAGGGAAATGAACTGGTCCTTCTGCGGCGCACCCTTGGCATAATAATAGTACCGGATGAACCGGATCGTGCTGTCGACGGCATCTGAGCCGCCCAAGGTGAAGTAGACATGGTTCAGATCGCCAGGCGCCAATTCAGCCAGCCTTGCGGCTAATCGGATGGCCGGGTCGGAGCCCAAACCGAAATAGCCCGTCGCATAAGGCAGCTCCTGCAGCTGCCGCGTAGCCGCTTCAACGATGCTGTCCTGTCCGTAGCCGGCATTTACGCACCACAGACCCGCAAAGCCGTCCAGCAATTGACGTCCCGAGACATCGGTCAGCGTCGCGCCTTTGCCTGACTTCAGCACGCGGACGCCCGTCGCCTCGTGGCTTCGATAAGAAGAGACCGGGTGAATCAGATGCGCGCGATCGAGCTCAATCAGCGAGTTGCTCAACATATTGTCCTCCAGAACGGCCGCGATGTTTGTCCGAGCAGCCCGTTGTGTTCGGGCTCAACGTAAGTTGCCGAAGACAGCACTTGCTCCCGGGCAGGACATTGACGGAGGGCGTTTTGACTTTGATTGGGCACCAGCGCGGCATCCTATGCCGGCATGGTGCGGCGACGGCATTGAGGCTAAACGAGGAGAGCCGATCGTCCTGCAACTCTCTGCCATGGCTCCGATGCGATACGACACAATCTGCTCCCGACCATCGCGACATCGGCGCTTTATCTCGTCGGCTGCTCGCTATTGTGCGTGTCGTACCGGCAAGCGGTGCGAGATCGCAAGGATTGGAGCTATGGCGACATTCAGACCCAAATATATCACCTTCGACTGCTACGGCACGCTGACCAATTTCGACATGGCCGGCGCCGCGACCCGTGTCTATGGCTCGGAGCTTTCTGCCGCGGCGATGGCAAAGTTCATCAAGGACTTTTCAGCCTATCGCCTGGACGAGGTTCTCGGCGCCTGGAAACCGTATTTCGAGGTGGTGAACAACGCGCTGGAGCGCGCCTGCAAGCGCAATGGTATCGCCTTTCAGCCGGAGCATGCCCAGCGCATCAATGAAGAGATCCACACGTGGGGTCCACATGCCGACGTCCCGGCTGGTCTGGCCAAGGTTGCCAAAGAGATCCCGCTGGTCATCTTGTCGAACTCCATGAAGAACCTCATCATGTCCAACGTGTTGAAGCTCGGCGCTCCCTTCCACATGGTCATCACGGCCGAGGAGACTGGCGCCTACAAGCCGCACATGAAAGGCTTCGAATACATGCTCGACAAGCTGGGCTGCGGCCCGGAAGATATCACCCACGTCTCCTCCTCGTTCCGCTACGATCTGATGACCGCCTACGATCTGGGTATCAAGAGCAAGGTATGGGTGAACCGCGGTCACGAGCCGGCGAACCCCTTCTATGAATACACCGAGGTCTCCGGCATCGGCGGCTTGGCTGCCGCAGTCGGCCTGGAGCCCCTTCGCAAGAGCGCCTGAGCGCAGTCCTTTCGGGATCGCTCGCGGCACTTCAGTAAGAGAGATCTGCGCTCGTCAAGGAAAAGGGGGCGGTTCAGCCGCCCCCTTTTCTTGTTTCAGATACAGATCCGACGGACGCTCAGTCCAGGCCGCCGACATGGAGAGCCTTGCTCTCGAGATATTCTTCTATCCCGAGCTGAGAGCCCTCGCGCCCCAATCCCGACTGTTTGACACCGCCGAAAGGCGCAACCTCCGTCGAGATCAGGCCGGTGTTCAGGCCGACCATGCCGAACTCCAGCGCTTCCGCAACACGCCAGGAACGTTTCAGGTTTTCAGTGTAGAAATACGCCGCAAGACCGAAGGGCGTACCGTTTGCGATCGCTATCGCCTCGTCCTCCGTCTCGAACCGGAAAAGCGGCGCGACGGGCCCAAAGGTCTCCTCCGAAGCCAGTAGCATCTCAGTCGTCGCGCCACCGAGCACGAGAGGCCGGGCATATTGCCGACCTTCCGGCACCGCCTCACTCTCCGAGATGATCTTTGCGCCCTTGTCCAGGGCATCCGTGACGTGCCGCCTGATCTTCTCGATCGCCGCGCCGTTGATCATCGGCCCGATTGCGACCCCCTCTTCCGTGCCGGCGCCGACCTTCATATTTGCGACCTTGCCGGCGAGCTTCTGTGCAAAGGTATCGTAGACGCCTGATTGCACGAGAATGCGATTGCAGCAGACGCATGTCTGTCCGCCGTTGCGGAACTTCGACGCAATCGCGCCCTCGACGGCGCGGTCGATATCGGCATCGTCGAAGACGATGAACGGCGCATTACCGCCGAGCTCGAGGCTGAGCCGCTTGATGTTGTCGGCGGCGCCTTTCATCAGCAGCGCGCCGACGCGGGTCGATCCCGTGAACGAGATCTTGCGAACGGTCTCATTGGCCATCAGCTCCTTGCCAATATCCGCCGGCATGCCCGTCACGATGTTGATCACGCCAGGTGGAATTCCCGCCCGCTCCGCCAGCACACCGATTGCGAGAGCCGAAAAGGGCGTGAACTCAGAGGGCTTGATGACGACGGTGCAGCCCGCGGCCAGCGCAGGTGCCACTTTGCGCGTAATCATCGCGTTGGGGAAATTCCAGGGCGTGATGATCCCGCAGACGCCGACCGGCTCTTTCAGCACCAGAATGCGGCGATCGACCGTGGGTGACGGGATCGTCGATCCGTTGATCCGGCGCGCCTCTTCCGCAAACCATTTGACGAACGAGGCCCCATAGCGGATTTCGCCGAGCGATTCCGCCAGCGGCTTGCCCTGCTCCAGCGTCAGCAACAGCGCCAGGTCCTGCTCGTGGCGCCGCATGAGCTCATACCAGCGCTCCAGCAGAACGGCACGTTCCGCATGAGCCGTGGTCTTCCAGCCCTTGAACGCAGCGGCGGCGGCGTTGATGGCGGCCTCGGTCTCCTCGCGCCCCATGTCTGGGATGGTGCCAAGAACTTGCTGGCTGGCAGGATCGATGACTTCAACCGTCGCCTTCGCATTCGCGTCGCGCCAATGGCCAGCGATCAGTGCCTGCTGTCGAAACAGATCCTTGTCTTTCAATGCGACCATGTATGTGTTCCCTTGCCCTTGGGGTTAAACAGCCATCACTGCTAGGTATGCGATTGGCGAGATAAAGCCGTCTCATCTGAGCCATACA
The DNA here is from genome assembly GCF_000473065.1 of Bradyrhizobium sp. WSM1743. Lineage (GTDB taxonomy): Bacteria > Pseudomonadota > Alphaproteobacteria > Rhizobiales > Xanthobacteraceae > Bradyrhizobium. Next base: position 55,831 of record NZ_KI421492.1, read on the forward strand.
GGACCGCGCGCCGCATTTTTCATCGAGAGTGAAGCGTCTGACCGCGTTGAATCCGGTCAGACGCGGCCCGGAAAGCCGATTGTTCTGGCGGCCGCTTAGTGAGGCCGCCGCCAGGCATCGCGCTCAGTCATAGTGGCAGACGTAGATCTTCCGCACGGTCTCGATCGTGCGCCAGACGCCGACAAAGCCCGGTTTCATCACAAAGCTGTCGCCGGCGCGGAACGTCTTCGTCTCACCATCCTTTTCCTCGATTTCGATCAGACCCGAAATAATGTGGCAGAACTCGAAGGTGGTGCCCTTGATGGAATGGGTCTCGCCGGGGGTTGCCTCCCAGACGCCCGTCAGCACTTTCTCACCCTTCGAGGCGTCCTGCGCCCAGGTCTTGAAGGACGGATTGCCCGAAATGAGCCGTTCCGGAGCCGGCACGGCCTTCTTCGGTGCGAAGTCCGGATTCGTGTCGATGGCGATCAGAAGTGACATGGCATCTTTCCTGTTAGTAGCCGAGCGTTCGATCGACGAGGCCGATCGGATTTCGTCCGGCGCGGTGGCGCCGGATGTTCTCTATGACGGATTGCGCGGCCGTATGCGGTTGCGTCACGGACGCGATATGCGGCGTGATGATCACCTTCGGATGCGACCAGAGCGCATGGTCTTCCGGCAGCGGCTCGGGATCGGTCACGTCGAGCATCGCTGCGGCGAGACGTCCGCTGTCGAGCGCTTCGATGAGTGCGCCCTGGTCAAGCTGCGGGCCGCGGCCAACGTGCAGGAGCCTCGCTCCCTCCGGCAGGAGAGAGAACAGCTGTGCGTTCAGGATGCCGCTTGTTTGCTCCGTCAGGGGCAGAAGACAGACGAGAATATCCGTTCCCTTCAGGAAGCTGCCAAGCTGACCATCGCCGTGGAAGCAGGTGACACTCTCGATCGTCTTGTTGCTGCGGCTCCACGCGGCAAGCGGAAATCCAAACGGCTTTAGGCGATCAATCGCAGCTTGCGCCAACATGCCGAGGCCCAGAAAGCCGACGCGCCGATCGGCCGCCTGGGGCGTTGCAAGAGCCTGCCATAGGCCCCTTCCCTGCTGCTCCCGATAGGCAAGCATCTCGCGATGGAGTGTCAGCACCCCAAGCACGACGTACTCCTGCATCATGCGTATGATGCCATCCTCGATCATGCGCACGAGCTTGACGCGGTCGGGTATGGTCTCCGGCTTGAATTGATCGACCCCCGCACCGATGGAAAAGACCACTTCCAGATTGCGAAAGCGCGATAGATCGTCGGGTGCGTTCCAGGTCAGCAGGTACCGCACCTTTTCAGGGTCGATGCATTTACTGGAATGGTAGAATTCGAGATCAGGGAGCTCGCGCGCAAAGGCCTGCCGGAAAATAGCCGCCCGAGCAGCATCGGAATTGAAAAGGAACGCCATCGACGTGGTCCTCTCAGGTCCTCGCCCGGGATGCGGCGCGTTGAGACCGGCCTGGCCGACCACCGAGGACTGGAAAGGCGGCGAGCCCTCCAGCGAAGCCTTCAACGTTCACTGGGGCTCACCCTGCCTGCTGTTGCCGGATATCGATAGGCCGCAACCAGGAGCTTTCCCTGCTGAATCGAGTAGCGCTTGCGGCGGAACATTCCGAATACCGCCTGCCAAACAGGCGAAACCTGCTGGCCTTCCGCGTTATGCTGCTGCAAAACAGGGCTTGTGCGGCACGCAGCAGAAGGCCGGCGAGGGCGATGGGCCGCAAGCTTTGGGTGCCGCAAAGAAACGGATGAGCTGAATGGGACGAACGGTACGCGTGAAGTCCTTTGAACTGGTGGCCAAGGACATCAACGACGTTGATGTGAAGCTGCTCCACGCGCTTTCGATCGGTGTCGGCTGGCCGCACCGCCCCAAGGATTGGGATTTCCTGCGCCGCGCCGGCCACGGCATCGTTGCCGTGGATGGCATAGGGCGCGTCTTCGGCAGCGCGATGTGGTTCCCTTATGGCCACGAATTCGCGACGATTGGCCTGGTGATCACATCGCCCCGAACCCAGGCACAAGGTACTGGCCGCTGGCTCATGGAGCAGGTTTTCGAGCGATGCGGCGACCGGAATTTGACCCTCAACTCAACCCATGCCGCCTATCATCTGTATCTGTCGCTGGGATTCACGAAAGAAGCCACCGTGTATCTGTGGCAAGGAGAGGTCGTCTCACCACCTCCGCCGGTGCCGGCGCTGGCCGGTGAATTGAGCTCGCTGTCCACTGCGAACATCGGAGAGATCGCGGCACTGGATGAACGCGCGTTCGGAGCTAACCGGCAGAAGCTGCTCGCATTGCTTTCTGAAGGTGCCTCAATCTCCGTCTTGCGCCGCGGCGGAGAGGCCGTCGGCTTTTCCATGAAGCGCGAATTCGGGCGCGGTCATGTGATCGGCCCCATCATCGCCAGCAATGATTGTGACGCGATCCATCTCACGGCCGTGCATCTCAAAGATCTCGCCGGAAAGTTCGCCCGCGTGGATACGCGGGAGCAGACGGGCCTGTTTGCGGACTATCTTCAACAGAGCCGTCTCGGAATGAACGATACCGTCTCGACGATGTCCAAGGGTCGGCGATTCCTGAACCGAAAGGAAAACGAGCCGTGGGTGTACGGGCTAGCCGGTCACGCGTTGAGCTGAGGCTATGAAGCGAAGCTCCATGGGGGGCCGGTGTCAACGGTGCCGATCGCGACCGTATAGAGGTGGGCCGTGGCTACGGCGGCTAGCAGAGGGGAGGAGTCGCTCGCGACGCCCCAGAGTGACGGCCCCAAGCACACGAAATCGTAGATTGGCATAGCAAATCGCACAATGGCGGAGAGAGTGGGATTCGAACCCACGGTACGGTTTCCCGCACACACGCTTTCCAAGCGTGCGCCTTAAGCCACTCGGCCATCTCTCCGGAGCGCCCTCTCTTGAAGGGGCGCCGAGGATTTTGCAAGGGATCGCGGGGATCTAAGGCGATTTTTCCGCAACTTATTGTATTTACAAGATAATATCCTGCCTCAGAGGTGCCTTGACCCACCTGCCGGCTGAACCGCAAGCGGGTTTGGCGCGACGATTCACGGCAAGCCGCCAAACACGACCGGGGACGCCATGACCATCCGCAAGACCATCGCCGCCCTTGGCCTGATTTCGGCCCTCGGCTCCGCCTTTTCCCTGCCGGCGCTGGCACAGGTCTGCACCCGGCAGGGTGTCGATGTCAGCTGCGAGGACGGGCGGCGCGGGGTGCTCTCGGGCGATGCCATCCTCTGGCCGGACGGCACGCGCTCCAGCGCGACGCCGCATCAGAGCGTCGTCATCGGCAACAAGAGCTCAGTGCATGTCGGGCCCGGCGTGTTCGTCGGCCAGGGCAAGGGCGTGGTGCCGCTGGACGATCCCAACGCGCCGAACAAGCGGCAATGCGCGATCCTGGATGGCGTGTCGTATTGTTATTGAGGGAGGCTCTTCCTTCTCCCCTTGTAGGAGAAGGTGGCGCGAAGCGCCGGATGAGGGGTTGCATCCACGAATCTTGCTGCGAGACGTTCACGCGTGGAGAGAGACCCCTCACCCGTCTCGCCGCTTCGCCATAGCCGATGCGAAGCATCGGCGTTCTTGAGAACGGCGGCCGAAGGCCGCATATGCCACCCCCTCCCACAAGGGGACCCACAAGGGGAGAGGGTGAGGTCGAGCCAAGCTGAGGTTAAATCAACCGCACGCCTGATATCGCCGACTTCAGCCAGCGCAGCGCCTGCGGCGGCTGGGCCGCGAGCGGGGCGACGGCGGCCTTCTCGGTGCGGCACTTCTCGAGCCCGGCGACGAAATCCGCGGACCATTGCTGGATGGTGTGGCCGCGCAGCTTCTTCATCATCGCGTCCCAGCGCATGTTGCGCTCGGTGAGCGGCATCGATGCGGCGACCGCGATCGCCCGGGCCATGCCGTCGATGTCGTGCGGATTGACCAGCAGCGCGGCGTCGAGCTCGTTGGCGGCGCCCGCGAACTTCGACAGCACCAGCACGCCGGGATCGGCCGGGTTTTGCGCGGCGACGTACTCCTTGGCGACGAGGTTCATGCCGTCGTGCAGCGGCGTCACCACGCCGATCTGCGCGGTGCGATAGAGACCCGCGAGCACGGCCTGGCTGAAGCCCTTGTTCAAATAGCGGATCGGCGTCCAGTCGACCTCGCCGTGGCGGCCGTTGACGTCGGTGACGAGGCGCGCGACCTCGTTCTGGAGATTGCCATAGGCCTCGATACCGCCGCGCGAGGGATTGGCGATCTGGAGCAGCGAGATGCTGCGCGCAAACTGCGGGTGCTCGGTCCAGAGCCGGTCGAACGCGCCGATGCGGTTGACGAGACCCTTGGAATAGTCGAGCCGGTCGACGCCGATCGCGAGACGCTCGCCGTTGAGGCTGCGGCGCAGGCGCGATACATCAGGATGCGAGGCCGATTTTGCGGCATAGGCAGCGAATTTCTCCGCATCGATGCCGATGGGGAAGACTTCGCAGCGCGTGCGCCCATGCTGCGAGATCGCAACGCCGTCCTCGATGGTGAGGCCGAGCTCGCCGCCGACATAACCGAGGAAGTTCTGGCGATCTTCCTCGGTCTGGAAGCCGAGCAGATCGTAGGCCAGCATCGCCGTGATCAGCTCGCGATGGTTGGGCACGCCCTGCATCACCGCGGCGACGGGCCACGGCGTGTGCAGGAAGAAGCCGATCGGATCATCGACGCCGAGTTCGCGCAGCTCGGCGCCAAGGGCGAGGAAGTGATAATCCTGCACCCAGAACGCGGTCTTGGCTTTTCGGAAGCGCAGCAGGGCCCGCGCCATGAAGGCGTTGACTTCGCGATAGCTGACATAGTCCTCGCGCGAGACGCGGATCAGGTCGCTGCGCGAATGCAGTGCCGGCCACAGTGCCGAATTGGCGAAGCCTTCGTAATAACCGCCGTAATGCGCCGCCGGCAGATCCAGTGTCGCAATCGCGCCCGTCCCGAGCGCCTCGATCTCGGCAAAGGGTTCCTTCTGATGGCCATCACGCACACGGCCGGAGGAACCGACCCAGATCGCACCAGAATGTTCGACCACGGGAAGCAATGCCGCCGCAAGGCCGCCCGTCATGGGCTCGTTGGGCTTGCCGCGGGCGACGCGATTCGAAACGACGATCAAGTTCACAGGTCGTCCCCTCCTGTTCATTCCACCCCGTTTAACTGCCGTTCATCAATATGGTTCCGGATCATCGTTTCAACCAATTGAAACCAAAATCGGGCGTGTGCATTGGAACGGGTTTCGCTTGCGGAACCCGGGAATTTCGCTGCAAAGACAGCTTTTCCGTTTCTGTTGCGCAGCATGCCTCGCGGCGCGCAACGGCGCTGCGCTGACTGCATTTATGTCTGCGAGGTGGCGCTGCCTTCGTTTCACCTCGGATCGAGCAGGCGCGCAAGGAACGCACGCACATCGCTCGGCGCATCGAAATGGCCATTCACGCCCATGGCACGGCGGCCGACCGAGAAGGCGAGCCCGTCCATGTCGGGCATGATCGCGAACACCGTTTCATCGGTGACGTCGTCGCCGATGAACAACGGGCGCCGTCCACTGAACGGCTCGTGCTTCATCAATTCGCGCACGCCGCTCGCCTTGGTGAAGCCGGAATGCTTGATCTCGCAGACGAACTTGCCCGGCAGCACCTCGATCGGCGCATTGGGCAGATCGGCGCGGATCAGCGAGACGGATTCGTAAATCGCCCTCTCAGCATGCGGCGCAAGCCGATAATGCAGCGCGAGCGAATAGCCCTTGTCCTCGAGCAGGATGCCTGGGCTGAGCTTGGCGATGGCGGCCAAGCGCCGCTTCAACTCCTTGTCGAGCGGCGGCGCGTGCACATCATCCGCTTCACTGTCCACCGACAGCCGCATCTCCGCGCCGTGGCCGGCGACGGCGCGGAACACATCGGGCGCGAAGATCAGGTCGATGTCGTTGAGAGAGCGGCCGCTGACCAGCGCCAGCGCGCCCGACGTGCGCTCGGTCAGCCGGTTCAGCGTTTCCGACAGGCCCGGCGGCACCCACACCTCGCGCGGCGTCGGCATCAGGTCGAGCAGCGTGCCGTCGATGTCGAGCAGAATGGCTATTTCATCGAGGTGCGGCACCAGCGCATGCGGCACCGGCACCGTTTCGGGCGTCTCGTCATCCAGGATGGTGCGCTTCTGGTCCAACGCCATTTCCGCAAGTTCCGATTTCATCAGTCTACTCCATAAAGGCGAGCGGGCGCGCGACGTGTTCGAGCGATTTGCGCTCCGCAGAGACGGCATAGCGCCACGCCACGATCGCAGCCGCGATCATCAGGACTGCCCCCAGCAGATAGCCGGCGAACACGCTGTTGCGTGATCCCGTATCGATCAGCGCGCCGAACAGCGCCGGCCCGATCACGCCGCCGATGCCGGTGCCGACCGCGTAGAACACCGCGATCGCCAGTGCGCGCACCTCCAAGGGAAAGTTCTCGCTGACGGTGAGATAGGCCGCGCTCGCAGCGGGCGAGGCAAAGAAGAAGATCACCATCCAGGCGATGGTCTGCCCCTGCGCGCTCAGCACGCCGATCGAGAACAGATAGCCCGACAGCACCAGCAACAGGCCCGACATGCCATAAGTGAACACGATCATGGTGCGGCGGCCGAGCGTATCGAACAGACGGCCGAGCAGCAGGGGCCCCAGGAAATTGCCCGCGGCGAAGGGCAGCAGGTACCAGCCGACGTGATCGGCGCTGATGCCGTAGAAATCGGTCAGCACCAGCGCAAAGGTGAAGAAGATGGCGTTGTAGAAGAACGCCTGCGCGCTCATCAGCACGAGGCCGACCAGCGCACGCTGGCGATAGACGGAAAACAGCGTATGCACGACTTCGCGGATCGGCGTGTGATCGCGCATCTTCAGCCGGACCGTTGTGAAGCGCTCGTCTCTCGCATCCTGGTCGCGTCCGATCACCGAACGCTCGATGTCGTCGACGATCGCGTGTGCCTGGTCTGGCCGCCCGTGGATCATCAACCAGCGCGGACTTTCCGGGATCCACATCCGCATCAGGAGCACGACGAGACCGATGGAAGCGCCGATGAGATAAGCGAGGCGCCAGCCGAGATCGGGGCCGGTTACGGCGGGGTCGAGCAGCACGATCGCCGCCACCGCGCCCATCGCAGCACCGATCCAGAAGCTGCCGTTGATGACGAGATCGGTCCAGCCGCGATAGCGTGCCGGCACCAGCTCCTGGATGGTCGAATTGATCGCGGTGTACTCGCCGCCGATACCGGCGCCGGTGAGGAAGCGGAATAGCGCGTAGCTTGCGACATCCCACGACAGCGCGGTCGCGGCCGTTGCCGAGAGATAGAGCGCAAGCGTGATGAAGAACAGCTTCTTGCGGCCGATGCGATCGGTGAGCCAGCCGAAGCCGAGTGCACCGAGCACTGCGCCCGCGAGATAGGCGGAGTTGGCGATGCCGAGATCAAGATTGGAGAAATGCAGCGACGGGCTCTGCTTCAGCGCGCCGGAGAGCGCACCCGCCAGGGTCACCTCGAGGCCGTCGAGAATCCAGGTGATGCCGAGCGCGAGCACGACGCGGGTGTGAAAGCCGCTCCACGGCAGCGCGTCGAGCCGCGAGGGAATGCTGGTCTCGACGATACGCTCGGTGGCGGTCGCCGCCGGGACTACGGGTGCATAGTTCAGCGCTGGGTTTTGATGCAATTCCATCGGGTTGTTGCGTCTGATCAATGGAAGCGGCCCCGCTTCACAGGACGTGGACGGGGTCGGTCCGATCATGGGGTGCGGCATTCTGCCTGCCACCAGCGACAACGTTTGCGATGAGGCCCGGTTCCCACGGGAACAGCCTCCAAGAACACCCGTTTCCGATTGAGCACCAAGGAGTTGACGCATGGCTCAGGTCAGAAAGACGACACATTCACGGAAGACAGGCGCACGGAAGACAGGCGCGCGCCACACCGCGCGTCGCAAGGCGAGCACGACGCGCAAGAAGTCAAGCCGCCGTGCAACACCGAAGCGCTGGTCGCAACGGGTGACGCGGGAGAGCGACGCGCTCGATCTCAAGCGCGGCGTGTTCAAGCTTAAGGATCCCAAGAAGATCGCGGCCTCGCTGAAGCGCTCGGCCGAGCACAGCTCCCGCCGCAAGACGGGCGCCTACCGCTCCGCGCTGTCGATGCTGACGTTTTACATCAACCGCGCCGGCAAGACGCTGCCGAAGACGCAGCGCACGCGGCTGGAGCGGGCGAAGGGAGAGCTGAAGCGGGCATTCGGGAGAGAATAAGGCTCGCGCTCTTGACTCCGTCGTCCCGGACAAGCGCGCCCCCGAGGCGCGCGCCGATCCGGGACCCAGCCACAGGGTTGGGTTTGGCGAAGGCTCGGAGTTAGCGGCGTTGCTCCACAACCTGGTCCTGGGAGTATGGGCCCCGGATCGGCGCGCGCTTGAGGCGCGCTTGTCCGGGACGACACTGAGGATGATGCGAGCGCGGGGCCTTACGCTGCGCGGATATTCGCCATGAAGCGGTCGAGCTCGGCGCGGAGGCGGGTGCTTTCGCTCGACAGGGTCTTGGCCGAATTCAGCACCTCTCCCGAGGCCGAGCCGGTCTCGGCGGCGCCGCGGTTGACTTCGCCGATATCGGTGGCCGCGGTCTGGGTGCCCTGCGCGACAGTCTGGACGCTGCGGGCGATCTCCTGGGTGGCCGCGCCCTGCTGCTCGACCGCGCTCGCGATCGAGGTCGAGATCGACGAGATCTGACCGATNGTCGCGCCGATCTCCTTGATCGCGGCGACCGACTCGGCGGTGGCGCCCTGCATCCCCGCGATGTGCGAGGAGATCTCGTCGGTCGCCTTCGCGGT
>NZ_KI421492.1:65184-122763 GCF_000473065.1 Bradyrhizobium sp. WSM1743
GTCGCGCCGATCTCCTTGATCGCGGCGACCGACTCGGCGGTGGCGCCCTGCATCCCCGCGATGTGCGAGGAGATCTCGTCGGTCGCCTTCGCGGTCTGGCTCGCCAGCGACTTCACCTCGCTCGCCACGACCGCGAAGCCACGGCCGGCCTCGCCGGCGCGGGCGGCCTCGATGGTGGCGTTGAGCGCGAGCAGGTTGGTCTGCTCGGCNATCGCGGTGATCAGCTTGACCACCTCGCCGATCTGCTGGGCGGCATGCGANAGCTTGCCGATGCGGCCGTCGGTCTCCTTGGCCTGCATCACGGCGGCCTCCGCNATGCGGCTGGAATCGCGGACCTGGCGGCCGATCTCCTCGACCGAGGCCGAGAGCTCTTCGGTCGCGGTCGCGACCGACTGCATGTTGGAGGAGGCCTGCTCGGANACGCCGGCGACCTGGCTCGACAGGCTCTGCGTGGTCTCGGCGGTGCGGGTCAGGGTGGAGGCCGCCGATTCCAGCTGCACGGCCGAGGCCGAGACGTTGGAGACGATGGCGCCGACCGCGCTCTCGAAATCATCGGCAAAGCGGATCAGCTCGGCGCGGCGGCTGGCGGCCTGCTCCCGGTTCTGGACTTCGCTGGCGGCGGCATCGCGCTCGGCCTTGGCCACNGCCTGAACCTTGAACTCCTCGACCGCGCCGGCCATCTCGCCGATCTCGTCCTTGCGCCCCAAACCCGGCAGCACGACGTCGAAATTGCCCGAGGCAAGCTCCCGCATCGCCTTGCACATCGCGATCATCGGACGCGAGATACCGGTGCCGAGCAGGAAGGCGAGGACCGCGCCGAGCAGCGTGCCGCCGATAGCCAGCATCAGCACCAGTTGCTCGGTCTTTCCTATGGTCGCCTCCGACTCCGAATCCAGCCGCTGTTGTTCGGCGACGAGGTCCGCCTTCATGGCGGTCGCGCCTTGCAAGATCGCACCGGCCGAGCCGTTCATCTCGGTGACGAGATCATCGACCAGCTTGGCGTTGGCGATCAGCTTCTCCAGCGCTTCGCGATAGGCCCCGAGCAGCGCCTTGGCATCTTTGAGGCCAGCGACGATCTTGTCGTCCATGGAGTAGACCGCGCCAAGCGAGTTCTCGACGAATTTCAGCCGCGCCAGCGCGCTGGTGGCGATCGCCTGGTCGGACGTCAGCACGAAATTGGTCGCCGCCGCACTCGCGGTCTGGAACTGGGCATTGACCTGCTTGGTGCCGAACTCGATCGCCTGTGCTTCGGCGTCGGACGCGTTGTTGCCGATGTCGTCGAGCTTGTATTTCAGCTGGTTGGCGTTGCGGCTGAGCTGGTTCTGCACCAGCAGTGCGCTGTCGCGCTTGGCCTGGAGCACCTTTGCGAAGGTCGCGGAGAACTTGGAAAACTCCTTGGCGAGCTTGTCGAGACTCTCCTGCCGCGCCGGCTTCTTGGCCCCCTTGACGGCCTGGTCGATGGCATTCTTCAGGCTGCCTTCAGCATCCAGCGCCGCCTTGGCGTCGTCTTCCTTGCCGGTGACAACGAAATATTTGACGGCCGAACGATAGGCGAGCAGCTCGCGGTCGATGTTGCGGGCAAGATCGGCCTCGGACACGCTGCTGCGGTACGATCCGACCCCGGAGGCAACCCGTTCGAAGCCGAAATAGGAGAAGGCCATGCTGCCGGCGGAGATCACCAGCACGGCGGCGAAGCCGAGAATGATTTTAGCGCGGAACCTGAGGGTCGGAAATAATGTGCGCTTAGACGGCGACGCGATACGCCCAGACATTCCCAACCCCCATTATTCTATTCAGCCGCGATCTGGAGGCGCCTTCCCTCCGATCTGAATGCGCAAAACTAAGGCAGAATCGATAAAGGGCGGTAAATTTGGCACCTGCACAGGCACCTCGGCCAACGGCCGATTCAGAGACGATGACTGGCATCCCACACCAGCCCGCCCGCTGGCTCACAGCTCCATCAACCAAATCAATCGCACGCCGCCCTGCATCAATGACTTTTCCATGACGCCGGCGACCAAAATCCCAGTTGCAAAGTTCCGGCCCGCTGGTCTCTAATTAGAAACAATCAAAATCAATCCCGGGAGGACTCCACCGTGTCTACAGTCAAACTGACGGTCAACGGCAAGGCCGTTGCTGTCGACGTCGAGGACCGCACGCTGCTGGTCCAGCTCCTGCGCGATCACCTCAATCTCACGGGAACCCATGTCGGCTGCGACACCAGCCAGTGTGGCGCCTGCGTCGTGCACATGGACGGCCGGGCGGTGAAATCCTGCACCATGCTGGCGGGACAAGCCGACGGCGCGAGCGTCACCACGATCGAAGGCATTGCCAAGGGCGAGGAGCTGCATCCGATGCAGGCCGCGTTCCGCGACAACCACGGCCTGCAATGCGGCTATTGCACGCCGGGCATGATCATGTCCGCGATCGACATCGTGCAGCGCCACGGTGGCCAGCTCGACGAAGCCACCGTCCGCCAGGAGCTCGAGGGCAATATCTGCCGCTGCACCGGCTACCACAATATCGTGAAAGCCGTGCTGGATGCGGCCGGACGCATGAAGGTTGCGCAGGCGGCCGAATAAAGCGGCCGCCGCGAGAAGAAAACCACCGCCGCCTTCGAGGGAAAGCGCGGGTCAACAAATTTCCGGTCGGGAGGACCAGACATGGGTGTTGAAGGCATCGGCGCGCGCGTCGTGCGCAAGGAAGACAAGCGTTTCATTACCGGCAAGGGCCGTTACGTCGACGACATCAAGCTGACGGGCATGACCCATGCCTATTTCATCCGCAGCCCGCATGCGCACGCCAAGGTGAAGGGGATCGACTCCTCCGCCGCGCTGAAGATGCCGGGCGTGGTCGCGGTGCTCACCGGCAAGCAGCTCGTCGACGACAAGGTCGGCAACCTGATCTGCGGCTGGGCCATCACCTCCAAGGACGGCAGCCCGATGAAAATGGGCGCATGGCCGGCGATGGCGCCGGAGACGGTGCGCTTCGTCGGCCAGGCCGTCGCCGTCGTTATCGCAGAGAGCAAAAATCTGGCGCGCGACGCGGCGGAAGCCGTCGTCGTCGATTACGAGGAGCTTCCCGCAGTTGCCGACATGCAGGCCGCGATCAAGGCCGGCGCGCCGCAGCTTCATCCCGAGGCCCCCGGCAACCAGGTTTATGACTGGGTGATCGGCGACGAGAGCGCAGTGAATGCCGCCTTCTCGAAAGCCGCCAACGTGGTGAAGCTCGACGTCACCAACAACCGCCTCGCCCCGAACGCGATGGAGCCGCGCGCGGCGATCGCCGACTATGACGCGGCGGAAGAGCATTTCACGCTCTATACGACCTCGCAGAACCCGCACGTCGCCCGGCTCGTGCTGTCGGCGTTCTACAACATCGCCCCAGAGCACAAGCTGCGCGTGATCGCGCCCGACGTCGGCGGCGGCTTCGGCTCCAAGATCTTCATCTACCCCGAGGAGATGGTGGCGCTGTGGGCCTCGAAGAAAGTCGGACGTCCCGTGAAATGGACCGGCGACCGCACCGAGGCCTTCCTCACCGACGCACATGGCCGCGACCATGTCACCCATGCCGAGATGGCCTTCGACGCCGACAACAAGATCATCGGCCTGAAGGTGAGGACCTACGCAAATTTCGGCGCCTACATGTCGCTGTTCTCATCGTCAGTGCCGACCTATCTGTACGCGACGCTGCTGTCGGGCCAGTACAACATCCCGGCGATCCATGCCGAGGTGATCGGGGTCTACACCAACACCACGCCGGTCGACGCCTATCGCGGCGCCGGCCGCCCCGAAGCGAGCTATCTGATCGAGCGGCTGATGGAAACGGCGGCGCGGCAGTTGAATGTCGATCCGGCCCAGTTGCGCCGGACCAACTTCATCACCCAGTTCCCGCACCAGACGCCTGTCATCATGGCCTACGACACCGGCGACTTTAACGCCTCGCTCGACGCCGCGATGAAGGCGATCGACTATGCCGGCTTCCCTGCCCGCAAGGCGCAAGCAAAATCACAAGGCAAGCTGCGCGGCATCGGCGTGTCCTGCTACATCGAGGCCTGCGGCATCGCGCCGTCCAAGGCGGTCGGTAGCCTGGGCGCCGGCGTCGGCCTGTGGGAATCGGCCGAGGTCCGCGTCAATCCGGTCGGCACCATCGAGATCCTCACGGGCTCGCACAGCCATGGCCAGGGTCACGAGACCACCTTCTGCCAGCTCGTGGCAGACCGTCTCGGCGTTCCCATCAGCCAGGTCTCGATCGTCCATGGCGACACCGACAAGGTGCAGTTCGGCATGGGCACCTACGGGTCGCGCTCGGCGGCCGTCGGCCTCACCGCAATCCTGAAGGCGATGGAGAAGATGGAATCCAAGGCCAAGAAGATCGCGGCGCATGCGCTGGAGGCGTCGGAAGCCGACATCGTCATCGAGAATGGCGAGTTCAAGGTGACCGGCACCGACAAGGCGATCGCGTTCCCGATGGTCGCGCTCGCGGCCTACACGGCGCATAATCTGCCTGAGGGCATGGAGCCGGGCCTGAAGGAGAGCGCCTTCTACGACCCGACCAACTTCACCTTCCCGGCCGGCGCCTATATTTGCGAGCTCGAGGTCGATCCTGGCACCGGCAAGACCTCGTTCATCAACTTCGTCGCAGCCGACGATTTCGGCCGGCTGATCAATCCGATGATCGTCGAGGGCCAGGTCCATGGCGGCCTCGCGCAAGGGATTGGTCAGGCGCTGCTCGAGCACGCCATCTACGATGCCAACGGCCAGCCGGTCACGGCCTCGTTCATGGATTATGCCATGCCGCGCGCCGACGACCTGCCCTCGTTCAATCTCTCCCACACCACGACGCTGTGCCCGGGCAATCCCCTGGGCATCAAGGGTTGCGGTGAGGCCGGCGCGATCGGAGCGTCTGCGGCCGTGATCAACGCGATCACGGATGCGATCGGCAAGAACAATCTGGAAATGCCCGCAACCCCCGATCGGGTGTGGCGCACGATCCACGCGGCTTGAGAAGGAGGACCAAAGATGTACCAGACCACCTATCATCGCCCCTCCTCTGTCGACGAAGCCGCCAGCCTGTTCGGCAAGAGCAGCGAGGCGAAATTCCTCGCTGGCGGGCAGACGCTGCTGCCGGTCATGAAGCAGCGCCTTGCGGCGCCGTCGGACGTGATCGATCTCGGCAGGATCAAGGAGCTGCAGGGCGTCGAATTGTCAGGCGACACGCTGACCATCAAGGCGGCCACAACCTATTACGACATCATGCAGAATGCCGATGTGAAGAAGGCGATCCCTGCAATCGCCTATCTCACCTCGGTGCTCGGCGATCCCGCCGTGCGTTACCGCGGCACGATCGGCGGCTCGATCGCCAACAACGATCCGGCCGCGGATTTCCCGGCCGCTCTGCTCGCGCTCGGCGCCACCGTGAAGACCAACAAGCGGTCGATCGCGGCGGAGGATTTCTTCCAGGGCCTGTTCACCACGGCACTGGAAGACGGCGAGATCATCACCGCCGTGTCGTTCCCGGTGCCGACGAAGGCAGGCTACGAAAAGATGCGACACCCGGCCTCGCGCTTCGCGCTGACCGGCGTGTTCGTGGCGCAGACCAAGTCGGGCGAGGTTCGGGTCGCCGCCACCGGCGCCTCGCAGAATGGCGTGATGCGGGTGCCCGCAATCGAGGCCGCGCTGAAGGCGAACTGGTCGCCGGCAGCGATCGACAGCGTCAGCATTCCGGCGAGCGGATTGCTCGCTGACATCCATGGCACGGCGGAGTACCGCGCCAACCTCGTCAAGGTGATGGCGCAGCGTGCGGTGGCGGCAGCGGGCTGACGATCCCGCGCCAGCGTCTCAGCACAAATTTTCCGCGGCGCGCACTCCGGTGCGCGCCGCTTTTATTATGCGCCTATGCATGAAAACAGCTTGCCTCGCTGGCGTGAAGGCGGGAAAAGTTAATCAGCCAATTAACTCGCCCCCAAGAGCAACGTCAGAGGCGCCTGCCGGATCACCGGCACTTGCCCGCGATCCGAGGAAACAACAACGTGCTCGATAAACCCACCCAAAACTCGTCCATCCGCACCTCCGGCCCGCTCTCGGGCTTCCGCATCGTCGAGTTCGCCGGCATCGGCCCCGGCCCGTTCGCCTGCATGATGCTGGCCGACATGGGTGCCGACGTCGTCACGCTCGACCGGGTCGGTGCCAAGAAGAGCATGAAGTCGGTGGCGGGCCGCGGCCGCAAGGTGATCGAGCTCGACCTCAAGGACAAGGCGGCGATCGCAGAGGTGCTCGACTTGCTCGCCAGCGCCGATGCGCTGGTCGAAGGTTTCCGTCCCGGCGTGATGGAGCGGCTCGGGCTCGGGCCGGACGTCGTGCTCGCGCGCAACCCGAAACTGGTCTATGGCCGCATGACCGGCTGGGGCCAGGAAGGCCCGCTCGCCAACGCCGCCGGCCATGACATCAACTACATCTCCATCACCGGCGCGCTCGCCGCGATCGGCACGGAGGAAGCGCCGGTGCCGCCGCTCAACCTGGTCGGCGATTTCGGCGGCGGTGCGCTCTATCTCGTCGTCGGCGTGCTCGCAGCGCTCCTGGAAGCGCAAAAGTCCGGCAAGGGGCAGGTGGTCGACGCCGCGATGTGCGACGGCGCGGCCTCGCTGATGTCGTTCTTCTTCGACATGACCACGCTCGGCCGCTGGACCGAGGGCCGCAACCAGAACTTCCTCGACGGCGGCGCGCATTTCTACGGCGTCTATGAATGCGCCTGCGGACACTTCATTTCAATCGGCTCGATCGAGCCACAATTCTACGCGCTGCTGCGCGAGCATGCGGGCCTGACGGATGCGGATTTCGACGCGCAGATGGACCGCAAGGCCTGGCCGGCGCTGAAGGAGAAGCTGAAGGCCGTGTTCAAGAGCAAGACGCGCGAGGACTGGTGCAAGATCATGGAAGGCACCGACATCTGCTTCGCGCCGGTGCTGACCATGTCGGAAGCCACGCAGCATCCGCACATGGTCGCGCGCAACGTTTTCATCGAACGCCACGGCGTGAAGCAGCCGGCGCCCGCGCCGCGGTTTTCGCGTACGCCGTCGGCCGTGCGCGAGCCGGAAGCGGCGGATATCGCCGCGGTGACGAAGGCGTGGGCCGGGCGTTAGACTCTCTGCTTTCGCTTCAATCATCACTGTCGTCCCGGACAAGCGAGCGGAGCGGAGCGCTGATCCGGGACGACAGCTTTGGATGATGCGCGAGCGTGGCTATCGCGCCGCCCTACGCCGCGTTCTCCACCTTCAGCACCCCGCGGCGGATCTGATCCTCCTCGATCGATTCGAACAGGGCCTTGAAATTGCCCTCGCCAAAACCGTCGTCGCCCTTGCGCTGGATGAACTCGAAGAAGATCGGGCCGATCGCGTTGGCCGAGAAGATCTGCAGCAGCACCTTGGTCTGGCCGCCCTCGACCACGCCTTCGCCGTCGATCAGGATACCGTTCTTCCGGAGCCGTGCGAGGTCTTCGCCGTGCTTGGGCAGGCGCGCATCGATCCGCTCGAAATAGGTGTCGGGCGGCGACGGCATGAAGGGCAGGCCGGCTTCGCGCAGGCCTTCGATGGTGCGGTAGATGTCGCGGCAGCCGCAGGCGATGTGCTGGATGCCTTCGCCGCGATAGGTCTTGAGATATTCCTCGATCTGGCCGGAATCGCCGGCATCCTCGTTGATCGGAATCCGGATCTTGCCGTCCGGGCTGGTCAGCGCGCGCGAGAACAGGCCCGAGGCGCGGCCCTCGATGTCGAAGAAACGGATCTGGCGGAAGTTGAACAGTTTTTCGTAGAAGCCGGCCCAGACATCCATGCGGCCGCGATGGACGTTATGGGTGAGATGGTCGAGATAGAACAGGCCGGCGCCGACCGGCCGCGGATCGCGCGCGCCCAGCCATTCGAATTCGGCATCGTAGGCCGAACCCTTGTCACCGTAGCGATCGACGAGATAAAGCAGGCTGCCGCCGATGCCCTTGATCGCGGGCACGTCGAGCGTCTTCTGCGCGGATGATGCATCGGCAGGCTCGGCGCCGAGCGCGATCGCACGATCATACGCCGCCTGAGCATCGACCACACGGAATGCCATCGATGGCGCGCAGGGGCCGTGCGCCGCGACGAACTCATAGCCGTGGGTGCCCGGCTCCTCGTTGACGAGATAGTTGATGTCGCCCTGGCGATAGACTGTGATCTTCTTGGTTCTATGCCGCGCGACGGGTGCATAGCCCATCAGCTTGAACAGCGCGTGCAGCTCTTCCGGATTGGGATGCGCGTATTCGACGAACTCGAAGCCGTCGGTGCCCATCGGATTGTCGGCACTGATCGTGGCCGGCGGTGCATCGTGCGGAAACGGACCCATGGTGTTCTCCCAAATTGCTGCTGACAGGAATTATCCTTCGTGCAGCGCGCAAGGGGCGTGCAAACAGGCCGCGATTCCGCTAGCCTATGCACGACTTGTGCATGAATTTGGCGATTGACGCATGATCTCCGTGGATGCCTTCGACCTCAAGATCCTGGGTGCGCTGCAGGACGACGGCCGCCTCACCAACCAGGAGCTTGCCGACCTAGCTGGCCTCTCCGCCTCGCAATGCTCGCGGCGGCGGATGCGGCTGGAGGAGGAGAAGGTGATATCAGGCTATCACGCTGATCTTTCCAGCGAGGCGCTCGGCTTCGGCGTGATCGCCTTCATCCAGGTCGGGCTTGCGACCCACTCGCCGGACAACTCCAAACGCTTCCGCGCGCTGGTGAACCGGATCGACGAGATCCAGGAGGCGTATTCTCTGACGGGCGATGCCGACTACGTGCTCAAAGCTGTGCTGCGCGACCTCAAGGGCCTCTCCAACCTCGTCAACGACGTCTTGATGCCGCACCAGAGCGTGGCGCATGTGCGCTCCTCGATCGTGCTGGACAGGCTGAAGGAGAGCTCGAAGCTGCCGCTCAAGGAGATCAAGCCCGGCTGAAATCGAGGGAACTATGGCATTCGCGCGACGCGCGCGATCTGCGATGATCGCAGCTCCATGTCCGGAGATTCAACATGGCGCTCCAGCTGCGACCGAACTGCGAATATTGCGACCGCGACCTGCCGCCTGACGCGACGGATGCGCGGATCTGCTCCTATGAATGCACGTTCTGTGCGGACTGCGTCGAGACCAAGCTGTTCAATGTCTGCCCGAACTGCGGCGGCGGCTTTGCCCCGCGCCCGATCAGGCCGGCGCAGGAATGGCGGGCGGGCGTGTGCACGAGCAAACAGGTCCCGTCCGACAAGCGGGTGCATCTGAAGTACAGCGTGGAGGACATCGCGGCACATTGCGCGCGGGTGCGCGACGTGCCGCCGGAGAAACGGTAGGCTCTCTCCACGTCATTGCGAGGAGCCCTTGCGACGAAGCAATCCAGACTGCCGCCGCGGAGAGATTCTGGATTGCTTCGCTGCGCTCGCAATGACGGAGGCTGTGGCAGGGACCGAGACTACTCCGCCGCCAGAATCGTCCCCTCGACCTCGCCGAAGCCAATGCGATAGCCGTTGCCTTGGCACCAGCCGCGCATCACGAGGCTGTCGCCATCTTCCAGGAACGAGCGCTTGGCGCCGCCGGGCAATTCGACCGGCTCGGTACCGTTCCAGCTGATCTCAAGCAGGCTGCCGCGCTGGTTCTTCTCCGGCCCGGAGATGGTGCCGGACCCGAGGAGATCACCGATATTCATGGCGCAGCCGCTTGAGGCGTGGTGCATCAATTGCTGCACCGAGGACCAGTACATGTATTTGAAATTGGTGCGGCTGATGCTGGCGGGCGCATTGGCATCCGCGGCGCGCAAGGAGACGTCGAGCTCGACATCGTAGTTCTGCGGCTTGGCCTGCCTGAGATAGTTGAGCGGCACCGGCTCCTGCTCCGGGCCCTCCAGGCGGAACGGCTCCAGCGCCTCGCGCGTCACCACCCAGGGACTGATCGAGGTCGCGAAGGCTTTTGCGAGGAACGGCCCGAGCGGCACATATTCCCACTGCTGGATGTCGCGCGCGCTCCAGTCGTTGAGCAGCACGAAGCCGAAGATCATCTCCTCCGCCTGTTGCTCACTGAGCATGCCGCCCATCGGCGAGGGCTGGCCGATCACGACGCCCATCTCCAGCTCGAAATCGAGCCGCTTGCACGGCGCAAAGCTCGGCAGCTCCACATTCGGCGGCTTCAGCTGCCCGCGCGGCCGCTTCACCTTGGTGCCGGAGACCACGACGGTGGAAGCACGGCCGTTATAGGCGATCGGCATGTGCAGCCAGTTCGGCTGCAGCGCGTTGTCCTTGCCGCGGAACATGACGCCGACATTGGTGGCGTGCTCCTTCGAGGAATAGAAGTCGGTGTAGCCGGAGACCGTGAAGGGCAGATGCAGTCTCGCATCGCGCATCGGCACGAGTGCGCGGCTGCGCAGCTCCGCGTTGTCGCGCAGCTCCGGATTGTCGTGCCGCAACAGCTCGCTGATACGGGCGCGGGTTTTCGACCAGACCTTTGGACCCAGCGCCATGAACGGATTGAGCGAGGCGCCGGAGAAAACGCCGAGCGGGCCGACATCGAGCCGGGAATCCTGCTCCAGCTCCCAGAGATCGAGCACGTAATTGCCGATTGCCACCCCAACCCGCGGCGTCGGATTGGACGCGGTCGAGAACACGCCATAGGGCAAGTTCTGGATCGGAAAGTCCGAGGAAGGATCGACGTCGATGAAGGAGCGGAGGCTGGGGTCGTTGGGGTGGGGCATGTTTCTCCCGATGCAAATTCTGATGCTGAACTCTTTCACCCTCCCCTGGAGGGGGAGGGTCGGTTCGCATGAAGCGGAGCGGAATGCGAAACGGGGTGGGGTGATCTCTCCACTCGGGCACCGCCTCAATGGAGAGACTGTCACCCCACCCCGCTCGCTGACGCGAGCGACCCTCCCCCTCCAGGGGAGGGTAAGCAAGATTAGGGCTTGTTCGGATCGAACCGCTTTTCCAGGCCCTTCCAGCAATCGGCGTAATCGTCCTGCAGCGTCGACGACTTCGCCGCGTGTGCGGTGACGCGCTGCGGATAGCGGGTCTCGAACATGAAGGCCATGGTGCCGGTCAGCTTCACGGGCTTCAATTCGCCGTTGCTGGCGTGATCGAAGGCGTCGCGGTCGGGGCCATGCGGCAGCATGCAATTGTGCAAGGAGATGCCGCCGGGGACGAAGCCCTGCGGCTTGGCGTCATAGACGCCGTAGATCAGGCCCATGAACTCGCTCATGATGTTCATGTGATACCAGGGCGGACGGAAGGTGTTGTCCGCAACCATCCAGCGCTCCGGGAAGATGACGAAGTCGATGTTCGCCGTGCCCGCCGTCTCCGATGGCGAGGTCAGCACCGTGAAGATCGAGGGATCGGGATGGTCGAAGCTGATCGCGCCGACCGGCGAGAACGTGCGCAGATCATATTTGTACGGCGCGTAATTGCCGTGCCAGGCGACGACGTCGATCGGCGAATGCGGCAAGGTGGTCTTGAACAGCGAGCCGCCCCATTTCACGAACAGCTCGGTCGGCGTGTCCTTGTCCTCGTAGTTCGCGACCGGCGTCAGGAAGTCGCGCGCATTGGCGAGACAATTGGCGCCGATCGGCCCGCGCTCCGGCAGCGTGAAGGCGCCGCCGTAGTTTTCGCAGAGATAGCCGCGCGCCGGACCGTTCGGGATCTCGACGCGGAACTTGACGCCGCGCGGAATCACCACGATTTCGCCGGGCTCGGCATCGATGCGGCCGAACTCGGTGACGAGGCGAAGATTGCCCTGCTGCAGCACGAACAGCAATTCGCCGTCGGCATTGTAGAAATGCTGGTCCACCATCGATTTGGTGATGAGGTAGACATGCGCGGCCATGCCGGCCTGCGTATTGACGTCACCTGCCGTCGTCATGGTCTGAACGCCCTGAACGAAGGTGAGCTCCTCCTTCGGCAGCGGCGTCGGATCCCAGCGCAGCTGCGCGATCGGCAGGTCGTATTCATGACAAGGCGCCGAGCGCCACAGACCGGCATCGACCTTCTCGAAGCGGCCGGAATGCTTCACCGAGGGGCGGATGCGGTAGAGCCAGGAGCGCTCATTGGTGCCGCGCGGCGCGGTGAAGGGCGAGCCCGACAATTGCTCGGCATAGAGCCCGTAGGCGCAGCGCTGCGGCGAGTTGCGCCCGATCGGAAGCGCGCCCGGCAGCGCCTCGGTCTCGAAACTGTTGCCGAAGCCGGACATGTAGCCCGGCGTCACCTGGGCCGAGCTGCGGATGATCTGGTCAGGCGAGGTATTGATGTTCATAACTATCCTCCTCCTTGCAGGGCGGCCCACATTTCCTGGTCGCGCTTGTCGGTCCAGATCACGGGATCGTCGATCCCCGACGCTTCGTCATAGGCGCGCGACACGTTGAACGGCAGGCAGTGCTCGTAGATGGCAAAGCTTGAAAATTTCGGATCCATCACCTCTCGCGTCGCCGCCATCGATTCCTTCAGCGTACGCCCCTTGGCGACCGAGATTTCGGCCGCGCCATAGAGCGAGGTGACGAAATCCCGCGTCATCGCGATGGCCTCGCGCACGGTGGCCGTGCCCTTCAGCGCATCGCCGCGGCCCGGCGCGATCGCCTTGGGATTGAAGTTGCGGATCTCGTTCAGCGTCATCGGCCATTCGCGCAAATGCGCATCGCCGCAATAGCAGGCCGAGTGATATTCGATGAGGTCGCCGGAGAACATCACCTCCGCGTCCGGCACCCAGGCGACGATGTCGCCGGAGGTATGGCCCGCGCCAAGCTGCATCAGGCGCACCTCGCGCTTGCCGAGGTAAATCGTCATCTCGCCTTCGAAGGTCAGCGTCGGCCAGGTCAGGCCGGGAATGCTCGAGGCATCCTGGAACAGCCGCGGAAAGCGGCCGTATTCGGAATCCCAATCCTGCTTACCGCGCTCCTCGATCAGCCGATAGGTCTCCTGAGAGGCGACGATGCCTTGCGCCTTGTAGGCGGAGGCCCCGAGCACGCGCACGGCGTGATAGTGCGACAGCACGACATATTTGATCGGCTTGTCGGTGACGGTGCGCACGCGCTCGATCACCTTGTTCGCCATCGCCGGCGTTGCCTGGGCATCGAACACGAGGCAGCCGTCGTCGCCGACGATCACGGCCGTGTTCGGATCGCCCTCGGCGGTGAAGGCATAGAGATCGGTGCCGATCTCGGAGAAGGTGATTGTCTTCTCGGAGAGATCGCCGGTGGATGCGAAGTTCTTCGCCATCAATTCGTCCTTACAGGTTTATTGTTGTTGCTGTTGCTGCTGCTGGCCGTCGATCATGCGCCGCCTGGCAAGCCCGATCGCCTCGCGCAGCACATCGATGTCGCCGATATGATTGGCGAGGATCAGGACCAGCGCCGCGTCGAAATCGGCGCTCTGCTCCGCGGTGAGACCGCGATGTGCCTCGACGATGGCGCGGAAGGCATCGTCCGGGCGTGCGAAGTTCGAGCTGGTGGAAAGCGGCATGCGAAACCTCAATACAAACCTTCGGCCCGCGCCAGCGCCGCCGCGATCGCCGAACGCGTCGGATGGCGGAAGCGCGCCGCGACATACCCGTCGGGCCTCAGCAGATAGGCGGCACCCGGCTCAGCGCGGTAGCGCTTTGCGACCAGGCCCGAGGGATCGGCAAGTCCGCCCTCGCCACCAATGCGGATGCCCTTGATGCCATCGGGCGCATCGATCGGCGCGCCATTGCTGAACGACAGCAAGGTGAAGTCCGTTCCACTCTCGCGGAAGGCATCCGTCAGATAGATCTGCTCGCCGGCGCGCGTTGCGACGGGCGCGTCGAGCATCGAGCAGCCGGGCGAGGGTCCACCGCGCCACGTATCCGCATCGAGCGAGGACAGCGGCGAGTCATAGCTGCACGGCACCGACAGCCGGCCGCCATTGACCATGCGCTTGCCGAACTCCGTTTCCTTGGCCAGCGACAGCACCGCCTTGCGCAGCCGCGCTTCCTGATGCGAGTTTGGTGCCATGAAATCGGTCGAGCGGGTGGATTCGCGAATGTTCTCGTCGGCCGCTGCGCTGCGCTCAATGTGATAGCTTTCGAGCAGGATCGCGGGCGATCTGCCGCGCAAGACGCGATCGAGCTTCCAGGACAGATTCTCCGCGTCCTCAAGTCCGGAGTTGGCGCCGCGCGCGCCGAAGGGCGAGACCTGATGCGCGGAGTCGCCGGCGAAGACCACACGGCCATGGATGAAGCGGTCCATCCGCCGGCACTGGAATTTGTAGAGCGAGATCCACTCGAACTGGAACTCGTCGTGGCCGAGCATGCGCGCGATCCGCGGCCGCACGTTTTCCGGCTTCTTCTCGACGACAGGATCAGCGTAACGGTTGAGCTGGAGATCGATGCGCCAGACATCGTCGGGCTGGCGGTGCAGCAGCGCCGAGCGTCCCGCATGGAACGGCGGATCGAACCAGAACCAGCGCTCGGTCGGAAACTCCGCGGTCATCTTGACGTCCGCGATCAGAAACTGATCCTCGAACACTTGGCCGGCAAATTCCGCACCGACCATCTGCCGCAGCGAGGACCGCGCGCCGTCGCAGGCGATGACATATTGCGCATTCAAGCGATAGGCGCCCTCCGGCGTTTCGATCGTCAGCAACGCGGAATCGTTGCGCTGCTCGAGCGCCGTCACCTTGTTGCGCCAGCGCAGGTCGATCTCGGGCAGCTCGTTGATGCGATCGACAAGATAGGCCTCGGCGTAATATTGCTGGAGATTGATGAAGGCGGGCCGCTTGTGACCGTCTTCCGGCAGCAGATTGAACTGGTAGAGTTGCTGCTCGCCGTGGAAGATGCGGCCGACGCTCCACACCACGCCCTTGTCGACCATGCGGTCGCCGACGCCGAGCCGGTCCCAATATTCCAGCGACCGCTTCGAGAAGCAGATCGCGCGCGAACCTTCGCCGATGCGATCGGCGTCATCCAGCAGCACGACGCGCTGACCGCGCTGGGCAAGATCGATCGCCAGCGACAGCCCGACCGGACCCGCGCCGACGACCACGACCGGATGCGCCGGATTCTGGCCGGGACGATCCTGATCGGGGTGGCGTCGATAGCCGAACTGGGATTTGGCCGGCGCCATACACTAACCTCGGCTCTGGTCAGGAGAGGACTGATCTGCTAGATAGTCTCACGTGCAACTATTTTGGACCGGAGCCGGCCGGCCGTCAACTGGAATTCGGAGTGCTCTCCTTGGCGAGGACATCCAGCGACTTCGCGCTGAAGACACGGAACACCGACGAGGCCTCACCGCGACCAAAGGCGCGGCTCGATTTGTTCAAGTTCGTGCCGTTCCGTCTCAACCGGCTTGCGGCGGAGGTGAGTTCCGCGCTTGCCGTCGAATATCAGGAACGGCATGGCCTCGACATTCCGGCCTGGCGCGTCATCGCCACGCTCGGCTTCCGCGTTGATGCCTGCAGCGCGCAGTACATCGCGCAATGCACCCGCACGCACAAATCCACCATCAGCCGTGCGGTCACCATGCTGCTGCACGAAGAGCTGATCGAGCGGGTCGAGAACGAAGCCGACCGCCGCGAATTCCGCCTGCAGCTGACCAGGAAGGGCCGCGCACTCTATGAAGAGCTGTTTCCGCAATTGCTGCGGCGTGAGGACGAGATCCTCGCCTGCCTCTCCGCGCAGGAGCGCAAGCAGCTCTCGGCCCTGCTCGGCAAGATCGAGGCGAGCCTCGATTTGATTCAGACGAGCGAAGAGGCCGACGCCAAGCAGGCGTATTAGTGGATGCTGTCATTCCGGGGCACCGCAAAGCGGCGAACCCGGAATCTCGCTCCACAACCTCTGGCTTCCGGGTTCGCGCTCTGCGCGCCCCGGAATGACGCTACCGTGTCACTTCGCAAACGATCGCGTCGGCGGCAGGTGCAGCGCCCAGGCGTCGACCTTGTCGCTGGCGCGCGGATAGATCTCCGTCACGATCGGATCGTGGCCGGGGATGAATCTATCGGGGTGCCCGGCGAGGCGCTCGATTGTCTCCCAGCCTGCGGCCATGTCGCCGACATTGTAGACGATCGGGAACGGGCTCTTGCGCTGCAGATTGGCGTAGTAATGCGCAGCATCGGATGCCAGCACCACCGGCCCGCGCGCGGTTTCGACCTTGACCACCTGCAGTCCGTCGGAATGGCCGCCGACGCGATGCACGGTGACTTCGGGCGCGACCTCGCCGTCGCCGGAATAGAAGGTGACGCGCTCGCCATAGACGTGGCGCACCATCTGCGTGACGTGCTCGACCGAGAACGGGTGGCGCAGCAGGCCGTTGCACATGCAGCGCCCGGTCGCGTAAGCCATCTCGCGCTCCTGGAGGTGGAA
Organism: Bradyrhizobium sp. WSM1743; assembly: GCF_000473065.1. Taxonomy (GTDB): domain Bacteria; phylum Pseudomonadota; class Alphaproteobacteria; order Rhizobiales; family Xanthobacteraceae; genus Bradyrhizobium. The sequence continues at coordinate 81,541 of NZ_KI421492.1, forward strand.
GCGCGCATTCGGGAAGCGGTCGAGATTGCCGGCATGGTCGTAGTGCAGATGCGTCACGATGACGTCGCGAATGGCTGTTGCCGCGACGCCGAAACGCTCCAGCGCATCGACCGGATTGATCGTCAGCTTGCGCGCCCGCGCGCTCGCCTCCTCGGCATTGAAGCCGGTGTCGACCAGGATGTCGCGGCCATGCCCTCGGATCAACCAGACGAAATAATCGAGATCCTGCGCCGCGCTGTCATGCGGGTCGGGCAGGAGGAAGTTCATGTGGGGGGTGCGCGGCGACATCGTCGCGTAGCGCAAGGCGTAGATTTCGTAGACGTTTCCCATGGTCTTGCTTTTCTGAGTTGGATCTGTGGGACGATCGAGCACACCAAGCCATCGCCGGCAGGAAAGGTCAAACGTGGGGCGTTGCGGCGGCGGCAGGGCTGCAATGTGAGACCAATCACATTCTCATCGCCATGGTGACCCTAACATGCTGCCGATAGGATCGAACCAGGTCGCGCCGAGCATTGCCATGACAGCCCGTCTATCCCCCTCGCGGCATACCCATCCGTTGCGGTCAATCGTCGCGATAATGCCGAATCTCCAAGCGGTTGACGCCCCCCGTCCCCGGTTTGATAATGCAGGAAGCGTAAGTTAAGGTCGCCGCGGCGCAAGCTGGAACGGCGCCTTTTTGGCTGGACCGCGCTGATTATGAAAATTCGCTTCTTTTTTCTTCTCTCCTTGCTCATCTCGCTCGTCCCGACTGTCCCATCGCTTGCGGCCGGTGACCGCTTTGCGCTGGTCATCGGCAACGCCAAATATCCGGACGCGGATGCTCCGTTGAAGGAACCGATCAACGATGCGCGCGACGTCGCCGACGAGCTCAAGCGGGACGGCTTTTCGGTCGAGATCGGCGAGAACCTGACCGGCGACGGCATGCGCCGCGCCTTCGACAAGCTCTACAGCAAGATCAAGCCGGGATCGGTGGCGCTGGTGTTCTTCAGCGGTTTCGGCATCCAGTCGGCGCGCCAGAGCTATTTGCTGCCGGTCGATGCGCAGATCTGGACCGAATCCGACGTGCGCCGCGACGGTTTCAGCCTCGAGACCGTGCTCGGCGAGCTCAACACCCGCGGCGCCGGCGTCAAGATCGCGCTGATCGATGCCTCCAGGCGCAACCCGTTCGAGCGCCGGTTCCGTAGCTTCTCGGCCGGCCTGACGCCCGTCATCGCGCCGAACGGCACGCTAGTGATGTATTCGGCGGCGCTGGCCTCGGTGGTCTCGGACGCCGGCGGCGACCACAGCCTGTTCGTCCAGGAGCTGCTGAAGGAAATCCGCGTCCCCGACCTGATGGCCGAGGAGACGCTGAACCGCACCAAGATGGGCGTCACCCGCGCCTCGCGCGGCGAGCAGGTGCCGTGGATTTCCTCGTCACTGGCCGAAGATTTCTCGTTCATTCCGGGAGCCGGCGGATCGCGTCCCGCAACGCCACCGCCCGCACCTCCCGCTGCGCCGGCCGTCGTCGCCAACAACCCGCCGCCCGCTCCACCCGCGCCGCCGGCACCGCCTCCGCTGCCGAAGCCGGCCGACACTGCTGCGGCACCCGCCCCTGCGGCTCCACCTGCGCCTGCGCCTGCACCGGCCCCACCGCCGAAGCCGCAGATCGAGGCCGCTCTGCCCCCGCCGCCACCGCCGGCGAAACCGATTGATCCCGCTCCCGCGCCGAGCACGGACAGCGGACCCAGTGCCGCCGTTCTGGCTGACGATCCCACGATCAAGAGCCTGACCGCCAAGATTGCCGCCAATCCTGATGACGTGAACGCGCTGTACCGGCGCGGCCAGGTCTATGCCAGCAAGGGCGCCTACAATCTCGCCATCAAGGATTTTGACGACACCCTCCGGATCAATTCGAAGGATGTCGAGGCGCTGAACAACCGCTGCTGGACCCGCACCGTGGTCGGCGACCTCCAGGGCGCGTTGAAGGATTGCAACGAGGCGCTGCGGCTGCGGCCGAACTTCGTCGATGCGCTGGACAGCCGCGGACTCGTCAACCTCAAGTCGGGTGCGGTGAAGAACGCCATCGCCGATTTCGACGCGGCCCTGAAGATCAATCCGCGCCTGACCTCCTCGCTCTATGGACGCGGCCTTGCCAAGCAACGCAACGGCTCGGCCCAGGAAGGGGCGCTGGACATTGCCAATGCCAAGGCGATGGATCCGAACATCGTTCAGGAATTCGCAAGCTACGGAGTGCGTTGATAATTTTTTGCGTTGAGGCCGTCCAAGCCTCGAACCTTGAACAGCCCAGGGAACACTAATGGGCGGATGCCGCAGCAGTCCTTTTCCGGGGCATGTTGCTGGAATTTGGATGCACGCGAGCTGGCTGCGCAGGAGGGACTGGCTATGAGATCGGCTACTGCAAAAGGACTTACCGCGATCCTGTCCATCATTACCGTCGGCGCCGCGCTGTCATTGCCGACCTCATCCGCATACGCGGGCGATGACGGCAACAGCAAGAATGTCACCGAGGACGAGATCGTCCGCGCGCTGGCGCCGGCGCCGAAGAAGCCCCTGACCCGCGGCCTCTCGATTGGCCCGCAGACCGAACCCGCGCCGAACGCGGCGGAGACCAAGCTGCTGCAGTCCGTGCGCGGCCGCTCAACGCGCTCGCTATCGTCGACCGAGCGCGAGGAGATCGCTTCGGTCGCCAAGGACAAGCCGAACATCGATCTCGAAATCACGTTCGACTACAACTCCGCCAATATCAGCGCCAAGTCGATGCCATCCGTGCAGGCGCTCGGCCGTGCCTTGACCAGTCCCGACCTCAAGGGCTCGACCTTCGTGGTCGCCGGCCACACCGACGCCGCCGGCGGCGAAGCTTACAACCAGGACCTCTCGGAGCGTCGCGCGGACTCGATCAAGCGCTACCTCGTCGAGAAGTACAACATCTCCGCGACCGATCTCGTCACCGTCGGCTATGGCAAGAGCAAGCTCAAGAATCCGAGCCAGCCGCTGGCGGAGGTCAATCGCCGCGTGCAGGTCGTCAACATGGAAAACAAGACCACCGCATCGAAGTGAGCACGACGTAATCCTTTGCAGTGACAGGTCGTGATGTGGTGTAAGGTCTCGCTGCCAAAGCGCGTCCCGCAGCCTTGCGGGACGCCGCTTTATTTCCGGGAAGCGCTCTGTTTGGGCCTCGCGCGGATGGCCGTGAGCCAGGTCAGGATGATTCCGCGATGAATTTGACTGAATATCTCAAGCCGGCCGGAACCGTCGTGTTCGTCCTCGCGCTCGGCGTCGGCTATTATCTGTTCGAGCATCGGAAGCGCGCCGAGCCGAAGGAGACGCCAAGCACGGCGCTCGTCATCGTGACGAAGTCGACCAATGCCTGCTTCTCCGACCTGGTGCGGGTGACCGGCTTCTTCGTGCCGCGCCGCGAGGCGGTCGTGCTTGCCGACCAGGAGGGGTCCAGGGTCACCGACCTCCTGGTCAGCGAAGGCACTGTGGTCACCGACAACCAGGAGCTGGCGCGCCTGACCGCGCCGCCGCAGATTCCGGGCCAGCCGCAGCGACCCGCCCCACAAGGCCCGGTCTCGATGAAAGCACCCGCGCCGGGTCTCATCACCGAGGTCCGCACCATCGTCGGCGCGCCGGCCTCGCCGCAGGCCGGTCCGATGTTCCGCATCGCCGTCAACAATGAGATCGAGCTCGACGCCCAGGTCCCGGCGGTGCACATGTCCAAGCTCAGTTCCGGCGCGACCGTGCGCATCAGCCGCGACGACGCGCCCGATTTGATCGGACGGGTCCGGCTGGTTGCACCCGAAATCGACCGCACCACCCAGCTCGGGCGCGTCCGCATCAGCGTCACCAACAATCCCTCGCTGAAGGTCGGCGTGTTCGCTCGCGCCTCGATCGACGCCAAGCGAAGCTGCGGCGTTGCAGTGCCCAAGACCGCGATCGATCACCTGACGGTGCAGGTCGTCAAAGGCAACATCGTCGAGACACGCAAGGTGCGGGTCGGACTGTCGTCCGACAGCGCGACAGAAATCCTGGAAGGGCTCGAGGTCGGCGAAATCGTCGTGGCCGACGCCGGCTCTTCGCTCCATGACGGCGACCAGATCAAGACCATGTTCGCCGATGAACTCGATCGCACGCGGGTACGCTGATGGCTCTCAATATCTCGGCATGGTCTATACGTCATCCGCTGCCGTCCGTCGTCTTTTCAATCATCCTGCTGGTGCTCGGCTGGACCTCCTTCACCAAGCTCGCGATCACACGGCTGCCCTCGGCCGACATCCCCGTGATCTCGGTTGCGGTCTCGCAGTTCGGCGCAGCGCCGGCCGAGCTCGAATCCCAGGTCACCAAGACGGTTGAAGACGCGGTCTCCGGCGTCGAGGGCGTCAGGCACATCACCTCGCAGATCACCGACGGCTTGTCGGTCACCACGATCCAATTCGCGCTCGAGACCAACACGGACCGCGCGCTCAACGACGTCAAGGACGCGGTGACTCGCGTGCGCTCCAACCTGCCGCAGAACGTCACCGAGCCGCTGATCCAGCGCGTCGACGTCATCGGCCTGCCGATCGTGACCTATGCCGCGATCTCGCCCGGCAAGACGCCGGAGCAGCTCTCCTATTTCGTCGACGACGTGGTCAAGCGCGCGCTGCAAGGCGTGCGCGGCGTCGCCCAGGTCGAGCGCATCGGCGGTGTCGAGCGCGAGATCCTGGTCTCGCTCGATCCCGATCGCCTGCAGGCGATGGGCCTGACTGCCGTCAATGTCAGCCAGAGCCTGCGCGGCACCAATGTCGACGTCGCCGGCGGCCGCGCCGAGATCGGCAAGAACGACCAGGCGATCCGCACGCTCGCTGGCGCCAAGACGCTGGGCGATCTCGCCGGCACCATGATCCCGCTGTTCGGCGGCGGCGAGGTCCGGCTCGACGATCTCGGCACCGTCACCGATACCATCGCCGACCGCCGCACCTTTGCCCGCTTCAATGGCGAGCCGGTGGTCGCGCTCGGCATCAAGCGTTCCAAGGGCGCCAGCGACGTGAAGGTGGCCGAGGCCGTGCAGAAGCGCATCGACGCGCTGAAAGCCGCCTATCCCGATGTCGACCTGAAGCTGATCGACACCTCGGTCGAATATACCAAAGGCAATTACCACGCGGCGATCTCGACCCTGTTCGAAGGCGCCATCCTCGCCGTCATCATCGTGCTTCTGTTCCTGCGCGACCTGCGCGCGACCATCATCGCCGCGATCTCGCTGCCGCTATCGATCTTCCCGGCGTTCTGGGCGATGGACCTGCTCGGCTTCTCGCTGAACCTCGTCAGCTTCCTCGCCATCACGCTGTCGACTGGTATTCTCGTCGACGACGCCATCGTCGAGATCGAGAACATCGTCCGGCACATGAACATGGGCAAGTCGCCCTACCGGGCCGCGCTGGAGGCCGCCGACGAGATCGGCCTCGCTGTGATCGCGATCTCGCTGACCATCATCGCGATCTTCGCACCCGCGAGCTTCATGTCGGGCATCGCCGGACAGTTCTTCAAGCAGTTCGGCATCACGGTCTCGGTGCAGGTGTTCTTCTCGCTGCTTGCGGCCCGCTTCGTCACGCCGGTGCTGGCCGCCTACTTCCTCAAGCACAGTTCGCATGCGGAGCCGCCGCCCGGCCGTATCTTGCGGTCCTATCATGGAATCGTGGCCTGGTCGGTGAAGCACTATTTCATCACGGTGCTGATCGGCCTCGGAATCTTCGCCGCCTCGATCTGGAGCATCACGCTGCTGCCGCAGGGCTTCCTACCGGCCCAGGACAGCGCCCGCTCGCTGCTTGCGCTCGAGCTGCCGCCGGGCACCCAGCTCGCCTACACCGAAAAGGTCACCGAGGACATCGTCGCGCGCCTGCGCAAGCGGCCCGAGGTCAAGAGCATCTTCGTCGACGGCGGTCGCGTCCCGCCGGGAACCCAGGAAGTCCGGCGGGCCGCCCTGATCATCAACTACACGCCCAAGGACAGCCGCGACATCACCCAGCGCGAGCTCGAATTCTCGATCAGCCAGGAGCTGGAGAACGTCCCCGATATCCGCTTCTGGTTCCTGGACGAGAACGGCCTGCGCGCGATCTCGCTGGTGGTCACCGGTGTCGACCCCAACATCGTCAACAACGTCGCGAGCGAGCTTGCGACGCAGATGAAACGCATTCCCACCATCGCCAATGTGATCTCGGAAACCTCGCTGGAGCGTCCCGAGCTGCGCATCGAGCCGCGCGCCGATCTCGCCGCACGGCTCGGCGTCTCCACCGAAAGCCTGTCGCAGACCATCCGCGTCGCCACCATCGGCGACGTCGGACCCGCACTCGCCAAATTTGACGTGGGCGATCGCCTGGTGCCGATCCGCGTGCAGCTCGAGGATGCCGCCCGCGGCAATCTGAAGACGCTGGAGCAGCTGCGCGTGCCACTCGGCGAGCGCGGCGAGAAGGGCGGCGTGCCGCTCTCGGTCATCGCCGACGTCAAGCTCGACCAGGGTCCGACCAGCATCAACCGCTACGATCGTGAACGGCAGGCGACTGTTGCCGCCGACCTCGTCGGCTCCGCCGCGCTCGGCGATGCCACCAAGAAGATCTACGACCTGCCGGTCATGAAGACGCTACCGAAGGGCGTGAAGGTCTCGCCCTCCGGCGACGCCGAAAGCCTGAACGAATTGTCGGATGGCTTCGCGACCGCCATCACGGCGGGACTGATGATGGTCTACGCCGTGCTGGTGCTGCTGTTCGGCACCTTCCTGCAGCCGATCACCATCCTGTTCTCGCTGCCGCTCTCGATCGGTGGCGCCATCGCGGCCCTGCTCGTCACCGGCAAGCAGCTCACCACGCCGGTGTGGATCGGCATCCTGATGCTGATGGGCATCGTCACCAAGAACGCGATCATGCTGGTGGAATTCGCCATCGAATCGATCCACGCCGGCAAGCCGCGCGAGGAGGCCATGATCGACGCCGGCATGAAGCGCGCCCGCCCGATCGTGATGACCACGATCGCGATGGCCGCCGGCATGATGCCGAGCGCGCTCGCGGTCGGCGCCGGCGGCGAGTTCCGCTCGCCGATGGCGCTCGCGGTGATCGGCGGCCTGATCTTCTCGACCATCCTGTCGCTGGTGTTCGTGCCCGCGATGTTCATGGTGATGGACGATTTCGGCGCCCTGATCTGGCGCTTCGCCAAGCGGCTCATCGTGCACAGTGAGGATGCGGAAGTTGCCGGCCATCACGAAGCAGCGCCTGCGGAGGCGGCTCCGGTACCGAAGAAGATCGCGCACCCGGCGGCGGAGTAGATATTCCCGCGGTCTCGGGCTCGACATGCGCAGGCGAATTGTTATCTTTTGACCATGAACCTTGTAAGCCGCACGCTTGAAATCGACGCTGACACCGATGCTCGTCTCAGGGAGATCGCCTCTGAGCGCGGGAAGGATGTTGCAACGGTGCTCGCCGAAGCCGTCGCGCTGCTGGATTCGGTCATCGACCTTTCAGCACGGTCGTGAGGAACGGACTTAGCCGCCCTACTCGTTCCGCGCGATCGCCGTCAGCTTCGTCATGTTCCGCAGCAAGATCCGGCCGCGCTGCAGATCCAGGATCGCTTCCTTGCGCCATGCCTGGAGCTGGCGGTTGACGCTTTCGCGGGCGGCGCCGACGAAAACGCCGAGCTGCTCCTGAGAGATGTGGACCTCGGAGCCGAAATCGGCGGCGAGCGCGCAGAGCCGCCGTGCCAGCCGCACCGGCAGCGGCTGCAGCATGGATTCTTCCATGCGCTCGCTCTGCCAGCGGATGCGCTGGCACAAGAGGGCGATGATCTTGATCGCGACCTTGGGCTCGCGCTCGAGGAAGCCGAGGAAATCTTCGCGCCGCAGCACGAACAATTCGCTGGCCTCGCCCGCGGTGGCGTCCGCCGTGCGGTTCTGACCATCCAGCACCGCGACTTCGCCGAACAGGTCGCCCGGCCCCATGAAATTCAGCGTCAGCCGGCTGCCGTCGGAGGCGCCGGTCTCGATCCGGACCTGGCCGCGACGCACGCCGAACAGCGCATCCCCGGGATCGCCCTTCTGGAACAGCACCTCGCCGTTTCCCAAATGCTGGGTGTGGCAGAGATTGGACAGCCGCTGGAGCTCGTCTGTGCCGAGATCAGCGAACATCGGGTTCATCTTCAGGATGACCGCAAATTCGGCCTGCTTGCTCATGTCAATGTCCTTGTGAACGTCCCGGTCATTATTCCCCGGCAAATCGCTTGAAGCCATCAACTTCAGGATCGCGTAAAACCGCGCGGGAGAAGTGTGTCATAAGTCACATAACTTTGCAGCACCCCCTGACTATTTTTACGCGCTTGGAGCCGCTTCCCGTCCGGGGATAAACTCAAGGCGCAAAGGACGGGTCATCTGCCGGGTTCGACGCCGATTGTCCGTCGTTGGAAAGTCGACATGAGAGCATTGAAATTCGTCGGCGGGGCTTTGGCCGCCGTCATCATCGTGATCGCAATCCTGCTGGTGGTCGGGATCCCCTCGGGCTTCCTGACCTCGACGATCGCCTCGCGCGTCGACAGTGCGACCGGCTATCGCCTGTCGATCGACGGCACCACCAAGATCAGCCTGTGGCCGACGCTGAACGTCACCCTGAACGACCTCACGCTTGCCGACCCCAAGGACCGCAGCGGCATCACGCGCCTGACGGTCGACCGCGTGCAGGCCGACATGTCGCTCGCCAGCGTATGGTCGGGCCGCCCTGAGATCAGCGAGCTCGTCGTCACCCATCCCGTGCTCTACCAGCCACTGCTGCGTGAGCGCCTGCCAAATGCCGGCGCCCCGTCGAAGCCGATCGCGCTCGACATGACCGGGGCGACCATCGATCGCATCAAGGTCACCGACGGCGAAGTCGCGTTCTCCCGTCTGCGCGATCGTGTCGAGGGCCGCATCAGCGCCATCAACGCCGATGCGATCGTCGACCGCGACCGCAAGGTCAATATCACCGGCACCGCGCGCGTCGGCGAGCATCCGACCAAGTTCGACATCAAGGCAACCGCGCCGGGCTCGCCGGCCGAACGGCCGACGGTTCCGGTGGATTTCGCCATCGACATGCCCAGCGTGCTGAAGTCCCAGCTCACCGGCCATGCCGAGATGCGGCTCAATGGCGATGTCGTGATGATCAACGGCGTGAATGGCAAGCTCGGCGACGGCGCATTCAACGGCTGGGCTTCCGTCGATATCGCGAGCAAGCCGCTGGTCAAGGTCGACCTCGACTTCCAGCGGCTCGCAATGCCGCTGGCGAAATCGCCGGACGGCGTGTCCGGGCAGCCCTGGAGCAATGCGCCGATCGACGTATCCGGGCTCAACTATGTCGATGCGCAGGTGAGGATCTCCGCGAACGAGGCCGTGATCGGCGATGCGCGCATCGCGCCGCTGGCGCTCGATGCCAAGCTCGCCGGCGGCGTGCTGAAGGCCGGCACCGCCAATCTCGGTGCCTATGGCGGCCAAGTCTCGGGCGAGGTGATCCTGGATGCGACCACCGGCGCGCCGAGCTTTGCCATGCATTCCGACCTCGTCGGCGTGCGCGCGCTGCCGCTGCTCCAGGGCCTCGCCGAATTCGACCGCATCGACGGCAAGCTGCAGGCCAAGCTCGCTTTGCGCAGCGCCGGCAACAGCCAGCGCGCGCTGATGGCGAACATGCAAGGCACGGCTTTCGTCAATTTTCAGGACGGCGCCATCCGCGGCATCAATGTCGCGCAGATGATCCGCTCGCTGACGACGAGCACGCTGTCCGGCTGGCAAGGAAACCAGGACGGAAACCAGGACCCCAGTCAGGAGCAGAGCACGGATCTGTCGCAGCTCTCGGCCTCCTTCCGCATCGACAAGGGCCAGGCGGTGACGACCGATCTCAACCTGATCGGGCCGCTGGTGCGCGTCACCGGCGCCGGTACGATCGCGCTCGACACCAAGATGATGGGCTTTCGCGTCGAGCCGAAGCTCGTGATGACGACCGAAGGCCAGGGCCGCACCTCCGAGCCGGTCGGCTTCGGCATCCCCGTGATGATCCAGGGCTCTTGGTCGCAGCCGCGGATCTATCCTGACATGGCCGGCATGCTGGACAATCCCGACGCCGCCTATGCCAAGCTGCGCGAGATGGGCAAAGGCCTGTTCGGCCCTGACGGCGCCGGGCTCGGCAACATCCTGGGCAGCCTCGGTCTTGGTGGCACCACCGCACCGGGCGGCGGCAATGCGACCGGCAATGCCAATCCGCAAGCGCAGCAGCCGGGGCAAAACAACCTGCTCGGCGGCCCGCTGGGGGAGGCGATCGGCAATCTGATTCAGCAGGGGCTTTCCAGTGGCGCAGGAAACAGCACTGGCACCGGCCGCAGCCGCAGCCTGCCGGCAACGCCCTCCTCACCGGCGCCGCAGGCCTCGCCTGCCCCCGCTCTGGAGGACCCGCCGCTCGCGCAGCAGGACAGTCAGCCAATGAACGACGTGCTGCGGCAGCTCTTTAATCGATAACTTCAGGCCAATCCCCTTACATTGGCTTTTCCGTCCGCTGCTTCCTCCGAGCGGATGGGGCTGCGACAATTCACCACCCTTCTTCCTGTGCGGGAGGCCACAGGGAGTAACCACACCGGCCGCGCGACGGCTCTTTGGCCCAAATTGTGGTAGAACGGCCCGGAAGGGGCTGTACGGCCCGTAGCGCCGGCGTCGATGACGGCGCGAGAGGATCGGGATGGCAGGAGCGAACGACAAGACACGATCTCTGCGCGAGGGCCTGTTCGCCAAATACGTCGTCTCCCTCGTCGGCCTCGTCGTGTTCGTCCTCGCCGTCAACGGCGCGATGGAGAGCTGGATCTCCTACCGCGCCACGAGGACACAGCTGACCGACGGGCTGGAGGACAAGGCGCAGGCAGCCGCCCGGCGGATCGAGCAGTCGATCTCCGAGCTGGATCGCCAGATCAGCTGGGTGACGCGGGCGAGCCAGGACACGCTGGAGAAGCGCCGCGCCGACTACGCGTCACTCCTGCACCAGGTCTCGGTCGTCAACCAGCTGTTCCAGCTCAACGGCGAAGGCCGCGAGGTGCTGCGCGTCTCCAGGCAGTCGACCACGACCGGCGGCAATGCCGACCTCTCCCGCGACATGCGCTTCACCGACGCCGTCGCCCGCGGCGTCAGCTATGCGCCGGCCTGGTTCGCCGACCGGACGCCGTTGATGTCGATCTCGGTGGCGCATTCCGGCTTCAATGCCGGCGTCACCGTGGCCGAGATCGATCTCAGCTTCCTCTCCGACTTCCTGTCCGACGCCCAGGTCGGCAAGGCGGCCTTTGCCTATGTCGTCGACCCGCGCGGCCGGGTGCTGGCGACGTCATCAAAAGTGCCCGAAATCGGCAAGGACCTTTCCAAGCTGCCGCAGGTGGCGGCTGCGATTGCGCCCGGCCACGAGCCCGACACGTCGGGCACCGACTTCAACGGCCATGCGGTGATGAGCGCCGCCAGCATCGTGCCGAAGCTCGGCTGGAGCGTGCTGTTCGAGCAGCCGACCACGCAGGCCTTGATGCCGATCCGTGACCAGCTGGTGCGCATCGCGCTTCTGATCGGCATGGGCCTGATGGTCGCGATCCTGGCCGGCACGTTGCTGGCACGCCGCATGATCATCCCGATCACGGCGCTGCGCGACGGCGCGCACAGGCTCGGCGAAGGCGATTTCAGCCACCGCATCGACGTGCACACCTCCGACGAGCTGGAAGACCTCGCCGGGCAGTTCAACCGCATGGCCGACCAGATCCAGGAGACCTATTCGAACCTGGAGACCAAGGTCGAGGAGCGCACGCGCGATCTCGCGCAATCGATCCACGAGCTCAAGGTGCTGGAGGAGGTCGGCCGCGCGGTGGCCTCCTCGCTCGATCTCAACGCGGTGCTTGCCACCATCGCCGCCCGCGCGATCGAGATCACCCGTGCCGACGCGGTGCTGATCTACGGCTTCGATGCCGAAGCGCGCCGCTTCAACCTGGCCGAGGCCAACGGCATCGACAAATCCGTCGAAGGCGCGCATGTCACCATCGGCGAAGGCGACAACATCCTGAGCGATGCTGCCAGAAGCGGCGAGCCGATCGCGCTTGCCGAGCTCGGCGATGCCGCCGAGCAGCCGCTGCGCGAGGTCGCGCTCGCCGCCGGCTTCAGCTCGGTGCTGGTGGTGCCGCTGGTCGACCAGCAGGGCACGCTGGGCGCGCTGGTGGTCCTGCGCCGCGCCGGCGGCGCGTTCGCGCCCAGCATCATCGGCCTGATGCGCACCTTCGCCAACCAGGCCGTGCTGGCGATGCGCAATGCGCACCTGTTCACCGAGGTCGAGCACAAGAGCCACGCGCTGGAGGCGGCGCACGAGACCGTGCGCGCCCAGGCCGACAAGCTCAAGCAGCAGACCGAGCAGCTCAAGGACTGGAACAAGTCGCTGGAGGAGCGCGTCAAGACCCAGCTTGGCGAGATCGAGCGCATCCGCAAGCTCGAGCGTTTCCTGGCGCCGCAGGTGGCGCAGCTGATCGCCTCCTCCGACAGCCCGGAAGGGTTGCTCACCAGCCAGCGCCGCGAGGTCACGGTGGTGTTCTGCGACCTGCGCGGCTTCACCGCGTTCACGGAAGCGACCGAGCCGGAAGAGGCGATGAACGTGCTGCGCGAATATCACGCCGCGCTCGGCAAGCTGATCTTCAAATATGAGGGCACGCTCGACAAATATGCCGGCGACGGCGTGATGATCCTGTTCAATGCGCCGATCCAGTTCGAGGACCACATCAAGCGCGCGGTGAAGATGGCGGTGGAGATGCGCGACACCATCGGCCCGCTGACCGAGCGCTGGCGCAACCGCGGGCATAGCCTGGGGTTCGGCATCGGCGTCGCGCTCGGCTATGCCACGCTCGGCCAGGTCGGTTTCGAGCAGCGGCTGGAATATGCCGCGATCGGCAGCGTCACCAACCTCGCCTCCCGCCTCTGCGGCGAAGCCAAGGCAGGCCAGATCGTGGTCAGCCGCCGCGTCTACGGCATGGTCGAGCCGTGGGTCGAGGCGCGCGCCCTCGACGATCTCCAGCTGAAGGGGTTCAATCACCCGGTGCTGGCGATGGAGATCTTGAGCTGGCGCGAGGAGGTGGAGAACGTGGTGGACGCCGCGGCGGTGCGGCGGCGGGGGTAGCGAACACAAAAAGTGCGAAAACAACCCCATGCACAGTAGGCGGGGGCTGTGGAATCAATGGGTTACGAGGGACCTCGCGTGGGCGCCGTCGCGGTTTGACTCATCGGGCAAACACCGGCGAGCAGCAGCTTGGTCAGCTCGCCGTTCTTCCTGCTGCGCCTTGAGCTGGACGAACGCCTTCTCCAGTGCTTCGTCGCGCTGCGACAGCACCGAGGGCCGATCTCGTATCCCTCGCAATCGCTTGCGGGGATGGACCGACCTTTATCTGGACGACCACAGCTACAGGTGACCCATGCTGATGACGAAGCGCAAGCCGTCCACGGTCGGCGAAATCCTCACCGAGGAATTCATGAAGCCGATGGGCCTGACCCAGGGCGCGTTGGCCGAGGCCATGGGGGTGCAGCGCAAGCACGTCAACGAACTCTGCAACGACCGCCGCAACGTCACCGCGGCCACCGCGCTGATTCTGGCGCGCGTGTTCGGCAATAGCCCGGATTTCTGGCTGAACGTGCAGCGACGAACCGATTTGTGGGAGGCGATGCACTCAGCGCGCGATCGCAAGCGGATCGAACGGGCGCGACCGCTGACATCGGCGGCGTGACACCGCACACACGGGGATCTTTACAGCAGGCCCCGGTGGCTTGGCGGCGTCGATCCGCTCGATATCCTCCTTGAGGAGTGACGGAACAGGGCGCGCAGCACCGCAAACCACTTGAATGTTGCAACGCTCGGCAGACGCCCCGAACCACATCCCTCCTCCCCGCGACCAACCATCGCCTCAACGGCGAGGCCGATTTCTGGGAGACGACCCGTGACGCTTGCCTTGCCTTCGCGTGCCTATGATTTGCAGATGCTGGACCGGCCCGCGGACCGCGCGCGCGATCACGGCTGGGTGTACGGGCTGCCGCCGGGCATCACGAGCGAGCAATGGCCGCTCGATCCGGTCAGCGGCTATCCGCTGATGCATGGTTTTACGCTTCTGCTGCCGGAAGATTATCGGGTGCATGGCGAAGACATCGTCGCGGTGTCGTTCTTCGCCACGGCGCCCGATCACAATGACGGCGGCGCGCCCGACGATCCTGAAATCCGCGAGGCCGTGCTGGCGCTGCCATCGCATCCACGGCTGTCGCGCATGACCGACATTCTCGACTACGAATATGCCGCTTTGCTGCTGACCCAGTCCGAATATGACGGCGCATTCGCGACACCGCCGGCGCCGCTTGCGCTGGCGACGGGGGAGCGGCCGCGCTGGCTCGATGTCGGCGGGGCCAGCGCCTTCTTCGAGGCTGCCGCGCCTTACGCGAAGAAGATGTTTGCTGCCCCACCGCGCGCCGATCTCGGCGAGACCCGCGCGATTGCGCTGTCGCCGCGCGCGAGCGATCCCAATGCCGGCAAGGGCCCGCAGGACGAGTACACGCGCGAGAATCCGCCGACCGGCTATCAGCCTTACTACTATTATATCGGCGGCGTGCCGCGCAGTGACAATTTCCGCCTGCACGACTGGGCCAAGGATCACGCCCACAACCATCTCGGCGGCACCATGCGGCCCTGCCAGGCCGTACCGGAGATGAGCCCGTTCTACGTCGAGTTCGAGGAATATTTCGGCGGCTACAATTTTGGCGGTGGCAATGCGCAGCTGGATTTCAAGGATATGAAGTTCGACTGGGCGTGCGGGTAATCACACCCCCCGCTTCGGCCCGATCGCCTCGAACCCCGCCTTCTGCTCGTCGCTCAAATCCGCCTGGAAATCGTCGAGCGCGTCGGCCACACCGCTCACCGCTTGCAGCATCGCCTGCAGCCGCGTCTTCACGGCGGCGAGGCGGGCCTGCGGGGTTGCGGCGGGCTCTGTCGGGCAGGCGCTCAGCGTCTGCATGGTGCGGAGCGTGGTGTCCTGGAGCACCTCGAGGCGTGCGCGGGCGATCTCGTCGAGGTGGAGCGTGGAGGCGATGTCGGCGGCGGGCCATTGCTGCTGGACGAGTTGCTCGTATTGGCGCTGCGCGTTCTCGTCAGAAAGAGGATCGTAGTCCGCCTGGCAGGCCTTGGCCGCCTGCCCGTCCTTGGAGGCGTCCTTGCTCGCGTTCTTGTCAGCATTTTTGGACTGGTAGGACGCCAGCGCGGCGCGGCGCTCATTGGCGAGGGCGTTGAGCCTGGCTTTCTGGTCGTCATTGAGCAGGCCGGCGAACTTCGTCAGCGGCGCTTCGATTGCGTCCGTCGCCTTGATCATGGCCTCGATGCGCTCGCGCATCAGGCCGAGGCGATCCGACGCATTCGCGGGCGCCTGCGCCGGGCAGGCGGTGTGGATGGTGTCGCGCGCCGCATTCCAGGCCGATGCGAGCTCGTCGAGCGCGGTGCGCTGCAGCTCGTTCGGCTGAACAGCGCTCGCGATGCGGTCGACCGGCAGGCCGCCGGTGTCGCTGGCCTCGCAGAGCGTTTCCGCGGACGGGATTTTTCGCGCGCGCCGGCCTTGCGGCACGGTGTAGGCGGCAAGCTCGGGCGCGGCATAGGGCGTGAAGAGTGCGGCATAGATGTCGCCGTAGCCGTACAGCGAGAGGCTGGTCGAATCGCCGAAGATGATTGCGGTGGTGAGATCGTCATGCGCGAACGGCCAGAACACCGGGCCAACCCAGCCGTAGCTGCCGTCGGGATGGCGCCACCAGCCCTGCGGGCGGCGGCCGCCTTGCCAGCCCGCCAGCGCAGCTTGCGCCGTGAGGGCCGCGCGCAGGACGTAAGGGTTGGATAGCTGGCCGCGCTCGGCCCCGCGCGGGTCCTGCGACCTCAGCGCAGCGGAGTGATAGCGGCCACCGCGCACGGCCATGCGGGAATGGCGCAACCGCGACAGGCCCATCATGTGACCGACGGCGAAACGCGCAACCCCAAGCGGACCGCCACGCAATCCGAACTGCGCCTCGGCCCTATTAGGCAGCAACACTGCCGCGATCACCAGGAGCGCGCCGGCCAGCGCCAAGCCCATGCGTCCCGACAAGATCGCCGACTTGACCACGGATCTGGCCACGTCCTCCCTCCCGCACCAAGCGCGCAATGCGTCGCATCACAATGACGCGCAAGGGAACCGAATGTTCCGCGGCGTTGCAGGGCAAAGCGTCGCAACGCTCGCCGGCCATGCCGGTGCGGCGTCACTGCGCCTTTTGCGGCATCACAAACGTCTGGCCGGGATAGATCAGGTTCGGGTTGTGGATCTTGTCGCGGTTGGCGTTGAAGATCACCCCGTAACGGGCGCCGTCGCCGTAGGCGAGCCGGCTGAGCGCCCACAGGCTGTCGCCGCGGGCGATGATCCGGCTGCCGCCTGCTTCCGCCGGTGCGGTGGTGAGCACGTCCGCCGGCGAGGCCGATGCGACCGCCGTCGCCGCCGGCGCGTGCGCCAGGGCCTTAGGTTTTGGCGCGCCGATCAATTTCGGCCGGGCCGCTGGCCTGTCGGGCACTGAAGCCAGGCGCGGCGAGGCCGACGGCAGGGCGGCCACGACATCGGGCTTATCGTCGGGCTTCTCGGCCTGCTTCGTCTCCTGCCGCACATCCTGCTTCGCGACTGGCGCGGGCCGCGCGGGCGGCGGCGCCGCCTCGGCGATGGTCACCGGCATGGTCCGGCCGGACTCCGTAATTGTGCCGTCCGGTGCCTTGGCCCGGAGCGTCAGTTCATAGGAACCGGCAGGAAGCTGCGGCGGAGTCATCACGAACTGGCCCGAGGCGTCCGCGACCACGGTATCGAGCGGCTTGCCGTCGCGCAGCAGCTCGACCCTTGCACCCGGCATGGCGCGGCCCGCAATCACCGCCGCCTCGCCGTGATCGTCGATGCGGGCGACGTCGAAGCGGGGAGCGGCATCCGCCGGCACCGGCTTGACCGGCGCGAGATCGCCGAGCGCGGCCACCTGCTTCTGGGTCTCGGCCAGCGCGCCCGCCTTCGGCTCGGAGGCCGGTGCAGGCGGCGCGCTAGCGGCAAGCTTTGGCTGTTCCGGCTTGAGCTCTGGTTTGGGCTCCACCTTGGACTCGACTTTGGGTTCGACCTGGGCATCGGGCTTGGCGGCAACGGCGGTGTTCGTTCCATCCGGGAGCAGGCGGCGCAGCTCGGTCGGGCCGATCACCAGCGCGGTGCCGACCAGCGCGAGCAGACAGAAGGCAATGAAGGCCTTGGATGCGGTGATCATCTGAAAAGGACCTTGGATGGCAAATCAGCCGAGGTCGGCAAAGTGCGCCGATTTGGCTGCGGCAGCAAGACGGTCGATGGGATTATGCCTCGCGCGGATGAACCGGAGCGACCGTGCGGGTGTCCAACGATCAAGGCCGCACCGCGGCATTTCTTCAAGGGATTTTTGTCGTGACCGTATTTTCCCGTGCCGCGCGATGGCTGGCGCTTGTCCTGACGGCCGCCGCCTCGCCCGCATTGGCCGCCTCCGGTCCGCCGCCCGGCTTCACTCTTTCCGACGATGCCGATCTCGCCTTCACCTCGCCCGACGGCGCCACCAAGCTCGAACAGTACAAGAAGGAGAACGAGGATCTCGACCTCAAATGGCAGGTCTGGGCGCGACGCGGCGAAGAGATGACCGAGCTGAAGCCCGAGCAGGGCTATCCGGCCGGGTTCCGTTTCACGGGCGACTCGCAATGGCTGGTGCGGATGCAGAAGACCGGCTCGGGCTCGCAGGACCTCTTGCTCTACCGGGCCGAGAAAGGCACCTTCGTCAACGCGACGAAGAAATCGCTCAGCGATCTCGCCTGGGCCTATTTTCACAGCAGGCCCGACACGAAGAACATGAAGCTCGACTACCACATCTCGGCCAATCTGATGAAGGGCACCGAAGATGCTTATCGCTGGCTCGGCGTCGACTGGCCCAGCAACCGCTACCTCCTGATCTCGCTGTCCGGCGAAATGGACAAGCATCCGAAGAACGTCGCCGTCAAGGGATTGGCGGATTGGAAATGCCGCTATGACCTCAAGACCGGCAAGTTCGACGTGCCCAGGATATTCGCCAAGAGCAATGCGGAAGCGCTGACCTGGGAGATCAAGCGGTGAGTGTCGCTTCGAGCCGCGGCATCGAATCCGCCGACTCGGACTCCTGCATCACAGCAGAGACGGCACTGGTGACTCGCAGCAGTCCTTAGACCATCAGCTTCCATGACCAGTAGATGCCAATCGCCATCTGGACGGCGAACGCGGTGAAGCGGAGGCTTACTGCCGTCGGACTGTTCGACGCGAGATGGATGATCGACTGCACAATCCGTGCGCCAAGAAACCAAAACGCCAGAGGGTCCGTAACATCTGTTCTCGATACCATGATCGCGATCGCCAACAAGCCGCCGAAAATCGGTAGACCTTCGACGCAATTCGCGTGAGCCCGTGCGAGACGCTGCATGAAGGGCGATAGTCCGGAGTTGTCCGGCGCGAAGGCGTTGGCCGCAACCTTTCCAGTCGCCACGAGATACGTTCGGATGGCCTCCATCACGACCAGCAGAAAGAGCGCCCACGAGACGAAGCCTGCCAGTGCATAGCCCGTGTTGGACATGTCCCCTCCCAAGTCATTCCTGCCCTTTGTTCAGCTGTAGCCGATCTTCCGAACCAGACAAGCAGGCCCCCTCGCCTGTGCGCTTCGGTTCACTTGCTGACCTTGCACATGACACCCGACCGCCTCCGCGAAATAGGATCAAACCTCCGAGTTCGCGGTTATCGGCTCGCTGAGACGGCCGGGAACTCCGGCCGGCGGGCATCGGCTAACTTTGCATCACGTGCGTCGCAGGCGGCTTTTCGCTGCGCTGTGGCGCGCGCGTGCGATAGCGAGCGAGGTGACATGGCGGTCTTGGCTTTCAGGATGATCCCTCTCGTCGCGGTTGCGGCCATCATCGGGCTCTCCGCGGAGGCCCGCGACGACGGGCGCTATGCAAACTCTCCCCTCAAGGGCTGGTTCGAGAGCCTGCACAGCAAGGGCGGCGGTCCTTGTTGTGCCGACGCCGACGGCACTGCGCTGGCCGACGTCGACTGGGAGACGCGGGACGGACATTACCGGGTGCGGCTCCTCGGCAACTGGATCGAGGTGCCCGACGACACCGTCATCACCGAGCCCAACCGCGCCGGGCGCACCATGGTCTGGCCTTATTACGTCAACGGCCGTCCCAGGATCCGCTGCTTCATGCCCGGCAGCATGACGTGAGCCGGGACGAGCCGCGGGATCGGGAAGCTCACATCGAGCGTCGGGCCGCCCGCACTTCGGCGAACTCGGCGTCGGGGTGGCTGACGATGGTGGCAACCATGATGCCGCTGATGATCAGCGACCAGGCGGTGTCCCAATAGATCCAAAACACGAGCCAGCCTCCCTTTTCTCATTCACGCCCTAACCGCATCGCGGTGCCGGCGTTTCCGGCGCGAGGCCCGCCGCAACGGCGCGCGGGCGGGCGAGGCGCTATTTGTGTTTGGTCGGTGGCGGCGCCCGATCGGTTTGGCCGGTGTGGCGCTTTGCCACGACGTCCTCGTCGCGTTCGCCCTCGTGCGGACGCGGCGCAAGCTTGGGCTGGCCGGCTTGACCGCCATGCTTGCCGCCCATGTCGGGCCTTCCTTCGAGATCGTTTTCGCGGGGCATGCGGTTCAATGCGTTCGCACGGCATTGGTTCGCAGCAGCATCGGTCGTTTTCGCACTGTGAACGGGCTCATAGAACCGCCCATCTTTGTAGTGCACGATGGCCGGCGCGCCCTGGTGCATCGCGATTTCTACCGAGGGATTGGCCTGATGCGAAAACGACTGATCGTCTGGACCATCATGACGTCCACCCTGGTTGCGGTCACCGTGTGGACCATGCTCGGGCCGCCGGACCGCCCGTCCGGCCCGCATCTGCCCTCCCGCACGGCGGCGGTGCGTTAACTCGCTATCCTGACCGATACGATTTCGGCATCGATCGATCCCAATTGGAGTTTGGTGCGGCGGCGCGCCTCCCGCTATCCTCGCCCGCAAAACGACAATGCCGCGAGCCGGCTTTCAGGAGGAGCCCATGTTGAGACCGATCCGATGCATCGCATCGCGCGCGCCACGCGCTGCGATCGCCACCGTCCTGTTCGCTTGTCTCATTCTCATTTCTGGAGTCCGTGCCGGCATGGCCGAAACCTTCGCCTATGTCGGCAACGCCGACAGCAACGACATCAGCGTGTTCAAGATGAGCGAGAGCGGCGAGATGACGCTCGTGCAGACGGCCGCCCTCAAGGGCGTCGAAAAGCCCGGCTCCTCGACGCCGCTCGCGATCACGCCCGACCACCGCGTGATGATCGCCGGCATCCGCTCGCAGCCATACCTTGCGGTGAGCTTTGCGATCGACCCGAAGACGGGCCAGCTCAGCCATCTCGGCAACGGACCGCTCGCGGACAGCATGGCCCATATCGCCGTCGACCGCAGCGGCAAGTTCCTGTTCAGCGCCTCCTATGGCGGCAACAAGGTCGCGCTGAATCCGCTGCTTGCCAACGGCGTCGTCGGCGAGCCCAAGCAGGTGATCCCGACCGGGCTGAACGCCCACGCCTTCCTGCCCTCGCCCGATAACCGCTTCGTGTTCGCGACCAATCTCGGCTCCGACCAGATCCTGAGCTTCGCGTTCGACGCCGCCGCCGGTACGCTCACGCCAAGCGATCCGCCGGCCCACAAGGTGCCGGAGAAATCGGGGCCGCGGCACTTCGTGTTTCACCCGGGCGGCAAGTTCGTCTATCTCCTCCACGAGCTGAACGGCGACGTCGCGGCATTCACCTATGAAGCCAAAAGCGGCGCGTGGGACGAGATCCAGCGCACCACTGCGCTGCCGGAAGGGTTTTCCGGCAAACCTTGGGCCGCCGACATCCACATCACTCCGGACGGCCGCTTCCTCTACGCCTCCGAGCGCACCACCAGCACGCTCACCGCCTACAAGGTCGATGGGTCAAGCGGCAAGCTGACCACGATCGGCAGCGTGCCGACCGAGAAGCAGCCGCGCGGCTTCCAGATCGATTCAAGCGGGCGCTATCTCGCCGCGGTCGGCGAGCTCTCGGACAGCATGACGGTCTATGCCATCGACCAAAGCAGCGGCGCGCTGGCCAGGCTGAAATCCTACCCCACCGGCAAGAAGCCGAACTGGGTCGAATTCCTGAGCCTGCCGTGAGGGGCTGCGGCGGCGGACCTACGTAAACACCCGTAATTTCGCAGGGTCCGCCTTCGGGCCATATCACCGGCTATGGACCGACAGATTGTCTTCAAATGCCCTCAGACCGGCCTGAACGTGCAGCATCGGCTGACTGATGAGCCGGGCGATCGCACCCAGGTGTCCGTGCCCCTGCGCCGTGACGTCTTCGAGCGAACCTGTTCTCCAATCCCGCGACTAATCAAGGACTTGCCGCGACTGCCAGCGGCGGCGCGGCATCCTCTCTCGGGACCACGCGGCCGTAGTGCGGGCGGCGGCCATCTGCTATCGATTGGAGGCATAGCCCCTGTGGAATTTCCGATGCGTCATTTGTCCCGTGCCGTCGTTCGAAACCTGTGTCCAGCAGCCGTTGTCGGCGCGCTCGTCTTCACCCCCTATCCGGCCGGCGCCGCCGATGACGATGCGCCCAAGGGGCCCGCGGTCACGGTGCTGAAAGTCGCGAAATCCTGCTTCTCCGACATCGTCGAAGCCACCGGCACGATCATCGCGCGGGAGGAAACCTCGGTGCGGCCCGAGCGACCCGGCCTCAAGGTCACCGAGGTGCTGGCGGAAGCGGGCGATACCACCACCGCCGGCCAGGTGCTGGCGCGGCTGGCGCTGCCCGAAGGCGGCACGCTTCAGGTCACCGCACCCGTGGCGGGCGTGATCGCGACCTCGACTGCGCAGATCGGCAACTTCGCCTCGGCCAAGGGCGAGGCGCTGTTCACGATCGTGGCGCGCAGCGAATACGATCTCGTCGGCCTCGTGGCCACCACGGATGTGCGCAAGCTCGCAGTCAATCAGCAGGCCACCGTGCGGATCGCAGGCGCCGGCGACATCAGCGGCAAGGTGCGCCGCATCGGCCCGACGGTCGAGCCGAACATTCAGCAGGGGATGGTCTATATCGGCATCTCCTCGCAGAAGCGGCTGCTCCTGAACGCGAGCGGGCGGGCGCTGATCAAGACCGGGCAAAGCTGCAACGTCGCGGTGCCGCTCACCGCCGTGCAATATTCATCCGCCGGCACCGTGGTGCAGGTGATCCGCCGCAACCGCGTCGAGACCAAGCGTGTCGAGATCGGCTTGATGTCGGGCGGCAATATCGAGGTCCGCGACGGCCTGAACGAAGGCGATGTCGTCGTCGCCCGCGCCGGCGCATTGCTGCGCGAAGGCGATCCGGTGCGTCCGGTGATGGCGAGCGCGGAAGCGGTGAAGTAGCGCGCGGAGAAACTGGATGCTTCACCCTCCCCTGGAGGGGTCCGGGACGAGCGTAGCTCGCCCGTGGGTCGCTTCGCATGCAGCGAAGCGAAATGCGAAGCGGGTGGGGTGATCTCTCGGCACGGGCACTGTTCGTGGGGAGAGATCACCCCACCCCGCTCGCGCTTCGCGCGATCGACCCTCCCCCTTCAGGGGAAGGTAAGAAACTAGCCCCCGGCTTCGCCGAAATGGACGTCTTCGAGCAACGATGACGACACGGTCGGGACCTGATCGCCTTCTGAGGCGCGGGAGATGGCGAGGCGGGTCTTGTTGAAGACGCTCTCGGCGCTGCCCGGCTTGCCGAGGTTGTTGAGGAACTCGCTGACCAGCACGCTGTGCTCGCCCTTGCCGTCGTCGACGACCTTGCCGGGCGAGGCGGAGGTGAGGATCAGCGCATTGTCGGACGCGCTGATCGGCGCGAGACCGTGGCTGTAGGAGCGGAAGCGGCGCTCGTAAGGGTTACGCCGGGAGGCGTCGACCACGACCAGCTTGGCCTTGGCACCCTGCTCCTTCATCATGTCGAGCACGCCGTCGATGGAGACGCCATGGCGGCGGACGTCGCTTTCCTTCCAGATCACGGCGTCGACCGGCAGCATATAGCTCTCGCGTCCCGCCTGCACGCCGTAGCCGCCGAAGAACAGCATGACGACGCTGTCGCGCTTGATCCGGGACTTCAGGCGGTTGACGGCGCGGACCATGTCGTCCTTGGTCGCGTCTTCCACCATGTCGACGTCAAAGCCGTTCTTGCGCAGCGACGAGGACAGCGCGCGGGCGTCGTTGATCGACTGCGTCAGCGGCGCATTGGCGTCGGGATAATGTCCATTGCCGATGACGAGCGCGAGGCGCGAGCTCTGGCCGATCGAACCGGTGATCTGCTCGGTCGTCACAGCCTTGGCGGCGTCGATCGCACGCGTGTTGAGAGCAGCATGGGCGCCGATCACGAGCGACACCGTGCCGATGAGGGCGGCGGCGACGGCGATCGTACGTCGGGAAAGCTCGAGCTGCTTTACATTCATCTCGGTTCGTTTCCTGTGCCAAAGACCAGCCAAGCGCGCGCACACTGTTTGAGTAGCGCGATAGCGTCTTTAGGTTTGAGGGATTGGCCGGGGAAGTGCCCCCGAATTGCGCGCAATTTGCGGCGCCGCACCAAACAAACCCTTAACCGCATATAGGCCCTGGGGCAATAGATTGCTCAAAATTTGAGCTAAGTAGCTGAATGTGTTGGTTAATTCTCCGAGCCAGTTTCCTGCATTTTTGGTTCCCCCATAGCCTTCCGGAGGCCGACTACGCACCCCTCGTGCCGGCTTTTCCGTGACGTCCATCACATTTGTATTTCCCGCGAATCCGGGTAGCCTTTTCAACGACTTGCAGGGGGTGGTGTGCGGACGGCTGCGCGCTCGCCGGCCCCGGCCGGGCCCCCCGCGACCAGGTATTTCATGAGCTTTCATTATTTTGCCGGCGCCGCCTGCCGGGCGCTGACGGCGCGGAAGGACGGCCCCTCGCTATACGACGTCTGCGATCCCGTATTGTCCGACACGGCCAGCGGCGATCCGCATCTGGCCAAATTCTACAAGACCGCACTCGGCAATCCCGCGCTGCGGATACTGCTCCGCCGCGCCGGCCTGCCCGAGCTGCGCGACGAGGCCAGGCTGAGCCGGCTGCGCGAGGCACTCACCCACGCCCGCGACGAGATCCAGCCCGACTGGGCGGCGGTCGGGCGGCCGATCGCCGATCTCGTCGACAGCATCGCGCTCGAGCATCCCAAGCCGCCGCCGGTGCCGTTCACCGCCGCCCTGCCGCAGAGCGCGCAGATCGACGGCGCGATCCGCGACTGCGCGCAGCATCTGCTCGGTTCGTACCGCCGCAACGGCTTCCTGCCGACCTATGCCGCCTTCAACCTGATCGGGGATCCCGATTTCCGCGGACGTGAGCTGATCATGGCGCTCACGGGGCTGAACGCACGCGGCTACAAGAATTCCTCGCTGCTGTTCAATCTCGCCCGCGTCTTCATCGCGCGCTCGCCGGCGCGCGCCGTGGTCAATCCGCCCTGGAAAGGCATTGCCGAGCCGATGTGGGAGCCGGTGCAGATCCGCCATCGCTCGGCCTATTACGATGCATTCTTCATCGAGGCACTGCTGAGCTATGTCGAGACCGGGCTCGCCTCGCCGGCCGACAAGATCGCGGCGGAGCGCGCGATCGCCGACATGGTCGATTTCTGCGTCAACATCAGCCGCGAGGAGGTCGAGGGCTTGGGCGGCGCGCGCTTTGACGTCATCACCGCGCTCGCGCCGGCGCCGCATCCACGGTTCTCCCGCTACTTCGCGCAAATCAAGCAGGACCTTGGCTTCGGAATCTACGTGCCGGATTGCGACACCACGGCCTGCTCGATCTCGGCAGCGACGCAGGCCGGCTGCACCGACCCCATCATCGACCAGCCGCTCCTGGATTTCTACTCGGGCTATCAGGTGCGCGCCGGCGTCAACGCGCCGCGGGTGACCGTGCCGCTCAACGACAATATCGACTTTGAGGGCGGGGTTGCGACCTGGATCGACAATCTCGCAGGCGAGCGTCCCTACGGCAACGATCTCGATCCCACGCTCAATCTCGACATTCTCGAGGTCAGCTTTCGCAACCTGGCACGCTGGAAAATCCTTGAGACGCCGGCACGGCTCGCGACCGTGCACCGGATCATCGGCTTCCAGAAGCGCCTGGCGGCGAGCGGCGCCTTCGCCAACCCGCGCTCGCACATCTATTATTTGCCGGAGCTCTACAGCGCCTATTTCGGCCGCTGCTATGCCGCCTTTCTAGCATTGCCGCTGGCGGCGCAGGCCGCGATCGATCCCGACGGCGATTTCGATTTCATCCGCCACCGCGTGCTGTCCTACGTCAAGGGCGAGCTGATGGCCGCGGAGATGAACGTGTTCGACGCCGCGCTGGCGCTGATCGCGCTCGCCCATCTCGGCGCCGACCCGCGTGCCTTTGCACCGGCGCTGAACGTCATCATCGCTGGGCTAGGTGAAGGCGGCCGCCGCGGCCCGTTCCGCGCCTATGAGTGGAACAAGATGAAGACGCCGACGCGGATTCTGGTGGGTGGGCCGGAGGTGACGTCGGCGTTCGTGCTGATGGGGCTGGCGGTGGCGAAAAGGGCGCTGGCGCGGGGGTGAGACGGCCACGTGCCCCGGACGCAGCGCTTTTCAGCGGTGCGCTGCTGAGCCGGGGCCCATGCCAAGACCGCTGCGCGCAACTTGCTGGGTCCCGGCTCGGCGGAGCGGCGTTGCACGCCGCACCGCGTCCGGGACACGAGACTGAGGTCCAATGACAGGAAGTTGAAAGCCCATCTGTTCGGCATACGCTGGCCCGATGGCCAAAAGCCGACCACAATTGCGCCGTCTATCGAGATTTTCATCACACCGGACCGGCATGTTGCGAAAGATCCTGATTGCGCTGTCTCTGCTCGCCCCCTCGCTCGCGCAGGCCGCCGACATCACCGGCACGGCAAAGGTCCGCGCCGGCGACGCCGTGGTGATCGGCAACACGCGCATCCGGCTCGGCGGCATCGACGCGCCCGCGGTCGATCAGCTCTGCCTCAACACCAAGAGCGAGCGCTGGACCTGCGGCGTCGCGGCCCGCGACGAGCTCGCCAAATACACCGAAGGCAAGACCTGGGTCTGCCACACGAGGTCGGTGGACCGGCGCGGCCGCACCGTGGCGCGCTGCGACGTCGGCGGCGAGGACATCCAGAAATGGTTGGTGCGCAACGGCTGGGCGCTAGCCTATACCCGCATCTCGCACGACTACGAGCCCGACGAGGCTGCGGCACGCGAGGCCAAAGCTGGCATGTGGCAGGGCGCCTTTATCGCGCCCTGGGATTGGCGCGTCCGCAACAAGAAGACCGCTATCCTGGGCGCCACCAAGCCACCGGAGGGTGCGCATGCGGTGCTGCTCGCCTCGGCCTCGGGGCCGGTCGCGCCCTCGCCGGACTGCACCATCAAGGGCAATGTGAACAGCGCCGGCGAATGCATTTATCACCAGCCGACCAGCCGCTGGTACACCCAGATCAAGATGAAGATCAGCAAGGGCACCCGCTGGTTCTGCTCGGTCGAGGAGGCGGAGGCCGCCGGCTGCCGCGAGACGAAGCGATAACCCAGCCCTGCATTTTACGTGCTTTTCTTGCGGCGCCGCGCCGCGTAAAAGTGAGACTCAGCGACCCACCATCCTGTTCTCAAGCAACAAGGACTGACAGCAATGACCGTTCGCGCGGGCCGGGAATTTCTGGCCATCCCCGGGCCCACCACGATGCCCGACGAGGTGCTGCGGGCGATGCACCGTCCGGCGATCGACATCTACTCCAAAGAGATGCTGGATCTGACCGAGAGCCTGCTCAGTGACATCTCGAAGCTGTTTGTGACCAAGGGCAAGTCCTACATCTACATCGCCAACGGTCACGGCGCCTGGGAAGCGGCGCTGAGCAACGTATTGTCGCGCGGCGACAAGGTGCTGGTGCTGGAGAGCGGGCGCTTTGCGATCGGCTGGGGCAATGCGGCGGCGCTGATGGGCGCCGAGGTCGAGGTGCTCAAGGGCGACTGGCGCCGCGCGGTGCGGCCGCACGAGGTCGAGGAGCGCCTGCGCCGCGACAAGGAGCACAGGATCAAGGCCGTCGTCGTCGTCCAGGTCGACACGGCCAGCGGCGTGCAGAACGACATCGAGGCGATCGGCAAGGCGATCAAGGCCAGCGGCCATCCCGCGCTCTACATGGTCGACACCGTGGCATCGCTCGGCTGCATGCCGTTCGAGATGGACAAATGGGGCATCGACGTCGCGATGTCCGGCTCGCAGAAGGGCCTGATGACGCCGCCCGGCCTCGGCTTCGTCGCCGCCAATGCGCGCGCGCTCGAGGTGCACAAGAAGGCGAACATGTCGACGCCCTATTGGAGCTGGAGCGAGCGCGAGGGCACCGAGAATTATCGCAAATATGCCGGCACCGCGCCGGTGCACCTGTTGTTCGCGCTGCGCAAGGCGATCGACCTGCTGCGCGAGGAAGGGCTTGAAAACGCCTTCCGCCGCCACGCCCTGCTTGGCGAAGCCGCTCGCCGCGCGGTCTCCGTCTGGTCGGAAGGCCAGGTGCTCGGCTTCAACGTGGCCGAGGCCAGCGAGCGCTCCAACACCGTGACCACGGTGACCATGAGCAACGGCCACGACCCCGCCGTGCTGCAACGCTATTGCAAGGACAAGTGCGGCGTCGTGCTCGGCACCGGCATCGGCGACCTCTCGGGACAGGCTTTCCGCATCGCCCATATGGGGCATGTGAATGCGCCGATGCTGCTCGGCACGCTGGGCGTGATCGAGGTGGGCCTGAACGCGCTGAAGATCCCGCACGCCAAGGGCGGGCTGGAGGCGGCGGTGGCGTATCTCGGCGAAGAGGTGGCGGCGTAAGTGCCCGCCACAAACTCCGATGTCGTCCCGACAAGCGCAGCTCTGGCAACGCGCAGCGTTGTCAGGGCGGAGCGCTGATCCGGGACGACGGCGGAGAGTGTCGCAGCCGCGGCGCCTCACATTTGCATCAGCCTTCTTTAAGTTCCCCGGCATCGATCTGATATAGGGTCAAGCTACGCCCCCTTTATGCCGAGGATCGATTTGCCCAACAGCAGCAGCAAGACCGCCCCCGTCGCCCCGCGCCGGCCGCATTCCTTCACGCGGCACGGCATCGCCGTGACCGACGACTATGCCTGGCTGAAGGATGCGAAATGGCAGGAGGTGCTGCGCGACCCCAACGTGCTCGATCCTGATATCCGCAAATATCTGGATGAAGAGAACGGCTACACCGAAAGCTTGCTCGGACACACCGCGGGCCTGCAGAAGACGCTGGTGCGCGAGATGCGGGGGCGGATCAAGGAGGACGATTCCAGTGTGCCGTCACCCGACGGACCCTTTGCCTATTTCCGCCGGTTTCGCGAGGGCGGACAGCACGAGCTGTTCGGCCGCATGCCGCGCGACGGCGGCGAGGGCGAGATCGTGCTCGATGGCGATGCGCTCGCCAAGAACCACCAATATTTCAAGTTCGGCGGCAGCCGCCACTCGTATGATCACAAGCGGCAGGCCTGGAGCGCCGACACCAAGGGCTCCGAATATTTCTCCATCCGCGTGCGCGACTGGGCGACCGGGACGGATCTCGACGATCTCGTCGAGGAGACCGACGGCGGTGTGGTCTGGGCCGCCGACTGCAAGAGCTTCTTCTATGTGAAGCTCGACGACAATCACCGGCCGATGCAGGTGTGGCGGCACAAGCTCGGCACCAAGCAGGCCGACGATACGCTGGTCTATGAGGAGCAGGATGCCGGCTGGTTCACCCATCTGCACGAGAGCACCAGCGGCCGCTTCTGCGTCATCGCCGGCGGCGACCACGAGACAAGCGAGCAGCGGCTGATCGATCTCGCCAATCCCGAAGCGCCGCCGCGCCTCGTCGCAGCGCGCGAGGAAGGCGTGCAATATTCGCTCGCCGACCGTGGCGACGAGCTGTTCATCCTCACCAATGCCGATGATGCCATCGACTTCAAGATCGTCACGGCGCCGCTTTCTTCGCCCGAGCGGGCGAACTGGCGCGACCTGATCCCGTATCGGCCCGGCATCTACATCATCGACATCGATCTCTATGCCGGCCATCTGGTGCGGCTCGAGCGCGCGCATGCGCTGCCGGCGATCGTGATCCGCGATCTTGCGACCAAGGAAGAGCACGCCATCGCTTTCGACGAGGCCGCCTATTCGCTGGATACGATGGGCTCCTACGAATTCGAGACGACGAATTTGCGCTTTGCCTATTCGTCGATGACGACGTCGTCGGAAGTCTACGATTACGACATGGTCAAGCGCACGCGCGTGCTGCGCAAGCGGCAGGAGATCCCGTCCGGCCACGATGCTGCCGACTACGTCACCACGCGCATCATGGCGAAATCGCATGACGGCGCCGAGGTGCCGGTCTCGATCCTCCATCGCCGCGGGCTCAAGCTCGACGGCTCGGCGCCTCTGCTGCTCTACGGCTACGGCTCCTACGGCATGGCGATGCCGGCCTCGTTCAGCGCCAACCGCCTGTCGCTGGTCGACCGCGGCTTCGTCTACGCCATCGCCCATATCCGCGGCGGCGCCGACAAGGGCTGGGGCTGGTATCTCGACGGCAAGCGCGAGAAGAAGACGAACTCGTTCGACGATTTCGCAGCCAGCGCCCGCGCGCTGATCGATGCGAAGTACACCAGCGCCAAGCGCATCGTCGGCCACGGCGGCTCGGCCGGCGGCATGCTGATGGGCGCGGTCGCAAACCGCGCCGGCGAATTGTTCGCCGGCATCGTCGCCGAGGTGCCGTTCGTCGACGTGCTCAACACCATGCTCGACGACACGCTGCCGCTGACACCGCCGGAATGGCCGGAATGGGGCAACCCGATCGAGAGCGAGACGGATTTTCGCACCATCCTGTCCTACTCGCCTTACGACAATGTCGCGGCGAAGGACTATCCGGCGATTTTGGCGATGGGCGGATTGACCGATCCGCGCGTCACCTATTGGGAGCCCGCCAAGTGGATCGCGCGCCTGCGCGCTACCATGAGCGGCGGCGGCCCGGTCCTGCTCCGCACCAACATGGGCGCCGGCCACGGCGGCGCCTCGGGACGCTTCGACCGGCTCGACGAAGTCGCGATCGTGTATGCGTTCGCGCTGTGGGCGGCGGGCATGGCGGAGGCGTGACTCTTCTCCCTCTCCCCGTTCTTACGGGGAGAGGGTCGGGGTGAGGGGCTCTATCCGCGAACACGCCAGCAGTCGCGGAGACTCCGCAAGCGGGGAGAGGCGAAGAAACTACCTCCCGTTCTTCTTCCGCCATTCCGCAAAATCGGTGAGCGTCTGCGGATCGGTGGCGGGATAGAGGCCGAAGATGCCGCGGCCCTTGCCGACTTCCTCGGTGACGAAGTCCTCGAACGCGGTCATCTCGAAAGTTTCGTCCGCGATCTCGTCGGCGAGATGCGCGGGGATGACGATGACGCCGTCGGCATCGCCGAGGATGACGTCGCCGGGGAACACCGGCGCATCGCCGCAGCCGATCGGGACGTTGATCTCGATGGCCTGGTGCAGCGTGAGGTTGGTCGGCGCGCTGGGACGATGGTGGTAGGCGGGAATTCCGAGCTTGGCGATCTCTGCGGAATCGCGAAGGCCGCCATCGGTGACGACGCCGGCGACGCCGCGCTTCATCAGCCGCGTCACCAGGATCGCGCCGGCTGAGGCCGCGCGCGCGTCCTTGCGGCTGTCCATCACCAGCACCGCGCCCGGCGGACAATCCTCGACCGCCTTGCGCTGCGGATGGGAGCGATCCCTGAAGACGTCGATGGTGTTGAGGTCCTCGCGCGCCGGCATGTAGCGCAGCGTGAAGGCCTCGCCGACCATGGTCGGCTGGTCCGGGCCGACCGGATGCACGTCCTGGATCATCTGGATGCGCAGGCCGCGCTTGAACAAGGCGGTGGCGACGGTGGCAGTGGAGACGGATTTGAGCTTGTTGCGGGTGGCTTCGCTGAGTTTTGTCATCTCGTACTCTTTCTTGTCGTCATTCCGGGGCGGCGAAGCCGAACTATGGTGCGCAGTTGCGCACCTGAGAATCTCGAAGTTCCGGGTTCGCTTCGCGCCCCGGAACGACAGCATCAATAAATCGACGGCTCGCCGATCGGCGCGCCGAAATCGGTCTCGAGGAAGTCGAAGTCGCAGCCGTCATTGGCCTGCTTGATGTGTTTTGTGAACATCCAGCCATAGCCGCGCTCGAAGCGGCGCTCGGGCTGCTTCCAGGCAGCGCGACGCTTGGCGAGCTCGGCCTCGGGCACATCGAGATTGATGGTGCGCGCGGCAACGTCGAGCGTGATGCGATCGCCGCTCTGCACCAGCGCCAGCGGGCCGCCGATGTAGGATTCGGGCGAGACGTGCAGGATGCAGGCGCCATAGCTGGTGCCGCTCATGCGCGCATCCGAGATGCGCACCATGTCGCGCACGCCCTGCTTCACGAGTTTTGTGGGGATCGGCAGCATGCCCCATTCGGGCATGCCCGGCCCGCCCTGCGGCCCCGCATTGCGCAGGATCAGGATGTGGTCTTCGGTGACATCGAGGTCGGGATCGTCGACCGCCTTCTTCATCGAGGGGTAGTCATCGAACACCAGCGCAGGTCCTGTATGCTTGAGGAAGCGCGGCGCGCAGGCGGAGGGCTTGATGACGCAGCCGTCGGGCGCGAGGTTGCCCTTGAGCACGGCGAGCGCGCCTTCCTTGTAGATGGGATTGTCGACCGAGCGGATCACGTCGTCATTGTGCACTTCGGCATGCTCGATGTTTTCACCGAGCGTCTTGCCGGTGACGGTGATGCAGTCGAGATGCAGATGTTGCTTGATCTGGCCCATCAGCGCCGGCAGGCCGCCGGCATAGAAGAAGTCTTCCATCAGATAGGTATCGCCGCTGGGCCGGACGTTGGCGATGACGGGCACCTTGCGGCTCGCCTTCTCGAAATCGTCGAGGCCGATGTCCTGCCCGGCGCGGCGGGCCTGCGCGATCAGATGAATGATCGCGTTGGTGGAGCAGCCCATCGCCATGGCGACCGCAATCGCGTTCTCGAAGGCTTTCCGGGTCTGGATCACCTTCGGCGTCAGGTCCTCCCAGACCATCTCGACGATGCGGCGGCCGCATTCACTGGCTATGCGGATGTGGTTGGCGTCGGCGGCGGGAATCGAGGAGGCGCCGGGCAGCGTCATGCCGATCGCCTCGGCAATCGCGGTCATGGTCGAGGCCGTGCCCATGGTCATGCAGGTGCCGTAGCTGCGGGCGATGCCGGCTTCGATGTCGAGCCAATCCTTGTCGGAGATCTTTCCGGCGCGGCGCTCGTCCCAATATTTCCAGCCGTCCGAGCCGGAGCCGAGCGTCTTGCCCTTCCAATTGCCACGCAGCATCGGGCCTGCCGGCAGATAGATCGCCGGGATGTTCATCGAGGTCGCGCCCAAGAGCAGCGCCGGCGTGGTCTTGTCGCAGCCACCCATCAGCACTACGCCATCGACGGGATGGCTGCGTAGCAGCTCCTCCGCGTCCATGGCGAGCAGGTTGCGATAGAGCATAGTGGTCGGCTTCAGCAGCGATTCCGACAGCGACAGCGCCGGCATTTCCAGCGGCAGGCCGCCGGCCATCAGGATGCCGCGCTTGACGTCGTCGACCCGCGACTTGAAATGCATGTGGCAGGGCTGCGCATCCGACCAGGTGTTGAGGATCGCGATGATCGGGCGGTCCTTCCACTCCTCCGGCGCGTAGCCCATCTGCATGGTGCGGGAGCGGTGGCCGAACGAGCGGAGATCGTCGGGCGCGAACCAGCGCGCGCTGCGGAGCTGGTCGGGCGTCTTCTTCTTGGTCATGATTGCGTGCCCCATTTCTGGACGGTGTTCCGCTCGATGGCGCGGAAGATCAGGTTCTCGACAAAGAGCCCGATGATGATCACGGTCAAGAGGCCTGCGAAGACCGCAGGTATGTCGAGCAGGTTGCGGTTCTCGAACCAACCGAGCCCGCCCTGGCCCGAGGACACGCCGAGCGAGCTCGACAAGATCCGGAGTCTTCATCCGGAGTATTTGGCCAATTAGACAGGGCGATCGGCGTCACGAAGGCCAATGCACGCAATCGTGCATAGGCCTGGCCGTAGAATTTTGGCTTAAACGAGCATTCACCGGGACACTCGCGAACTGCTTGCAGGCCGGATGGAATCCGCGCAACAATTTCGTGTTTATTGGTTTGATTTGCGGTCGCTGGGGCGTTCCATCAGACCTCGGAGGATTTCGGGCGTGGCCAACATCCTGATCGCGGATGACGATCCGGCCGTACAGATCACCATTCGGCTGCTGCTGGAACGGGCCGGTCATCACGTAACGGTCGCCGGCGATGGCCGCAACGGACCGGCGTTGTTCGAGGCCAGCCAGTTCGACCTGCTGTTTCTCGATATCTTCATGCCCGGAATGGACGGACTGGAGACGATGCGTCGCATTCGGGCGCTGGCCCCGGCGGAGCCGGACTTCCTGAAGATGGCGACCAAGCTAGGCAAGCCTGCAAAAGCCGTTCCGACCCGGCGCACTGCTTGCCGTGGTCGATGGTTGCCTGAAGGCGGGCGAGACGGAGGGGTCCGATGTCCGCTCCGGCCGCCGATGACAAGAACACCTCCTCAAGGCAGAAACGGCGCGGCGATACGGCCACTCCTGCGAATATCCCAATGAGACTTGCAACGACGCTGGCAACGCGGCTGGCCATCGCGATGATCCTGCTGGTGGCGGTCACCGTGGCCGCAGTCGGATGGCTCGGCTATCGCAACACCACACAGGCCGTCATTCCGCGGGTCCTGGAGCGGGTCGAAGCCCAGTCCCGCCTGCTGGCAGCCAATCTCGAATCCTACGTCGCCGGCGCTCGCGGCGATTTGACCGGCTATCGCTCCGCCGCGGCAATCAATGGCCTGATCCGCGCTCACCTCGGTGGAGGAATCGACGCTTCCGACGGCGTCTCCGAGAAAACCTGGCGCGAGCGCATCGCGGCCCGGCTTGCTGCCGAGATCGATGCCAAGCCCAGCTATGGACAGTTTCGAATCATCGGTCTCGACGATAACCAGCGCGAGCTGGTCCGCGTCGACCGCTCCGGCCCGAATGGGACGGCCCGGATCGTCCCCGACGGCGAACTGGAGGGCAAGGGCGAGCGAGCCTATTTCCAGGAAACGATACGGCTGGCGCCGGGCGAGATCTATGTTTCGCCCGTCGATCTCGCCACGCGGCAGGGCGGGACCACGGAGCCGCACGTTCCGACTCTTCGCGTCGCGACGCCCTTGTTCACGCCGGACAACAAGCCGTTCGGAATCGTCATCGCCAATATCGACATGCGCCCGGCGCTCGACCGCATCCGCTCGACCAGGAGTTCGGGAGGAGAGCTCTATGTCGTGAATTCGCGCGGCGACTATCTCGTCCATCCCGACCGCACACAGGAATTCGGCTCATTGCGCGGCCATTCCACCAACTGGCGCAATGACTTTCCATTCTTCTCGGCCCTGGCTGGCACGTCGGACGTAGCCACGCGGCTCACGACCGATGAGTCGGGCCGGCCGAGCGGCGCGGCCATCGCGCCGGCACTGCTTGCGAGCAAGGAATGGGTCGCCATCATCGTGACCGTTCCCCCGTCCGTCTTCGGCCGTGTGCCGGCCGCCATTCAAAAGACGTCCCTGCTCGTCGGCGTGCTTGCCGTTCTCGCCGCGGCCGCGCTCGCAGTGCTGCTGGCGCGCTCATTGACCCGCCCGATCGGGCGTCTGACCAAGGCGGTGGAGGCCATCGGCAGCGGACGGCCGGCGGACATACCCGTCGATGCCAGCGGCGAGACCGGCGTGCTGGCACGGGCCTTTGCCCAGATGGTCGAGGAAACCCGGGCGAAAACAGCCGCGCTCGAACGCGAGATCGAGGAGCATCGCCGCACCGAGGCTGCGCGAAGCCATCACGCGGCGCGCGAGAGCTTGTTCAGCGCCGCGGTGGAATCCTCCGACGATGCGATCGTGATGCAGACGCTCGATGCCGTCATCACGGGTTGGAATCCGGCCGCCGAGCGTCTTTATGGCTATTCGGCGGATGAGGCGATCGGCAAGCCCACGTCGATCATTGTGCCGCCCGACCGCCGTGAGCATGGCAAGGACTATTTGCGGCGGATCGCGCGGGGTGAGCCGATCGAACGCTTCGAGACGGTGCGCCTGCGCAAGGACGGCACTCCGGTCGAGATCTCGCTCGGCCTCTCGCCGATCAGGGGACCGTCGGGCGAGATCATCGGCGCCTCCGGATCTGCGCGCAGCCTGACCGAGGCACGCCGCGCCGAGCGGGCACTGCAGCAGCAGCTCGAGGAGCGGCGCCAGATCTTCGAAACGTCGCAGGACCTGATCATGGTCATGGATGCGCGGGGCCATATCGTGCAGATCAGCCCGAGCAGCGAGACCATTCTCGGCTATCGGCCGGACGAGATGATCGGCCGCAGCGGCGCCGACTTCGCGCATCCCGACCATCTGGAGCAGTCCCGCGCGGACATGCGCGCGGTGCGGCGTGGCGAACATCGCAAGCTCGGCGACACCCGCTGCTTGCACAAGAACGGACACGAGGTCTGGCTGTCCTGGCTCGGCAACTGGTCCGAGCAGGCGCAGCGTTTCTTCTTCGTCGGACGCGACATGACGGAGGCGCGGCTCGCGCAGGAATCGCTCCGCGAGAGCGAGCGCCTCGCCCGCAACATCGTCGAGACCGCGCTCGATGGTTTTGTGCAAATCGACGAAACCGGAACGATACTGGACTGGAACTCGCAGGCCGAGAGAATCTTTGGCTGGCTTCGTAGCGAGGCGATCGGCCGGAAGCTCACCACATTAATCATACCAGAAGCTCAGCGGTCCGCACACACGGCCGGCATGGAGCGTTTCCTGGCGACCGGAGAAACCGCAATCCTCGGCCGCCGTTTCGATATCGAGGCCCAGCGCCGTAACGGAACCGCTATCAAGGTCGAACTCAGCATTACCGAGCTGAAACGCCGCGATGGCTTTGTGTTCAACGGATTCATCCGCGACCTCACCGAGAAGATGGCCGCCGAGGAGCGCATCCGCCATGCCGAGAAGATGGAGGCCGTCGGCCAGCTCACCGGCGGCGTGGCGCATGACTTCAACAACATTCTCACCGTCATCACCGGGACGATCGAGATTCTCGCGGACGCGGTCGCGAAAGAGCCGCAGCTCGCGGCCATCACGAAGATGATCGACGAGGCCGCCGCGCGCGGCGCCGATCTGACCCAGCACCTGCTCGCCTTCGCGCGCAAGCAGCCGCTGCAGCCGCGCGAGATCGACATCAACTCGCTGATCGTCGACACCGCGAAGCTGTTGCGGCCAACGCTGGGCGAGCAGATCCAGATCGAATCGGTGTTCGAGGACGAGAATTGCGTCGGGATCGTCGATCCCAACCAGCTCACCACCGCGATCCTCAACCTCGCGCTCAATGCTCGCGACGCCATGCCCGGCGGCGGCAAGCTGATCCTGGAGACTGGCGTCGCCTATCTCGATGAGGTGTATGCCAGCGCGAACGATGTGCCGCCGGGGCACTATGTGCTGATCGCCGTGAGCGACACCGGCACCGGGATCCCTGCGAACATGCTGGCCAGGGTATTCGACCCCTTCTTCACCTCGAAGGGACCGGGCAAAGGCACCGGGCTCGGGCTTTCGATGGTCTACGGCTTCATCAAGCAGTCCGCAGGTCACATCAAGATATATAGCGAGGAGGGCCACGGCACCACGATCAAGATGTATCTGCCGCCCGGCAAGACGCCGACAGCGGTCGGCGAGGGCGTGACGCCCGCGACGATCGAGGGCGGACACGAGACGATCCTCGTCGTCGAGGACGACCGGCTGGTGCGGGACTACGTGCTGGCGCAGCTGCATTCGCTGGGTTACGTCACCTTGCAGGCCGCGAACGCCGCCGAGGCGCTCGCGATCGTCGCCGCCGGGAAGCCGTTCGACCTGCTGTTCACCGACGTCATCATGCCCGGCAAAATGAACGGACGGCAGCTCGCCGACGAGCTTCAGAAGACGCGCCCCGATCTCAAGGTGGTCTACACGTCAGGCTATACCGAGAACGCGATCATCCACCACGGCCGGCTGGATTCGGGTGTTCTGTTGCTCGCAAAGCCCTATCGCAAATCGGATCTGGCGCGGATCATCCGCAAGGCGCTGCAGGCATAGAGCACCATCGCGTGTCCCGGACAAGGCGCAGCGCGCAAGCGCTGCGACGCAGAGCCGGGACCCAGAACTGCTTGCCTTGCAATTGGAGGTATGGGCCCCGGCTCTGCAGCGCATCACTATGTGACGCGCTGCGTCCGGGGCACGAGAGAAAAAGACCTCGCGAGCTACGACGCGCGCTGGGCCGCGGTCATCACGATGCGGATCAGGTCGGCGGCGTTGCGCGCGCCGAGCTTCTTCATGATGTTGGCGCGGTGGTCCTCGATTGTGCGCGGGCTGATGCCGAGCGTGCGGCCGGCTTCCTTGTTGGAGGCGCCGGAGGCGAACTGCTCCAGCACCTCGCGCTCCCTGCGCGTCAACGGCTCGCGTCCGGGGAAATGCAGCGAGCCGAATTTCGGAGACGCGTTCTCCGCCTGCCTGCGCGCATAGGCGCCGATCGCCTCGTCGAGCCGGCCGACGATCTCGCTGCCGCGGAACGGCTTCTCGATGAAGTCGAGCGCGCCGCTCTTGATCGCGCCCACCGCCATCGCGATGTCGCCCTGCCCGGAGATCATGAAGATCGGCGCCGGATAGTCCTCGCCCTGCAACTCCTTCAGGATGTCGAGACCCGACTTTCCGGGAATATGCACGTCGAGCAGGATCGCAGCCGGTGTGCGGTTTCGCGCGACGGAGAGCAGCGCTGCGCCGTCCGCAAAACAGATCACCTCATAGCCCGCCGCCTTCAACACCATCGACAAGGTGTCGCGAACGGCAGGGTCGTCGTCGACCACGAAGATTTCACCGCGAGAGCTTTGTTCGGCCATGTGCCACATCCGGTTGGCATGAAGGACTCGCGTCCGCGCCAATCGTTATGGCGCTCGGCGCGGATTCGGCCCACCCGTATTTGTACGGGACATGGACTTAACGCACAAGTAGCGGCGTGGCGCCTAATTGCAGCTGACGGAGAATATCCATGCTAAATTTGGCCGACACGCCGCCTCCTGTCGCAACGCCCGAAGTCGAGAGCCGTGAGCTGATTGCGGCGGACCTTCGCTTACTGATCGCACAGATCGAGACCAGCATGCGCCGGATCGCCGCAGCCATGGATCAAGAACACGGCAGCGATCCGGAAGGTTCCGCGGACGTCTTCTTGCTCGACGACGTCACGCCCCGTTATGCCACCGCGAACGCGGCCCTCAACGCCTGCCGGGCCGGCCTCGGCCACGCCCTGCAATGCCTGTCGGAATCCGAATAGCGCGGCGGACGACCGCGTCCGATCGCATAGCAGCTCCGCGCTTTAGGCGCGGTGCCGTTCCACGATCGCGTCGTTGGCGACACCGCCCCAGGTGTGGATCGCCGGCAGGCCCATCGCGGTCTTGCCGAGATTGGCGAGGCTGATGCGCAGAGCCGCGAGATCCAGCGGCTTCGGCAGACTTTGAAGCTCGATCCCGACGGAACGGGCGAAGCTGCGGGCGGCACTGCGGCGCTTGCCGTCCATGCCGCTGATGACGATCACGGAGCCTGCAAATTTCACGCTCGCCATCTCGCGCAGCACGTCGATGCCGTCGCCGTCCTCCAGCACGAGATCGAGCGTCACGCAGTCAAAGCGCGCAGCGCGGAGCTTCTCGATCGCGTCCGCCACGGATGGCGCCACGGTGACTTCGTGGCCGGCCTGCTTGGCGGCGACCGTGATCAGGCGGCGCTGCGTGGCGTCATCGTCGACCACCAGGAGCTGAAGCGCACGCCGCTCGGCGACGTCGGGCAGGTTTGACGGGATGGGGGAAAGAGAACTTCTGGGCATTGCCGTATCCTGAGATTGAGACCGTCAACGGATACACGGCTCGCGCTTAGGGCACGTAAAGCTGATGCGGCCAATTGATTCTGATATTTTCAGCAATTGTGAAGCAACGTATCGGAAAGAGTGGCGACGACTGCGGCCAGATCACGCCGCGGCGTCGTGGCCGCCGGCCGTACCGCGCTTCTTCCTGTTCTTGCCGCGCAGGAACTGGATGTCCATTTCGGCGCCGTTGACGCGGACCAGCTCGCAGCGACGATAGGCGAGGCCCGTCGACGACAGCAGCAGGAAGAACTCTTTCAGGTTCAAGCCCTGGATCGAGCCCTCCACCGTGAGAATGGCGTCGGTGTCGGAGATCGCGTTGAGCTTGCAGTCGCGCCGCCAGGTGCCATCGATGGCCATGATGCAGACATCATAACCTCGGCTGAATGTCACGCGCTCCGCGCCCTTGCCATCCTCGGCCATGCTTATCGTCCCGCCATCGCCGCCATGCGCGGCGGCGCCGTAGCGGCGAGAACCGGCTTGGCCGCCGCCGCGCGCGGGTCGTTCGGCTTGTAGAGGCCGCGCCGCTCCGGAAGCGGCCTGAACGTATCGGTCAGTCCGACCACGGTTTCGGCAGCGCCCAGCACCAGGAAGCCGTCCGGCTCGATCTGGCGCGCCAGGCGGTTGAAGATGTTGATCTTGGTGTCCTGGTCGAAATAGATCAGCACGTTGCGGCAGAAGATGACGTCGAAAGTGCCGAGCTGGGCAAAATCGTGCAGCAGGTTGAGCTGGCGGTGCTGGATCATCGCGCGCAATTCGGGATTGATCTGCCAGGTCTCGCCGATCTGCTTGAAATACTTCACCAGCATCTGGATCGGCAGCCCGCGCTGCACCTCGAACTGGCTGTAGACGCCGGCCTTGGCCTTCTCGAGCACCTCCTGCGACAGGTCGGTCGCGATGATCTCGACGCGCCAGCCGGTGAGGGCCGCGCCCATCTCCTTCAGGCACATCGCCAGCGAATAGGGCTCCTGGCCGGTCGAGCCGGCGGCACACCAGATGCGCACGCTGCGTTTGCCGGCGCGCGCCTTGATGATCTCCGGCATGATGTGGTCGCGGAAATGTTCGAACGGGACCTTGTCGCGGAAGAAGAAGGTCTCATTGGTGGTCATGGCTTCGACCACGTCGGTGATCAGCTGGCGCGAGCCGGCTTGCAGCTTCTGCACGAGATCGGCGATGCCGGAGAGCCCGGCCTTGCGGGCGAGCGGCAGCAGGCGGCTTTCGATCAGGTATTGCTTGTCTGCTGACAGGTCGAGACCGGAATTATCCTTCAGGAACTTACGCAGATACTCATACTCGGTCGGGGTCACGGATGGCCTCTTCGAAGCTGTACTGGAACACTCTGGCCCAAACACTTTGGGCCAGACACACTCAGACCATGGCTTGTCCGACCGGGATCAGACCAACTTCAGCGAACTTGTCGGCGATGATGTCTTTGTCGAAGGGCTTCATGATGTACTCGTTGGCGCCGCCAGAGAGCGCCTGAGCGATATGAGCCACGTTGTTCTCGGTGGTGCAGAACACGACCTTGGGCTGGTCCCCGCCGGGCAGGCGGCGCATGTGGCCCATGAACTCGAAGCCGTCCATGACCGGCATGTTCCAGTCGAGCAGCACCGCATCGGGCAGCTTGCGCTGACAGATCTCGAGCGCCTTCGAGCCGTCCTCGGCCTCGGTGA
This sequence comes from Bradyrhizobium sp. WSM1743, assembly GCF_000473065.1. Taxonomy (GTDB): domain Bacteria; phylum Pseudomonadota; class Alphaproteobacteria; order Rhizobiales; family Xanthobacteraceae; genus Bradyrhizobium. The sequence goes on from NZ_KI421492.1 coordinate 122,344, forward strand.
CCTCGAACTCCAGGCCTTCCAGGATCCGGCGCGCGATCTTGCGTACGACGCTGGAATCATCGACGACCAAACACGTTTTCATTTTGGTTCTCCGGCTTCGATGTTTTCGTTGGCTTACGCTGCCATCTGCACTTTGGTTTCGAGCTCGAGGACGCGATCGACGTCGAGCACGACCATGAGCTGGCCGTCGAGGCGGTGGACGCCGCCGGCGAGCTTGGCCATGCGGGGGTCGAGGTTGACGGGGTTCTCCTCCTTGCCGTCCTCGGACAGGCGCAGCACCTCGCCGATCTGGTCGATCAGCAGGCCATAGGATTCGCCGCGCAGGTCGACGCCGACCGCCATCGCCGTCTTGCCGTCCTCAGGTCTCGGCAGGCCGAGCCGGGCCCGCATGTCGACGACGGTGACGATGCGGCCGCGCAG